>JACRDP010000006.1 GCA_016212855.1 Elusimicrobiota bacterium
AAGACGGTTGAGCTTCCACACATACTTCTTCAGATTTGCAACCAGCTTTCTCCAGGTTCTTATAGGCACTTTAATCTGCACTCCAGAAGGCATTGCGCCAAAGGAAATCTCAAACACACAAACTGATTTATGCGGATGATGGTGTCCTTGCGGTAAGCGCGCCTGACTTTCGCGTCGGCGGCCTGCTATCCTCCCGATGCTGCCCCCCAGGGGCGGCGTGGAGGAATCATGGCGAGCACGAGGCGGGAGGACGTGCCTGCGGAAGTTCGCAGGGCGGTTGAACAGTTCGATCTCTGGCGGGCCGGCAAGCAGGGGCGGGAACGGATTCCCGCGAGGCTGTGGGAGGCCGCGGCCAAGCTGTGCGGAGCCCACAGCCTCCATCGCGTGGCGCGGTGGCTGGGGTTGAACCACACGGCCCTGCGTGATCGTCGTGCTGGACGGAGCTCCGGCGCGCGCCCTTCCCGGCCCAAGCCCGCCTTCGTTGAGTGGAGCCTTCCCGTCGGGGCCCTGCCCCGGACTTCGTCGGCGGAGTACGTCTTCGAGATGGGAGGTGGCGGGGCGCAGCGCATCCACGTGAGGGGAGCGAGCGTCGGTGAGGTGGCGGCGCTGGCGCGGGCGCTCAAGAACGACTGGAGCGCAGGCTGACCCATGATCCAGCTCACCCCCCACCTGCGGATACTGGTGGCCGTGGAGCCTACGGACTTTCGCCGTGGCATCGACGGGTTGTGCCGGGTCTGCCGGCAAGAGCTCGGGACAGATCCGATGAGCGGCGCGATGTTCGTGTTCCGCAGCAGGAGCGCCCGTGCGCTGAAGATCCTGGTTTACGACGGGCAGGGCTTCTGGCTGTGCCAGAACCAACCGTCTTCATACTGCAACTCCTCCAGTTTGATGTAAGGGCTTTGATGCCGCCGCTGTTTTGAGAGCCGTCGCTCGATCGGCGAGCCGGTTCCATCGACTGCATTGTTTGACCGGCGGATTCGGCCCCGGTGTCTCATACAGGTACGCGTGGGCGTTGTAGGCGTGTCTGGCGACGATACCGTGCTTGGCCCAACTGACAAGCGTGGCCGGATGTATCCCGAGGCGAATTGCCGTCTCCTCTTTCGTCAACATTCCACGGTCTCGAAGTCGATCGTAACGAGACCGGAGCGCGTAACCATGGACGAGATAGGCGACCCGCAAGGCGGTGAAACGAGCATCACAACGCCCGGGTCGCGCCGATCCGCCGGGTTGAAGTCCTTGCTTGTTAAGGAGGTCGGCGATCTCGGAATAAATGTGGTCGTCGAGGAGCTTGTCGACGAGCTCGACGATCTGAGGCTGCGTCTTCACCTGCTCGGCGGAGGACCTGGGGTTGAACGCCGTGAGCGTCGCGGTCTTGCCGCCCTTGAAGCGGACATGGATCTTGGTGGTCCCTTCCGCCGGGAATTTGATGAGCGTGGCATCCTCGATGATGTAGGAGAGCAGTCGTTTGCGCTCGCGGTTGGGCGTGCCCGGGTCAGCCCAGAGCTTCTTGAAGTCCGTGGTCATCGCCACGAGCCGTTCGCGGATGGCATCGTCGAGGACAAGTTGGTCCTCCTGCCGCCCACGCTCCCTTTCCTCTCGGGCCTTGCTCAAGGCGCGCAGCTTGTCGTTCCATTCGCCCTCAAGCGTATCGGCGACGAGGCGATTACTTGGATCGACCAGCATGAATCGGCGCTGCGCGAGATCCGCTTCGATCTGAGCGCGCTCGATCGCGCGGCAGCGCAGATGGTCAGCCTCTTCATATCGTGCTTCGATCTCTCTTCGGATCTCGAGCGCGAGTCCGACGGCGGCGGGTGTCATTTCCTCGGCGATGAGTTCGCCGATCGCCCGGTCGACGGGTGGTCCCGCGATCGACTGGCAGCTGGGCTTGCCGCGAGTGCCCTGCGCGCGGTCGCAGACGTACCATGCCTCCTGCCTTCCGCGCCGCGTAGCATATCGGACGCGGAAGTGTCTCCCGCACCGCCCGCACACCGCACGCCCCTGCAAGAGCGCCGCCCCTTCTCGCGGCGGCGACGTCCTGGCCAGTTCATATCCCCGCCCATTGGTCTCGAGGATCTTGAGATTCTCATGAAATCGTTCCCAGGTGATGTAGCCAGGATGGGCGTTCGGGATGCACGCGAGCCAGTCGCCGGGATTGCGCTTTCGCTGTACCTTCTTCTTTCCATCGGCGGCCCGCCGATAGCCCCGTCGCCCGTACGCGTAGGCGCCCGCGTAGCGCGGGTTGTTGAGCGTGCGCATTGCCGTCGATGCGGTCAGCGGTCGGAAAACCGTAGCCCCGTTGGAGAATCGGGATGGGAAACGGAGGTCCTCATTTCGAAACGCCTTGACCGTCTGGCACGCGGAACCTACGCGCGAGAACGTCTCGAAGAAGTAGGCGATGGTCTCCCGGATCTGCCGGTCGGGGTCAAGCGCCACGTGGCCGGCCTCGTCGTACACGAAGCCGGTGGGAAGAGGGCAACGGTATTCACCACGCCTGACCTTGTTGAGTATCCCGCCGCGCAACCTGGCTTTGAGGACGTGTAGCTCGGCTTCGCTCATCGTGCCTTTGAGGCCCAGGAGGAGCCGGTCGTTGAAGGCTGTCGGATCGTACACGCCGTCATCGTCGAGAATCAAGGTGTCGGAGAGTGCGCAAATCTCTAATAGGCGGTGCCAGTCGGCATTGTTCCTGGCCAGGCGGGAGACCTCAAGACCCATCACTATGCCGGCACGGCCCATGCCCACGTCGGTCACGAGACGTTGAAAGCCCTGGCGCCAAACCGCCGAGGCACCCGACTCCCCCTGATCGTTGTCGATGACGATGATCTGGTCGTCTCGCCATCCGAGGGATGTCGCCCGCCCGCGAAGCGCGTATTGGCGTTTAGTGCTCTCGACGTTCTCAAGAACCTGACGCATTGACCCTACCTTTCGAGCCTCTTAGCCACTAGGTCGTTGTTGTAATCGCATTTCTCGTCGATAAACCAGAACTGGCGTAGGGGTTGACATGTTTGAGCATCGTATTATATAATACGATATGGCCTACCAAGTGACCCGCCGCATC
>JACRDP010000007.1 GCA_016212855.1 Elusimicrobiota bacterium
ACCTGCGTGTCGTCCATGATGATCATCATGGATCCAAGTTAGCACGCCGCGCCGACGACGTCCTACCGCGCCTGCTTCAGGCTCATCTTGCGTGAGAAACAGGCGTCTGTTCAGGCTCATGTTGCGTGAGACAAGTCTGCTCATTGACGGACACGACGGGAAAAAGCCATAATCTCCGTCTATGGCAAAGAAGAAGCAGATGCGTCACAAGTCGGGACTCAAGGCTCACCGCCAGTCCCTCAAGCACGCGATCCACAACGCGTCCAAGCGTAAGTCCGTCCGCCTCGCCGTGCGCGCCCTCGTGGACGCCGCGAAGAGCAAGGACGTCAAGGCGATCTTAGAGCTGACCGGCAAGGCCTCCGCCGCGCTCGACAAGGCCGCCAAGGCCGGCACCATCCACTGGAAGGCCGCCGCCCGCAAGAAGTCCCGCCTGGCCGCCCAGGTCCGAACTCTCACCGCCGCGAAGTAAGCCGCGAGGCCGACAACGAGCGCCCG
Organism: Elusimicrobiota bacterium; assembly: GCA_016212855.1. Taxonomy (GTDB): domain Bacteria; phylum Elusimicrobiota; class Elusimicrobia; order UBA1565; family UBA9628; genus GWA2-66-18. Next base: position 496 of record JACRDP010000007.1, read on the forward strand.
TCCCCTTCGACGGGCGCTTCGCTTTAGAGGGGGTCAGGCTTCACTATACGAACACTGCCCTCAAATCGGATCCGAGGGAATTGTTCGAATAGTGAAGCCTGACACCCACTTACAGGCGCGAGGTCGGGGTGCAGAGCTCGACGACGAGGCCGGTGAGCTCGACCTTGGGGTCGAGCCAGGCCTTGGATTTGAGGTCGGTCTCGGTCTCGAGCAGGCGTCTTAGGTCGCGTCGAAGGCGTTCTTCGCTGACGCGCTGGGCGCGGACGAAGAAGTCGCGGTCGTAGAAAATGCGCAGCTTCATCTCGATGTCCCGGGGTGCTAAGCCCGCCTTGAGCATGCGCTTGGCCTTGAGCTGCTTGAGGTAGGCGGCGCGCGCCTGCGACAGCGAGCGGAAGACGACCTCCTCGGGCTTGACGCCCTCGTAGGCGTCCTCCAGGTAGTTCAGGCTGGCTTTCAAGTCGCGCGAGGAGATCAGCCGCTCGAATGCCCACGGGTCGGCGGCCTGGTGGTGGCCGAGGCTCGCGGAGACGGCTTCGAGCCCGATCGCGGTCTCCTTGCCGGCGAACAAGATCGCCTTCTCGAGCTCGCCGGACAAAATGCCCCAGTCGCCCCCGGCCTCCTCGACGAGAGCCGTCGCGGCCTCGGGCGCCATGGTCTTGCCCGCCTTCCGGGCCTCCGCGATCAGGCGCTCGACGGCTTCGTCCTCGGTCATCGGGGAGAAGACGACGACGGCGCCGGCCGCTTCGGCGGCGTTGGCCAGCGCATCCTTTTTGTCGGGGCGGCGATCCTCCGAGAGGAGCACCAAGGTCGTCGTCGTCGAGGGCGCCTTGAGATACTCGGCCAGCGCGGCGCGGGCCTCGGCGGGAATCTTGGGATTGCGCACGATCACGAGCCGCTTGTCGGAGAACACCGGCAAGGTCATGGCCTCGCTCAGGATCGTCGGGTATTCGGAGTTCGGATCGCCGGAGAATTCGCAGAGGTTGAAGTCGTCGGCTTTAAACAGCGCCTTGAGCCGCAGGACCGCGTCGGCCTTCGACGCGCTTTCCTCGCCGAACAGGTAGTAGACCGGCCGGAACTTTCCGGCCTTCCACTCCGCGTCGAGGGCGTGGGGCGCGATCTGCATCGCCTCAGTACGGGTTGGAGATGACGGGCTTGAGCGGCTCGTCGGGCTTGGCCGCGGGTTGCGTGGAAGGGGCCTCGCCGGTGATGCGCCTCTCGGAGGTGCCGGTAACCGAGCCGAAGCCGTTGACCACGCGCTTGACGATGTTGCGCGCCAGGATGTCCCAGATCTGCTCGCGCGCCTGCTCCTCGGTCAGGCCGGCGCGAAGAGTCGCCGCGGGAAAGTTCAGGATGCCCTCGAGGTTCTTCTCCTCCCACAGAATCTGGTTGGAGCTCTTGTCGACGAACTGCAGGTCCACGAGGATGCGCAGCTTGTAGGCGGTCGCGGCCTGGGTCGAGTCGTATTGCACGGCGGTCAGGATGTAGCGCGAGATCGTGATCCAGACGATGCCCTGAGACTCGGGCTCGGGCACGAGAGGGTATCGGCCGTCGCGCAGGAACTCGTCGCGCACGCGCAGCATGAGCTTGTCCTCGAGGCCGAACTGCTGGGTCTTGTTGGAGACGGGCCGCAGGGCCAGCCGTTGGACGTGTTGGGGGATGATCTGCGGGGTCGGCTTGTACGCCACGTCGGTGCCGCACGCGGCGGAGAGAAGCAGCGCGAGGGGAAGAAGTCTCTTGATCATTTGACCACCAGGTTGACCAGCTTTTTCGGGATTAAGATGACCTTCACGATCGTCTGCGTTCCGACCGCCGTCTGAATTTTGACCAGCTTGACCGCCGTTTCCTTGACGAGCTCGTCCGGCGCGTCCGCGGCGATTTTAAACGTGTCGCGCAGCTTGCCGTTGACCTGCACGGGATACTCCAGGACGCTCTCGATGAGGAATTGGGGGTCCCACGACGGCCACGGCTCGCGACAGAGCAGTTTCTCGTGGCCTAGCTTCTCCCATAATTCTTCAGTCAAATGCGGAGCGAACGGATTGAGAAGAATGAGAAACGTATTGAGATCAGTTTTCGACGGCGCCTTATCAGCTTGGATCGCGTTGAGATAAATCATCAGCGAAGAAATGGCCGTGTTGAAACCAAATGACTCGATGTCTTCGCCGACCTTTTTAATCGTGCGATGGCGCAATGCGACGAGTCCGTCGCCTTCGGCGCCGGCGTTGTTGAGATCATTGATGAGAACGAATGCCCTTTTGAGAAACCGATAAACACCTTCGATGCTCCGCATGTCCCACGGCTTTGCCTGCTCGAACGGGCCCATGAACATCTCGTATAGCCTGAACGCGTCCGCGCCGTAGCGTTTGAGCACGACGTCGGGATTGACGACGTTCTTCTTGGATTTGGACATCTTCTCGACTTGAGAGGTCAGGATCTCGCCGGTCGCGGTCAGCTTCGCCCGGTTCTGGTCGTCATATTCGACGTCCTCGTAGGTGTGATAGTTCCCTTTCGAGTCGCGGTTCGAGTAGGAGAGAATCATGCCCTGGTGCCTGAGTTTTTGAAAGGGCTCCTTCGTGGAGACGAAGCCGAGGTCGAAGAGAACCTTGTGCCAGAACCGGGAGTACAGCAGGTGGAGCACCGCGTGCTCGGCGCCGCCGACGTAGCAGTCCACCGGCCCCCAGGCTTTCTCGAGGTCCTTGGACCATGCCGCGGCTGAATTCTTGGGGTCGATGAAGCGCAGATAATACCAGCAGGAACCGGCCCACTGGGGCATGGTGTTGGTCTCGCGTTTGGCCGGGGCCGCGCACGCGGGGCACTTGGTGCTGACCCAGTCGGTCGCGTTCGCGAGCGGAGACTCGCCGGTGCCGGTGGGTTTGAAATCGGCGACTTCAGGCAGGCGCAGGGGCAGCTGGTCCTCGGGGACGGGAACGATGCCGCACTTGGCGCAGTGCACGATCGGAATCGGCTCGCCCCAGTAGCGTTGGCGCGAAAACAGCCAGTCGCGCAGCTTGTAGTTGACGCGCTTGGTCCCGAGCTTTTTCTCACCGAGCCAGGCGATCATCTTCTTCTTGGCTTCGGACGTCGCGAGCCCGTTGAGAAAATCGGAGTTGACCGCGACACCGTCTCCGGTGAAAGCCTTGTCGTCTTCGGCCTCGCCTTTGACGACGGTCACGATGGCGATCTGATACTTCGACGCGAATTCGTGGTCGCGCTCGTCGTGGGCCGGCACCGCCATGATCGCGCCCGTGCCGTAGGAGCCGAGCACGTAATCGGCTATCCAGACCGGGATTTTTTTGCCGTTGACCGGATTGATCGCGAACCCGCCGGTGAACACGCCCGACTTCTCTTTCTGCAGCTCGGTGCGCTCGAGGTCGGACTTGTTTTTGGCCGCGTCGACGTAAGCGGCGACGGCGGCCTTCTGCGCGGCGGCCGTCAGCTTGGCGACGAGCGCGTGTTCGGGGGCGAGGACCATGTAGGTCGCGCCGAACAAGGTGTCGGGGCGGGTCGTAAACACCTTGAGCTCGTCTCCGGCCTCGGTCTTGAACGCGACTTCGGCGCCCTCGGAGCGGCCAATCCAGTGCTTCTGCATCGCGAGCGTCGAGTCGGGCCAGTCGAGTCCGGCCAAGTCGCTTTCGAGCCGGTCGGCGTAAGCGGTGATCTTGAGGACCCACTGGCGCAGGTTCTTGCGCTCGACCTTGGTCCCGCAGCGCTCGCAGGCGCCGTTGAAGACCTCTTCATTGGCGAGACCGGTCTTGCACGACGGGCAGAAATTGATCGGGGCCGTGCTTTCGTAGGCGAGGCCCTTCTTGAAAAGCTGGAGGAAGATCCACTGCGTCCACTTATAGTAGCCGGGGTCGGTGGTGTCGACCTCGCGGTCCCAATCGTAGGAGAAGCCCAAAGCCTTGATCTGGCGGCGGAAGTTCTCGACGTTGTCCTTGGTGACCTTCGCGGGGTGCGTGCCGGTGGCGATGGCGAAGTTCTCGGCGGGCAGGCCGAAGGCGTCCCAGCCCATCGGGTGCAGGACGTCGAAGTCGCGCATGCGCTTGTAGCGGCACAGGATGTCGGTCGCCGTATAGCCCTCGGGGTGGCCGACGTGAAGGCCCGCGGCCGAGGGATAGGGGAACATGTCCAGGCAGTAGAATTTTTTCCCCGGGTGCGGTATTTTCGGCGCGCGGAAGGCCCCGTCGGCCTCCCACCGGTCCTGCCACTTTTTCTCGATATCCGCGAAGGGGATATGTTCGGTCTTGCTCACGAGGGGGATTATAGCTTTTCGACTAGTCGAGGCCGAGGGCGAAACGCAGGGCGGCGTCGAGTGCGTCGAGCTTAGTCCCGGAGAGCTTGGCGACTCGACGCAGCAGACGGGATTTGTGAACCGAGTGCAAGGTGCCGGCGTCCGCGACGCACGGAAAGCGGAGTCCGTCTCGAGGGTCCAAAGGCACTTCCGAGAGCAGACCGCGAACGCGGCTTGTCACCTGCGCGACCATCACTTTATCGCGCGAGAGAATATGCGACTGGCGTGAGATGAGCACGACCGGGCGCGCCTTCGGCTCGATTTGCGCCCACCAGATGTCACCTCGGTTCAAAAAATTTCTCCCAATCGACGTTCTTATCGGCCTCGTCTATCTCGGCCCAGGACTGTCTGGTCGCGGCCATGATCTCTTCGATCTCCTCTTTCGTGTGGGGATTCTTGGCGTAGGCGGCGTTGTCGCGCTCCTCCATGTCCTTGATTTCGGCTTCGCGCACCGCCTTCGCGAGGGATTCGGTGATCATTTTGCTCCTCGATTTACCCATCTTTTTCCTCATCTTCTCGGCCCTGATGTACAGGTCGGCGGGAAGACTGACGGCGGTCTTGATCGTTTTCATATCGGTATAACTAAGTTTATACCATAGCATGCCCGCCGTCAAGACCTGCTACCATACGATTGAGGGTGGCGAAAAGTTCCATAGACATGCCCGCGCGACGCGGCCGGCAGTGCGCTCTATCGCGCCGTCCTCGACCGCCTCGAGACCTATCTCGTGCTGCGTTCGCGCGCCAAGTCCGACTGCGTAAGCTTAAATGCGCCGCGCTCGGCGCTTCCGCGCGATCGCCGTCTTCAGCGGAACTTAAGCGGGAGTTCAGCCGCGAGCGAGCCGAGCCTGCTATTAGTGTGGGGTGAAATCCTTGCAATGGTATCATCTGTACTACATCCTGGCGCTTCTCGATCTGACGGCGGTGTGCTCGAGCCAATACGTGAGCTTTCGGATCATGGCCATCTACGCCGACTCCGTCGCCGTAAATCAAGCCTGGGCCGCGCGGCTCGACGGATACGCCCGCCTCTCTTCCCTGGCGTCCGCGGTCAATGCCCCCGGCAATGACGTCTTCGATTCCCGTGACGTGGCCGGCGAGTCTCTGCGCATGGAGAAGGCCTTGGCCGCCTTCAACGCGCAGGCGGCGACGCTGGCGCAGGCTGATCGGCGGGAGGAGAACCTGTCCCTCTCTCCGATCATGACGACGATGGACGAGATGCTTCAGGAAGCCCGCAGCATCTTCTCCTATTTCAAGGAGAAAGACACGCGCCGGGCCGGGCGCCGCATGGCCAGCATGGATCGCAAGTACGCCAAGCTCCGCGAGGCTTTGGCGGCGGCCGAGACGCGTGTCCGCACCATCCAGCGCCGGCACCTGCGCGCTCAGCAGGCCGCCGCCGAGGCTTCCGCCAGATACGAGTTGGTCGTCGCGGCGTTGACCTTGCTCATGGCGGCCGGCGCGGTGTTTTACGGGCGCCGCATGGTCCGCGAGATGGCGGACGCGCAGCGGGAAAAAGAGCGCGGCCAGGAGCTGCTCCGGCGTTCCGAAAAGATGTCCGCCATCGGCCAGCTCGCGGCCGGGGTGGCCCACGAGATCAACAACCCGCTCGGGGTGATCCTGGGCTTTTCCCAGAGCCTGGCCCGCCGGCTCAAGGCGGGAGACGAGATCGAGCTGCCGATCAAGTCGATCGAGCGCGAGGCCCTGCGCTGCAAGGCGCTCGTGCAAAGCCTGCTGACCTTCGCCCGGACCCAGCAGTCCGACCGGATCCCGATGGACCTCAACGAGGCCGTCGAGCAGGCGCTGACCTTGATCTCGCCCCAGGCGAAGATCGGGCGGGTGACGGTCGAGACGGCTCTGGCCGCGGACCTGCCGAAGATCCTGGGCAACAAGCATCAGATCGAGCAGGTGATCATGAACCTGGCCAAAAACGCCATCGACGCGATGCCCGGCGGGGGGGCGTTGACCTTGACCTCCGAGCTCGTATCGGGCGTTCCTCACTCCTGGATACTCCTGAAGGTCGTCGACGACGGCGCGGGGATCCCCCCTGCCGTCGCCGCGAAGATCTTCGACCCCTTTTTTACGACGAAGCCGATCGGGCAGGGCACGGGACTCGGCTTGAGCCTCGTCAGCGAGATCGTCGAGAAGCACTCGGGCGAGGTGTCGGTGGAGAGCCGCCCCGGGCGGACCGCGTTCACGGTGAAGCTGCCCTCGCACACGGGCGGGGCACTCGACTGGCGCGCCGAGGAACTCCGCGCGCAGACCTCCGCCGAGCGCGGGTCCGGGGCGGAGACGAAGGGGAGCGTCGCTCATGGATGAAGCGCGCAAGGTGATCCCTATCGTCGACGACGATGCCGCGCCTGGGCGGCTTCGGCGTGCTCGAGGAGGCGGCGGACACCCGTCCGAGAACGCCGGTGATCGTCATGACCGGCTTCGGGACCGTTGAGATGGCCGTTCACGCCATGCGGCTGGGGGCGTCGGACTTTCTGCTCAGCCCTTCGACTCCGGGCTCCTCGTCGGCGGCGGCGCTCTCGGCAATCCCGTCCTCGGCGTATCCCGAAACGAACAGGACCTTGCACGCCGGCATCAGCGCCTTGATCCGCCGCTCCAGCTTTTGGCGGAATGAGGGCTAGAAACTCCTGCTTCGTTGGCGTTAGGGCGCGGTTTCGCTTGCGTAAGGGCGCCGGATGCGCTCGACGCGCTTCTTGATGAACTTTCCCGTCTTGGCGTCGATCAGATACTGCCGGTATACATCGTGGGACAGCGCGGCGCCGTGAACGAGGCCGATGTCGTGAGGCTTGAGATCGCCGTCGACCACGATCCAATACCGCTTGCGCCTCAGCGATTTGTCGCTCCAGTCGCGGCTGACCGGGCCGGCGTTGCTCCGCAGGGTCAGCCCGTAGTTGTTGCCGTTGCCCTTCGGGAGTCCGGCCTTCCACGCGGCGGCGAGCGCCTGGCCGCTGTCGACGGGGAGATCGGCGAAGCAGGCGTCTGCGGAGTCGCTGAACTCCGCGGGAAGCGTGCCGCCCCCGCGCCCCTCGATGAGGGTCGAGTAGCTGTTGAAGGCGCCGAGCGTCGAGTCCTGGGGGCCGCTGTCCACGGGCTCGGACACCTCGACGCCGGTAAACGGCTTGGTCGGCGAGTAGAAGTAGAACACGTACGAGTTGTAGTAGCCGGGCTTGTTGCCCGGGATTTTCGAATCGTGATAAATATTGACGACGGACGCGATGCCGACGAGGCAGGCGTCGTCGTTGCCTTCCGATTGCAGGTGGCGCAAGGCGCCGACGAGCAGGCGCTTGACGCTCGAGCCGAGCAAGGTATCCTGGACCCCGAGCGATTGGGCGCTCGCTCGGAAAGGGAGCGTGAACAGGAGAGCGACGGCGAGGATTCTCATGGAGCGGGCGCGCTCGAAACGGAGATCGAGACGGGCGGAATGGAGAGGCGGCCGCGCCACACGCCGGCTCGAATCGTCGACGTCGAGTGGTAAAGGAATTCGGTACCGTAGGTCAGGGCGTAGCTCGTGGTTGCCAGCGCGAGCAGCGGCCCGGCGGCGGAGACGTTCTGTTCGAAGCAGAGAGTCTTGTTCTTGGGAATCTTGATCTGCTCGGTGAGCGGCCCCGAGGCGGATTTGGAGGAGACGAGCAGGTCGAAGGCGCGCGGACCCTCGCCGACGCCCAGAACGAGCGGGCGCAGGGCGGCGTCGCGCACGAAGTCGAGGAAGGCGGGCTTGCGCGCCGTGTTCTGGAGCTCGACGAGCAACGAGACGCTTTCGCCGGAGGCGTAGACGGGCTTGGTCGGACGCGCGCGGGCGCGCAGGCCGCCGGAGCCCCTGCCCCACGCGGGCGCGGGGACCGCGGGGTCGGCGCCGCCCTCGCCGCCCGCGCAGAACGGCGAACGGATCAACGGGTTCTCGGGCTTGGCGTGGAGCTTGGCGTCGAGATCGAGGAAAACGAGCGAATAGGGATCGATGCGGGCGGTCTTGAGCTTGAGCGCCCAGTGCAGGTGCGGCCCGGTCACGCGCCCGGTCGCGCCGACCTTGCCGATGATCTGGCCCTTCTTGACCAGATCGCCGGGTTTGACCAGGAATTTGGAGAGGTGCGCGAATTGCGTGGTCAGGCCGAGGCCGTGGTCGAGGATGATCGTGTTGCCCGCGTAGAACAGCGGATCGGCGAGCAGAACCTTGCCCGCGGCGGGAGCGCGGACCGGGCGGCCCAGCTTGGCCTTGAGATCCATGCCCGAGTGCGGCGAGCGCGGCTGGCCGTTGAAGACGCGGCGTTCGCCGAAGCGGGCCGTCGCCGCGCCGGGAATGGGCGAGTCGAAGCGGCCCTCGAACAGGCGCTTCTCCTCGGTTTTGGCGAAGAGCTTGTGGAGCTTCGCGGCCTCGGCCTCGGCTCGCTCCGCGTCGTCCTTGGCCGGCGTCACGAACTTCTGCTCGACTTTCAGCTCGACGACGGGGAAGGCGCCGTCGACGACGGTGAAGGGCTCGGACTTGCTCACCGTCCGGCCGCCGGGGGCGCGCAGCGCGGCCTCCAGCATCGACGGGCCGAGCGGGTAGTCGAGATCGAGGCCGAGGAAGGCGAGCCAGGTGCCCGTCGAGGCGCCCGGAAAGAAATCCAGCGCGCGTCCGCCCACGGTGGCCGAGGGCGGAGCCTTCTCGTCGTTGCCGGAGACGGTCACGAGGAGCAGTTCTCCGGGCTTGAAGGCTCGCGCCTCGATGGTCACGGTCGGATCAGGCCGCGCCGGCGGCGCGGCCGCGGCGGGCAGGGAGAAGAGGAACACGAGCGGCGCTATGATCATTCGGTCATCTTCTTATACAACACCCGGGCCTTGGCATTCGACGGCTCTCGACGTAGAACTTCCTCGAGTTGGGCGGAGCATTCCTTCAGGCGTCCGCGCTCGCACAGGAGCTTGGCCAGGTTCAGGCGGGCGTCGATCTGCTCCGGCGCCGCGGCCAACGATTTTTTCCACCATCCGATCGCCGCTTCGGGATCGCCGGCCAGGTAGGAGAGATTGCCGAGATTGTTGAGCGGCCCCGGTTTCGACGGAGCGAGCTCGACGGCGCGGAGGAAGGCCGCCCGCGCCCCGGGAAAATCCGAAGACTTGGCCTTGAGGTACCCGAGCTCCTCGGCCGCGGCGAAATCGCTCCGGGCCTCCAAAGTCTTGAGCCGTTGCGCGTCGACGGCGGCGTGAAACGGCGCCTCGGCCGCGTTGCGCCGGACCGCGAGAGCGGGCTGGACGGCGAGCACGGCGAACACCGTCAGCGCGGCGGCGGCGGCGAGCGGCGGGAGGGGGGCGCCGGCGCGCGGGCGGGCGGCCGCGCCGAATAAGAAAAATGCGGCGAATGCCGATACTCCAAATCGCAGATCGGGCGAGACGCAGGCGGCGGCGAACAACGCCAAGGCGCCGGCCGCGGCGGCCCCGCGCGCGGTATCGTCCTCGCGGCGCAGGGAGAGCCAGGCCGCCGCCGGGACGGCGAGCAGGACGGCGAGGCCGAGCGGGCCCGCTTCCGCCAAGGTTTGCAGATACTCGTTATGGGCGAAATTCACGATCACGCGTCCGTCCGGCCAGCGAGCCTTGAGCGCCTCGGAGGCGAAGGCCGGGAACTCGAGATGAAAGCGGCCGAGGCCGCAACCGAGCCAAGGATGGGCGCGCCACAGCGTGAGCGCGTCGCGCCAGATCAAGGCGTGGGTCCACTCCCGGCCGTGAAACGTCCAGGCGGCCGTCGCGGCGGACGCGACGACGGCGGCGAGAGCGGCGATAAGGCTCCTTCCCTTAAGGCGCGCGAGCGCCCACAGCGTCAGCCCCCCGAGGAGCCCGAAAACCGCCGCGCGCGATTGCGAGAGCAGCAGTCCGACGGCCTGAAGCCCGGCCGCGGCGGCCCAGAGCCCGCGTTCGGTCCGGGCGCGCGACAGCGACAGCGGCAAAGCCGAGGCGAGGGCTGTTCCCAGGAAGATCGGATTGCCGAAGCTCGCGAAGGGGCGAGGGTTTCCGGTCAGGAATTGCGCGAGCGCCCAAGCCCCGGCCGCGGCGGCGCCCGCGGTCCACGCCGTCAACGCCGAGTTCGACTCGGAACGGCTCGCGGCCCAATAGGTCAGGCCGCAGAACAGGAGCCGTACGGCCTCGGCCTGCGCGACGGAGCGGTCGGGCGATAAGGCCCAGAAGAACAGTCCGGCGGCCGCGACTCCGGCGACCGGGACGTCGAGCTCGGCCCGCGACTTGTCGCGTCCGACCAGGAGCGCTCCGGCGAGGAGGACGACGGCCTCGACGGCGAGGAGCTTCCAGCGCAGGAGCTTCTGATCGGGAACGAGCCAGAAGGCCGCGGCCCCCAGCATCCACACGACTTTAGACAAGGAGGGAGGCGACGACGCGGTCCTGGACCTTGAACATGCGCTTGCGGTTCTTCTCGCGGTGGTCGTCGTGGCCGAGCAGGTGCAGCGCGCCGTGGACGACCAGAGTCGCGGATTCTGTCGCGACGCTGTGGCCGATCTCGCGCGCCTGACTGCGGGTCATCCAGGAAGAGACGATGATGTCTCCTAACGGAAAATCATCGCCGATGATCCCGTGCGGCCTGTCGTGTGGGAAGGCGATGACGTCGGTGTCGTAGTCGTGCCCCAGGTAGTGGCGGTTCATGCGCAACATCTCGGCGCGGCCGAGGAAGATCACGTTGACCTCGCCGCGGAACCTCTTCTTCGAGGTCGCGAAGGCGCGCTCCACCGCCCGCCGGTACAGCGAGGCCCGCCTCGCCGATTCGGGCAAGGAGGCCATACCCGCGACGATGATCCTCAACCCGCTTTTTCGTCCCATTTATCGTAAGCCCGGATGATGCGCTTGACGATCGGATGGCGCGAGACGTCGGCTTCGGCCATGCGCACGACGGTCGCTCCTTCGAGGCCCTTGAGGATCTCGAGTACGCGCACGAGGCCGGAGGTCGCGTGCGAGCCGAGGTCGTTCTGCGTCGTGTCGCCCGTCACCACGGCCTTCGAGCCGGCGCCCATGCGCGTGAGGAACATCTTCATCTGCTCGGGCGTGGTGTTCTGCGCCTCGTCGAGGATCATAAACGCGTCCTCGAAGGTTCGCCCGCGCATGTAGGCGAGCGGCACGATCTCGATGACGTCGTTGTCGCGCCAGGTGCGGAAGCGTTCGCCGCCGAGCAGGCCGATGAAGCCGTCGTACAGCGGGCGCAGATAGGGGTTGACCTTCTCCATGAGGTCGCCGGGCAGGAAGCCGAGCTTCTCGCCGGCCTCGACGACTGGGCGCGAGAGCACGATTTTCGACACCTGCCGAGATTCCAAGGCGCGCAGGGCGCAGGCCACGGCCAAGAAGGTCTTGCCCGTGCCGGCCGGGCCGATGCCGAAGGTCAGGTCGTGCTCGGCGATCGCGTCGCAGTACTTCTGCTGGTTGGGCGTCCTCGCGCGTACGACCTTGCTGTTGTGGGCGCGGTACAGGCCGTCTTCGGGCAAGGCGGGCGCGTCGAGATTGATCGGCTCGAAGCCGCGCGGATCTAGAGGCGCCGCGGCGCGTCTTCGCAGCGCGTCGATTTCCGAGCGCAGGCGCTTGACCGCCTTCTCGACGCGGTTGGCGCTGCCCTTGACGGTCAAGGACAGATCGCCGCTGTCGGCGTCCTGGCGCAGAAAGATCTCCACTCCGAAGTCCCGCTCCAATTCGCGCAGCCGCGCGTCCTGCTCGCCGAGGAGCCGGATGGTCTCGCTTTGGTCGTTGAGGCGGATCTGCTTGGTGGTCATCGATTCTCCGCGGCCGCCTGCGCCAGGCCCAGGCGCTCCCCGACGGCGCGGCAGGCGTCGAGAGCCGCGCAGGGCCCGTGCTCCTCGAGGGCGGCCGCCCAGCGGCGCTGGGCGTCGCGCAGGCGCCAAACGCCCGACAGCAGGTCGGCGTCCCACAGCGCGTCGAGCCAGCGCAGGGCGCGCGAAACTTCGGCCGTGTCGGTGGGCGAGCCCACGACCGATTCCATGTGTTCGTGCAGGCGCTCCTCGAGCTCGCCGGCCCAGGGCAGCTCCCGGGCCGCAAAGGAGTGCGCCGGCGCCTCGGCCAGCAGTTCGAGAACCGCGTCGTCCTCCTTCGCCCCGAGGCGCAGCCCCGACGCGCATTCCACCCAGCGTCCGAGGAACGCGGCGCGGGCGGCGCCGAGCGCGCCTTCGGAGGACAGCGCCTTCACGACTTCGGCGCGTTCGTCGACGAGCAAAGCGTCGAGGCCGGTCGAGTCGCCGAAGCGGGCTCCGAGAGCCGCGCGGAATTCGTCGTCGTTCGAGCGCAGAAACAGGGCGCCGAGCTCGGCGACATCGAGGGGTTCGACGCGGGGGGCGAGCCAGACCGCGAAGTCCAGGCGGTCGGCGCGATGGACGAGCGCATGGAACTCCTCGCGCTCGCGCGTCTCGGGGCGCTCGACCTCGACGGCCCGGATCGACAAAGTGCGGTCACGCCCGGCGAGGCCGGCCTTGTCCGCGCGAAACGCGGGCCCCAGCCGCCAGCGCATCAGGCGCGGCTCGGGCGCGGGCAGGCGCAGGTGGTCGAGCAAAGCCGCGTGCGCCGACGCTCTCGGAAGGCCGACCCGCATGGAAGCGACGAGAGTGCGCCACACCTTCGCGGCGTCGCCGAAGCGCGGCAGGTTCGAGGGGCAGGCGCTCAAGCGCTCGACGAAGCCGTCCTCGGCGTCCTCGCCGAGAAGCTTCGCCAGGTCCAGCGCCCGGGCGGCGCGCGTCAGGCACAGCACGGCTTCGACGCCGGAGACGTCGTCGAAGAACCAGCCGCAGCTCGTGAACATGGCCAGGCGCTCGCGCTGCATCATCAGGAGCTTGAGCGCGCGGTCCTCGTCGGCGGCCAGCAGCGGGCGCTTCGCGCGCGCCTTCAGAAACGCCGAGGCGTTCTCCGCGCCGGGCTTCAGCCACAGTTCGACGGACTCGTCGCGGACCTTCCAGGGATCCTCGAAGAAGCGCGAGGCGTCGTCCTCGTAAAACGAGTCGAGCCGGTGCGCCAGCTTCATGAACGCCTCGCGCAGGGGCGCTCGCCAGTTCTGTTTCCACTCGGGCAGATGGGCCGAGCGGCAGCCGCAGTCCTTTTCCCAGCGTCCCAGGCCGTGCTCGCAGCTCCACGACGTGTTCTCGCGGATGCGCACTTCGTGGGGCGGGGGGAACAGGGCCAGGAAGCGCGCGGGGTCGATCGGCGGAATGCCGTCGGCCGCGAGCAGATCGAGCGTGAGCGCCAGCACGCGCTCGGCACCCGGGTGGTGGTGGCCGTAGAACTCGCCGTCGGAGGCGACGTGTACGAGCTGGGCGCCGTCGCCGGGAAGCAGGCGCGCGCGGGCCGCGTCGGCGAAGCCTTCGGCGCTCGCTAAGGTCTCGCCGGTGACGACGCCGAGCGAGAGGCGGTGGTGATAGAAAAAGATCGCCAGCTTCTTGGACGGGTCGTGCGGAGAGCGCCAGAAATACGGCGTCTTCGGATCGATGTGCTCGGCGTCGAGCTCGACCCAGTTGGGGGAGCCCAAGTCGCGCACCGCCGAGCCCTGCTTGGGATCGAGGATGGTGAACTCGACGCCTTCCCCGGCGAGGACCTCGAGCGTCTCCGAGTCCACCGCGGTCTCGGGCAGCCACATGCCTTTAGATGAACGGCCGAATCTATGTTTAAATTCGGCCAATCCCCAGCGCACCAAAGTTTCCTTATCTCTGCGCGACTCCAGCGGCAAAATATTATGGAAGTAAGGCTGGGCGATCGCGGTTTGCGTGGCGGCGTCGGCCGCCTGGATGCGCGCGAGGATGGCGGGCCGTTCGCGCTCGAGCCAGGACAGCAAGGTCGGGCCGAAATTGTAGGACAGACGCTTGAGCGTCTCGTCGTAGGCGATCACATGCCCGTCGGAGCCGGCGTGCACGCCCAAGGCGATCGGGCCGTAGCACTCCTCGGCGATGCGCGCGTTCCAGTCGTGATACGGAGCCGCGGACGCCTCGCGGTCGACCGAGCCCGTCCACGGGTTTTCCCGCGGGGGCTGGTAAAAATGGCCGTGAACGCAGATATGCCTATGGCTCACGGCCTATTTTTAGCAAATACGGGCTACGACGAGCTCGACCGACTATTCCCGGGAATAGTGATTATCAATAGTAACCGTCTTCGGCTTCGCTTTCGGCCCATTGTGCGGCACGACGAAGACGGAATACACCAAGCCGCATAGTGCTCCGATTCCGGCGCCGATCACCGCACCGATAGGGCCGCCTAGACTTCCGGCGACCGCGCCGCCGCTTCCCCATACCGTCATCTCGAGCGGCTTGCCCTCGGAAAAGAATCCGCTCAGACCGATGGACGTGCGTCGATGGTAGGGGGACGCGCCGCCGATGGGCTCGACTTTCAGGATCACGGTTCCCGGCTTCGACGCGGCCGCAGAGGAGACCGCGACGTCGGCGGCTAAATCCGGCTCGGCCGCGCTCGGCAAAACGAGCGACGCGACGAGGATGGCGGCGAGGCTAAGCCTCGGTGCCTTCATATCGTCGTCCTGCGTAGGCGCGAAACGCCGCGAGCTGGATGAGGATGAGCAAGGCGAGCACGGGGAAGCAGGCGGGGGACAGCAGGTAGCCGCCGGCGCTGACGCCTCTGGGCGCCCGGTCCTCATCGTCCAGCGGCGAGCCGAACGGATTGAGATGTTTGTTCGAGGAGAAGCCCATGCCGACGGACAGCATGCCCTTCTTCGTCTCCTTGATTTCCGGATCGTAGACGACCCGCACAGAGGTCATGGTCATCACGAGCATGAGGCTTTGCAGGGCCAGGCTCAGAAGCAAGGCCGACCGGGCCGCATCGCCGGTGACCGCTCGCTCGCGCTCGTCGTCTTCGCGCAGGCCGCACAGCCGGGCCATCACGCGCTCTCGCCGCGCACGGTCGAGCACGAGGGTGGCGGGCCAGGCGGGGGCGCTGAGCACCCAGATAAAGGCGGCGGTATTGATCCAGTCCGCCCAAGGCGCCGGCGATTTGTAGGCGCCCGAGGCGAAGTCGAGAAGGAGGATGGGCCAGCCCCAGGCGGCGAAGGTCAGAACGGCCTTATGCGCGTTGATCGCTATTTTTTTCATAGGGATTCTCCACGAGGAAGACTTCCTCGACGGCGCGTCCGAAGCGGCGAGCGAGCAGTAGTCCGAGCTCCAAAGAAGGAAGGTACTCGCCGCGCTCCACGCAGTTGATCGTCACGCGCGTGACGCCGACGTCGGCGGCGAGCTGCTCCTGGGTGATGCCCTCCTCCGCGCGCAAAACGCGCAGGCGGTTGGAGACCTTCAGTTTCATCTGTTTAGGCGACATAAGTAAAGTTGTCTTTACATAGTGTAAAGAATACTTTACATTTTGTCAAGTCCTAAGCTTTAGCGTCGCTTTACGTTCAGCGCGCGGCGCACGCGGGTGAGGATCACGTCCTTGGCGGCGGGCTTGCGGATGTAGTCCGCGGCTCCGAGTTCCAGGGCCCGGGCTTCGGCATCGGTCTGGGCGCTGAAGAAGATCACGGGCGTGTCGATTCGCTTCTGCGCCTTGAGCTCCATGAGTCTGAGCCCGTCGAGGTTCGGCATGTTGAGGTCCGAGAGTATGAGATCGAACGGCGCGGCCGAGAGACGGGCGAGGGCCTCGACGCCGTCGCCGGCGACAGTAACCGCGTAGCCCTGGCTTTCGAGCACGCGCCGGATCAGCAGGCGCGTGTCCTCGTCGTCTTCAGCGACGAGGATGCGGGGCGCGTTCGGGTCGGCGTCCATGATGATCGCGGGCGTGGCGGCGGACTTCGCGGGCTTGGACGCGGCGGCGGGCGCGGGCTCGGCCGGCGGGGCCGCGGCGCTCGTCTTCTGCCGGTACTCGCGTTCTTCGAGAAGAACGCTTTCATACACGTCCTTCGGGTCGAAGAGCAACGCGCGGACTTTCTCGATCGCGTGGTCGGTGATCAGGATGTCGCCGCGCTTGCGGGCGAAGTCGCGGATCTCCGAGATCGGCTTGTCGCTGCGGATCATCTCCGAGATTTCGGGATAGAACTTAACGATCTCGTAAACGCCCTCGCGGCCAAGATAGCCCGTGCCCCCGCACTTCATGCAGCCGGCCGGCCGCGCGACCGTCGCGGGGACGTCATCGGTGAAGGGGGCGAACCACGCCTTCTCCTCGGCCGTGGCCGGACCGGAGACCTTGCAGTGCGGGCACAGCCGCTTTATTAATTTTTGGGCGATCACGCCCAAAATGCTGTCGGCCATGGCGCCGCGCGTGACGCCGATGCGCTCGAGGCGGAAGATCGCCGTGGTCGCGTTCGTCGTGTGCACCGAGGAGATCGTCAGGTGGCCGGTGCTCGAGAAGTCGATCGCCATCTTGGCCGAGAAGGAGTCGCGCATCTCGCCCAGGAAGAGGATGTCGGGGTCCTGGCGCAGGGAGGACTTGAGCAGAGCCTCGAAGGTCAGGCCGGCCTTCTCGTCGACCTGCTGCTGATTGGCGCTCGCGATGCGGTATTCCACGGGATCTTCGACGGAAATCAGGCTGCGCGTCTTGCAGTCGATGTGCTGGAGCAGGCTGTAAATCGTCGTGGTCTTGCCCGAGCCGGTCGGACCCGCGACGACGACGAGGCCGTGGTTGCGGTGCGCGAAGTCGATCATGTGCTGAACCTGCTGCTTCGACATGCCGAGTTCCTCGAGCGCCTTCGCCTTGGCGTAGGGCTCGAGCAGGCGCAGGATCAGGCTCTCGCCCGCGGGCGTGCAGGTCGTGGCCAGGCGCGCGATGAAGGCGCGGCCGTCGATCTCGAGCTCCATCGAGCCGTCCTGCGGCTTGCGCCGCTCGGCGATGTCGAGCCGACCTTGCGCCTTGAAGCGGGTGATCAGTTGAAGCCCGGTCTGCGATTTGAGCGCGTACAGCTCGCGCATGTCGCCGTCGATGCGCAGGCGGACGACGGTCCGGTCGTCCTTGGGCTCGATGTGGATGTCGCTGGCGCGCTCGTACACGGCGGTCTCGAGAATGTTCGCCGCGATCTCCGCGACCGGCATGCTCTCGATGTCGGAGCCGAGCAGGGCCGCCACGCCCTCGCGATCGGGGCGTTTGAGCAGCAGCAGGATGTTCGCGGGCTCGGTGACCAGAATGCGCGGGAGCGCGCCGCCGCCGTAGCTCGCGAGCAAGGACAGCAGTTCGGCGTTGTACGGGTCTCCGACGACGAAGGCGGGCCCCTGGGCGTCCGCTACGGCGATGACGCGGTTCGAGCGGCAGAACGTCGCCGGCAGGACGCCGAGCCGGATCGACTCGGGATTGATGTGAGCGAGATAGGTCAGGCCCGCGGCGGCGGCGGCCTCCTTCGCGGTCGCGTACTGGACGCGCGGCTTCCTGCCCGGCGCCCAGGCGGCGGCGACGAGGCCTTCCTTTAGGCCGGCCCACTGGGACTTGGTCTTGGCATGTTTCCCGACGGTTTCCAGCAGAATCTTCTTATCCAGAGGCTTGGTCAGGTGGTCCACGCCGCCGGCCGCGAGGGCCCGGGCCTTGTCCTGCGGGGTCGAGAGCGCCGTCAGGAAGATGACCGGGACCATGGCCAGCTCCGGGTCGGCCTGAAGCGGCGCGCAGAATTCGTAGCCGGTCGTGCCCGGCATCATCACGTCGGTCAGGATCAAGTCTGGACGGCCCGTCTTAAGCCACGCGAGGGCCGCGTCGCCGTCCGGAAACGCATGGACGTCGTAGCCGCCGTTGATGAGGATGCGCTCGAGCAGCAGGCGCATGCTCTCGTCGTCCTCGACGGTGACGACCACGGGCTTGCGGGGCTCGCTCACGAGTAGACCACCTTCACGCGCGCGAGATAGGCGCTTAGCGTCTCGAGGTGTTCGAGGGCTCGGGCGCCGTCGCTTTCCTTCGCCGCCGCTTCGATGAGCAGGCTTGTGTCGCTCAAGGGCCGGAAGCCGAAGCTGGCGCCGGCCCCGATGAGCTTGTGGCTCGAGGCGGCGACGGACGCGTAGTCCCGGCGCGTGAGCGCCGCGCGCATCGACTCGGCCTCGGCGCGGCTGTTGTCGAGAAAGCGGGGGATCAGGTCGGCGAACTCCGGGTCGGCCCGGACGAGCTCGCCGTCGACGGGCGCGGGCGAGGCCTCGAGTTCCCGGGCCAGCGCCGCGAGCAGTTCCTCGCGCGCGAACGGCTTGCGTACCGTCGCGGTAAATCCCGCGTCGAGGCAGCGTTTCAGGTCGGCGGGCTCGGAGTTGGCGGTGAGCGCGAGGATGGGGGCGGGCTTACGGCCCCCGCGCTTCTCCCAGGCGCGCATGGCCTGGGCGGCCGTGAGGCCGTCCATGACCGGCATCTGGATATCCATGATGACCGCGTCATGTCCTCCGGAAATATAGAGGTCCAGCGCCGCCTGCCCATCCTCGGCGAGAGAGACTTGATAACCCGCTCGCGTCAGAGACAGCTCGAGCAGAGCCCTGAGAGAGGGGGTATCCTCGACGGCGAGCACCCGGGCGTTCATCGCGGGATCGTCGTGCCGCGCGGCACGATGACGATGCCGCTCGGGTCCACGAAATACTTCTTCGCGTCCTCCTCGGCGTCGAAGCCGAGCTTGAGCTTCGAAGGGATCTCGTTAAAGCGGTCCACGATCACCCGCTTGAGGTGCGCCTCGGAGCGCACCTTGCAGAAGTCCATGATCATCGAGTCCTCGATGACCGCTCCGTCGTGGATGTGCACGCCGCGGCCGATGATCGAATTGCGGATCGTCGCGTTGCGCACGAAGCAGCCGTCGCCGATGATGGCATTGGAGAGCTTGCCGTCCAGGATCTTGGCCGGCGGGCCGTCGTAGCGTCCGGAGTGGATGAACCAGCGCTTGTTGTTCAGATTGAGCTTGGGACGGGCGCCCAGAATGTCCATGTTCGATTGGTAGTACGCGCCGATCGTCCCCACGTCGCGCCAGTACGCCTGCTCCTCGTACAGCTTCAGGCCGGGGAGGACGTTCGTGGAGAAATCGTAGGCGTAGAGCTTGTGGGACTTAAGGATGGCGGGCAGGACGTTCTTGCCGAAATCGAGGTCGCTTTCTTCTTTGTGATGATTTTTGAGCAGATCCACGAGCACGTCCTTCGTGAAAATATAATTGCCCATCGACGCCAGCGCGTGGGTCGTCGAGCCCGGCATGGGACTCGCCTGCGGGGGCTTTTCGATGAACTCCATCACGCGCCCGCTCTTGTCGGTCGAGACGATCCCGAAGGACGGCGCGCTCTTCAGCGGCACGGGAATCGTCGAGATCGTCACGTCGGCGCCCTTCTCGACGTGCCACTGGATCATCTGCCCGACGTCCATGCGGTAGACGTGATCGGCTCCGAAGACGACGACAAGGTCTGGATCGAAGTCGTGGATGAGGTTTAAGTTCTGGCGCACCGCGTCGGCGGTGCCGCGGTACCACATCGTGCCCAGGCGCATCTGCGGAGGCACGACGGTGATGAAGTGCTCGCGCGTGAGGCCGGCCGTGCGCCAGTTCGCGCGCAGGTGCTCGATGAGGCTTTGCGACATGTACTGCACCAGCACGTAGATCGACAGCACGCCTGAGTTGACCAGGTTGGAGAGCACGAAGTCTACGATCCGGTATTTCCCGCCGAAGGGCACGGCGGGCTTGGAACGCTCGTGCGTCAGCGGGTGCAGGCGCTCGCCCTTGCCGCCGGCGAGCACGATCGCCAGCACGCGCCGCGTGGGCGCGATGATCTTACTGGGGCTCGGCATAAGGATCCTCGCCGTAATCGGTGGTGTCGAGCACTTCGGCGTGCTTTCCGGGCTTCTTCGCCGGCGCGGCCCCGCGGCGGTCCGCGCCGGGGTCTTCCGGGCTGAGCCCGCGCGCCTGCCGGCGCAGGGCCTCGAGATCGGCCTCCTGCTTGTGCCGCTGCGTGCCGTGCAGCTGAGCGTCGTCGAGAACGAGGATCTCGCGTTTCTCGTCGACGCCGGCGGTGATCTGGGTCAGCCCGAACGTCGTGATGCCCGTGGACACGCGCACCGGCAGATATACGGCGTCGCCGTCGTGCACCAACGCGTCGGTCGGCACGTAAAGAACATCCTTTTTCGACAGCGGGATGATCTGGCCTTCCCATTCGGTGCCGGGGTTGAAGTAGCGGTCGGGGGACATGATCAAGGTGAAGGTCGCCCCGGGCGTGACCTTCTCGCCCTGGATGTCCAGAATGAAGCGCGTCACGCGGCCCTTGAGGATGCGTTTGGGATCGTTGAGCGGCCAGAAGATCAGCTCCTGGCCGTCCTTGATCCAGGTCGCGTCCTCGGGCCGCACGCGCCCGACCAGCTTGAGCGTTCCGGCGGCCTCGAACATGACGGTCTCGGGCTTCACCCAGGTCTTGGCCTTCAGGAAGCTCTTGAGCACGAAGCAGATGGTGGGGCAGCGCGCCGCCGTGGGCCGATAAACCCGCTGCCAGCGGTCCTCCATGATATCCACGTTCTGCGTGCCCTTGCTGTCGAGCATCGCCGCGAGCTCCTTATGGGCGAGAAAGGCGAGCGGCTGGTCGGCGCCTCGCCACACGTAGGTCGAGGTCAGCACGCTCTCGACGCGGCCCTCGATCGTGGACTTGATGCGGAATATGTCGTCGGGCACGACGGTGCCCGTCACCTTGACCTTGATCTCGAGGTCGCCGCGCTTGACCTTGGACGGCGTCGCGGCGTTCGCGGAAGAAACGAGCAGTACGGCGGCAAGAATGGTCTTCACGCGGGTTAAGGTTAGCACTTTGGCCTAACGCTGAATTGTAAAGGGAAAACCCTAATCGCGCAATGGCGCGGCGTGCGGCTTTGGGAGGGCTTAAAGCAGCTCGTTGATCGAGTCGGGAAGCGAGATCGGGCGCGGAGAGTCGGTCGGCGCGCCGCGTCCATCCACGTCCCAGCCCAGGCGCTTGGCCAGCGCGACGTCGAACCAGCGGTGCTTGCGGCCGTCTTTCGCGTCGTACCAGCGCAATTCGATCAGCGCGGCGCGCAGGCTCGCCTCGGATCCGGAACTCACGACCTTGACGAAGTCGCTTGTCGGCGCGTCTTCGGGGCCGTTGACGTAGAGGGCCGCGCTGCCTCGGACGAAGCAGCCCGGCAAGTCGATTTCTTCGGAGTTCCCACGGCCGCGCCGCGAGGCCCCGATCCACCATGACACGGCGTTGACGTTCAACAGTCCCGGGAAGGATCCGTCCAGGGCGGAGTTAAGATGCGCGTCGAGGACCGACCGGGGTGCGGGGCCGGTGTGCTCGATCCAGGGCTGGGACAACGTTTCGGGCGCGGGGCAGGACGCTTGTCCGGACTGTTCGACGGGGCCGCGGCTTTTCCGGGGCGTCTGTGACCGGGCCTTATCGCTGAAGGAACCGCGTTTCTTGTATTCCGCGAGGAAGCCCTTCACCGCGTCCACGCCGACGGAAAAGCTCAGTCCGTCGGAGCCGCCGCTGGGCGAAAAAGTGAGCGTGTTGACGCCCACGACGGTTCCGTCCATCGTCACCAGCGGCCCGCCCGAATTCCCGGGATTGATGGACGCGTCGCTCTGCACGAATTTGACCGGGAAGCCTTTGATGCCGCCCTCGCGGTGGTCGAGCCCGCTGACGACTCCTTGCGTCAACGTGAAGGGCAGGCCCATGGGATAGCCCATCATGGCGACCATGTCGCCCTCGCGCAATTTGGCCGCGTCGCCGAGGGCAAGCGCCGGCCAGCCCTTCGCCCGCGCGGGCAGCCGGATGACGGCGAGGTCTCGCCCCGAGAAGGGATCCTTCTCCGTTCCCATGGAGCCGAGCGCGACGACGACCCCGGCGTATTCATTCCCATCCGCAAAGAGCACCTTGACCTTGCCGTTGAGGCCTTGGTCCAGCACCACGTGGGAATTGGTGATCATCAAGCCCGAGGCGTCGACGATGAAGCCGGTCCCCGTGCCGTCGCCGGCGCGGATCATGCCCACCGAGGGCTTGGACTCCGCCGTGAGATGGGCGAGCGCGTCGTTGATCTGCTGGAGGATGCCGTTCTTGTGAGATAGAAGCCAGGGGCGGCCGGCCTGCGCCCTCAGCACGAGATCGTGAGCGACCCCCATCTCCGCGGCGAATTCCTGGGAGTGAAGCGGCAAAGACAGCGTGAGAACCGCGGCGGCGAGCGAAGCGATCATAATATCTCCTGTGTCGAGCGTCGAATCAGAAATGTCCGGTGAAAGCGGAGGCGAGCAGGCCCAGCCCCACGCCCGCGATGGCGCCGGCAACCCACATGATGCCTCCGGCGACGACGTTCACGACCGGGGGCGCGGTTTTATACGTGGCGTACGCGGCCGCGGTGCATTTCAGGTAGCCGGCCTTCATGTTGCTGCCCCAGGACGCGACGGCGGCGTCCACGACGCGATCGTCGTAGTAATCGCGCCAGGTGCGGTTGCTCTCGGCGTCCTGGAACATCTTCGTCAAGGTCGGCGACTCGTCGATCGTGCGTTGAAGCAGCTTGGCCTCGCCCTCCCGCGTTTTTTTGAGGAGCTCGCCGGGCAGCCCGGAGTTCTCGTCGATCGCGTCCTGGATCAGGCGATCCGTTTCTCCGCCGGAGGCGCTCACGGCCGAGGCCGGTGTCGCGCAGGAGCTCCCGTCAAACCCGCAGCCTTGCCGGAGCGACTCCGAGGCGGGCAGTTCAGCCGCGGCGGGACCGGCGGCGATCATCACGGCCAGAATTATTTTTCTCATAATAACGGTGTAGGAGCCTAGAAGGCGGTCGCTAGCGCCTCCAGCAACTTCGTCGTTTTGGCCTTCGACGCCGGGCATCGGGCGCTCATGCCGAGGGACTGGTTCAGGCGGGTCTGAAAGACTTTATGCATCTGCCGCGCTTCGCGGAAGGCGCCGAGGAGGGGATCGCGCGTCGTTTGACTGTCATGCACGATCACGTCCATGACGAAGTACACGTTCTTGGCGGTGTCGCGGACCAGTACGTAGGTGTGCTGGGTCACGCTGTAGCCTCTGGCGGCGCTCTCCTCGTGGATGATCTCGACCGCCTCGGTCGGCTTGTCTTGGCGGACGGCGACGATGCACTGATTGTCGCGCAATTCGAAGTCGCCGATAGAATCGAGCCGCACCAGCCGGCCATGGAGTTCCGGGCCGGCCTCCAACTCGATCTTAAAATCTCTTTCGACGTTGGGCCTGTCAAGCGGCGCCACGGCGCGGACCGTAGCGCTGCAGAAGAGTGCGGTCGTCACGGCTAAGATTATTTTTCTCATAATTTGAGTGTAACGGCTGCGCGCCGGGGCCCCCAGTGACTTAAGGGCAGAGTCGCCGCGGCAAACGGTCTACAACCGGACCTTCGTGAAAAGTCCCGTTTTAGTAACCGGTTCGCGCACTACTCTAACCGAGCACGCCGCCGTTGACGTTGAGCACTTGCCCGGTGATGTACGACGCTTCGTCCGACGCCAGAAATAGAACGGCCCGGGCGACGTCGACGGGCTCGCCCATGCGCGCCAGAGGAATCCGGGCCACGAAATGCGTCTTGACCTCTTCCGGAAGCCGGTCCGTCATCGGCGTTTTGATGAATCCCGGGGAGATGGCGTTCGCGGTGATGCTGCGCGAAGCGAGCTCGCGCGCGACTGATTTCGTCAGCGCGATCAGACCGCCCTTCGACGCGGCGTAGTTGACCTGCCCGCCGTTTCCTTCCTGTCCGACGATGGACGCGATGTTGACGATGCGGCCGTAGCGCGCCTTCATCATCGGGCGCACGCAGGCCTGGACGAAATTGAACGCCCCCTTCAAGTTCACGTCCAGCACGAGATCCCACTGCTCCTCGGACATGCGCATGATGAGATTGTCCTTGGCGATGCCGGCGTTGTTGACCAGGATGTCGATCTTGCCGAATTTGGCCATCACGGCGTCGACCACGGCCGCGCATTCCTCCTGTTTGGTGACGTCGCAGGCCGAGCCCATGGCCGTCCCGCCCCAGCCGGCCGTCAAAGCCGCGGCGGCTTGCGCCGTCTTTTCGGCGTTGACGTCGACGATGACGACGCTGGCGCCTTCGGCGGCGAACAGTTCGGCGGTCCCGTAGCCGATTCCCTGGGCCGCGCCGGTGACGAGCGCGACCTTGCCCTTCAGTCTTTGGCCAGTCATGATGGATTCTCCTGAGCGGATAGTCTGATCATGCCCGCGGCGATCTCGTTGCGCTGGATCTGGTTGGTTCCTTCATAGATCTGCATGATCTTCGCGTCGCGCATGAACTTCTCGATGGGGAAGTCGCGCATGTAACCGATGCCGCCGCACATCTGAACGCAGTCGACGGCGATCTTCATGGCGGCGTCCGAGCAAACGACCTTGGACATCGCCGACTCCATGCTCCAGCGCTCGACTCCCAGCGACTTCATCTCGTCGTAGACGATGGTGTCGTCCTTGATGGCCTTGGCGATGGCCGGGTTCAAGCCTTTGTCCATCGCCCGCGCCGTCGCGTAGAGAAGGGCGCGACCGGACTCGACGGCGATCGCGCAGTCGGCCATCATGTGTTGGATCGCCTGGAAGCTGGAAATGGCCTGGCCGAATTGGCGGCGCATACGGATGTAGGACAGAGTCTCGTTCATGACGCCGGTCGCCAAGCCCACGGCCTGGGCGGCGATCGCCGGCCGGGTGAAGTCGAAGGACGCCTGCGCCACGAACAGGCCGAAGCCTTCTTTGTAGAGAAGATTCTCCTTGGGAATGCGGCAATCCTGAAAATGAAGCTCGAGTGTGGGCGAGGCTCGGATGCCCATCTTCTTTTCTTTTTTCCCGAAGGTGAAGCCCTTGGCGCCCTTCTCCACGACGAAGGCGGAGATGCCGCGCGCGCCGCGCGCGGGATTGGTCGAGGCGAAGACGACGTAGACATCGGCCGCCTCGCCGCCGGAGCAGAAGTTCTTGACGCCGTTTAAGACGTAGCCGTCGCCGTCGGGCTTGGCCGTGCAGCGCAGGGCCGTGGCGTCGGAGCCGGCGCTCGGCTCGGTGATGGAGAAAGCCCCCAAGCGGTCGCCGGAGGCGAGGTCGGGAAGCCAACGCGTCCTCTGCTCGGGCGTTCCGAACAGAAGTATCGGAATCGCGCAGGGCGCCGACGTGGTCACCGCGAGCGAAATTCCCGGGCAGGCTTGCGAGAGATGCTCCGACAGAAGGACCGCTTCCAAGGTGTTGCCGCCGGTCCCGCCGTATGCCTCGGGCAGATACACTCCGAGCAAGCCCGCGCGTTTGATCTCTTCATAGATCGGCCAGGGGAACTCCTCGGTGACGTCGTAATGCTCGCGCACCGGCTTGATCTTTTCCCGGCCGATGCGGTCCGTGAGGGTCACGATCTCCCGTTGCTCTTCCGTCAAGCCGTAGTCCATGTCTAGAGCCGCCGATCGGAGAGCGAGCGGGTCAGCGCGTCGAGGATCTCTTGCATGACTTTATCCTCTTTAAGGCTCGATGTCCCGGCCTGACCGATCGGAGCCTTGTACCAGCACTTGGGCCGCAATCCGACGGTAAATCCCTGCGCCGCCGTGCAGGCGCCGGTGATGGGGGTGGCGTCGACCTGTTCCTCGTCCAGCGGCTTGGAGCAAAGAGCGCCCGCGTAATAGGAATCGAGTCGGCACTGAGTGTCGGGATGCAGATCGTTCGTCTTGGCCACGACCGCTGGATCGGGCGTGGAAAAGGACGGAGAGGTCGTCTGGCCGCGCAGATCCTTGAATAAGGCCGCGATCGACATCCCCGCCAGGGCGCCGGCTTCGCACAGCTTGCGGTCGGTGGCGGAGGCGTGAGCGTCGCGGCAGGCCTTCACGGCCACGGGGTCGAGCTTGGAGGTGTCCTCGTTGCCGGTAAAGGTCCTGCGCAGGCACTTTAAAGCGGCGAAATAATCGGAACCGCCTTCGTTGGTGGGCCACAGGGCGTCCGTCTTGGGAAATCCTCCGATGTGGTGGCCGATCTCGTGACAGGCGACCAAGGCGAAGCCTGCGGCGGTCACCGCCTTGTGCCGCGCCAGGCCGCCGTACATGTTGATGACCCAGGTGTTGTTGAACTGCATGGCTCCGGCGTTGACGGTGTCGTCGGCCCACTTGCGGTTGACGCGGAGCTTCTTGCCCTTGGCGGCGAAGATCGGGGCGTAGACGGCTTCGACGCGCGTGAGCACCGCATCGAAGCTGGCCTCGTCTATGCCGAGCGCGTTCACGTCGCCGATGGGGATGTGCAGGTTGTTGGGCGGCAAGAAGCCGTCACAGACAGCCCGAGGTTGCGGCGGGATCGGGGCGATTGTCCGAATCTCGAAGTTTCCGACCCAGCCTTGCTGGTCGCGGGGAGCGTTGATCTTCGAAAACTGGAGTTCGTCGAAGGATTCGGCGCCGGGCACGCGTCGTACGCCGATGCGGTCGCCGACGGAAAAGCGTCTAACAAAGCTGTCCCGATAAACGACCGTGTACCACTGCGAAGTTGCCTCGTCGACAAGAGTCAGCTCTTCAAAACGGGCGTCGGATGGGGAGGCGGAGATTCCCTTGACGCTGAAGGGGCCCTCATACCCGTTCACTCCGGGCGTTTTCTTGAGGTCGACTTTACAGCCGGCCAATGTTTCGATGGCGCCGCCGACTTTGCGAGCCGCCGCGGCCTGAAGCGCGGCGTGAACGTCCGGCACGCGGCAAAGCGGCTTCAAGGCCAAAGCGGCCGTCGAGCTGATCAGGCCGCCGCTCAAAAACCAGCTGTCGTCGTAAGCGAGGATGCGCAGGACCGCGTCGCGTATCTCGACATCCGTGCCGATCACGGAGACGTTCATCACGGAAATAACCGCCTGATCGACCACAAACAGATCGTCGATGAACCGGATGGGCGTCTTCAGTATTTCCAAGATGCGGGCTCGGATGGCGCCGTCGGTCGCGATCCGGGGCCACAGAATCTCCATCCCCGACAGTTTGATGGAGTCATCGCCGTCTTTTAAGAAAAGCTCTTGAATGGCGAGGCGCACCGAGTCGTCTTCCAGCGCCACGCTGCCCAAAGTCACCATCGTCAGCGCGCGGATCTCGACGGCCGGATCGGTCAAGCACGATTTAAGACGCTCGCGAACGACCATGTTCGTTTTGACATACGGCGCGAGCTGCTGGATCGCAAGCAGGCGAACCATGGGGTCGGCGTCGTTCAGATCTTTGAGGAGGTCTTGGAGGGGGCGCGAGAGTCCAGGGGCGGCGGGTCGCTGCGCGTGCTTGATCTTTAATATTCGTGTTTGCGTGAGGACGCGGTTCATGTCCGGCATATCCGCGACGAACTCTTGTGCGGCGGCAGGCGAGGCGACGAGCATAAGCGTAAGGAGTAATTTATTCATAGGGAGTTGGTTGTTATAAATTCGTCATCGGACAGGTGCCGCCAGGACGGCGGCCAGGCGCGTGAAAGACCCGTCGACATCGAGGGGGCCCGAGGCCTCCCGCGACAAGAGAGCAACGCGCAGGGCGCGCCAGGTCGCCGCGCAAATCTCCAAGACGTCTTCGGGCCGCTCCGACGCCGGAGCGGAGCGCAATTTCTCCAGTCGCCGGGCCAGCCGGCGGCCGTCTTGGCACTCGTGTTTCGACAGGATGGCATAGATGGCCGCTCCCGAGGCCGGGCGGCGGAGAGCTTTGAGCGCATGCCCCGCCAAGACCAGATGCGTGCCCTCCCAAATCTCCTGCGCTATGGCGTCTTCGGCAAGACGCGGCAATATCGAGAAGTCGCGCAACGTCGCGTTGCCGGCGAGAATGAGGCGCGCCTCGTGAATCATGCGGCTGGCGCCGCGGGACAGCTCCATCTTAAGAAGGGGGAGAAGGACTTCCGCGGCGGGATCGCCGCGCTCGATGCAGGCGATGCCTTCGAAGTAGGCCAAGGTTCCGGCGGCGAGTTCCGCTTCCATGCGCTCGAGCGCGGCGGCGATGGGCGGGAGCTCCGCGGCCGGTCTGCCCGCGACGCGGCGCGCGCGCGCGTAGAGTGAAGCTTCGACGAAGGACCGGCGCATGAAGCCCAGGGCCCCGGCCGCCACGTGCAGGCGCGACGCGCTGATGACGGTGTTCAGAAGGATCGCGATGCCCCGGGACGCCCGGCCGATCAGCTCGGCGTAGGCGCCGCGGTATTCGACCTCCGCCGTGGCCTTGCCGCGCGTGCCGCTCAAGTCCTTGAGGCGCAGAATGTGGCACTCGTTGAGGCTTCCGTCATTCAGGCGACGCGGCACGAGGAAAAGTCCCACCGCATTCGAGCCTTCGGGCTTGGCCGTCGTGACCCACAATTCCCCGGGGTTGGAGCAGAACCATTTCAGCCCGGTCAGACGCCAGGTTCCGTCCACGGCGAGAACCGCGCGCGTCTCTCCCGCCGAGACGTCGCTGCCGCCCTGCTGCTCGGTGACGAATTGGCCGCCGGTGAAGGGCGTGGGGCCGTCCGCGTCGCGCACGATCGGCAGGTAGAGAGCTTTTTGTTCCGCGGTGCCGTATTCTTCAATGACGGCGGCGAGTCCGTCGGTCATCGCCAGCGGGCAGCCCACGCCGCCTTCGCCGTTCTGGGCCAGAAGGTACGCCATGGTCATGCGTTCGAGCAGCGGCTTGGGGGGAAGAAGTCCGTGCCGGAACGCGAGGCGTCTCGCCTGGAGCTGTTCCTCGTTGTAGACGACGCGGTCGACGCGGCGGCCCCAGCGGTCATATTTTTGCAGGCGCGGATACTTGCCGTCTTGATGCGCCTCTTCGATCAAGCGGCCGAGCTCGCCGCCGCAGGCCGCGCCGAACGCCGTCAGGGCCGCGAGCGCCGCCGCGCGCCGCGGGCCCGGCAGCCGCTCCGTGAGAATAGCGCTCACCAGGCGGTCCTCGGTAAAAAAATTAGAACCGGACGCGCCGGAGTATTCGGGCGCCACCGCAGTCTTTAACGCCGTTTCGGGACTCACAAGTGTTCCGTGAAAAATTCAACCAGGCGCGTATCGTACTCCGTGCCCGCGGTTTCCCGGCACATCGTATGGCTCGCCTCGGGTACCATCCACAGCTGCTTCGGCTCTCCCGCGGCGCCGTAAATCAGCTTCACGTCCTCGGGCGGCATCAGGAGGTCGCGTTCACCGCCGATGACGAGCAGGGGCCTGGGAGAGATCAGCGCGGCGGACGCGACGGGATCGAACTGTTCGATCTCGGAGGCGTTGACGCGCGAACGCACGATCTTGATCGTCAGCGCGACGAGCGGATAGTACGGCACCCTGACATTGTTCCAGAACCAGCGCGCGATGACGGTGCGGTAGTCGGTGAACGGGCTCTCGACGACCGCGCAGCGAATGTCCGGGTGCTTGGACATGGAGACGACGGTGACCGTCGCGCCCATCGACAGCCCGAAGACGCCGACGTTGCCCATCAACTGGGGCTTGGCTTGGCGCAGCCAGGCCATCGCGGCGTCGAAATCGATCGTCTCCAGACCGCCGCTGGTGGTCATCGTGCCTTCGCTCTCGCCGTGCGAGCGGAAATCGAAATAGACCAGGTTGAAGCCGCCGGTCTTATTGAGGAAGTAGGTCTGCTGAAGAAGCAGCCCTTTGTTGTCGCTCATGCCGTGGCACATCAGGATCGTGCGCTTGTCGCCGCCGGGCGAAGGTAGAAACCAGCCTTTGAGCTTGAGTCCGTCTCGCGTGCTGAAGGAGAAGTTCTCGTAGGGCAGTTCGTAGTGTTCGGGGAAATGCGTCAACGGCGACATGGGCGGGCTGAGGAGGTAGCCGGCGGCCCGCCAGCAAACGCCGTACACGATGACGGCCAGGAGGATGGTTCCCGTAACCCACATCATGGCTGTGGGGCGGCGGAAACCGCGCCGAGTGAAGAGGAAATCGCCGGTTTCAGCTCGGACGCGCGTGCGCGGTGCTGGAGAACGGGAATCCTCGCGGCGACGACGGCGATCTTGGTCGCGTCCTCCCCGGCATCCTTCGTCGCTGCAAACATTGGAGACGAGGCAGGAGCCGCGTTTGACGTAGTCGTTGTCGCCGCGCGTCAGGACGCCTTCGATGAGGCCGGTTTTGGCGTTGAACACCGGTGAACCCGAGTTTCCGCCGTAGGAGTCGAGGTTGGCGGTGAAGTAGCCGTCGAATGAGGCATTGCGCACCGAGGCGCCGCCCGCGATCTTGGTGGGAAGTCCCGCGGGATGGCCGATGACGACAAGCGACGTCTTGTCTTTGATGACGCCGGTCCTGTTCAGCTTCAACGGCGCGTGTCCCTTGACGACGCGGTCGAGCTTGACGAGCGCCCAGTCGACGACGTCATCGGTCTGCTCACGGCCGAGCAACTGCTTGCAGCCGTAAACATCCTTCGAGGGGACTTCGTAAGGGAGCACGTCTTTTTTCTTGATGGCGAAGCCGAAGACATACTTAATCCGGTGGCAGTCGGCCTCGTCTTCGACGCAGTGGCCGGCCGTCATGATGACATCGGGCGCGATCAGCGCACCGGAGCAGTAAGGTCCCGACTCCTGGTCGTAGAATGGTTCGTCATGGCACAGCTGCATGGTCTGTCCGTAAGGTCGGGTGTGCAGCGAGGCGCGTGATTGCCATTGCGCCACTTGGACGGCCGCGAACAATCCGACCGTGGAGTCCGCCAACTTCAGCAGTCGGGCGTCCTTGGTCTGGTAGAGATCGAGCCGATCATCGGCACCGTAGATGACCTTATCGTTAGCTTGCGCGACGGCGGAGGGCGCGTTTAAAATGAAAACGATGATGATGAGGAGAAGCGTCCAATGGAAGCGCCGCATCATAGTGGAACCGTCTTGAAGACGAACAGCTGCGAAACGAATCGGTTGAGTCCGCGCGCAGGCCTGGTAGAATCGCGGCGATCGACGGATAAGATGTGGTAATCGGGACGAGCGGATTGTATTTTCCGGGAGCGGTCTTGACGCGTTCCGCGAACCGTCAGCGTCGTCATCGCCGGCAGTATTTTAGGAGCCATCAGAGAGTCCTCACTGTATTTTGGGATGGGCGAGAGCCTCGATGTCGTCGGACGACAGGGTCTCCTTGACCATCAAGGCCTCAATCATCGCTTTGTGCTTCTCAGCGCCGGCACGCAGGCGCGCCTCGGTCCGGACCATCGACGCTTTCAGAAGCTTATTGACCTCAGCCAGAGCCTTCGTGTCCGCTTCGCCGCCGAAGGCGCTTTGGCCGTATTGGTTGGGGGCGGTCTGAGCCAGGCCCATCTCCTCGCTCATGCCGAGCTGTTGGACCATGGCCCGGGCCACGCGCGTCGCCGCCTCGAGGTCCGAGCCGGGGCCGGTGGACCACTTGCCGTAGAGTATTTTTTCGGCGACGAGGCCGCCGAGCGCGGTATCGAGCCTCGCTTCCAGTTGATCGTGCGTGTGGAGGTAGGTGTCGCCGTCCTGAGAGCCGGTCTCGGCGAAGCCGAGCGCGCCCGAGCCGTGAGGCAGGATGGTGACCTTGTTGACGGGCACGCGCAGCTCCGGGACCTCGTTGAGCAGGTTGGCGAGCACGTGGCCGGCCTCGTGCGCCGCGATGCGGCGTTTGAGGGCCTCGGACAGGCGCAAGGTGCGCTTGCCGCCGATCGTCGCGCGGTCGACGGCTTCATCGACGTCGGTCGAGTTGATCGATTCACCGCCGCGCCGGGCGGCGAGCAGGGCCGCCTCGTTGATCACGTTTTCAAGAAACGCGCCGGAAAGCCCCGTGGTGCGGCGGGCGATCAGGCGCAGGTCCACCTCGGCGGCCAGGCGCGCCTTCTTGGCGTGCAGGGCCAGGATCGCCTCGCGGCCCATCGCTTGGGGCAGGCCGACATGAATGGTGCGGTCGAAGCGCCCGGGTCGTATGAGCGCCGGGTCGAGGACGTCGGCGCGGTTGGTCGCGGCGATGACGAGGATGCCGTCGGAGTTGTCGAAGCCGTCCATCTCCTTAAGAAGCGCGTTGATCGTCTGGTCGTGCTCCAGGTCGCCGCCGGTGCCGGCGCCGCCGCCGCCGCGCTTCTTGCCGACCGCGTCGATCTCATCGATGAAGATGATGACCGGCGCGTCCTTGGTCACGTTCTTTCGCGCGGCTTCGAACAGTTCGCGCACGCGGCGCGCGCCCAGGCCGACGTACATCTCGACGAAATCGGAGCCGGAGATCGAGATGAAGGAGGCGTTGGTCTCGCCGGCGAGGGCCCGGGCGAGCAGGGTTTTCCCGGTGCCGGGAGGTCCTTCCATCAAGACGCCCTTGGGCATGCGCGCGCCGAGCAGCTTGAAGCGGGCGGGGTCGCGCAGGAAGTCGACGATCTCCTGGACCTCGACGAGGCTCTCGTCGATCCCGGCGACGTCGGCGAAGCGAGTCTTGGGCTTCTCCATGTTCATCTTCGGCTTGTTGTTGACGCCCGCGGGCCCGCCTCCGCCCCCGCCGTTTTGCCGATTCATGTATTTCCGCATGAGCCAGGTGCCGACGACGAAAATCAAGACGAGAGGGCCGAAGCTCCAGAATATATTGCTGAGCATCGAGGGAGCGGGCTTGGGCTTGGCCAGGTCCTCGGCGACTTTCGCGATGCGCTCGGCCGCGTCGGCGGTGCGCTTGGAGTCTTGCGACAGCTGCTCGGCGGCCGCCGCCTTCGGGTCGGGCTTAACCGGCTCCATCCGCGCGGGTTTGGCGGCCTCGGCGGGCGCCGCGATCGTCTGCGCGATCGCCGTCGGGGCCGGCGGCACGTAGCGATCGGCGAAAGGATTGGCGAGATAAAGCCAGCCGGTGAAGGCGATCAGAACGGCGGCCGCGGCCGGAATCGACCAGCGGAAGAAAGAGCTGGTTTTGTACAACGTCTTGAACATCTGGATGTCTTTCTTGAGAGAAGGCTTCGGCGCGGGCTTCGGCGGCTGGGAGGGGATGGCCGCCGCGGGAACGGCGGCGACGGCGACGTAGGCCGGCTCGGTTCCCGGGTCGACGCCGCGAGAAGTCAGGGCGGCTGCGGCGGCGAGGCGCACGGCGGCGTTTCGATCCTTGTAGGACTCAGCCAGCGCGTCGTTGAGTTCGGGCTTGCCGGGCCGGAGCGTCGCGGCGTCGCGTGCGATGCGCTTGAGCGCGGTGCGCTGTAGATACCACCACGGGTCCATGCCGGCGGATTTCGCGGTCTGAATCTCGGCGCGGGCGCCGAGACGGAGCAGGTCGAGGTAATGGGGCAAGGTCTTCTCGATCGGCAGGGCGTCGAGGATCCGGAGCGCGCCGATCTTCACCTCGGAGCGGCGTTCGTCGACGTTGAGGATCGCGGCGGCGGCGACCTTGAGCGCGGCGGCTGGATCTGTATTGAGCAGCTTCTCCATGTCGGCGACGACGCGTGTCGCGGGGACGAAGGGCTCGTGCGCGGGGCGCTTCGCGGGAGCCGTCTCGGGGCTCGGTCCCTCCGGCGCGGAGGGGGCGCTCAGCGCGTCGTGACCGTCGAACAGGGACGATAGGTGATTCAGCGCGCCTTCGTCGCGCCCCGTGGTTTCGGGCACGGCCGCCAATCTCGCCGAGGCGGCGGTAAGCGCTGCGACAGCGCTAGGCGTCGCTGCGGGGGCGGACGGCGTGACGGGAACTGGAACGAGATTTAAGATCGTGATAGACGTGGCGGCTAGAGCAAGCGTGGGCGTTGCCAGGGGACTGAGCCCAGGGGCGATGGAGCCGACGGTTCCTAAGAGTCCGGAGCCGAGCGAGACGGGCCGGATTGTCGTGGCGACCTGTCCCCACGCCGGAGCCCCGGGCGCGCTTATCATGAGGGAAATCGCGACGATCGAAGCGAGGCATTTGTTCATGCCCCCATAGTAGCCGCTATTGGTATTCGTCGCGCGGGTCGTTGGCGCCAGAGCGCGGCGGCAGGTGGTCTAGCAGTAAGTCTTGGCGGGGAGTGACGTATTGGTGTACTTCAGGTTACTACGTTAGAAGTCGAAGGCTTTGCGCGCGCGAATCTGCAGGAGAAAGACGGCGCTGCCTTCGGCCTTCTCGTAAACGGAATAGGCCGTCGAGGCCTCGAGCGCGTCGCGCATGGCCGCGATCGAGCGGTGCACGGCGCCTTCCTCGGCTCGGATGATGACTCCCGACCCGTGCGTGAGCGAACCGCGTTGAGCGACCATCTGCTCGATGTGGCGGGCGAGCTTTCTCCGGTAAATCTCCAGGCCCGGGAAGGTGCGGGGGAACATATAGAACTTGCCGGTCAGAGGGCTTTTGTATTTGCCGGCCGACACGCGCCGCGCGAGCTTGTGTTTGACGAGCTTTTTGAGCCCCGCTTCGAGCGAGGCCTTGGGCAGGCCGGTGATTTTGGCCAGGCCGGCGGAGTCATAAGTGCCGCGATCGTTGACCAGGCATTCGAATGCCCAGTAGGTGGCGGCGTCCCCCACGATTGCTTTATACTGCGCGGGGGTGATGTGGTAGGCCTGCTCGCTGAGCAGGCGCTTGGCCGTCTGTTGGCCGTCGTTTTTCTCGTGCTTGGAAATCAGCAAGGGGCCGAGCATGGACTGGAAGTTTTCCTCAGTGCCGAAATGATCGCGCAGATAATCGGTGACGAAGCGTTGATACAATTCGTCGCTGGGCGGGATGCGCAGAAGGCTCAATAGAATCGGGAGCCACTCGGGCCGGGGCAGGTGCTGGCCGCGTTCGAGTTTGAGGTAATAGGCGAAGGTGAAGGGGAAAACGTGGCGGCCGCCGTTGCGGTGATAGAAGGCGTAGGGCGTCGTGAAGCCTGATTCCAGGCGCAAACGCTCGAGTGATTTGGAGAAAAGCGCCATATCAGAAGTCGAAAGCCTTGCGCGTGCGGATCTGAAGGATGAAGATGCCGCTGCCCTCGGCCTTTTCATACACGGAGTAGGCGGTGGCGGCTTCAAGCGCGTCGCGCATGGCCGTAATCGAGCGGCGCACCGCGCCTTCCTCGGCGCGGATCATGACACCCGACTGATGCACCACGGCCCCGCTGCGGGCGACCATCTCGCTCTGATACCTTCTCAGCTTGACGTAGTAGTGCTCGATATCCGGGAAGTCCTTGGGGAAGACGTAGTATTTTCCGGCCAAGGGGCTTTTGTATTTTCCTTTCGTCACGCGACGAGCGAGTTTCTGCGCTACGAGTTTCTTGAGCCCCGCTTCGAGCGACGACTTCGGTAGGCCGGTGACTTGGGACAGCTCGGCGGCATCGAAGGAGCCTCGGTCGTTGACCAGGCACTCGAAAGCCCAGTAGGTCGGAGCGTCGCTCACGATCGCCTGAAACTGTTTGGGCGTGATGTGATAGGACTGCTCGGTGAGCAGACGCTTGGTCGCCTGCTGGCCGTATTTTTTCTCGTGCTTGGAGATCAGCAGGGGCCCGAGCAGGGACTGGAAGTTCGCCTCGGTGCCGAAATGGTCGCGCAGGTAGTCGGTGATGAAGCGCCGATACAGCTCGTCGCTGGGGGGGATGCGCAGCAGGCTCAGTAGGATCGGGAGCCACTCGGGCCGGGGCAGATGCTGGCCGCGTTCAAGCTTGAGGTAATAGGCGAAGGTGAAGGGAAAAACGTGGCGGCCGCCGTTGCGGTGGTAAAAGGCGTAGGGCGTCGTGAATCCCGACTCCAGGCGCAGTCGCTCGAGAGATTTCGAGAATAGAGCCATGCGCGAATTCTACAACACTCACGCGGTGGGGCCAAGAGCCGCGCTCTAAAAGGTGAACCAGCCTTTGGTCGAGCCGGGGGAAGTTTTCTCCGCGATCATCCCCGCCACGGCGCCCAGCGGCGCGGCCACGGCGCCGACGATGGCTCCGGGAATCGAGAGGAGGATGCCGAGGGCGTAAAAGGCGTTGGTCCCGAAGTTGGACGCGTACGGTCCTCCGCACGCCTGGATACCGAGGACGGAGAGGCCGACGAATCCGGCGAATACGGTTTTGAAGCCGCTATCGAGGCCTTTGTAAAATCCGGCTTTCACCGTGCCGTCCTCGACCTCGGTGAAACCCGTCGGGGTCGGGACCATGCGCGTGTGTTTCTTCGCACCGTCGCCCAGGGCGGCGACGCCAAGCGGAGATGAGGCCGCTGGTCGTTGAGTCGTCGCGACTGCGGAGGCCGCCTCCGGCGTGTCTGCTGCGGATTCATTCAGGCAGGCGGAGAGCCCGTCGCTTTGCGCGGAAACCTTAAGACAGTCAAGCGCGGAGTTCAGTGCGGCGTGGGCGCGGTCGCCGTTGACGGCGGCGCACGCGGCGAAGGCGGTCAGGACGGCGATCTGTTTCAGGGACATCATTGAGCTCCTTGTTAACGCCACGAACCGATGATCGAGCGAAGGATCAGCATGTAAGCCGCGAAACGGCGCACGGGCTGCGGGACATCCCCGGCCTGCAGACTGGTCAGGCTCAGAGCCCCTTTGAGGGTCATCTGGAAGCGTCCCTCACCGCGGTTGATGATGACGTTTGAAGCGTTCAAGGTGGCCGAAATCCTCTCTCCTGACAGAGCGCCCGTGATGGCCGAAGACTCACTGTCCAAATCGACGGTGATCGTTTCGCCTTCCTGTTTAAAGACCATCGCGGAGGGCGGACCGTCCGGCGCGCCGATAAAGCCGATCGCCACGGGTTTCCCGTCGATCGCCGCCTCGATGCCATCCTGCCCGTTGACCACGGAAACGGTCGGCAGAGCTTCGCCGCTGTAGGCCGTCCCGTTCTTGATGGGCCGGTCGTGCCAGGTATAGCCTTCAGGCGCGACTGCGGGCTTGAGAGCGCCGACACGGCCGTCGCCATCGAGGAAAGCGAGGATTTCATCGAGAGCGGCCTTGTCCTTGCCGGAAACCGGGTTTCGGGCCTGCGCGCCGCGCAGAATTTTCGCCGCGGCCTTGCGGGCCGCCTTCGTTTCCAGCGTCGCGTCGAAGGACTGCTTGGGGTGGCCCATGGGGTTGGCGGAATACTCTTTGAAGGAGATGCTCGCGCTGCCCGGGAAGGCGAACACGCTCATCTCGTACCGGCTTCTCCAGCCGTAGCGCAGGACCGCGGTGCCGCCGGTCCCGGATTTGACGAGCGCGTCGAACTTCAACTGAGAGACATCGAACCAGGCGGGCGCCTGGGCGAACTCATTCGAGCTGTCCGGGGTGACCGCGGCGGACCGGGCGGACACCGCGAGAGACTCGTGGCTTGTGGGCGCGGAGTTCTCGAAGAGCTGCCCGAGCGCGGCGGCTTTCTGGGGCTCGCCGGCGGAAGCGTCGCGGATCACGCCGAGGGGCGAGTCCGCGGCCGCTGCCGGAGCCGCCGCAAAGGGCCGGATGAGGGCCGCAGGTATTCCCGGGGTGGCCGCGAGCGGGTTGAAGGCGGCGACATTCGGCAGGAGCGGCGGCGCGCCGAGCCGGGCGGGATCGAATGAGGCGCCGAGGACGAGCGCGGTGATCTCCGCCGGCGAGGCGGACATGAGCATCGGCGCCGAACCGAGGCGGGCGCCGTCGAAGGATGCGCCGAGCCCGGGGATCGCATTCATGCCCGTGACAGGCGCGCGCACCGTGGTTTGGGCGGCGGCGGGAGCGGCGGTGAAGATGACGGCGAGGATGATGTTTTTCATATGGATGCTCTCCTGTCTAGAGGCCGGATGGCGGCAGCCCGAGCCGGATGACTTCGTCGAAAAGTTCGCGCTCTTTCGGATTCCTGGCCATGCTCCAGGAGCCGGCCTTATTCTGGCGATGGATCGCGTCGTAGTCGATGACGAGTCGGCGCTTCTGGTCCATGGCGTCGCGGCGAAGGGACTCGAAGGCCTTCAACGCCCGCTCGGCGTCAGCCCAGCCGCGGGGATCGTCGTTGAGGTCCAGCGTGGCGAGATGGGCGTCCATGTAAAGGATTTCGATCGCCTTGTTGACGTAGACGCCGCCGTCGTCCCGGCCCGAGCCGTTCTTAATCAGCTTGAAGCTGATAGGACGCGCCTCGTAGTCGGACACCATCGCAGGCATGGGGCGCCCTTGGTGCTTGACCTTGTACGCCGGCGTCGAGGCTGAGTCGAGCAAGCGGACGCACCAATCCTGAGGCGGCCTCGGGCGCTCATAATTCGATCCGGAGATTTGCGCCTGCCAGCAATCCCGCTGCTCGGGAGCGGCCGCCCGCTCCGCCGCCGCGGCGGCCCTGAGGGCTTCCGTCCGGGCGAGAATATCGCGCACGGCGGGCATCTCGGCGCCGAATTCCTGTGCACCGGCTGAAGTCGAGACGAACATTGCGATCAGGAGCAGGTTTTTCATGCTTTCAGTGTAGCCGCGGTCTCGGTCGAACTCCGGTGTCCTTGGGCCGCGCCGGCGGCGGCGAAGGGTCTACGATCAAGAGTCGCCGTCGCGACGTGATTTGGTGAACCTTTAGTTACCATGTCGCCGGGCGTCATCCTTAACGACAGTGATGGCCGTGTCGAGCGAGAACTCGGGCGAATGGGCCGGCTTGCCCAGAGTCAGGCGCAGGGCGCCGTCCGCGCCGCGATCGAGCCTCGAGCCGAGTTCGGAGGCGTCATAGGCGATGACGATGTCTCTATTCGTTCCCGCGGGAAGGCCGACGGCCAGGCGGGCGACGGCGGCGCTCAGCGCGTCCTCGCCGTAGACCTTCACGAGCTCAGTCCGCGTCGTCGTGTCGACGCGCACATGCAGGCCGGCCGGCCAGCCCGGGGCCGCGCGCAGCGTTTCCAGCGTGCGAGCGAAGCTTCCCGCGTCGGCGACGGCCGCTTCATGGGACTCCTCGACGATCCGGGTCCGCAGGCGTTCGATGGACCCGGCGCGTCGCGTGCGCAGATCGCGGCGGTTTCTTTCGTCGAGGCGCTTGAAGGATTCGGAGATCATGCGCGCGCCGAGGTCCCCGGGCTTCATCCCGCGGTCGACGGTCAGGCGGTCGAACTCCTCGGACGCGAGCATGAGCTGCAGCACCGCGCGGTTGATCTCGCGCCGCACGGACTGCGCCGCCAGGGCGAGGGCTTGATCGAGAGCCTTGGCGGCCTCGGGCGCCATGTTGGCGCGCAGATCCTTCGCCGCCTGCTCGGGAAGCGCGCGGAGGACCGCGATGACCCCGGCGTTATCCAGGCTCGACAGGCCGAGGTCGGCGCCGAGCTGGGCGCGCAAGCGAGCGGCGACCTCGGGCGGCAGATAGGACAGCGCCTGATCGGCGAGGGCGATGCGGTCCGTGAGCCGGGGCAGACGCGCGATCACGTCGGTTTCAAGGGCGCTCGCGAAGGCGTCGCGGGTGCGGTTGATCAGCGCGTTGGCGATGGCGAACGAGTCTCCGCCCACGGGACCGCCGACGAGACGGCCGAGCTCGCCGCGCACGGTTTTCTGGAAGAGCATGTCCGCGGCGTCCTGCGTCAACGGCGACACCGGCGAGCCGTTGTAGCGCGCGGCGCCGGCCAGGAGTAGGGCGGAGGCGGGCGTGATGCGCAAGGTGCCGAGCGGCCCGACGGAGACCTTCAGTTCGGAGACGGAGGCGAGAATCTGGGAGCGGACCGCGGACTGGACCGCGCCGTCCCAGAACCCGGGGTCGGACAGAAGGCCGATCGCCTCGACGGCCATGGAGCGCCGGGAGGCGTATTCTTTTTTAACATCGGGGATGGGCCCCAGTTCTTGCTCGATGACGCGGCGCAGCTCCGCCGCGGTCAAGGTGTTGGCGCCGTTCGCGGCTTGTGAAATAAGACCGGCGATGAGCTCCTTGGTCTGGGGGGGCAGCGGCGAGGCCGCGATCGCGTCGAGCGCGGCGGCGACCTCGTTGGTGGGCAGGCGGGAGATCACGGTCAGCGCCGCGCCGAGGGCCGCTTCCGGATCGAGCGTCTTGGCGATATTGTCCGTGACTTCCAGACCCGCGGCCCCCAGGCGTCCGATGCTCGCGGCCAAAGCGGCGGCTTCCTGCGTGCCTTTGTCGGAGACCTTGTCCCTGCCGCCGAAGATGACGTCTGCATTCAGCGTCACGGCCGCGCCCGGCATCCAGCGCAGGCCGGTCAGGCAGCCGTCGTTGGAGACGTCGACGCCGCCGTAGGAAATCCTCTCCTTCTCGCACAGCGCGTAGATCGACGACCCCGGAGCGAAGGTCAAAGACGCTTCGACTTCGGCGCCGCGGCGGCCGTACTCGATGGTCTTGCCGTGCTCGTCCTTCAGGCTCATGCGGACCGAGACGGGTTTGCCGGCGAGGGTGGAGGAAAGTCCGGCCTGCACCTTCTGCTCGACGACGGTCGCCGCCCAACGCTGCGAGGCGCCGAGCTCGAAATCCACCACCGTTCCGGGAATCGGCCCGGAGATGACGGCGGTCGCTTGCGGCGAGCCCTCTCGTCCGAGGCCGACCTTGGCCCCGTTGCCGCGCGCCAAATCAGAGAGAAAATCGTGACCGAGGGGCTGGACTTCCTCGGTCCAGCCGCCGATCAAGGCGCCTTGGTGTCCGGAGGGAAGCGTGACGCGCATGCCGGCGGAGGCGTTGGCGGCCACGTTGGGCGCATAGCCCGAGGCCTTGGCCAGCATCGTGGCCGACCAGGCGAGGTCCACCGCGACTGGCGACTCGAAAGGCAGCGGAATGCGCGCGGCGCGGCCGAACTGGGCGAGGCCGCCCGCCAGTATACCGAGCTCTGATCGCCACGGATCTTCCACGGCGAAGCGCGAGCGCAGCGAGGCGATGGAGCCGTCGGGCAAGCCCAGCCGCCGGCCCATGTCGCTTAAGCGGTCGAAGGAATCGGACTGCGCGCCGTCGCCGAAAAAGCGGGAGTTGATCTGGATGACGCCCGCTTGAAGCTCGAGACGGCGGTCGATCGCCGAGTCGATCGGGGAGCGCGTGACCCGGCGGACGTTGACGTAAGGGCTTTCGGCCAAGAGCCCCGAGCGGTCGCCGACGCCGAGCTGGCCGACGGAGACGTTCCAGTTTCCGGCGCTGACGGAGACTTCATTGGGCTGCCCGTTGCGCATGGACAGCGAGACCGAGACGGGCGACCTGTCGTTGGAGGAGCCGTCGAACGCGGCTCCGCCGTTGGCGGAAGCGCCGGCCACGGCGGACTGAAATGAGGGCAATCGCTCCGGCCGCGGCGCGGCCGGCCGGACGGCGATGGTGCGGGGAAGTGCTGCGACGGCGGGCGAAGAGAGCAGCTGCTCGGCTCGTTCGGCCATGCGAAGGCCGCTTTCGGGCACCGCGGCGCCGGAACGCACGCTGTCGCGCAGCGCGGCCAGGTATTTGCGCACTTTCTCGTCGGCCGTCGTTTCGGGATATTCCGCGGCGTAGTTCTCGACGCGGACGGCGGCGTCGTTCCAGTCGCCGTGCCGCGTGTCGCTGAGCGCGTCGGATAACCCATTCTTTGCGAGGAGCGCGCGCATGCGCAGACGCGCGGGCTCGGCTTGAACGATCAGCTCCCGCGTCTCGATGGCCTCAAGCCAGGTCACGGCTTCCTTCGCGACGGGGGCGTCCTCCGCGGAGGCGGCCAACGCTTGGCCGATGCCCAGGCGCGCGCGGTCGAGATGCGCCGCGCAGGTCGCGTTCAAGGGGCACTCGTCGAGGAACAGGCGATACATCAAAACGGCGCGTTCGGGTTGCCCGCCGGCAGCCATCTTCTCCGCGGCGGCGAGACGTTCCTCGGGATTAACCACACCGGCGGCTTGAACGGGTTTACGCGGCAAGAGATCGAGCAGGTTCCAGCGCGATTCGGCCGGCTGTCCGGTCATCGAGGCGGTGGCGGAGCCGGCCAGAACGGCGATCATGAGCAGCGATATCTTCTTTTTCATAGTTGTCTCGTTACTGAAAAGTCCCGTCGAGCACGGCGAGGGCGCGTGCGCGCGCTTTTGCGGCGGCCTTCCGGTGCTCGTCTCCTTCCTTAGAGAAGTCGAAATCGAAGCGCTCGGGGCCGGGAATGGGCGAGGGGAGGCGGTAGCAGTTGCGCGGATTGGCGGGGCCGGCCGGGTCGAGGTCCTCCGCCGTCGGCCAATGCTCGCGCGGGGCGCCGGGCACGGCCAATGAGAAATCAATCTCAGCGGCCAAGAGAGTCATGCCGGTGAGGTCATAGCGCGAGTCCGAAGAATAGTCATGGATGAAGTCATGGGCGCGCTCCGAAAGCCAAATCAAGTGAGGGCGCACGTCTTCGTCACCGGTCATGTCGGGGTAGGTATTGAGGAAGCACTTCACCCTCTGGCTGGAACCATTCCACCCCGCCTTGCCGAGGTTGACCCCATTCAACTGGGTATAGCGGGCGATCGACGCCAGTTGGCGTGCGCCTCTCAGGCGCAGGGCCTGCACTTGGGCCGCGGCCCGGCGTCTCAAATCAGGATCGCTCAACGGGATGAAGTGATTGAGCGCGGAGTCGGCCTTGCGGTTGTCCAGGTCGTAGCCGCCGGCGTGATAACCGTAAACCATGCCCAGCCAGAAATGGGCTTCCTGGCGCGCGTACGCCTGGTCCGGATCGCTCCGGGTCAACCTCAGGAACTTCTCCGCCGCGTTCGTCAGCAGGGCGTCATTCTTTTCGTCCCGGGGGCAATGATCGTAGAGTTCACGAGTCATGCCGTGGAGAAGGCGGACGTCGTTGGTGCGCTCGACATCCGGCCACTGTTCAGTCTGAGCCCAGAAATCGAGCCGCCATGTCGAAGGGCACGCCGGCATGGCCTGTAACGATTGGCTTAGGGTCAGCGCGAGGGCGGCGAGGATGAGCCGGGAGCGGATCATGCCACAGTATAGAGACGCGCGAGCGCGCGGGCCTGAGGCGGAGGGGAAAGAAAAATCCGGCAACCGTTCTATCTGGGGCGAAGGGGTAAGCGCGGGGTTTTGGTCAACCCCGGGTTACTGAGCGATGGGAACAATTCGGGTCGCTCAATCGTATGGTAGGGGGGCCTTGACGGAACCCTGCAAGATCAAACTGCCGAGCGTCATCGCGACGCATGCGGACAGATTGAGGCTTCTTGCCCGAACATCAATAGGAATTCTGCGCTCGCGCCCCGCCCATTTCGCGTGCACATCTGGAGGCAGGCCGCCGGTCTCCGAGCCGAACACGAGCGTCGCGCCGGCGGACACTTCCGAGGGATTCCAGTCTTTCGCGGCCTTGGTGGAGAGCAGCCATACCTCGCGCGACGGCTCGACGGACGCCATCCAGGTCGAGACGCTGTCGTGCTGCTTTAAGTCGAGCTGAGGCCAGTAGTCGAGGCCCGCGCGCTTGAGGTTCGCGTCGGTGATCTGATAGCCGAGCGGATGCACCAAATGAAGCCGGCAGCCCATGGCCATGCAGGAGCGTCCGATCTGGCCGGTGTTGCCCGCGATGTCCGGGCGCACCAGGACGACCTCGTACTTCGGGGCCACCTTACTTCGCGGCGGTCTGAAGGACCGGCAACGCCGCTTTCTCGGCGGCGATGATCGGATTCTCGCCCTTCCAGCCGTCGCGCAGGAAGGCCTCGTACGTCCAGGGCATGAGGTTCTTGAACTGCGCCGCGAGCGCCTCGC
This sequence comes from Elusimicrobiota bacterium, assembly GCA_016212855.1. Lineage (GTDB taxonomy): Bacteria > Elusimicrobiota > Elusimicrobia > UBA1565 > UBA9628 > GWA2-66-18. The sequence goes on from JACRDP010000007.1 coordinate 43,956, forward strand.
CGTAGGCCTGTATCTCGAGCTGGGCGTGCATGTCGGCGCGAAGCGCCACGAAGTTCATGAGGGAGCGCGCGTTGACGGTCCAGTAGAACTCGGTGTAGAGGTTGACCGGCAGGACCATGCGCGCCATTTCGCGCGCCACGCCCATATTGATCATCTCTTTATACGTCTTGAGCGAAGCGTCGACTTGTTTGGCGAACATGTCGTGGAGGGCCTTCTGATCGAGCTCGATGGCCGTGTTGGACGCTTGCTTGTTTTTCTTGTCCTGCCCGCGCCACTTCTCCGGCATGTAGAAGTAGTCCTTCACTTCCGTATATCTGAAGGATACTTCGTTGTAGGCCGCGAAGCGATGCCGGAACCACTGGCGCGCCACGAAGATCGGCGCGGAGACGTGGAACTTGAACACCGAGTGCTCGAAGGGCGTCATGTGCGAGTGCTTGAGGAGGTAGCCGATGAGCTTCTTGTCCGCGTCGGCCCCTTTGGAGACGCCGCCATAGGAGACGCGGGCCGCGTCCACGACGCCCTGGTCGCCGCCCATGAAATCCACGAGGCGCACGAAGCCTTTGTCCAAGACCTTGACCGGCTCATGATTGATGTCGTTCATCGGAATCCTCCGGACGCGCGCGGCGCGTCATCTCGATATTGACGGACGTCGGGCAAAGCGGACGCGGCTTTCGACACGGCGCCGATCCAGTCGGTCAGGCGCTCGTCGCCGATGACGCCCTTGCCGTTCCAGCGGTAGCCGGACGTGCCGAGCATCTTTTGAAGGAGCTGGCCGACGCGCTTGCCGTCGGGGGCGAGGGGGACGGCGACGACGCCGCCCTTGGTGACGAGGGCGCGCAAAGTGGCTTTGTTTTCGGAGCGGTCCTTGTCCTGCTGGACGGCGCGCACGCCGTCGCGGACCCAGATGATGGCGCTTTCGCGGAACGCGCCCTTGACGCGGACCGACTCGGCGATCGCCGTGACGGCGGTTTTCCAGGTCTCGAGATTTTTGTCGGAGCGCGGGGCGATGGCGACGAGGATCACGGCCTCCTTGGCGGGGTCGCGCGCCAGCCCCTTGGCGCGGTCGGCGAGGATGTCGGCGAGGACGGGGGACTTGTCGATGGTCGCGGTGAGGACGAGGTCGGCGTCGCTCTTGAGGCGCTTGGCGCCGGAGCGCGTCGAGGGGAGGACGAGCGAGCTTTTGTTGGCGGAGTGGACCGGGGCCATGCCCTGGCCGGCGCGATCGGGCCGGTCGTCGGTCGGCTCCTCGCGGATGCCGAAGAGAAAGCGGAGCTGATCCATCATCGGGGATTCGGAGACGAGATCGAGGGGGACGGCGACGATCTTTGAGACGTGCTGGTTCTTGAGGCGGTCGATGCCGTTCTGGACGGACTTGGCGTCGCCGGAAGTGTCGACGCTTTCGATCGCGATTCCGGTCTGGGAGGCGCGGATGGAAGCGAGTTCCTTGCGCCAAGCGCCGCCCGCGTCGGTGGCGAGGAGCAGGACGCCGTAGGGCTTCTTGCCCATCGAGGTGTTGCCGAAGTTCGCGGCCGAGGCCGCGCAGGCCAGAATGAGCGCGAAGCGGATCACGCCCGCCCCTTTTTATTGAGGACCGCTTCGAGGCGTTCGCGCAGCTCCTGAATGCTGACGGGCTTGGCGACGAACTCGTCGCCGCCGGAGAGCGCCGCGCTGGTCTTGTCGTGCGTCGAGTCGCGGGCGGTCAGGAAAAGGACGGGGGTGCGCTTGGCGCCGGCCTTTTTCTCGAGGGCGCGGATCTTTTGGCAAGAGGCCAGTCCGTCGAGACGGGGCATCATGAGGTCCATGAGGATGACGTCCGGCGTGGAGGCGGAAAAGGCCGAGACGGCTTCGATGCCGTCGGAGGCCGTGACGACCTCGTAGCCGAGGCGCGTGAGCTGGATGGAAAGGATTTCGCGGATCGACGGGTCGTCGTCCACGACGAGGATCTTCTTGTTAGCGCTCATACGGTCCGCCGGGCCCAAGGGCCCGGCGCAGATGCTGCGGAGGAAATCCTCATAGCATCTAGTCTAGGGGTCGAAGGTCCAGACCGCCGACTTGCCGGTCGAGCCGGCGACGGCGACGACGAGTTCTTTGCGGCCGGGCTCGGCCTCGACGAGGGCGAAGCCCGGGGAGGAGCCGCCGAGGTCGGCCTTCCACGCGGTCTCGAAGGCGACGCCGGTCCAGGTCTTGGCGTGCAGTTCGCCGCCGTTGAACAGGCCGAAGGGGTTGGCGAGGCCGCCGAGCATGGCGAGGTTGCGCACGACGTAGAAGGTGGAGAAGCCCTTGTCGCCGTAGGTCGAAAGCATGGGCGGGTGGAACTCGAGCATCTTGTCGTACCAGCGCACGCGGATCGGGCTTTGGCCGAAGCCCTCGGAAGAGCGCCAGTGGCCGTTGGCGAACTGGACGCGGAGGCTGTTGACGCTGGTCAGGTACAGGGCCGCCGGTTCGCCGGCGGCGTCGATCTGGGCGTAGGTGAAGCCGTACAGCCAGTCGGCGCGCTTCGGGTTGAGCGCCGGGCGTCCCTGCTCGTACTTGCCGTCTTTGTAAACGAGCGGGTACACCGCGCCGAAGGGGAAGGTCTTGTCGTCCTGGATCTGCTGGGAGGCGACGACGCGCTCGCCCTTGGGATTCTGGTGCGCGCGCACGAGGTAGGGGAGGTCGGCCGCCTTAGCCCATTTGCCGGCGGCGAGCTTGAAGACGTAGGTTTCGAGGCGGCGGAACTGCTCGTTGTACGCGGACACGAACAGCTCGGCCTTCTTGTCGCCGTCGAGGTCGGCGGCTTCGAGCGAGACGATGCGCACGCCGGTGCCCACGACGGCTCCTTCGGCGAGCGGCTTGTGCTCGGCGGCGGGGTAGGCGTAGAGCCTGAATTTCGTTTCATCGGATAAGACGATCTGGGGCTTGCCCGCGCCGTCGAAGTCGGCCACGGACATGCCGGTCACGACGAAGGGAAGGGCGCCGCCGCGGGTGCGGGGCGCGCGCAGGTCGGCCTCGCCGACGCGGCGGATGGAGGTCGGCGCGACCGGGGCGACGGGCGGCGGCGGGGCGACGATCGCGAGCAGCCGGGCCCGCTGACCGGTCGCGATCATCGGGTTGGGCTCGGGCACGCGGCCCACGGAGTACTTCTCGGAGATCTCTTCGATCTTGCCTTCGCCGACCTTGCTTTCGGCCTTGCCCAGCTCCTCGCCGGTGACGGGGTGCTTGATGGACTCGCCTTCGGCGTAGACCTGGAAACCGCGGCCGGGAGCGGCGCCGTCGGCGGCGGTGAGGTCGAGCCAGACCTGAGTGCCTTGGGTCCGGACGACGTAGCCTCTCGTCGGAGCGGCGGCCTGAGAGGGGGAGGAAACGAGGAAAAGCGCGGACAGCGCGAGGGCGATCATTTCCAGAGGCTATCATATTTTTTTGTAGGCTTGAGCATGGCTTACGCCTATCCGTCTCCGCGCACCGGCACCGCCCAAGACCTGATGCGCGTGATCACCAAGTCCTACGAAAACCGGCTCGCCGCGGACGGGACGGTGTTGCCGGAGAAGCCCGAATATCAGCGACGCTGGCTGGAGCCGGCGACGCGCGCGATCGGCATGACCTTGGCGGTGATCTTCGAGGTTCTTCCCGCCGACTGGGTCGTCGGCCTCCATAATAAGCTGTTCCTGCACCTCTCTGCGGGCCGTTCCTATCCCTTCAATCCGGCCTCGCCGGCTGTCCGCGGCGCCGCGGCTTTGGCCGCGCGCCTAGAGAGCGAATCGGGGAAGGCGCCGGCTTTGCTCGCCGCCATTTCGCACCCGCCGGTGATGGGAGATCTCGCCCATCTGAATTTCGAGCTCGTAAGGCACTCGATGCTCGCTCTGCGCGAGGTGCGCGGGCGGCCGTGCCGGCCGCGTCTGGTGGTGGCGATCGATCCGTTCGCGCTCGATACGATCAGCGTGGCCGAAGAGGGGCTGTACGCGGGCTTCATGGGGTCGTTTCATCTCGGCCTCGACCGCCTCGCGCTCGGGCGCGGCCATCTCGGCCCTTTGATGTCGCCTCACACCCGCTGGGACCGCATGCCGCTGCGATTATTCAGAACGTTGTCCGAAGGACGCGAAGTCGGGATGGTCCTGTCGGGAGGCGTTCCCGCGACGGGACGCGTTCTTTACGGCGTGCGCGAGTGGGCGGGGCGAGCGCGCGCGCTGGGCTCCCTCGAGGGCCTGCGCGACGACGCGTCTTTCAAGCGTTTTGAGGAGACGGCGCCGCCGTCCCTGCATCTTCCGAAGGGCGCCGGGCGGCTGCTCGAGGCCTGGCTGATGACGGCGGCCGCGGGCCTTTTGCCCGGAGAGACCGCCGAGTCCGCCGCGCGGGCCGCGCTCGCCGCGCTGCGCGTCCCCGAGACCGCGCGCGCGACCTTGCTCGCCGAGCTCGCGCGCGACCTGGCGCGCGAGACGCCGTCGCGCAAGCGCCTCTTCCGCCTGCTCGCCGGCCGCGTCGCGCGCCGCCGCCCCCTTGTGCTCCTGCCCATCGTGCACGGCACTTCGCCGCTCGGGGTCGTCGAACGCGAGGTCTGGGGCGTGACCTGGCTGTCGGCCGGGCGCGTGCGCGTCGCGCGCGCCGGGACGCCCGGCGCGCGCGAGGACATGACGGCGGAGGAGCTGTCCGACCGGTTCACGGCTGAGCACTTCGCATGAGCGCGAATTTATATCGCTCCATCGGGGACTTGAAGGGCTTCTCGCTCAAGAACTGCCCGCCGATGAGCGAGCCCTCGGGCGTGCTGATGTGCCCTCCCGATCACTTCCAGATCCTGTCGGTGAAGAACCCTTTTATGAGCAGCCACGTCGGCGCGGTCGACCGCGACAAAGCCCGCCGTCAATGGGACGAGCTCGTCGCCGCGTTCGAGAAGGCGGGCTGCCCCGTGTCCCTGGTGCCGGCGACGCCCGGGCTCGAGGATATGGTGTTCGCGGCCAACTCGTCTTTGGCCGGCACTCGTCCGGACGGCGAGAAAGTCGCCCTGCTGTCCTCGATGCGCCACACGTCCCGCCGCAAGGAGACCGAGGCGTTCGGCGCCTGGTACGAGGCGAACGGCTACCGCGTGGCTCGGCTCAAGCCCGGCGGGCATGAGACGTTCGAAGGCTCGGGCGACGCGGTGTGGCACCCGGGCAAGCGGCTGATCTGGGGCGGGCACGGCTTCCGCACCGACCCGGCGATGTTCGAGCAGGTCGCGGAGATCTTCAAGACGCCCGTCATCCAGCTCAAGCTCGTCAACGAGCGCTTCTACCATCTCGACACCTGCTTCTGCCCGCTGACGCCGGAGGCGGTGCTGATCTACCCGTCGGCCTTCGACGCCGCGAGCCTCGAGCTGATTCTCAAGATCTTCCCGATCGTCATCACCTCCTCCGAGTCCGACGCGGTGTCGCGCATGGCCTGCAACGCTTCGGTGTGGCGTTCGAAGACGGCCATCATCCAGAAGGGCGCCGCGGCCGCGGCCGGGCACATGCGCGCGATGGGTCTTTCCGTCGTCGAGGTCGATACGTCCGAGTTCGTGAAGTCGGGCGGGAGCGTGTACTGCATGAAGCAGTCTCTTTTCTGATGACGCGTCTTCCCGCGCTCCTCTTGGCGGCCGTCTCGGCTTCGGCCGCGTCCCTGTCGCCCGTGACCGGACCGTCGGCGCGCACCGCCGCGGAGCTCGCGCGCCTGGAGGCGCAGGCCGCGTCGAGCCCGACGGCTCGACGCCTTTTTAGCGCGACCCGCCGCGTCCCGCGCCGCGAGGTGCGCGGGTCGGAGCTCGCCGACGCGATCGGCGTGCGCGGGGGCGCGGCGCCTGAGATCATCCTCGACGCGGCCCGCCTGCCCGAGACGACCGAGACCGACGCCGAGATCCTGCTCGTGCTCAACGCGGCGCGGGCCGAGCTCGCCTTTCCGATCCCGGTCGTGGAGGCCGAGCAGGCGGCGTGGCAGAAGACGCTCCTGTTCTGCGTCGAGCGCGGCGCCGAGGACCCGGCGGGCTTCGGGGCGGTTTTGAAGCGCGCCGTGAATGAGCAAGGCTCCCGCAGCGAGTCGCTGGAGCGTTCCGCTTTACCGGCGCGCTCTCCGTGGGAGCTCTCCGAGACGCCGGCGCTGAAGCTGCCCGCCGGGGCGCTCGCCCGGGCGGGCCTGCTCCTGCACCTGCTCGACAAGGATCCGCAGCGTTTCTATTGGGCGGTCGAGGCGGGCACGCCCTGGCCGCGGGGCTCGGCGCGGTTGTCCGAGCTCGAGGATCTTTTCGCCCTGAGGGCCAAGGAGCTCGCCGCGCTCAAGACCCCGCCCGACGGCCTCTACGCCGTTCTCGGCGGGCGGCGCTATCCCGCGTCGCTGGCGCGCGCGGCCTTCCTTCTGCGTGGAACCGGAGAGCTCGAGCGCCTGCGCGAGTCGCTCGAGAACTACGACGGAGTCGGCCTGGCCTCGGCGCGTATCGCGATCAACCGCTGGCGCCGCGCGACCGCGAAGTGACTTTGCACCTCTGCCAGCCGGGCTACGAATCGTTTCTGATCAAGGAGCTCGGTTCCGTCGAAAAATCCGGTCCCGGCTGGGTGAGCGGACCCGACGCGAAGGGGGAGTCTTGCTTCGCGCACCTGTCCCTCAAGAACACGGTCGAGGTCGAGGGGAAATCGCTCAACGCCTTGGCCGGGGCGATGGCCGATTATTTCACGACGTCCACCAAGGACGAGCGGTTCGAAGGACCGTGGCCTTTCTGCGTCGAGTCCGCCGGCGATCCCGGCTTGAATCGCCGCGCCAAAACCGCGGCCGAGGAATGCTTCAGCCGGATCAAAGGCCGTATGTCCCGCGTCGCCAAGCTGGCGGAGCAGGGCCGCCCGGGACCGGGCCCGGCGCGCGGATTCTTCGCCTATCTTCCGACCTTCGACAAGGCGTACGTCAGCCGCGAAGCCGTCGCCGGCGGACAGCGCCGCATGGGCGACGATCCGAACGCCCCGTCACGTTCCTATTTGAAGGCGGAGGAGGCTTACGGCATACTCGGAAAATCACCGCGGAGCGGTGAAGCGGTCGTCGATCTCGGCGCCGCGCCCGGAGGCTGGAGCTACAGCGCCGCCAAGCGCGGCGCGTCCGTCGTCGCCGTGGACAACGGGCCGTTAAAAGGCGGCGCCGTTTGCGCCGCGATCGTCCACCGCGCCGAGGACGCCTTTAAATTCGTTCCCGAGAAGACCGTCGACTGGCTCTTTTGCGACATGGTGGAGGACCCCGACCGCATCGCCGATCTGCTCGGGCGATGGCTCGAGAACAAGTGGTGCCGCCGTTTCGTCGTGAACTTGAAATTCGGCCGCAATGATCCCCTGCGCGTGCTCGCGCGAGCGGAGGAGTTCCGGCCGCGCTGTTCCCTTCTGCGCGTGAGGCATCTGTTTCACGACCGCGAAGAGCTGACGCTCGTCGGCGAGCTTACTTAAGGGCGTCGGCGATCAGCGCGAGCTCGCTCTCGAGCTCGTCGAGCTCTTCGGACGCGGCCTTGCCGGCCTGCTCCAGACGCGCGCACAGCAGCGGCAGGCGCCGGGCCCCGAGGGAGACGCTGGCGCCGGAGAGGGTGTGAGCGGCGCGCTTGAACGACTCGCCGTCGGGGTCATCGCGCATGACTTTCAATAGTCGGCGCGCATCCTGCAGGTATTCTTTTTTCCAGCGCGGCGCGGACGCGCCGACGAGCGCGGAGGCGCCGCGCAGGATGTCAGGGTCCACCGGAGCCGTCCAGTGCGCCAGCGCGGCGGCGACGTCGTCGAGCCGCACCGGCTTAGACAGGTAGTCGTCCATTCCCGCCGCGAGGCATTTCTCGCGGTCGTCCTTGAGAGCGTAGGCCGTCATCGCGACGACCGGCGTGCGCGCGCCGAGACCCTCGCGGCGGCGGAGCTCGATGGTCGCGGCGTAGCCGTCCAGGCCGGGCATCGAGCAGTCCATGAAGACGAGGTCGTACGAGAAGCGCGAGAGCGCCTCGAGCGCGAGCGCCCCGTCCGCCGCGGAGTCGGCGGCGACTCCGAGGTGCGCGAGCATCTCGATGGCGATGTTCCGGTTGGCGTCGTTGTCCTCGACGACGAGAACGCGCAGGCGCGAAAATTCGGCGGCCGTCGCCGGGCGCCGCTCGTCCGCGCGCGGCGCGCCGTCCTCCGAGAGCGGCACGCGGAACCAAAAGCGCGAGCCGGAGCCGGGCGCGCTCTCGAGCCCGATTTCGCCCCCCATCATCTCAATAAGCCGTCGGCTGATGGCCAGGCCGAGGCCCGTCCCGCCGTAGCGCCGCGTCGTCGACGCGTCGGCCTGGGTGAAGGGCTTAAAGAGCTTGCCGTGAACCTTCGGCTCGATCCCGATGCCGGTGTCGGTCACCGCCACCGCGAGCGTGAGCGGTCCGGGTCCGCCCTCGGCGCGTGCCTCGAGCCGGACCTCGCCGCGCTCCGTGAACTTCAGGGCGTTGCCGAGCAGGTTGGACACCACCTGGCGCAGGCGCAGGGGGTCGGCGTGGAGGAACTCCGGGATCGAGTCGTCGAGCGTCACCTTCAGCGCGAGGCCTTTGGCTTCGGCCTGGCCGCCGAAGAGCTCCGCCGTTTCGCGCAGCAGGCGGCGGCAGTCCGTGGGCAGCGGCTCGAGCGTCATGCGGCCGGCCTCGATCTTGGACAGGTCGAGGAGCTGGTCGATGATCGTGGTGAGGGTGTCGACCGCCCTGTGCGCGACCTTGGCCCGCGAGCCATGCGGCTCCGGCAGGGGCTCGACGCTCATCAGCTCGCACATGCCGTGGATGGCGTTGAGCGGCGTGCGCATCTCGTGGCTGATGTTGGCCAGGAACTCGGATTTCGCGCGATCGGAGTCCTGCGCCGCGTCGCGGGCCACGCGCAGCTCCTCGCTGAGCCGGCGGTTCTCGGTGATGTCCTCGGCCAGGCCCGCGACGCGGAACACGGCCCCGTTTTCGTCGCGTACCGGGAAGGCGCGGTCGCGGATCCAGCGCGTCTCGCCGTCCGGGCGGAGGATGCGGTAGGTCTCGTCGTAGTCGCCGCGCGCCTGCTTCGTCTTCGCCGCGTCGAGCACGCGGTCGTGGTCCTCGGGGTGCAGGGCCTCGAGCCAGGTCATCGGCGAGTCGTAGAGGCTGCGGCACGTGCGCCCCCAGACGAGCTCGTAGCCGGGGCTGACGTAGATGATCGTCTTCTTCTCGACGTCGGAGAGCCAGATGACCTCGCGAATGTTCTCGGCGACCTGGCGGAAGCGCTGCTCGCTTTCGCGCAGAGCTTCCTCCATGTTCTTGCGCTCGTGAATGTCGGTGTGCGAGCCGGACATGCGCAGGACCTTCCCGTCCGCGCCCCGCAGCACCGCTCCGCGGGCGAGGATCCAACGGTAGGAGCCGTCTTTGTGGCGCAGGCGGTGTTCCAGTTCGTAGACGGGTATGCGGCCGTCGTGGTAGTCGCCGACTTTTTCGCGCGCGCGGGGAAGGTCGTCGGGGTGGATCAGCTTTTCCCAGGCGGTGAAGTCGTTGGGGATCTTATCGTCCGCGTAGCCGAGCATGGATTTGTAGCGCGGCGAGAAGTAAACCTTGTTCGTGACGACGTCCCAGTCCCACAGCCCGTCCTGGGAGCCGCCCACGGCGAGGACGAAGCGTTCGTGGCTGAGGCGCATGTCCTCGGCCACGCGCTCGCGCTCGTTCTCCGTGCGCCGGAGCTGGGCGCCGGCCAGGAGCACGAAGACCGACACCAGAAGGGCCTGGGAGACGCTCGCGACGACGGCCACGGTCACCAGGCTCGCCAGGCCCGCGCGCAGGACGAGCACGCAGACCACGGTGATGCTCAGGGGCGCCAGCACGACGACGGGGAGCAGCCGGACGAGGAGAAGCCTGTTCGCGTTCGGGGCGGCCATGGGTTGATTCTACCAACTCAGGGGGCTATACTAAGTCCATGATCTTGAGACGATTCGTCCTCGCCCTGCTGACCCTCTCCTTCGCCGTCCCCGCCGCCCTCGTCCGCGCCCAGACGGAAATCGCGAGCGACGAGGACAAGCCCGCGCCCAAGACCAAGAAAAAGACTCCCGCCAAGAAGAAGGGCTTCGATTACGAGCGCTCCAAGTACAAGTCGAAGGAGCCGTCGCAGACGACGAACTACAAGTTCAACGAGAAGGGCGAGCCGATCAGCGGCGAGAAGAAGAAGGCGCCCGCCAAGAAGAAGAAGCGCTCCGAGCCTCCTGAGGAGGATCCGCTCAAGCCCGAGGGCTGCGGCTCCGAAGACAACTGCGCCGAGAAGAAGTCCGAGGCCGACGCGCTCTAGGCGGACGTGCCGTTCGGAAGGCGCGCGACGAAACGCGCGCCTTTTCCGGGCTCGCTCTCCGCGCGGATAGTCCCGCGGTGGGCGTCGACGATTCCCTTGCAGATGGCCAGGCCGAGGCCCGTTCCCGGCGTCTTGCGCGTGATCGCGTCGCCCGCCCGGTAGAACTTCTCGAATAGGCGGGGCAGGTCGGCCTTCGCGATGCCGGGTCCTTCGTCGGCGACGCTGAGCTCGAGATTCGTCCCGGCCCTGATTGCTGATAGAGCCACGCGCCCGCCCTCGGGCGTGTACTTGAGCGCGTTGCCCACGAGGTTTACGAACAGGCGATAGAGCTGCTCTTCGTCGCCGTGAATGGTCTCGGCGCCAGGCGAGATGGAGAGGACAAAGCGCGGCTTGGACTTGTGCTCCTTGAAAAGCCGCTCGACGCGGTCGAACAGCGCGGCGGTCTTCACCGTGACGAGGTTCGTCTCGATCCCGCCGCTTTCGATGCGCGCGATGTCGAGGAAGTCGTTGACCATGTGGCCGAGCCGGGTCGCTTCGTCGAGAATGATCTGGAGGTAGTGCCCGCGCTTGCTCGTGTCGAGCTCGTCGCCGAAGTCGCGTAAGGTCTCTGCGAAGCCGCGGATGGCGGTCAGCGGCGTGCGCAGCTCGTGGCTGACGAGCGCGGTGAACTCGGACTTCATGCGCTCGATCTGCTTGCGCTTGGTGATGTCCCGGTAGGAGCGCACGATCGCGAAAGCCTCGCCGGAGTCGTCTTTGAGCAAGGTGAACGTGCCTTCGATCGCGACCAAAGACCCGTCCTTGCGCACGCGCTCGGTTTCGACTCCGTTCTTGAACCCCTTGGCGTGAACTTCGGCGATCACGTCGCGGATCTGCTCGACGCGCTCCGGCGGCACCAGGAACGCGCCGTGGCGTCCGAGGACCTCGTCGAGGCGCCATTGTAGGAGGTCTTCCGCGCCGGCGTTCCAGGTGAGGATCTTCTCGTGGAGATCGGTCACGAAGATCGCGTCCGCGGACTGATCGACGATCGCGGCGGAGATCTTCTGATGCTGGAGCGTCTGCTGGATCATACGCGCGTTGCGCAGATGCCGCGCGATCTCGACGAGCCCGCCCTCGCGCTCCGAATCCAAGGGCTCGGCCTTGACCCGGCCGAAGACGACGCCTCCGGTGACGATCGCGACCTCCGCGGTCAGGCGCAGCAGCGGCGCGGCCTCCCAGGACCGCAAGCCGTCCGTGGCCGTGACGATTTTGCGTTCGCCGAGGGCGCGCGTCAAAAGTTCGCGCTCCGTGGCGTGGGACGGCTCTCCGGCGAGGCGCTTGTCGGCGTGGCGATAGAAGGACACGGGCCGGCCGAGCTCGTCGGCGAAAAAGACCTCGACGGATTGGGCGCCCATCAGCGCCATCGCCGCGTGGCAGGCCTCGGGCAGGGCCGCGGCGAAGGGCTTGTCGCCGAACAAGGCGACGGACATCCGGTTGAGAAGCACCAGGCGCTGGTAGCGCTGGGTCATCAAATCCCGAGGGAGAACGGCGGGATCGGCTTGCGGGGAATCGCCCATGGTCGGCTATTCTATATTATGATGGGCGCAGCGCATGACGCACGACCACCTTCGCCGTCTTCTGCTTTTCGTCGCGATCCTGTCGTTACCGGCGCTGCTGATCAAGGGCGCGACGCCGGGACGGCTGATCCTGTTCGGCGTCGCCGGGCTGGGCTGGTACGGGCTGTCCCGCTATAAGGCCCACTCCCTCGACCGCGACCGCTTCATGGGCGGCAAACTCGGACGCGACCTTTAATTACTGGAAGAACAACAGCTCGACGCCGAACTTGTACTCGGCGTCGTCGACCGGGACGAACTTCTCCCCGATGATCTTCTTGCCCTGCTCGACGAGGAAGGCCTTGCGTTTCTCGAGCCGCAGGGCCAGATCCTCCCGCGTCTTCGCGATCAGGCCCACGTAGCCGAGTTCGGGGCCCACGTAGACGAGCAGCCCATGCTCGCCGTTCTGAGCGACGCGCACGCCCGAGGCCGCGATCAGCCCCGCGTCGATGTCGTCGCCGGGCTTGAGCACGCGCAGCAGGGTCTCGTGCGCGGGCGCGTTCTCGGCCTTGGCGAGATAGAGGATCGAGTAGGTCGGCAGGAGGAACTCGAGGTTTAAGACCCGCACGGAGACCGGCGTCAGGCCGGCGATCACGAGCTCGGTCCGGATCTTCGCCATGTTCGCGCGCAGACCGGCGTCGTCCTTCGGGGGGAACTGCCGGGGCTCGGCCATGAAGGCCCGGATCACGCGCCCGTCGGACGTGTGGTAAGGCAGGCGGAACATGCCGTCCTTCAAGACGGGAGTTCCGGGCTGCACGCCCGCGTTGCGCAGAATCTCGGACCAGTACGCGGTCGCCTCGGCGAACTGCTCGGGGGTGTCGGCGTAGCCGTACAGCGTGTCCTTGCCCGCCTGGATGTGCATGTGGCTCTTGTCGATGACGTCGGCGGGACGCGAGGGGGGGGCGGCCGGCGCCGGAACCTCGACGGCCAGCTGGGCCGGGACGACGAAATTGAACGCGGGCAGGAGCTCGGCGGAGGCGGCGAGCGGCGACAGCAGGAGCGCGGCGAGAGAGAGTGTCTTCATGGCGCGATTCTATCACAACGCGGCGCGGCGCTTGTTGAGAAACCGCGCCGGATCGAGGTCTTTTATTGGGGTATCATGGAGGCATGGACTGGTCTCCCTTCGTCGTCTGCCCTCCCGAGGAACGTGCGCCGTCCGCGCGCGGCATGGGCGGCCCCGACGGCCTCGGCGACCGCCTGCGCACCGCGGCCTTCGCGGAGCGCCAGGCGTTCGCGGCGTTCATGTGGGCGGCGGAGAATATCCCCGACGCCTCGAACGAGCTGCGCGACGTCTGGCGCCGCATCGGGCTCGAAGAGAAGAAGCATCTCGACATGCTCCTGGGCCGTATGAAAGAACTCTCTGTTGAGGTCGCCGCGCGGCCTGTCTCCGACCGCCTTTGGCGCGGCTTGAGTTCCTGCGTGACCGTGGCAGAATTCTCCGCGCTGATGCGCGAGGCGGAGGCTCGCGGGCAGGCCGCGGAAGAGACCTTCCGACGCGCCCTCGCCGACCGCGACCCAGTCACGGCGGCCATTTTCGGCTCGATCGCCGACGACGAGGCTGAACACCTCGCCTTGGCCGACCGGTTGTCGGTCCACCGCGCACCTTAACGCGCACGGTCCTTCGTTTTAAATAAAAAAATATATATTTTATATGCCTTATTCACTTTCGGCGCCGAAAGTGAATAAGGCATATAAAATAAATATAATTTTTATGAAAACGTGGGATATTCGTCGGTCCTAGCAGAGGCTGGGTCCTCCGGCCCGTGCGTCAGGCCTCATTTCGGCATAAACTGATGCTATGAGGCGTCTCGCCGCCGTCCTTTTCCCCCTCGCTTTCGCCACCTTAGCTCCCGCCGCGGTCGTCGAGCGCGTGTCTCCGGTCGTCGACGTCGCCATCGGCTCCCCGTTACCGGTCCTTTCGCCCGCCGTCGCTCCCTCGTTGTCCGCGAGCTTCGCGCCCGCGCTCCTGCCCTCGCTGCCTTCTCCTGCTCTCTCTCTTAAACCCGTCGCGACGCCCGTCGCCGTCGTCGCCGCCCTCCCGCTCACCGCTTCCGCCGCCCTGCCTCGCGAGCGCGGCCCGCCGACCGCGCGCGATGCGGAGTACGGCGCGGCCGTCGCGCACGGCGTCGCGGCGAAGGCTCAGGATTGGGGCGTACCCTCCGCCGAGATTCTCGAGAATCACGATGCGATCTTGGTCGGCGAGAGCCATCACAGCCTCGCCTCGGTCGGCGAACTCGCGAAGGCTCTGCCCGGCCTCGCCGCGGCGGGCGTGAAGGTCCTGGGCATCGAGGGCCTCAAGCGCCCGAGCCAGGACGCCGTGGACGCCTATCTCGCGCGCCGCGCCGCTTTGCCGCCGGAGGTTCTCGCCTTCTCGCCTCGCCGCCGCGCGGCGTTCGAGGGGCTGTTCGAAGCCGCGCGCGAAGCGGGCGTACGCATCATCGCTCTCGGCGTGCCCCTCGATGCGTGGGCGAAGCAGACGGCCGAGCTCGCCGCGGCCAAGACCGGCGACCCGATGGAGAGCTTCCTCGCGGCTCCGGGCGAGCAGCTGTACCGCGCGCAAACGAGCTACGAGCCCGGCTACAACGAGGCCGTCGCCGAGGTTTACGTCGCTCGCCGCAACGCGAGCATGGCCGCCTTCCTCGTCGAATCGATGGTCCGCGGAGCGAAGGCCGTCGTGCTCGTGGGCCAAAATCACGTGGAGGGCGCCGACGACATTCCCTCCTCTTTGATGCGCGCGCCGGGAAATTGGGGCAGCATGGGCCGGGAGCTCGCCCGTTGGGGCCTCAAGGCTTTTTCGCTGACGCTCACCGGCGGCCTGTACGTCGACGCGGACGGAGCGGCCGACGACCGCGCCGCGCGCCCGGCGGCCTACGCGGCGGCCGCGAAGGCCGCGCCGGACGGCGGACGCGCCTTTAAACGGTCAGGGCCCGACAAAGGTCTATATCATGCCGGCGGCACCGTGCCCTCCGGGTCTTTCCGCGCGCGCCGATAATTCGCTATCCTCGGCGCATGACCACCTTGACCAAGAACCGCGACATCGTCGGCGACATCCGGCGCAAGGCCGCCGCGCTGAAAAAGCGCATCGTGCTTCCGGAGGGGGACGAGAAGCGCACGCTCAAAGCCGCGGCTATATTAAAAGTAAATGGTCTATGTGTACCGGTTCTGGTGGGAAATGCCGATTCCGTCAAGAAAAATGCCGTTGCCAACGGCGTTGACCTTGCCGGCATCGAGGTCGTGGATCCTTCGACCGATGCCAAAACTCAGGAGTATGTTTCCCAATACTACGAGTTGCGTAAACACAAAGGCATCTCCGAGGACGACGCGAAGAAATCGGTGCTTGACCCGATGGTGTTCGCGGTCATGATGCTCCACAACGACCGCGTCGACGGCTTCCTGTCGGGCGCCGACCACGCGACCGCCGACACCGTGCGCCCCGCGCTTCACATCATCAAGCCCGCGCCCGGCGTGCGTACGATCTCCTCCTTCTTCATCATGATCTTCCCCAAGCCCGAGTTGGGCGACGACGGCGTGCTCATCATGGGCGACTGCGCGATCAACATCGACCCGGTGCCCGTGAAGCTCGCCGCGATCGGCATCTCCTCGGCGCGCATGGCGAAGGTCCTGTGCGGCATCGAGCCGCGCATCGCCTTCCTATCCTTCTCCACGAACGGCTCGACCGAGCACGAGCTCGTCAACGCGGTCAAAGAAGCCGTCCGCGTCGCGAAAGAGAAGGCGCCCGATCTCGCCATCGACGGCGAGATGCAGGCCGACGCCGCGCTCGTCCCCGAGATCGGCCAGAAGAAATTCCCCGGTTCCAAAGTCGCCGGCCGCGCCAACGTCCTGGTCTTCCCCGATCTCCAGAGCGGGAACATCGGCTACAAATTGGTGCAAAGGCTGACGGGAGCTGAAGCGCTCGGTCCGATCATGCAGGGCTTCGCCAAGCCCGTCAACGACCTCTCCCGCGGCGCTTCCGTCGACGACATCGTCAACATGGCCTGCGTGACCGCTCTTCAGTCCGACCCGTCATTGCGCTAGAACTGCCGTTTGCTGTGTTCGAGGCCGGCGCGGGAGACGATTTTATCTCAAGATAAACGCGGGTGAGAAAAGTTCCATCAACCTGCCAAAGTGGCAGGTAAAAAATGAGGCGAGCCCCTTGTAATTTCGCGACTCACGGGCTATCCTCGGAACATGGCCAAAACCCCTCGGCTTCTCCTGCTTTTGACGTTCGCCCTCGCGCCGCGCGCCGCCCTCGCGCAGAAAGAGTTCTCCGACTGCCGCATGGGACACGTCGTCCTGCTCCTGCCGGGCGAGAAGCCTCCGAAGGGCCCCGGCTGCGGCGGCGTGACCGCGACGATCGATCTCGCCGTCGCGTCCGCGCTCGCCGACAGGGCGGCCGCGATGGCGGCTGAGAACGCGAAAAAGCTCGCCGAACCGGAGGCCTCCGCCATTGGCGCGATCTCGAGCCCTTACGCGAACGAGGTTCTCACCGAGGACGCGACCGTCGCGAAGCGCGTCGGCGAGAAGGAACTCGTCTGGCAGACGGTGCACGACAAGCTGGTCGCGGCCAAGACCGAGGTGAAAAAGCTCAGTGAAGAAGACGAGGAGCCCTCCGGTGAGCGCGTCAAGGAACTCAACGCCCTGGCGACCCGTATCGCGGCTGGCGCCGCGATTCTAAAAGACATCGCCGCCGACAAGGCCCGCTTCAAGGCCTTCATGGCGCTCGATAAGAAGGCCGAGACGGACGCGGCCGTCCTCAAGCGTAAAGCCGCGCTCTTCGCGAAGATCGCGCCCCCGAAGAAAGCTTAGAAACCGGCGTCGGCGGGCCCCGCCGACGCTGCCGCTCGATCCGCGGACCCGGCCCCGCCGTTGTATATATGCTATAATGGGAATATAGTAATTTATCATGCGGGAGTCCGGGGGACATGTGGTTGAGGATGGAGGGGCGGTGAACGTACGCGCCGCCGCGGCGGGGGCGCCGTGACTTTCCTCGTCGCCGCGGTCGCGTTGCTCGCGGCCGGCGCCGCGCTCTCCCTCCTGCTGGCCGGATTCCC
This sequence comes from Elusimicrobiota bacterium, assembly GCA_016212855.1. GTDB lineage: Bacteria > Elusimicrobiota > Elusimicrobia > UBA1565 > UBA9628 > GWA2-66-18. Next base: position 60,837 of record JACRDP010000007.1, read on the forward strand.
GCGCGCGTCGCGAGCGGCCTCGCTCGCGTGCTTGACCGCGGGTTGCCTGGCGGGTCTTCTGCCCGCACTCCTGGTCTTCGGCGGAGGCGAACTTCCCGCTCTTCGCATCCCTTGGGCGGTGCCGATGGGCGAAATCCTCCTGACGATGGATCCCTTGTCCGCCTTTTTTCTCCTGCCGGTCTTCGTCGTCGGCCTGGCCGCCGGCGTATATGGGGAAGGCTATCTCGAGGCCTCCCGCGGTCATCTGTCGGCGCCCGCGGTTCGCTTCTTCTACTGTCTGTTGACCGCGTCGATGGCGGTCGTCGTGTGCGCCGGCAACGCCGTGCTTTTTCTCGCGGCCTGGGAGATCATGGCTCTGGCCGCTTTTTTCCTGGTCTGCTCGGAAGACCGCAAACCCGAGGTCCGCCGGGCGGGGCTGATCTACGTCGTCTGCACGCACACGGCGATCCTCAGCCTGTTCGTTTTTTTCGCCGTTCTCGGCGGGCGCGCCGGCTCGATGGACTTCGCGGCCATGAAGGCCGTGATGCCCGGACCGGGCCCGGCGCTCACCGGCTTGTTCGCGCTGGCGGCGGTCGGCTTCGGCTTGAAGGCCGGCTTCATGCCGTTTCACTTCTGGCTTCCGGAAGCGCATCCGGTGGCCCCGAGCCACGCCTCGGCCGTGCTGTCCGCCGTGGTGCTCAAGATGGGCGTTTACGGATTGCTCCGGTTCGTCTCCTTCTGCCCCGTCGTGCCCGAGAGTTGGGGACTCGCGCTCCTGGCGCTCGGAGCGGCGTCGGCCGTCCTCGGCGTTCTCTACGCGCTGGTCCAGCACGACTTGAAAAGACTGCTGGCTTATTCCAGCATCGAGAACGTCGGCATCATCCTGATGGGGATCGGCCTCGGCTGCCTCGGGCTTTCCCGCGGCCGCCCCGCTCTCGCCGCGATCGGCTTCGCCGCGGCTCTGCTCCACGTGCTCAACCACAGCCTGTTCAAATCCCTGCTGTTTCTGGGGGCCGGCGCCTACAATCAGGCTTTGGGCAGCCGGGACATCGAGGGCGCGGGCGGCTTGCTGAGACGGATGCCGTGGACTTCGTTGTTCGCCTGGACCGGCGCGGCGGCGGCGTGCGGTCTTCCGCCCCTCAACGGTTTCATCGGCGAATGGCTTCTTTACCGGGGCCTGCTCGTCGGTCCGGCGCGCGGCGCCGCGTTCGCGGCGGCGGCGCTGGCGCTCGTCGGAGGAATCGCGGCGGCTAGTTTCACGATGGCCTACGGCGCGCTGACGTTGGGCGAGCCCCGCGGTCCGGCGGCGCGGGGCGCGGAGGATCCGGGCGGTCTCATGCTCTGGCCGATGTCGTTTCTGGCGGCCGCGTGTCTCGCGCTCGGCGTGGTCCCCGGTCCCGCCGTACGGGCCGCGGCGCGGGCCGCCGCGGTGATCGGCGGGCTTCCGCCCGCGGCGGCGGCGGAGGCCGCCGGCGCGATCTCGTCGCCGCTGCCGTTCGTCGGCGCGCTCGGCGCCGGCGTGATCGGGCTCGCGGTCCTCTTCTGGATCGTGCGCCGGGCGCTGCTGACGGGCCGGCGCGTCGAAACCGGGCCGACATGGGGCTGCGGCTTCAGCCGCCCGTCGCCCGAGATGCAGTACACGGCGTCGTCCTACGCTCAGCCGCTCGCGCGGGTGTTTCGGGGCCTGCTCAGGACGGAGGTCGAGGCCGCCGCGCCGTCTGGCTACTGGCCGGCGGGGGCCGGCTTCTCGACCCGCACGCCCGATCCGGTCTTGGACCGGACCGTGTCTCCGGCGCTGGCGCTGCTCGAGCGCGGTCTCACCGTGGTCCGCCGCGTGCAGCACGGCCGGCTCCAGTACTATCTTCTCTACGTGCTCGTTTTCCTCGTCCTGGTGCTCGTGTGGAAATTATGACCGCGCTCGCCGGGCTCCTCGCGCACGGCGCGGCGTTGCTGCTCCTGCCGCCGCTCCTGCTCGGCATCATCGGCAAGACCAAGGCCGCGTTCGGCGGCCGCACGGGGCCGCCCTTTCTTCAGCCGTATCACGATCTCCTCAAGCTTTTGGGCAAGGGGGCCGTCTACAGCCGCACGACCACTTGGATGTTCCGACTCGGGCCGGTTCTGTCGCTCGCCGCGATTCTGGTCGCGGGCTGCGTGGTCCCTCTGGCCGGAGGCTCGGCCCTGTCCTTCACGGGGGACGCGATCCTCTTCGCCTATCTGCTGGGCCTGAGCCGCTTCGCGACCATCACCGCGGCCTTGGACGCCGGCTCGAGTTTCGAGGGGATGGGCGCGAGCCGCGAGGCGGCCTTCGCGAGCCTCGCGGAGCCGGCGCTGATTTTGGTCCTGGCCGGGCTGTCCGGTTCCTCGGGGGATCTGTCCATGACCGGGATGTTCGGCGGCGCGGCGCGGTGGGAAACCGCGTCCGGCTTGGTCATGGCCGCCGTCGGTCTCTTCCTCGTGCTGTTGACCGAGAACTCCCGCATTCCCGTGGACGATCCGGCGACCCATCTGGAATTGACCATGATCCACGAGGTGATGGTTCTCGATCACGGCGGGCCGGACCTCGCGTTTATCCAGTACGGCGCATCGGTGAAGCTTCTCCTGTGGTCGTCTTTGCTCGTCCGGCTGCTGCTGCCGGACGCGCCGGGGGCGGCCGGCTGGGCGGTCTGGGCGCTCGGGGTCGTCGCGCTCGCGGCCGTCGTCGGCGCCGTCGAGTCGACGATGGCCCGCTTGAAAATGCCCCGCGTGCCGCAGCTTCTGTTCGTCGCGATATGCGCGGCGGCCTTCGCGATGATGTTCATGGTGAAATGACATGGAACAAATCGCTCAGCTGCTTCTCGCCGGGACGATCTTTCTGAGCTTCGCGCTCCTGGGCACCGCGTCCCTGTCCGGGTGCGTGAGGCTGCTGTCTTTTCAGGGCTACTGTCTCAGTCTGCTTCCGATCTTCATCCATCAGGACGGCTTCACGCCGCGCTCGCTGCTGCTCGTGGCGGGCATGGCGATCTTGAAGGGCTGGCTGGTCCCGAAGGTGCTCTTGCATGCCATACGAGAGGTCCGGGCCGTGCGCGAGACGGAGCCCCTCATCGGCTACGGCGTCTCGCTGCTCATCGGGCTCGCGATCGTCGTGATCTCCGCGCTGCTGGCGCAACGCCTCCCGATTCCCGCGGGCGTGCGCTCGGGGCTGCTCGTGCCGGTTTCCTTGGCGACGATGATGATGGGGCTGTACATGACCGTGTCGCGGCTCAAGGCCCTGACGCAGGTGATCGGCTACCTCGTCTTCGAGAACGGCATCTACCTCTTCGGTCTGCTGATCTCGCGCGACATGCCCTGGCTACTCGAGATGGGCGTGCTGCTCGACGTGTTCGCGGCCGTGCTGGTCATGGGCATCGTGATCCACCACATCAGCCGCGAGTTCGACTCCATTCACACGGACCGCCTGACCCAATTGAAAGGATGAGCATCGAGCTTTTCGGCGTCATCGTCGTCCCGTTCCTGGCCGCGCTCGCCGCGTTGGCCTGGCCGGACGGCGAGCGCCGGCCGTGGCTGTTGCCCGCGGCGGCGGCGGTTCATTCGCTGCTCACCGTGCGTCTGGCGCTCGCCTCCTCCGTCCCCGCGCCGGGGGCGTGGCTGTCTCTCGACGCGCTGGGGCTGCTGCTGCTCGGGCTTTCGAGCGTGTTGTTCCTGGGATGCTCGTTCTACGGCGTGGAGTATCTCCGGCGGCGGCGGGACCGCGACAACCGGCTGTTCACGGCCTGCTACCTGCTGATGCTGTCGGCTTCGAGCGTGGTGGCGGCGAGCCGGCATCTGGGGCTCATGTGGGTCGCGATGGAGGCCACGACGCTCTCCGCGGCGCCCTTGATCTACTTCAAGCGCACCGACCGCTCCCTGGAAGCGACGTGGAAATATCTGATCATGGGCGGCGTCGGCATCGGCCTGGCGCTGCTCGGCACCTTCTTCCTGGCGTTGGCCGCCGCCGGGCCCGAGGGAGGGTTCGTCCTCCAACTCGACGGCCTTCTGACGCTCGGGCCGCGCCTGGCGACTGCCTGGCTCAAGGGCGCCTTCATTCTCGTTTTGGTCGGCTACGGTTTGAAAATGGGGCTGGCCCCGCTGCATTCGTGGAAGCCCGACGCCTACGGCGAGGCGCCCGGCATGGCGGGGGCGGCGCTGGCCGGCGTGGTGACGGGCTGCTCCTTCCTGGGGCTGCTGCGCTTCTACCAGGTCTGTCTCGCCGCGGGTCAGCTGGATTTCGCCAAGGATCTCCTGGTCTTCATGGGCCTGCTGTCCTTGGCGACGGCGGCCGTGTTCATGGTGAGCCAGAAGGACTTCAAGCGCCTGCTGGCTTACTCCAGCGTCGAGCACATGGGCTTGCTGGTTCTCGGACTCGGCGTCGGCGGCGGAGGAGTCTTCGCCGCCCTGCTCCACTTCGTCAACAACGGACTCGGCAAAGGCCTGCTGTTCCTGACGGCGGGCAACATTCATCGCGCCTACGGCGATAAAACCTTGGGTCGAGTCCATGGAGCGTTGCGTCGAGTGCCCGTGTCGGCGGCCTTGTTCCTGATCGGCGCTTTCGCGATCACCGGCTCGCCGCCGTTCGGCCTGTTTCTCAGCGAGTTCCTGCTTCTCAAGTCGTCCGTGAGCGCCGGCCGCTGGGGCGTCGCGCTGTCTATCGCCGTCTTTCTGGCCGTTATTTTCGTCGGCATGGCGGGCGCCGCGCTGTCCATGGCGCAGGGCGAGCCGCCCGCCGAGCCGCTCCGCCCGGGCCACCGCGACACCTGGACCTCGACGGTGGTGCCCGGCGCCTTCGCTTTGGCGCTGCTGATCCTGGGCCTGCACGTTCCGGCGTGGCTGACGGCGCGCCTGGCGAGCGCGGCGGCGCTTCTCGCAGGCGCGCCATGAGCCGGGTCCCGGGTTTTCGCGCGCTGTGCAACGGCGAGGCGGTCGAGGCCGCGTCGATTCCCTGTGTCCCGGCCGCGGAGTTCCGCGAGCGCGTTCTCCGCGCGGCGGGCGCGGGCCGGCGCCTGAGCGCTCTGTTCGCGCGCGCCGCGGCCGGAGGCCAAGGCCTGTGCGCGATCATGGCCGACGACGCGAGGGGCTTCCTGCACGTCCTTTTTTCCGAGGGGACGGGCGACTTCCGATCCTTGACGCCCGAACTGCCCGAGGCGCATCTTTTCGAACGGGAGATCGCCGAATCCTCCCGTATTTCGATCGAGGGGCACCCGTGGCTCAAGCCCGTGCGCCGCAGCCTGCCCGATTCGGCCGGCTTCTTCCGGGAGAACGGCGCCGAGGTTCACGAGGTGGCGGTGGGGCCCGTCCACGCGGGGATCATCGAGCCCGGCCACTTCCGTTTCCAGTGTCACGGCGAGACGGTCCATCATTTGGAAATCCAGCTCGGTTATCAGCACCGCGGAGTCGAAGCCCTGCTCGCCGGCGGCCCCGACCGCCGTGCGATCTTCGTCGCCGAGTCGATCTCGGGCGATACGGCCGTCGGACACGCGCTCGCCTACTGTTCGAACCTGGAGGCTCTGGCCGGGGTCTGCCCCGCGCCGCGCGGCGAGGCGCTGCGCGCGGCCGCGCTGGAGCTCGAGCGTCTGTCGAATCACATCGGCGATCTGGGCGCCATGGCAGGCGACGTGGGCTACCTGCCGGCCGCGGCTTATTTCGGCCGCCTGCGCGGCGAGTTCCTGAACATGCTGATGGCGCTGTCCGGCAACCGCTACGGCCGCGGACTGGTTCGTCCCGGCGGGGCGGCGTTCGATTTGACGGAGTCCATGGCGAAAGATTTCTCGGCCCGGCTCGCCGCGGCGCGCGCGGACATGTCGGCGGTCGGCGAGCTCTTGTTCGAATCCGCATCGGTGCTCGGACGCTTCGAGGAGACGGGAACGGTGAGCCGGCAATCCGCCGAGGATCTCGGTCTCGTCGGCCCCCCTGCCCGGGCCAGCGGCCTGGACCGGGATGTGAGGCGGGATCATCCCCTCGGACACTACCGGGTCCAGCGGATCACGGCGACAAACGAGACGGCGGGCGACGTCCTGGCGCGGGCCTCGCTCCGTCGAACGGAAGCCAACCGGTCTCTCGACTTCCTTCGGGAGCTCCTCGCCGGCCTGCCTCGCGGCGCGGCGCGCGAGACGTGCCCCGCGCCGCGGGCCGGCCTGTTCGCGGTCGTGCTCGTGGAAGGCTGGCGCGGAGAGATCTGTCACGCCGCGGAGACCGATCGCGGCGGGAAGTTTCGCGACTACAGGATCGTCGATCCGTCTTTTCATAATTGGCCGGCCGTCGCCGCGGCCATGCGCGGCGGGGAAATCTCCGACTTCCCGCTGTGCAACAAGAGCTTCAACCTGTCCTACGCGGGACACGATTTATAGGCGCGAGGCTTAAAAATTCATGTGGAAAATCGTCAAGACGCGAATCGGGCAGGGCCACCGCACCGCGGACTATCCGAACGGCCCGAGCGGCCTGCCGGAGAGGTTCCGGGGCCGTCCCGCGGTCTCCTCCGCACCGTGCGCCCAGGGCTGCGCGGCCTGCGCCGAGTCCTGCCCGACGCAGGCGATCTCCATCGGAGACGTCACGGGGGTCCGCCTGGACTTAGGCAAGTGCCTTTTCTGCACGGAATGCGTCGCGGCGTGTCCGGAAAAAATCATCTCCTACACCACGGATCATCGCCTGGCGGCCCGGACCCGCGAGGAACTCGTCCTGACCGGGCCGGAGATCGCCCTGGCCCGAGCCCTCGATGAGAAATCCCGGAAGCTGTTCGGCCGTTCTCTGAAGTTGCGCGAGGTCTGCGCGGGCTCCTGCAACGGCTGTGAAGCGGAATTGACCGCGCTGGGCAACGTCGTCTTCGACCTGGGACGGTTCGGCGTGCAATTCGTCGCCTCCCCGCGGCACGCCGACGGGCTTGTCATCACCGGCCCGGTGACCGAGAACATGCGCGCGGCGCTGCGCGCGACGTACGACGCCATGCCGGGTCCGAAGCTGGTCATCGCCGTGGGCGCCTGCGCCATCAGCGGGGGGCCGTTCGCCGGGAGCCCGGCGTGTCATGACGGGGCGGACTCGACCGTTCCGGTCGATCTCTACGTCCCGGGTTGTCCTCCTCACCCGCTCACGATCCTCGATGGAATTTTGCGGCTGTTGGGAAGATTGGAAGAAAGGAGCCGATGAATGTTCATCCATAAAATCCACGACAAGGTCGACGGTAAAACCTATTTCGACTGGTTCGTCCTGGCCTTCCTGGCCGGGAGCGTGAACGCCGGCGGCTACCTCGCCTGTCATCGCTTCGTCTCGCACGTGACGGGGTTCGCCACGATCGGGGGCGTGGCCATCGAAAAACGGGACTGGATCGAAGCCGCCGGGACGCTGGCGATTCCCCTGTACTTTCTGCTCGGCGCGATGCTCTCGGCTTACTTCACCGAGAAAAAACTGGCCGCGAAAGTGCACGGCGAGCGCTACGCGCCCGTCATGTGGATCGTGGCGTTTCTGCTGGGCGTGGTCGCGCTGGGGGGGGCCTTGGGTTACTTCGGCTCGTTCGGCGGCCCTCCGAACATCAAGCACAACTTCATTCTGCTGGCGTGCCTGTGCGGCGCCTGCGGCTTGCAGAACGCCGCGATCACCTCCGGCTCGGGCGCGACGATTCGCACGACGCATATGACCGGCCTCACGACGGATCTGGGGCTCGGTTTGATACGGGCGGAAATTCATCATCTCTCCGAGGAGCATCGCCGCGAGGAGCGCCTGGCCAACGCGCTGCGATTCGGCACGATCTTTTTCTTTATCTGCGGCTCGGTGTGCGCGGCGTTTGTCTTCGCGCGCTGGCAGTACCGGGGATTCTGCCTGCCGATGCTCATCGCGCTGTACGCGGCCTGGGTCGCGCGAAGAAGCGAAGCCAAGCTGATCGCGGCTATCCTGCCTGGAAAATCCTGAGGGGAAGTGGAAAATATGGCCAGTGAAGAACTCGTCTTCAAGATCAAAGCGGACTTCCTCAAGTGCCTCGCTCATCCGGCGCGGCTCGCCGTGATCGAATACCTCAAATCCCGTGAAGCGTCCGTGGGCCAGATCGTCGCGGCGCTCAAGCTGGAGCAATCGGGGATTTCGAAGCACCTGTCGCTCCTGCGGCAGGCGGGCATCGTGACCTCTCGCCAGGAGGGCGTGACCGTCTATTACTCGATCCGGGACGGCGACATTTTTCAGGTGCTTCGTCCGATCGCTCAGATACTGCGTAAGCGTCTCAGGGAAAGCCAGGTCGTTCTGGGACACCTCGGCGAGTAGCGATGGAACTTTTCGGGGGGGTCGATCGTATGATGGCATGGGTATTTTCCCGGCCATCCTGTTCGCGGCGCGCATAGCGCTTGCCGCCGCTCCTAATCCCGAGGTCCGCGCCCAGCGCCGGGAATCGCGCGCGGCCCTTCAGGAAGGCACGCAGCGCCTCAAGAGGGTGACGGTGGAGCAGCACAAAGAGCTCTTGCTCATCCGCGAGCGGGAGAAATCGGACCTGAGGATGGTGAAGGCCTCGGCGGCCTCGCCGGAGACGATGCACCTGGCCTTGCTCGACGTCCGCGAGAAATCGCGGCGTGAGCGCCTGGCCCTGCGCGCGCGTGGCCGGGCGGAGCGGGACCGTCTGCGGCGCTTGATCAAAGGGGAACGGGAGCGGATCGTCTCGCTGCGTCGTAAAAAGTAAGATCGGTCCATGACCGATCAAGAGCTCGTGCGGGAGGCGTACCTCGAGGCGAAGAAGGGCTACGACGCCGGCGGCCTGCCGATCGGCTCCGTGCTCGTCGACGCAAAAGGCAAGATCGTCGCGCGCGGACACAACCAGCGCGTGCAGACCGGAGACCCGACCGCTCACGCCGAGGTCGTCTGCCTGCGCAAAGCCGGCCGCCGCCGCGACTGGCCCGAACTGACCTTGGTTTCTTCGCTCAGCCCGTGCATCATGTGCACCGGCACCGCCTTGCTCTACCGCATCCCGCGCGTCGTCGTCGGCGAGAACAAGAACTTTCTCGGCGCCGAGGACCTGTTCGCGGCGCGGGGCGTCAAGCTGACCGTCCTTCAGGATCCGGAGTGCATCGCGCTGATGAAGCGCTTCGTCGCCGAGAAGCCCGACCTGTGGAACGAGGATATCGGGCTCTAAACGCGAATTGCTATCATTCCTCGTCGGGCAGGTGGCGAAATTGGTAAACGCTGGAGACTTAAAATCTCCCGACCGCAAGGTCATGCGGGTTCGAGTCCCGCCCTGCCCAGGATTTGACGTTTGATATGATCTAACCGATGAGAATCGCTCCCCAGGCGTGGCAGTTCGTGGTTCCGGCGGTCGCCGCCGGATCCGCCGGCCTGTGGCTGATGGGGCGTGCGGCGACCGTTCTTCCCGGCGCGCTTACGTCCGTCCTCGCCTTCGGCTTCGCCGCGTTCACGCTTTATTTCTTCCGCGATCCCGAGCGCGAGCTGCCCGGCGACGGGCGCATCTACTCGCCCGGCGACGGGGTCGTGCTCTCCGTCGCGCGCGAGGGCCCGGGCGACGTCATGACCTGCCGGATCTTCCTGTCCGTTTTCGACGTGCACATCCAGCGCGCGCCCTGCGCCGGCCGCGTGACCAAGGTCGCCGAGGTGCCGGGCTCCTTCGCGGCGGCGATGAAGGACGCCGCGCGCGGCAACTACCGCGTGGTGATGACGATCGAGCCGGAAAAACGGGCGGCGCTCGTCGTCGAGCAGATTTCGGGACTCATCGCGCGCCGCATCGAGTGCTGGCGCAAGCCGGGCGACGAAGTGAAGACCGGCGAGAAATACGGCATCATCTATTTCGGCTCGCAGGCCGCCGTGCATTTCCCCATAGGCTCCAAATGCACGGTCAAGGCCGGCGACCGCTGCGTCGGCGGCGTGACGCCCATCGGAGAATGGACAAGCAGACCCTAAAGCGCGGCGGCCAGCTCCTCGCCCCGTCGCTGTTCACGCTCGGCAACATGGCGTGCGGCTTCTATGCCCTGATCTCCTCCGTGCGCGGGGAGTTCGTGTCCTCGGCGACCGCGATCATCCTGGGCATGGTCTTCGACGCGCTCGACGGCCGCGTCGCGCGTCTCGTCCACGGCGAATCCGAGTTCGGCGTCGAGTTCGACTCGATGTCCGACTTCCTGACCTTCGGCGTGGCGCCGGCGCACATGATGTACGCGTTCATTTTGAAGGACTACGGCGCGTGGGGTTATCCGATCGCCTTCCTGTACGCGCTGTGCGGCGGCCTGCGCCTGGCGCGCTTCAACGCGATGGCGCATCTGGGCCAAGGCTCGAAGACGCATTTCACGGGGCTCGCCATTCCGGCCGGCGCGGGCTTTCTCTCGAGCTTCGTGCTCCTCTACCAAGTCATCGAAGAAGGGCGGCCGGCGGGAACCTGGAAGTTTCTGATGGACCAGATACCCGCGCTGTACGGCCTCGCGCCGGTCATGGTCATCGTCATCGCGCTGCTGATGGTCTCGACGATTCCGTATCCCGCGTTCAAGCAGCCCGGCTTGATGCGCCCGAAGACGATGACGCGTATCGTGGTGGTATGCGGGCTCGGTCTGCTGCTCTTCTACTACCCGCTGATGATCCTGTTCTTCGTCTTCTCTTTTTACGCCCTGCTGGGCCCGGTGTCCTGGCTCGCGCGGCTGGCCGGACGAATGGTGGGCTGGACGCCGCCGCACCACGAACACGACAACTATGGGGAGCATCTCTAGCATGACCAAAACCGCCCACGGAATACTCGCCATGCGCCGGCTCGAGACCGGCGCGACCTTGCCCACGCGCGCGCACGCCGACGACGCGGGGCTCGATCTCTACGCCCTGGAGGACGCCGAACTGGCGCCCGGTGAAGGCAAGGTCGTCCACACCGGCGTGGCGATGGCGATCCCCGCGGGCCACGTCGGGCTCGTCTGCGACCGCTCGTCGATGGCGAAGAAGGGGCTTAAGACCGCGGGCGGCGTCATCGACGCCGGCTACCGCGGCGAGGTCGGCGTCATGCTCTGGAACATCTCGCGCGCGACGCACGCGCTCAAGAAGGGCGAGCGCATCGCCCAGCTGCTCGTGATCCCCATCGCGACCCCCGCGCCGGTGGACTCCGACGATCTCGGCGAGACCGCGCGCGGCGTGGGCGGCTTCGGCTCGACCGGCAAGTAACTCTCCCCAGGGGAGAGTCGAAGACCATCCGTTCGTTCAGCGCAGCTCGATCAGGGCGACGCGCCCGTCGGTGTGGAACTTGTAGCCCTTGTCGTTGGCGCCCTCGAGCGGGATGCCGGCGTGGGCGACGAGGGCCGCGCGTTCGAAATGCGGCGAAACCTTGACCGAGGCGGCGATCCAGTCGCGCTCGGCGTCGAGGTCGGGGTCGCGGACATGCGAGAGGTCGTATAGGCGCAGCGTCAGGTCGTAATCGCCGGCTCCCCACCACACCGCGCGTCCGCGCGGATCCCGCAGGCCGGTGTCCCAGACTCGGAAGTGATGCCGCGCCGTGAGCGGTTTGGTCGCGATCGCCCAGTTCATGTCCTGCCGGCGGCCTTCGACCCAATACTCGTTCATCGGAGGGAACGCGGAGAGCGTGCGGCCGGAGGCCAGCTCCTTGAGACCCTCGTAGGTCGAGGCGCGGATCGTGGGGGGGACCTCGATCCAGCCCGAGCCGGTCAGGGCTTCGCGCAGGCTCGTCTCGTCGCCCACGAAGACGAGGTTGAGCGGGTTGCCCGGGCGGCCGAAGCGGCCCGAGTTCATGGGCGGCAAAGCCGGCAGGGCGTCCGCGACGATCACGGTCCGGCGCGGCGCGGGGGAACGCGGGGTCTCGGGGAGAACGCGGTCGAGGCTCAGCGCCAGGAACAGGACCGGAAGGAGGAGGAGCGGCCGCCGCACTCTAGACCTTGCGCGGGAAGAGCACGGGGCCCTTCTGGATGAGACCGGTGCTCTCCTTCTTGCCGGCGAGCACGTCCTCGGCGGTGAGCGGGACCGGGAACGCGCGAACGCCGAGCTGCATGTGGATCTTCGCCGCGGTCGACGGCATGAACGGGTCGAGCCAGCCGCCGACCAGGCGCAGGGAGCAGACGAGGTCGAAGAGGACGAGCTCGCATTGCTTCGGGTCGGTCTTGGCGAGCTTCCACGGCGCTTTCTCGTTGACGCGGGCGTTGAGCGAGCGAACCACGTCCCAGATCGTGTCGAGCGCGCCGGAGAAGTCGAGCGCGGCCATCTTCTCGGAGATCTCGGGCGTCCGCTTGGCCACCGACGTCGTGTAAAAATCGAGATCGAGCGGCGGCTTGGTCGGGAGCCTGCCGCCGAGGAACTTGTCCACCATCTCGGAGACGCGCGAGACGAGGTTGCCGAGGTCGTTGGCGAGCTCGGCGTTGTAGCGCTTGGTCAAAGCGGCCTTGGAAAAGTCGCCGTCGTTGCCGAAAGGCATCTCGCGCAGGAGGAAGTAGCGCAGGGCGTCCACGCCGAACTCTTGGGTGATGTCGTAGGGGGAGATGAAATTACCCAGCGACTTCGACATCTTCTGACCCTCGATCGTCCACCAGCCGTGCGCGAACACCTGCTTGGGCAGCGGGAGGCCGGCGGACATCAGCATCGCGGGCCAGATCACGGCATGAAAACGGAAAATCTCCTTGCCGACGATGTGGACGTCGGCGGGCCACAGATCGGTCCCGGCGGTCGCCGACCAATAGTTGATCAGCGCGTCGAACCAGACGTAGATCGTGTGATCGGGGTCGCCGGGTACGGGGATGCCCCACTTCACCTTGGTGCGCGAGACCGAAATGTCCTCGAGGCCGCCCTCGACGAAGCGCAGGATTTCGTTCGCGCGGTGGGCGGGGGCGAGGAAGCCGGGGTTCGCCTTGTAGTGCGCGAGGAGGCGGGGCGCGTACTTCGAGAGCTTGAAGAAATACGTCTCCTCCGACAGCTTCTGCAGAGGCTTGCCGGAGTCGGGGCCGAGCAGGATGCCCTTGGGGCTTTTGATGGCGTCGCTTTCTTTGACGAAAGACTCGCTGACCACGTCGTAAAGCCCCTCGTACTTCCCTTTATAAACATCGCCGTTCTTCATGAGAATGGAGAACAGCTCCTGGACCTTGTCTTCGTGGCGCTTTTCGGTCGTGCGGATGTAATCGTCGGGCAAAATATCGAGGTGCTTCCAGAGTTCGCGGAACTGCGACGATGTCATGTCGCAGAAATCGATCGTGTGTTTGCCCGCGGCCTTGGCCGCGTCCTCGATCTTCTGGCCGTGCTCGTCGGTGCCGGTCAGGAGGAAGGCGGCCCGGCCGCGGCCGCGCGTGAAGCGCGCGAGCACGTCGGCGGCGATGGTCGTGTAGGCGTGGCCGATGTGCGGCGCCGCGTTGATGTAGTAGATCGGGGTCGTGACGTAATAGGGCTTCATCGGGCGGATTCGGCCTCCAGGGCTGCCAGCGTCAGGATCAACTTCGGGTCCGCGTTGGCTCGCAGAGCGGCGCGCAGGCGGCCGAGTTCGCGCAGAGGCGGCTCGGCCTTGGCAAACGTGATCTCGCCCTCCAGATGGCCGCGGCGCAGTTCCTGGCCGAGAGCGTACAAAGCGCGCTCGACCTTCACGCGCGCGGCCGGCAGGTCCCGGGGCAAGCCGTCGGCGGCCGTGACCGCGGCGAGCGGGCCGCCGCCTTGCGGCAGGCCGTCGTCCTCGGTGAGCTCCAGAGCGCGCCCGGCGGAGCCGTCGGATAGAGCGGCCAAGGATTTGGCCCTTTTCGCCGCGACGCCCCGGCCCGTCAGGATTTTTTCGACGACGGGCTCGGGCAGGGGACCGAACGGGACGGTGAAGCAGCGCGAGGAGATCGTGCGCGGCAGGCGCTCGCGCTGGGTCGCGCCGAGGATCCACAGCGTCTTGGGCTGGGGCTCCTCTAAAATCTTGAGCATCGCGTTGGCGGCGGACTCGTTGAGGCGCTGGGCGTCCGGGATCACGGCGATTTTCCAGCCGTCGAGCATGGACTTGAAGCTCAGGTCCTTGAGGAGGTGGCGGATCGTGTCCACCTTCCAGATCTTCTGCTTCCCGGGCTCTTCCTCCTCGAGCGACGCTTGGTAGGCGGCGTCGACGATCACCGCGTCGGGATGCGTGCGCGAGTCGACCGCGCGGCAGTCGGCGCACTCGCCGCAGGAGGCTTCGCCGGTGAACGGCCGCTCGCGGCACAGCAGGGCCTTGGCGAACTCGACGGCGGCCAGGGACTTGCCCACGCCCTCGGGGCCGACGAAAAGCATCGCGGAGGGAAGCCGCTCGGACGCGAGCAAGCCTTCCAGCGTCTTGACCGCGCGGCGCTGGCCGAGGATCTTGTCGAGACGCATTATCGTTTCCGCCGGCGAGGGCGGGTCAGTAGCCGTTCCACGCCGAACCCTTGGTATCCGTATGGGTGCACATGATCCAGAGCTTACCCACGTTCCCATCGGTGGGGTAGTTCGTGGCGCCCTGGTAGCCCCAGCCCGTGCCGTCGTGGGCGAGGTCGTCGACCTGATGGCAGAACACCTCCGCGGTGGAGGCATGGTAGGGGCCGACCTCGATTCTCGGGATCGAGCTGGCGTACTTGGGGATCAGCGAGTTGAGCACGGACGAGTTCTGCTGCCAGACGTTCGTCGGGTAGAGGCCTTCCATCTCGCTGTAGTAGATGCTGAGCATCGAGCGCAGGCTTCCCAAGTTCCCCTTGGTCTGGCCCTCCTTGGATTTTCGCAGTAACTCGGCGAACTTGGGGAGAGCGATCGAGGCCAAAATGCCGATGATCGCGACGACGATCATCAACTCGATCAGGGTGAAGCCGCGATTGCGGATGAGGAAGCGGCTCAACGCGCCTCCTCCCGCGCGGGCTCGGAGGCGGCTGCACCGGGAGCCCCGCCCGCGCCGACGGGCACGTCCTCAAGCATCACCGAGGTCTCGCCTTGCCGGCCCACTAGGACGATCATGATTCTTTGCGGATCGGTGAATTCGCTGAAGTACTTGAAGGCCCACTTGAAGCGCGGGTCGGTGGGCGGCACTTGGCCCTTCGCGAAGAAGTCGGTGCATTTGCCGTCCTTTTTGCCCTCGCCGCAGTAGCTCTCCATGACCTGTCCCGCGAGGTACTCGGCCCTCGATTCGGTGATGTCCTTGGGCTTGGAACTGCAGGCGGACAGGCACAGGAGCGCGCCGAGCAGCGCCGCCGCTCGGCGGGGCTGCATTTTCAAAAGGTCCATGGAGTTACTATAGCCCGTTGGCTGGATGATATCAATAGTCGAAATCATCGGACCTCGTCGGCGCGCTGCAGTTTCCTGCCGACGAGGGTGAGGATCTTGGATTGCAGGACGTCGGCGGGAAGCCGGCCGTCGAGCACGACCGCGCGGGAATCCGCCGTGGCGGCCTTCAGGTAGCCTTGGCGGACCTTGGTCCGGAACGCGACGTTCTCGCGCTCGAGCCGGTCGAGATCCCGGCCCTGGTCGCGCGTGTCGAATTCATCGACGGGGATGTCGAGCAGGATCGTGAGGTCCGGCCGCAGTCCGCTCGTGGCGATCTTGTTGAGGGCCGTGGTCGTCTTGAGCCCGAGGCCTCGGGCCTCGCCTTGATACGCGTCGGTCGACATCGTGAAGCGCTCGGAGATGACGACCTTGCCGTCCTTCAGCGCGGGGAGGATCTTTTCATTCGTATGCTGGGCCCGGGACGCTTCATAAAGGAACAACTCCGCCAGGGGATCGATCGTCAGGGCGGGATCGAGCAGGACCTTGCGCACGCCTTCGGCGACGGAGGTCCCGCCGGGCTCCCGGGTGTGGAGGACCTTCAGGCCGCGGCCTTTCAGCGCGTCGGCGAGCAGGCGGGCCTGGGTGGATTTCCCGGATTTGTCGGGCCCTTCGAGGACGATGAACAGGCCTTTGGCGCGGGGCATGAAGGTCATTCTAACAAATCCACCCTCTGTCGCAGTCGGTTGGCGACAATTGGTAAAGTTCGTCAATGAGTCCGACTTGGCGTTTTCGGCTATTGAAGGCGTGCGCGTTTTTTTCCGGAGCGGCGGCGCTCGTCTACGAGATGATGTGGACGCGGCGTTTGACGGCCGTATTCGGTCATGCGGCTTTTGCGCTTGCTTCGGTGTCGGGCGCGTTCATGGTCGGGCTGGCCGTGGGCGCGGTCGCGTCGCGATTCGTTCCCGGCCACGTTCCGCGCCTGCGGGCCTATTCCCGGGTTGAAGCCGCGATCGCCGTCGCCGGTTTATTCTCTCCCTTGGCGTTGGCGGGAACCGAGCGTGTGATGTCTTCTTTACTGTGGCCTCTGTTCCCCCACGGAGGGAGCGAACCTGCCTGGTTTCCGGTATTCGTTGTCGTACTTCTTTTGCCCTCGGCGTTGATGGGGGCGGCTTTGCCGCTGTTGGCGGAGGGCTCCGAGAAGCGGGATGGATTCGCGGGTCTATACGGTTGGAATCTCCTCGGCGCGGCGTCCGGCTGTGCGGCGGCGGGGCTGTTTTTGCCGGTGATCTTGGGCGTGTTCGGCGCTACCTGCCTCGCGGTCGGCCTGAGCCTCGCTTGCGCGGGACTAGCCCATGCTCTTTCTCCATCGATCCAGAGCTTGTCTCCCGTGTCGGACGCGCTTGCGGGGCCGCTGCCGCCTTCGCGAAAATTTCGGGTTCTGCTTGCTTCGATGATCGCTTTCGCCGTCGGGGCCTTGGGTATGGCCGGCCAGCCGCTCTGGTTGCGCTCGGTCCAGATGCTGCTGGGCTCAGCGACTCAGACGACGGCCCTGTTGTTGACGGCTGTGCTGGCGGGGTCGGCTCTCGGCGGACTGCTCCAGGGGCGGCTGCGCTCGAAGTATTGGGAGGCGGGGCTGGCGGCGTTCGTCGTCTTCACTGCCGCGCAAGTGTGGCTGTTCGAGCGGGAGTTTTTCTGGATCGCGAAAGGGTTTTTTCTTTCCGAGCGGCCGTTGTGGGCGCGGGAGTCCGGGCAGTTCGCGGCGTGCCTTCTCGTTGCGGCGCCGCCGGCGGCGGCCCTGACCTGGGCGTTCACGGCTCTTCGGGAGGATTTTGAAGACGCGAGCGTCGACGGCTTGCTTGCGGCTGATTGCGCGGGCGGGGCCATCGGCGCTTTCACGGGCGCCTTCCTGCTTCTGCCGATGATGGGGTTGCGGACGGGCCTGGTCGCGCTCGCGGCGGCCGCAGTCGTCCTTTCGATGGCGGCGTTCGTTCGATCGCCGCGCCGTCTCGCTTTTTGCGCGCTGGCCGCTGTGGGGCTGTGGTCGGCGCGGAGCGCGGCCGCGTGGGACCCGGCGGTCCTGTCGAGCGGGCCCTTTCTCTATGCGGCCCAGTACGCGCCGGCAAAGAATCCTCGAGAGTTCAAAAATGCGGTCGATGCGGCGGCCGTGCTGTATCATGCCGACGGGCTGTCCGCGACGGTGACGGTGAGGCAGAATCAGGCGGGCCAGCGCTCGCTTCAGCTCAACGGCAAGACGGACGCTTCGACGGGCTCCGATTCCTTGTCCCAGTCCTTGATGTCCTGGCTTCCCCTGGCGCTGCGCCCTGACGCCGGGCGGGTGGCCGTCGTCGGGCTCGGCAGCGGGATGACCGCGGCGGCGGCCGGCTCGTCGAGCCGGGTCGAAAGCCTGGATGTCATCGAGATCGAGCCGCGGGTGGCCGAGGCGTCCCGCTATTTTGACCGGCAAACTCACGACGTCCTTTCCGATAAGCGCGTGAATCTTGTTTTTACGGACGCGCGGCATTTCTTCGCGACGCGGCCCGGCGCTTATGACGTCGTGATCGGGGAGCCGTCGAACCCTTGGTTTTCCGGCTCGGCGGGGTTTTACACCCGGGAGAGCCTGGCCGCCGTGCGCGAGAGGCTGACGCGCGACGGGGTGTTCGCGCTTTGGTTCCACGCGTACAGCATGGATCCGGCGACCTTCAAGATGGTCATGGCGACTTTCGCGGGAGTGTTTCCGCGTGTGATGCTCATGCGCGGCGGCGTCACGGCCGATTATGTCCTCATCGGCACAGCCGGTTCCTGGCGGACGAGCGAGGCCGATTGGAAGGCGTTGCTGGCGGCCTCTCCGGCGCTCAAGCGCGAACTCGTCCGTTACGGCGTGGACTCGTTTGACGCCTTGCTGGGAGGAGCGTTCGTGCTCGACGACGCGGAGTTCCGGTCTTTCTCCGCGGGCGCCCCCATCCACACCGAGAATCGTCCCGCGCTGGAGTTCGCCGCCCAGAACGCTCTCTATCGGCGCGATGATCTTGAGATATACAAAGAACTTGAGACGGCCCGGAAAGCCCAGTGGCCGGCGCTTTTGCCGCTTGTCGTCGGCCGGCAGGCGCAGAGCGCTCGTGAGGGCCGGATCGGGGCGGCGGCGACGACCTTTAAAGACAACGTGCGCGCTCTGGGCTTGTTGACGGCCGCCGAAAAAGGCCTGCCGAACGACCCTCGCGTGGCCACGGACTTGGCGCGATTGCTGCTGCGCGGCGGGCTTCCGGATGAGGCCGAGAAGCGTCTTCTGAGGATCGCTGCGGCGCATCCCCGCTATGCGCCGGCATTGTTCCATCTCGCCGACTACTACGCGTTTATCCGCGGGGAGGAGGAGCGGGCTCTGGAGTGGGCGCGGCGCGGGGTGCGCGCCGACCCGGGCGACCCGCGCGGCGCGATCAGCGCCGCGACCTTGCTGATGCGCCGGTCCATGAACGCGGAGGCTCGCCGCGTTCTCGACGACGCGCTTCGCGCGGGGCGCGCTGATCCCGAAACAAGGACAGAATTGACGGCGCGGCTCAGGCTGCTTCGTTGACGCGCGGCGTCACGGCCAACTGGAGAGGGTTTCGTTCCACGAAACGCGGCGCAAGGAGCTTTTGGTGTATTTGACGTTGCCCGCGACGGCGGGATCGAAGTATATGATCATGGTGCTGATCGAGGTCCCTCCCGGGCCGATCTGGAACTGGCCCACGTTCGAGTTCACGCCGCCGTTGCAGTCGAAGGAATTGGCGTACAGGAAGCCGTGAAAGGACATCCCTGTATTTGTCGCGCCGTCGAAAGCCACGGTCGGGATGCTGTAGGTGGGTTGCGCCGTATTATAGCCGCCGTCTCCGGGATACTGATTAGTCGCGGCGGCATCCGGCGTCGTCGGGGTAGTCACGGTTCCCGCCGTGTATTGTTTCCAGGCGTCGGTCGGCACGCTGACGACGTACGGGTTGGCTCCGGTGTTGTGGATGTGAATGTTGGATGAGTAGACGAGAAGCCCCTCGACGTGCATGTAGCCGGAGCCGTCGAGCTTGGCTTTATCCAACTCGATGAAGATCACGCAGGTCGTGCAATTGAGCGTGTAATTCTTGAATTTGACTTCCGCGCCGCCGGCCTTCGTTCCGCCGTCGAAATAGCCGGTGCCGCGATAGGTGACGGTCTGGCTTCCGTGGCTGCCGCCTCCCACGAGCGCGGGGTCCGTGATGATGGACGCCTTCGCCTTCTCGCGGTAGTACGCGAAGTCGATGATCGGCGGCGAGGTCAGGCCCGCGTCGTAGGCGGAGTAGCCCTTGGTCGAGTCGGCGTTGGGCGGGGTGGGGCTCGAGTCGAAAGGCGATATCGCCCCCTTTGAGACCTTCTGAGGATGATAGACGCTGCCGCCGAGGGTGATACTGGTGTAGGAGGTCACCTGGCCCCAATACACCGTGAAAGTTGTGGGATAATCCACGCTGCCCTGGGCCACGAAGCCGCTGAGCAGAAGCGTGCCTGAATAGATGGCCTGGATGGTGCGGATTTCGCCGGACATCGCATCCCGGCCCTTCGTCGTGACCGTCACCTCGTCTGCGGCGGGACCGGAAGAATATTTTACCGTGTATGCTCCGCCCGGCAAGTCGGTGTACTGGACGTCGCCATTGTAGCCCGCCTGGGCCGTCGCGCTCAGGGCGTTCGACCAGTTGGCGGAGGATAGCACCAGATGCCAGATCGCGCGGTCCTGCCCGGCCTCGGCCAGGTGGTAAGCGGAGGTCGACTTGCCTTGCTTGACCGTCCACTTAGCCTCGGTTTGAACATAGGAAACCAGCAACGGCACCATGATCAGCGCCACCAGCATAAGCATGACGGCGACGGCGAGGGTCTGTCCTTTCTGGGAGCGTAGATGTTGAAAGTTCATGGGTTCATGACCCTCACCTTGGTGATCGCCATCTGCAGCGCGGCGGTGCGTCCGGAGTAAGTGGCTTTTTCCAGCGTCACGGAAATGGCCATGACCGTCCGGGTATCCGTCTGAGGATAGGTAAACGCGACATAGCTGATGTTTTTGCTGAGGGTCGTCGAGCCGTTTCCGACGACCTGGATGAGCGAGCGGCCGGACTGCTTGTAAGTGACGCTGCGCCCGTCGATCGTCGTGAACGAGATTTTCGAGTAGGGCGGCTGTCCCGTGTCCTGGGAGATGGACACGGTGTCGGCCGAAGCCTGGCGTATCGTGCGGTTCATGTTCTCCAGCATCGCGCGCAGTTCGCGCTGGACTTCGGTGCGGGCGGTGCTCTGCGTATAGAATTGAAATATGCCGGTGAACAGCCGGGGTCCCACCGCGAAGATGACGCCCAGGATGGCGACGACGAGCATCATCTCGATCAAGGTGTAGCCTGCGCGCGACCCTGTCGGCCTCACCATGCGAGACTCCGGCTCGTCGTCGCGCCGCCGGTCACGTTCACGCCGGTGACGGTCACCTTGACGGGATTCGGCGTGGTGCCCGAGTAGGTCGTGTACCAGCCGTAGAGATTGAAGTTCGCGGAGGCTGTGCTGGTGCGGACTTGAACGCGGTAGCTTCCGTCGGAGAGGGACGAAGCCATGTAGTACGGCACCGATGAGGCCGTGGCCGTGCTGATCGTGGGAGGGAGCGAGCCGGCGATCGTGGTGGTGGTCGCTACGACGAGCACGCCCGTGGTGATGCGCGCGCCGGAAACCGTGACCGAGCCCGAGATCACGCCGTAAGCTCCGGAAATCGTGAAAGTCCCGACGAAAACATTCGAGCCGGATACGATCGTGGCCGTGAACGACCCCGTGGAAGCGGATTGCGCCTCATCCAGGATCGCCTGGACCGTGTAGGTGCCGGTCGAGAGGTTTGTGAGCGTGAAGCGCCCGTCGGTGCCGCTGACCGTCTGCGCGCGCAAGTTGGACGACGAGTCGAACGCGGCGATGGAAACGGCCGGGTAGGGATTGGCGACGTTCGAGTTGCATACATAGCCGTTGGCGCGTCCTGCGCCGCTTAAGACCATATCGTTGCCGGCGACAAATTGCCCTACGGCGACGCTCACGGCGGCCAAGGAGGAGCTTCCATAGTTCGGGTTCGTCATGCCCGAGTTGGCGGTGATCGAATAACTCCCTGCGGGGACCGGAGCGGCGTAGTAGCCGTTCGAATTGGTGGTGGCGCTCCCCGAGGGCTCGACGAGCACGGTGATGCCGGAGATTCCCGTTCCCGTTGGCGTGCGGACGTAGCCCGAGACGATCCCGGTCGTGGCCGTCTCCGTCAGGTTCGCCACGGCGTAGTTGGCCAGGGGCCATGCCGGAGTCGTCGCGGAGCCGGGGGCGACCGCGACCCAACCTGAACTCGGCACGGACACGGTGGTGATGGTCAGGGAGGAAGAGGCGCTGGCGATCTGGACGGTCCATTGTCCCGTCGCCACTCCGGTCAAAGTGAAGGTGGCGTAGGCAATGCCTCCGACGACCTTTCGATAAGCCGAGGTCGAGGTGGAAAGGCCGTCGTTGGCCGTGATCAAAGCGCCGTAAGCGGGACGGCCGGCGAGCGAGGTCTGCGCGGCCGCGCTGGTCGAGCGCGGCGGATAGGTCAGCGTCGTGAAATTGAAATCCTTCGAGTTGTCGTCGGAGTCGAAGGATTTGCCGTAGGTGTCGTTGGCCGCGGTGGGAGTCGAGTAGCGCACGAGTTGATTGGCGATGCCGATCCCGTCGCTGGCGACCAAGGCCTGGGAGGCGGTCTCGTAGCGCGGCGCGGTGTTGTTGTTGTCGTCCCAGCCGACGGTGTCGAGGATCGCGCTGTCGGAGGCGCGTACGATCTCGAGCGCGCCCGCCTTGTCCTTGCGGATGTAGTTCGAGTAAAGCGTCCCGTAATACGCGTCGGCCGTGCGCGCCGCGCCGAGCACGGTGAAGTAGGTCGCGTTGGAGATCAGGTAGTACCGCCCGGGCGGAATGTAGGTGGAGACATAAGTGAAATTGAATTGCGCGTCCGTTTTGTTGCTTACTGCATTTTCATCGTAATAGTTGATCTTCAGATTTTGGCTCAAGGGACCGGTTTGCGAGACGTTGATCGGATAGGTCGTCGGGTTGAACAGTTCTATGTACTCGACGTTGTGATTGGCGCCGTCGCCGCAGACCGTATTCGTCTCCGAGACGACTTGGCTGATCAGCGGGCGGTCGCTGAGATAAACCGTGCCGGTGATCGTCCCGGAACTCATAGAGGTCAATGTCAGATTGACCGTCGGCACGTTGCCGGCGGTGACGCTGTTGACCGCGGATGTGCCTTGGAAGTAGCCCGCGGCGGTGGCGACCAAGGTGTAACTACCGGGCGAGACGGTGAAGGCGTACTTGCCCAGCGAGTCGGTGTAGTCGTGGTAGTAGGCGTCGCCTTGGGTGAATACATCCGCGTCCGGGACCGCAACGCCGCCCGAGTCCGTGACGGTGCCTTGGAAGCCGCCGCTGGAGGCCTGCTCGCTGTTGGCGAGCAGGTTCGTGAGGCTGGATTTGTACCAGTTCGATCCCGTCTTCCAGACCGTATTGACGGTGAGGCGTTTCATGCCGGTGTCGAGGCTATCGTACGGGACGGATGTCACGCTTGACCCGCTGACGATCACTCTCTCCACATAGGTATAGCGCGTGAAAACGCCGTTGCCGATGGCGATGGTCTCCGGTGCGTAGAAATCGTCATCGTACGGCACGGTCGTGCCGAAATTGGACTCATACAGTACGCTGACTGTCGGGATGACCTGGTAGTAGCTCTTATCCTTCAGGGACTCGATCTGTTCCTGGCAGAGATTTGCCGCCAAAGTCTTCGCGCGGAAGGTTTGTACCCCGCGCGCGACGAAGGAAAACGCGCCCGCCACGCCGAGCCCGACCACGGATAGAATGACGACGGTGACCATGAGTTCTACGAGCGTGGCACCCTTTTTTGATTGATAAATCATGTTGGCGGCTCTATACTCGCAGGGGGAGTATAGGCCGTTTTGGGCGCACTTACAATAGAGGCAAGGCGTGATTTAAGTCGCCGTTTCCTTCAGGACCCCGTTTATGAAGGGAAGCGAGTGCTCGTTAACTAATTGTTAGGAGCACTCGGAGTGCCCGCAGTCGTGACAGGTCACGCCCGAGCAGCCCGACTCGTGAGCCACGTTGCGTGAGAAACATTTCGGGCAATGCTCGGCGGGAAGCGCTTCCGGGACAGGCTCCACGGGGCCGCCGCCCTCGATCCAGCCCGTCTTCTTGAGGTGGGCGCGCAGGGCGATGGCGAGCGCGTGTGGGATGGAATCCACGCGGTTGGTGCCCAGGCCGATCGGCCGGTCGCCCTTGACCGAGTTGAGGTGCTTGAGCAGGCGCAGCGGATCGCCGCCCTCCGCTAAGTATTTCGACACCAGGATGCCCACGAGCGACGTCAGGCCCGCGATCTCGGTGCCGAGCGGGGGGATGTTGGTGAACAGCTGGAACGGCCCCTTCTCGTCGTAATTGATGTGGACGTGCAGCGGCCCGTAGCCGGTGCGGATCTGGTAGTACTCCGCGTTGAGGCCGAGCGAGGCCTCCGGCGTGCGGCGCTTCCCCTTCGACGGAGTCGAGGCGAGGTTGAGCACCTGCTGGACCTTGGAGCCGTCCCGGTAGACGGTGATGCCCTTGCAGCCGAGCTCGTAGGACAAAAGATAAGCGTTGCGGACGTCGTCGGTCGTCGCGTCCTCGGGCAGGTTGATCGTCTTGGACACCCCGTTGTCGGTGTGCTTCTGAAAGGCCGCCTGCATCCGGACGTGCGTTTCGACCGACACGTCGTGGGCCGTGGCGAACAGGCGCTGGATTTTTTCCGGGATCTCGGCGATGCCGTACGCGGACTTGTGGTTCTGGTCGACGCGCCGCATCAGAGTTTTTTCGGTCAGGCCGAACCAGCCGTTCTTTTCCGCGACCTCCCGGAAGAGGGGATTGACCTCGAAGAACACGTCCTTGTCGTCGGCGGCCTTGCCGGCCTTCATCGCCTCGAGCGCCTTGGCGTTGTAGCGCGTGTAGGCGATCGCGAAGAACGGCTCGATGCCGCCGCCCTGCAGGCCCGCCGCGATGGCGATGGTGCCGGTGGGCGCGATCGTGGTGCGCGCGCTGTGGCGCGGCGTCCGCTTCTCGCCGCGATAATGCTTCGACTCCGGGTCGTAGGTCGAGTCCTTCCAGTTCGGGAAGACGCCGCGCTCCGCGGCGATCTTCTCGGAGGCGTCGAGCGCGGCGCCGTTGATGAAGGACATGACCTTGTCGCCGAGCTTGAGCGCCTCGGGCTCGCCGTAGGCGACGCCGCTCTTGACTAAGGCCTCGGCCCAGCCCATCACGCCCAGGCCGATGCGCCGGTTGCCCTTGGCGAGCCGTTCGATCTCGGGGAGGGGATAGTTGTTGACCTCGATGACGTCCTCGAGAAACCGGATCGCGAGGCTCACGGTTTCCTTGAGCCGGGGGAAGTCCCAGCGTCCCGCGCCGGCCTCGCCGGTCACGAAGGCGGACAGATTCAGCGAGCCCAGGTTGCACGGCTCCCACGGCAGCAGCGGCTGCTCGCCGCAGGGGTTGGTGCTCTCGATCTGGCCCAAAGCGGGCGTCGTGTTGGAGCCCGAGGCGTTGATGCGGTCGAGCACGACGTAGCCCGGGTCGCCGGTCTTCCAGGCGAGGTCGACCATCGCGTCGAAGACCTCTTTGGCGCGCAGCTTGCCCGCGGGCTTGCCGGTGCGCGGATTGATCAGGTCGTACTCGGCGTCGGCCTGGACCGCGCGCATGAAGACCGCGTCCACTCCGACGGAGACGTTGAAGTTCTCCATGACCCCGGGCGAGGTCTTCATGCGGATGAAGTCCATGATCTCGGGATGGTCGTAGCGCAGGATGGCCATGTTGGCCCCGCGCCGCGTGCCGCCCTGCTTGACGACGTCGGTCATCGTGTCGAACAGCTTCATGAACGACAGCGCGCCCGAGGCCACGCCCTGCGTCTTCTTGACCGGATCTCCTTTAGGGCGCAATGAGGAAAAGGAGAAGCCGGTGCCGCCCCCCGACTTCTGGATCATGGACTGCGCGGCCAGCGACTTGGTGATGGCCTCCATCGAATCGGGAACGGGGAGAACGTAGCAGGCGGAGAGCTGCTGCAGCTCGCGGCCGGCGTTCATCAAGGTGGGGGAATTCGGCAGGAAGTCCCAGTTCGCCATCAAGCCGTAGAATTTCGCGGCCCATTCCTCGCGCAGGGCCTTGGCCTCGGGGTGCTTGGCGCAGGCCTTTTCCAGGTTGGCCAGCAGGCGCGAAAAGTTGGCCTGGCGCGCGTCGTTGTCGGGCAGGTCCTGCTGAAAGAGGTTCATGCCCCGCTCGGTCGTGCGCCGCACGCCGGCGAAGACGCCCCACGCTTCGGCCATCGGATGCGCGAGAATCTCGCCCAGGGCGACGTTCCTGGCGACTCCCGTCAGCCAAGCCTCGGCCGTCGGAGCGTCGCGCAGATACTTGTCCTTGATGACCTTCTGCTGGTTCTCGGTCAGGACGATTTTCACGGCGGAGCGGGTTTTGCCCATTGGTGACCTTCCTTTTAGAGTGTAACAGCGTCCCGGGCTCGCGTCCAGGGTCAGGCGCCCAATCGCAACGATTCGGCTCGAACCGGAGGGAGGGGCGACAAACGTCTTGTCACCCGTCGAGGTTTTTGCTACTATTACCTCCTACCTCAACAGGAGTACCACATTCCATGTACGCGATCATCGAGACGGGCGGAAAACAACTTTGGGTCATTCCCGGCGAGACCGTTAAGGTCGAGAAGCTGGAGAACAAGGAAGGCGACAAGCTGACGTTCAACGCCCTTTGGCCGCAGAAGGCGAAGGTCGAGGCGACCGTCGTCAAGCAGGGCCGCGGCGAAAAGATCATCGTCTTTAAAAAGCGCACCAAAAAAGCCTATAAAAAGACTCAGGGTCACCGTCAGTGGCTGACCTCCATCAAAATCGAAAGCATCTCCAACAACTAAAAATATATGGCTTCAACGAAAGCACAGGGCTCCTCGAATAACGGCCGCGACTCTCACGGCCAGCGCCTCGGCGTCAAGCGCTACGGCGGTGAAACGGTCACGGCCGGCATGGTCATCATGCGCCAGCGCGGTACCAAGATCCTTCCGGGCCTCAACGTGGGTCGCGGCAAGGACGACACTTTGTTCGCGAAGATCAACGGCGTCGTGACCTTCGAATGGGCGTACAAGGACAAGAAGCGCGCGTCCGTGTACCCCGCCGCCGCCAAAGCCGCCGCGAAGTAATTAAGCGGATCTGATACGTTGATTCGGCCGCCGGCCACGCCGGCGGCC
>JACRDP010000008.1 GCA_016212855.1 Elusimicrobiota bacterium
CGCGGCCCTCGCCGCCCCGGCCGCCGCGACGGCGGCGGCGGCGACGGCGACGGCCGCCCTCTTTCGCTTCTCCGGAAGAATTCGGCGCCTGCGGCGCCGAATTCGGGGCCGGCGACGCCGTATTAGGGGCCGACGGAGCGTCGCCGGCAACTGGAGCGGAGGGTGCGGAAGGCGCCGCGTCGGTCGCGGGGGCTTCGGCGATCGACTCGGGGCTATTCTCCTCGTCCTCGTCTTCGTCCCCCTCTTCCTCGTCGTCTTCGTCCTCGTCATCATCGGCGTCGTCGTTGACGACGTCGCCCACCTGAGGCACGTCGCGGTCGGCTTCGACGGGTCCGTCGGCGCGCGGGTACAGATCCTCGCGAGCGGGAGGTTCCACGGAAGCGGGCTGAGCGACTTCGACGACGGCTTCAGGCGCGGGCGTCGATATGGGTTCTTCAGCGCGCGGCTGAGACGCCGCGACGTTCGTCGCGGCCGTCGGGACGGGCGTGGCCGACACCGGGCCGGGCGTCGAATCGTCGTGGACGCGCACCGGCTCGGGACGAGCGGGCGTTTGAGGGACTTCGTTATCGTTGGACACAAGTTCTCCGGGAATCATAACAGCGCGTACCGACGCGCGTAGATGTTGGCGACGATGCCGAGCGTCCAAAGAGTGACGAGGAGGCTCGAGCCGCCGTAAGAAACGAGAGGCAAAGGCACGCCGGCCACGGGCATGAGGCCCAGGCACATGCCGACGTTGAGAGTGAGCTGGAAGGCGAGGGTCGAAGCGAGGCCCGCGCACACCAGATAGCCGTAGCGGTCGCGCGCCAAGCGCGCGGCCGCCACGATCCGCCACAGCAGGATCATATACAGACCGAGGATCAGGGACGTTCCCCAAAAGCCCATCTCTTCACCCAAGTTGGCGAAGACGAAGTCGGTGTGACGCTCGGGCAGGAAGCCGAGCTGGGACTGCGTTCCGGAGAACAGCCCCTTGCCCCACATGCCGCCGGAGCCGACGGCGATCTGGGACTGGATGACGTTGTACGCCGCGCCCTGCACGTCGCTTTGCGGGGCGATCCACGCGACGAAGCGGTTGCGCTGATAGCCCTTGAGCTGGCGGTGGACGACGATGCCCGACAGCAGCGCGGCCGACAGCAGGATCGGGATGGCCGCGAAGGCGGCGGGCTTGATCTGCACGCGCATCCAGGACGAGATGCGCCAGACGATGAGGCCGATCGCGCAGAAGATCCCGATCGCGACGAGGGTGGCGAAGCCCATGCGCGAGGTCGCCAGGATCATGCCCGGCAGGCTGTGCGCCGCCGCCAGCGGGTAGCGCAGCTGGCAGATCGTATAGATCAAGGGGACGGAGATCGCCACGCCGCCGAAGCCGAAGATGGCGACGAGCTGGAACAGATCGGCCCCCGCGGCGAAGAGCATGCCGAAGATGGCGGGCACGAAGGTGAGCGTCGTGGAGAAGTCGGGCTGCTTGAGCACGAGCACCATCACCGGGCCGCAGATTCCGAGCGCCAGCAGCAAGGTCGAGAGGTCGCCGATGCGCCGCGCGCGGCGGTCGAGGAAGTCCGCGAGGGCGAGAATGACCAAGGTCCGGGCCATCTCCGCGGGCTGGAAGCTGAAGCCGAAGAGGTGGATCCACGAGCGCTGGCCGCGCGAGATGCGGCCGAGAATCAGGGTCGCGGCCACGATGAGGATCGCGAGGCCGTACATGAACTTGCTCTGGTCCTGGAACACCTGATAATTGAAGGCCAAGGTCAACGTGAACAAGGTGACGCCCAAGGTCAGGGCGATGAAATGCTTCTGGAGAATGGAGGAGTAGAAGGAGGTCGTGCTCGCGGCCGAGAGCATGGCGAGCGAGCCCGCGATGACGAGTCCGGCCACGGCGCCGACGTAGGTCCAATCCACGCGGCCGGACAGGCCCGACTGTGAGCGCACCGCGCGGACCATGCTCATCTCAGAGCTCCGTGCGGCAGGACCGGAAGCGGCGTCACGGGCAGCGGCTTCTTGACGGGAGGAGGAAGCGGCGCCGCCGGATCCTGCATGCCGAAATGGGCGAAGATCATGCGGCGCGCGACGGGCGCGGCGGTGGAGCCGCCGTGGCCGCCGTTCTCGACGAGGACGGCGATCGCGATCGAGGCGGGCTCGCCGGGCTTGGCGGCGTAGACGACGAACCAGGCGTGGTCCTCGCCGTGCGGGTTCTGCGCCGTGCCGGTCTTGCCGGCGACGATGAGGCCCGCGATCTTCGCCCCGCCGCCGGTGCCCGAGGAGATGACGACCTCGAGGCCGCGCTGGACCGCGTCCCACGCGCTTTCCTTGGCCGGCACGAGGCCCAGGCGCTCGGACTTGGGCGAGTACTCCGGCCGCCCGTCGGCGTAGACGATCTTCTGCGTGTAGCGGGGGCGCCACACGCTGCCGCGGTTGGCGAACGCGGCGATGGCGATCGCCATCTGCAGGGGCGTGACGGTCAGCTCGCCCTGGCCGATCGCGAGGTTGAGCGTGTCGCCGTCGTACCACCAGTTCCGGCCGGACTTCTTGCGCGTGTCGGGGCCGAAGAGATGGCCCGACTTTTCGCCTTTGAACGCCGGGAGGTTCGTCTTCTGCCCGAGCCCGAAGGCGCGGGCATAGCGCTCGATCGCGGCGCCGCCGGTGCGCAGGCCCATCGTGTAGAAATACACGTCGCAGGACTGCGCCAGGCCCATGAGCCAGGACACGCGCTTGTGGCCCTTGTGCTCCCAGCACAGGAAGGTGCGCCCGCCGAGCTCGTAGTAGCCGGGGCAAAAGACGCTGTCCTCGACGGTCGCACGTCCCTCGCTGAGGGCGGCCAAGCCCACGATCGGCTTGAAGGTCGAGCCGGGCGGATAGGCGCCGGCGATCGCGTTGTTGAACTCGGAGAGATCGACGACCGTGCTCTTGACCTCATCCGGATCTGTAGACAGGAAGGCGTTCGGATCGAAGTCGGGCTGGGAGCTCATGGCGAGCAGGTCGCCGTTGCGCGGATCGATGGCGACGGCGGCACCCCGGCCCGTCGCCGTCGCGCGCAGGCCCTCGTCGGCGGCCTTCTGCACCGCGGCGTCGATGGTGAGATGGATGTTGCTGCCCGCTTCCCAGGGAATCTCCTCGAGCTTGCGCTTGAGGCGCCCCTGCGCGTCGACTTCCATGCGCAGGCCGCCGTCGCGGCCGCGCAGCTCGTCTTCGAAAATCTTCTCGAGGCCGAGGCGGCCGGTGCGGGAGTCCACGCGATAGCCCTTGGGCTTACGCTCGCGCCACTCGCGCTGGCTCATCTTGCCCATGTAGCCGATCAAGTGGCTGGCGAAGCGGCCGAAAGGATAATAGCGCCGCGCTTCTTTGATCAGGTCCACGCCGGGATAAAGCGTCTTCAGCTCGGACAGCCGGAAAAACGTCTGCGTGGGAAGATTTTCGGCGATGCGGATGGCGCTTTCCTCGCGCACGGCCTGCTCGAGCGACTCGAGCAGCTCGGCGGGATCGCGGGACAGCTGGCGCGCGAGCTCCTCGGCCAGGGGCTTCAAGTCCGAGCGGCGGCGGTCCTTGCCGGGAAGGAAGATGAGGGAGAAGGCGGGCGCGTTGGTGGCCACCGCCGTGCCGTGGCGGTCGTAGATGCGGCCGCGCGGCGCGTTCTGGTGGATCATCTGGGAGCGGTTGCGCTCGGCGGCGAGGCGCCACTCCGCCGACTGCACGAGCTGCATCTGCGCCAGGCGCAGGCCGAGCACGAGGCCGGCGGCCGCGATCACGTACCAAAGAATTTCCAGGCGCTCGACGGGAATGGGCGCGCCGCGGGTGTTCATGCTCACCGGTCCCCCCGCGGGTCCCAAATCACGGAGGCGGCCGTCACGACCAAGGCGTTGAGGAAAGGGGTCAGCAGCAAGGACATCCAGCCGGGCGACTCGAAGCTCTTCGTGAAGGTCAGCCCGAGCAGGCCCTGCGCGAGAAATCCCGCCCACGTGAACAGGAAGGTCGTCGCCGCGAGAGGTCCCATGGCGCGCAGGTCGATCTGGCGGCGCACGACGCCGGCGACGTAGGCGGCCAAGGTCAGAATCAAGGCGCTCGCGCCGAACAGCTCGGCGCGCGCCACGTCGAGATAGAGGCCCCAGCCGAAGCCGGCGAGCATGCCCAGCACGGGACCGCGGCGCGCGGCGATGAGGATGGTGAGCGCCAGCAGGAACTGCGGAGCGGCGCCCCAATAGGCGAAGTGGGTATTCCACCACCACTGCAGGAACATGGCCCCGAAAAACAGCGCTAAGCCGCGCGCGAAACCGATCACGGTTTGCCTCCGGCCGCCGTGGAGATCGCGACCGCGGCCATGGCGCGGCGGCGCGGGCGGGCAGTCGAAGTGGAAATTTCAACCGCAGCCGTGTGCGACGAAACCGAGACGGGCACGACCACCGGCGGGATAACGGGAACGTACACCGGCGGTTTCGGCTCGCCCTCGGGCGCTTTGGCGCGCAGGATCATCAGCTCCTGGAGAGAGGAGGCGTCGGCGGCGGGGTCGATCTCGACGGACTGGAAGGTGAGGAACTGATCGCGCGGGTTGACCTTGGCGACGCGGCCGATAAGCACGTCCGGCGGAAAGGTCGCGCTCGTGGGCGAGGTATACACCGAATCGCCCGCCGACAGCGCGGACTCCGCGTTGAGATAGTTCATGCGCAGGCGCGGACCGTCCTGGCCCTGCACCAGGCCTTCGAGCGTCCCCGACGAGAGGTAGGCGGCGGCCGCGGAGAGCTCGTCGGTCAGCAGAAGAACGGTGGACGTCATGGGCCGCACGTCCACGACGCGGCCGACGGCGACGAGCTGGCCGTCGCGCGGGCCGAGCACGGGATCGCCGAGAGCGACGCCGCGGTCGCCGCCAGCGTCGACGACGAGGCTGCGGTACCAGTGGATCGGATCGCGCTCCATGACGTGCGCCCAGGCGGGCGAGCGGCTGGAAGGGGATTTCAAGACCAAAGCGCGTCTTAAGCGCTCGTTCTCGAGCGAGAGCGCTTCGACCGTCGTCTTGACCCATTCCCCGCGCCGCAGCTCGGCGCGCAGCTGGTCGTTCTCCATGTCGGCCTGGAGCAGACGGCGGATGCGCTCGGGGGAATCGGCCACGCGCCGGTAGCCCGCCTCGCCGTGATAGGCGAGCGGGTCGAGCAAATACCCCACCCCCGCCTTGAACGACCGCACCGGGGTCGACAACGGCAGGGACAAAAGCAGGAGCGAGAGCGCCGCTAAGGCGCCCAGGACGACATTGGCGATACGCGTTTCGCGTTGCATGGCTGCCCGGCTCGGCCGGGCGCTGAACCGACGTCAACGGCGACGGTTTATTCGGCTGGGACGACCGCTCTTACGAGCGGTCTCGATAGGACGTGACGAAGTCCGGGCGCCGATCGTCGATATGATCGAGCTCTTCCAGGAACTTCCCCGTCCCGAGCGCTACGCAGCTCAAGGGGTCCGCGGCTCGATGCACGGGCAGCTCGGTCTCCTGCCGAATGAGGTCGGGAAGACCTCTCAGCAAGGATCCGCCGCCCGCGAGCATGATTCCGCGGTCCACCAAATCCGCAGCCAATTCCGCCGGAGTCTCCTCCAGCGTGTTCTTGATCACGTCGAGAATGAGCTGCACCGGCTCCATCAGCGACTGGCGCACCTCTTCCGACGTGATCAAAACCGTCTTAGGCAAACCTGTGGCCTGATCACGGCCCTTCACTTCCATGGTCTTCTCTTCCTTCAGAGGGAAGACCGATCCGATCTGAATCTTGACTTCCTCGGCGGTGGTCTCGCCGATAAGTAAATTGTATTTCCTGCGGAAATGCATGATCACCGCTTCGTCCATCTCGTCGCCGGCGATATCCAAAGATTTACTGACAACGAGGCCGCCCAAACTGATGACGGCCGCTTCCGTCGTTCCGCCGCCGATGTCGACGATAAAGTTACCGTGGGGCTCCGAGATGGGCAGATCGGCTCCGATCGCGGCGGCCATGGGTTCTTCGATGAGGTACACGCGGCGGGCGCCGGCCTGCTCCGCCGACTCCTGCACGGCGCGGCGCTCGACTTCGGTGATGCCCGACGGGATGCCGATGACGACGCGGGGATGCAGCAAAGAGCGCCGGTTGTGCACTTTCCGGATGAAGTACTTGATCATCTCCTGCGTCACCTCGAAGTCGGCGATGACGCCGTTGCGAAGCGGGCGGACGGCGATGATCGAGGCGGGCGTGCGGCCGAGCATGCGCTTGGCCTCGGCGCCGATGGCGAGCACGCGGCGCGTCTCGCGGTCAATCGCGACGACGGAGGGCTCACGCAGAACGATTCCCTGGCCCTTCACATAGACGAGGGTGTTCGCCGTGCCGAGGTCGATGCCCATGTCGTTCGAGAAGAGGCTGAAGAGAAAATCGAGCATTTGTTTATCTTACCCTTTTTCGGCTCGCCGACTTACCGTAAACCGCGCTCGCGACGGTGCGAGTTGTACGCGTCGACTATCCTTGAGGATAGTTAAGACACGAGCATGATCAGGCCCAGCTTGGCGTTGTCGCCGATGCGGGGCGCGATCTTGAGGATGCGGGTGTAGCCGCCGGGGCGCTGCGCGTAGCGGGGTGCCAGCACTTCGAACAGCTTCTTGTAGACGACCTTGTCCTGGATCTGGCGGCGCACCATAAAGTGCTCGCCTTTCTTCGCGTTGGTGATGAGCTTCTCGGCGTACGGCCGGAGCTCCTTCGCCTTGGCGATGGTGGTTTCGATGCGCTCGTGCTTGAACAGGCTGGTAGCCATGTTCCGCAGCAGCGCGCGGCGATGCGCGCTGGTGATGCCGAGCTGACGACGACCGAGTGCTTTAGACGCCATAAATTATTCTCTCCTAATTCGGGGGGTTGAAGCGAAGCTTCAACCCAACTGTCCGACCTGCATGCCGAGCGACAGGCCCATGTCCTTGAGGCGATCCTTGATCTCGTCGAGGGACTTCTTGCCGAAGTTCTTGACGGCCAGGAGCTCCTCGTCGCGCTTGCCCACGAGCTCGCCGATGGTGCGGATGCGGGCGACCTTGAGGCAGTTGGACGCGCGGCTGGAGAGCTCGATCATCTCGATGGGCTGATTGAGGATCTCACGCAGCTTGGGGTCGAGGCCGGCGAGTGACACCGCGCCCTCGGAGGACGCGCCGTCGGCGAGGGCGGTTTCCGCCGCCTGCTCTTCCTCGGGGATGAAGATGTTGAGCGACTCGCGCAGAAGCTTGGAGGACTGGATCAGCGCCTCGGCCGGGTTGAGCGAGCCGTCGGTCCAGATCTCGAGAATCAGGCGGTCGTAGTCGGTGACCTGGCCGACGCGGGCGTTCTCCACGTCGTAGTGCACCTTGACGACGGGCGAGAACAGCGCGTCGACGGGCAGGAAGCCCGCGGCCCACTGGTTCTGCGCGCGGAGCTCCTCGGCGGGAACGTAGCCGCGGCCCTTGGAGACTTCGATCTCCATGTCGATCTTGCCGCCGGCCTCGAGGTGGGCGATGACGAGATCCTTGTTGACGACCTCGACGTTCGCGTTGCCCTGGATGTCCTTGGCCGTGACGATGCCTTCCTTGGACACCGAGAGATACACCGTCTCGGGGCCGTTGGAGAAGAGCTTCACGCGGAGCTTCTTGAGATTCAGAAGAACGTTCATCACGTCCTCCTTCACTCCGGGAAGCGCCTGATACTCGTGCGTCGCCTTCTCGATGCGGACCGCGGTGACCGCGGCGCCCTCGAGCGACGACAGCAGCACGCGCCGGAGCGCGTTGCCGACCGTGTGTCCGTAGCCGCGCTCGTACGGCTCGGCGACGAACTTCGCGTAGCTGTCCGACATGGACTTCTCATCGACGGACAGCTTCTGCGGCAGGATCAGTTCTTTGTAAGCCATCTAATTTTTCTCCAAGATAAGGACGTTTATTAGTATTCGAGCGTTAGCGAGAATAGTATTCGATGATCAGCTGATCATTAATCGGGAAGGACGTCTCGGTGCGTTCGGGAATGCGGAGCACCTTGGCGGTGAAATCGCCCTCGTTGAACTCGAGGAAGGCGGGGCGGTTGTTGAGCTTCTTGCACGTCTCAAGGCTCAACTTCACGCCGACGTTTTCCTTCATCTTCGGGTTCAGCACGACGACGGTTCCGGCCTTCACCGGGTAGGACGGGATGTCGACGACCTTGCCGCCGATCTTGACGTGCCCGTGCAGGACGAGCTGGCGCGCCGTCTTGATCGACGTCGCCACGCCCATGCGGCGGATGATGTTGTCGAGGCGAAGCTCGAGACCGCGCAGCAGCGCCGCGCCGGACTCTTCACGAGCCGCGGAGGCGTTGGTGACGGCCGCTTCGAACGGGCGCTCGTTCATCTGGATCATGCGGCGAAGCTTCTGCTTCTCGCGCAGGCGGATCGAGAAGGCGGACGGTTTGCCGCGCTGAGGCTTGGCCATGCCGGGAATGCCGGGGCGCTTCTCGAGGACGCACTTCGTGTAGCACTTGTCGCCCTTGAGGAAGAGCTTCTGCTGCTCGCGGCGGCACAACTTGCAGACGGCGTCGGTATAACGGGCCATAACACTAGACTCTCCTCGCTTTGGGCGGGCGGCAGCCGTTGTGCGGCATCGGCGTGACGTCCTTCAGGCTGACGACCATGAGGCCGGCGGAACCGAGCGAGCGCACGGCGGTCTCGCGTCCCGGTCCGGGTCCCTTGATGAAAACGGCGACCTGCTTGACGCCGAGCTGGACGGCCCGGTCGGCGACCTTCTTCGCGGTGACGCCCGCGGCGAAGGGCGTGCCCTTCTTCGTGCCGCGGAAGCCCGAGCCGCCGGCGGTGGCCCAGATGAGCACGTCGCCGCGGTCGTCGGTGAGCGACACGATGGTGTTGTTGAAGGAGCACTGGATGTGGACCTTCGCGAAGGTCAAAGACTTCCAAGCTTTCTTTTTGGGTGCCGCGGAAGGGGCTGCCTTCGCAGCGGCGGGGGTCGTTTTCTCGTCAGCCATGATTCAATGTCTCCCTAAATTCCTTACGCCTTACCGGTGGGCGAAGCGGCCTTGCCCACGCCGACCGTCTTTCTGCGACCGCGACGCGTGCGCGCGTTCGTCTTCGTGCGCTGTCCGCGGCACGGCAGGTTGCGGCGATGGCGGTGGCCGCGGAACGAGCCGATCTCGGTGAGGCGGGAGATGTTCGCGACGGTCTCGCGGCGCAGCTCGCCTTCCACCTTGAAATCCTTATTGAGGAGGTTGTTGATGAGAACGACCTGCTCCTCGGTGAGGTCCTTGACCCGGGTGTCGGGCTTGACCATGCCGTTGAGCTTCTCAATGACCACCTTCGCGCGGGTCTCGCCCACGCCGTAGAGGTATTGGAGCGCCACATCGATCCGCTTGTTCTTGGGAAGATCCACGCCTGCCACACGAGCCATACTTTTTCTCCGTTACTCCTAAATTAGCCCTGCCGCTGCTTGTGCTTCGGGTTCGAGCACAGGACGCGCACGACGCCCTCGCGCTTGACGACCTTGCACTTCTGACAAATCGGTTTGACGCTCGCTCTGACTTTCATCTGATTACTCCCGGTACGTGATGCGTCCCCGCGTGAGATCGTAAGGGGACAGCTCGATGCGGACCTTATCGCCCGGCAGGATCTTGATGTAGTGCATGCGCATCTTGCCCGAGATGTGCGCGAGCACGACCTTGGCCTGCGCGATCTCGACGCGGAACATCGCGTTGGGAAGCGCCTCCAGGATCCGGCCTTCGACTTCGATCTTTTCTTCTTTCGTCATGTTAAATCGTGGGCAGCGTGAGGATATCGCAGCCTTCCTCGGTCACCGCGACCGTGTGCTCGAAATGCGCGGAGAGCTTGCCGTCCTTGGTCACCGCGGTCCAGCCGTCGCCGAGGGTCGAGACTTCCGGGGCGCCCATATTGACCATCGGCTCGATGGCGATAGTCATGCCGGCCTTGAGGCGGGCGCCGTGGCCGGCCTTGCCGTAGTTCGGAACGGGCGGCTCTTCATGGAGCGCGCGGCCGATGCCGTGTCCGACGAACTCGCGGACCAAGGTGTACCCATGGGACTGGGCGTGAGACTGGACGGCGAAACCGATGTCGCCGATGCGGTTGCCGGCCTTGACGGCGGCGATGCCCTTCATGAGCGACTCGCGGGTGACGTCGATGAGCTTCTGCGCGTCGGCGGAAATCGCGCCGACGGGCACCGTGATGGCGGAGTCGCCGTACCAGCCGTCGATGACGGCGCCGAAATCGAGGCCGACGATGTCGCCGTCCTTGAGCGCGCGCTTGTCGGACGGAATGCCGTGCACGACCTCGGAATTGATCGACACGCAGATCACGCCGGGGAAGCCGTGGTAGTTCAGAAACGCCGGCTGAGCGCCGCGCTTCTTGAGCTCAACCCGGCAGATCTGGTCGATCTCGCCGGTGGTCATGCCGGGCTTGACAAGCCCCTTGAGCAGGACGAGGACGTCGGCGACGACGCCGCCGGCGGCGCGCATGGTCTTGAGCTCGGCGGGGCTCTTCACCTCGACGGCCTTGTTCATGAGCATCATCACCGGGCCGCCTTCGTCTTCTCGATCACGGCCGAGAGCGCCGCTTCGACTTTGTCCGGGCTCGAGGCCGCGTCCACTTCCTCGAAAGCGGTCTCGGACTTGTAGTAGGCGACGAGCGGGTGCGTCAAATCTTCGAAGACCATGAGGCGCTTGGCGGCGGTGGCCTCGGTGTCGTCCTCGCGCTGCACGACCGCGGCGCCGCACTTGTCGCAGATTCCCTCGACCTTGGTCGGGCGGGAGGCGACGTTGTAGACTTCGCCGCAGCCGGAGCAGGTGCGGCGCGACGCCATACGGCGGATCGCTTCTTCCTTGGGGAGCGTGAGGTAAACCACGAGATCGACGGCGGCGCCGACGCCCTTGAGCATGTCGGCGAGGCCCTGCGCCTGCTCCAGCGTGCGCGGGAAGCCGTCGAGGAGGTACTTGCCCCCCTTCTCGATCTTACCGGCGACCATCTCGATGACGATCGCGTCGGGAACGAGCTTGCCTTTCTTCAGATAGTCCGCGGCCTTCTCGCCGACCGCGGTCTTCGCCGCGATCTCGGCGCGGAAGATGTCGCCGGTGGCGAGGTGCGAGAAGCCGAACTTATCGGCGATGCGCTTGCACTGCGTACCCTTGCCGGAGCCCGGGAAGCCGAGGAGGATGACGATCACTGCGTCACCCCGCTGCCGACGTTGAACCAGCGACCCTGGATGCGGCCCTTCTTGAGGAAGCCCTCGTAGTGGCGCATGATCAGGTGCGCCTCAAGCTGGCCCATCGTATCGAGCGCGACGCCGACCGCGATGAGCAAAGAGGTGCCGCCGAAGAAGAAGGGAACGCTGAACTCGCGCTTCATGATGTCGGGCATGACCGCGATCGCGGCGACGAACAGCGCGCCGCCCAAGGTGATGCGCTCGAGGATCCACTCGATGTGTTTGGCGGTGGGTTCACCAGGCCGAATTCCCGGTATAAAGCCGCCGGACTTTTTCATGTTCTCGGCCAGGTCCACCGGGTTGATCGAGACCGAGTTATAGAAGTAGCAGAAGAAGATGATGAGGCCGGCGTAGATCGCGTCGTACCACCAATTGCCGCCCTGGAAGAAGCGCATGAAGCTGCCGGAGCGCTCGCTCTCGGGCATGAAGGTCGCGATGGTGACGGGCACGGAGAGCAGGGACAGCGCGAAGATGACGGCGATGACGCCGCTCTGGTCCACTTTAAGGGGAAGGTAGCTCTGCGAGCCGCCGTACATCTTGCGGCCGACCATGCGCTTGGCGTACTGCACGGGAATCTTGCGCTGGGCGGTCTCGACCCAGACGACGGAGACGATGACCGCGGCGAGCGCCGCGATGATCGCGAGCGCGGCGAACAGATTGATTTCCTCGAGGCGGACGAGCTCGAAGAGGCTCCAGCCGGCGGCCGGGATGCGCTCGACGATGCCGGTGAAGATGAGCAGCGAGACGCCGTTGCCGATGCCCTGCTCGGTCATCTGCTCGCCGAGCCACATGACGAAGATGGTGCCGGCGGTCATCGTGAGCACGGTGACGCAGTAGAACAGCGCGGTCGGATCGGTGACCGTGGCGAGGCCGCCCGGAGCCTGCATCTTGGTGATCGCGATGGTCAGACCGAAGGACTGGAACACGGCGAGGAAAAGGGTCAGGTAGCGGGTGTAGCTGTTGAGCTTGCGGCGGCCGAGCTCGCCGTCCTTGGCGAGGCGATCGAGGAAGGGCAGGACGTGCGCGCCCTGCAGGAGGCTCATGATGATCGAGGCGTTGATGTAGGGCACCACGCCCATCGAGAAGATGGAGAAGCGGCCCAGTGCGCCGCCCGAGAAGGTGTTGAGGAAGCCGAGCAGGCTGCTCTGCTGCGCGTTGAAGATCGCCCGGATCGCGTCGCCGTTGACGCCCGGGATCGGAATCGCCGCGCCGATGCGGAAGACCAAAATCGCGCCGAGCGTGAAGAGCACGCGCTTGCGCAGTTCCGGAACTTCGAAGATATCGCCGAGGCCGTTGCGCATCGTCAGGCGGCCTTGACGACTTCGGCCTTGCCGCCGGCCTTCTCGATCTTTTCCTTCGCGGAGGCGGAGAAGCCGTGGGCGCTGACCTTGATGGCGCGCTTAAGCTCGCCGTCGGCGAGGATCTTCACGGGCTTGCGGCCCTTGATGAGGTTGTGGATGCGCAGGTCCTCGATCGTGATCTCGGCCTTGTTCTTGAACACGCGGTCGAGCGTGCCGAGGTCGATCACTTGGTACTCGATCTTAAAGAGACCGTTGGTGAAGCCGCGCTTGGGGATGCGGCGGATCAGAGGCGTCTGGCCGCCTTCGAAACCGACGAGCTTGCCGTCGCCCGAGCGGGAGCGCTGGCCTTTCTGGCCGCGCGTCGCGGTCTGGCCGGTGCCGGAGCCTTCGCCCATGCCGAGGCGGACGGGGCGGCGGCGCGAGCCGGGGACGGGCTCGAGATTGCCGAGGGTGATGCGTTCAGTCTGGGCGACGGGGGTCTTGGTCTTGGCCACTTTATTTTCCGCGGAGCTTGATGATGTCTTCCTTCGTGCGAAGGAGCTTGAGGGCCTCGAACGTCGCGCCGACCATGTTGAAGGCGTTCGACGAGCCGAGGCTCTTGGTGAGGATGTTCTTGACGCCGGCGGCCTCGAGGACCGCGCGCACGCCGCCGCCGGCGATGACGCCGGTGCCGGGAGTCGCGGGCTTCATCCAAACCTTGGCGGAGCCGAACTTCGCGACGATCTCGTGCGGGATCGTGCCTTCCGGCACGATCGGAAACTTAACGAGGGCCTTGCGCGCGTGCGCGTTGCCCTTGAGGATGGCGGCCTGCACGTCCTTGGCCTTGCCCATGCCGTAGCCGACCTGGCCGGCCGCGTCGCCGACGACGACGAGCGCGGAGAACGAGAAGCGCTTGCCGCCTTTGACGACCTTCGCGACGCGGTTGATGGTGACGACGGTCTCCTTGAAGCCGCCCTCTTCGCGCTGCGCGTTGCGATCGCGGCGCGGGCCGCGGGAAGGGCCTCCGCGTCCGCCCTGACCGCCGCGCTCGCCGCCGCGCTCCGGGCGTTCAGTCGCCGCGGGCACGATGGGCTGGGTGGGAACCGCCGCCGTCGTCGTCGTCTCAGTAGCCATTACAAATTCTCCGTTTAAAACTCGAGTCCGCCGGCGCGCGCGGCGTCGGCCAAGGCCTTCACGCGGCCGTGGTACACGTACTGCCCGCGGTCGAACATCACCTTCGTGACGCCGGCCTTCTTGGCCTTCGCCGCGATGCTCTCGCCGACCTTCTTCGCCGCGTCGACGCTCTTGTGCGACTTGAGCGTCGTGCGCAGATCCTTGTCGAGCGAAGACGCGAACGCCAAAGTGACGCCCTTGGCGTCATCGATGACCTGCGCGTAGATGTACTTGAGGCTGCGGTGCACCGACAGGCGCGGCCGCTCCCCGCGGTGTTCGAAGAGGCGCTTGCGCGTCGCTTCCTTCCTAAATTCGGCCCGAACCCATTTATTCTTCATTTACTTCTTGCCTCCCGCTCCGGCGCTGGCGCCGGCCGCGGTCTTGCCCGCCTTCTTGCGGACGTATTCGCCCTGATAGCGGATTCCGGTTCCCTTATAGGGCTCGGGCTTGCGCAGCTCGCGGATGTCCGCGGCGGTCGCGCCGACCTGGTCCTTGCTGATGCCGGACACGGTCAAAACGGTCTTCTTGGGGTCCAGAGTCAGCGTCACACCCTTGGGCGCTTCGAAGATCACCGGGTGGGACTTGCCGATGGCGAGCGTCAGCTTCTGGCCGGCGATCTCGCCGCGGAAGCCGAGGCCGTGGATCTCGAGAACCTTCGAGTAGCCCACGGCGACGCCCTGGATGAGATTGTTCAGCCGCGCGCGCGTCATGCCCCAGATGGCGGAGGCGTCGCGAGCGACGGTGATGTCCGAAGAGAGGATGACGGCGCCATCCTTGATCTCGGCCTTGACGTAAGGATGCATCGCTTCCTTGAGCTCCCCTTTGGGACC
The DNA here is from genome assembly GCA_016212855.1 of Elusimicrobiota bacterium. Taxonomy (GTDB): domain Bacteria; phylum Elusimicrobiota; class Elusimicrobia; order UBA1565; family UBA9628; genus GWA2-66-18. The sequence continues at coordinate 14,478 of JACRDP010000008.1, forward strand.
CTTCGCGGTGACCAGGCTGCCTTCGAGCTTGACCTGGACTCCGGCGGGGATGACGACGGGCTGCTTTCCGATTCGAGACATATTTTCCTCTTTTACCAGACCTGGCAGAGAACTTCGCCGCCGACCTTCTTTTCCTTCGCCGTCGCGTCGGTCATGACGCCCTGCGAGGTGGACAAAATCGTGACGGAGAAGCCGCCGCGCGAGCGCGGAACTTCGTCGTGCGGGCAGTAGATGCGCAGGCCGGGCTTCGACACGCGCTTGATGCCGCGGATGACGGCTTCCTTCGTCGGGGAGAACTTGAGGAACACGCGGATGGTGCCCTGCTTGTTGGTCCCGTTGTAGAGGGTCTTGAAGTTGGCGATGAAGCCCTCTTCCTTCAAGACGCGGACGACTTCCATCTTCATCTTCGACATGGGGACGTCGACGCGGTCCTTCTGTCGGATGTTGGCGTTGCGGATGCGAGTCAGCAGGTCGGCGATAGGATCCATGATTTGGTTACCAGGAGGACTTTTTGATGCCCGGGAGTAGGCCGTTGTGGGCCATCTTCCGGAAGCACATGCGGCAGAGGCCGAAATCGCGGTAGAACGCGCGAGGACGGCCGCAGATCTGACAGCGGTTGCGGTGGCGGGTGGAGAATTTCGGCGCCTTGGTCATCTTGGCGCGCCATGCGGTTGTGGCCATATTAGTTGTTCCCCTTCTTGGCGGCCTGCTCTTTCTTGAACGGCATCCCGAGCTCGCGCAGGAGGTCGAGGCTGAGGTCGTCCTTTCCGCCACCGATCACGAACGAGATGTTCATGCCGCGCTGAGTCGGAACGCGGTCGGTCTTGATCTCGGGGAAGATGAGCTGTTCTTTGAGGCCCAGATTGAAGTTGCCGGAGCCGTCGAAGCCCTTGGGCTCGAGGCCCTGGAAGTCGCGGATGCGGGGGATGGAGACCGCGATGAGGCGGTCCAGGAACTCCCACATGCGATCGCCGCGCAAGGTGACGCGCACGCCGATCGGCATGCCCTGGCGCAGCTTGAAGTTCGAGATCGACTTCGTGGCCTTGCGCACCTGAGGCCACTGGCCGGTGATGAGCGCCAACTCCTCGCGGGCGTTGTCGAGCATCTGCACGTTGTCGCGCGCCTCGGAGACGCCGACGTTGAGCACGATCTTGCGGAGATTCGGAACCTCGTGGAGGTTCTTGAGGTCGTGCTTCTCCATGAACGCGGGAATCACGCTCTCGCGGTAGTAGGTCTTGAGGCGCGGAACGGGGTGCTCGGTCTCGCGGCCGTCCTGGTTCAGCTCGAACGCGGGGCCGGCCTTGGACGAGGCCTGCTTCTCGAGTCCCGCCTTCTTCGCGGCCTGGGCGGCTTTCGCCGCTTTCGCCTTTTCTGCGTCGGTTTTCTCAGCCATGATCTTTATTTATTCTCTTTATTAGGCGATCGTCTCGCCGGACTTGATCGCCACGCGGGACTTGGAGCCGTCGGCCGCGGTCTTGATCTTCACGCGCGTCGGCTTGCCGCTCTTCGGATCGGCGAGCATGACGTTGCTGATGGAAATCGGAGCCTCGATCTTCGAGAGGCCGCCGGGATCGGTCTGCGTCGGCTTCTTGTGCTTGGTCACCATGTTGACCTTGGCGATGAGCACGCGGGTCGGCGTGAAGCGGTCCCCGACGATGAGGTCGAGAACTTCGCCGGTCTTGCCCTTCTCCTTGCCGGAGATGACGACGACCTTGTCCTTCTTCTTGATCTTGAGCTTCATGACGTTACACGACCTCCGGGGCGAGCGAGACGATCTTCAGGAACTCCTTGTCGCGCAGTTCCCGCGCCACGGGCCCGAACACGCGGGTGCCTTTCGGCTCGTTCTTGTCGTCGATCAGGCACGCGGCGTTGTCGTCGAAAGCGACGTGCGAGCCGTCGGCGCGGCGCAGGTTGCGCTTGACGCGCACCACGACCGCCTTGACGACCGTTCCCTTCTTGATCGCGCCGTTGGGGAGAGCGTCCACGACGGAGCAGACGATGATGTCTCCCAAAGACGCGTAGCGGCGGTACGAGCCGCCCATCACGTGGAAGCACTGCAGGCGGCGGGCGCCGGAGTTATCGGCGACGTTGACCATCGTGCGAAGCTGAATCATTGACGCACCTCCGCCTGGCCCTTCGGGGCGGCCTTGACGATGCGCACGATGCGCCAGCGCTTAAGCTTCGAGAGCGGGCGCGTGGACGCGATCTCAACGATATCACCCTCGCGGGCCTCGTTGTTCTCGTCGTGAGCGTGGAACTTCTTGGAGCTCTTCATGACCTTCTCGTAGAACGCGTGCCGGACGGAACGAGACACGCGGACGGTGCGGGTCTTGTTCATCTTGTCGGACACGACGACTCCTTCGAGAGTCTTGCGGTTGCCGCGATCGAGGTCGAGCTCGGCGGCGGGAGCGGCGGCGGTCTTCGTCACTTCGCGGCCTCCTTACGGGAGATATAGGTCTTGAGGCGCGCGATCTCGCGGCGGAGATGGCGCAGCTCCATGGGATTCTTGAGCGGAGCGACGTTGTGCTGGAACGACAGCTTGGCGCGCTTCTCGAGAGCCAGGCGCAGCTCGTTCTTGAGCTCAGCCGGGTTCATGGCGTTGGCGTCTTGCGTCGCGGTCTTGGTTTTCTTATCGGCCATATATTTAGATGTGCTCGCGGACGACGAACTTCGTGAAGAGAGGCAGCTTGTAGGATGCCATCTTGAGGGCCTTCTTGGCTTCGTCGAGGGTCAAACCGCCGACCTCGAACAACATGCGGCCGGGACGAACCACGGCCACCCAATGATCGGGAGCACCCTTACCCTTACCCATGCGGGTCTCGGCGGGGTGCTTGGTGACGGCCTTGTCGGGGAAGATGCGGACCCAGAGCTTGCCGCCTTTCTTCAGGTGGCGGGAGATCGTGACGCGGCTGGCTTCGATCTGGCGGGCGGTCACCCACTTGGGCTCGAGCGCCTTCAGACCGAACTCACCGAACGCGAGGCTGACGCCGCGCTTCGCGGGTCCCTTGATGCGGGGATGAGAGTGGGGCTTGCGATACTTGACGCGTTTAGGCATCAGCATGTTAGCGTCCCCCTTCCGGAGCCGGCGCGGGCGCGGGCGCAGTCGGCGTCTCGCCGGACTCGATGGACATCGCGGCCGCGACGAGCGCCGCCTCTTTCTTCGCCATCTGCTGCAGCTCCTTGATGGACTTCACGAAGTGCTGCTTCTTGAAGATCCAGACCTTCACGCCGATGAGGCCGGCGTGCGTCATGGCTTCGGCGGTGCCGTAGTCGACGTCCGCGGCGAAGGTGTGCAGGGGCACCCGGCCCTCGCGCTGCCACTCGCGGCGCGAGATCTCGGCGCCGTTGACGCGGCCGGAGATCATGACCTTGATCCCGAGCGCGCCGGACTGGATCGTGCGCTCCATCGCGCGGCGCATGGCGCGGCGGTGGGCGATGCGCTTCTCAAGCTGAACCGCGATCGAGTCCGCGACGAGGCGGCTGTCGAGCTCGGGATCCTTGATCTCCATGACGTTGACGTACGTCTTACGGGAGGTCATGGCTTCCACATTTTTGCGCAGGGCTTCGATGTCGGCGCCCTTCTTGCCGATCACGACGCCGGGGCGCGCGGTGTGGATGTTGACGCGCAGGTAAGAACCGGCGCGCTCGATGCCGACCCAGCTCACCGCGGCGGCGCGGAAGGCCTTGCGCACGAGGTTGCGGATCTTGAAATCCTCGCCGATGAGGGCGGGAGCGTCCTTCGTGGAGAACCACTTGGACTGCCAGTCGTGAATGTAGCCGAGGCGGAGCGCGTTCGGATGGATCTTATTGCCCATGGTGTTACTTTCCCTTGCCGGTGACGCGCTCGTCGGAGACGACGACGGTCAAGTGGCAGACTTTTCTCTTGAAGGTGTAGGAGCGGCCCTGAGGAGCGGGCAGCATGCGCTTCATCTGGCCCATCGGTCCCATCGTGGACCAGCATTCCTTGATGTAGACCTTTTCGGGGTTGACCTGGTGGCCGGCCTTGGCGGCGCGGTCCACGAGGTTGGCGGCCGCGGAGCGGACGGCCTTGCCGACCATGACCGAGCAGATGCGCGGCATCATGGGAAGAAGCCGTTCGGCTTCAAACACCGACTTGCCGCGGATCTCCTTGAGAACCTGGCCGACCTTGCGCGTTCCGTAGCGCTGAAACCGAGAGTATGCAGTAGCTTCCATATATTTTCTCTTTATCCCTTAAAGATCAGGTCTTCGCGTCCGCGTCCTTGTGCGTGCCGCCGTGCGCCTTGAAGAAGCGCGTGAAGGAGAATTCGCCGAGCTTGTGGCCGACCATCTGCTCGTTGACATAAACCGGCAAAAACTTCCTGCCGTTGTGGACTGAAAAGGTATGCCCCACGAACTCAGGCGTGATCGTGCAGCGGCGCGCCCAGGTCTTGATCGGCTTCTTCTCGCCGGCGGTGTTGAGCTTCTGAACCTTCTTCAGGAGCTTCGGCTCGACGTACGGTCCCTTCTTAGTAGATCGGCTCATGTCTTCTCTCTATCCTTTACGCGTGCTGCGCCGAGCGGCGCCGGTCGGAGACGATCATCCAGCCCCAGACCTTCTTCTTGTTGCGCGTCTTGAAGCCCTTCGCGAGCTGGTTCCAAGGGGAGCGCGGGTGATTGTTGCCCTTCGACTTGCCGCGGCCGCCGCCGAGCGGGTGGTCGGTCGCGTTCATCGCGCCGCCGCGGACGGTGGGGCGGATGCCGAGATGGCGGTTGCGGCCGGCCTTGCCGAGCGTGATCGTGTTGTGCTCGAAGTTGCCGACCTGGCCGATCGTCGCGTAGCAGGTGTCGGGAACCATGCGGACTTCGCCCGACGGCATCTTGATCTGCGCGTAGCCGCCGTCCTTCGCCATCAGCTGAGCCTGGGTGCCGGCCGAGCGCATCATCTGCGCGCCCTTGCCGGGGTTGAGCTCGAGGCAGTGGATGAAAGTACCTTCCGGGATCTTGTTGACGGGCAGGGCGTTGCCCACCTTGATCTCGGCCTCGGGGCCGCTCATCACGGTGTCGCCGACCTTGATGCCGGCGGGCTGCACGATGTAGCGCTTCTCGCCGTCGGCGTAGTTGACGAGGCAGATGCGGGCGGAGCGGTTGGGATCGTACTCGATGGAGACGATCTTGCCCGGGACGCCGGCCTTGTCGTAGCGCTTGAAGTCGATGAGGCGATACGCGCGCTTGTGACCGCCGCCCTGGTGGCGGACCATGATCATGCCGGTGTTGTTGCGGCCGCCGGTGCGCTTGAGCTGGGAGACGAGAGACTTCTCGGGAACGTTGGTCGTCACGTCCGAGTAGTCCTGCGACGTCATTCCGCGGCGCGACGGCGTGTACGGCTTATAGGATTTGATGGCCATGATATTTTCTCTTAGGCGGCGGGGGTCGCGAAGTCGATTTTCTGGCCCTTCGTCACGGTGACGATGGCCTTCTTCCAGTCGGGGCGCATGCCGCCGCCGCGGCCGAACCGGCGGTACTTGCCCGGGACGACCTGGGTGCGGATCTTCTCGACGGTGACCTTGAAAAGCGTCTCGACGGCGCGCTTGATGTCGGTCTTGGTCGCGTCGGGAGCGGCCTCGAACAGATATTGGTTGTACTTCTCTTGATTACCGGTGCCGCGCTCGGTGAGCAGGGGCCGGACCAGGATTTCGTGGAGAGCTTTATCGGACATAATTCCTCAGTTCCAGCGCGCGCCGAGCTTCTCGAGCGCGGGCTGCGTGATCACGAGCTTCTTGCAGTAAAGAACCTCGTAGGCGTTGATATCCGCGGCAAGGCGGACAGCGACGGTGGGCAGGTTGCGGGCGGCCAGGACGAGCGCCGGGTTCGGCGCGTCGAGAACGATGAGCGTCTTGCCCTCGCAGCCGAGCTTCGCGAGCGTGGAGACGACGAGCTTCGTCTTCGGCTCCTTCAACGTGAATTCCTTCACGCAGACCAGGCCGCCGTCCTGCGCGCGGGCCGACAGGGCCTGGGCGAGGGCGAGCTTCGCCTTCTGGCGAGGGTAGTCGAGGCGCGAGCCGCGGCCCATGCGCGGGCCGTGGATGATCGCGCCGTGGCGCCAGAGGCCGGAGCGCGTCGAGCCGGCGCGGGCGCGGCCCGTTCCCTTCTGCTTCCACGGCTTGCGGCCGCCGCCGGACACCGTCGTGCGGCTCTTGGTGTTCGAGGTCCACGCGCGCTGGTTGGCGAGATAGATGGTGACGAACTCATGCAGAAAACGCTTCTCGGGTTTATGCCCGAAGATGTTCTCGGCCAAGGTGACGGTTCCCGACTCTTTGCCGTTGACGTCGATAATTTTGGCGTCCATGTCTTTAATCCCTTACTTCTTCGCGGCGCCGGGTTTGACGGCCGCCTTGATGATGTTACCCATCTTGTCCTTCTTGACCTGGGGCGCTTTCGCCTCGGCCCGGACTTTCTTGTTCTTGACGGTCTCGGAAATGGTCACCAAGCCGCCGTTCGGGCCGGGGACGGCGCCCGCGAGGTAGATCAGGTTCTGCTCGGCGTCGACGGAGACGACCTCGATCTTGATCGTCGAGATGACGACGTTGCCGAGGTGGCCGGCCATGCGCTGGCCCGGCATGACGCGACCGAGCGAGCGGCGCGAGGCCAGCGAGCCCGGGGAGCGCTTCTTGTCCGAGGCGCCGTGCGAGCCGGGAAGGCCCTTGAAGTTGTGGCGCTTCATGACGCCGGCGAAGCCCTTGCCCTTGCAGACGCCCTGGACGTCGACGTAGTCGCCGGTCTTGAAGAGGGCGTCGACGAAGACGGTCTGGCCGGCCTCGTAGCCCTTCGTGTCGGCGAGGCGAAGCTCGCGCACGTACTTCTGCGCGGTCACGCCGGCCGCCTTGAACTGGCCGAGCTCGGACTTGCTGCGCGACTTGTCCTTGATCGTGCCGAAGCCGAGCTGGAGGGCGTTGTAGCCGTCCTTGGAGTCGGCGGTCTTGACCCGGAGGATCGGGCACGGACCGGCCTTCACGACGGTGACGCCGTAGAGGTTCTGGTCCTTGGGGTGGAAAATCTGGGTCATGCCGACCTTCTCGCCCAGGATGGAGCGGAAGGTGGCGGGAGCCTTCTTGGCTCCGCCCGTCTCGGCCGTCGCTTCAGTCGTCTGCTGCTCGCTCATAATTTTTATCCCAAAATGACAAAAGACATCCCTACAGCTGGAACCACCCGGAGGGGACGGTTACCGCTCAGCTCTGTTTGACTAGAGCTTGATTTCGACGTCGACGCCGGCCGGCAGATCGAGCTTCATCAGCTCGTCCACCGTCTTGGAAGTCGTCGAGTTGAGCTCGATGAGGCGCTTGTGAATGCGCATCTCGAACTGCTCGCGCGACTTTTTGTCGACGTGCGGAGACCGCAGCACGGTGTACTTTTTGATGTGCGTCGGCAACAAGATGGGGCCGGAAACGACAGCTCCCGTTCGCTGGGCCGTCTCGACTATCTTTCCGACGCTGGCGTCGAGGACGCGGTGGTCGTAAGCGCGAAGGCGGATGCGGATTCTCTGCTGCGGATTGTTGGTCTCAGCCATATTATACCTTAGTTTTAACCCTGTTTTACGCGATGATGTCGGAAACGACGCCGGCTCCGACCGTATGGCCGCCTTCGCGAACGGCGAAGCGCAGGCCCTTCTCCATCGCGATCGGGGCGATCAGCTCGCACTCGATGTCGATGTTGTCTCCCGGCATGACCATCTCAACGCCCGCCGGCAG
>JACRDP010000009.1 GCA_016212855.1 Elusimicrobiota bacterium
TGCCGCCAGGCCCCCCGAGGCCGGGTCAATCCCGGCCGTCCCCTGCGGCGATCGATTCCCTCGGCCGTGCCCGCATGCGCGTGAGCTAAATGAGGCGGCCGGCCCCCCGCAGGGGACCGGCCGCCGGTTTTACTGCTTGCTCCGGGCTCGAAATCCCGGAGCGGCGCTCTTAGGCGGCGCTGACCTGGGCGCGCTTCGAGATCCGCCCCCGGGTCCGCTCCGCCGACGTCCACACGCACTTCCCCCCTTCGCAACGCACCTTCGCGAAAGGCTTCCACGCCGCACCGCGCCCCATGAACAGCCAGGGCATCAAGGCCTTCGCCAGCTCCGACCTTCCGTTCATAACCGCCTCCGTCCTCGCGTCCACAACGTCCTCTTGGTGCATGCTTATTTATAACAGCTAATCTAATATTTGTCAATAGCTATTTTATCATTGTAAATCAGTATAGCTAATAGATTATGTTAGGTTTAAAAACGGCGGGGGAGGGGAGAAACGTCGTCGAGGAATTTACGCGAACGCCAGCTCGGGAACGCTGAGCGAGGCCTGAGGATCGGCGGGCGGAGTCGCGGGCTTCTTGTCCGGGTGGTTCCCGTCCTTGAATATCCACTTCGGCACGTTGTACTGCAGGACCGCGGTGATCGTCAGGAACGCCGCGGTCGCGATCAGCGCGGGCGCCAGGCCCGCGAAGTCGAGCAGCAGGCCGAGGAACAGCGCGCCGACGGATTCGAAGGCGACGTCGATCATGAACACGGCGCTCTCGATGCGCGCGAGCTTGTCGTCGTCCATCTCCGCGCGCTTGACGGGCTCCATCACGATGCCGACCGGCGCGTGGAAGTACTGCACGGTGAACAGCACGCCCGCGATGATCGCGAGGTTGAGCCAGAACATGCCGCCCGTCAGGTACACGGGCGCGAGCAGGGCCCAGAACAGGAGCGAGGCGAAGGCGGCGTGGCGGTAGAAGCGGCCGTGGCCGACCTTCGCGATGATCGCGTCGCCCTTCTCCCCCTCCAGGCGGGCCGAGGGGATGAAGCGGCCGATGTACTCGAGCGAGAAGAGCAGGCCCATGATGCTGCCCGCGCTGGCGACCTGCGCGAGGAGCAGGCCGGGGAAGAAGGACACGGCGGCGACCGTCGCGGCGACGGCGCCGAGCACCAAGGCCGGCCACCAGGACTTGCGCTTGGTGACCGCGCGGATTCCCGCGGCGAGCAAGGCGAGGCCGGCCGGAATCGCGGCGGCCCACAGCGGCACGGAGAGAGCCGCCGGCGCCTTGCCGATCGCGTCGGTGATCAGGCTCGGGATCAGGACGAAGGGCAACGCGTCGATGAGCAGGACCTCGAGCGCCATCACGGCGGTGAGGATGCGCAAGGTCCGGTTGCGCAGGATGAAGGCGACGCCTTCAAGCTGCTTGTAACCGTCGAGAATCTCGGGCAAAGAGCGGCGTTTAATACCGCTCTTGGCCCGGGCCGCCTTGATCGCGCCGGGAATCTTGAACAGCGCTTTAAGCAGGGCCGGAACCAGTAGCGCCGCCCCGGCGAGGGCGACGAGGAGCTCTTTGCCGACCCACAGGGCGCGGGCGCCGTGCGTCGCCGGGAACTCGGCTCGCGTCCGGGAGAAGAACGAGTTGAAGGACCAGTTGAGGAGAACCGTGAACGGATGCGCGACGCTCGCGAGCAAAGCGCCCATGAAGGTCACGATCTGCGCGCCGAAGCCGAGCGGGCCCATCTTGTCGTTGTCCGGGAAGCGCGAGTCGCGGATCATGAACCAGTAGAACGGAATCGAGGCGATGAGCAAAGCGCCGTACACGCCGTACGCCATCGCGTAACCGCCGAGGCCCAGGCTCGTGACCATCGCGCCGACCGCCCAACCGGCGATGATCGGCATCAGCATGCCGGCGACGGAGTCCCACTTACCGAGCGTGGCCGCCGCGTCCTTATTGAGCTTCTCGTCTTTGCCGAGGAAGGACTTGCGCGCGGCGCCGTCGGCGACGATCATCACGCTCTGGAAGATCGGGTTGACCGCGACAATCAAGGCGAGAATCGTGAAGTGCAGTCCGCCCGCCATGAACAGCAGCGGGATCGCGGCCATCAGCGCCGCGCGGGCCAAGGAGGTCGCGATGAACACGACGCGGTAGTCGGTCTTGTCGATGAGGTAGCCGATGGGCAGAAGGTTCACGACGGCCATCGAGCCCATGTGGATGTTGCGCACCAGGCCCATCGTGGCCGTGCCCATGCCGAGGGTATCCTTCACGAGGAAGGCCTGGCTGAGGACGTGAAAGTTGACGCCGAAGACGGTGGTGATGTGATGGCCCCAGAACAGGCCCCACATCGAGCGCGGCAGCTTCGCGCGGCCGGGCGCGGGCGGCTGGGCGGGAGCGCCGCCGGCGGGAATTTTCGCCGGCTCGAGGCCGCTGGGCGTTTCGGACTCGGCGGACGGCGCGGCGAGAACGTCGTCGAGGGCGCTCGGACGCGCGAAGGCCTGGTCGAACAGCGCGCCGGCGTCCTCGCCGGTCTTGGCGTGTTTGAACGATCCCGCGGCGGCGGGCGCCGCCGCGACGGGTCGAACCGCGGCGCCGATCACGGCGGCGGGAACGGAGACGGCTTTCGCCGCGACGGCTGCGGGCGCGGAGCCGGGAACGGAGAGCGCGGCGAGAGGCGCGGCGACGGCCAGCGGCGCTGGCGCCGAGAGAACCGACAGGGCGGGACGAAGGGCCGCCGGCGCAAAACTTCCGGACAAAGACGGCGTCGGCAAGACCAACCGGACCGTTCCGATCGACCCGGCGGCGGCACCCGGGACGCCCGCGCGCGCGGCGGAGGCGGCGATCGTCTGGGCGCACACCTCATAGAACCGCCCTCCGGGGGTCAGGAGAGCGATGGAAACGATCAGGACCGTAGCGATCAGGCGCCGCATCATTAAGGAGAGTGTAGCGAGACGACGCTGACGTCTCCTAGGGTCCTTCGGGAGAAAATAAACGGGTCTTTCGGCCCGCGGACTGGAGAATCGCCGTTTCCCGGGCTATACTGCGGTGTGTCCCGTCTCGCCCTCCTTCTCGCCGCCTTGAGCGGTTTGCTCGGGTCCGCGCGCGCGGAAACCGCGGGCTCCGAGTGCCTCCCGGTCGAAAAGATCGGCTGCTACTACATCCCCGAAGGCGCGCCCGCGGATGCGCCGCTGCTCGTGTATCTGCGCGGCCACCATCCCAGCTATGCCGCGAACGTCCCCGCGGCGCAATTCCTGGCCTCCGCGCGTCAAGCGTTCACGGCCTACGGCCTGCGCAAGACGGCCGAAGAGAACCGCACGGGGCTTCTCGTCACGTACCGCAGCGACCTCGCCGTCACGCCCGCCGACCTCGCGGCCTTCTCCAAAGCGGCCAAACGGACCTTCCCGAAGACGATCATCGCCGCGCACAGCGGAGGCTACGTGGGGCTGGGCCGCTCGCTCGACGCCGGCACGTCCGCCTCGCGCGTGCTCATGCTCGACAACTTCTACGGGGCCGGCTCCGACGGCCTGCCGCAGAAGCTGCAAAGAGTGATTTCGGCCGGAGCCGGCTGCGCCGGGTTCTACACGCCTCACAACAAGAAGAACTACGAGACCGGCTATCTGCGCGCCGTCTCCTGCTCCATCGAGCCGATGAAGGACGACGGCCAGCACAACGCGGCCGTGGTGCGCTGTCTGGGCGGCTACCTGAACGGCGGCACCTGCGCCTTATAGCTATGAGACGCGCTCTGCTCGCTTGCCTCGTCCTCTTCGCGGCCTGCGCCCATCCCCGTCCCGTCCTTTATCCGGATGATCACTACAAGTCCGCGGGAGAAGAAGCCGCCCGCGGAGACGTCGACAAGTGCCTCGCCGACGCCAAGGCCTACCTCAAGGCGAACCCCGCCAAGAAGATCGGCGGCCGGGCCGTGCGCGGCGGCATCTTCGGCGCCTTCATGGGCATGGTCTTCGGCGCGTTCACCGGCGACTACAGACGCGCGGTCAGCGAGGGCGCGGCGATCGGCGCGGCCGGCGGCGCGGCGCACGGCGCCTGGGAAGCGGGCTCGCCGGACGAGATCCAGCGCGCGTACGCGCAGCGCTGCCTGGCCGAAAAAGGCTGGTCAGTCATCGGCTGGAAGTAAACTTCTAGGCCCCGCGGAAGGGACGACGCCGGTCGGACGCGTTCAATTCCTGGTGCGCGAGAAAATCGACGATGATCTGCTCCTCGGCCGCGCGCCAGACCGACTCGGGCGCCTCCAAGCCGATCTCGAGCGAGCCGCCCGCGATCATGCCGTGCCCCCCGCCGCGATTGCCGCCGCCGAGCAGGCGTTTTAAAAGACGCCCTGCCCCCGCCCCGGGATCGTTCGCGCGCAGCGAGACGTGCAGGCGGCCATGATAGCGCCCGGTCACGACCGACCACTGCATCTTTTCGAGCGTGAGCATGAAGTCGGCCATCTGCGCCACGCGGTCGGGCGTGGAGACCAGGCCGAGATGGGCGCCGACGACGCGCCCGGCTACGAACGCGTCGCGGATGCCGCGGGTCAAGGTCTTGAAGAAATCCTCGGAGCGCTGGGGGTAGGAGATGCGCCACAGCGTCTTCATGTTCGCCTTCAGCCAGAACGCCTGATAGGCGTCCATGTCGCGCGGCGTGGCTTCACGCCCGAGGTTCTGCGTCTCCGAGCCGATGCCGTAGACGATCGCCGTCGCCAGACGGCCCGGCACGCGCAGGCCGGCGGCGTGCAGGGCCTCGACGAGGATGGTCGTCGTCGCGCCGACGGCCTCGTCTATCAGGGCCATCGAGGAATGAGTGTCCGCGTGGCGCGGATGGTGGTCGATGATCAGGTCGGGAATGCGCCGCGGAGGACAGCGGTTGTTCTTGAACGGGGGCTGGGTGTCCACCAAGGCCAGGTGCGGCACTCCGGCGAGCTCGCCTTTGCGCAGAGGACGAGCGGGCACGAGCAGGCGCTCGGCCATCATGCGGTTCTCGGCGCGTCCGATCATACCGCCGTAGACGATGCGCGTGCGGATCTTTCCCACCGACTGGGCGAGATGAGCGAGCGCCCACGCGCTCGCGAGCGCGTCGGGGTCGGGATGGTCGTGCGTGAGGATCGTCAGCGGCGAAAGGGCTTTGCCCTTTTCCTTCAACAGCTTCACGAGCCGGCGGGCGTGAAAGCCGGGCTTCACCTGGCGCCTCCGACCCCGACGAAGAAAACCCAGAGCAGCATCGAGACCACGGTCGCGATCGCTTTCTCGCGCATATTCTCGGTGAAGAAGTGATAGATGCGGTTGGACGGGGTCTTGGGCAGGTGCTTGGTGAGGAATATCTCGATGCCGTCCTGCAGCTCCTCGAGGTCCTTGACCGGCACCAGGTCGCCGCGCAGGGCCACGCTGATCCGGCCCGTCTCCTCGCTGATCACGAGGCACATCGCGTCGCAGCGCTCGGACAGGCCGAGGGCCGCCATGTGCCGCGTGCCGAGGTTCGTGATTTTGGAAAAGTCCTTGGACAGCGGCAGCTGCGCGCCGAAGCGCGACACGCGGCCGTCCTCGACGATGAAGGCGCCGTCATGCCCGAGTGAGTGCGAGTCGAAGATGCTCTTGATCAGGGCCTCGGAGAGGTCTCCGTTCAAGTCCCAGCCGCCCTCCACGTGGCGGTCCAGCGGATCGAGGCCGCGCAGGACGACGAGCCCGCCGATGTTCTCGCGCGCGAGATCGCCGAGCGAGCTGACCAGAATCTCGACCTGGCGGTGGGTCGGCGCCGCCTTGAGCACGCCGCCGGTGAGGCTCCAGATCGCGATGCGCTCGAACATCGAGCGGATCTCCTCCTGGAAGATCACGATGACGGCGACGATGAAGACCGCGAAGAAGCCCTGGAAGATGCGCACCGTCATATACATCCCCGCGACGAAGGCGACGGTGTAGACGACGACGAGCAGCAGCAGGCCGAGCGCCACGAAGGCGGCCTTGGTCCGTTTGAACCACAGCAGGAGTCCGTAGACGAGGGTGCCCACGAGCAGCATGTCCATAATGTCGGCGACGGCGATGGGCTTGAGCCAGGAGGGCATAACGGGGCTCAGTATAGCGGAAGAACCCAGGGAAGGCCAGGGGGCGCGGGTCGGTCTGCCGGGCCACCGAGGACTTTACCGCGGCCAACTATCCTCAAGGATAGTCGCAAGAAGCTGAGTTGTCCCCAGAGTTTCCAGCGTTGGAAGCGCGGAGGATAACTTCCCCCAAACTCCATGAACCGTGCGCAAGATGGTCTTGACGGCCGCGATGTGGTCCCCTATCCTACCCACGTCATGCCCGAATCCCCCGCTCTCGCCGCCGACTGGATCGAGACCGCCCGTCGCCGACCCGTCGCCTTTGCACAGGTGCGCGAAGACGCGGCCCTCGACCTCGAGGTTCTGGCGGCCTGCCCGGCGGGAGCGCGAATCGCCATGATCGCCTCCGGCGGGTGCACCGCCTCCGCCCTCGCCGCCGACCGCCGCGCCGGGTCTCTTCTGCTCGTGGACGCCTCCACGGCTCAGCTCGCGATCACGCGCCTCAAGCTCGACCTGCTCGGCGCGCCGCCCGAGCATCGCGCGTCGGTGCTCGGCCACGCGCCGCAGGACGTGGCCGCTCGCGCCGCGGATATGAGCGAGCGCCTGGCGCGGCTCGCGCTTCCTCTCGACGCGCTCGGGCCCCTCGAGGACGTCGCGGCTGCGGGGCTCGACTTCTGCGGACGGTACGAAGCCGTCTTCGCGCGCGTTCAGGAGCTGATAAAGGAACCGGGGCCCTACCGCCTCCCCGAGGCCTGCGCCGACGCCTTCGCCTTGCCCGCGCTCACCGCGCTGTTCGGCGCGGACGCCGTGCGCCGCAGCGCGCGGCCGTTCGCCGAGCACTTCGCCGCCCGGCTGGCCGCCGCGCAGGCGCGTCCCGGAGCCGGCGACAACCCGTATCTGTCCTTGATGCTCCACGGCCGCCTGCCCGAGCGCAGGGCCCTGCCCTGGATGAACGCCCGCGCGCGCGCCGTGCCGCCCGCGGTCGAATTTTTCGAGGGCGGCATGCGCCAGGCCTTGTCCGGGCGCAAGGCCGAGTTCGACTTCATCCACCTCTCGAACATTCTCGACTGGCTCGAGCCCGGCCCGGGCGCCGAGCTTCTCGCGACGGCGCGGCACGCGCTCAAGCCCGGGGGCTTCGTCCTTCTGCGGCGGCTGAACTCGAACGTCGATCCGCGCGGGCTCGATCCGGTTTTCGACTGGCTCGACGGCCGCTCGGCGCGCCTGCACGACGCCGACCGCAGCGCGATCTACTCCGCCGTCTCGCTCGGGAAGGCGCGGTGAGCCTCGACCCCGCCTGCTTCGCGAGGCTGGACGCCTGGTCACCTTTTCTCGTCGCCTGGATCGCCGCGTTCACCGCTTTGCACGTCGTCCGCTTCGCTTTGATGCGCCGCGAGGGCGCTGAACGCCGGCCGCACAGCACCGCGATCACCGAGCTCGCGGGCCTGCCGCTGGCCTTGCTCCAGACGGACGGCTTCATTCGCGCGATCATCGCGCGCGATCCCCTCTCCGCCTTGCTCTTCGCCTGGTGGGGCCCCGGCTTCATCATCGCCGCGGTCTATTACATACGCCGCAAGAAGCAGGGCGTGAAGGCGCAATGGGGCGGCCTGCATTTCTGGATTTCCTGGCTGTGCAAGACCAACTACCTCGCTTTCATGATCGCCTTCTGGGTCCTGCGCCTACCCGGCCCTGCGTTTGTTTATAGCGCGTGGATCATCAACGACCAGATCGGACTCGCCTTCCTCTCCTCCGACGCCGACCGGCTGCGTCGCACCTTCCACGATTACTGGTTCGTGCGGATCGGCTATCCGGCGGGTCTGCTCCTGCCCTTCATCGTCCCGTCGCTGTCCGCGCCATGGTACCGGCTCGACGCCGCTCTTCTGCTGACGTTGTGGATCCTAGGAATTTGCCGCGTCGCCGCGACCGTCGGCGTGAGGTCCATGCCGCATGGCTCCCCCCTCCTGCGCAACATGATATACGACAAGCCATGAACAAGGTCGAGCTCTATTCCGTCGCCGTTCCTCAAAGCGTCGGCCAATCCCTGCGCGCGCTCGAGCGTGAGTTCGATTATCCCCTCGGTCCCGATGAACGCTTTCGTATCGACCATGGACCGGAATATGGCCGCTTCTACTCGTCGATGGGCGAGTCCGCCTGCGTCGTCGTCTACGACGGGGACGAGCCCTGCGCGACGGTCTCCGCGGCCCTGCGTACCGCGGCCGGCGCGCCGGCCGTTTATGGAGGGGATCTCAAGGTTCATCCGCGCGCGCGCGGCGGAAAAGCCTATCACCGGGCGGCGTCCGAGCTCGCCCGCTGGACCGCAAAACGCGCCGAGCGAGCGTACTCGGTCGTCATGGGCGGAACCGCCGCGCTTCCCGACGAGTATTCGGGCCGCGCCGGCCTGCCGGCCCTGCGCAAGGTCGCGGGCCTGACCGTGTTCTCCTTGGCCGCTTCCCCGGGAGGCGCCGACGGCGCCGAGGCCCCGCTCGGCGCATGGGAACGCGCGTTCGGTGAGCTGACGCGCGGCTGCGTCGTGCCCACGGGCGGCGAACCGGCGCGCCGGTCTTCGGCTCCGCCGCGGCTTCTCCTCGGTCCCGGCGGGGCGGCCTGCGGCCGCCTGGAGGACACGCGCGAAGCGAAGAAGCTTCTGCGATTAAACGGAACTGAAATCAAGGCCGCGCACCTGGCCTCGTTCGCGTTCCGCAGCGCCCGCTCGGGCGTCGCGCTCGCGCGCCGCGCGGCCGCATTGTCCGGAGCCGAACGTCTGTTCTTCTGCGTCCCGGAGTCCCGCGCCGCAGAATTGGCCGCGGAGCTCGGCGCCGGCGCCCCCGCCGCCGTGTACGCGACCGGCGACTGGCCCGCCGGCGATTGGATCATCAGCAGCTCGGAGATATGACATGAAAAGCTCTAAGGTCGCCGCCCACGCCGAGACGATCCTCCGAGAAAGCCGCATGCTCGAGGGGCCCTACTTCAAGGCGCTCAAGGCCCGCATGAGCCTCCCCGCCTTCCGCGCGACGCAGGAGCAGTTCTACTACGCGGTCCTGTTCTTTCCGCGGCCGATGGCCGCTTTGATCGGCCGCATTCCGCAGCCCGCCGCTCGCCTCGACATCCTGCACAACCTTCTCGAGGAACACGGCGATTTTCGCGAACGCGCCTTCCATGAGAACACCTTCAAGCGCTTCCTGGGCACGATCGGCGGGCGCGCCCCGAACCTGAAGCGCGTCCCGCTCTGGCCCGAGATGCGGGCCTTCAACACGACCTTGATCAGCTCCTGTCTGCTCGACGAAGTGGAGGTCGGCGTCGCCTGCATGGGGATGATCGAGCGCGCCTTCGCCGACGTTTCCGCCGCGATCGGCGCCGCGGTCGTCGCCCGAGGCTGGGTGCCGGCCGACAAGCTCGTCCACTACAAGCTCCACGCGCGCATCGACTCGCGCCACGCCGAGGAGTTCTTCGGAGTCGTCGAGGGCGCCTGGAAGACCCCGTCGCGCCGCTACTACATCGATCAGGGCCTGCGCCTGGGCGTCTACGTCTTCGACCGGCTCTACCGGGACATGGCCCTGCGGGTGTTGTCGGATTAAAGCCGGACTTGCAGGGGAACGACGTCGAGAATCATCCCCCAATACAGCGCCCAGAACACGACGGTCTCGGCGCAGAACAGACGCGAAACGGCGCGCCACATCGCCCCTTCGGCGGCGCTTCCGGACCGGTCGAGGCCGTAGGCGGTCCACACGCACAGCAGGATCAAGGCGTGCAGCGGCGCGAACAGGAAGTAGGTCGCGGAATACACCGTCAGCACGCCGAGGCAGTGCTTGACCTCGTTGGGGTTGGCGGCGCAGATCGCGACGAGGTTCGCGCCCCACACACCGCTCATCGCCTTCTCCGGGAAGCTCATGCCGTCAGTGTAGCCGGAGCACGCGCCTTCGTCCCCCCAACAAACGGCGAACGATTAGTTAAGGGATGGCGAGCGTGATCGCCGCCTCGAGAAGGCGCGTCGCCACGCTGTCGGCCAGCTCCCGGCCGTACTTGGCGATGAAGGCGCCGGTGAGCAGGGCCATGCACACGACCATGCACAGGAGCATCATGTACTCGACGGAAGCCTGGCCGCGGCGGACGCTCACCCTCAGACTGTAGACGAACTCACCGTCGGGCGCAAGGGCCCCTCGCACCGGGATCAACTCGCCGGCATGTTCGGGAGACGATTTTATCTCAAGATAAAACTGTCTCCGGACCGCGGCTCGATGCGTGCAAGCGCCGGTGGCAGGGAGCGCACAAGGTCTCAAGATTGGCCTGATGATGGGCGCAGCTCAGGGTCCCGTGGGCGCCCCGGCAAGGCTCGATGTGGTTCACCTCGAGCGGCCTGCCGCCGCCGCAGCGGCACCCGGATGGCTTCGCCATCGCACACGCGGCGAGAACGGCGTGGGATTTAGGCGCCGTAAAGCGGATCGACGGCCTTCGTAGCGGCGGACGGGAGCTTCGGCTTGTCGCCGAGCAGCTCGGCCATATCCCAGATCATGTCCTTGCGGTTGAAGGTCGAGAGTTCGACCTCATTGGCGTCCATGTGGATCGCGTCCACGGGGCAGGCCTCGACGCAGTAGCCGCAGAACACGCACATGCCCAGGTCGATGTCGAACGTCTTCGCCCGCTTCTCGACCGTCACGTCGGGCGCGTTCTCGGCCGTGATGCGGATGCACTTGGCGGGGCAGATCGTCTCGCACAGCAGGCAGGCGGTGCAGCGCGGGGCGCCGTCGTCGCGCTTGAGCAGGCGGTGGCGCGTGCGCGCCCGCTTGCCGAGCATGGCGGCGTCCTCGGGATACTGGATCGTGACCGCGCCGGGCAGGAAGCCCTTGATGCGGAACAAGGTCATCGTGTGGCGGAACAGGTTCACGAACAGATGCCGGAAAGTCAGCATGAGCCCCCTCCACACCTCGACGAGATAGATCTCGGTCAGGAAGGTGCGTTGAGGGCGCGTGACGGGTCGGATCGTTATCGCCATAGATAGACTACCCACACGGTCGCGAGGAAGTTGATCAAGGCCAGCGGCAGGAGGTTCTTCCAGCCGAGGTCAAGAAGCTGGTCGAAGCGGAAACGGGGCAAGGTCCAGCGGATTTGCATAAGCAGAAACAGCAGGAACATCATTTTGCCGATGAAGCTCGCCAGCATCAGGGCGCCGCCCAGAAGGCCCATCGTGCGCAATTCGAGACCAGGGATCGTCCAGCCGCCGAGGAACAGCGCGGTGATCACGCCGCAGATCACGATCGACTCGAAGAAGTCGGTCATCAGGAACATGCCGAACTTCATGCCCGAGTACTCGACGTGATAGCCGACGATCTCGCTCTCGCCTTCGGGAAGGTCGAACGGAGTGCGCTTGGTGACGGCGGCGCCCGCGGTCAAGAAGAGAATGAAGGCCAGGGGCTGAAGGAAAATCCCCCAAATGCCGTGCGAGGCCTGCCACAGCACGGCCTCTGAAAAATCGAGCGTGCCGTAGATGAAGAGCACACCCGCCAGCGAGGAGGCGAGCGCGACCTCGTAGGAGATCATCTGGGCCGCGCCGCGCAGGGCGCCGAGCAGGCCGTAGTTCGAGCCTGAGGCGTAGCCCGCCATCACGATGCCGTGCACGCCGAAGGCGAGCACGGCGAGCACCAGGGGCACGCCCATGGGCAAGGCGATGGGCTGGAGGTCCCAGGCGCTTCCGGCGTATTGGATCACACCGCCGTAAGGCAGCGCGGCGAGGCAGAACATGGCGCAGCCGAGCGAGATCATGGGCGCAAGCCCGTGCAGGCCCTTCGTGGCGCCCGTCGGCACGAAGTCCTCCTTCGTGAGCATCTTGATCGCGTCGGCTATGGGATGAAAGAGCCCGAGGATATTGATGCCGAAGATCGAGGCGCGATTGGCGCCGATGCGGTCCTGCATCACGGCGCTTTGCTTGCGCTCGACCCAGCCCAGCAAGCCCGCGATGTTGAGGCCGACGCCCAGGACGGCGAACAGGACCTTCGCCGTGGAGAAGCAGATGTCGTTCAGGGGCAGGGCCAGGTTCATGCCGCCACCTTCGCGGCCGGCTGAATGACAGCCTTCTTGAGCAGCGCGAAAATGTCCCAGTCCGGGCGCGCGTGCCCGATGGGGGCCAGCGCTTTTTTATAGGCCTGGACCTTCCCCTCGAAATTGGTGAAATGGCCCTCCTCCTCGACGTAGGCGGTGGCCGGCAGGCGATAAGTGAAGGAATCGCCGAGCGCGTACTTGTTGGGGCCCTGCAGGATGGTCATGTCCGCCTTGGCGAGAAGTCCGGCGGCCTTGTCGCCCCAAATCTTCGTCAGGTCGCGCTCGATCACGTACAAGGTTTTGACCTTACCGGCTTCGAGATTCTTCTTCAGTTCGTCGAACGAGCCGCTCTTGAGGCCGAGCGCTTCGGCTCCCTTCAGATTGGGCACCTTCTCCTTGCGCCGGAGCAAGGCGTCTTCCTCGCCGAGCTGATCGGGCTCGGCCGTGAAGTAATGCCCCTGAACCTTCAGAGCGTCCACGAACAAAGCCTTGTAGGCGGCCCAGTCCTCGTTCGAGAGCATTCCCGAAGCCACGACGGCGATCGAGGAATCTTTGAGCTTGGCCGCGACTTCATGGGCCGCGTCGAACCACGACAATTCGGCCCTCTCGGGGGAAAGGCGGAGCACTTTACCCAGCCGATCGGAATCGAGGCTGGAAAAACCGTAACGGCCATCGTCACAGATCCAATGACCATTAATGTCCATGTTCACGCGCGGCTTGAGGCGCGCCACGCGCTTGCCGTCGTTGTGCCAGGGGCGTTGGGTGTTGGCGTGGACGCTGATATTGCAGCCGCGCGAGCAGCCCGGGCAGATCGAATCGGTCTTGTCGAGATACCAGACGCGCACTTTATAGCGGAAGTCGCGGTCGGTGAGCGCGCCGACGGGACAGATGTCGACGACGTTGCCGGAGTAGGCGTTGTCGAGCGTCATGCCGGGCGTGACCTCGACGCGCTCGTTGTGGCCCATGCCGAAGATGCCGAGTTCATGGGTCTTGGTCACGTTGTCGACGAAGCGCGTGCAGCGGGTGCACAGGACGCAGCGCTCCTGGTCGAGCATGACGTGAGGGCCCGCCTCGATGCGCTTGCCCTTATGCTCCTTGTCCTCGCGCACCGAGCTCGAGTACTGGCCGATCTTCATGTAATAGTCCTGAAGACCGCACTCGCCCGACTGGTCGCAGACCGGGCAGTCGAGCGGATGATTGACGAGGTGAAGTTCTAAGGCCGAGGCCTGCGCCCGCTTGACCGCGTCGCTGTCGGTCTTGACCTCGAGGCCTTCGCGCACGCCGGTGCGGCAGGAGACCTGGGGCTTGGGCGCGCCGGCGACCTCGACGATGCACATGCGGCAGTTGCCGGGGTTGCCGAGGGCGGGGTGGTAGCAATAGTGCGGGATCTCGATGCCCTGGTCTTTGGCCGCTTCGATGACGAGCCGGCCCTCGGGCGCCTCGACGTCCTTGCCGTTCAATTTGTACTTGACGATCTTGTTCATGAGCTCTTGACCCGCTTCTTGAAATCTTCCGGGTAGCGCCCGATATAGCCCTTGAGCACCATGCCCACGGTGTCGCCGAGGGCGCAGATCACCTTGCCGGTGATATTGTCGCCCACGCGCGCGAGATTGTCGATATCGGCCTGCTCGCCGTGACCCACGAGCATGCGCTCGAGGATGCGCTCCGACCAGTTCGAGCCCTCGCGGCAGGGCGTGCACTGGCCGCAGGACTCGTGGGTCAGGAAACGTTCGATGTTGTGCGCGATTTCCACCGCGTCCATCGAATCGTCGAGCACGATCATCCCGCCGGCGCCGAGGAAGGTCCCCGCGGCGCGCACCGAGTCGAAGTCGAGCTCGATGTCGAGGTCCTTCTCCATGAGCGGCGGCATCGAGGTCCCGCCCGGGATGACGCCTTTGAGCTTGCGCCCGGCCTTGGGGCCGCCGCAGGCGGCGAGGACGTCGCGTAGCTTGGTGCCCATGGGGAACTCGTACAGGCCCGGCTTGTCGACCGAGCCCGAAATCGAGAACAGCACGGTGCCCCCCGATTTGGGCGAACCGATCTTCGCGAACGCTTCGGCGCCCTCATTGATGATGAACGGCAGCATCGAGAGCGTCTCGACGTTGTTGACCACGGTCGGCTTGGCCATGAGGCCCGCGACCGTCGGGAAGGGCGGGGGCTGGCGCGGCCAGGCCTTCTTGCCTTCCATGGTTTCGAGCAAGGCCGTGTCGAGGCCGGAGATGTAGGCGCCGGCGCCGCGCATGAGATGGATCGTCACGTCGCCGAGCAGGCCGGCGGCCTTCGCCTCAGCGAGCGCCTTCTCGAGAATGTCGTATTGGTTCTGGTACTCGCCGCGGATGAAGATGAACGTGTCCTTGGCGCCGATCACGTAGGCGGCGATCAAAAGACCTTCGATGAGCTGATGAGGCGCGCGAGTCAGCAGAATGCGGTCCTTGTAGCAGCCGGGTTCGGACTCATCGGCGTTGACCACGACGTAACGCGGGCCGGGGACCTTGTCCTCGGGCGGGACAGTGCCCCACTTCACGCCCGTGGGGAAGCCCGCGCCGCCGAGGCCGCGGAGATTCGACTTAGTGACTTCGTCCTGCAGGGCCTTGCGGTCCTGGCCCAGCGCCTTCTTGAGCGCGGAATAGCCGCCCAGACGGCGATAAGCCTCGAGTTCATGGAACTTGGGCTCGGAGTCGAAGTGCTTCGTCAGGATCTTGGTCATCTAAATTTTTGAGTTATCCACTCTATTCACATCCCAACTATCGGTACCGATAGTTGGGCCGACTTCACTTCATGTCCTTCAACTTCAAAATCGATTCTTCCGTCGCTTTGCCGACGAGGCGATCATTCACCTGAAGCGCCGGCCCCTGCTCGCAGGCGCCGAGGCATTCCATCGGCTCCCAGGAGAATTTCCCGTCGGCCGTAGCCTTCTTCTTGGGAACCCCCAAAGTTTTCTCGAGACACTTCTCCATCTTGTCCGAGCCCGCCAGGTAGCACGTGAGCCCGCGGCAAATGCCGACGCGCTTCTCCCCGGTCTTCCAATGCGTGTAGGTCGGGAAGAAGGTCGCCACGCCCCAGACATGGCTGAACGGCAAATTGAAGATCTCGGCCACGCGCGCGGCGGCGGCGGGCGTCATTTGGCGGTGCCAGTCCTGGACCGAGCGCAACGCCTCGATGAGGCCGAGATTCGTGTACGGATACTTCTTCGTCCAGGCGACGAGCGCCTTCTCCTGCTCGGGAGTGAAGGCGTTCTTGACGGCGAGAGCCGCGGCGGGAGTCATCGGTCGAGTTCTCCCGCGATCATGTTCACCGAGCCGAAGGTCGGGATCACGTCGGCGATGGAGCCGCCGACGAGAAGCTTCTTGAGCGCCGCCATCGGGAACAGGCACGGCGGCCGGCAGCGCACGCGGTAGGGCCCGTCGCCGCCGTCGCTGACGATGTGAAAGCCCAGCTCGCCGTTGCCGCCCTCGACGGCGAAGTAGGTCTCGGACGGCGGGATCCTGACGCCCCAGGACCACATGACAAGTTCAAAGTGGTTCATCAGGCCTTCGATGTTTCCGTACGTGGTTTCCTTGGCGGGCAAGGTGATCTTGCGGTCGAGGACGCGGGTGTTGGCCTCGTCGTCCTTGCTCATTCCCGCGAGGGTCTGGTCCACCTTCGCCTGATATTTGGCCAGCAACGCGGTGTCGCCGTGCTTGCCGGCGTCCTGGATTTCATACGCGTACTTGATCTCTTTGGGCTCGAGCGAGTGCTTGCCCGCCGGAATCTGCTTGAGGCACTGCTCGACAAGCCTCAACGACTGCTCGATCTCGGCCATGCGGCAAAGATACCGGTCGTAATTGTCGCCGCTCGTGCCCACGGGAATCTCGAAGTCGAGCTTGTCGTACACCGCGTACGGATGAGAGCGCCGCACGTCGTACGGCACGCCCGTCGAGCGCAGGAAGGGGCCGGTGATGCCGTAGGCGATCACGTCCTCTTTCGAGATGCGGCCGGTGCCTTCCATGCGGTCCATGAAAATGCGATTGCGCGTGAGAAGCTTGTCGCTCTCGGCCACGGCCGTGCGCACTTCCTTGGCGATCGAAGCGAATTTCTCGGCGAAGTCGGCGGGCAGGTCGCCCTTCACGCCGCCCACGCGCGTGAACGCGGTCGTGATGCGGGCGCCGGTCAAGTTGTCGACGAGCTGGTAGAGGTACTCGCGCGCCTTGATCATGTACAGGAAGACGGTGAACGCGCCCAGCTCCATCGAGGAGGCGCCGATGCAGGTGAGGTGGTCGGTGATGCGCGAGATCTCGCAGGCGATGACGCGGATGTACTGGCCGCGCTCGGGCACGTCGATGCCCGAGAGCTTTTCGACGGCGAGCGCGTAGCCGACGTTGTTGATCAACGGCGAGACGTAGTTGAGCCGGTCGGTCCAAGGCACCACGTTGTTCCAGGTCTCGTTCTCGGCGTGCTTCTCGAAGGCGCGGTGCAGGTAGCCGATCTCGGCCTCGGCGTCGACGATGCGCTCGCCGGACAGCTCGAGCACGAGGCGCACGACGCCGTGCATGGCCGGGTGCTGGGGGCCCATGTTCAGCATATACGTCTTCTGGGATCGGTTTTCGCTCATCTCATTCGCCCGTGATCGTGGGGTGCAGGATGTTGAAGGACGGGCTGCCGGCCTTGTCTCCCGACTTCGGGCCGATGAGGGGCTGACGCTGGGCGATCGGGTAATCCTTGCGCAGGGCGTGGCCGACGAACTCCTCGTACATCAGCAGCCGCTTGATGTCGGGGCGGTCGGCGAACTTCACGCCGAACATGTCCCAGACCTCGCGCTCGAGCCAGTCGGCATTGGGATAAATATCTTTGACGGAGTGGAGGACGGGCGTTTCGTCGACGGCGCAGTGGACCTCTAAGCGGCCGAGGTCTTGCCCGGAAAGAGCATCCAACTTCATGAGACGGTAAATCACGTCAAAACGGGGAGACTTCTTTTGAGGCATGTAATCCACGCAGGTCATGTCGACGAGCATGTTGTAGCCCTCGTCCCGAAGCTTAGAGAACTCCTGAACGACAACGGAAGGGGACACATCTCGGCGCTCTCCACGTAGCGACATGTCGCTCATCGGAACTGCCCCCTCGTCTTTTGAATCTTATCTTGGAGCATCGTGAGGCCTTGAATCACCGTCTCCGGCCGCGGAGGGCAGCCCGGAATGTAAAGATCCACCGGGATGATGGTGTCGATGCCCTGCACCGTCGAATAGTTGTTGTAGAAACCACCGGTACATGTGCAGACGCCGAAGGCCACGACCCACTTGGGCTCGGCCATCTGGTCGTAGATGCGGCGCAGGACAGGCGCGATTTTATGGCTGATCGTGCCGACGACCATGAGCACGTCGGCCTGGCGCGGCGAAAAGCGCGGAAAGCCCGCGCCGAAGCGGTCCATATCGTAGTGGCTGGCCGCGGTCGACATGTACTCCATGCCGCAGCAGGCGGTCACGAACGGGTACTGGAAGATCGAGTACTTGCGCGCCCAGCCGAGCGCGGCGTCGAGCTGGGTCGTCATGACGCCCGCGGGAACGGTGTCGACCTCTAACGGCATTCGAGAACCCCCTTGCGCCAGAAATAGGCGAGCATGAGAAGCAGGATGGCGATAAAACCGGTGACCGCCAGCACGCTCGACAAATCCATGACGGGCTTCGACAGCGCCCAGGGCAGCAGGAACGCCAGGTCCACATCGAAGACGACGAAGAGGACCGCGAAGCGCCAGTAGCCGACGGTCATGCGCTCATAGGCCGGAGCCAGCGGGGGCAGGCCGGTCTCATAGGGCATGTCGGCGTCGCCCTTGTGCGTCGGGCGAGGCCCGAATAGGCGACCGGCGTTGGCGAACAAACCGGTGATCGCGAGGACGACGAGGCCGTTGATCGCGAGGGCGAGCATGGAGATTTTGGTCATTTGACGACGGCCTCCATGAGCCACGGGGCCGCGCCCAGGAGCACGATGCCGACGGCGCAGGCGATGACGAGCGGCGCGCCGCGGCCGGGCGCCGACTCGGGACCGTGAGGCCTCTCGAACCAAAGGTCGCGCGTCATGCCCAGATAGTAGGAGAGCGAGATAAGCGCGGACACGGCGGCCAGCACGACCGGCCAGAACAGATTCGCGTCCACCGCGCGCCACAGCAGAAGAAGCTTGGCCATGAAGCCGCCCGTGGGCGGGATGCCGCCGAGGGAGAAGAGCAGAATGGTGAACGCGGCCGCGGCGACGGGCATGGACTTCCCGAGGCCCTTGAGCTGCTCGCGCGTCTCCACGCCGGCGTGCTTCAAAAATCCGAACGTGCCGTTGCTCATGAACGCGTACGCACCGAGGAAGAAAAGGAGCGAGCCGACTCCATCGGCGGAGCGGCCCGCCGCGGCCCAGGCGCCCACGCCCAGGATGAGTAGGCCGGCGTTGGAGATCGAGGAGTAGGCGAACAGGCGCTGGAGGCGCTCCTGGCGCAGGGCCATGACCGAGCCGACAAGCGCGGTGACGGCGCCGATCGCCGGCAGGTAGGCGATGAAGCGCGCCTCGGGCGCCAACTCGCACAGGCGCATGAGAAAGAGGACCGCGGCGGATTTCATCGCAGTCGACAGGAAGCCCGACACCTCGGGCGAGGCGGCCTCGTACACGTCGGGCAGCCACCAGTGGAGAGGAAACGCGCCGAGCTTGAACAAAGCGGCCGCGGACATCAGGGCCGCGCCGGCCTGGCCGAGACTATTAAGCGTGGTGGCGCCAGCCAACACGCGCGTGTCGGCGTAGTAAAAGGAGAGCCCGAGCATGAACAACGCGCCGGCCGTGCCGCCCGCGAAGAAATACTTGAGCGCCGCCTCGAGGCCGCGGGGGCCGGGGCGCGAGCGCGCGACGAGCAGGTAGGCGGGCAAGGACATGAATTCCAAAGCGATAAACAGCATCGGCAGGTTGCGCGCGGAGGCGAGCAAGGACATGCCGAGTGTCGAACCCAGGAAGAGGGCGGTGAGGACGTCGTCCTCGCCGTCGATCCACAGCGCCAGCGGCAGCGCGCCGAGATAGATCAGGTACTGCCAACCGACGCTCTTGGGATCGACCGTGAGGATCAGAGACGACCACGTCTCCGCGGGCGCCCACGCCGAGAGCAGCATCGCCGCGGCCACCGCCGTGAAGGCGATCGCGCGCAACGCGAGCGCGGGCGGACGGCGCAGAAGACCCAAGGACAAGGTCCCGAGCACGCCCGTCGCGAGCGCCGCCTGAGGAGCCAGGGCGATCACCGCACCAGCCCCCTCAGCGCGGGCTCGAACCAGGCGAGCCACGGCTTGGGCGCGAGACCGATCCAAAGCATGAGCCCGCACAAAATCCAGAGGATCGCGCGCTCGCGGAAATCGAGGTCGGAGACCTTGGCGCTCACCGAGTCGGGGCCTGCCGGCGACCAGAACACGACCTGGAAGGCGGGCAGGGCGTAGGCCGCCGCGAGCGTCACGCCGAGGCAGCCGACGAAGGCAAAGATCGGAAACGGGGCGGACATCGCTCCGGACAGCGACATGAACTCGCCCACAAAGCCGTTGAGGCCGGGAAGGCCGATCGAGGCCAAGGTCGCGAAGCCGAAGAAGAAGGCGAGGTACGGCGCGCGCGAGGCGAGGTCTCCGAAGTCTGAGAGGCCGCGCTTATGCGAGCGCTCGTAGAGGAACCCGACCATCAGGAACAGCGCGCCCGTCGTCAGGCCGTGATTGACGAGTTGGAGCGTTCCCCCCGACAGCCCTTGGCTGGTGCGCGACAGGACGCCGAGCAGACAGAAGCCCAAGTGGGCGATCGAGGAGTAGGCGATCAGACGCTTCAGGTCGGTCTGCGCCATCGCGCACAACGCGCCGTAGACCGTGCTGAGGGCGGCGAGGCCGCCCAGAATCGGGTACATCTCCACGGACAAATCGGGGAACAGGGGGATGGCCACACGCAGGAGGCCGTACACGCCCATCTTGAGCATGACGCCGGCGAGCATGACCGAGCCGGCGGCGGGCGCCTCGGTGTGCGCGTCGGGCAGCCAGGTGTGCAGGGGCACCATCGGGATTTTCACGGCGAAGCCGAGCACCAGCCCCCAGAACACATACGGCGCCGCGGCGCCGAGAGTCTTCGGGTCGAGGGACCCGAGGTCCCACGTCCACACGCCCGTGACGCGGTGATGCGCGCTGACGAGGGCGAGGAGAGCCAGGAGCATGAACACCGAGCCGGCGAAGGTGAACAAGAAGAACTTCACCGCGGCGTGCAGGCGGCCGCTCGAGCCCCACAGGCCGATGATGAAGAACATCGGGATCAGGGTCGCTTCCCAGAAGGCGTAGAAGAAGAACAGGTCGCGCGCCAGGAATACGCCGGTGAGCGCGGAGGCGAGCGCCAGGAAGCACGCCCAGTAGCCAGCGGAGACCTTGAGATCCCAGGAGGCCGCGACGCAGATGAGATTGAGGAACGCGGTCAGGCCGATGAGCCCAAGTGAGAGCGAGTCGGCCGACAGGCGGTAGCAGACGCCGTACGCCCACTGCGGGCCGGTCTCAGTGAGCACCGCGAGCGCGGAGGGCGAGCCCTGGAGGTACGAGATCCCCCCGGCCAATGCGAGGAATGCGCTGGAGAAGGCGAGCGCGCCGTAACGGGCCTTGCTCCCGAGGAAGGCGCAGACGAGAGCGCCGAGCAGGGGCACGGTCCACAATGCGGTCAGGGGCATGCTCATCTCAGCACCCGCCCGAGCAGGACGGCCGAGCCGGCCAGCATCCACCAAAGGTAGTCGTTCACGCGGCCTTGAGCCGACGACGCCAAGGCATTGCCCGCTTCGCGCAGGACGTCGGAAGAGCTCTCTAACAGGCCGTCCCACCAATTCTTATCGAGCACGCGGCCTGTGAAGCGCGCGGTCCACGACACGGCGCGCGCGCCCCAGCCGACGATAATCTTATAGCCGAAGTCGGACTCGAACACCGCCTCGGCGAAGCCTCCGCGCCAGCGCCAGTCCCAGCCGGAATCCACCATGGTGAGATAATAGGCGGCGCCAGCGCCGAGCAACGCCAGGACTGTCCCGAACGCGGAGACGGTCCAGTTGAGCGCAGGGAGCGCGGGCTCGCCGGGCAAATCGAAGTAGGGCTTGAGCCTGATGAGCACCATTGGCACGCCCCGCATCCCATACGTCATGAGGTTGGACACCCATTCGCGGATCGAACCATGACCCAGAACGACCGCGCCGAATGAGAGCGCGAAAATCGGAAGCACGAACTCCGGACCCGCCTCGTGCGGGTGCCGTCCGCCGCGGGACTGCTCCTTTCGATCGCCGTGGAAGACCAGGAACAACATGCGGAAGATGTAGAACGCCGAGCCGAACGCGATGAGCATACCGATTACGCGCAGACCGCCGCCATGATGCCAGGCCGCGTCGAGGATCGCGTCCTTGCTGAAGAAGCCCGCGAACAACGGTGCGCCCGCCAAAGACAAGGCGGCGGCCAGGAAGCAGCCGTACGTGAACGGCATCTCGCGCCGCAATCCCCCGGTTTCGTCGACGTTCGCGGTCGACTGATGAAAGGCGTGGGCGATATTACCCGCGCACAGGAACAGGGCGGCCTTGAAGAATCCGTGCACGATGAGATGGTAGGCCGCCGTGCCCAGCTCTCCCAGACCGACGGCCAGCATCATCAGGCCGAGATGGCTGACCGTCGAGTAGGCGAGGATGCGCTTGATGTCCTTTTTCGTACCCGCGATGATCGCCGCCCCCAACGAGGTCAGCGCTCCGGTCCAGGCGATCAGCTGCGGGAGGCCGTCGACGGCGCTGATGATCGGCCATGAACGGATGAGCAGAAACACGCCCGCGGTCACCATCGTCGCCGCGTGCATCAGGGCGGAGGTCGGAGTCGGGCCTTCCATCGCGTCGGGAAGCCAGTAGTACAGCGGCCACTGTGCGGATTTCGCGAATGCGGCCCAGACCAGACCGAGAGCGATGATAGACGTGTAGATCGAGGGCTTCGCGGCCATGAATTCATAGACGGTCTGCAGCCGCGTTGAACGGTAGGCGTAGATCATCATCAGCACCGCGATCAGAAAGCCGAGGTCGCCGATACGGTTCGTCATGAAGGCCTTCAACGCGGCCTTGCGCGCGGATTCCTTGTGGTACCAGAAGCCGATAAGAAGATAGGAGGAGACCCCGACGAGTTCCCAGAAAAGATAGAGCTGAAGGTAGTCGTTGGCCGTGAGCAGTCCGATCATCGCGAGGAAGAAGAGGTGAAAGACCAGGAAGAAGCGCGCAAAACCCTTGTCTCCTTTCATGTAGGCGGCCGCGTAAACGTGGATCAACGAACCGACGAAGGCGACCATCGCCAGTATCGCCGACGAGGGACCGTCGATGCGAAGGCCGAAGGCGACGCCCCAGTCCCCGGCGACCGCCCAGGTCCAGACCGGGAGCTCGAGACAATGCTTGGCCGTCGTATAAGCCGCCAAACAGGCCGCCGCGGCGGTGACCGCGGCGCACGACGCGAGAATCGGCAGATGGGTCCATTCGGGCTTCACCCGGCGCATCACGAAAAATCCGAACAAGATCGCGGCGACGGGGGCGCCGAACAGGACCTTGACGGCTAACATGACTTCGGGAGGAGTCATCCTCGAAGCTCCGTAAGCACCGACGCGTCGGCGCCTCGCCCGCTGCGGCGCACGCGCAGGATCAGGGCCAGGCCGACGACGGCCTCGGCCGCGGCGACGGCGATGACCAGGGCCACGACCGCGAGGGCCTCGGCGTCGTCGAAGAGACCGGCGTGATGGACGAGGGCCACGTTGACCGCCGCGAGCATGAGCTCAAGGCCGAGCAGCATCGCGAGCAGCTGGCGGCGGAAAGTGACCACGGCCAGGCCGATGGCGAAGAGGCTCCCCGTCGTCGCCCAGACCACCGCGGTGAGGTTCATGCCTTGGGCTCCGGCTCGGGGGCGATCGCCAGCGCGGCGAGAAACATCAGCAAGGTCACGGCCTCGGTCGCCAGCGCGTAGGGCTGGAACAGCGCGGCGGCGAAGCGCGCCTGAAGCTCCGGATCCGGGGGCGCCGCCGCCGCAGGAAGTGCGCCATGGGATAGGATCAGCGCCGTCTCGACGGCGGCCGCGGCCAGGCCCAGCCAGGCCAGGGGCCGCGGAAAGGACAGGTCGGCGAAGCGCTCCCCCTCGTGGCCCGCCGCCATGATCGTGACCACCACCAGCACCATCACGGCGCCGGCGTAGATCATGACCTGGAGCAGGCCCAGCAGGGGCGAGCCGCAGAGCAGGAACAGGACCGCGGT
The DNA here is from genome assembly GCA_016212855.1 of Elusimicrobiota bacterium. Taxonomy (GTDB): domain Bacteria; phylum Elusimicrobiota; class Elusimicrobia; order UBA1565; family UBA9628; genus GWA2-66-18. Next base: position 23,288 of record JACRDP010000009.1, read on the forward strand.
CTGAAGGAGGACCACCAGGAGGCTGACCGCGCTCACGTAGAGGGAGCGGTGCAGAAGCATCACTCCCGCGAAAAAAACGGCTATGGCACCCGCGACGAGCGCGGCCTCGGCTGTCATGAGGCCGCTATTTTAGCGATTTTGAGCCGCCAGGTCCAATCAGCGGCTGATTTCGAGGGTGGCCAGGTCGGGCGAAACGCGCAGTCTTATAACGTCCCCCCCATACAGCTTATAAGAGGTAGGCGCGGCGGCAACGACCTGGGACAAGGGCACCATGTAGAACTTATAATCGTGCCCGCCATTGCTCGTATCGTCGTAAATGAAGCAGAAGCCGTTGGTCGGCTTGAGGGAATAAAAAAGCCTGTAGGCGCGCCCGGCCAGAACGACCGGCTCGCCGGCGCGGTTGGTCAGGCGGAACAGCTCGCTGATCCTCTTTTCCCAAACGGCCTGACCCGTGGATGTATCGCGGATGACGATGTAATTGGCGAGGCGAGGGCGGAAGATGTTGACGGAAAGATTCACGCGGTACGCGTGAACTCCGTCGCTCCAGCCCCCCGACATGCCGCGCTCGATCTTGACGAAGCGGGTCGTCCCGCCCGGCGGGGTGACCGCGAGATAGCCGTCGCCGTTGAGATCCAGAGTCCCGGCCACGAGGGTCGTCCCGGCGGCGCCGGCGAAGGAGTCCGTCGTCGAGAGATGCCGGTCGAGCAGCGCCGCGAGAGCGACGGTCTGAGTGTCCTGCGCGAGCGGCCGCACCGTGAGCACGGCGGTCGGGACGGGGATGAAGATCGGCTCGTCGAACGCCGCGACGGGAGCGAAGCCGGGCGGAAGAGCGGAGCGCATCAGCGCCGCGGGGTCCGGGGCGGCGATGGCGCGCGCGCTCAGCAAAGCCGACAGGACGATCGCTGCTTTCATTCGCCCATCTTAGCAAGAGCCCCGCAGGGGAATGACCGGGCCGCGTCGACGGATCGGCTGGACTTTGGACCCATGCCTTCCGTGGGCCCAAAGGCCTACTCGGCGGGGAGTTCCCGGGCGAACGCCGCGGCCTCGTCGAGCACGGCGGGCTCGGACACCTTGAGGCCCCACAGCACGAGCACGCTGAGCAAGGACGGCACGAGGTAATAAGCGGCGCGGTAAAGCAAGGCGGCGACGAGCGCGCGCCCGCCGCCGTAGCCGAGCGCTACGAGCACCGCCGCGGTCGAACCCTCGGCCGCGCCGAGCCCTCCGGGACGCGCCGGGATCAAAGTCGCGCCCTGGCCGACCGCGAACACGGCGCTCAGCGGGCCGAGCGGGAGCGGATCGCCGACGGCGAGGAAGCAGAACCACAGGGAGATCAAGGCGAAGCCCCAGTCGAGGCAGGTGTAGAGGATGGCGAGCGTCAGGCGCCCGCGCTCGTGGCGGATGCGCGCCAGCCCCTGCGCCATCTGCCGTTCGAAGGCCATGAAGCTCTCGGTCGGAATCTCCCGGCTCGACAGGCGGAAGGCCGCCTGGTTGGTCCAGTGGAAGACGCGCCGCGCCGCCTTGTGCCGCAGGTTTCCGTTGAGAAACAACGCGATCAAGCCGCCCGCGGCGCACAGCAGGACGACGAGCCCGACGATTCCCTCGACGAGCCCGACCCGGCTGCCCTGCAGGCGGAAGGCCAAGGTCACCAGACCCTGGATGAGAATCGCGGCGAGCACGGCGTACAGGATCACGGCCGTCAGCGCGGACGCCACGATCGTCGTCGCGATCGGCACGAGACGCTTGTGCAGCAGGTGCGCCTTCAACGCGAAGCCGCTCACGCCGCCGGTTGAAAAGACGTAATTGGCGGTGGTGGAAACGAGGGAGATGCCGAGAACGGTCGGCCCGCCCAGGGGATGCCCCAGCAAGGTCAGCACGGCCGAGAGCGCCAGCCCGCCCATCGCGTGGCTGGCGAGCGCGAAGAACAGCGCGACCGCCGCCCAGCCCCAGGACAGTCCCTCGGCCGCGGCCCGGACCTCGGCGTAGTTCGAGCCGACCACCCAGGCGAGCAGGCCGAGCGCGACCGCGGCGCCGAGCGCGATGACCGCGCGGCCACCGAGCTTCAAGGAGATTTTCCGGCGGCGGAGGACAGGGCGATCACGTAGGTCAGGGAGCGCTGGACGTCCTCATCGGTGCCGTGGCCCTGCAGCAGGGCGATCAAGGACTGCGACGTGGTTCCGTCCGGCGCCGGCAGCCGCATTTCTCCGGACGCGTACGACGCGTACATGGCCGCGGCCCCGCGCGCGGCGAAATACGAGATCGAGAACGACGTGACGACGAAGACGAGGGACAGCGCCGCGATCGCGGGGCCCAAGGACGTGCGGACCGGGTCCGGCGCGAGGGCGCGCAAGTCCCCGGCGAGGCGCGCGCCGGCCACGAGACCGAAGGGAGCCCACAGCGGGCTGAGCAGCCAGCCCACGTACGGGATGAACGAGGGAACCCAGACGAGCAAGGCGATCAACGCCAGCCGCCCCGCGACGGCGCCGAAGTAGGGCCGCGCGCGCGCGAAGGACAGTTCGACGGCGGCGAGGCCGCTCGCCTCGCCGTGCAACTGATAGAACGGAGCGAAGAACAGTAGAACGGTCAGGATCATGCCGGGCAGGACCACGACGGCGAAGCCGCCGCATACGGCGAGCAGGACGAGCGAGAGCACCCACGCGAACGCCGGCGTGAGCCGCCAGCCCTCGCGCAGCGCCCTGTCCGCGCCGCCGTCCGTCGAGGCCGCGAGCATGGCCGCGGCCTGCGCCCAGGTCGAGAACCACAGCCCCGCGAGCAGCGCGAACGCCGACGCCGCGCCCCAGATCAGCCACGGCGAGCCCAGCCCGAGATACGCCGCGAGCCCCGCCGGCGCCAAGGGGAGGAGGACGAAGAAGGCGGTGACGAGCCCGCCGATGGCGAGCACCGACATCAGCGGCCAGAACCGCCGGCGGTAATCGGACCAGGACTCAGACAGCCAGGTTTCGACGCTCGGGAGCATTAGGGTCAGGATATCAAATAGGCCGGCGCAGTCTTCCCCGGCGGATGCCGCGCATCCACTCCTTCCTGTACTCCTCGTCCGTGATCATGAAGCGGCCCGCGCTCCAAAACGAGAGCATGATGCCGGCGATCATGATCATGAACCAGCCCATACGCTCGTCCTCGTAGAGGATCGGCCGAAGGCCGAACGCGCGGGACAGGAAGCCTCCCGTCTCCGCGTAGGCATTGAGAAATCCGACGACGACGGCGGCCCCGCCGATCGCGAGCCCGGCCCAGCCGACGAAACGCCGGAAATTGAACTCCTCGCCGGGCTTGAGCTCGGGCTCCTCCTCGCGCTGAGGCTCGACGTAGTCCCGCGCCGGCTGCGGCCCCGCCGCCTTGCGCACGTCCGGATCGCAGAGAAGGTCGTAAGCTTCTTTGAGCTTCTTATAGGTTTTCTCGGCCTCCGGATCGGCGAGACGGCGCTCGGGAGGAATGCGCCGCGCGATCACGCGGAAAGCCTCTTTGATCTCCGCCGCGGACGCGCCGCGCGGCAAGCCCAGCGTTTCGTAGGGATCGGGCACCGCCGATAGTTTAACGGGAAGGCCGCGGCTGATCAAGGGGAACGCCATTGACTCGGCGGCCCCGCCCCGCTACACTGCTCGGGTGAAAAAGGTGGTGGTCGTCGATGACGATGACGATATGCGCGAGTTGATGGCCATGCTCCTGCGCGACCGCTACGAAGTCACGCTCGCCGTCAACGGCAAGGCCGGCCTCGAGGCCGTGCGCACGGTGCGCCCCGACCTGCTCGTCCTCGATCTCCTGATGCCGATCATGCACGGCTTCGAGGTCTGCCAGCGCCTGCGCGCCGACCCCGAGCTCAAGAATACGAAAATCCTGATCAGCTCCTCGAAATCCTACAAGCACGACGTGCGCACCGCCGTCGAGGAAACGGGCGCCGACGGCTACATCGTCAAGCCCTTCGAGGTCGCGGATTTCATCCGCCGCGTCGACGAAATGGCGGGAGCCTGATGCAGGTCCGCTTCTGGGGCGTGCGCGGCTCGATTCCGGCTCCGGGTCCCAAGACGGTGCGCTACGGCGGCAACACGCCGTGCGTCGAGCTGACGTGCGGCGGAGAAACCTTCATCATCGACGCCGGCACCGGCATTCGAGAACTAGGCTTCGACCTGATGAAACGCGCGGCGGGCAAGCCGATCTCGGGCCGGCTGTTCATCGGGCACTCGCACTGGGATCACATCCAGGGGTTCCCCTTCTTCACTCCTCTTTTCCTGCCCGCGACGAAATTCCAGATTTACGGGATGCACGGCACGACCAGGTCGTTTCAAGAGGTCATGGCCGGGCAGATGCACTCGACCTACTTCCCGGTCCAAATGCACGAGCTGCCCTCCAACCCCGAGTTCATCGAACTGGGCGGACCGCTCGAGGCCGGGCCGGTCAAGGTCAGCTACCACTTCCTCAATCATCCCGGCATCACGGTCGGCTATCGCTTCGAGTACGAGGGCAAGGTCGTTTCCTACATCAGCGACCACGAGCCCTACGGCAAGCTGAACGTGAAGGGCCAGTTCAGCGAGAAGGAGGACGCCTTGATCGTCCGCTTCATCGCCGGCTCGGACCTCCTCATCTGCGAGGCGCAGTACACCGCCGACGAGTACAAGCTCAAGCGCGGCTGGGGCCACGGCACCTTCGAGGACGTCCTCGATCTCGCCGAGGCGGCCGAGGTCAAGCGGATGGCGCTGTTCCACCACGATCCGCTGCACGACGACGACAAGCTCGACGCGAGGCTGAAGGAGGGCGCTTTGCTCATCACCTCGCGCAAGCTGGCGGTCGACTGCTTCGCCGCGCGTGAAGGGATGGTCGTCGAGATTTAAGCCCAGTACGGGCGGAAGAGCTTCTCGAGCCAGCCCAAGCCGTGCTTGCCCTCGGTCTTGCGGATCGCCGCGGACGTGAAGTCGGCGAAGCAGTCGAGCTTGACGACCGCGTTGGCGTTCGCGTCTTCGGCGTCGAGCGAGCGCAGCCGCGCGGCGAACTGCTGGTTCACTTCCCGGATCGCGTCGTAGATCCCCGCCAGCCCGTGCATGGTCCAGTCGGGCGTCAAGCCCTTGCGCGCGGCGATGAACTGCGCGAGCAGGTACATCGACATGGCCCGGTACTCGGTCTCCTGCAGGCTCGGGAACGGCAGATGGGTGAAGGCCATCGGGCGCATCTTGTCGAGAATCGGGCAGCCGCTCGCGGACATCACGAGCCCGAACAGGGCGCTCACGCCGGCCTGCATCGCAACGCGCCGGCTGTAGGAGCGGCCCTCGGCCTCGACGACCACGTCGGCCATCTCGTAGGAGATCGAGTCCTTGAACGCGACCGCCAGCGGCGCGATGTTGACCGCCACGGGACAGCGCGGGCTGTCCGCGGGCTTGAGCGGGCAGTTCGAGCACTGCTGGTGCTCCAGGCGCGTCCACTCCGGCGGCTCGGCGTCCGTCTCGCCGCGGTAGTCGAGCGTGTCGGGATCGAGGCGGACGAGGAACTCCTTCACGGGGCCTTTGTCGGGCGTGAAGCGGTAGCGCAGGTCCATGCTGAGAAAATAGGATATAATCACGTCCATAAGAAGGGCAGCCCTCCGCCTCGCGCGCCGTCACACCGCCCTCGACCGCGCCGCGACGTCCGTCGGCGTGTGCGGCGCCTTTCTTGCGGCCTTCTACCCGCTGCACAACCCGGACCTGTTCTGGCATCTCGCCGTCGGCCGGCGCATGGCCGAACTCGGGCGCCCGCTCTTCGAGGAACCGCTCGCGCTGGCGGGCGCGCTCGGACGCGGATTGCCCTGGATCGGCTTCGAGTGGCTCAGCGAGCTTTTTTATTACGCGGCCTGGACGGCGGGCGGTTTCGTCGGGCTGGTGATCTTGAAGGCGGCGCTGGCCGCGGCGACCGCCTGGGCGCTCGATTCGGGCATGCGCCGCGCGGCCGTTTCCCCGTTCCTGCGCGTGTCGGCGCTCTTGGCCTGGGCCGCGCTGTGCCAGACGCGCTTTATGCTCGAGCCCGAGTTGTTCACCTTTTTGATGCTCGCTTTACTGTGGCGCCGCATCGAGGAAGGGCGCCGCTGGTCCGTTCGCGACATCGCCTCCTGGGCGGGTCTTTTCGCGCTGTGGGCCAACCTGCACGGCGGCGTCGTGTACGGGTTGGGCCTGCTCGCACTGCGCGCGCTCGACGATCCCTCTCCCCTGCGCGAGCGGGCGGGCCGCGTGCTCGCCTGCGCCGCGGCGGCCGCGCTCACGCCGTACGGCCCCGCGGTCTACGGCGTGGCCTTCCACCTGTTGGGCGACATGGCGAGTCTGCGCGCCGGCAACGTCGAGTGGATGTCTCCCGTGCTGCTGCCGGGAGTCCTGCCCAAGGCTTATTTTTTGCTGCCGCTCGGGGGCCTGGCCCTTCTATGGAGGCGGCAAGCCCGCGGCGAAAAGGTTGAAATCGGGCGCCTGCTGACGCTGGCGGCCTTCGGGCTTTGGGGCGGGCTGTCGATGCGCAGCATCTCGGTGGCCGCGACCGTGCTGGTACCGCTCTGCGCCGGGCTGCTCGACGCCGAACCGGCGGCGAAACGGCTGCGCGGGAGCGGCCCCGCGCTCGCGGCCCTTCTCGTCTGCGCGATCGGGTTTTCCGGCGCGGTCTTCTCGGCCCGCCCGCTCGGCTCGCCCTGGTTCGGCGTGAGCTGGGCGTTCTTCCCGCGCGAGCTCAGCGAGGCGCTCGCGCGGGAAGTCCCGGCGGGCGCGATTTACGCGCCGTTCGACTGGGCCTCGTACCCCGCCTGGCGCTTCTATCCGGAGCGCCGCGTCCACGCCTACGGGCGCCTCGACGTGTTCCACGCCCGGTTGACTCGGGCGGCCGCGGCGCGCGCCGAGCCCTCATCGTGGTCGGCGTTCCTGGAGAGCGAAGGCGTGGAGGCCGCGCTCGAAAAGCCGCCGTCGCGAAGGCTGCCCGGAGTGGTCCACGACCCGGCCCGCCGCCGCGTGCTGCGCGTCGCGCGCTCGCCCTTCGCGGCCTATTACCCTCCTGAGCGCTGGGTTCTCGCGCATTGGAACGAAGAGGGATTTCTCTTCGCCCGGCGCCGCGCCGGAACGCGCGCCGGCTGGCTGGATCCGTCGGACCTGGACTATCTGCGCCTGCTCGTCGACCAGCGCTGGCTCGACGCGCGCCGTCTCTGCCGCGAGGGGCGCGAGCATCGCGAGCGCTTCGGCCTCTCGCGCTACGACGCCGAGCTCGAGAGCTTCTGCCGCGTTGAGGCGAAATTTCAATTGAGTAAATAGGATATAATCACTTCCCTAGGAAGGGTGGCCGAGTGGTCGAAGGCGCACGACTGGAAATCGTGTAGGGTCTAAAAGCCCTCGAGGGTTCGAATCCCTCCTCTTCCGCCATTTTGAAAGCTTCGCCCTCCATCCCGCCGCGTTCCGCTTTCGTTCTCGCCGCCTGCTCCTTGCTCGTGCTGGCCTTCGCCCCGGCGCAATACTTCGGCCGCCAGCAAGACGACGTCCTCTATCTCGTCGGCGCGCGCGCCCTCGCCTCGGGCCGCTACTGCCTGCTCACCGATCCCGCCTGCCCGCCGCTGACGATGATCAATCCGCTGTGGCCGGCGCTGCTGGCGCCGCTGACTTTTCTCACCGAGAACACCGGTACGTTCCAGGCGCTGTCGGCCCTGTTCATGGCCGCGGTTCCCATCGCCGTCTGGGCGTGGCTGAGGCGCCGGACCGACGAGACGTCGGCCCTGCTCGCCGCCGCCTTGTTCGCGTCCTCGCCGCTCGTCCTTTCCCAATCCGGCACGGTGATGTCCGAACCCCTGTTCACCCTCGCGCTCCTGTCCATGCTCCTCGCGCTCGACACGGGGCGCGCGCTGCCCGCAGGCCTCTCCGCCGCCGCGATGCTGCTCACCCGCACGGCGGGCCTCGCCGCCTTGCCCGCGCTCGCGGCGGTCAAACGTCGCGACGCCCTGAAAGCAGGGCTTCCACCGGCCCTGGCTTTCGCGGCCTGGTGCGCGTGGTCATGGTCGCGCGGCGGCTCCGTCGGTAAATTCGACCTATTCGGGCTCACGTACGGCGGGAATCCGTCGGCCAAGCTCCTGCGCGTCGCCGCGGCCAACGCCCGCTACTACGCCGCGGAACTGGGCGGCGGATTCACGCCGGCGTCCTGGGCCGACGGACGTCTCGCCCTTCTTCTCGGCGCGGTTCTGGGCGCGTTCGCCTTGCGCGGCGCCCTGCGCGCGCGGCGCGACCCCGCGGCGTGGGCGCTGCTCGGAACCGTCGCGATGCACGCCGTCTGGGGCTGGCAGTATGAACGCTATCTGATCCCGCTTTTGCCGCTGCTGCTCTGGGGCCTGATCGCCGCGCTCGGTAGCTTCGCCAAGCCCTCGCTCGCCGCGCTGCTCGTTCTTCAGCTCGTCTTCCAGACCTTGCCGCGCCTCGGGCGGCCCAGCCCTTGGGCCGAGCCGGAGCTCGCGAAGACCTACGCTTGGCTCTCGCGGACCGCGCCCGCGCTCCTGAGCAGCGCCGAGCCCGCACGCGACGGCTGGCTGTCCGGCTTGCCCAGCCGCCCTCTGCCTCTCGTCGAAAAAGACGAGGATTTTGCGAAGGCGCTGAAGGCCGCGCGCGTCGATTACGTCCTGCGCGTGGACGGGCTCGACTACGGACTGCAGGCCGACCCGGACGCCGGGCCGCGCCGGCAATTGGAGCGCATCTACCGCCGTCTCGAAAATCCGAAGCTGTTCCGCAAGCTCCACGAGGAGCCCGGCGAGCGCGCCGCGGTGTACGCGCCGCGCTGAAAAACCGGCGCCAGGAGCCGTTAGGCTCCGGGCGCCTTCTTCGTCAATCGGGCCGGTTTAGTAGCCCGACCAGATCGTCCCTTTCGTGTCCGTGTGCGTGCAGCTCACGAGCACGTTGCCCGAGTTGGCGTCGGTGGAGATGTTGTTGTACGACCACCCGCCCACGTCCGTCAGGCCCGCGACCCCGAACAAGGTCGAGGCGGCGGAGTCCCCATGGTAGTTCGGCGCGCGGCTCGTCGGGATCGTCGTCAAGTACTTCCCGTTGAGCGTCAGCGCCGTCATGTCCGCCGGATAAATGCCTTCCATGTCGCCGTAGTAGATGGCCATGGCCGACCGGATCGCGCCGAGGTTGCCCTTGGACGCGCCCTCCGACGACTTACGTATCAGCTCGGCGAACTTCGGAATGGCGATCGCCGCGAGAATGCCGATGATCGCGACGACGATCATCAGCTCGATGAGCGTGAAACCCTTCTTGGACAGCTCTTTCAACTTCGTCATTTACATGACCCCCTGTGCCGTTTATTTATGAATGACTGGGCAAATGTTCTTTATGCCGGCACGCCGGTCATGGGCGCTGGACGGAGTATAACCGAAAGCCCCGCCGACGGCAAGGAAACAATAATCAAACGGGGAATGATTATGGTCGCACACCGAAGTCGAAGGGCCACCCTGGAGGGAGGAGCTTGAAGAAATTGAACGCGGCGGCGGCCGCGAGAAAGGGGCCGAAGGGAATCGGATCGGAGCGCTTCGCCCGCCCCGAGCGCAGCAGCCACAGTCCGTAGGCGGCGCCGAAAGTCGAGCCGATCATCAGCGCGTCGAACACGCCGGTGATCCCCGTCCAGGCTCCGATGCCGGCCAGGAGCTTCACGTCTCCTCCCCCGAAGGCGTCCCGGCCGAACGCCGCCTCGCCGCCGGCCGCGACCGCCCAGCCCAGGCCGAAGCCGAACAGGGCGCCGCGCGCGCTCCACCACGGAGCCAGCCACCAGGCGTCGAAAGCGCCGTCGTGGAGATAGGGATTGAGCGGCGAGACGAGCAGGCCGAGCAGGGCCAGGCCGAGGGACAATTCATCGGGAATGAGGAACGTGTCCCAGTCGATGAGCGCTAAGGCGAGCAGGATGCCGCAGGCTAAGGCCGCCCCGGCGGCGAAGACAGGCTGGCCGCTCCACTTGACGAACAAGGCCGCGGCGAGCGAGGCCGTCGCGGCCTCCACCAGCGGATACCGCGCCGAGATCGGCTTGCGGCAGCAGCGGCCGCGGCCGCGCAGGAGCGCCCAGGAGAGCATGGGAAGATTGTCATGCCACGCGATGAGCTTGCCGCAGCGCGGGCAGCGGGAACGCGGGGTCACCACCGATTCTTCACGGGGGAGGCGATGGATGACGACGTTCAAGAAGCTCCCGTACAGGGAACCGAACAGGAAAGCGACTAAAGGATAGGGGTCCATGAGGAGGGTGCCGCCTCTCTAAGAGAAAATGGCCCCCGGGGTCTTAGACCCCGGGGGCCAATCCTCTTCAATCCAGCAGGCTTAGTAGCCCGACCAGATCGTGCCCTTCGTGTCCGTGTGCGTGCAGCTCACGAGCACGTTGCCCGAGTTGGCGTCGGTGGAGATGTTGTTGTACGACCACCCGCCCACGTCCGTCAGACCCGCCACACCGAACAAGGTCACTCCAGAGCCGTCGGAGTGGTAGTTCGGCGCGCGGCTGGTCGGGATGGTCGTCAAGTACTTCCCGTTGAGCGTCAGCGCCGTCATGTTCGCCGGATAGATGCCTTCCATGTCACCGTAGTAGATGGCCATGGCCGACCGGATCGCGCCGAGGTTGCCCTTGGACGCGCCTTCCGACGACTTACGGATCAGCTCGGCGAACTTCGGAATGGCGATCGCCGCGAGAATGCCGATGATCGCGACGACGATCATCAGCTCGATGAGCGTGAAGCCCTTCTTGGACAGCTCTTTCAACTTCGTCATGTACATGACCCCCTGTGCCGTTTATTTATGAATGACTGGGTAAATGTTCTTTATGCCGGCACTCTGGTCATGAGCACTGGACGGAGTATAACCGGAAGCCACGCCGCTGTCAAGCGAACGGAAGATTAAATCGCTGTGACTTAAGTCCCGTTTTACGTCCTTTCATCCCGGCCGGTGGACAGGAAGGGACTTGAACCCTTAAGAGCTTGCGCCCACACGGTCCTGAGCCGTGCGCGTCTGCCAGTTCCGCCACCTGTCCACCGCCCGGGACGAATTGCTTTAATAGTTTACGATACATGGCTCGCAAAGACAACACCGACGGAAAAAAGGTCGTCGCGACCAACCGCAAGGCGCGCCAGTTCTACGAGATACTGGACGTGGTCGAGGCCGGCCTGCAGCTGGCCGGCCCCGAGGTCAAATCTCTGCGCACCGGCCAGGCCAGCCTCGACGGGTGCTACGCCCGGCCGACGGACGGCGGCGGCGAGCTGTTTCTGCATAATTTTTATATTCCCCCTTATGTTTTCGCGACGTCGATCGAGCCCCTGGACACCCGCCGCAACCGCAAGCTCCTGCTGCATGGCGCCGAAATCCGCAAGATCGTGGGGAAGCTCACGACGAAAGGCCTGACCTTGATCCCCCTCGAGGTGTACTTCAAGAACGGCTGGGCCAAGGTGTCTTTGGGCCTGGCCAAGGGCAAAACCGGAGCCGATCGCCGCGACTCGATGAAGAAGAAGGACCTCCGTCGCGAGGCGGAGAAAAGCTTCAAGGGCGTCTACCGCGGCTGAGGTGAAAGCCGCCGCGACGGACCGCCGGGATATTCTCTTGATCGCGGGGCTGGTCGTTCTCACGCGCCTGCCCGACGTCTTCTCCCACTACCACGATTGGGACGAGGCCGGGATGATGTCCCAGGCCTGGGCGATGACCCGCGGTCAGGTCTTGTACCGCGACATCTTCCAGTACCACCCGGTCCTCAACTTCGCCGTGTTCGTCCCGTTCTTCGCCCTGCTGAAGACGTCCGCCGTCCCGCACGCCGTCAAGGCGTTCAACGCCGCGCTGGTGCTCGGCGGTGCCGAGCTGGTTCGGCGACTCGTCGCGCGCTGGGAGGCCGGACGCGACGCCGCCCTCGCCGCGGCTTTGCTGTTCGTCTGGCTGCTCGGCCGCGAATGGGCGCTGAGCTCCTACGGCGAGTTCTACACGATGTTCCCCATCCTGCTGTCGGCCTACCTGCTGCAGGCGAAGAAGCCCGCGTGGCTCGCCGTCGGCGCGCTGTGGGGCATGGCCTTCTTCCTGAAGCAGGTCGCGGTGTACGACGCCGTCGCCCTGACGCTCGGCTTCCTGTTGTGGCGCCGCCCGTCCGCGGTGGCCCGGATCGCCGCCGGAGGCCTGGCCGTCACCGCCGCCGTCGCGGCCTATTTCGCCGCGCACGGCGCCTTGGCCGTCGCCTTCGACTCGATGATCGCAAGCGCATTGGCCTACCGCGCGATTTCCGTGTCCCCGCTCCTGCGCGTGGCGCTATTCGCAAAGCTGATTCTCGGCCCCGCTCTGCGCGACTTCGCCGCGTGCTGGCTGCTCGCCGCGGCGGCGCTCTTCGCTACGGGACGGCGTGCCGTCCCGCTCCAAAATCCGCTCAAGCCGTGCGCGCTCTGGCTCGCCGTGAACCTGTTCGGCGTCTGGTCCATCGGCAAGATGCAGCTCCACTACGTGCTGGTGCTGGTGCCGCCGGCCTGCCTGCTCGCCGGGCTGATTTTGTCGTCCGCGCCTGAGGTCTTCCGCGCCTCCGCCCGACAAGCGCTGGCGGCGGTCCTCATCGCCTCGTCGGCGTGGAGCGTCTGGCCTCAGCTGCGCGCGTTGTCCAGAGAGCGGTGGCTGGACCCGCGCGCGCGCGGCTCGATGGCGCTCGCCGAGACGATCCGCGCGAACACGCGCGACGACGATCGCATCTTCCTCTTCGGGATCAGCAATATCGACGTGTTCTATTTATCGGAGCGGCTCGCCGCCAACGGCGTGTATCTCTACCTCACGATGGAGCTCCCCGTGTTGCACACCGCCGAAAAGGTGGAACTCGAACGCAAGCGCTTCCGGGACAATCCCCCCGCACTTCTTGTCGCCAACAACGAGCCCGGCTTCCGCGACGCCTCCCCGGGTCTGCGCGAGTTCATCGCCTCCCAGCTGCGCGAACGCTACAAGCTCGTCGCGACGATCGGCGTCGCCGACCTCTACCGCCTCAAGTGAGGTGGTGTCAGGCCGGTCGATATAGTGATTATCAATAGCAGCACCGCGTCGAATCGGAATATCGACCGGCCTGACACCATCACTTAGCCAAAGCGGCTTCGACGCGGGCGAGGTTGCGGCGGGCGCCCTCGTTGGAGGGATCGGCGCGGATCGCGAGGCGCAGGAGTTCGCGCGCCTCCTTGTACTCGCCGAGCTGGGCGCGCGCGGCGCCGAGATTATTGAGCGCGTGGCGGCAGGCGGGACGGGTCTCGAGCTTGACCGGGTCGCCCTGGGCGGGAAGACAGACGGGATCGGCGGCCAGGGCGCGCTCGAACGAGGCGGCGGCGTCCCGCACGCGGCCCGCGTCCACGGAGGCCGTGCCGTAGTTCACCAAGGCGGTGGGCGAGTTCGGGTCGAGGGCCAACGCCCGCGTCCAGAGCGCGTCCGAGCTGCGCCAATAGGATTGCTGGGCGACCGTCGCCGCGCCGAGCGCGGCGACGAACACGGCCAGCAGCGGCGCGGCGGCCCTCCGCGACGCAGCCCCCGCGAGCAAGGCGAACGGAAGGGCCGCCAGGTACGAGTAGCGGTCCGCGACGAGCTGCTCGCCGGCCTGCAGCAGCCCGCTCACCGGAAGCAGGATGACTGCGTAGACCGCGCCCGCCGCCAGCAGCGCCGGGCGCTGCTGGCGGCCGCGCCACAGCGCGACGGCGCCGGCGGCGGCAAGAACGGCCGAAGCGAGAAATCGGAGCTCAAGCGGGTTCAGCGGCGGTCTCATCTCGTAAAACGGCGACAGCCCCGATGGCCAGGCTGTTTTACGCGCGTAGAAGACCAGCGCGTAGGCCGCTTGGGCGAGTCGGGCGGCGAGCGTGTGATCCGCCCAGCTCCAGGACGCGCGCGCGCCGGCCTGCTGCATCACCGCGATCACCCCGAGGGCGCCCCCGAGGACGGTCATCGGAAGTTTCTCGATCAGCGATTCGCGGAAAGGCCGGCGCAGGAGCAGGACGTCGACGATCAGCAGGACGAGGGGCAAGGTGACGGCGATGCCCTTCGCCAGGCACGCGGCCGCAAACAGCGCGTAGACCGCGGGCCACGAGCGTCGCGGACGTAGATAGGCGAGCGCCGCGCCCAGCCAAAAAGTTCCGGAAAGTGCATCGCGGCGCTCGGCGATCCACGACACCGATTCGACGCGCAGCGGATGCAGCGCGAAGACCAAGGCGGCGAATGCCGCCGCCCGCGAATCGAGCGCGAGGAGCCGGCGCGCGAGACAATAGACCAAGGACGCGTTCAGCGCGTGGAGCAGGACGTTGACGAGATGGTAGCCGCGCGGGTCCGCCCCCCACAGCGCGAAATCGCACATCCAGGATACGTACGCCAGCGGCTGGTAAGCGCCGGTCGGCGAGGAGGTGAACGCCCATCTCAGATTATCCGCGCTGAAGGCGCGGATATGAGGATTGCCGGACACCATCAAGCCGTCGTCCCAGTTCAGCCAGCCGGAGGTAAGACTCGGGAGGAAGACGAGGAGGGCCGCCGCGGCGCAGAGGCCGGCGGGAAGGAACTCCTTCCTAGAATCTGACGCCAAGGCCCGCTTCGCCGCCGGCGTGGCCGTGGGCCATCGTCGCCGCGAGGCTGAAGTACGTGAACTGATACGGCGTCAGGCGCATGCCGAGCGTGAAGCGGCTCTCGAGCGTGCTGACCTCGCGGCCGTTGAGCGACGGATCGAGCGTGGACTGGCGCACGACGAGGCGCGTGCGGTCCATGCCCACGCCGGCGTACGGCGCGAAGAACGGAGTGCCCGCCGAGCAGACGAGGTTGGCGCCGAAATGCGACGCGGAAAAATCCTGGTGCACCACGCTGTGGCCGACGACCGAGACCAGCACTTGAGGCGCCCAGGGCTTGTCCGAGGCCGCGTAGATGCCGTAGCGGATGCCGCCGCCCGCGATCGTCAGACCCTGATAGGAGATGCCGCGGATGAAGCCGCTGAGCTTGAAGGGCATGCCCACCTCGGCCTGAACCCAGGGAAGCCCGAACGCGCGCACGCCGTTGTTGCGCAGGATGTTGTCGCCCTTGGACGGGTAGGCCTGGCCGCCGAAGCGGATGCCGACGTCGAAGCCGGTGAGGCCGAGCGAGCGGCCGCTCTGAAACGTCGCGGCGCCGAGCACGCCGCCCAGGTCGCGCGCGAACGGCTTGAGCGAGCCTTCGTCGGCGTAGCGCGCGAAGCCGCCGTACTGATCGGCGCCCGCGAAGGCGGACGCGGCGGACAGCAGGACGGCGGCGGCGAGGCCGAGTCGCTTCATGCCCGCCGATTATGCGAAATAATCCGGCTATTCGTCGACCAGGATTTTCAACGCTTCGGTCAGCGACGTCTCGCCGCGCTCCACGAGGTCGAGCACGCCGCGGCGCAGCGGGCGCATCCCCTCGGACACCGCGAGCGCCTGGAGGGCGTCCGGGTTGACGCAACGCGTGATCGCTTCGCGCATCGGGGTCGTGCGGATATGGAGAACTTCCATGACCGCGGTCCGGCCCTTGAAGCCGACGCCGTCGCAACGTTCGCAGCCCTTGGGAGATTGCACGCTGCCCAGGCGCCGGACCTCCTCTTTCGTGAGGAAGCGCGTCTGGGAGTCGGTGGGCTGCCAGCTCTGCTTGCAGTGGATGCACAACGTGCGCACGAGCCTCTGGGCGACGACGAGGCGCACGGCGGCCGCGACCATGTACGGCGGCACGCCCATGTCGACGAGGCGCGTCACGGTGGTGACCGCGTCGTTGGTATGGAGCGTCGAGAGCACGAGATGGCCGGTGACGGAGGCCTTCATCGCGGTGTTCGCGGTCTCGGCGTCGCGGACCTCGCCGACGAGGATGACGTCGGGGTCCTGGCGCAGGAAGGCGCGCAGGGCCTTGTCGAAGGTGAAGCCGACCTCGTTGCGCACGTTGACCTGGGTGATCCCGGGCATCTCGTACTCGACGGGATCCTCGGCGGTCACGATATTGCGGTCGGTGCTGTTTAAGGAAGAAATCATCGTGTACAAGGTGCTCGTCTTGCCGCTACCCGTGGGGCCGGTGACGAGAATCAAGCCGTTGGGGTTGGCGAGCGCGGTCTGCATGCACTCGAGGTCGCGCGGGTGCAGCTTCAGCGAGCGCAGATCGCCGCTGATACGCGCCTGGCCGAGCAGGCGCATGACGACTTTTTCGCCGTATTGGCTGGGCAAGGTGCTGAGACGAATCTCGAGCTTGCGGCCGTCGGGAAGCCGCATGCGGAAGCGGCCGTCCTGGGGCACGCGCCGTTCGGAGATGTTCAGGCTCGCCATGATCTTCAGGCGCGCCGTCATGGGGCGGCACATCGCGATCGGGACCTCGAGCTGGGGGATCAAGCCGCCGTCGATGCGGAAACGGACGCGCACGGCCTTTTCCTGAGGCTCGATGTGGATGTCGCTGGCCTTCTTGTCCACGGCCATGCCGAGGATGGCGTTGACCATCTTGATAATCGGGGCGGCGTCGGCGGCCGCGGCCTCGTGCATGTCGGTCGGCGCGGCGGGACGGTCGGACTCGAAATCGTAGGCGTCGCGCGCGGTTTTGCCCAGCAGGCTCTGGAGCTCGGCCTCGGCCCGGCGCGGGTCCACGTCGGAGGTCGGAGCGTGGTGCGTTTCGGCGCGGCGCAGTTCCTCGGCGTCGAGTTCGTCCTGCGGCCGGGCGGGAAGGCGAGCGCCGAGCGTGCGCGACATCGCCTCCACGAGGGCGTCGCCGCCGATGGGCTTGCGCAGAAGGACCGCGAGCTCGCATTCGAGGCTTTCGGCGAGATTGAAGGCGCGGGGGCTGCCGGTGAGCATCATGACGGGCACGCCGTGCAGGGCGTCGTGGTGGCGCATGCGGCGGATGAGCTCGAAGCCGTTCATGAACGGCATCTCGAAATCGCTGACGACGACGTGCGGGAGATGCTGCAGGGCGGCGGCCAAAGCCGACTCGCCGTCTCCGGCCTCGAACACCTCGCAGTCGTAGCGGGCGAAGACGCGCTTGAGCGCGGTGCGCAACTCGGGCTCGTCCTCGACCAGCAGAACCTTGGTGCCGGGAGGAAGGGTCCGCTCGCGCCAGCTTTCATCGGGCTGAGTGAACGAACCGAGCGCCAGGCCCGACTTGTGGTGGCGTCTGTTCATGTCCTAAGGATAACCGGCGGCCGCCCCGGCCGCCTGGGCCATTGACAGGCCAAGGCCGTCCGGGAGACCTAGGCCTACGGGTGAGCGGAGCCGGCAGTCACAGCCGCCAAACGCGGAAGCCGAACGCCTTCAGCTTCGCGGGGTCGTAGGCCGACTTGACGTCGATGAAGGGCGCTCCGAAGCCCGCGAGCTTCGCGAGCTTAACGATGTCGAGTGCGAGGACTTCCTTGTGCGTGACAGCGGCGACGATAGCCTCGACGTGTTCCAGATCGCCGAGGTCCACGAGGTCGATGCCGTACTCGTGCTTGACCGCCGCAGGATCGGCCACGGGGTCCCAGACGAGCGGCTTGAGGCCTGAGCTCTTCAGTTCCACATAGATGTCGTAGACCTTGGAATTGCGGACGTCGGCCACGTTCTCCTTGAAAGTCAGACCCAGGATGAGCACCTTCGCGTTCTTCACGCTACGGTCCGCGGCGATCAACTCCTTGACCGTGCACTGGGCCACGTAGGCGCCCATGCCGTCGTTGATGCGCCGGCCGGCGAGGATCACCTGGGGATGGTAGCCGAGCCGCTCCGCCATGAAGGTGAGATAATACGGGTCCACGCCGATGCAGTGTCCGCCGACCAGGCCCGGCCGGAACGGCAGGAAGTTCCATTTCGTGCCGGCGGCCTTGAGGACCTCCACCGTATCGATCCCCATCTTATGGAAGATCAGCGCGAGTTCGTTGATCAAAGCGATATTGAGGTCGCGCTGCGTGTTCTCGATCACCTTGGCGCTTTCGGCCACCTTGATCGACGAGGCCTTGTATACGCCGGCCTTCACAACCTGCGAGTACAGCCAGGCAACCCGCT
The DNA here is from genome assembly GCA_016212855.1 of Elusimicrobiota bacterium. Lineage (GTDB taxonomy): Bacteria > Elusimicrobiota > Elusimicrobia > UBA1565 > UBA9628 > GWA2-66-18. The sequence continues at coordinate 41,223 of JACRDP010000009.1, forward strand.
CAAGGGAATCGGCGTCCATCCCCGATACCACCTTCACGATGTTCTCGAGAGTGTGCTCCTTATCGCCCGGATTGATGCGCTCGGGCGAGTAGCCGACCTTGAAATCGACGCCGCACTTCAGCCCGGATTGCTTTTCCAGAATCGGCACGCAGACATCCTCGGTTACGCCGGGATAGACGGTGCTCTCGTAGATCACGATCGCGCCCCGCTTGAGGTTCTTGCCGACCGTGACGCTGGCCGACTCCACGGGACCGAGGTCGGGACGCTTGGCGGCGTCCACGGGGGTGGGCACGGCCACGATCACGAAATCAGCCTGAGAAAGCGCGGCCGGATCGGTGGTGAAGACCGCTCGCTTGGCGGCTTTAAACCGCGCCGCGACGACCTCGCGGGCGGGATCGACGCCAGCAGCGTAGGCGTTAACCTTTTCCCGCGACAGGTCGAAACAGATCGTCTTCAGCTTCGCGCCGAACGCCAGGGCCAGGGGCAAGCCCACGTAGCCCAAACCGACCACGGCCACGACCCTGCCTTCCGACTTGCGCGCGATTGACTTCATGCCGGGTGATTATGCGATTTCCTGCGGACGCATCACAACACTAAGCGCTATAATGGAAACAGTGAGCGCCGCTCCCCGCAAAATCATGTTCGTCTGCACCGGGAACATCTGCCGCAGCGCGACGGCGGAGCACCTCCTGAGGCACTGGGCGAAGTCCCGTGGGCTCGCGCTCGAGACCGCCTCGTGCGGGACCGCGGCCGAATCGTGGTACGAGATCCCTGAGCCGGCGCGGCGCCTGCTCGCCGCCGAAGGCGTCCCCCCCTTCGAGCACAGACCTCGCCTAGCGACCCGAGCGGTCCTGCGCGAGTCCGACCTGATTCTCGCGATGACGCAGGCCCACTTCGACAACATCGTGGAGCGCTTCCCGGAATTTACGGGCCGGACGCGGCTGTTTCGCGAGCAGGCGGGCTTCGGCGAGCAGGACGTCGAGGATCCGATGGGGCGTCCCGACGCGGTCTTCGCCGACTGCCTCGCCGTCATAAAGGAATCGCTCGAGGCCTTGCTGCGGTCCGACTTTCGCGACCCGTAACCCCGCTTAGGTCTTTCGGCCCCTCCCGGATTGCCCCCTTCGACCCTTACGATTCCTCCGTTTTGCTCCAATAATGTAGCATGATGACGAAATGCCTCAGGAGCGTTCGTTGAACCGTGTCGGCACCCGCCACTACTGGCGTTGGATGATCCCGCCCCTGGTTGACTGCCTCCTCTTCTACGTGAGCCTTTTCACGACCATCGCCCTGCGCCAGCCCCAACTGCTGACCGTCGAGACGGGCCTCGCCTTCCTTCCATTGTTCATGACCTGGATTGCCGTCATGTACGCCCTTGGCCTGTACGACCTGCGCCTGGTCCGCAGCTCCGTGTCTCTGATTAAAAACCTGCTCGCCTCCTCGGGCGCCTGCCTGGCGCTCGGCACGACCTACTTTTACCTCCTGCACTCCAAGTCCCTGACTCCTAAAACCCACCTGCTGCTCACGGTGATGATTTCTCACGCCCTGATCCTGGGCTGGCGCCGGGCGTGGCTCATGCTCCTCCACTACAGCTTCCTGGACCAGCGCTTCGTGTTTCTCGGCGATCCCGCCGATATGGCCGAAATCGAAAAGGATATTCCTCATCACGCCGGCGAGACTGGCCTGACCATCGTCCCTTGGCAGTACCCCGGCGTCGACATGGTCGTCGCCGACAGCCGCTGGGTCGACTGGAATTGGGAGGCTGCTCGCCCCGTTTTTCTGGCCGCCATCGAACGCGGGGTGCCCATCGTCACTTTGGAGGATTTTTACGAGTCGGTCTTCGGCAAAGTTTCGCCTCACTACGCGGGCCGTCCCTCCTGGGCGCTCAAATTCACCTTGCCCAACAACATCGGACCGTTCCTCTGGATCAAGCGCGCCTTCGACGCCTCCGGCTCCGCGGCGCTGCTCATTGCGACCGCGCCCATTCTCGTTGCGACGGCCGCCCTGATCGCTCTGATCGACGGCCGGCCGATTTTCTACCGCCAGGCCCGCGCGGGCTTTCTAGGACGGCCGTTCATGGTGCTTAAGTTCCGCACCATGAGCTTGGGCGCCGAAACGACAGGACCATTCACTTCCGCCAAGGCTCACGGCGCCAGCATCACCCGCCTGGGCAAGATCCTGCGCCGCTACCGCATCGACGAGCTTCCGCAGCTTTGGAACGTCCTGATCGGAGATATGTCACTGGTCGGCCCCCGACCCGAGTGGGTCAGGGAGGTCGAAGTGCTCGAAAAGGTCGTGCCGAGTTATCATCTCCGCCACCTGGTCAAGCCCGGCATCACCGGCTGGGCGCAGGTCAAGTTCCGCGCGACCAACAGCATCGACGACTCCATCGAGAAGATCCATTTCGATCTTTACTACTTGAAATACCTGTCCCTCGGCCTGGACATCAGCATCCTGCTCCAAACTGTCAAGCGCGTTCTGACCCACGACTCGCAAGTCGTCGCCCGGCGCTCCCCCGCCCTCCAGCCGAAGCAAAACGTCGAGCATTGGGCCGCGGATCTCACCGCCCACCTCGAACACCCGCGCCCCTCCTGATAGGGCCAGAGAGCGGGACGCGCCGCCTCTCCCTCTAGGGTATAATAGACACCGATGCGAATTCTGCGCGTGAACGTAGCGGCGTGGCGCCTGCGTCGACTGATTCCAAATCCTTCGCCGGCAACCATCAACGCAATCAAGACGGACGCCTGACATGTCCACCCCCAGCTTAGCGCTGAGCTTATACCCACGGCTCCCGATTATTCTGCAAAACGTCGCCTGCAGCCTCGAGGGACTGCGGGTCGAGCGGCAACGGTACGGGGGTGGCTATGACGCGCTCGCTCAAGCGGCAACCGAGCGCGCCTCATGGAACGACGAGCGCCTGCGGGAGTTCCGCGACGCCCGCCTGCGCGACTTCGTCGCTCGCGCCGCCCGCAACGTCCCCCACTACCGCCGGCTGTTTTCACGCTTGGGCCTGGCGCCGGACGACATCCGATCGCTCGCCGATCTGTCCCGGCTCCCCATCCTCACGAAAGACGAGGTCAAGGCGGATCCCACGGCGTTTTTTGATCCCACCTTTCAGACGAGGGATCTCGCATGGGCGCAAACCAGCGGCACGACCGGAACCGGACTCCGCTTCCGTACGACCTGGGAAGCACTGCAGGAGCGATGGGCCGTTTGGTGGCGCTATCGCGGTTGGCACGGCATCGGACGCAACGACTGGTGCGCCTTATTCGGAAGCCGACAGATAGTGCCGCTGTCTCAAACCGCGCCGCCATTCTGGCGCTACAACGTTCCGGGCCGTGAGATCAGGTTCAGTTCGTACCACCTGAGCGAGCGCAATCTTCCGGCCTACGTAAATGAGTTGCGCCGCCGCCAGCCGCCGTGGATTCACGGTTATCCTTCTGCTCTGTCGTTAGTGGCGGCTCACCTCGTGGAATCCGGGACCGACCTCGGCTACAACCCGCGATCGGTGACGATCGGCTCGGAAAATCTGCTTCCTCAACAGGTGAGCCTAATGGCGCGAGGATTCGGCGTCCGTCCTCAACAGAGCTACGGCATGCACGAGTCGGCCGCCAACTTCTCCGGCTGCGGACAGGAGAACCTGCACGTCGACGAGGACTTCGCGGCGGTGGAATTTGTGCCCGACGGAACGGAGGGCGGCTGCCGCGTCATCGGCACGAATCTCTCCAATTCCGCGACACCACTCATCCGCTACGACATCGGCGACGTGGCCACGCCGATCGAGGGTCCGTGCCTCTGCGGACGTCCGGGACGGGTTATATCGCGCGTGGACGGTCGGCAGGAGGACTTCGTGGTGCTCGAATCGGGAGCGCGCGTCGGTCGGCTCAGCCACTTGTTTAAGAAGGCAGTCAATATCCGCGAAGCGCAGATTCACCAGAGCAAGATCGGCGAGATCGTGATCCGCGTCGTCCGCAGCGCCGGGTGGAGCGCCGGCTCGGAGACCGTGCTGCTGCGCGAGGCGAAGCAGTATTTGGGCGCGACGATGAAGATCCAAATCCAATATGTGCCGGAACTTCCGCGTACCACGTCCGGGAAGCTGCGACTGGTGGTCTCCGACCTGCGGGACGGCGCTCTGCTTCGCTCACCCAAGATTGGATGATCCTGGGCATAGACGCCTCGAACATCCGCGCAGGCGGCGGCGTGACGCATCTCACCGAATTGCTCGCGGTAGCCGAGCCCCGGGCACATGGATTCGAAAAGGTGATCGTCTGGAGCGGCGCTAAGACGCTCGCGAAAATCGCGGATCGGGATTGGCTCTGCAAGATTCACGATCCCCAACTGGACCGAGGTTTGTTTCTTCGAACGCTCTGGCAGCGTTTCAGATTGAAGCGGCTCGCCGAACAGGCCGGATGCGAAGTGTTGTTTGTCCCCGGGGGATCGGATTCCTGCGGCTTCAAGCCTCAAGTCACCATGAGTCGGAATATGCTCCCGTTCGAATGGGCGGAACTGCGCAGGTATGGCTGGTCTTTAAATGTGTTGAGGTTGCTGCTGCTACGGTTGACCCAAAGCCGGACTTTCCGCAAGGCCGACGGCATCATTTTTTTGACCCAATACGCCCGCGATGTGGTCCTGAGAACGACGGGGCCGCTCCCCGGGCGAATTGCCACCATCCCACACGGCGTCGGCCCACGCTTCGCCCTCGCCCCGCGTCCGCAACGCGTGCGAAAGCAATTCGACGAATCGGCTCCATGCCGCATACTCTACGTATCCAAGGTCTCGGCCTATAAGCATCAATGGCACGTCGCGGAAGCGGTCGCGCGCCTGCGCGAATCCGGATTGCATGTGGCGCTCGATCTCGTCGGGCCGCCCGGCAGCGGAACTCCACGGCTCGATGCCGCGCAAAAGCGATTGGATCCTTCAGGAGTCTTCATTCGCTATCACGGCGCAGTCCCTTACAAGGAGCTGCATCGATATTATGCGAACGCCGAGATCGGAATTTTCGCGTCCAGCTGCGAGGCTTTCGGTCAAATCTTGACGGAATCCATGAGCGCCGGATTACCGCTTGCCTGTTCAAATCGATCGGCGATGCCGGAGATCTTGGGGGAGGCGGGCGTGTACTTCGATCCAGAAAACCCCGCTGAAATCGCTGATTCCATCCGCCGTTTAGTCGAGTCGGCGGAGCTCCGCCAGCAAAAAGCCGCTTTGGCCTACGAGCGCGCTCGCCAATTATCCTGGACACGCTGCGCCGAAGAAACTTTAGGATTCATCTCGCGTGTGGCGAGAGAACGGTAAAGTTAAGTTCGCTTGAGGATGGCATCCTGCAGGACTCCAAGCATGTCGGCAGCCAGGCTCCTGCGATCGAACTTCACCGCGGCGCAAACGCATTGCGCTTTGAGTTCCTGATAACGCGCGCTGTCGGAAGACAGTTTATCGATCAAAGAGACGAGGTCTGCGGCGTTCTCGGGCTCGAAGGCCACGCCGGCCTTCTCACGTAAAACGATCTCCCGGGACTCCCCCTCCACGCCCATAAGAACGGGCACGCCCATCGCCATGCTCTCGAAGATCTTGGATGGGATGACCGTTTTAAAAAGAGGGGTCTTGCGCAAATGGACGACGCTGACGTCCAACAGCGACCAATAAGCGACGACTTCGTCCTTGGCGACTGAGTCCAAGAAAAGGACCGTGTCCAGACCGCGGGCGCGCGCCCGCGCCTTCAACGCCTCCTTGCGCGCACCATCGCCCACCATCAGAAAGCGGAATCGATCTCCGTGCGGGCGCCGGCGGATCAACTCCGCGGCCTCGAGGATCGTCTCCAGTGCATGCGCCATGCCATGGGTGCCGATATAGCCCACGACAAATTTTCCTTCCAATCCGAAGCGAGCGAGCAGTTCCGGATCCTTCGGCGTCGGAGCAAATCGCGACAAGTCGACACCGCTGGTCACGACGGCGATCTTACCGCCCTCGACGCCTCTTTTAATCAGCGTTTCCTTAAACGAGTGCGTCACCGAAACGATCGCGGCCGCTCGATGGTAGAGAAAAAGTTCAAGCCGCTCCAAAAGCCTGAGCGCGGGGCCGTCCTTCATGGCGCCCACAGCCTTGATCGATTCGGGCCAGATATCTCGCAGTTCGAAGACGAACGGCGCGCACTTGGCGCGGCTCACGAAGTAAGCCGCGCAAGCAGTGAAGAACTGCGGCGACGTCCCCACCACCACATCACAGCGACCCGCTAATGGCGACGCCAAAATGGCGCTGAACATGTAGCTTAAATAATCGAGGGTTCTTTTCAGGAAGCCCTCATTGGCCGTGATGTAGGTCCACACGCGAATGACGGAAATGCCCTCCATTTGTTCCCGATGCCGCAGTTGGTTGCGGTAGCCGGGATAAACCCTGCCCTGAGGGAAATTGGGGAATCCCGTGATCACCGTAACCCGGTGGCCGGCCCGCACCCACTCCCGGCAGTGCTCGAAAGTGCGGCTGGCCGGAGCATTAACCTCAGGCGGGAAGTTGTCCGTCAGAAAGAGAATGTGCACAGAGCCTCAGTAGTAGAACACCTTAAACAGACATTTCTGAGCCAGGCTCAGCGCCCGATTTCCTTTTTTATCGCCGTAATCGGCCCATTGAGCGGCGTACCGGCCGAAGGCCGCACTGCCCGTCATTTTTTCGGTGACGCGCAATTGTATGAGGTGTAGGCCGTGATAATAATGGCTTGCGATCATCGGGATGAACGTCGGCGAAAGCTCATATAAGGACCAGAAGCCGTTGTCGTATTTGCTCAGGTTTCGCTCGATAGTCCCAACGCAGGCGTCGAACAGGCGCCGCGCCGACTTGTCCTCGGTGATGAAAATATAATCGCGCAGGCCCCACAGCGCCCAGAAGAACCCGTTCAAGATATGCGATGGCGGCGAGACGATGTATTCCTCGATCCAGACGTCGCCCGAGGGCTCCGTGAACAGCACGCCGCCCTGCGAGACCTCGCGCTCGAAGACGGCGTAAGCCTTGCGCATGGCATCCAGGTAGCGCTCTTCACCGGTGAGTTGATAGGCGCGAGCCAGTGCCGAGAGCCCCTGGCCTTGAGCCAAACCCGAATACCACGGAGCGATCAGACGCTCGCGATACTCAAAATCGAAGTGATGATTCCAAACGTAAAGTCCCTTGGGGTTGAGCTCAAGCGAGCGCGCGAGCCAATCCGCTTGAGCAAGAAAACATCGCCGATTCTCCACGCCGCCTCGCTCCTCGAATAAATTATAATGCGCGAGCCCGTACTGCGCGATCGCGATCGGATTGTGCTGAATCCCGATCGATCCGTGATAATTGAGCTGTGGCACGCCGTTCGCATCGAAGGGGCCCGGGTAGGCCGCTTTACCCGCGAAGGTCATGTAGTAGGGGCCCAACCGATCGTAGACGGCGCGCGGGTTGAGCGCGGGAGTCTCGTGCCAGAAGGTCAGGTTGCTGTTGCCCCCCAATAAATAGGCCCGGGAGATGCGTCGCCAGTAATCAAGCCTTTGCTTCATAGACTGCGTCCACCACGCGCTCGGAAGCCTTGCCTTCCCAGAGCGGCGGCACCTTCCCCTTTTTCCACGAGCCTTCGATGATCGTCTGGGCGCGCATCCTGAGCACACCGACGTCGGTGCCCACCAGCTCGTTGGTGCCCAATGTCACGGTCACGGGCCGTTCGGTGTTTTTTCTGACGGTCAGGCACGGAACGCCCAAATAAGTCGTCTCTTCTTGGATGCCGCCGGAATCGGTGACCACGAACGCGGCACGGCTTTGCAACGCGAGAAACTCAAGGTAGCCCAAAGGTTCGGTGATCGTCAGCTTCTCAATTTTCCTGCCTTTGAGACGATCTCGCGTACGGGGGTGCATGGGGAAGATGACGGGAATCCTCCCCGCCAATTCCTCGAGGGCGTCGAGAAGAGCGTAAAAATCCGTCATGTCGTCAACGTTGGACGGGCGGTGCAAAGTCACCAAAGCAAACGGCCGACAAGCCTGAGAATAGCCGAGAGGACTCAAGGCTTTGGCCTCAGGAAGCAAGCGCACAAGAGTGTCGATCATGACGTTGCCAACAAGACGCACGCGCTCGGCCGGAATTCCTTCGGCCCGGAGGTTGTCGTTGCCGTCTTGTGAGGGCGTGAGCAGAAGGTCACAGAGGTGATCGGTGACGATGCGGTTGCGCTCCTCGGGCATCCCGCGATCGCGCGAGCGCAGGCCTGCCTCGACGTGCGCGGTGCGCATGCCCAGCTTGACCGAAACCAGGGCCGCCGCCGCGGTGGAGTTGATGTCGCCGTAGACGAGCACCCAGTCCGGCTTTCGCTCAAGAAGCACCGGCTCGAAGCGCAGCATCACCTGCGCAAACTGGGCCGCGTGAGTGCCCGAGCCGACCTCAAGATCATAATCCGGCCTGGGAAGGCCGAGTTGACGGAAGAAGATATCCGACATCGCCTGATCGTAATGCTGACCGGTGTGCACGATCGTCTGGCGGGCACCACGCCGAGCGAAGGCCGCGATCACGGGTGCGGCTTTCATGAAGTTGGGACGAGCGCCGACGACATGGAGGATGTGCATGGTGATTATCGGACCGCGGTCTTTTCAGACCACTCCACGTGCTGCCGCCAGGATTGCGCGTTTCCGATGAAAAACATTTTTCCCCCACCCGGCTCCAACATAAGGCTTGCGAGTTCCACGGCGGTTTGCGGCGCGCGGGTCTCCAGATCATAGAAACGGTCGTCAGGGCCGCTCGCGCCGAGATCGAGCTGGATCGGTCGAGACTCCTTAAGATCGGTGCTGACCACCATTAAATAGCGGGATCCGCTGTCGCGGTCAATGAACGTCCGGCCGTGGATATCCGGATGGTCGGCGCGTGAGACCTGTCCGCTCTCGGGCGCGAGATCGAGACGAAGCAGGAGGGGCTTGATCGGATCCAGCCGACGGCTCAGCGCGGAGGCTTCCTCGTAATGGTCCAACGGACGGCCATGACGATCGCGGAAGTGCTCGCTGAGCGCTCCCTTTTTCAGTTCTGTCGATCCCTGATACCCAAAAAAGAAAACCCCTTTCGCTCCGTGGAGCAGCGCCATCCACACTTGATAGCGCAGCTGCGCCGGCGACGGTTTGGCCATGAGCCACTGCGTCGTCTCCCCCTTCTCATCGATCCTGCGCTTGCTCCAGGATTGGACCATCATCCACAACGGGACGCCGCTCTGGCGAGCGATGGTGGAGAGCTTTGACAACGTACCCTCATAGTAAATGCGCTGCTTGGGCCACGTAGTAGGCCCGCTGCTCCCGGCAAAAAAAGGATAGATATCGAAGGCGAGAATTCGGGAGTTGATCTCACTCGCCGCGCGCTGCGCGGACTTAATCGGATTATGAAGGACGATCACGGGATGATCGGGATCGAGCTTCTGCACTTCCTGGGTGATTTCGACGATCGCTGGAAAAAAAGGGCTACTCGGAGGAATCTCCTCAACGAGGCAATAGGCCAGCAACGTCGGATCGCCCCGGTATTTTTTGGCGAGTTCACGATAGAACGGCTTGACTCGCGACTCGATGGCAGGCTTCCAGCTATTTTCCCACCGGCCCTTGTCGAGAAGATACATCGGCATGTCGCCGCCCTGCGTGATGATCCGCTGCCCATGTTTGGAAGCGGCAGCCAGCCAGGCATCGAGATACTTGGGGCTCAAATTATGGACCCAGAGCGCATTGAAGTGGTGCGCTTGTAAATCCGCGCAAGTTGCTTCAATCTGCTCCTCCACCGATGCGCCGCTCTCCTGCATGGAGGCGATCGGCGCGTTGCCTTCGACGTAGACGCCGAAGGGGAAAAACCTTTCTGGAGGAACGACATGTGCCGCCTCAACGCTCGTCCACGCGCAGAGAAGGCAAGCCCCTATGAAAAGCTTTCCCATCGGATTACAGGCTGACGGGCTTTCCGCTGTGCAGACTTTCATGAGCGGCCAGCGCCGCGTGAGACGAGGCGAGGACGTCGTCCAAAGAGACCGGAGCAGGCCGTCCCTGTCGCACCGCAGCGGCAAACGCGGACCACTGGGCCTGGTGTCCCTTGTCCGCCCGCATCCATGCGCGGCGCGAGGCTTTTCGGCCGTGCGACCATATCGTCAACCGCCGGAAATCCTCAAGAACAGCGCTCACGCCGCCCGAATGAACCTCATAGCGCTCCTTGCCCGCCGCGCTGTCGCCCGTACTGACATAAAGGATATCGGCGACGCTGCCGTCGGAGTAGCTCAGACGGAGCGACCAGTCTTGATCGCCAGCCAGCGAACCGATCCCTCGTGCGTCGGCCGCCGAAGGCTTTGAACCAACGACGAAGTTGGCCCAATCGATAAAATGACAACCCTCACCCAGCAGGCGTCCACCCTCGGACGGTTCCAAAACCCAATGCCCGGCTGGGAGCGCCCCAGCGTTTATCCGGATCTGGATCGCCTTTGCTCCGTCAGGCAGCGCCTTCTTCAATGCGATGGAGAAGGGAGCAAATCGCCGATTAAATCCAACGGCAAGAATACCTTTCGCCGAACGGGCCGCCGCTTCAACACGCCTAAATTCGTCAAGGGTGAGACATAGCGGTTTTTCTACGAATACGCTCTTTCCGACGGCCAAGGCCGCGCAGGCCTGGGCCGCGTGCTCGCAATGGCGCGTCAGCACAGCAACGATGGATGTATCAGCGTCCGCAATGACCTCCTCCGCGCGCGACGAAGCGAAGGCAAAACCAAAGCGGTCCGCAGCAGCCTTCGCCTTGGTGCCCGACGCGCTGGCAATCCCGCGCAGGGAAGCGCCGGAAGCGTGCACGATGGGCAACAGCACGCTGCTTGCAAATTGGCCGGCGCCGATTACGCCTACGCCGCCGACAGCGGAGCGACGTGGAGCTGGACTCCAAACTTGCGTCGCCGCAGCCGAGGGAAACTCGCCATAGGTCAAGACGACGCCCAAGGAAGGTTCGTCCCCGCTGCTGGCGATGAGCCGGTAGGCCTCGACCGCCGATCCAAATGGGAGGCGATGGGTGATGAGCGGGGCCACGCGAACAGATCCCGTCGACAGCAATCGCAGGAATTCCTCGATGTTCCTCTTTTCGGTCCAGCGCACATAAGCATAAGGATAGTCGATGCCGCCCTCTTCGTAGCTCGGGTCGTAGCGCCCAGGGCCATAGGAGCGGGAGACATGAAGCGCCAATTCCTTTCGATAAAAAACGGTCCTCGGCACGGCAAGATTCACATTGCCGATGGCTACGACCACGCCGCGATCACGGGCGAGCGCACCGGAAAGCTCGATGGGATCGCTTGAGGCCGCGTCGGCGCAGATAAGCACGACGTCGAAGCCGCGGCCATCGGTAAAAGACATCGCCGCTGCTTCGGCGCCGGCGCGCGTGACCGCTGCATCAAATCCTCCCGCCTTGGCGACCTCAAGACGGCGCGCGTCGAGATCGATGCCCAATACGCGGCAGCCGGCAGCCTTGGCGATCAACCCGGCCAGTTGTCCGAGAACGCCCAAGCCGATCACGACCACTGACTCGCCCAGCCTCGCTTCGGAGAGACGAAATCCCTGCAGTGCAATTGCACCCAAGGTCGAGAACGCCGCGTCCTCGAAGTTTGTCAAAAGCTGAGGAAACTTTACGCAAAGATTCTGAGGAACGGCGGCGAACTCCGCATGATTGGCGTAACCCGCGCCCGCGCAAGCGACAAAATCTCCGGGAGAAAAACCATCCACCCCTTCGCCAACCGCTTCGACCACGCCCGCGGCGGAATAGCCGAGCGGCAAAGGCTGATCGAGCCGACCTTGCGTAGCGTCCCAGACCGACAAGATCCCGTCGCGGCGCGCCTTCTGCACGGCCTGGCGCACGAGGTCCGGACGCTTGCGCGCCTTTCCGAGCAGAGTGCTCTTGGCGAAATCGACAAGCATCCTCTCCGTTCCCGCCGATACGGCCGAGGCGCGCAGACGCACGAGCACTTGCCCATCCCTCGCCTGCGGGACCGGCACCTCAGCGAGGTAGGTCTCACCCGACTTAAGATTCTGCAACAGCTGCTTCAACTCACTCCTCCGGCCGCTCTAGAGTCCAGATCGACCATATGCTACAAAATCGATCCCGTCACTCCGCGACGGGCAATCCCAAAAGTCGTCGAATCCGATTGGAAGCGAAATCGAAGCGCATACCGAATATCTTATTATTGGGTACCAGCACCTGCCATCGCGGCGTCGCCAACTCCCGCCAGCTCAGACCTACGGCCTGCCGAAAGAACGCCACCTGCGCGAGCGCGACCACAAAGTAAGCGCACAGGGAGGCGATGGCCGCCCCCAAGATTCCCAGGGGAGGCAAGAGCAGGGCGAGCAGCGCTACGGTCACCACTAGTCCCAAGCCTTCAGACAACGCCGGCTTTCCGGGTTCACCAAGGCCTCGCAGGCTGTTTCCCAAGACGCTGTTGACTCCTTGAAAAAGAGCCGCGACCAGGAGAATCCGCGCTGGGAAAATGGCCCCGGAATAATCCTTGCTGAACAAAAATGGCAGGACCCAGGGCATCAATAAAATGGCCAGGACCGTTGTCGGCACCCCCAACAAAGCCGCCAAATAAATATGACGCAACGCCTGCCCTCCGCCGGCTTCGATATTTTCCGCCTTGGCGATCCGAGGGAACACCACCATGGCTAAGGCGTTGTAGAGAGGAGCCAGCATGCCGGAAAGCGAAACGGCTACCGCATAAAGTCCGAGTTGATCGGAAGCCATCACCGAGGTCATGATGAGTTGATCCATGCGCAGATTAACCTGCGACGCGATCGAAGAAAGAAACGACTTAAGCCCATAAGCGAATACCGGTCTCACCAGAGTCCGCGGCCATGCAAACACCGGACGCAGCCTCCAGATCACCGCGCTGGAGGTAATCATGCAAGCGGAAGTCTGGGTACAAAGATAAGCGATCAAATAGTTGCGCACCGTCGGCCAGCCCATGGCCGCTACGCAGGCGACCCCGATGGTATAACTGACTCCGCCGTAGATGCGCAGGAGGTTGAATTCGACAAGGGCATTGGAGCCCAGGAGAAGATGGGCTTGTTGATTGGTGGCGATCATGAATGGGATCGCCACCGCCATCCATCTCAAATAAGAGCTCACGACGGGAGACAGATGAAGAGCCTCAGGCAGGATCAGCGCTCCGAAAAGAGCCAGCAGGCCTCCCCACAGGATGCTGACCAGCCAGGACAGCAGCCACAGGCCACCTATACGTTTGGGTTCCTTGCCCGCAAAGTAAGCGAAGGAAAAACCAAGACCCAGGTTCCCGATCAACGTCAGCGCATTAAGCCAAACAATGACGGCCGCCATTTCGCCGCGGCGCTCGGGCCCCAACGTACGCGCAAGCATGATCCCGGCGCAGGCGCCCGCGACACCCACGATGATCGTCGACGCGAGAGTGCCGGGTAGACCGCGGGTCATACGGCCTTGAATTTTCATCGTTTAGCCACGGCGCCGGGCGCACCCGAGGCTTGCTTGCCGGAGCGCACACCGATGCCGGTTCCCAACGCCGTCAGCACCAACCAAACGATCGGACTGAACCGATTGAGCGTCAACACCGGCGCTCCCATTCCGGCCCCGAGGAGAAGCAGAACGACGACCAGCAGAAGTTGGCCCTCTTCGCAGCCCCCGAACTTGCTTCTAATCGCACGAAACAGGGCATACCCGAACATGGCTAAATAAAGGACTAGCGCCACGCAGCCTCCCGAGGCGAATATTTCCAAATAGGCGTTATCGACGATCGCGTAGGACCCGATCCCCGTTCCCAGCCACGGAGATCGGGACCAGACTTCTCCGAAATCATCGATGATTCCCCCACGAGTGCCGCCGGTCGTGAAGCGACCCGCGGTGTAGCGCGACAGGACATCGGAGGAGTCAAGGTATGACGACAGCTTCGTCAGCCTCGCTCCGGTAGCCGTATCGATAAGCACATATTGCGCCGAAAGGAAAATAACGGGGGCAAGCAGAAACAAGATCAGCGCGGACCTCCTCATGGCTTTGCCTGAAGAGAGCATATAGATGCCCGCCAGGATCGGCGCTCCGATCAAGAACACCTTAGAGACCGATAGGAGCCCCCCGATGACGACCAAACCGACTGCGGCGAGTTGCATAACACTGGGCCATCTTCTCGCTTTAGCCAGCGTGTAGCACCACAACATAAGAACCAGCGAATACATATCGCCGGCTTCGATCGGCTGGTTGAATATGCCCGTAAATCTCCCCAGCGCTCCCGCCGCACTGGCGACTGAGGAGCGCTCCAATTTCCCTGAGTCCTGCCAGAAGTGCGAAAGCATCGGCTTGAGAGCTCCTCCGGGGAGAGCGAGCTGAACGATCGCGACCGCTGAATTAAGCGCTGCCAGAAAGAGCGCGACCTTGCATATTTCCATTATCATCGCAGAGGAGCCGCCGCTCTTTAAGCGGCGTTTCATGCAAGCGGACATGACAAACATCAGCACCAGCGGTTCAAGGAACTTCTCACCGCGGGAGACAATGTGCCGAATGTTCGGATCGTATTGCGGATAATAATTCGCGTAAGTTGAGATCGCCGACCACAAAACGATCAGCATCCAAAATACGCAGATATGCAGAATAAAGGTCGATGCTTGCTTTTTCTTCTCCAGGAAATAGACAGGTAACGTCATCAAAAAAAACCCGTAGATCAGGACATGAGCAGCTTGAAGGCCGGAACCTGTACCCAGATACGGCCCGAAACAGCCGACCACGATGAGTATCGCGGAATTTCGGATCAGCCAGTCATACATGAATCAACACTCCACAATGTTTCCCAAGTAGATGCTCGAGTCATTCTGTGCCGTCAGAGCCGACCCTCGAGCCAGAGCACCCGCCCGGCGGGCAGGCACTGTCCGCCGCCGCAGGCACTCAGCAGTTCCCGCGCATCGGCGCGAACCTCAAAGAGCGCCCTCCACGGCCTCAGGGCGTCCGCGGGCAACGGAATCGGGGAGGTGGTGTTGTTGACGAGAAGAAGATACAGCCGGCCGCGAAAGCGCAAAGCCCGCGCCAACACGCCGCCCGGAACCGCGAACGGCAGACCGACTTCGGCTCCGGATTCCAAAATCGGCCGCATCGCGGCCGTTTCGCGGGCCACGCGGGACAGGGCCTGCCACTCCTCGGGATATGAACTCAGTTCGCGCCCGTCCGGTAAAGTCGGCAAGGCAAAGTATACGCCCGTCCGGCCTTTGACGGCCGCGAGCGCGACGAGCAGGCGTAGATGCGCCCAATCCGCCAGGATATCCCCCCTCCGGTCCGAAGGCCAGCCGGCCAAGACGCTCGCCCCGGGCGCGTCGGCGCCGTCGGGTGCGGCCGCGCGAATGGAGAGCCCCTCCGCACGCGCCGCCGACGCGACGCCTGGCCCGACGGGCGCGAGCAACCCGATCTCGAAGTCGCGCGTCTTATCGGGGGCGCAGGCGGTCGTCAGCGCCAGAAGGGATGCCGCGAACGCGCGTCTCATGATCGCACCCCTGCGTGCATGCCCGCGATCAGCATGGCGGTCAGGACGAAGATCCGAAAATCCTCCAGGAACGCCCCGAGCATGAGCATCCCGGCGACAACGCCAAGAAATAGCGCCGCTCCCAGGAGATGATGCGGGTCGTCCCATGAGGCCCGCAGAAGCCGAAAGGCGACGAGGCATAAGCCGATTAAGATCAGCCCCGCACCGAGAACGCCATTGCGCAGAAGCCATCTGAGATATTGGTTGCCCAGAGTCGACATCGGTTCGTACAGAGCGGGGCCCCAGCCGAATACCGGGGATCGCCCAAAATAGGCGAACGCCTCGCGCGAGGACGTGAGGACCGGCGGCGCATTGAACAAGACGACCAGCGCGGAGGCCGCCGCGTGCACGCGACGAAGCGGCGCAAGCGAGAAAAATAAAAAATGGATCGCGGCCAGAACCGAGAGGCAGCCTAGGAGCCCGGCTGGCTCGAACAGGTACCACGACCGCGCCCCAATCGACAGCAGGAAAAGAGAGAGATAAATCGCGGCCGTAAGCCCCGTTTCCAAAGACTTACGAACCGACTCATCGTAATGCTGGATGAGGTAGACCGTGAAAGCCCCTGCGACGGGATAACGCGAAAGCGCCCACACATCCCCCGCCCCGGTGCGAATGCCGTTGAAGGCCGTCGAGTACGCATAGGAAACAGCGTCGAGCAAAGCCAGCAGGAAGAACAGCCCCGCGGCCTGGCGTCCGGGCCGACGAGTCTCCCAAGGAGAGGACAACGTCAGCGAGGCCGCGCCGCTGAGAAGGAGCGCGCCCGCAGGCAGAAGAAGACCGAGTCGTCCGCCCAGAAAGTGACCCGGAACGAAAAGGGCCAACCACACGACGGCGCTCATGGGATTATGCAGGCGTAGCGCAACCGGGATCATTCTTTCTCCTGCGCCGGAGACGAGCGGTAGAACGAACGCAGTTCTTCGAGAGCCTTCCGACGTTGCTCAGATGCGTTCTCCCGGCGCGGCTCCAAGCGGGCAAAGCGGACGGCCACCGCCCGCGTGGCGAAGTCGGCACCGTCGGCCGAGCGCCCCAGCCGCCGCAGAATCGCCCCCGCGAGGTAGAGTATCTCCGTGTTGAACGGGCGGCGTTCGACGGCGGCGAGAGCGTAGCGAAGAGAAAGCCGCAACATGGCGTAGTCGGCCGCCGGACCGTCTCCGGCCGCCTTGTACGCGGCCACGGACATCAGCACGGCGATGTCCGGCCTGTCATCGAGCGACAGCGCCCCCGCGATTGCCACGACGCGTTCCAGGGGCTCACCGGGCGTTGCGGCCCGCCGAGCCGCCAAGGCCGGCAGAACAGCCACCCGCAACATCACGATGCAGTAGGCTGCGGCCAGAAGAGCGGCGCCCGCCGAAGGCCGCAACTCAGGGGCGCGGACGACTGATTTATCCGCCCAGGAAGGCGCGGAAAGAAGAAAGCCGAGAACTCCGAAAAAGAAGACCGCGTTGGCCGGTATCTGAAAGCTGAAATCGAACAATGAGTGCGCCGCGAAAACGGCCGTGGCCGCCAGGCTTCCACCGATGAGGGCGCGCATCTCGCTCGAACGCGCCTCGCGCCAGGTCCGCGCGGAGATCAGGACCGCCAGGCCCGCGGCGATGAACGCCCCGATGAGGCCGAAGATCCCCGTTTCCAGCGCAAACTCGATCCAATCGCTGTGCGCATGGGCGGCAGTGCCCAGCAGAGTGAGATCCTGATACGAGGGATAAATCGTCTCGAAGCCCCCCAGCCCCGTGCCGAACAGCGGCGCGTCCCGCCACCAGCGCCAGGCATCGCCATAGATGGACAGACGCCCCATGACGTTTTTAGCGACGAGCGCCCCCGCGTCGGCGCTGGCCGCGACATGAAAGTAGGCGAAGAAGATCGTCAGCACCGCGCCGGCGAGCGCAGCGGCCGCACGCAGACGGCGGCGACGGGGGCTCCGCGCGAAATCGGCGCCAATAAAAGAAACCGCGGAGGCGGCCAATGGAATCGCCATTAAGGAGGCCTCGGACGTGCATAAAGCAAGTCCGATAACAACGACCACAAGGGCGCCCGCCAGGAGCTTTCCAGGCCGGGAAAAGAACAGGCCGACGCCGGCGGCCAAGGACACGAGCATGATGTTGGCGGCATGATCGCGGTTGTAATAGGAGCCGAAACGCAGCTCTTGACGCAGCCAGTAGAACTGACCGCCGGTGACTTCCTGGAGCAGACCAAGCACGGCCAACGCCAAGCCGACGCCAAGGAGAAAACGCGCGTAGCGGCGCGCGATAGAGTGCGTAACGACGATACGCGGCACGCTCCACAGCACGGCCGCGCAGGCGGCCCAGAGCATGACGGCGGCCCTGGTCTCATCGGGCGCCGCCGTGAAAGGCACGAACGGGCGCGGGCCGTCCGGCGCCGCGACGGTCGCGAGTTGGAGGCAGCCCAAAGCCGCGACGGCCGCCGGGAAAAGCCAGAAATACGCTCCGGCAGGGGAGGCGGCCGGTCGCCCTTTGAGAAAGCAGGCTAGGGCGAGGGTAAAGACGAGAATCTCGATCACCGCGCGCGACCACGGCTCCACGCCGCCGAAGGCGAACACCCCGAACGCGGTCGCCGCGTACAACAGCCCTTCCAGTACCCGGGAAGGAATGCGCGGCGTCATATAGCCCGGTCTTTCTTGGTCTCCGAATCGACGTAGTCGCGGTAATACTGCTCGTAATAGCGGCCGTCCGCGTAAGTCATCGTGCCGAGCCGTGCGCCGTTGACGACGCCGCCGAGTATTTTCAGGCCGCCGACGCGCAGGCGCGCGCAGGCGGTCCGTATGAGCGGCACGCGCGTGCGCCCGAAACGAGTCACGAAAATGTTTTGCTTGACGTGACGGCCCCAGAGCAGGATGTCGCTGATGGGGAACACCGGCGGGCAGTCCACGATGACCCGGGCGTAGCGCCCCCTCGCCCAGGTGAGGAATTTTTTAAGCTGATCTGTGTTGAGCAGCTCCGCGGGGTTCGGCGGCCTCTGCCCGCAGACGATCACGTCCAGGTGCGCTATGCCGCTTGACTGAACGAGGCCGTCCGGAGACGAGGCCACGCCGGACAAGAAGTCGCTGAGGCCGGTTTCGTTGGACAGGTGGAAGTTGCGGTGCTGGCGCGGGCGGCGAAGGTCGCCGTCGACGAGAAGGACTTTCTGTCCCAGTTGAGCGAGGGCCACGGCCATGTTCGCGGCGACGAAGCTTTTACCCTCCTCCTGCACCGTGCTGGTGACGAGGATGACCGGTTCGCCGTCCACGGACTCCGCGTAGCCGATCATAGTGCGCAAGTTGCGGAAGGCTTCGCTCATGAGCGAGACCTCCGAGGACAACAGCGGCGCGTAAACCTTCGCGTCCTTCTTCAGTCTGGTATGAGGGATAAGTCCCAGAAACGGCAGATCGAGCTTGCGTTCGACGTCGTCGTGCGTGCGCACGGTTTGGTCGAGCATCTCGATGATCAATGCGGTGAAGACGCCAAGAATGAGCCCGCCCAGCAGGCCGAAGACGAGAGCCAGGGCCTTGCGCGGGCGAACCGGACGCTGCGGCAGCTTCGGCGGGTCGATGATGCGGACGTTGTTTCCCTGCAGTTGGCCAGACAGCTCGGACTTGAGGCTTTGAACGATATTGTTGACCTCGTTGTCGAGGACCTTGTGCATCGAGGCAAGCCGAGACGTCAGCCCCTGGACGGCGGGATGGCTGGACGTGTACTTCATGCGCAGGTCAGCCAGCTGCGCCTCTGCGGAGAAGATCTGGCTCTTGATGTCCTGAATCAACTTGTTGTTGACGACGGAGGGCAATGACTCGTTGATCCGCTGGGCGTCGACGCCTTTGACGCGCATCTGCAGGGCATCGAGAACGTCCTTCGACATGAACATCTGATTGTTCAAGTTCTGCTCGACGAAATACTGAGACAGGGTGTGGGAAATCTCCATGGCCAGGCGGGGATCGGTGCTGTCGGCGTTGACGTAGCAGAGCCGGGTCTTAGGAACCGGCATGATCGTCACGGCGTCGCGCAGGAGTTGGATGCCCAGGGCGAAGTCGCGAGAGTCCGCAAGTTTAAGGGCTGCGTATGCACGCTCGAGAGCGGTGTCGCTCGTGATGAGCTTGTACTGGGTCAGGAAATACGCGTCGTCGTCGCTTTCCACACCGACGCCTTGCTGGGCGATCCCCTTATTGGCCCGCTCAACGTTGAGCAAGGTCTCCGCGCGGAACACCGGGGTGGACAGGAAAGCGTAGGCCGCGGAGGCGAGAAACACGGCCGCGGCGATGAGCAGGGCGATCCAACGCCGCCGCGAGACGATCTCGATGTACAGGGCGAGATTGATCTCGACTTCCTGTTCGGATTCGGCCATGGCTTAGAAGAAGCTCTGCGGCACGTAGATCACGTCGTTGGGTTCAAGCACCAGGTCCTTTTCTTTCTGTCCCTGTTGCGTGATGGCCTTGACCTCGATGGTGTAGGTGACGCTCACGCCGTTGACGGTGCGCAGGACGCGGGTGCGATCCTGCGCCGCGATCGGCGTGAAGCCGCCCGCGGTGCTGATCGCCTCGAGAACGGTCAGACGCGACTCCGTCGGAATGGCGAGCGAGCCCGGCCGCTGCACCTCGCCCATCACGAAGACGGTCTTATTTCCGTACTCCTCGATGAACAGCGAAACTTGCGGGCTGACAAGGAACTTAGCCAGCTTGCCTTCGATAGAACCCTGCGCTTCGATGAGAGTCATCCCCCCCACCTTGACCTCGCCGATCAGGGGCATGGAGATGGAGCCGTTGGCGTTGACGCGCACCTTGCGGTTCATCTCGAGGTCCTGGTAGACCGTGACGCTGATCAGGTCGGCCGCGGAAATCTTGTAGTCCGTCTTAGAACGCGACACCTGCTGCATGGCCGCCGCGATGGCCGCAGCCTCCTTCGCCGCGGCCGCCTGCTGAAGTTCGGGAGCAAGCGACGAGGCTGAGTCAGCCGGGGTCGCCTGAGCGGGGGCGGGAACGGCGGCGGGAACGTCCGGCGCGCCCTCCGTTATCTGCAGCTTGCCGCACGCCGACAGCAATATGCACAGCACGGCGGTGAAGTACGGGGGGCGTTTCATCCGCGCTTATTATACAGGGTCTAGAACTTCAGCGCCAGGTTCAAGCCGGTTTGGTGGTCCTGATAGTTGAAGTCGCGCGTGAAAGTCGAGTTGCGCTCCCGATAAACGTAAGTCAGACCGGTCGTGAGCCAAGCCTGAATGTCGTAGGTCACCCACGCGCCGCCCTGGTAGATGTCGTCGCGGCGGCTGCCCGTGGCGCCGCTCGCCGTGATCTGGGAGTCGGGATACTTGTCCAGCCCGAAGGCCAGGTTGACTCCGGCCGAGAACTTGCGCGGGAGCTTGTGCTTGACATCCAGCGTCGCGCTGTTGCTGATGTAGAAGCGATTGCCGGCTGAGATCGACTCCTGCAGGTCGCGGGACAGCGCGAGAATGACGTCCGTGCGGTCCGTCGGCTTGTAGACGAGGTTCGTGGCGACGGTGAAGTTGCGCGTCTCGCGGGTCACGGCGCCGATCGGCGATTCGTCGTAACGGCGGTAGGTCATGCCCGCCTCGACCTGACCGGTCACCTTGGGGGCGATGACGCCGCTGACGCCGAAGCCGAAATCGTGGGATTTGCTGTTCTTGTCCTGGTCCGGAAGTTGGCGATGGACGGTGTAATGCGTGACGCCGCGGTGGTAGGAGGCGTACAGCTTCGTCTTGGGCTGGATCTTGTAACCGACGTTGAAGCCCACCCGTTGAGAGTACCGGTTGAGCAGGCGGCTGATCGCCGGTCCCAGGTACTTATTGACGGTGTGGCTGACGTCCACGCCGCCGGCCATATTCCCGTTCTCCTGGTCGTAGTCGAGCGCGGTGTAGACCGTGTTCGCCCAGCGACGGTTGCGGTCGACGAGCTGGGAAAAGGCCTGATCGGTCGTGCTCAAATAGCGGTCGCCGGCCTTAAAGGTCAGGCCGTAGGCGCCCGCGTAGGAGTAGTCGAGGTGCGCGTTCTGGTTGACCGTGTCGTTGCCCTTGGGATCGACGCTGTAGCTGTGGAACTCGACGCCGTAGCCGGCCGACAGGTTGTGGAGATTGCGCCAGGGCAGCGAGGCCTCCAAGGCGAGTTCGTTCTTCGTGATCCAGGAGCCGCGCACGCCGCCGCCGACGACGCTGTTCGGCTCGTCGCGAGGCACGAGATAAATGTTGGAGTCATACACTTCGGTCAGTTGATAGTAGGGGTGGAGTGCGAGCTGACCCCAGTGGATATTGGGCTTCTTGTATTGGGTGAGCCAATCCAGATTGACGGCCCGGGCGGTGGATGCGATAAAAATGGAGAGGACGGTAACGACACGAATCATTGGGCGCATGTCTTAATCCTTGTTTGGGGTCGTGCGGCTACGCTCAAACAGAGAGCCCAGTCCTTAACCGAGGACTGGGCTCCTATCAAGAGCTGACTACATCAACGGTCGAAGCATTCGTTCTGAATGGAGCTCGGGCCGTAGCCTTCGCAGGGCTTTTGCGGCTCATCCTGCGGACCGGAGGGCGACAGAGGCGGCGGGGGCGGGGGCGGGGGCGGGTTGTTGTTATTGTTGTTCGACAGGGGGCCGAAGCCGCCGTTGCCGTTGCCTCGGGGAGGGCCGTCCACGTCGCCGAGGGTGTTCGTACCGCCGGGGGTGCCGACCGCGTGGCCCGCGACGGCGTCGCGAAGGTCGTCGCCGGTGCCGCTGGCAAGCGTCAGCTTCGGAGCGTTGCGGCGGATGCGGTTGCCGGCAACCGCATCCTTGATCTCCTCAGGAGCGGGCATGTTCAAGCCGAGCTGGGGGGCCTTCTTGACGGAATAGCCGCCGATGATACAGAGAATGATGATGATGACGGCATTGCGGGCTCGGGACATCAGTTTCCTCCTGCGGCATGACTGGACGGCTTGTGAGCGACGTGGGAATATGATATCTCATTGCACCCCTCGCCGCAAGCGGCATTTGGCCCCCAGAACACCGGGGTCGATAGGCCCAGACGGCGTCAGGGCCCCAAGGAGCCGCACACATGAACGATTTGATCGGGAAGCTGAAGCAGCCGGCTCTGTGGACTATCAGCGTCCAGCTCATGATCCTCTACGTCGTGGGCGTCGCGCTCTTCTTCGCGGCCCACGCCGTCCACAAGAAAACCGAGGACGCGCTGAAAGAAAAGGTCGCGAAGGGCGAGGCGGGGCCCTCCGCGGGAATCTTCCTGCTCGCGGTGCTCCTCAATTTCGCCGGAGTCGCCGCGCTCGTCTTCGTCACCAAGAAAACCGGCGAGAACATCCGCATGGCCATGGTCGGCGTCCCCCTCTTCCTCATCATCGAGCAGCATGTGCGCGCGTTGCGCAACGCTCCGCAGGAGCGCCGCGTTCAGCTTCTCGGCGCGGCGGGCGTGGCGATCGGCATGATCTCGGCCGTGGCCGTCTTCATGCCGCACGCGCCCCTGAAATAAGCCGGCTCGCGAGGCGCAGGCCGTTCAAAGTCAGATCGGGCTCGTGGCGCACGCCCGGAAGATCATTCAGGAAAAGCGGTGCCAGGCCGCCGGTCGCGACGACCGCGGCCTTTCCCCCCAGCTCCTTCCTCGTGCGCGCCAACACCTCGCGGATCATCCCCAGGTAGCCGAAGTACAGGCCGGCCTCGAGGCACTGCACCGTGTCCTTGCCGATCACGGCGCGCGGCTTGCGGACCTCGATCAACGGCAGCTTGGCCGTGAACTCGTGCAGGGCGCGCGCCGCCGAGTTGGGGCCGAGCAAGATCGCGCCGCCCACATAGGCGCCGCCCGCGTCCACGCAGTCGAAGGTGGTGGCGGTCCCGAAGTCGATCGCGATCGAGGGACTGTTGGGAAAAATGGCCCGCAGGGCAATTGCGTTGAGTATGCGGTCCGAGCCGACCTGACCGGGAGTCTTCACCTTCAGTTTTAGGCCGAGCGGCGAGGCGGGCGTTATGAAGGAGGGCGAGAAGCCGAAGGCCTTCGAAATCGCCTCGGACAGCACGGGGTCCAGTTTGGGAACGACGGAGGCGACGACGGCAGACGACGGAAGACCGGCCACCTTGCGGAAAGGACATTTCAACGCTCGGGCATACCACGCAACGGAACGCCGGAGATCGGTCTCCAGGCGCCATTGGCGCAGAAGGCGATCTCCGGCGAATACTCCGACCGTTAAGTTGGTGTTGCCGACATCAACGGCTAACAACAATTTATTTTAATGCGCCGACGAGTTCCTTCACCGCGCCGGCCGACTTGAGCAGCGCCGCGCGCTCCTCGACGGTCAGGTTCAGCTGAATGATGGACTCGATGCCGCGCAGGCCGAGCTTGCAGGGCACGCCGACGAAGACGCCGTCCACCCCGTACTCGCCCTCGAGCAAAGCGGCGCACGGAAGAATCTTACGCTTGTCCTTGAGGATCGACTCGACCATCTCGGCGGCCGCCGCCGACGGGGCGTAATACGCCGAGCCGGTCTTGAGCAGTTTGACGATCTCAGCACCCCCGTCGCGGGTGCGCTGGTTGATCGCCTCGATCTTCTCCTTCGACAGCAGCTCCGTGATGGCGATGCCGCTGACCGTCGAGAACCGCGGCATCGGCACCATCGTGTCGCCGTGGCCGCCGAGCACCATCGCGTGCACGCTCTCCATCGAGACGTCGAGCGCTTCGGCGATGAACCAGCGCATGCGGGCCGAGTCGAGGACGCCGGCCATGCCGATGACGCGGTGCTTGGGGAACTTGGAGGTCTTGAGCGCGACCTGGCACATCGCGTCGAGCGGGTTCGAAACGATGATCAGGATGCAGTTCGGGGAGACCTTGACCGCGGCCTCGGTGCAGGAGGCGACGATCTTCGCGTTCGTGTTGAGAAGGTCGTCGCGGCTCATGCCCGGCTTGCGCGGGATGCCGGCGGTGATGACCACGATGTCGGAATTCGCCGTGGGCTCGTAAGACGTCGTCCCGGTGATCTTCGTGTCGTAGCCGACGACGGGGCCGCTCTCAAGCAGGTCGAGCGCCTTCCCCGCGGGCATGCCCTCGGTCATGGGAATGTCGACGACCACGACCTCGTTGGCCACTTCCAGTTCGGCGAGCCGCTGCACGAGCGTCGCCCCGACGTTTCCGGCGCCGATCACCGTCACCTTCGTTCGAGCCATATGAGTTCTCCTTGTCCTGACTATATTATAGCGGGATATTGCCGTGCTTCTTGGGGAGGCGGGTGACTTTCTTCCCCTTCAAGAACTTGAGCGCCCGGATGACCTTCGGCCGGGTTTTGCGCGCCTCGATGACCTCGTCGACGTAGCCGCGCTTGGCGGCCTGGAACGGGGAGGCGAACTTGTCCACGTACTCCTGCACCAATTCGGCCCGGCGCTTCTCGGGGTCCTTGGCGGCCTTGAGTTCCGCCTTATAGAGGATGCTGACCGCACCCTGAGGGCCCATCACGGCGATCTCGGCGCAAGGCCAGGCGTAGTTGACGTCGCCCCGGATGTGCTTGGAGCTCATCACGTCGTAGGCGCCGCCGTACGCCTTACGCAACACGACGGTAACCTTGGGAACGCTGGCGCGGCAATAGGCGTAGAGGAGCTTGGCACCGCGGCGAATGATCCCGCCGTGCTCTTGCTCGAGACCCGGCCAATAGCCCGGGACGTCCACGAGGGTGAGCAGAGGGATGTTGAAGCTGTCGCAGAAGTTGATGAAGCGGGCGCCCTTCTCGGAGGCGTCGATGTCGAGCGCGCCGGAGAGCACCTGGGGATTGTTGGCGACGACGCCGACCGATTCGCCGTCCAGGCGGATGAAGCCGACGACGATGTTGCGCGCGAAGCCGCGCTGGACCTCGAAGAACTGATGGCCGTCGGCGATTTCCCAAATGACGTCGTGGATCTTGTAGGCCTTCTTCGGTTCAAGTTCGCCGACCCGCTCCAAAATGTCGCTCTCACGCTTGGGGTCGTCGCTGGGCATGACGGCCTTGGGCTTCTCGCGGCAGTTCTGCGGCAGGAAATCGAGCAGTTCGCGGATCTGGCGGAAGCAGTCGTGCTCGGAGCCCGCGGTGAAGTGGCACACGCCGGAGAGGCGCGCGTGCGTGTCGGCCCCGCCGAGCGTCTCGAAATCGCAGGTCTCGCCGGTGGCGGCCTTCACGACGTCGGGGCCGGTGATGAACATATGGCTGGTCCCCTCGACCATGAAAATAAAGTCGGTGAGCGCCGGCGAGTACACCGCGCCGCCGGCGCAGGGGCCAAGAATGGCGGAAATCTGCGGGACGTAGCCGGATGCGTCTACGTTCCTATAGAAGATCTCGGCGTAGCCGCCGAGAGATTCGACGCCTTCCTGAATGCGGGCGCCGCCGGAATCGCACAGGCCGATCACCGGCACGCCCGCCGTGATCGCCATGTCCATCGCCTTGCAGATCTTCATCGCGTGGGCGAGGCCCAGGGAGCCGCCGACCACGGTGAAGTCCTGGCTATAAAGGCAGACAGGTCGTCCGTTAATGCGGGCGAAGCCGGTGACCACGCCGTCCGCGGCCATGTACTTCTTGTCGAGGCCGAAATCGGTGGCGCGCGTCTCGACCAACGCGTCGATCTCTTCGAAACTGTCGTCGTCGACGAGCATCTCGATGCGCTCGCGCGCCCCGAGCTTGCCCTGAGCCTTCTGCGCGGCGTGGCGCTCGGGTCCGCCGCCGGCCTCGGCCCTGGCGCGCTTGTCGAAGAGCTGTTGCGTTTTCGGGGAGACGAGAGGGCGTTCCTTCTTCTCTTTGCCTGAATCTTTGTTGGGGTTATCCACAGTATTCACAGCCCCTACTATCGGCGCCGATAGTTGTCACGATCATGTTAGTGGGCTTCCTCGACGAGCTCGATAAGAACTCCGCCTTGGTCCTTGGGATGCAAAAAAGCGACATGATGACCCCATGCCCCCGGTCGCGGAGCCTCGTCGATCAAGGCCGCCCCCCTCGCTTTCTGGCGGGCGAGCTCCTCAATAATACTCGGCACGGCAAAGGCCATGTGATGCTGACCCTCGCCGCGTTTGTCTATAAATCTAGACACTCCGGGACCGGAGACAAGTTCGATCCACGGACGCTCGCCGACGAAGGCGACCTCCACGTTCTGGGAGGCGACCACCTCGCGATGCGCAAGTTTGAGACCGAGCGTCGCGTGGCGCTCAATGGCCTCATCTAGAGATCGGACGGCCACCCCAACGTGATGAAGTTTCATGCGACTTTGCTCTTTGCGGCAATGCCCTTCAAATAGTTCGAAAAGGCAATGCATGAAATCAGCATGAATTTTGCCTCCTCGTAGTCGACTTTCCCATCATCCAACATCGCGTGACGAAT
This sequence comes from Elusimicrobiota bacterium, assembly GCA_016212855.1. Taxonomy (GTDB): domain Bacteria; phylum Elusimicrobiota; class Elusimicrobia; order UBA1565; family UBA9628; genus GWA2-66-18. The sequence continues at coordinate 68,025 of JACRDP010000009.1, forward strand.
TCCTTTGGCGTCGCTTGTGTAACCGTAAATCTTGCTGAATGCCGCTTCTAAAGCTGGATGGAGGGGTAGCTTCAACTTCTTCAACGCATCGCCTAGCGTTGACTTTTTTCCAACAACGATGCTACATAAAGCTTCGATTGCGAGTATCGATTCCTTGACTGAATTCTTATAGTCGGGATTCTTTCGATCAGACAAGTGGGCGGCCGCTTGCTCGAAGTGCTTTGACACCGGGGCATAAACACCGCCGTCTTGAATTGCAGCCTCAATAACGGAAATTTCTTTCTTATCAGTGATAGGGATGATCAGCTTACGCACGAATCGATATCCACCTTTCTCTTGCTCCATCGAGAAATTGCAGTGAGCAATAAAAGGCTTCGTCCGATAATCTAACACATCGATATTCACCACGAATTCGATGAGGTCGTAGATTTCGTTCCATTCGCATTTAAAAAAATACGCCCGAAGTGCATCAGTAGCATCGGACCAATGAATTCCAATCCTATCCAACGGCAATTTAAACAAATCATGCCAGAGTCCTTTTATGATGTAGTAACCATGGCAATTCGGCAAGTAGTCTGTACGATCATGCATCTTGATGTAGGAATCATTGAAATGATTCCAGAGTTTATTTCGCAGCGCATCATCGATCGATTCAAACTGGATTGCATTGCGCACAGGCTTTAAGCCATTGCGCAGAGAAAAGGTCATCGAGCCCCCAACAGCCTGCGCCCGATGCTGGCCGGGTCGGTCTTGCGGCTGACCATATCCTCTAAAATCTTGTCGGTCACGCGTTCGAGCGCGCTCTTGATCACGCGCCGCTGGATCCAGAACTGCAGCTCGGTGGCGTGCTGGCGCTTGAGGCGGGCGCGGCCCTCGCCCGATTTCGCGAGGTGCGCCCAGTGGCCGTCGAGCTCTTTGGCGAGCTCGGGCACGCCCTTGCCGTCCTTCGCGGACGTCGCGAGCACCGGCGGCTCCCAGGCCTTGACCGCCTGGCCCGCGGAGTGGCCGAGCCCGAGCGCCGCCTTAAGGTCGGCGATGGCCTTGTCCTGGCCGGCGAGATCGGCTTTATTGACGACGAAGATGTCTCCGATCTCCATCGCGCCGGCCTTCATCGCCTGGATTTCGTCGCCCATCGACGGCGTGGTCACATAGAGCACCGTGTCGGCGACCGACGCGATCTCCACCTCGTCCTGGCCGGTGCCGACGGTCTCGATCAGAATCTTGTCGCAGCCGAGCGTCTCGAGCACGTGGATCGCGCCGAAGATCGCGTAGGTGAGGCCGCCGATCATGCCGCGCGAGGCCAGGGAGCGGATGAACACGCCCTTGTCGGTCGCGTGCTCCATGATGCGCAGGCGGTCGCCGAGAAAGGCGCCGCCGGAGATCGAGGAAGACGGATCGACCATCAGCACGCCGACCTTGAGCCTCTTGGCGCGGTAGTAGCCGATCAGGCGGCCCGTCAAGGTCGATTTGCCGACGCCGGGCGGCCCCGACACGCCGATCTTCTGGGCCGAGCCGGACGATTTGAAGAATTCCTTGGCGAGCGCCTCGGAAGAAGGATCGTCGTTGACGACGATGCTCAAGGCGCGCGACGCGGCGGCGTGTTCGCCCTTCTTCACGCGCCGGATCAGGTCCTGCGGGTTGACCTTACTTGGCAACGGCCAGTTTCCCCTTCAGGTAGTCGACGATGGTCTGCAGAGGCGTGCCGGGGCCGAAGACGCCGTCCACGCCCGCCTTCTTGAGCGCCGGGATGTCCTCGTCGGGGATGATCCCCCCGCCGAACACGAGCACGTCCTTGAGCCCTTTTTTCTTCAGTTCCTTGCAGATGGCCGGGAATAAAGTGAGGTGCGCGCCGGACAGGAGCGACAAACCGACCGCGTCCACGTCCTCCTGCATCGCGGCGGCCGCGATCATCTCCGGGGTCTGACGGATGCCGGTGTAGATGACCTCGAAGCCGGCGTCGCGCAAAGCGCGCACGATCACCTTCGCGCCGCGATCGTGGCCGTCGAGGCCGGGCTTGGCGATCAATACTCGGGAAGGTTTGACGCCGTCGATTACCACGTTCCCCCCTGAGATTCCAAGACGGCGGCGAAGGCGTCCACGACCTTGACGTCGTAGCGCGTGCCGACGCCGGCCCGCGCCTCCCTGAGCGCCTGGGCTCCGAGAGCCGAGTCTCGCAGTCCGGAGGAGCGCAGCTCCTCCATTTTCACGACCAAGCCCAGGATGCGGGCGCCGAGCGGAATCGCGTCGGCGACCAGCTTGCCGGGATAGCCCGTACCGTCGTAATTTTCCTTATGATGACGAATCATCGGCACCGCGCCGTCGAGCATCTTGATGCCCTCGAGCATGCGGGCGGAGAACGCGGGCAGCATTTCATCCGAAGCGCTGGTCACGCCCAGATCGGCGAGCAGTCGCGGGCTCTTGAAGGCGACGTAGCCGATCTTATGCAGGACGCCGGCGTAGTAGAGCATGCGGTAATCGTACTCATCGACTTCGAGCGCGCGCCCGATCGAGCAGGCGAGCTTCGCCGCGCGGACGGGATAGCCGTCGAGCCCGGGCCGGGAAGTCTCGATCGAGGCGGTGAGCAGTTCGAGCACGTGCGAGAAGAAGTTCTTCTGCTCGGCCATAATTTTGGCGTTGACGATGGCCACCGATGCCAGGTTCGCGAGGCTCGACAGCAGGCCGATGTGGCCCTCGCCGTAGCCGCCCGAGCGCTTGTTGAGGACCTCGACGACGCCGACGAGCTCGCCGCGAAACAGCATCGGCACGCACAGCAGGGAGCGCGTGGTGAAGCCGGAGGCCTTGTCGAACTTTCCGGCGAAGCGCGGATCGCTCTTCGTGTCGTTGACGGTCTGCGGCTGGCGGTTCTGCGCGACCCAGCCCGCGATGCCCTGGCCGATGGGCAAGGTCATCGTCTTGAGCGCCTTGGCCTTCTCGCCCGAGGCGACGCGGAAAAACAGGTGCTTCTTGTCGTCGGTGACGAGCATGATGGCGCTCGCCTCGGAGTCGAGGAGCTGCTCGGCGGCGGCTCCGATCTTCTGGAGCAGGAAGTCGAGGTCGGTGGTCGAGTTCAAGGAGCCGGCGATCGAGAACAGCTCGAGCGCCAGGTCCACGTTCATTTCGGGGCCGGCCGGATTCGCGTTGGTTTTAGCCATGGCTTACTCCGTGCCTCCGAGCACTTCGCGGCAGGAGGTCAGCCCCAGGATCACCTTCTCCAGGCCGTCCTGGACGATCAGGCGCATGCCTTCCTTGACGGCTTCCTTGCGGACGTTGTCGGCGGCCACGTCCTTGAGGCAGAAGCCGCGCAGCGTGTCGGTCATGACGAGAATCTCGTGCATGCCGACGCGGCCCTTGTAGCCGAGATTCTTGCAGGCCTCGCAGCCGCCGCTCGGCGGCGGGCCCATGATCTTGGTGCCCTTGGGCAGCTCGACCTTGTTCTCCTGGAAAATCTTGATCTCCTCGGGCTTCGGATCGTGCGGGACCTTGCAGGCCGTGCACAGGCGCCGCGAGAGACGCTGGGCGAGGACGGCCTTGACCGTCGTGGCCACCATGAAGGCCGGCAGGCCCATGTCGGTCAGGCGCGAGATCGTCGAGGCGGCGTCGTTGGTGTGAATGGTCGAGAAGACCAAGTGACCCGTCATCGCGGCTTCCATGGCGATGTGGGCGGTCTCTTCGTCGCGGATTTCACCGACCATGATGACGTCGGGGTCGAGGCGCAGGAACGAGCGCAGGGCCGCCGCGAAGTCGAACTTCTTGTCGCCGCCGAGCTTGATATCCGGGTTGACGGGAACCTGGATGAGGCCGTCGAGGTTGTACTCGACGGGGTTTTCGGCGGTGAGGATTTTGATGTCCGGGCGGTTGATGTGGTTGAGGCAGGCGTACAAGGTCGTGGATTTACCGGAGCCCGTGGGACCGCAGACGACGATGAGGCCGAAGTTCTTTTTGCCGCCGATGCCTTTGAGCAGGCCCAGGAGCTTGTCGAGCGTATCCTGCAGAAAGCCCATCTTCATGATGTCGACCTGCACGCTGGCGCGGTCGAGAATACGCATGACGCACGACTCGCCGAACACGGTCGGGACCATCTCGACGCGAAACTCGATGGGCTTGCCCTGCGCGAGGATCTGGATACGGCCCGATTGCGGGATGCGGCGCTCGGTGATGTTCATCGAGTTCGTCATGATCTTGATCTTCGCCACGATCGCGTTGCGGTAGCTCCACGGCACGGAGAACGTCCCGGGCAGGAGCATGCCGTCGACGCGGTAGCGCAGGTTGATCTTCGACGTCTTGCCGGTCGGGTCCTCGAAGGGCTCGATGTGAATATCTGAGGCCTTCATCGACATGCAGGTGAGGATGATCGCGTTGACGAACTTCTCGACCTCGGGCGCCGAGGCGTCGACTTCGCTGATGTCGGATTTCGGCGCTTCCTTCTGAACCTCGATGCCCTCGCCATCGGGAACTTTCTCCGCCTCGTTCTTGGCGACGTCCGTCATCAGACGGTTGAGCGCCTCGCCTTCGCCGCGCCCGTAGGAGCCGTCGAGCGCCGCGAGAATGTCGGTCGGCAGCGCGAGATAGGGCTGAATCTCGAGGCCGGTGCGCAGCTGGATGTCCTCGGAGGCGAAGAAGTCGCGCGGGTCGGCCATGGCGACGAACAGCACGCTTTCCTCCTTGGCGAACGGAATCGCGACGTGGCGGCGCGCGACGGCCTCGGGGATGATCTTGGCCACCTCGGCGTCCACGTCCATCTGCAGGAGGTCGACGGCCTTGACCTGCCACTCCTCGGACAGGGCCTTGAGCAGCGGCGCCTTGCCGATCAAGCCCGCGTCGATGGCGGCCTGCTGAACGCTCTTGCCGGATTTCGCGGCCTCGTCCGAGACCTTTTTGAGCTGCTCCTCGTTGAGGAGCTTGCGCTCCGCCAGGACCTCGTGGACCGTCTTGCGACGCTGCAGGCCTTTAACCGCCATGGTATTCTCCAAAGACGACCCGAAGAGTCCCGAAGATTTCGCCGATGGTGGCGCGGGACTCGACGGCGTGCAGGATGTGCGGGAATAAATTCTCTTTCGGCGAGCGCGAGGCGGCTTCGAGCCGCTTCAGAGAGGAGGCGGACGCTTTCGAGTCGCGCTTTTTACGGAACGCCTTCAGGCTCTTGACCTGATCGGCCTCCAGCTTCGGCGAAACCTTGAGGCGCTTGGACGCGGTCGCGTCCTTCTCCTCGATCTTGAGCGCGTTGACGCCGACGATCTTGCGGCGCCCCTCCTCCACGTCGCGCTGCCAGCGGTAGGACGCTTCCTGGATCTCGCGCTGCGGAACTTCGCCCTCGATGAGCCTGAGCATGCCGCCCGACTTCTCGATCTCCGCGAGCTTCGCCGTGGCGCGCGCGGCGAGCTCGGCGGTCAGGGACTCGATCGCCCAGGAGCCGGCGACGGGATCGACGGTGTCGGTCACGCCGGTCTCGTGCGCGAGAATCTGCTGGGTGCGCAGGGCGAGCGAGGCCGACTCCTCGGACGGGAGCGACAGAGCCTCGTCGTAAGAGTTCGTGTGCAGGCTCTGGGCTCCTCCCAAAACCGCGGCCATCGCCTGCCAGGCCACGCGCATGGCGTTGTTGTGCGGCTGCTGGCTCGTGAGCGTCGAGCCGCAGGTTTGGACGTGGAAGCGCAGGGACTGGGATTTAGGATCGGCCGCGCCGAACTTGTCCTTCATGATCCGGGCCCAGACGCCGCGCGCCGCGCGGAACTTGGCGATCTCTTCGAGGAAGTGGTTGTGGCAGCCGAAGAAAAAGGCGAGCTTCGGCCCCATCACGTCGACGCCGATGCCGCGCGAGAGCAGAGCCTCGACGTAGACCTTCGCGTTGGCGAAGGTGAAGGCGCGCTCTTGAACGGCGTCGGAGCCGGCCTCGCGGATGTGGTAGCCCGAGATCGAGATCGGATGGAACTGCGGCGTGTTCTTGAACGACCACTCCATCGCGTCCGCGCACAGGCGCAGCGAGGGCTCGACCGGGAACACCTGGGTGCCGCGGGCGATGAACTCTTTGAGGATGTCGTTTTGGAGAGTGCCTTTCAGGTCCTTCAGCGCGATCCCGCGCTTCTTGGCCACGGCGACGTAGAACGCGAGCAAAACCGAGGCCGTGGCGTTGATCGTCAGCGAGGTCGAAACCTGATCGAGCGGGATCTTGGCGAAGAGCAGTTCCATGTCGTCGATCGTGCCGACATGCACGCCGACGCGGCCGACCTCGCCCTTGGCCTTGGGGTCGTCGGCGTCGAGGCCGATCTGGGTGGGCAGGTCGAAGGCGGTCGAGAGGCCGGTCTGGCCCTGCTCGAGCAGCCAGCGGAAGCGCTCGTTGGTCTGCTTCGCCGTGCCGAAGCCCGCGTACTGGCGCATCGTCCACAGCCGGCCGCGATACATCGTCTTTTGAATGCCGCGCGTGAACGGGTAAGAGCCCGCTTCGCCGATCGCGCCGACGTTCACGGTGTCCTTCCCGTAATACCGGTTGATCTCGATGCCGGACGGCGTCGGGAACTCCGGGGCCTTGGTCTCGGTCACGAGGGCCTCATCTCGATCGCGTCGCCGATCTTGACCGCGCCCTTCAGCACGCCGCCCTTGAGCTCGAGCACGCCGCGCGCCGCGGGAACCCACGCCGACAGCCGCCACGGCCGCATGTCCTCGATCACGCGCTCGACCTTGAGGTCCGCGTCGAGGAACAGCACGTCGATGGGAAACTTCATGAAGAAGGTGTGGATCGTCGGGCAGGGCACGACGGAGAGCGTGGGGCTCAACGTGATGTAGAGGCCTTCGTCGGCCGCCAGCGAGTCGCGCCCGAGCAGGCCCTTGCCGCGCGACGCCGAGGTGTCGGCCTTCGCGACTTTCGTCGCGATGGGCGCGTTGCGCGTTGTGTTGAAGGCTATCAAATGGTGCACGATATTTTTTCTAGTGCGCCTTTTTACGCTGACCTAGTATAGTAATATTGGCCCTATGCATCGGAAGAAGATTCTGGTAGCCGACGATGACGAGGAGTGGCGCGATCTCCTGCTGCTCTGGCTCACCAAGCCTGGCTACCGCTTGTTTTTCGCGCGCAACGGCCAGGAAGTCGCCGGTTTGGCCGAGCGTCACCGTCCGGATTGCATTGTCCTCGATTTCGAGCTTGGCGATCTCTCGGCGGTGGAAGTCTGCCGCAAGCTGAAATCGAACCCTAGGTCACAGGCAATTCCAATCATAGTCCTTACTGCGCATACGGACAAGAAACTGGCAACCTACAATCTGTGCCAGGCGGACCACTTCATATCGAAGATCGACGGCGGCCAGGAGGAGCTCAAGGCCATTCTCGGCTCCACGTTCCGGCGCTTGAACTGGGACAACCGGGTCTTGGAGAAGGACGACATTAAGCTGGACCCCGTGAGCCGCAGGGTCTATAGGAGCGAGCGCCCGGTGACGACGCTCTCTTCCGAGCAGTTCCACTTTCTCTATATCCTGGTCGAACGAAGTCCAGGGTATATCTCTCATGCGGAAGTCGCCAAGCTGATCCTGCATCACGGCCATGAGATGGAGAGTACGGACGTCATACGGTCGTTGGCGCATCGGATGCGACGAGAACTCGGCAGCACGCTGGGCCGCAGGATCAGAAGTCTCAAGGGTATAGGCTGGCTATACCTTCTTCCGACCCGCCCTAAGGCACCACTTCGAAGATTGGCTTCATCGTGACGCCTACGTCACGCAGCGTGACGTAGGCGTATTTGACAGATTGCCCGCCGCCTGTTAACTAAATGGCGACATGGCCTCTCGCCCGCTCACGCCGCTCGCCGTGCACTGGCTGCTCGCCGCTATGTTGTCGTCCCTGCCTCTTGAGAGCCGCGCTCTCACGCTGAAATCACATGTGGCACCGTCCGGAGGCCTTGCCAGCACCGGCACATTCCGGCTCGTAACCGTGGGCCAGCCGGGGATAGCGGCCTTTCCCGCGGCCAACCCCGCGGCCTTCGTCGGATTTGCTTATACCATCCCGCCCGACCGCTCGACTCCGGTGATCCAAAACAACATGCTGGCCAATGCCGTGACGACGTGGTTCAACGTCGACCCGGGGAGCATTATCGACATCGACTTCTTCGATGCCGGTGGCTCCCACCTGAGCCGCTTCGAGACCAAGGTCACGACCGACGTCGGCGCGGCCGGGATGGCACTCGAGGATTTCACGACCGTACAATCCTCGGTCGACTTCGGCGCGGCACTCGACGCCTTCACCGCCGATTGGGCGCTTGCTCCCGGCACGTTCGGATTGATGCGGGAGGGCGCGAACTATGTGAGCGTACGCGCATTCGACGACCGCGGGAATTTCTCTATAGCGGCAAGCACATTCGTCGTCCTAAAGGACACAACGCCGCCCAGCGTCGCCTTGACGGCGCCGCCTCACGGTAGCACCGTGGCTGCCTCGCTTCCCAGCATCATCGGCGCTTACGCGGACGCGGCCTCCGGCGCAAACTTAGGAGCAGTCCAGCTTCTTCTCGATGGCATCGCCGTCAGTGCGGGCGTGTTCGCCTCATCGGCTACATTCGTCCCCGCCGCGCCCCTGACCGACGGCTTCCATACGGCCATTCTGTCGGTCCTTGACGCGGCTAGCAACTTAAGCACGAGCACCAGCGTTTTCCGGGTGGACACGACGTCTCCCGCCATTACGATCATCTCTCCGATCGACGGAAGCACCGTCGCGAGCAACCTGCCCCTTTTATCGGCGGACTATCTGGACGCCGGAGCAGGCGTGGACCTTTCGAGCGTGTCCCTTGTCTTGGACGGCATCGATGTCACGATGTTTTCTACGATAACGGCCACCGGCATCAGCTTTGTTCCGGCCTTCGCCTTGGCCGACGGCACGCACTCCTTCATCGTGATGGCGACGGATCTCATCGGCAATCCGGCCTCCGTCATTGGATTCTTCCAGGTCGACACGACTTCTCCGACCGTCACGATCATAACCCCGGTCAGCGGCGCCTTTGTGCAGGCCGACCAAAATCCTATGTTCATATCGACCTATTCCGACGGCCTCGCGGGCATCGACCCGGCTGCGGTGAGACTTTTTCTCGATGCTGCGGAGATGACGGCGTCGGCCGCCGTTTCAGCCTCGTCGGTCGTCTTCACGCCGTTCAGCCTCTCGCTGGGAACTCACGTATTCACCGTCATCGTGCCCGATCGGGTCGGCAATACGACGACGGCGAGCAGCAGCTTCACGGCCGTCGACCCCGCTACCCCGACCATCATCAGCAATCTTCCGGCAGGCTCTTTTTCCACTTGGTTTAACTCAAGCGCCTCGCTTCCGATGATCGACATCGATTTTTTTGACGCGGGCGGCGGGCATCTCAGCCGCTTCGAGATCAGGGTCACGACCGACGTCGGCGGCGTTGGCGTTCCGATCCAAGACTTCACCATTGTCCAGTCGAGCGCGGACTTCGGAACCTTCACAGACGCCATAACCGCGGACTGGCCGCTACCAACAGGAACTTTCGACCTGATGCAGCAGGGGACCAACTATATCTCAGTGCGGGTCTTCGACCAGGCGGGAAACTTCTCGGTGGCACTCAGCACGTTCTTGGTTTGGAAAGACACAGTCCCCCCCACGGTGCCCGCCGGGATTTTTCTAGGCGGCGGAGGAACCGGCGTCCAGGGAGCCCAGCCGGTAACGGCCGGACAGACGAGGAATATCCTGTGGTGCGGCGATCCACAGGTGGCCGCGCTCCTCTGCCCTGCTACAAGTACGGACAGCGTCTCCGGGCTGCCTGCGGCGTCCGTCAGTCTCTTCTTTTCCACGAGTGGGACCTCGGGCCTGGTCCTTATCGCTAGCGGCGTCCCAAACTCGGGGACCTTCTCTTGGATCACGCCCATCGCCAACTCCACGGGCGTCAGCTTAAGGATCCTCTATTCCGACAAGGCCGGAAACGTCGCGGGACAAAATGGGCAGCCGTTCACGATAGGCCGGCCGGATCTCGACATGGTCACTGGAACCGTGGCGAATCGCGTTTCGGTGCTGCAGAATCCGACCCGATATAGGCTTCAGGCTCACGTGCTCAATAGCGGCCTGGCGAATGCGCCGGGAGGTGAAGATGTCCTCTTCGCCGGAACTTTCCCGCCCGTCAACTGCCCGGGCGGCGGCTGCGATTTCAGTCAAACTCAGGCGATCATAGGCGGACCCGTCAACCCGGGTACTCGCAACAATGCCAGCATGAGCTTTGTCAACAAGCCGGCGCCCGGCACATATACCGACGCGATCACGATTACAGCCGACGCCGATGGGTCTCTGCCGGAGCTCTCCGAAGCCAACAATACCATGCCAGTCACCCTGTTCGTGGCGGCCAATGCGGCCAATACGGTGACCGTCGGCGCATGCTCGGTCAACAGCAACTTCTCGAAAGTGTTCGTTTCATTCTCGGCGGCCGTCGCTCTGAGAGCCGGCCAAGAATTTCCGATGCTGACGTCAGACCGCGAGCTTGAGCTTGTCAGCCTGCACGAAGCCCTCGACGCGGAACTGCTCGCCATCGAAAATCTGCCGCCGGGCGCCTATACCGGGCTTCGGCTTACATTCAAGACGGTGCGCGGCGTCAGGACCGACAACGGCCAGATGGTTTCGATGGACCTGACGTCCTCCTTCCTCGATGTCCCGGTCATTTTTTCAGTGACCGACGGCGTCCTGAGCGGAGAGCGGGTCCTTGTCGACGTCGAAAAATCGATCCGAGCCAGCACGGGAGGAAGCTTCAGCTTTACGCCGACGCTTCTGCGAGTCACAACGGAGCGGCGATCCTGGGAGATATCTCTGAGCACCGATTTTGTACGGCTTGTGATCGACCGCTCGGCCGAACTCGCCTTGACCCTCCGAAACACGGGGACCTCGACCGACACTTATAGGCTGAGCGCCGCGTCGCCGAATCCCGACCTCGGACTGGCGACGACTCCGACCGTGACGCTGGGCCCGGGCTCAAGCGAGACTGTGAGTCTTCTCGTCACGGCGCCGGGGACGATCGGCAATGCCGCCCGGCTGCTCGCTTCGTTCGAGGCGACCGCAGTCACGACGCTACTGGAATCGACAAGCGGCTTCTTCGCCATGCCCGCTCCCAAATCCGCCTCGGGCACGGCCGAGATCGTAAGCGATATCCTGCCGCCTCGATCTGCCTTGGATGCGGATCCGCCAGTGCCCGAGGTCTCTCCAAAGCTCATCACGCCTCTGACCCAGCTCTCGTTTGCCGCCGTGGACGACGCCTTGCTCGTAGGCGATGGGGGCGGCGTCGGGGTCGCTCGGACGGATTTCTCGATCGACGGCGCATCCTTCGGCAAGTTTATTTCGCCATTCATGATCCCTGCCGACGGTCCGCATAGCATTCGCTTCTTCAGCGTCGACATGGCCGGCAATACCGAGGCGATTCACGTCGCCACGGTGACGGTGGACGGCACGCCCCCAGTGGCCGCCCTTCTTTCCCCCTCTCCGGACGCTCGCGGGTTGGACCAAGTCTTCGGCAAGGGAGAGGTCGCGGTCATCGCCACGGCCTCGGACATCCACCTCAGCACCTTCACGTTGGAGTTTGCCGTCGGCGCCAACGCGCAGGTTGGGTTCGCCTTGATCGCGGCTGGCACCGCTTCAGTCGTCTCGGGCGCGATCGCACGCTGGGATACGACGAGCTTGGCCGGGGTATTCACCCTGAAGCTCACGGCGACGGATTCAGCCGGCCATCGCTCGACGAGCGCCGCCAACGTGTTCATCGGCGAGCCCGCGCTGCTGCTCATGCTGCAGAACGCCGAGAAGTCAAAGCTGTTGGACAAGCCGGAGGGCGTCGCCGTAGGCCCTCAGGGCGATATCTACGTCGCCAACTCCGGAGCCCACCAAGTCTTAAGGTTCACGGGCGCCGGCGAGTTGCAGGCCGCCTATGACGGGTACACCGTGCTTCAGCCGCGCAACGACAAAGCCAACGATAAGCGCGGAAGCATCAAGTTCGAGAAACCCGCAGGAGTGGCCCTGGACGCCTCCGGTAATCTGTACGTCGCGGATCGCAACAACCATAGGATCACCGTGTTGAATTCGACAGGCGCAGTCATCCGTTCCCTGGGAAGGACCAACGCCGAAGGACGGTATATCCCCGGCAAGGCTCCGCTGGAGTTCAACCATCCGACGGGCATCGCGGTCTCGGCTTCCCGAATCGCCGTCGCGGACCGAAGCAACGCGAGGGTGCAGGTCCTCGATCTCGCCGGAACTTTCCTGTTTCAGATCAAGCTTGACGACATGGCGGCCGTGCAAAGCGATGACGATGAGGATGATGGACAGGCCGAGGAGGGCGGTGAAGCTAAACCCTTTGGCGTCGCTTTCGATCCGACAGGCGGCATCTACGTGACCGATGAGGAGAACGGCCGGCTCTTGGCGTTTGATCCGGAGGGTACGCCGCTCTTCACTGTCGGTAGCGAGGGCGGAGCCTTGGGTCAGTTCAATAACCCCAAGGGGATAGCGGCCAGCGCGCTCAAGTACCTGTACGTGGCCGATCGCGGCAACAAGCGAATGCAGAAGATCGACTCGTTGCAGCGTCCCATCCTCTTTTTCGGGCCGAGCTCGGGTCTGGAACAACCTCTCGGCGCGGCTCTCGACGCGACGACGAACCTTTATGTGGTGGATCGCAAGAGCAGCCGCCTGCTCAAGTACGGACTTCCCGCTGAAGTCATGACGGCCCTCGTCGCGGCTCCCGCCAAGAGACCCGGGCAGGCCAAGGGCTTGATCGCGAAGGACCGGGGCGGGAAGGTCGAGAGGGAAGACAAGGCGTCCGTTATCGTGCCGGCCTTCGCCCTAGCTCAGGACATAGAGATTACCGTCTCATCCGCCGGCGTGGATTCGTTGGGCTCGTCCGATCGCAAGAAGCGAATGGAAGACAAGGGACTTAAAAGGGCCTCGGAGCCGATCGAGTACGGTCCAGAGGGGACGAAATTCAGTGTCCCTGTAACACTCGTCCTACCCTACGACGCTGCTCTGGCCCAGGCTTATGGACTAGGAGAGCGCGAACTGAAGGTCCACTACTGGAATCCTTCCCGAAATGAATGGGAGCCGCTGGAGTCGACCGTCGACACGATCCAACGCACTGTCTCGGCTAAAACCGACCATTTTTCACTTTACCAGGTGCTTGGGCCCGCGATTGGCGTCGCCGCTATCGATGACTTCGGCCTACGCGACGGCTACGCTTTCCCCAATCCGTCGCGCAACGGCTCGGCAATAACTTTTCGGATGCAGCCGGGTTCGGTCGACGCGATCGAGGTACGCGTCTATGACCTCGCTGGCCGCAAGGTGCACTCGTCCGCGAACTTCCGATTTCTCGGTGTCTTCGATGATGGGAACGGCAAGGGCGCGCAGAACACCTTCGATCATGTTTGGAACGTATCCGGGATCGGGTCCGGCGTCTATACCTACGTGATGACGGCCAGGAAGGCCGGTCAGTCGGACATCCGTAAGACGGGGAAGGTCGGCGTCATCAAGTAAAGATGAGAATATTGAATCTCGCCGCGCTACTCGTCCTCGCCTCCCAGGGATCTTGGGCGGCCGAAACGGCTTCTTTTTTGAACATCGGCGTCGGCGCGCGAGCCTTGGGAATGGGCGGCGCATACACGGCCCTGGCAGACGACGCCAACGCGCTCTATTGGAACCCGGCCGGGCTGTCCAGGCTTGAGAAGCGCGAGTTCACAGCCAGCCACGCCGAGATGTTCGAGAGCACGCGTCACGATTTTCTGGCCTACGCCCATCCGACGAGCCAAGGGACCTTCGCGGCAGGGCTGACATATCTTAGCCAGGGGAAAATCGACGGGCGCGACGGCCTCGGGCGTCCGACGGCCGGTTACGAGGCCTCGGACGCGGCGCTGAGCGCGGCCTACGCGCGCAAGATCGATGTCGCCGAGGTCGGCGCAAGCATTAAACACATCCGCAGCCACATCGACTCGACCGAGGCGCAGACTGTCGCGGCTGACCTGGGTGCCAAGCGCAAGATCGACAATCTTATCGTCGGCGCCGCACTGCGCAATCTCGGGCCTGGCCTCAAGTTCCAGGACCAGCGTAACGATCTGCCGCTGAGGCTGGCCGTGGGCGCAGCCTACCAATTCGCGGGCGGCCACGCGGCGGCGGCGGAGTTCGTCAACGGTCCGCGCGGCGCGGGGACGAATGTCTCGTTCGGCGGCGAGTTCCAAGCGTTCAGGGACATGTACCTGCGCGCGGGCTACACAACGCAGACGGCGGTCGCCGGCGGCGCGGGCTTCGATGCGGCGCGCGGCCTGACGATGGGCTTGGGCTTACGCAACGTGAAGTGGAGCCTTGACTACGCCGTGCTGCCCACTGGTGAACTCGGGCGCTCGCACCGGTTCAGCCTAGGGGCTCGATTTTGATGACGCCACCAAGCAAGGAGAAGGATATGACGAACATGGACAGGCTGCTGGGTCTAGGCGCTATGGCGCTTGCTCTCGTTTGCACGTTAGGCATGGTCGTAAGCCCGGCTTTTGCCGCCGTGCCGAACAAACTCACCGTCCAGGGCCGGGTCGACGCCTTTAATTCCACGCTCAACGGTACGGCTACTATTCTAGTCAACGGTAGTCCCACGAACTTCAGCGGCGCTCCCTTTTCGACCACCTCCGACGGCGATGGCGTATTCAATCTGACCCTCGTAGGAATGAGTTCCACGACTTATGCGGCCGATGGCGATTATATCCTTCGGCTCGTTATCGGCGCGGACACCTTAGACATTCCCCTGAACACGGCGGCCTTTGCCTTTCGGGCAGGCGTCGCCGACAGCGTCGCTCCCGGCGTCAACATACAGGCCGGTATAGTCCAGATGACGGCTTTTACTTTGTCATCAGCGGCTTCGTCGGGCTTCATCTTGACCTCCGACGCCTCAGGCAATGGGAGTTGGCAGCCTGCCCCATCCGGCGGTGGAGGAGGGGCCTCTTCTTTCTCGAGCACCGATAGCATCGTCATCACTGCGGACAGCGATGCCAACGGGACGGGAACCATTCTTCTGCAAATAGGCATGTCGACGGGAGTATTTGTATCGACGATGGGGAATATCGGGATCGGGCATTCTGCTCCCGCCGCTCGCTTGGATGTAATATCAGACATCATTCTTCGAAACAGACCGTTTGGAACTTTCCCACTGGATTCTTTCTTTCTCGGCTTTGGTGAGGACCAAACGCTACCATGGAGAATCGGGAAGTCGCCCTCAGCTAATAACCTTGTGTTTACAAGTCAGAAATATCTGCCTGGGTTCCCTAACGGACCTAAAGATATTCTCACCATTGTCGACATGAGAGGATTTTTGTGTCCAGGCGGATGCGTAGGACCATTGGCCGTCGGAGGTGTGAAAATAGATGGTGGCCTTACTGTGACAGGAACGAAATCATTTGTTCAGGATCATCCCACAGATGCCACAAAGCAAATCGTCTACTATGCGGCGGAGGGACCTGAAGCGGTGACCTTCGTTCGTGGTACAGCCCACCTCTCGAACGGCCAAGTCACAGTTGCTCTCCCCGACCACTTTGCCATGGTGACCAGTGCTACGGCCCAAATCACCGTACATTTGACTCCTGGAGGGGACTGTAAGGGGCTCTTCACGGCCCAGAAGGATAGAACTCAGATCACGGTAAAGGAGTTCGGTGGCGGCGTGTCAAACGTTAATTTCGACTATCTTGTGCAAGGTATAAGAACCGGATACGAGAATCTACCCGTGATACAAAATAAGTGAGAAAGAAAAATCAGTTCGTTGAGTATCACCAGTGGATGAAGGAGTGGCGACGGTCCGCCCGAGCGTGGCGTTGTAGGCGATCATCAGCGGAGCACCGAGACGCGTCCGCTGCCGGTGCCCTTGGAGCTCGTCACCACGAACACGTAGGAGCCGCTGGCGACCTTGGCGCCCTCCGTGTTCTTGCCGTCCCAGGACTGCCCGGTCAAGGTCTTTACGAACTGGCCTTCATGCGTGTAGATCTTGATGCTCAGGCTCGAGCCCTGCAAGTTCGGCGGAATAGCGATTGTAACGGAGCCGGTCCTTAACGGATTCGGGAATGCCGTCGGTTTCAACTCGCCATCGAAGCCGGCCAGGGTTCCGCGCGTGGCGAAACGAAGCGCTCGATACAAGTCCAAGCGGCCGGCGCCTTGGGAGTTGGCCGAAAGCCCGATGTTGTTGGCCGTGCCACGGAGAATGTTCGTGACCTCGTTGTTCGCCAAGCTCACAGTCGCCGTCGGCTTCTTCGACAGGATCAAAGCCGCCGCACCGGCGACTATGGGCGAGGAGAAGGACGTGCCATTGAGCCCGCCCTTGAAGCCGCCCCCAATCGTCGTGCTCGTCAGGCCCGACCCTGGCGCCGCCAAGCCGCTCGCGGCGACTTCAGGGCCGCGGGACGAGAAGGAGGCGAGCAAATCGTTGCTGTCGCTCGCCGTCACGGGGATAACGCCCGAACAAGCGGCCGGACGATTGACCGTGCCGTCCGACGGGCCGTGATTGCCGGCCGCGGCCACGACGACGATGCCGGCGGTCAGCGCCGCGTCGATCGCGGGCTGAACCGTGGCCGTGCACAAGTTGCAGCCGACAGTCCCAGGGAGACATCCGAGGCTTATATTCGCGACGATGCGTCCGTACGCAGGCGTGTTCTGTTGCGTGACCAGATAATTCAAGGCGTTCGCGATCCGAGTGTCGGACGTAGTGCACGAATTGAGCACGATGTCTCCACACGACGCCGTGCAATCGGCCGACGCGAACACGCGCATCGACAGAACCTTCGATCCCCAAGACACGCCGGAAACCTGAGTGCCATTGTTGGTCGAGGCCGCGGCGAACCCCGCCACCTCCGTGCCGTGTTCGCACGCCGCCACAGCGGCGCCTCCGCCGCCTTCATCGACGCAGGCATCAAGACAATTCTTGTGAACCAACCCCGCCAACTTGGCAGTGAGGTCCGGATGGGTGCCCTCGACGCCGGTGTCGATCACGGCGACGGTCGTTCGAGAGGAATCGCCGGTTTCGAACTCCCACCCAGCCTCGGCGCTGATCTTGCCGAATTGATACTGAGAAGAGAACTGAGGATCGTTCGGCGTCATCGCTACGCTGTATACCCGATTGGGTTCGGCGCGGGTAACGCCTGAAATCCCTCGCAAAATCGGAAGCGCCGCAGCCAGGCTCATCGCGGGGGCCAGAGCGATATGTGTCCAGCCTCCATTCGGCTGATCTTGGATGATCGATGCCCCGACGCTCTGCACCAGCACCGCACGCTGTGAGGTTGAAACGGAGGCGTCGAACCAGACGACGGCCTCCTCTGCGACCACGGCCTCGTAACCGGAAACAGGAACGCCGCCCAAAGTTCCCTGGCTGGTTTGAATGGCCAGGCGCTCGACCCGAACCGCCCCAGCACGCGAGGCCGTCAGAAACAAGAGTGCCGCGAAAAACGGGCTAAGCCGCAACGGCGTTCTCCTTCTGGATGATGCCCACGACCTCGTAGATGTCGTCGATGTCGTATTCGGCGCCGGACTCCTTCGTGCCGAAGGTGTCGCCGTACTTGGCCCAGATCGCGCGAATGCCGGCGGCTTTCGCCCCCTTCACGTCGCGGTCGGGCCAGTCGCCGACCATGATCGTCTCCTCGGGTTTGGTGCCGAGCACCTCGATCGCCCGGCGAAACGGCTTCGGGTCGGGCTTCTTCACGCCGAAGTCCTCGGACGTGATGATCTCGTCGAAGTAATGATGCAAGCCGAGGCTGACGATGCGCAGCCACACCTCCATCTTCGGCGCGTCGGAGAGGACCGTGAGCTTGATGCCCATCTTCATGAGTTCCATCAAGGTCTGGTTGACGCGCGGGTACAAGGTCATCGTGCCGTTCTTGGAGCGCCGGTACGCCAAAATGCCGCTGGCGAGAATCTTGTAGTCGATGTGCCCGAGCTTGGCCTTGAGGATCTTGTCGAAGATCTTCTGGTCCTCGATGCCTTCCTTCCAGTAATGGTCGAAGAACTCCTTGATCAGATCTTCCTTCTTGCCCGGCAGGCCGCCGTCCATCATCCCCTCGACGGCGGCATCCACCGCCGTCCGCTTCATTTTCATGAAGTCGGTCAGGGTATTGTCGATGTCGAAGATGACGCCCTTGATCATTCCTTGACGCGCTCGACGTAAGAAATCGTGCGGGTGTCGACGCGGATCTTGTCGCCTTCCTTCACGAAGAGGGGCACGTTGATTTCGAGGCCGGTGTCCATCGTCGCGGGCTTGACCATGTTGGAGACGGAGTCGCCCTTCACGCCGGGAACGGTCGAAACCACGGTGAGCACGACGTTGGCGGGGAGTTCGATGCCGGTGAGCTTGTCGTCGACGTAGACGGCGAGCACTTCCATGTTCTCGCGCAAAAACTTCACTTGGTCGCCCAAGAGCTCTTTCGGGTAGTGGATCTGCTCGTAGGTCTCGTTGTCCATGAACACGGCGTTGGTGCCCTCGTCGTAGCTGTAGGTCTTCTCGCGCTTGGTGACGGGGACGTCGCGGAACTTCGTGCCGGAGGCGTAGGAGCGCTCCATCACGGCGTTGTTGGCGAGGTTGCGCAAGGTCGTGCGGTAGACGGCCGCGGACTGCGACTTGCGGTGGTGCTGGAAGTGGATGATTTGAAGAATCTGCCCCTCGTCTTCGAAGACGAGGCCGTTGCGGAATTGGGAGGTGTCGATCATGGAGAAATCCTACAAAAAAACGCTACGTTTCGTGCTACAATCAGCTTACTTTCCTTATGAGCACTCATGAACGCGTAGCGGAACTTAAAGACCGCCTCGACGCCAAGACCCGCCTCATGCAGGACGTGGCGCACGAGCTCAAGAATCCCCTCTCAGTCATCCTCGGTTACGCCCACTATTTGACGAAGGAAACCGTCTCGCCCGAGGAGACCCGCAAGGCGCTTCGCGCCGTTCTCTCCAACGCCGAGCGCCTGGTCGGCATGGTCGACCATCTCCAGGAGGTCGTGCGCCTGGAGTCCGACGGCTTCAACGTGGAGACCCGGACCATCGAAGGCTCGACCTTGCTCCAGGAAGCCGCCGAGTCGGCCGAGCTCGAGGCCGCGCGCCACGGCGTCCGCTTGCGCTGGCGCAGCCCCGTCGGGGACTCCCTGCTCGTCAACGCCGATTCCCGCCGCGTGCTCCAGGTGTTCGCGAACCTGCTCAGCAACGCGCTGAAGTTCACGCCGGAGGGCGGCTCGATCGACGTCACCGCCCAGCGCGACGGCGACTTCGTGCGCTTCACCGTGCTCGACACCGGCGCCGGCATTCCCGCCGACGAGCTGCCGATGCTCTTCGACCGCTTCTACCAGACCACGGACAATACGCAGAAACGCAAAGGCCTCGGACTGGGCCTCGCCATCTGCAAAGGCCTCGTCACCGCGCACGGCGGCCGCATCTGGGTGGAGAGCCTGCCCGGCGTGGGCTCGGCCTTCAACTTCACCTTGCCCGCGGTGTTGACTTCGACCCCTTCCTCTAGATAGAATCAAGGCACTGGGCCTAAGGGCCCGGCAAGGAGGTAGGTCTAATGATCCGAATCCTGTCCGCCGCCCTGCTGTTCGCCGCCGTGTCCGCCCACGCGTCGCCCGCGATCCCGTCCTTTGAGTTTTCCGTCGCGCAGCTGCAGAACTCCGTCGCCGCGCTCCGCGCCGAACAGATCAAGGCCAAGGCCGGAAATCTCGGGCCGCAGATCAACAACCTGGCCTGGCAGCTCGACAGCGCCGAGCGAGACCTCTCGCGCCTGCGCAACGATTTGAACTGGCTTCTGCAGCGCATGCGCCGCTACCAGCAGACGCAGCCCGGCCGCCCCGGCCAGCCCTCCGACCCGTCTTTGCGCTGGGACGTCGAGCGTTTCACGCGCGACCTTGCGCAGCTGACCCGCGACGCCCAATGGCGGCTGATGGACCTGCGCAACCTGTCGGCGCAGGCCGAGAAGGACGAGGCCCTCGTCGCCCCCGCCTCTCGCCTCGCCGACGCGGCGAGGCGCCTGAAGAGCGAATCGAACTGGTTCTCCTCGGACGCGCGCTTTGCCGGCTTCGATTTCCGGCGCGCGGGCTTCAACTTCGAGGCGATGGATCTCGACCGTGATTCGCGCGACCTCGAATGGCGCGTACAGGACCTGCAGAGCGGTGCGGATCAGCTCCTGGCCAAGGTCAAGCCCTTAGTTCCCTAACGCCGGATTCAAACGCACGGCCTCGCGCATCTGCGCGAGGCCGTCGCTTTTGTGTCAGTAACCATGTGTCCAAGATTGGCTGAACCGCTACAATGCTGGCGTCCTAACCCAACCGAAGTGTCTGACAGGGCTATGGACAGGCGCTAATGGCCGGTCTATACTGTGCGGTGGACTGGGGCCCGCGACGACGTTCGGCTGTTGGGATCATTCTCTTCGCGGGCGCGGCGCTACTATTTCAGGCTCGCACTGTCGCGCGAACTTGGTATCTGCCCGCCGGCGTTCACGCGCTTCGCACCCTGCTTCCTTGGAGTGATGGCCACCCGCTCGACACTCTCGCAAAGGACGCTTCGGTGATCGCGCTTGGCGAGACTCTTCATACATCCGGCGGTGTCTATAAGACGAAAGTAAGGGTCATCAAAGATCTGGTGGAGCGCTTCGGCTTCCGAGTAGTAGCGTTCGAGACCCCTTGGACTGCGGCGCAGCGCGTGGAAGACTACCTCTCGACAGGCCGCGGATCATCAGACGAAGCCTTGGAGGGGCTCTTCGGAGTTTGGCGATCGGAAGAGGTCCGAGAGCTCCTGGAGTGGATGAGGCGGTGGAATCTTGAGCACCCCGATGATAGCGTCCATTTCATGGGGTTTGACATTCAGCAGCCGTGGGACGACTTTCGCCTGCTCGGGTCATTTCTTCGGGAAGCGATTCCCGATCAAGCCGAAGTACTCGTGGACGGGCTGTCGACCTGCGCCGGCGTGCGGTTCGCTTCACAAGAAGAATTCCGGCGGGAAACGGGGGGCGCTCCAAAAATTTCGTCCGAAGAGCAAAACCGCTGTCTCGACGGAGTCGCAAAGATCGGATTCGCACTTCGGGTGGCCGCATCAAAACGGGCGGGCTCGTCCGAGATATTCGCTCGGGCTCACGTTTCGCTGAGAGGACTCGAGGCGTGGCAGAAGGCCGAGTATTATGAGCAGTTCGATGGCACCGCTGAGTACATGAAAGGCTTCGAGCCGCGGGATGAGGGAATGGCGGAGGCATTCTTGGCCCTAAGATCCTTGAACTTCCCGGAGGCGAAGACGGTCCTTTGGTCCGCAAACCTTCATATTTCTCAACGGCCCATACCGGCTCCTCCGGGAAGCGATCTGACCTCGATCAAAGTCATGGGATGTTTTTTGGCGAAGACTTTGGGCGCGAGTTATGTGCCCGTGGCGTTGACGGCTTACCGATTGGAGACCGACTGGCCGATGATCCCCAATCCGCCTCCGCCGACGATTTCCCGCTCCCTCCCCAAGATTCTTCATGATCTGGACGTCGAGGACGTTCTCGTTGACTTGACGATCTTCAACGCGCCTTCGGGAGGCCGCGATCAACGTTTTCAGGTGGATTTCCAGCTTCCCGATATTCGGCCGGTGGATCACTTCCGCGCGCTGATTTTTGTGGATCACTCTCCTCCGGCACGGATGCTGAGGCGACGTTCCTGACGGACGCGCCGGCCGCCGCTTCAATTTAGCTTGAATGTCCCGAGTGGCGGAACTATAATACGCAAGTCTCAATGGAGGCCGGTGAAATACAAGATCAAGGACTTGATCGTCTCCGTGTCAATTTTACCCCCCAAAGGCCGTTCAAAAAAGTACGTGCATTACCTCGCATGCGGCAGTTCATGCGGCAACACGTGCGACTGGAACCTGTCAGTGATAACGCGAAATCACGGAAGCGCCACCGAGGAGATGTCGTTCTATAGCGCGCTTGAGAAGCAGCTTGCCTCTCATCTGGCTCGGTTGAAGAAGAGCAACGTGACCCGCAAGAAGCGGTTGAAGTTGCGCAAGAAATCGTGAGGCCCGGCTCCAATAGTCGAGGGGACAAATGAAATATAAGATCAAAGACTTAATGGTGTCGATGGTGGCTTGGCCTTCCCAGGGCTCCAAGGGTCCGATAAAACACTACATGCAGTACCTCGGAAAAGGCTGCGATGGGCCCTGTACCTGCTACAGTGTGACCTGCGGCAACACTTGTGGCAACACCTGCGACTGGACTATTTCGCACGCGACGAGAAACCACGTCAGCGCCACGGAAGAAATGTCGTTTTATAGCCAGCTCGAAAGGCAGTTGACGTCTCATCTGGCTCAACTGAAGAAGCGCAGAGCCTCCCTCAAGGGCCGCATCAAATCGTCGAACAAGCCGAAGCGCGCTAAACGTTAGCGGCTTGAGATCGCGCCTGGCTGGATCGCGGGGAATCGCTTCCCTGTCATTCCGTTTGAGTTCCGCAGTCCGGCTCGAGAAGATCCCGCGATCCGCTAAGGCCCTCTCTGCCAACCATGCTCGTGACGAGATGATCGGTCTAGTCGTGCGGGCTGACAATGCCCTGCACGTTCCGGTAACGGCGATTAATCTCGAGGTCTGGAATCTCCTGACCGGCCTTCGGGGCGCCCCGGAGGCGGATGCGGATACCGAGCGCCGCGAGATATTGCGCCGGCTCGTCATGGGTGATATTGTCGAGGTCCTCATCGACGGGGTGTGGCAGAGCGGCCCGGCGCCGCTCGCGAAAGCGCGCGATCCGCATGCTGCTGATGATGGGATGGAGCTTCGGCGACTCTCCGCCGAGGCGATCATGTTGGCATACAAATCTCCGCGTGAGCACTCGTGGGAGCTTCTCAACCTGCTCTACTATTTCAACCGCGCACCTTTGTCACCGCGTTTGAAGCGGTCGTTGCCTGACGAGGCTGCTTGCCTACGATTTCTGGGTATCGCCAACGGCTCTTGCCGAATAGGCGGAAGGCGCTTCGACTTGCCTTTGCGACTTTCGCACAACGGACGGGGATGGCGGACCTGGCGCCGCCAAGGAAATGGGCCGACTCGGCAAGTGATGGATGCAAGGCATAAGGTCTATATCAGTCCTCAGCTAGAGCAATTGCCGATGGTCTTTCGAACGACTTGTGCGCTCGCGTTTGAATCGAGCGCGGCATCCTTAAAAATCGGCGCGAGCCTGACCGAACTGCTTCGGCCGGACAAGATGGTCGTCTATTTCGCGCGAGCGAGCGACGCCCAGGCTTTCGCACGTCGAGTCCTCACGAAAATGCCGCATGTCCGGGCGCAAGGCGTCCCGTTTTCCTGGCAATTCGGATCGACAGCCCTCGTGTCTCTCGGCGTCGATCCACTTGGGGCATCCGGCCATAGCTGGCGCACGTGGGTTTGCGAGGCTATCTCCACCGCGATTTTGAGCGCTCGTCGTAGGGCCTCCCTCGATCCTCAGGCTTTCGTGTCGCGGCGCCTCGAGGCGATCGGTGTCGATACCGAGAGATGGATGCCGAAGACCTCGTGCCGGCTCTGATAGCTTGAAAAATTTTCTCGATATTGAAATTGATCTAAGTCGGGATCGTTGGCTTCTCCCAAAAGATCTCCTAGTGACGCCGATCGAACGTTTCGGCGATAAGTTCGTTCGCAAAGCACTTGGTCGGCCGTTAAGGCGAGGCGAGGGCGCGTTCGTGGCCAGCCGTGCCTTGACGCGCTCCGATCCGAAGCTGCTCGGCATCGAAGCGCGCGCCTTACTGGAGCGATTCCGCACACCCAGAACTCTCCTGCAGGCCGTGCTGGATCTCGCGGCGGAACGGGGGGCGAGCCCCCAAGAGGTACTTAAGGACATCGCCGAGCCGGTCCGGCGTTTTATCGGTGATGGCTTCCTCATAAAATCCGGGCCGCAGAACTCCCTAACAGGCGGCGTTATCGTCCAGACGCTGCGCGTGGGCCAGCTAGTTCGCGGTCGCCGGGTCATGCGTTGCGTACGTCCGATGATCGATGTCGAGCTTTATCTCATCGAAGGTTCCGGGAACCGGCGATGCGCGCTCAAATTGCTTCGGCCACAGTTCCATTCACCGAAGGCAGGGATGTTCGCGAACGAACAGCTGCGGAGGGAGCGGGCTGCCTTGGAGCAACTCGCTGGGACCGCGGCCGTGCGGCTGGTCGATGCTGGTGATTGGAAGCGCCGGCCGTTCGTGGCAGTCGAGTGGATCGATGGTCCGAGCGTCGAGTTGTCGGCCCGAAGGATTCGCACGAGCGGCGCTTCTCCGGTTTCGCGCCAATCTCAGCTTCTGCGGCTCGCCGACGACGCTTTGGCGGCGTTGGAGAGCATTCACGCGCGGGGCTATTTACACGGAGATATACATCCCCAGAACCTGATTCTCCAGGGGGACCGGGTCCGCGTCATCGATTTCGGTCTGGCCCGGCGTATAGACGATTTAAGCCGCCCTCCGGTAGTCGGCATGGCCGGGGTCCTCGAGTTCATGCCGCCCGAGGCCGCACGCGCGATGCTGGACGGCAAGGATTATTATAGACGCACCATTCGTAGCGAAGTGTACTCCGCGGGAGTACTGACT
The DNA here is from genome assembly GCA_016212855.1 of Elusimicrobiota bacterium. Taxonomy (GTDB): domain Bacteria; phylum Elusimicrobiota; class Elusimicrobia; order UBA1565; family UBA9628; genus GWA2-66-18. Next base: position 92,539 of record JACRDP010000009.1, read on the forward strand.
TTTTTCATCCTGACCGGCAAGCTGCCGCATAAACTGACGGTACATAGGCGAAAGGCCATCATCGATCTCGCCTCATTCTTGCCGCTTGCCTTTCATCGCCCATTCATTCCGAAGGCAATCGAACAGGTGCTGCGACGAGCTCTCGACAAGACTCCCCGGCGGCGCTTTCCGTCCCTTCGGTCCTTCCGCCAAGCCCTCGAACAAGCTACGGCGCCACAAACGTCGGCACCCGCAATCAAAACCGGCTCTTTCGCGCACACCCGGAGGGACCTGGACATTATCAGGAGGAAGGTGGGCCTCTTTCTGGAAGGTGTTCGGAAATCCGATCATCGGTCGCTGTCGCAGTCACTTCGGCCGCCACGCGCCTCCGTCGGTTTTGGTGGCGGTGGCGTGGCTTACGCTCTGCTGCGCGGCTCCGAAGTCTTCGACGACCCGGGTTTGCTGACGGCGTCCATGAGTTGGATCGAGCAGTGCCAGGCTGGCCTGGATCTCCGATCCGGAATCTACTCGGCTCCCGCAGGTATGACGGCGAAGACCATCAATCTCGGGTCTGTCCTTTTTTCAAGGACAGGGCTATCGGCCGTCGAGGTCTTGATCGCAGAAGCCTCAGACATGGCCTCTTCACGTGAACAGGCCCTGATGCGGGTGAGTTCGACGATTGAACCCGCTTTGCGGAGCTCATCAGACCTCTTTCTGGGGCTGCCAGGCTGGCTTGCTATGGCGACGATACTCGCCAAGCGCATGGAAGATCCGCGCGCGCTGTCGTGGGCCGGAATCGCGGGACAGACGCTGTTGGATCGCACTCGAACCGACGGCTATGGCGACAGCGGCCTAGGCCTGGCCCACGGAAGAAGCGGCGTGCTATTTTCACTCATCCAATGGGCCCGAACGGCAGGCGTTGAACTCCCACCGTCGGTCAAGAATGAGACTTTACGCATCGCAGAACCGGTCTTGTCCGGCGCCGCACATCCCAGAGAGGCCGGCCCATGGTTTCGAGCGGAGCTGCGCGGGACTCTGTGCAACGGCCTACCGGGCCTAGCGCTTTTTCTTTCGCGCGCCTACGAGCACTACGGAGATGAAACGCTCTTGGCCGCGGCCCGAGCGGCGATTACGGCAAGCGGACCACATTCCGATCACACAAACGTATGCTGTGGCATCGCCGGACGCGCCTACGCTTTGCTGTCCGTCGCCCGGGTGGATCCGAGCGGACCATGGCGCGACCTAGCGCTCAAGCTCTGCCTGCGTGCGCTCGAGAATCCCTACTCCCGCCCATGGCCCTACGGATTGCTAAAGGGAGCGCCGGGGATCGTCTGTCTTGCCCTGGACATGCTCGACACCGATACGACACCTGCTTGCCCGTTCCTGGAAACGTAGCGTCCCTAGGACCCGGTCCCGGAGACGGAATTTCTAGTGCGCTCCAACTAAGAGCAGCCTCACCCAACCATCGTAGCCCGCCCCCGCAGGAGCCCACCATCGTCCCAGGGGCTCAATTTCCCTCAAACAACCGCACGCCGCCTCAAAAATCGTTCCGCCGGGCATAGTCCGTCCGGCCCTTTCATGCGGGCCACTCGCTTGGAAAGTCCTGCCTCCCTTCCCTGTCTCAGCGCGGGTCCTCCTGGCTTCTCAACTCCCCCCGCTCAGTGCTCCCGCTCATCCAGGATAACTGCTGTGTCCCGTTTAAGTTACACAAGCCCTAACGATTCAACGCCGGATTCAAACGCACGGCCTCGCGCATCTGCGCGAGGCCGTCGCTTTTATGGCCTTCGCGAACCAGGAGAAGGCCGAGGTTGTAGCGGGCGGACGCGAAGGACGGGTCGTTCGGCTTGAGCTCGACGGCCTCGCGAAATAAATAGATGGCGCGGGCCGGATCGCGCTGTGCGACGATGGACGCGAGGTTCACGCGCGCCTCGGCGTCGCGCGGTTCGAGACGCATCGCGGCTTCAAGGAACGGGACGGCGGCGGCGCCGCGGCCGGCGACGAGCAAGGCGACCGACAAATTCGAGTTAGGCAGATACGCGTCGGGCTGAATCTCGACGGCGCGGCTCCACAGCGAGACGTCGTCTTTCCAGAACGAGGATTGCCGGATCGTCGCGACGGACAGCGCGAGAGCCGCGCCGTAGAGGACCGCCAGCGATGTCTGTTTTTTTAGACGGTCCAAACCCAGGCCAAACAAGACGGCGAAGGGCAGGCACGCGAGATACGAATAACGATCCGCGGCGGCTTGGCGTCCGTTCTGAAGCAGGCCGGACACCGGCGCCAGCGCGATAAGATAAGAAAACCAAACGGGCACAGCCCAGGATCGTACGCGTTTGTGGAAACAGAGGACTGTGACGAGCTGGGCCAATAGGGCTCCGGGGTACGATTCTTGTCGTATTCCGTCGCCGTTCAAAGAGAGGGCGTAGTAAGGAGAAAGATTGATCGGCATGAGCGTCTTCGACAAATAGAACCACGCCCCGTTTCCTGCGACGAGAATTCGATCGAAAAGCCCCAGGTCGACGGCATGCACGTCTCCGGTTGAGAAGCCGCCCAGGTTTTTACACGCCGCGAAAAGGCCGACGACGGCGTGTGGAATCAACTGCTTGGCCGACTTTCGATCGAGCACGAATAGAAACGGCAAAACGGCGATGGCCGTGCCCTTGGACAGAACGGCGAACACGAACGACAGCAACGAAATGTGTTTTCTATTCTCGAGCCACGCCCAAACGGACAGCACTGCGAAGAACCCCGACAAGACGTCGCGCCGTTCCGTAATCCAGACGACGGATTCCACTCTTAACGGATGGAGAGCGAAGAATAATGCGGCGCCTGCGGCGCCGTAAACAGAAGAGAACGCGCGCCGGCACGTCAGAAAAACGAGCGCGGCGGTCAGTGAATGAAGCAAAACGTTCGTTCGACGGAATGCAGAGGCATCCAACCCCCAAAGACTATAATCGGCGCCCCAGGAAAACCACGACAACGGCTGCCACGGACCGTAATGGCGCGTGCTCCACATCCATTTAATATTTGCCCACGACATGCCGCGCCACTTGTCGTTGTTCAGAAGATTGGCCGCGTCGTCCCACTGAAGGAATTTGGCCGCCGGCGCGAAACTGAAGACGACGAAGACCGTCAGCGCGATGAACGCCGGCGCGTATTTTTTCATTTACGCACCCACAGCCGTCCGCAGCCCGAAGGTTTGTAGTAGCGATCGAACGTGCGGGTCATCGACTCCGGCATCCTCTTGAGACACGACTCGCAGCGGATCGCCGCGCTCGTGCGCGCAGCGGCCAGGGCGTCGTTCAACTGCTTTTCGAGCATCGGCGGCTCGTAATAGTTCTGCGAGTCGTCGGGCACGAACCAGAGGTAGGCCGCGTGAGGGCGGTGGAAGGCGTCGCCGCTCCAGATGTCCCAGACGGGCGCGTCCTCGGGCAGGAGCGCGCTGGTACAGCGCCAGCGCTCGCGCTGGAGCTCGTTGCCCATGCGGATGAGACGGACCGCGTTAGAGCCGGGCAGAACGAGCGAGAGCGCGAGCGCGGCGGCCGCGAGCCGGCGGTCGCGCCAGGCGAACAGCTCGCGCGCGGCGAAGCCCGCGAGGAAGGGCGCGACGTAGAGCAGATGCTGGGGATAGGCGGAGGGCGTGACGGCCAGGCCGGCGAGGCCCACGGCGAGCGCGCCGGCTTCCTCCGGACGCTCCCGCCAGCGCCGCAGGCCGGCGAGGCCGAGCGCCCACATGAGCGGATCGGAGAGAAGCGAGGGCCGCATCGTCGCGATCCAGGCGACGCGCGCGCCGGGATAATGCGCGTTATACTGGACGTACCAGCGCCACAAGCTCCAAAAGCCGTCGCGCACCGCGAAATACGCCGTGCCCGTTCCCACGACCACCGCCCCCCCCAGCACAGCCTCGGCGAAGAAGCGCGCGTCCCGGCGCCGCCACGCGCACCCGGCGAGCAGGCCCGCCGCCGGGAACACGGCCTTGGGCGAGAACCACAGCGCCAATCCGAGCAGGACCCCCGCCGCGGCCGCCGCGGCGCGTTCGGTACGGCTCAAGACGAACGCGGCCGCGACGACCAGAAAGGCGGCGGGCATGTCGGGGCGTATCTCGAGCGATTTCTGCGCGAACGCCCCGAACCAGGCGAGCCAGGCCGCGGCGAGAACGCCTTCGAGCCGGTCGCTTCCCTTGCGCGGGCGCGCGACCAGCGTCAAAGCGCACAGCCAGAACAGCGATATGAACAGGCGCCCGGCGAGCGCCTTCTCGACCGGGTCGGACGGTTGAGAGACGACCGGGGCCAGCGCGGCGGCGAGGAGCGGGCCGTGATGCTCGAAGAAATCGCGGAAGGGAAGATTGCCGTGGGACACGAGCAAGGCCGCGTGCAGATGGGCGAGCTCATCGGTGTCGTAATAGCGGTGCAGCGCGAGGCCCGCGCGCAGCGCCAATGCGCCGAGCAGGACGGCCGCGAGGCCGGCCCAGGCTCGTTTCCTCAGGGACATAAAGCGCGGGCGAGCGAACGCCACGCGTCGAACGGAATCTCCTCGGCCCGGGCCGAAACGCCGATCCCGGCGGCGGTAAACGCCGCGTCCACCTCGGCGCGCGGCCTGCCGAGAGCCTTCGCGAGCACGCCCGCGGCCATCTTGCGCCGCTGCGTGAAAGCCGTCTTGGCCAAACGCCAGAAGCCTTTTTGCTCGGACTCGCTCAGGCGCGGCGTCTTCAGGCGTGTCAGCACGACGACTCCGGAATCGACGGCCGGCGGCGGCATGAACGCCGAGGGCGGCACCGTCAGCGCGAGCTCCGCGTCGGCGCGCGCGAGCACCGAGAGCGAGAGCAGGCCGTAGTCGGCGCCGCCGAGCTTGGCGACGATCCGTTCGGCGACCTCGAGCTGGAACATGAGCACGGCGCGGCTCCAGCCGTCCCACTCGAGCAGACGCTGTAAAATGGGAGTGCCGACCGCGTAGGGCAGGTTGCCCACGACGACGTACGGCCCCGGGAGCGCGCGCAGGTCCAGGCGCAGGAAGTCCTCGTTGATGATGTGCAGATTCTTGGCCGCATCGCCGACCATGCCGGGCAATTTAGACGCGAGGATGTCGTCGAGCTCGATCGCGGTGACCTTGGCGCCCGTCGCGAGCAGGCGGCCGGTGAGCGCGCCGCGTCCGGGCCCGATCTCGAGCACCGCGTCGCCGGGGCCGGCGTTCGCCAGCCCGGCGACGTCGTCCCGTGCGCCTTCGTCGCGCAGGAAGTGCTGGCCGAGCCGTCGCGGCATCTAAACGCCCCTGCGGCGGCGCAGAAGATCCACGCCCGTCTTCCACACGTCGCCGGCCCCGAGCGTCAGCACCACGTCTCCGGGGCGCAGGTCGCGCGCGAGCTCGGGCGCGCCGGGAAACGGCGCGCAGTTCACCCCCGCCTTGCGGGCCGAGTCGATGATGAGCTTCGAGGTCACGCCCTTGAGCGGCTTCTCGCCCGCGGCGTAGATGTCGGTGACGAAGACGCGGTCGGCGCCCTTGAACGCGGGGCCGAAATCCTTGGCGAGCAGCTTCGTACGCGAGAAGCGGTGCGGTTGGAAGACGACGACGATGCGCCGCGCCTTCCAGAGTCGGACCGCGGCGACGGTCGCGCGGATCTCGGTCGGGTGGTGGCCGTAGTCGTCGACGAACTCGACGCCGGCGGCGGTCCCCAGCCGGTCGAGCCGGCGTCCCACGCCCGAGAAGTCGGCCAGGCCCTTGGCCAGGCGCTTGAGGTCGAAGCCGAGGAACACGCCGGCGGCGAGTGCCGCGAGCGCGTTGGAGACGTTGTGCTTGCCGGGCACGCGCAGGCGCAGGGTCAGCACCTTCTTGTTATGATGGAAAACGTCGCAAGACGATCCGTCCTTGCCCATACGCACGTTCTTCGCGCGCCAGTCGGCGTCGTTGTTCACGCCGAAGGTGACGATCGGCCGGGTGACGCGGTCGCGAAGCGACATCAGGTTCGCGTCGTCGGAACAAAGGATCGCGGCGCCGTAGAACGGGAGCTTCTGAAGATGGGCGACGAAGGCGTCCTTGAGGGCGTCCATCGTCTTGTAGTGATCCATGTGATCGTCGTCGACGTTGGTGACGACGGCGACGAGCGGCGTGAGGAACAGGAAGGAGCCGTCGCTCTCGTCGGCCTCGGCGACGAGGTACTCGCCGACCCCGAGCTTGGCGTTGCTATGGATGTTCTTGAGCTGGCCGCCGATGATCATGGTCGGACCCGCGCCGGCCTCTTTGAGCGCCATGGACACGAGCGACGTCGTCGTGGTCTTGCCGTGCGAGCCGGCGATCGTGACCGTCTTCTTCATGCGTCCGAGTTCGGCCAGCATCTGCGCGCGCAGGACGACGGGCACCGCGCGCTTGCGCGCCCAAAGCACCTCGGGATTGTTCGCGGCGACCGCGGAGGACACGACGACGACCTGCGCTCCGGCGGCGTTCGCCGCCGAATGTCCTTCATAGACGCGGATGCCGGCGGCCTGCAGGCGGCGGGTGGTCTCGGTGGACTTCGCGTCGGAGCCGGTGACCTTGTAGCCGAGATTGTTGAGCACCTCGGCGATGCCGCTCATGCCCACGCCCCCGACGCCGACGAAGTGGATGCGGCGCACGAACGAGCGCATCAGTCCGTTGTCCTGGCGGCTCATTTCTTGTCTCCTGTATTCACGGTCGCGGCCGCCGGCCGCAACAGCCACTTGAGCCCGTCGGCCGCGGCTTTATTCTTGGGCTGGATCGCGAGCGCGCGGCGCAGCGAGGCGACGGCCGAGGTCTCGTCGCCGATCATGACGGCCGAGACGCCCCGCCCGAGCCAGGCCGGCACCGAGGCCGGGTCGAGCTCCGCGGCGCGGCGAAACGCCGAATCGGCGCGCTGGCCCTCGCCGACGGCGGCGTGCGCGAGGCCGGTCGCCGTCCACCAGTCGGCGTCGTCGGGGTGATCGGGCTTTTCCCCGTTCTCGGGCAGCACCTCGGCGACCAACGCCATCCAGCCGGTGCCGATCACCCAGAGATCCATGTCGTTGCCGACCTGCCGGGGCTGATAGCTGACCTTGGCGGGGTTCTCCGCGTCGCCGCGTCCCGCCTCGACGGGACGCGTGAAGGTCAGGTTCATGCCGAGGCGCGCGTCGGTGTCCGGGGGCGCCTCGCGCATCGTCTTGCGCAGGTCGTCCATGATCTTCTTCACCTGCTCGTCTCGCGGCGCGGCGTCGCCGGGCTTGAGCGCGTAGTCGCGGCGCACGGCCTGCGGCGACGAGGACGCCGGAGCGCCGTCCTGCCCGTGCGCGCGCGCGAGCGCCTTCCTGAGGCTCGCCCCCTCGCCCGGGCCGTCGCGAACGAGCTTCGGCCGCGGCAGGAACACCGCGTCCACGCGCATCATCGCGCCCTGATCCAGCGGCACGCGCCGCAGGTTGCGTTCGAAAACCGTCAAGGGATCGGTCTCCTGCGAGGGCTCGGGCTCCGGTGGCTTGGCCGCCTTCGGGTCCTCGGGAAGCTCGCCGGGCTTGGCGGCGCGCTTGCCGCCCGCGTAGGACACCGAGAGCTGCAGGCCCGGGCCGCCGACTTCGGGCGTCAGGTGAAAGGCTTCGGCCAAGGTCGCGCGCGCCTTGGAGCGGTCGCCGTTCTTGAGCTGAAGGCGGGCCAGGCGCATGCGCGCGACCGAGTCTCCGGGCTTGAGCGACACCGCCTTCTTGAGAGTGGAGGCCGCGGCCTTGTCCTCCTTGAGACGCTCCTCGGCGCAACCGAGCTCGAGCATCGCGTCCTCGTAGCGCGACTCGAGCTTGACCGCCTCGCGCAGCTGCTCGACGGCGTCGGCGTCGCGCCCGAGCTTGCGGTAGAGCTGGCCGAGCTGGAAGCGGTACAACGGATTCTTCTTATCGAGATCGACGGCCTTGCGAAACAGCTCCAGGGCGGCGGGCACGTCGCCGCGCGTCTCGCGGATCGAACCCAGGTTCATCTGCGCGTCGGCTCTATTGGGGTCTAATTCCACGGCCTTAAGAAACGCCGCCTCGGAGGCGATCGCGTCTCCCTTCCACGCGTAGGAGATGCCGAGCAGGAGATACGACTGCGCGCTTTTCGGCTCCAGACCGAGCGAGGTTTTATACGAGACGATGGACTCGTCCACCTGGCCGTTCCAGTACTGCGCCACGCCGAGCAGCTGGTAGCCCGTGGGATTCTTCGGATCGGCCGCGACCGCGCGCTTCATCTCCTGGAGCGCGAGCTCGTACTTTTTGTCCTCGAGATAGCGGTGCCCCTGCTGGAGTCCGCGCATCGCCTGGGCGGCCATGATCTGGTCCCACACCGTCTCCTGGCCGGGCTCGGTTTTTTCGGCCTGAACGACGGCCGAAAAAATCACCGAACAGAGCGCCGCGAGCAGCAGCGCGCGCAACCGCGGAAGCATGGCGCGCAACGCCAAGCCGCGGTGGCTGAGCGCGTTCTTTTCGTCGGGTCCCAGCTCGGCCAAGGTGCGGCCGTCGGGAAGAACGAACAGCGGGTCGTAGCCGAAGCCGTTGCTCCCCCGGGCGCGGTCGGCGATCCGGCCGTCGAGGCGTCCCTCCGCGTATTGGACCTCGCCGGCGGGACCCGCGAGGGCCATCACGGTGCGGAAGCTCGCCGCTCGCTCGGTCTTTCCGGCCAGCTCGCGGACGAGTTTGGCGCAATTGTCGGCGTACGAGCAGCCCGGTCCGGCCCAGCGCGCGGAGTACACGCCGGGCGCGCCGCCGAGAGCCGGCACCTCCAGGCCCGTGTCGTCGGCCAAGGCCCAGGTCCCGCAGGCGCGGGCGGCCTCGACCGCCTTTTTGCGGGCATTGCCCTCGAGCGTGTCCTGGTCTTCGACGGTCTCGGGAAAAGGCGCAAACGCGTCGAGCGACGCGACGTCGACACCCGAGAGAAGGCGCGTGATCTCCTCCGTTTTGTGGGCGTTGCGCGTGGCGAGCACGAGGCGGACCGGGTGACGGGACAAGGGGCGAAATGTTATCATTTTCCCTGTGAGACGGCTCCTCCTGACTTTCCTCGCCGCGGCCCTCCTCTCCTCTTCCGCCTGCCGCAGTTTCAAGCAGGAGGACGACCTCTCGGACCAGGCGGTCAAGGTGCGCCTGGAGTCCCTCCTTCGCGGCCGCCGCGACCTCGACCTGAAGTACGTCACCGTCGACGTCAACGCCGGCGTCGCCACGATCTCCGGCATCGTGCCCGCCGCCGACCAGGCCCGCGTGATCCGCCGCCTCGCCGCGGGCGTAAAGGGCGTCGACCAGGTCCTCAACAACCTCGTCATCCAAGAATGAACGAGCGGCGTTTGCGCGCCGACCTGCTGCGCTGGTACGGCCGGGCCAAGCGCGACCTCCCCTGGCGCCGCAACCCGACTCCCTATCGCGTCTGGGTGTCCGAGATCATGCTCCAGCAGACGACCGTCGCGGCGGTGACGCCGAAATACCTGGCCTTCCTGCGGCGCTTCCCGACGCTCGCCTCGCTCGCGTCCGCGACGGAGGACGCAGTCCTTAAGCAGTGGGCCGGCTTGGGCTACTACTCGCGCGCGCGCAACCTGCGGCGCGCGGCTCAGGCCGTCGTCGCCGAGCACAGCGGCCGATTTCCCGCCGATTTCGACGCGGTGCTCGCGCTCCCCGGCATCGGACGCTACACCGCCGGCGCGATCCTGTCCATCGCCTTCCAGAAGCCCTATCCGCTCGTCGACGGCAACGTGATCCGGGTCTTCACCCGGCTCTTCTGCCTCAAGGGCCGCGCGAAGGACCCGGCGTTCGTCAAAAAGATGTGGCCGCTGGCCCAGCGCCTCGTGCCGGCGGCCCTGCCCGGCGATTGGAACCAGGCCCTGATGGAACTCGGCGCGACGGTTTGCACGCCCGATTCCCCCTCCTGCGGCGCATGTCCCGTCGCGAAGCATTGCGTCGCGTTCCGGAAAGGGCTCCAGGACGGGCTTCCCCTTCCGGAGATCCGACGCGAGCCCGTGCCCGTGCACTGGAGCTGCCTTTGGATCGAAAAAAATGGGAAGGTTCTGCTGTGGCGGCGCTCCGACAAAGAGCGGCTCCTCAAGAATCTGTGGGGCCTGCCGGAGGCGGGGCGCGTCGAGGCGACGCCAGGGCGAATGCTCGCCATGACTTGGCACTCGATCACTCATCACGCCTTGACCGTAGAGCTACGCGAGGCGGCCTTGGCCGGCGGAGCGCCTCCCGAGTCGAAGTGGGTGCCGCGCGGCGCCATCCGCGACTACCTCGTCTCGTCGCTCTGGCTCAAGCTCCTCCCGTCGCGCTAGGCGCTTTACCGAACTTTTGCCCCGGCTTCACCGAATTATATCCAGCCTGTAATACCCTTTCGCCGCTCCGGGTCTACACTGCGGGTATGAGCTTCATTCTGGTGATCGAGGACGAGGAGGACATCTCGGAGTTCCTCCGCTATGTCCTGGAAAACGAGGATTACACGGTGAAGACGGCCGGAAGCCTCGCCGAAGCGCGCGCGCACCTCAAGGTCGGCCTGCCCGACGCCGTGCTCCTCGACCGGGGCCTGCCCGACGGCGACGGCCTCGAGATCTGCCGTGAGCTCAAGAAGGCGGGCGTCAAGCCGCCCATCCTCGTCCTCAGCGCCCGAAAAAATCCCGACGAGGTCAGCGAGGGCCTCGCGGCCGGCGCCGACCACTACATCGTCAAGCCGTTCGATTTCATGGACCTTCTGTCCCGCCTGAGCCCCGCCCAGCCTTCGTAGCCTTCAGGCGCGCGACAGGCCTCGCTCCGTCGAAGCCCTTCAGCACGACCGTTTCACGCGCGGCCCCCTCGAGCAGCGGCGACGACTCCCCGTCGATCGCCCCTTCGCTGATCAGGGCCTCGCCCGGCCCGGCCAGGCGCATGAGCCGCGCGGCCGCGTTGACGGTGTTGCCGAAGTAGTCGAGTTCTCCCGCCCGCTCTTCGCGGATCACCCGCCCCCAGCTGAGCCCGGTCCGTGCTCCGCTCCAGGCGCGGATCTCCGCCGCCGCCCGGACCCCGGCCGCGGCCGTCGGAAAGCTCGCCATGACCGTGTCGCCCTCGGTCTTGACCACGCGGCCGCCCTGGCGCTCGACCGCCTCGCGCGCGAAGGCGTGGAACGCCTTCACCGCCGCGTACGCCGTGCGCCGCCCGTCGCGTTCGAAGGCCTCGGCGAAGCCGTCGAGCCCCGCGAACAAGGTCGCGGCCAGCTCGACTCTCACGATGTCGACAGGGCGCGGCGCGTCAGGCGCGCGGACCGGCTCGGGAAGCACGGGCCTCTCGTCCGTTTCCGTCGCGACCTGGCCGCCATCGGCGACGGCCGCCAGCGCCAACGTTTTCTCGACGGGCGCGCCGTAGATCTCGGGCGCCGCTCCGGTCGCGTCCACAAGCACGCGGCCGGCGTGCACGCCGACGCGCAGCGCGGGCGACTTGGGCTCCGTCGCCCGCAGCGCGGCGTTGCCCGCCTGGATCGCCTCCGCCGCCGCGAGCGCCGACGCGTAGCTCGGAAAGGCGATCAGGCTGCCGTCTCCGAGACGCCGGATCACGCGCCCGTCGAACGCGGACGCGGCGCTTTCCGCGTCGTCGACCACGGTCCGGATCAGGGCGTGCGCGCGGCGCGTGCCTTCCTTTAGGTGCAGGGCCGTCGAGTCCTTCGCGTCGAGCGCGAGCAAGCCCACGCCGCGCCTCTCATAGACGCCGGCCTCCGGCGCCAGATCGAGCGGCGCCGCCGTGGGCGCGGCCGCGGCCGGCGTCACGGGCGGCCGCTCGACGATCGCGGGCACCGGAAGGACCGGGCAGTAAAGGGTCGGCACGGCGACGGCCAACCGCAGGACGACCAGGGATTTGATCATCGCCTTCAATTTATCACCTTGACCGTGCCGCCGTCAGCGCCGTCCGGCCCATAGGCCGGACGGCAAAAGACCCACCTTGCGCGCCCCGCGAAAACCGTTTAAACTGCGGGCATGAGTCACCGCGTGCTGGTGGTCGAGGACGACCTCGACATCCAGGGCTACTGCAAGACCATTTTGGAATCCGAGGGCTTCACGGTCGACGCCTGCGACACCGCCGCCGAGGCCCGCCGCCTCTTCGCCGCCAACCGCCCCGACCTCGCCGTCCTCGACATCGGCCTGCCCGACGGCACGGGCATGGACCTCATGAAGGAATGGCACGCCTACGCCGGCCCCAAGGTCCCGGTCCTGTTCCTCACCGCGCGCGGGGACCTGAAGACCCGCCTCGAGTGCTTCCAAGCCGGCGCGGTGGACTACGTGCACAAGCCCTTCGCCGCCGAGGAGATGCTCGCGCGCGCCAAGGTCCATCTCCAGGTCAAAAAGTCTCATGAGGAGCTCGTGAAGCGCAACTACGAGCTGGAACTCGTCGCGCGCGCCCGCCAGGACATGACGGACATGATCGTCCACGATCTCAAGGCGCCGCTCACCGCGATCAAAGGCACGCTCGAGCTGATCCACTCGCGGGGCCTCATCAGCCAGGACAACTACTCCCTCCTCCTCTCCAACGCCGGCACCGCCGCCGATTTCATGCTGTTGATGCTCAACGACATGCTCGACCTGGCGCAGGCCAAGGAGAAGGGTCTCAAAACCGAGATCACCTTCCTCGACCCGGCCTTGCTGTTGCGCAAGATCGAGAATCTGTTCTCCGGCCGCATGCGCCTCAACGGGGCCACGGTCGCGATGCGCGTCGCCCCCGGCGTGGAAAAAGTCCGCGCCGACCAGAACCTTCTCTTCCGCATCCTCGCCAACCTCATCACCAACGCGATGAAGGCCGCCCCCGGCGCGCACCCCGTCGAGGTGGACTGCGGCTACAACGGCGTCTCCGCCCGCTTCATCGTCTCCGACCGCGGGCCCGGCGTGCCCGACAATCAAAAGACGCGTATCTTCGAGAAGTACGTGACGTCGGGCCGCAAGGACTCGCCCATGGATACCGGCACCGGCATCGGGCTCAGTTTTTGCGCCGCTGCCGTTTCCGCGCATAAGGGAAAGATCTGGGTCGAGGACCGGCCCGGCGGCGGCAGCCGCTTTATTTTCGACCTCCCGCAAGCCGATTAAGGCTTGACTCGGCCCTTACGCTATGGGACCATTGGGCCTATGAAGATACTAGGCCTGTCGGTCCTGCTGGTGGTGTCGGTCTCCGCCTCTGATTTCGACGTTCCCCCCGCCCCCGCTCCCGAGGCGCCGGTCTGGGTCGCCGTCGATCACGCCGACCTGGCCAAAGCCGGATTGCCTGCGTTCCCGATCTCAGGCGTCCCCGAGATCACCGACGGGCGCACGGCGGTGTTCAAGGTCCGCCCGGACATGCTCCCCGTCCTCTCGCAGTTCATGCACGACAACTTCAAGCGCTGCGGCGGCTACTTCGCGCACTCGACCAAGGCCGCCGCTCAGGCGTCGATGCGGCCGACCGTCGTCGTCGCCGCCGGCCCCTACACGCTCGACCAGCAGGCCGTCGTCACGCCGCTCGTCGCGGCCGTCACGGAGTCCGGCATCCGCGCGACGATCGATAAGCTCGCCGCCTTCAACAACCGCTACTACCAGTCCGAGACCGGCGTCACGGCCTCGAACTGGATCCTGGCCCGCTGGTCGGAGCTCGCCGCCAAGATTCCCGGCGCCTCCGTCGAGCTGTTCGCCCACGCCTCCTGGAAGCAGCCCTCGGTGATCCTCACGATCCCCGGCTCCGAGTTCCCTGACGAGATCGTCGTCCTCGGCGGCCACCTCGATTCGATCAGCGGTTGGGGCAACTCCGGCGCCCGCGCGCCCGGCGCCGACGACAACGCCTCCGGCATCGCCGTCCTGACCGAGGCCGCCCGCGTGATCGCCGAGTCCGGCGTCCGCCCCAAGCGCACGATCCAGTTCATGGGCTACGCGGCCGAAGAAGTCGGCCTGCGCGGCTCTCAGGAAATCGCCGCCAAGTACTCGACCGGCGGCAAAAAGGTGATCGGCGTCATCCAGTTCGACATGTCGAACTTCAAGGGCACGGGCGCCGGGATTTACTTCCTCACCGATTTCGTGGACCCCACGCTCAGCGCGTTCACCGCGAAGCTCGCGACGCAGTACTCGGGCGTGACGGCGTTCACCACCAAGTGCGGCTACGCCTGCTCGGACCACGCGTCGTGGACCAAGAAGGGCTTCCCCTCGGCGATGGCGTTCGAGGCGACCTTCGACGACAGCAACAAGGCCATCCACTCCGAACGCGACACCTTGGCGACCTCGGGCGGCGACGCGTCCCACTCGATTCCCTTCGCCAAGCTCAGCGTCGCGTTCGCCCTCGAGCTCGCCAAGACCGCGCCGGCGGCGGTCAAAGTCACCTCGCGCTGATCCGCGAACTCGCGGCGATTTTATCTTGAGATAAAGTCGTCGCCCGTCAGTTTCAGGAGAGCGGCTTCGGCCAGCTGTCGAAGATGAACAACTCTCCGGAACCGGTCAGGCCCGGCTTGGCGTCCTCGTAGCGCACGCTCGCGAGAGCCAAGTCCGCGGACGCGCTCGTCACGCGCCCGATCTCCCTGCCGTCGCGCACGATCGGATCTCCCGGAGCGGCCTTTCCCCGCAGACCCATCAAAATCTTGTTGACGTGCCCGCGGAACACGATCCGTGACACCGTCTCCTGGCCCATGTAGCAGCCTTTCTCCATGCTGATCGCCGCTTCCTGTCGCGCCTCGAGAGGCAAGGACTCGGAGTTCATATCCGCCCCGAACCATGGAAAGCCGGACGCGATGCGCAGCGCCTGGAACTCCGCGTCGGAGAGCAGTTCGGCGTCCACGGGCGGATCGACGCCGAGCAGCAGGCGCGCGGGCTCGTTGAGGCGCGTCCACGGCAGGCCCTGACTAAAGCCCTCCCCGACGACGAGCCAGGCCTGCTCGGAGCGCAGCGCCTTGAGCTTGGACTCGGACAGCATGATCTTCTTCTCGAACGCCATGAGAAAGCCGACCGCCGCCTCCGGGCGCGTGACCGCGAGCAAGGACAGCGCCGACTCCTCGTACAGCTCGAAATCGGCGGCGAGCAGGCCTTTGGGCGTCAGCACGCACGCGGGCAGGCACACGCCGGGAACGAGCTTGGTGACGTCGGCGGTGACAAGCCCCTGCAGGAAGGTCTTCGCGTCTTGGCCCAGGAAGCGGAAGAACCCCCACAGCGAGACGTCGTAGGCGCGTAGAGCCATGCGTTTCATTATAGCTATCCTATCCGCGTGAAGCGCGAGATCGGCTTTCTGCTCGATATGGACGGCGTCGTGTGCCACAACATGCCCGCGCACGAGACCGCATGGACGCGCTTTTTCAAGACCAGGGGCATCGACATCGAGCTGCGCGAGTTCCGCGAGAAGACGATGGGCATGCCCACGCGCGAGGTCCTGCGCTACTACTACAAGCGCGAGGTCCCGCCCGAAGAAGCCCACGCCGCCGCGCTCATCAAAGAGACGATGTACAGGGAGCTTTACTTACCTGAACGGGCGCCAGCTAAGGGACTGCTCCGATTTCTGCAAGGCGCCCGGGCTGGCGGCTACCGCACCGGCCTCGGCACCGGCTCGAAAGACGACAACGTAACCTTCATCCTCGACGGCCTGAACCTGCGACCGTGGTTCGACGCGGTCGTCGACGGCGGCATGGTGACCAAGGGCAAGCCCGATCCGGAAACTTTTCTGATCCTCGCCGACAAGCTCAAGGTCGCGCCGAAGAACTGCGTGGTGTTCGAGGACTCTTTGCTCGGAGAAGAGGCCGCGCGCCGCGCTGGGATGGCGGTCGTCGCGATCACGACTTCGCACCGCGCCGACGAATTCAAGCACGCGGCCATCAAGGCCGCAGACTTCCGGACCCTGTCGCCTGCGAAAGCCGCCGCACTATGTTAGAATCGGGCCGATGAAGCTCGTCACCTTCGAGGTCGCCACGCCGCTGGGCCCCGTCGAGCGCCTCGGCGCTTTGCGCGGCGGCAGGATAGTAGACCTCAACCGAGCCGCCGCCCTCCTCTATAAAGCCCAGGGCAAGACCCGTCCTCAGGAACGCGCGGATTTCTTCGTGCCCCCCTGCTTGCTCGGCCTGCTCGACGGCGGGAAGGAGTCGCTGACCGAGGCCGGGACCGCGTTGAACTCCCTGAAGGGAGCCCCCGCCGGAGTCATCTGGAAAGAGAGCCAGGTGAAGCTGCTGGCCCCGCTCCCGCGCCCGCGCTCCCTGCGCGATTTTTTCTCGTTCGAGGATCACGCGAAGGCCGGGGCCAAGCGCCGCAACGAACCGATGCAGAAAGAGTGGTACGAGCAGCCGGTGTTCTACAAGGGCAACCCGCGCTCGATCATCGGCCCCGGGGCGACGATCCCGTGGCCCGCGTTCACGCGCAAGCTCGATTTCGAATTCGAGATCGCGGCCGTCGTCGGCACGGCGGGGCGCGACATCTCGGTCAAGAACGCCCGTAAGCACATCGCCGGCTATATCGTGATGAATGACTGCTCCGCGCGCGACATTCAGAGAAACGAAATGGCGTGCCGCATGGGGCCGGCCAAAGGAAAAGACTTCGCCACGGCCATGGGACCCTACTTCGTCACGTCCGATGAAGTCACGGCAAAAATTCCGGAGCTCAAAGTGAGAATCAACGGTAAAGAGTGGAGCCGCTCGAAGGGAGCGCAACCCTACTGGAATTTCGACGTGATGCTCTCGCACGCGTCCCAAGGCGAAGACCTCCTGCCCGGCGACCTGCTCGGCTCGGGAACCTATTTCACCGGCTGCGGCCTGGACATGGCGCGCTGGATCAAGCCTGGAGACCGGATCGAGCTCGACGCGGGACCGCTCGGGACGCTTAAAAACGTCGTCGGCAAGCCCGCCGGAAAAACCCATCTGGTCTACAAGCGCACGGGAGCCTACGCATGAGCGTGATTCTGACGCGCGGCCGCGTGCCCAAGA
The DNA here is from genome assembly GCA_016212855.1 of Elusimicrobiota bacterium. Taxonomy (GTDB): domain Bacteria; phylum Elusimicrobiota; class Elusimicrobia; order UBA1565; family UBA9628; genus GWA2-66-18. Next base: position 109,357 of record JACRDP010000009.1, read on the forward strand.
CGCCGCACACCGAATTCTATTCGGAGCCCGAGGTCCTCGCGCTCGAGGAGATCCACGGAGTCTCCGGCTTTTCGGGAGATTGGTCCCGGAAGTATCACTACCGGAAGTATCCGACCCAGCAAGTGAGCGAGCCGAAGCGACTCCCCCTCGATCTTCGTCCGCAGACCATGGCGCCGCACCAGCCGCTGCAGCCCTGGCATATCCGCACCGGCCGCCTGAAGGCGCACGGCGACCACATCAGCGGGCGCGTGCCGCTCGTGTACGGCGCGACGACCCTCGTCTCCGCCGCGCGCTTTCAGAAGTCCTGCCCGCCCCAGAGGTTCTTTCGCAACGGCGACGGCCACGAGCTTTGGTTCGTGCAGGAAGGCTCCGGCCTCATCGCCTCCGAGTTCGGCGTGCTGCCGTTCCGCAAAGGTCACTACGTCAACATCCCCAAAGGCACGACCTACCGCGTCGAGCTCGAGAGCGAGGACTGCGCCTTGCTCATCATCGAGTCGCGCCTGCCCATCCAGTTCGCCCCCCACTATCTCAACGCCTCCGGCCAAGCTCACCTGACCTCGCCCGTCGTGGAAACCGAGACCGGCCTGCCCGAGTTCCGGCCCGCGCGCGACGAGGAAGGCGAGTTCCGTGTCTGGACCAAGCACGACGGCGGACACGTCACCGAGCTGTTTCTGGGCCATCACCCCTTCGATCTCATCGGGTGGGAAGGCGCGCTGTACCCCTACACCTTCCACACCGACGACCAGCACCCCGTCGCCCGGCAGATCCACACCGCGCCGCCCGCGCGCCAGACCTTCCAGTCGGGGACCGCGCCGCATAACGGCTTCGCCGTCTGCACCTTCAAGGGCCAGATCGAAGGCTGGCACCCGCGCGACGTGCCCGCGCCCTACGCGCATTACAACGTGGACAGCGACGAGGTCATGTTCTTCTCGAACACGAGCTACGGCGCACGCAAGGGGCTCGTCGAGCCGGGCTCGTTCACCTTCCATCCCGGCTCGCTGCCCCATTCGCCGCACGGTATGGCGGCCAAGCGCTCCTTCGCCGAGCGCGGCAAGATCTCCGACTACCTCGCGGTCATGCTCGACACCTTCTTCGAGCCGCTCGCCGTCGCCAAGCAGGCCCTGCCGCTCGCGGACAAGGACTACCCGACGAGCTGGAACCGCGACACGCAGGGCATCTCGGGCGCCTAGCATGCAGCTCGACCCCGAGTCGCTCGCGGTCCGGGACCGCTACCAGCTCATGATCGCGACGATACTGCCCCGTCCGATCGCCTGGGTCGCGACGATCTCCCCCGACGGGAAGCCGAATCTCGCTCCTTTTTCGTTCTTCACGGGCATTTGCGCCAATCCGATGACCGTGTGCTTCGCGCCGGTGAACGACCGGAACGGCAAGAAGAAGGATACGCTCGTCAATATTGAATTGACGAAGCAGTTCACCGTCAACATCGTGAACGAGAGCAACGCGAAATTGATGAACCAGACGTCGGCGCCTTACGCCTACGGCGTAAACGAATTTGAGAAGTGCGGTGTGACGGCCATCAAGAGCGCCGTCGTTATACCGCCCCGGGTCAAAGAAAGCCCGGTGTCGTACGAATGCGAACTCCGGCAGATCGTGCGGATCGGAGAAGGTCCGTTGGCCGGAAACCTGGTCATCGGCAAAGTGATCATGTTCCACTGCGACGACGCGCTCTATAACGGCGGGAAGATCAAGCACCAGGATATCCATGCGATCGGCCGCATGGAAGGCTCGTGGTACGCCCGCACGAACGACGCGTTCGAACTCCCCCGCCCGGAGGCGGCATGAAGAAACAGGCCTTTCATAACTTCGTCGTCGACCACATGACCTTCCTCGTCGAACCCGACGTGTACAAGACGACCTACGCGCTGTTCCGGATCATCCTTGGCGTGTCGCGCGAAGACCTGATCTACGAGAAGCGCTCCAATTGGCCGGGCCAGAAGAAGCAGGCTTCGATGACCTTCGCGTCGCGCATCGGCGTGGAGAAGAATCCGGCGGTGCCCAATCAGGCCATCATCGCCGTCGTCCAGCCCACCGAGCCCAAGACCCAGAGCTCCCACGTGCGGACCATGCTCAAGAATCGCGGCGGCGGCTGCCATTGGCAGCACATCGCGCTGCGCACGCCCGACCTCTTAGGATTCCACAAGTTCTGCCTCGAGCGCGGCGTGAACTTCATCACTCCGATTCTAAAGGACGCGGAGGACGATCTCATCCAGGTGTTCAGCGGAGAGTGGATGGTCCCCGGCGGGCGCCCCACGGCGACGTTCTTCGAGTTCGTCCAGCGCGACCCGAGCCCGGAGCTGCTCAAGCAGCTCGAGACCGCCTCCAACCGCGAGGCCTGGTTCCGGGACAAGACCTTTCTCGGGCTGTACGGCGAGAAGGAGAACGAGTACAAGACCGGCAAGGCGACGCCGTTCATCCCGGACGCCCTGTCGCGCAAAATCGCCGCACGCCTCAAGGGACTCGAGGTCTGGGAGATCGGCGACGACCTGCTCGAGAAGGTCGAGGCCGACATGCTCGAGTACGCCGCCGCGCGCAGAAAAGGCCGGACAACCGCGGCCGCGTGATGGCCGCGGCCGCGCTGCTGCTGGCGCTCGCCGTCTCAGCGCGGGCCGACGTCGCCGTGTACGACGCGGGCCGCGATCCCGGCAAGGGCGTGATCTTCTCCGCCGACGGCTACCACTACGCGTTTTTTGAAAATGCGGGCGGCGAGGACCGCTGGATCGTCGACGGGAAAGTCCGCGCGAAGGGGCCGGGGGGCCTGCTGAGCGGACCGGGCGCGCTCAACGCGAACGGCGCTTTACTGCTCCACTCGATCGCGGTCCTCGACAAGGCCGGAGACATCATCGGCTACGCGGCCGCGGTCGACGGCCGCCGCATCGGAACCGGGGTGTTCGCGGAGATCCAAAGTCCGGCGCTGAGCCCGCGCGGGACCAATTCGGCTTACGTCGGCCGCACGGAAAAAGGCTGGGTCGTCGCTTCGCAGCAAGGGACGGGGCCCGCGTTCGAGGAGCCGCCGCTGCATCTCTCGATCACCGAGAAGCAGACGTTGTACGTCGTGAACTACGGCGGCGCCGCCTGGCTGTACCGCGACCACAAACCGGCGACGCGGACCGCCTTTTCGGCCGCGTCGTCGAGCCGCGACTTGCGGCATGTCGGCGGCGTTTACACCGGCAGCGACGACATGATCTACGTCTCGATCGACGAATTCTCGTTCGGACCGTACAACTCCGCGAGTGCGCCCGTGTTCAGCCCGGACGGCACCCACAGCGCGTTCCTAGCCGGGGTTCGGTCGCAGTCCGGCTACGACGCGCTGTTCGTGGACGGAAAGCCCACGGGGATGAAGCGCTGCGGCGATTGCACGGTGGCGGTGGACGACCGCGGGCGCGCCTTCCAGGACGTCGTCATGACCGGCGCCAGCGAACGCCTGCAGATCCACATGGCCTTCCTCGACGGCAAGTCGGTTCATCCGGGCGGCCAGCCCCCCCGCGTCGGCCTCGCGCCCGGAGGCGGCCACTACGTCTATCCGATGCTGTCTCCGCAGGGCGTGGCCGTCGGCCTCGACGGAAAGATCTCCGAAAAGGGCGTCCCCATGCCGCTCGTGCCCGGACCGGTCGCGTTCGACGGCGAGGAGTACCACTACTGGTCGACGAAGCCGGGACGGCTCCTGCTCGTCTGCGGCAGCGCCGCGGGGCCGCGGGCGCCGAAAAGCCGCTGCGCGGGGACGGCGCGGAGTCTGGGGTGGCCGCAGACGGAAGCCGTCGAAGAACCGCCTGCCCGCTGACTGGATGTTTTAGGCCATTCCTCGGCACATCCGTGCCGGGCGTCTCGCGCCCGGCCGTTAGTCGAGGTTGATGACGTCGTCGCGCGAACCGTCGAGGTCCGCCTCTCCGGTGAACGACGGCGCCTGAGGCGGAGGCAGGGGAGCGCCGGGCGGCGGGATCGATGACAGCACCTGCTGCTGTTGCTGAGGAGGAGGCGGCGGCGCGGCCTTCACGGGCTTGCCGATCAAGCTCTCGATCGCCTCCTTCAACTGCTGAGAATCAAGAGGCTTGTCGATGTAGCCGATCTCCGGCGCGTCCATGACGACCATCTCGATCTCGAACTTCGGCGTGGTGCTGGCGAAGATAACGGGAGTCTTCGCGCCGGACGCGGTCTTCCTCAGGCGCTGCAGGATTTCGAAGCCGTCGGCGCCGGGAATTTTATAGTCGAGGATTATGAGGCCGGGCTTATGCTGGTCCGTGAGCGGGAGCACGCTGTAGCCGTCGTTGGCGATCACGGCCTCGTAGCCCAAAGACGTCAGAACCGCCTGAATCGTCGTTTTGAACTTGGCGTCGAGGTCGTACACCAGAATCTTCGTCACGGGGCTATTGTAATCCCGGACGCCGGGTCTGTCAACACCCTCCGTCGGCGATGGCCGGCGCTTTTTTCCCCACGGGGCGCTACTTGGCGGGCAGGCCCCTCGTGGCCCACGACAGGTTCACGAAGCCGATATCCGAGTCCGCGAACTCGGCCTTCTCGAGGCGGCCGCTGTTGACCGCGGCCGCGCCCGGCCGGGGGTCGAGCTCGGCGATCACCAGCTGGCCCGAGCCGGGCATCTCCTCGCGGTACTCGATGCCTTCCTCGCGCAAGTCGTAGGAGTCGCGCGGACGCTTGGGCGCGTCGAGCCTGCGGCGCTCGGTGACGATGACGGCGGCCGCTTCGGCCTGCTCGACGTAGCCCTCGACGACGCGCAGGCGGATCTCGAAGTGCGCGCGCCGGCTCTCGAGGGATTTCGGATAGAGGGAGATCACGAGCCAGCGGCCGTCCTTGCGGCCCTTGTGCGTCCGGGCGAAAGCCTTGGCCTTGGAGTTCTCCCCCTTCATGCGTCCCTTGACCTTGACCACCTTCAGGGCGATGGTGGTCTCGCCTCCGCCGGGCACGCCGCCCTCGCGCAGCGACAGCGGCTCCCAATCCACGGCGTCCTTGTGGATCACGGCGTGCATGGGGCGCGTCAGCTTCGCCTTGGGGGCGCCGCCGCCGATCTTGAAGCCGTGGCCGGCGACGTCGTCGATCGAAGGGGCGGACGTCGACACGGACACGGTCGAGGTCGAAGAGGTGACCGTATCGGTGGACGTGGAGACTGTCGCCGTGGACGCGTCCGCGCCGTACATCGGCGACTGGGCCGCGGCGGGCGCGGATATTAATACGGCGAGAATCGCCGCCCTCACGAGAGTACGGCGATCGTCTCTTTGAGGCGATCGCGGCGGGCCGCCGCGGCGTCGTGCTGCTCTTTGGCCTCGGCGACCTTTTCGGCGGGCGCGCTGGCGGCGGCGGATAGATTTTTCAGCTTCGCGGCGCATTTCTCGATATCGCCTTCGGCCTTCGCGAGATCCTTGGCCAGGCGCTCGCGCTCCTTGGCGAAGTCGATGACGCCGGCCAGCGGGATATGGAAGGTGACGCCGTCGGCGACCGCGGTGGCGCTTTGCGCGGGGCGGCCGCCGTTCATGGGCTCGAGGCTTTCGAGCTGGGCCAGGAGAAGCGCGTACGCGCGGTGCTTCCCGAGCAGGGCGGCGGCGAAGGGGCCCTCGGCCACGGCCTTGATCTTCAGCCCGGGCGGAACGTTCAGTTGCGAGCGCAGCGAGCGGATCGAGGTCACGGCGCCCATGACCAAGCTCATCTCCTTCTCAACCTCGGGATTCACCCGGCTGCCGTCGAGGACAGGGTAGCCGCCTCTGAGGATGAACTCGGCGGACTCGCCGGCGTACGCCTTGATCTCGGCGTACAACTCTTCGGTCACGAACGGCATGATCGGGTGCAAAGCCTTGAGCGAACCGGCCAGGATGTGGACGAGGATGGCCCGCACGGCGTCCTTGCTCTCCCCTTCGGCGCCGGTCAGGCGGCCTTTGGCGAGCTCGATGTACCAGGCGCAGAACTCGTCCCACAGGAACACGTACAGCTCCTGCGCCGCGGCGGCGGGATCGTAAGCGTCGAGGCTCGCTTGAGCGTGGGACACGACCCGCTGATACCGGGACAGGATCCACCGGTCGGCGAATTCCAGATTTTTCGAGCCGAGCGAATAGACCGCGGGGGTCTCGGGCAGGTTCATGAGCACGAAGCGCGTCGAGTTCCAGAGCTTGTTGACGAAGTTGCGCGCGCCGACGACGGTCTGCTCGTCGAAGGCGATGTCCTTGCCCGGGTGGGCCTGCGCCATCAAGGCGAAGCGCAGGGCGTCGGTGCCGTGCTTCTCCATCATGACGAGCGGATCGATGACGTTGCCCAGCGACTTCGACATCTTCTTGCCGCTCTTGTCGCGCACGATGCCGTGGATGACGGCGTCGGGGAAGGCGGGCTTGTCCATGAAGGCGTGGCCCATCATCTGCATGCGGGCGACCCACAGATAGAGGATCTCGTAGCCGGTGACGAGGGTCGAGGTCGGGTAGTAATAAGCAAGATCCTTGGTTTTCTCGGGCCAGCCGAACACGGCGAGCGGCCACAGCGCCGAGGAGAACCAAGTGTCGAGCACGTCCGAATCTTGATACCAATGATTTTTCCCACATGTTTTACATGTATCTGGCTTAGTCTGACTAACCTTCAATCCCGGGAAACTAGCTATGGACTTTGCATCGACATCTTTACCCGCTTCGAATTCGAAGAATGGATTCAATGCGAGCAATTCGTCAAATGAAATTCCACCTTCAAGGATTGAGCCAGCTAAATATTGTTTTACCTGCATGCCAGCGTCTTTCCCGGATTTCAGCTGAACTTCTGTTCCAAGATATGCGATTGGATTTGTGCACGTCAGGCAATACCAAACCGGAATACGATGTCCCCACCAAATTTGACGAGAAACGCACCAATCTTTGATGTTAACCAACCAATCACGATACGGCTTAACCCAACTAGTCGGATAAATTTTAAATTCACCGCTATCTAGGGCTTTAAGCGGTGCTTTGGCTAATTCAATCTGATTAACAAACCACTGGAACGAAAGTAAGGGCTCAATAATGGAGCTGCATCGATAACAAATCTGTACTGCACTCTTATGATCTTCCTTCTTTCTTAGATATTTCTCCGACTCAAGATCCGCAATCACTTGATCGTGGGCCTTTTCTCTAGATAAACCAGCATACTGGCCAGCCCAATCCGTCAATTTCCCGTCACGCCCTAGCACTTTGATTGCAGGCAATTTATGTCGCTGCCCGATTTCCCAGTCATTCTGATCATGCGCGGGTGTAACTTTCAAACAGCCGGTACCGAATTCGAAGTCCACATAGGTATCTTCGATTATTGGAATCGAACGATTTGTGAACGGAATCAGCACCCTTTTCCCAATCAAATGCGTCCACCGCTTATCCTTCGGGTTGATTGCGACGGCGGTGTCGCCGAACATCGTTATGGGACGCGTCGTCGCGACGACCGCGCCCTCGCCCCCGCCTTCGAGCGGATAATGGATGTGGTAAAGAGCGCCCTTCCGTTCTTCCCGTTCGACTTCGATGTCCGACAACGCCGTGCCGCATCGCACGCACCAGTTCACGAGACGCTCGCCGCGGTAGATCAGCCCGCGCTCCCACAAGGTTTTGAAGGCGTGGAATACGGCCTTGCCGCGCTCCTCGTCCATCGTGAAGGCCTCGCGCTTCCAGTCGAGGGACGCGCCGAGACGATGCAATTGGCCCAGGATCGTCTTCTTGCAGTCGCGCGTCCAGACCTGCATGCGCTCGAGGAAGGCGTCGCGGCCCAACGCGTGACGGTCGATCTTCTCGGCCTTGAGCTGCTTCTCCATCACGTTCTGCGTGGCGATGCCGCCGTGGTCGCAGCCGGGCACCCAGCAGGCTTCCTCGCCCTTCATGCGATGATGGCGGATGAACGCGTCCTGCAGGGAATTGTTGAGCGCGTGGCCGATGTGAAGGGCGCCCGTCACGTTCGGGGGCGGAATCACGATCGTGAACGGAGGCTTGGCGCCGGGTACGGAGCGAGACAGCTGAGCGGCGTCCCAGGACGCGAGGCGCTTCTCCTCGACCGGCTTGGGATCGTAAGCCTTCTCGAGCATCAGCTCTTCACGGCCTTCTTTTTGAGGATATGCTCGATCTTCGTGATCAGGACCTCGCCGTCGATGGGCTTGGCGAGGTACTCCAGCGCGCCCGACTCGAGGCCGCTGACGACGTCGATGGGCTCGGAGGACCCGGTGAAGAGAATCACCGGCGTCGCCGCGAGCTCGGGATCGGCTTTCATCGAGCGGATCAGCTCGCGCCCGTCGAAGCCGGGCATGTACAGGTCCATGATGACGAGGTCGGGCTTCTCGGCGCGCACCGTCGCCAGGGCGCGTCCGGGCTCGCCCACCGCGACGGCGAAGTAGCCGGCGTGATCGAGCGCGAGACGCAGCGTCTCGCGGATCAAAACGTCGTCGTCGACGATGATGATCGTGAGGCGCGGCGCGGGGTGCTTCTTGCTCACAGGAGATCCGAGGCCAGCGCGGCGAGCACGGAGCGCTCGCTCTTGGTGAAGGTGACGTGGCCGAACAAGCCCTGGCCCTTGAAGCGGTCGACGAGGTTGGTGAGACCGTTGGACGCCGCGTCGAGGTAGTAGTTGTCGACCTGATGCGGGTCGCCGGTGAGCACGATCTTCGCGCCCTGGCCGGCGCGCGAGATGATGGTCTTGATCTCGTGCGGCGTCAGGTTCTGCGAGTCGTCGATGATGATGAGCAGGCCGGGCAAGGTCCGTCCGCGAAGGTAGGTGACGGCCTCGATCTCGAGCACGCCCTCCTCCATCAGCATCTGAATATCCATGTCCGCGGTCTCGAGCGCGCCCTTGGGCTTTTCGAGCAGGAAGGACAGGTTGTCGTAGATGGCGCCCATCCAGTTGGTGAGTTTCTCTTCCTTGGTGCCGGGCAGGAAGCCGAGGTCGTGGCCCACCGCGATGACGGGCCGGGCGACGAGGATGCGGCGGTACAGCTTCTCCTCGAGCGTCTGCTGCAGGGCCGCGGCGAGCGCGATCATCGTCTTGCCCGAGCCGGCGAGGCCGACCAGGGTGATGAGCTGAATGTCGGGGTTGAGCAGGAGCTCCAGCGCGAAGCGCTGCTCGGTGTTGAGCGGCTTGATCCCCCACGGCGCGGAGTCGGCTTTGACCAGCGGCACCAGCGACTTCGTCTTGAGGTCGTAGCGGGAGAGCGCGCTCTTGGACGTGCCCTCGGCCTTCAGGATGACGAACTCGTTGGGCACGAGATCCGGAACCGGGGGCGCCACGCGCTTGTCCTTGTAGAACGCGTCGATGAGCTCGCCCGAAACGGCGGCCTCGCGCCAGCCCTTGTACAGCTCGTCGAGGTCGACCTTCTCCTTCTCGTAGTCCTGGGTTTCAAGTCCCAGGGACTCAGCCTTAATACGCAGGTTGATGTCCTTCGAGATGAAGATGACGTTCTCGCCCTGCTTCTTGAGATAAAGCGCGCACGAGAGGATTTCGTTGTCCTTGTTGTGGGCGGAGAAAGCCTTGGGCAGGCCGTCGGACACCTGGATCTCGACCTTGAGCTTGCCGCCGTGCTCGAGCGGGACCCAGTTCGAGAGCTTGCCGCCCTTGCGCAACTCGTCGAGCTTGCGCGAGATGTAGCGCGCCGAACGGCCGCGCTCGTCGTTGCTGCGCTTGAAGGTGTCGAGCTCCTCGATGACGGTCAGCGGCAGGACGACGCGGGAGCCTTCGAACGAGAAGATCGATTGCGGGTCGTGAAGGATGACGTTGGTGTCGAGCACGAAGGTTTTCATGCGAGGATCTCCTCACGGTCGAACGGCGGCACGAACAGCCGGAACGCCTCGTTTCCGAGGAAAATTCCTTCCCGCGTCAGCATCCAGAGCCCGTTTTTTTCGCGGGCCAGGCCCCGGCTCTTGAGCGAAGCCCATTCCGGGGCGAACGCCATGCGCAAATTCGCGGACGGCTCGAAGCCCTCGACGAGGCGCAGGCCGAGCAGGGCCTCCTCGCCGGTCGCGTCGCGGCCCGCCGGCTTCTCCGATTCGGACAGGTCGCGGCGCCCGGCCTCGACGCCTTCCACGTAGGGCTTGAGGCGAGCCTCATTCGAGGAGCGCGTGCCGTCGTAATAGGACGCGGCGGAGCAGCCCAGGCCGACGTAGTCGCCGCGGACCCAGTAGTTGATGTTGTGGGCGGAACGGCGGCCCGGCTTGGCGAAGTTCGAGATCTCGTAATGCTCGAGGCCGGCGGCGGCCAGGCGCTCGAGGGCCAACTCGAACATCTCGCGGCCGAGATCCGAGTCTTCCCGCACGCCGCGCTTGGCGAACAAGGTGCGGTCTTCCACTTGAAGGCCGTAGAGGGAAATGTGCTCCGGGTCGAGCGCGAGGACGAAGTCGAGCGTAGCGCGCAGGCTCTCGAGCGTCTGCCCCGGCAGGCCGTACATCAGGTCCACCGAGATCGCGGGAATGCCGGCGCGGCGCGCCGCGAGAAATTTTTCCTTGAAGTCCGCGGCGGTGTGATGCCGGCCGACGGCGGGCAGGAGCGCGTCGTCGGCGGTCTGCAGGCCGATCGAGAGGCGCGTAACTCCCGCGCCCGCGAGCACGGCGAGCTTTTCCTCGTCGAGGCTCTCGGGATTTCCCTCGAACGTCGACTCTTTGAAGCGGGGGCCGGGGTAGGCGCGGCGCAGGCGCGCAAACAAATCTTTGATCTGCGGCGCCGTCAATTCGGAGGGAGTTCCGCCGCCCACGTACAAAGTTTCGGGGGCGATCGCCGGATGCAGAGCCGCCTCAGCCTCGAGCGCGGCGAGGTAGCGGTCGGCGAGTTTTCCCTGCCCGGAATAAGCGGCGAAGTCGCAGTAGAAGCACTTCACCGAGCAGAACGGAATATGGGCGTATAAACCGGTCAATTCCCTCGGATTTTCCTATATTTCGGCCTTCTCCGCAAGCGACTGAACGGCCCACCGGCCAGGGGACTTAGGGCCCGCTTAGGGCCCGCTTAGCGCCCGCCCTCGGTCCGCCCGGAAGTGCCGCGCGACGCGCCGATCGCGGCGTCTATTTTCGCGTCGCCGAACACGCGCCTCGCCTCCAATTGATTGTGCGCGCGGCACAACAATCGGACGTTGACCGGATCGCTCGAACCGCCGAGCGCCCAAGGGCGCACATGATCGAACTCCAGGCCGGCCCGCGCACCGCATGCGCGACTTTCCTCCGATTGGTAAGAGCATCTGCCTCCGTCGCGGCGCCAGACGACGTCTTTGACCGTCGCCGCGATCCCCCGGCTTCGCCTGCCGGCCGCGAGCCGCCGCGCGCGTTCCTTTCTCCTCTGCCGTTGATCGGGATCGATTTTCTCGAGCAGCGCCTTGATCGCGCCCCCGAACACGTCCTCCATCCTTCCCGCCCATTTATGGCGCGATAGCTCCTTCGCCCTCTCATAGCCGTGAAGTAAGTCCTCGTCACCCGTGAAGGAAAAATGCACGCGCCGAACGGCTGAGGTTTGCGGCGCGCCGGGCGCGGCAGGCGCCTCCTGTGGGACCGTCGTCGGTGGGGCAATCCCTTGAGGTTCGGACATGGGAGTTTGGGTGAAGAAATCTGCGGCCTCAGCCGGCGGAACGGACGCCTCGACCGTCAAGAATCGAATCCGATCAATGGGCTCAGTTGGAACTGGAGAGAGGGCGGCGACGAGCGCCTCCATCTCCCGCGTACTTTTTCCGATGGACGCGCGGATCAGTTTTCGATAGTTGTTCCACTTCAAATGCGGCTCGAGCAGCGCCACGGACGTCAAGGACAGCGTCCCACGCTCGAGCAGGCGGTAGAGGATTTTGAATTTATCCGCGGCGCGAGCCGCCCGAATGCGTCGAAACGCCTCGCCTTGAGCGTAGCGCAGCTCGCGGACGCAGTATTCGAATAGAGATGGAAAACCGACTTCTGTCGCGAGACGTCTGTTTTCGAACTCGGCGAGATGCTTCACGATCGCGACGAGAGATTCGCGCTCGTCCCCGACCAGCGACTTGAGCGAATGAATGAGTTCCTCGTTGGTGAGGGCGGCCAAGCTATTCATATCTTCATACGATCGAGCGGTACATTTTGTTCCATGTCTCCTTCGGAAAATCCTTCGTTTTTAAAAAAATAACTCAATGATTTAAAGCCTTATTCACTTTCGGCGCCGAAAGTGAATTACATATATGGGCACAGCATTATTTTTTCAAAAACGAAGGGCCCAACGCGGTAGAGGCCGAAAGACCCCTGGCGAACCCGGCTCATCGCCGCATCCTTTGATAATGATTGCGGCCCTGCTCGTATTGGCTTTCTCCGTCCCCTGTCACGCCGGAGTCACGGCGTCCGCGCAGACCGGAGCGGAAGGAGCGCTTCCGCGCATAACGCTGGAGACCGTTCTTAGCCCGGCCGCGGTCCAGACTGCGGGCGCCGCGACCGGCATCGGACTTCAGACCTCGATTTCGTTGGCGCCCGCTCCGTCGGTCATCACCGCGCTTCCCGCTTCCGCGGTTCCCTCGGCAGTCCACGCCGCGCCCGTGACGGCGATCTCCGCCGTTTTGACCGCCGCAGCTGCGACGCCCGAGTCGCCGAAAGCGAATCCGGAGACGGCCGCGACTCCGGCGGACAGAGCCCAACCGACGTTCAAGACCCGCATCCTCGGGATGCTCAAGACTTTGGCCAATCCTTTCGGCGGCAAAGCCGCCGAAGAAGCCCCCCCGGCCAACGAGGCTGAGCGCCTCGATCGCGAGTTCTCCAGGGTCGACCTGTGGAATAAGGTCGCTCCGGCCGCTAAGATGGAAATCGAGAAAATTCGCGCGGACGAGTTGAGCAAGGCCGCGCTGAAGGAGTACGTCCAGCGCGAGGCCGACGCGGCGATCGAACGCATCAAGGCCGCGCGCGGCGTCGCGAACATCGGCTTCCACTATAATCTGCACGGCGGCCGGCGCGAGGAATACGTCGGCGCGGGCATCCGCGCCACGATGGGCGACATCGCCCTGCGCTACAGCATGAACGCAGACTCCAACTACAAGGTCTATTTCTTTCAGAGCGCCCAGCACGGCGGCTTCGTCCCGCTCGACTCGACCCACGGCGAGCACATCTTCATCAAGATGCGCATGGGCTACGTGATGAACCTCTTCGACCTCGACGCCCCCGCTCTCGCCGCCGCCCGCGCCGACGGCCGCATCAAGAACTTCGGCTCGATCTCGATGGACTTCCACGGCATGAAGGGCGTGCCCTACTCCGCCTATCTCGCCCCGCCGGTCGAGGTCTTCCACGGGACGGCGAAGAAGATCGGCCTGAAGAAGCTGGGCTGGGACGAAGAGACCCTCGTCACGATCCGCTACCTCGAGGCCGCGGCGCTCGCCGGCGGCGATTTCATCCCGCGCTAGGCGAAGTGCTAGACTAGCCCTCTTGGCCACCCACAAAGCCGGCTTCGTCGCGCTCGCCGGGCGCCCCAACGTCGGGAAATCGACCCTGCTGAACTCCTTGCTCAAGTTCAAGCTGTCGATCGTCTCGCACAAGCCCCAGACCACGCGCCACCGCCTGCTCGGCATCCTCGAAGGCGAGGACTTCCAGGCCTGCTTCCTCGACACCCCCGGCCTCATCGACGCGCCGTCCGACCAGCTGCAGAAAGCCCTGCGCAACGAGACGACGCGCGCGCTGCGTGACGACTCCGACCTGATCGTGTATATGGTCGACGCGGTCGAGGCGAACCCGGAGAAGGTGGGCGAGACGCACCTGCGCTCCGGCACGCCGGTCCTGCTCGTGATCAACAAGTGCGACCGCGACGTCGCCGAGACCAAGCTCGCCGCGATCGAGAAGGCGTACTCGGCCGCGCTCAATCCCGAGAAGATATTCCGCATCTCCGCCCTCAAGAACCAGGGCGTCGAGGAGCTCAAGACCGAGATCCTCTCCCGCCTGCCGGAGAGCGAGGCCTTCTACGACAAAGGCCAGATGTCGGACCGCTGGGAGCGCTTCTTCGCCGCCGAGATCGTCCGAGAGCAGGTTTTCGACTTGTACCACGATGAGATTCCCCACGCCGTCGCCGTCGTCGTGGAAACCTTCCGCGAGCATCCCGGCAAGCAGCCCGACGAGGTGTTCGCCACGCTCTACGTCGAGCGCGACGGCCAGAAAGGCATCATCATCGGCAAGGGCGGCAAGGACCTCCACCGCCTGACCGAGCGCTCGCAGGCGATGCTCGAGGCCTTCCTCGGCCGCCAGGTCCAACTTGAGCTGTGGATCAAGGTGCGCAAAGACTGGCGCAAGGATCCGAAGTCGCTGGCCGAGTTCGGCTACACGACCTAGCCGCGACGGCGTTGGCCGAATCAGGCCGGATATCGTACTATCTCCCCCGCATGAAGAAGACTAAGCCCAAAGTGAAGCCCGCCGCGCCCAAAGAGGCCGCCGCGCCTAAACCCCGCGCCGAGAAGCCTCGCCACATCGGCAAGACCGCCGACGAGATGGGCAAGCAGCAGCGCGAGATCTCGGTCTCCGAATTTTTCACCAAGAACCGCCACCTGCTCGGCTTCGACAATCCGCGCAAGGCCCTGCTCACCTGCGTGAAGGAAGCCGTCGACAACGCGCTCGACGCGTCGGAAGAAGCCGGCATCCTCCCCGAGATCGTCGTCAAGCTCGTCGCGGTCACCCCGGACGGCAAACCCGCGCCGGTCGTCTCGCAGGCCACGCGCTTCCAGGTCACCATCATCGACTACGGCCCCGGCATCGTCCGCGACCAGATCCCGAAGATTTTCGCCAAGCTCCTGTACGGCTCGAAGTTCCACCGCCTGCGCATGAGCCGCGGCCAGCAGGGCATCGGCATTTCAGCGGCCGGGATGTACGGTCAATTAACGACGGGCAAGCCGGTCAAGATCATCTCCCGCACCGGCGAAAAGCAGCCCGCGCACTACTTCGAGGTGCAGATCGACTCGAAGAAGAACGAGCCGATCATCCTCGAGAAGAAGCAGATCGAGTGGGAGGCCCACCGCGGCACCCAGGTGACCATCGAGCTCGAGGGCAAGTACGTGAAAGGCCGCGCCTCGGTCGACGAGTACATGGAGCTCTCGGCCATCTCCAATCCGCACGCGTCCTTCACCTACCACGCGCCCGACGGTGAGACCAAGACCTACCCGCGCACGATCCAGCACAACCCCGATCCGCCCAAGGAGATCAAGCCGCATCCGTACGGCATCGAGCTCGGCATGCTCCTCAAGATGCTCCAGGACACCAAGAGCCACTGGCTCGCCGGCTTCCTGTCGGCCGACTTCTCCCGCGTGTCGACCGAGACCGCGACGGAGATCTGCAAGGCCGCGGGCGTATCTCCTAAGAAACGTCCGCGCGATGTCGTTGGGCAGGAAGCGGAGAAGCTGTTCCAGACCATCCAGGCCACCAAGCTGATGGCGCCTCCCACGAACTGCCTCTCGCCCATCGGCGAGAAGGAGATCTTGGCCGGCCTGTTCAAGCAGATCAAGGGCGATTTTTATACGGCGGTGAGCCGCCCTCCCGCGGTCTATCGCGGCAATCCTTTCATCATCGAGGCCGGCCTCGCCTGGGGCCGCGGACCGGAGCAGGCGGCGCTCGACGCGCTCAACGCGCAGAAGGCCCCGCTCGCCGAGGGCGAGAGCCACGGAGGCGACGACAACGAGCTGGCGCGCGTGATGCGCTTCGCCAACCGCGTTCCCCTCCTTTATCAGCAGTCCGCGTGCTCGACCTTCAAGGCCGTGCTCGACACGACCTGGAAGAACTACGGCATCGCGCAGTCGCGCGGAGCGCCCCCCGCGGGCCCCATGGTCGTGTTCGTCCACATGGCCTCGGTCTGGGTTCCGTTCACGAGCGAGTCGAAGGAGGCCATCGCCGACTACGACGAGATCCGCAAGGAGATCACCCTCGCCTTGCGCGAGGCCGGACGGCGCCTGGGCGTGTTCATCAAGCGCCGGGCCCGAGCCCACGCCGAGAGCAAGCGCCGCGACATCTTCGAGCTGTACATCGAGGAAGTGGTGGGCGCCTGCTCCCGCCTCAAGGGCGGCAAGCTCGCCGCGACCAAGCTCAAGACTCAGCTCACCGAGATCGCCAAGAAGATCACCGGCGGCCAGAAGACAGATGAGATGCTCGACAAGAACGCGGGCCCGCACGGCCTGCCGCACTCGATCATCGTGACGGCCGAAGGCATCGAGGGCGAAGTGCCCGTCGAAGGCCCCGTCGCCGTGACCGAGGCCGCCCCGGCCGCCGTCGAGGCCGCCCCGGAACCGGAAAAGCCCGTGAAGAAGGCGAAAAAGGCCAAGGCGAAGTCGAAGAAGAAGGCCAAGCCCGCGAAGAAGAGCAGGAAAAAATAACGACCATGGCCAAAAGACATCCCGAAGTCGAAAAAAAGCTCGTCGGCTTGGCCGATCTCGTCATCGACGCGGCCGCGCGCCGCAAGGACCCCGCGATCTCGATCCCCGTGCGCTCGCTGTCGAACGTCAAGTTCAACGAGAAGAAGGGCTTCATCGAGATGGGCAAGAACAAGCAGATGCGCACGTTCTTCAACGTCGGCATGGCCAAGAAGTTCATGCAGACCATGCTCGTCGCCGACGCGCTCAACGAGCTGCAGAAGGCCGACCTGACGACCAGCCTCCGCGAAATTTACTACCGCACGAAGCACACGATGGGCGATTCGCACGAGAACACCTTCGACGACCAGGCCGAGTCCGATCCGGTCATCGAGGACCTCGAGGTCGGCCTCGCCGCCCTGCGCGAGGAGTTCCACGTCCGCGCCGAAAACGCCGGCACGATCATCGGCCCGGTCGTGTTCGAGGATGACGGCGACAAGGTGGACTGCGCCAAGCTCGGCAAGGGCGGCTACTCCGTGCCCTCCATCGTCGAGGAAGAGTACCTCAAGATCAAGAAGTGCACCGCCGACTTCGTCCTGCTCATCGAGAAGGGAACGCAGTGGAACCGCCTCGCCGAGGACAAGTTCTGGAAGAAGTACAACTGCATCCTGCTCACCGGCAACGGCCAGCCGCCGCGCGGCGTACGGCGCCTGGCGCGCCGCCTCAATGAAGAGAAGAAGCTCCCCGTCTACGTGCTCGTCGACAACGACCCGTGGGGGTACTACATCTACTCCGTCGTCAAGCAGGGCTCGATCAACCTCGCCTTCGAGAGCCAGCGCATGGCGATCCCGACGGCGAAATTCATCGGACTCTCCTCGCTCGATCCCGAGCATTACGCCCTGCCGCGCAACGTCGGCATCAAGCTCAACGACAAGGACATCAGCCGCGCCAAGGAGTTGATGGCCTACCCGTGGTTCCAGAAGAAGGAGTGGCAGGTCGAAATCTCACGCATGCTCAAGAGCGGCCTCAAGTACGAATTGGACGCGCTCGCGAACAAGGACTTCCAGTACCTGACCAAGACCTATCTTCCGAAGAAGCTCAAAGAGAAGGACTGGCTGGACTGAACTCGGTCTGGGTACTCCACAGGAACAGCTAAAATGGCCAGACGCTGGGTTCTGCTCGTCATCGACGACGCGGCCAAGCTGACCGAAGTTGAGGAGCTCGTCCGCGGCCTCGGCTTCCATGTCACGATCGCGCCCGACACCGCGCAGGGCGCCGAGCAGGCCAAGGATCTCAAGCCCGTCCTCGTCATCTCAAACAAGCCGCCGGAGGCGGCTGGCTACGCGGGCCGGCCGTTCCTGCTTCTAAACGAGACGATCGAGCCCGAACCGCTCAAAGCGAAGATCGTGTCGATGACGACGGAGCAGCCCGCTCCGCCCCCCGCCGAGCCCGCTCCGGCCTCCGCCGAGCCCGCCGCTCCGGCCCAACGCTGGATCGTCGCCGCGAGCAGCGACCCGGCGACGCCGACCATCATTGAAATGGCTTTGCTCGGACTGGACCTCGAGACGGCCGCGGTCACGGAAGCCGCCCAAACCACGGCGCAAGTGGAGAAGCTCAAGCCCGAGCTGTTCCTCTGCGATCTGGACTTGCCCGGGCTGACGGACGGCGTCTCCGTGCTCCGGGAGCTCCGGCGCAATCCGGCCACGAGCACGATCCCTCTTCTCCTCATCGGCGCGCGCGACGCCGACGAGGCGCTGTCGAAGATTCTCGCCTTCGACGCGACCGTCCGCTTCCATAAAAAGCCGCTCGACGCGGAGAAGCTCCGGGGCATGATCGTGAGCTTGCTCGCGGGAGAGCCGGCTCCGCCCCCGGAACCGGTCGCGCCCGTTCCAGGCCCCTCCGCCGTGCCGATACGCGGCGCGGCGCTCATACTCGACGCCGACCCCGCCGCGCGCGCGATCATGGCCGGCATCCTCAAGGACATCGGCCTGACGGCGTCAGCGTGCGAGCCGGCAACGGCGATGACCGCCGCCTCCGAGCTCAAGCCCGCGCTGATCGTTTCCGACCTCGCGTCGCCAGGCGCCGTCGCTTTGCTCACCGAGATACGCATGGACGCGCTCCTGCGCGAGATCCCGTTCCTCTTCATCGCGGACATGACCGCGCAGCAGGCGATGGGGCTGATCTCGTGGGACGATCCGACGGTAGGCTTCGTGAAAAAGCCTCTGGACCCGGCGAAGTTCAGGGCGCTCGCCGCGGAATTGACGGGCTGGCAGGCGCCCTAGAAGCTAGGAGCCGTGGGCGGCGGTCTCGGCGGGACGGTGGCCGTTGGCCTTCACGACCGGGCGGTTCTCGTCCGCGGACGGGAGATGGTCGACGTAGGTGTACTCGGAGAGCACTTCCTCGTAGCGGTCGACCAGGTCGGCCGCCTCGCGCGCCTTGAGCTGGCCCGCCTTGATCTGCGCGTCGGCGGTCTCCTTGATCATGCGCACGAGCTCGAAGTCGGAGTACTGGATGCTCGACAGGACGTCGCGGACGGTCTGACCCGAGATCGTCTCCTCGATGTAGTAGCCCTTCTCCTCGGCGTCGTCTTTGAAGACGTGGACTTCGTTCACGCGCCCGAAGAGATTGTGGATGTCGCCCATCGTCGCCTGATAGGCGCCCATCAGGAAGAAGCCGAGGTAGTAGGGCTTGCCCTCGAGCGCGTGCACGGGCAAGGTGCCGCCCGCGGAGCGGTGGCAGGCGAAGTTGTTGATCTTGCCGTCGGAGTCGCAGGTGATGTCGACGAGCGAAGCGCGGCGGGTGGGCTCTTCG
The DNA here is from genome assembly GCA_016212855.1 of Elusimicrobiota bacterium. Lineage (GTDB taxonomy): Bacteria > Elusimicrobiota > Elusimicrobia > UBA1565 > UBA9628 > GWA2-66-18. The sequence goes on from JACRDP010000009.1 coordinate 128,414, forward strand.
TCGAGGCGGTGCAGGGGCATGATCGGGAAAAGCTGGCCGATGGCCCACGAGTCCGGCAGGGACTGGAATAAGGAGAAATTGCACAGATACTGGTCGTTGAGCGCCTTCTGCATTTCGAGAAGGTCCTCGGAGACGAACTTCGCCTTCGGCAGATGCTTGCCGATCTCGAGACAGAGCTTCCAGTAGAGGTGCTCGACCTTGGCCTTGTCCTCGAGGCCGAGGTAGCCGAGCTTGAACAAGGTGAACGCTTCTTCAAGATGTTGCTGGCCGTCGTGGAAGCTCTCGGCGAGGTTCTTCGGATTCAGGCCCTTGATCGCCTCGCGCAGCTCGCGCACGACCTGGTGCTCGTCGGGCGACTCCTTGAATTCGATCGGGGTCGCGCCGGTCTCGATCGAGCCGAACACGTTGACGACGAGAAGCGCGTGGTGCGCGACCATCGAGCGGCCGGACTCGGTGACAAGATTCGGCTCGGGCACCTTCTCCTGCTTGCAGACTTCTTGGACGGAGTAGACGAGATCGGAAACGTACTCGCGCAGGTTGTAGTTCATCGAGCTCTCGACGGCCGTGTGCGAGCCGTCGTAGTCGACGCCGAGGCCGCCGCCGCAGTCGAGGTATTCGACGCCGAGCCCCATCTTGCGCAGCTTCGCGTAGTAGCGCGCGCCTTCCTTGACGGAGTCCTTGATCGTGCGGATGTCGCAGACCTGCGAGCCGATGTGGAAATGCACGAGCTTGAGGCAATCGCTGAGGCCCTCGGCCTTCAAAGTCTCGACGGCCGCCAAAATCTCGGGGGTCGTCAGGCCGAATTTGGCGAAATGTCCCGTCGACGACCGCCACTTGCCGGAGCCCTGCGTCTGCAGCTTCACGCGCAGGCCGATGAGCGGCCGCACGCCCGCGGCCTTCGCCGCGTCGAGCAACAGGCGTAGCTCGGAAAGCTTCTCGACGACGACGATCACCTTGCGGCCGAGCTTGAGGCCGATCATCGCCAGACGCATCATCGACTCGTCCTTGTAGCCGTTGACGATGGTCAGGGCCTCGGAGGAATTCATGGCGAGAACGGCCAGCAGCTCGCCTTTGGAACCCGCCTCGAGCCCGTATTGCCAGGCGCGGCCCGCGTCGCTGATCTCCTCGACGACCTCGCGGAACTGGTTGACCTTGATCGGGTACACGCCGAAGAAGCGGCCGCCGTAGCCGTACTCCTTGATCGCCTCGCCGAAGGCCTCGTTGATCAAGGTGACGCGACGGCGGAGGATGTCCTGGAACCGGATGAGCACCGGCATCTTGATCCCGCGCGCGGCGACGTCGTCGACGACGTCGATGATGTCGATCGCGCCCTCGGGCTCGCGCTTGGGCTGCAGAGTCACGTTGCCCTTTTTATTGATCCCGAAATATTTCAGCCCCCAACCTTCGAGGTTGTAGAGTTGTTCGGCGGCTTCGAGCGTCCAGGGCTTCGGCGCGGGCATTCGCAATTATATCACTACGGGGAGAAATGCCCGGGATATTTATTGCCGACGCACGGCGCTTTCAGGCACGGTTTGATCAGCGCACGGTAGTCCCAGTCGTCTTTCTCGGCGTACGCGGCCTTGTACGCCGCCAGCGCCTCATCGCGGCGTCCGAGGGCGTCGAGCAACTGGCCTGTCCGCACGCGGCTCCACACCATCCACTTCGTGCGCACGGCGCGCGCCTCGGCGCCGGCCACGAACTCGGCGAGAGCCGCGTTCTTCTCGCCGGAGGCCCACAGCAAGGTGCCGAGCAACGCGTGGCTTCCGGACAGGTTGACCGCGGGATAGCGCCCCGACTTCACGCGCGCCTGGTACTCGCGCGCCTCCCTGACGGCCTCGGACAGTTCCTTGCACTCGTACAGCGCCGAGATGAAGGCGGTGTCGAGCATCGCGCTGCCGGGGTATTGCGCGTGGATCTCGCGCATCAGGCGAAGGCCCTCCGTGGGATTGTACGCGCCGAACGGATCCTCGAGGTATATCTCGACGAGGATCATCTTCGCGGTGACCTTCGCGTAGCGGCCCTTCTCGGCCGCGAGCAGAATTTGTTTGAGGCCTCTCTCGCGGTCGCCGCCGAGGACGATCTTCGCCAGCCAGCCGGCGAACTTGGGAATGGTCGCGACGTAGTAGTCGAACATGCCCAGGCCGAGCACCGCGTCGTAGAGCGCGGGCTCGAGCTTCACGGCGCGCCGCACGAACTTCATCGAAGCGCGGCCGTGACCGAAGGCCTGCAGCCACCGGTGCTGCACGATGGCAAGGCGGCCGAACATCCCATGGGAAGCGCCCAGGATGAACAGGGCGTCGGGATCGTTCGGATGAGCCTTAAGATACGCCTCCGCCCTCTTGATGCTCTCGAGGGCCTTGGCCTCGAAAGACTTCAGCAGGGCCGGGTCCCCCTGATTCTCGCCGTAGATGAAGGTGATGAGATCGATCGCCGCGCGGCCGAAATAGGGATGCGGGTACGCCGGATCGAGGGCGATCGCCTGGGCCATGTCCGCCTCGGCCTGGGCGAAGCGCATCAAATAGATGTCGTCCACGCCCGCCATCAGGAGCTTGTCCATCTCCGGGGTCACCGAGGTCTTGCGCGCGGCGGCGGGAGCCGCCAGGAGGAGCAGAATCAACAATTGTCGCACGGGCGGCCGATATTCTATCATTGGCATAGCTCTTTATGAAGGCCATCCTGGCCCGCGAAGGCCGCGCCGCATTGACCGAAGTCCCGGTCCCCCCGATCGGGGACGGAGAGTTCCTTTTATCGGTGGAGGTCTGCGGGCTGTGCGGCACCGACGTGATGAAGCTCGACACGAAAGCCAAGGGCGCGATCCTGGGCCACGAGCTGTGCGGCAAGGTCGAGAAAGCCGGTCCCAATTCCCCCTTCCTCCCCGGCGAACGCGTCGTCGTCTCCCATCACGTGCCCTGCCTGTCCTGCCACTACTGCCGCAAAGGCCAGGAGAGCATGTGCCGGCAGTTCAAATCGACGAACATCGAGCCCGGCGGCTTCGCCGAGTTCGTGCGCGTGCCCGCCTTGCACGCGCGGCACGCGACCTTCAAGGTTCCCGACAATCTCGACGCGATCTCCGCCTCGCAGACCGAGCCGCTGGCCTGCGTGTTGAGAAACGTCAAGAGAATCGGAGCGGAGAAAGACGACGTCATTGGGATCATCGGTTTGGGCGCCATAGGGCAAATGACGGGCCAGCTGTTGAAAATTCTGGGGGCCAAGGCCGTGGGCCTGGATCTCGACCCGGAACGCGTGAAGAAGTTTTCGCGCTGGGGAACGGCCACGGTCAATGCCGACGAATTCGCGCAGCTCGGCAAGGACCAAAGCGAAGGCCGCGGCTTCGACGCGATCATCTTCTCCGCCGGCACGCCCGCGCTCGTCGCGCGCTGCGTCGCCTGGCTGCGCGACGGCGGGACATTGAACGTGTTCGCGTCCTTCCATCCGGATCCGTTCATGAAATTGGATCTGAATCAGATCTATCACAGGGAGTTATCCGTTCTCTCATCGTATTCCCCGTCGTTGGTCGATTTAAAGGAAGCCTTCGAGCTCATCGCGTCCAAGAAGTTCAATCCCCTGATCCTCGGGCCGCTGTCCTTCCCGCTCTCGAAGTTCGACGACGCGGTCAAGGCCGTCAAATCGCGCCAGACCCTCAAGTCGATCCTGGTGGCGCGATGAGAGGCGTCATCTACCACGGTCCGCGCGACATCCGCCTGGAAGAGATATCGACACCGACGCCCGGAACGGGCGAGGTGGTCGTCAAGCTCGGCGCGGCGCTGACCTGCGGCACCGATTTCAAAGCCTACCGCCAAGGCCACCCGGTCCTGCTCGGCTCGTACCCCTCCCCGTTCGGCCACGAGCTCGCAGGCACGGTCTTCGCCGTCGGCAAGGGCGTGGCGACGGCCAAGGAGGGCGACCGCGTCGTCGTCGCCAACTCCGCGCCGATGGACGACTGCTTCTGGTGCACGAACGGCCAGAACCACCTGTGCCCCGCGCTCAAGCTGCACAACGGCGCCTACGCGGAGTACGACCTCGTGCCCGCGCATATCGTCAAGCACAACCTCCACCACCTGAAGTCGTCGGTTCCGTTCTCGGTCGGCGCGATGGCCGAGCCTTTCTCGACGACGATCCACGCCGCCGAGATCATGGGAGTGCGCGCGGGCGACACCGCCGTGATCATCGGCGCCGGACCGATGGCCATCATGCTCATTCATGCCCTGCGCGCCCGCGGCGCCCGGGTCGCCGTACTGGGGCGCTCGCGGGAGAACCTGCTCTCGACGCGCGCGGCCGGTGCGGACCGGTCCTTCAGCTCCCTCGACGGGCCCGTCGCGGACGCCCTCAAAAGCTGGGCCGGCGAACGCGGCCCCGATCACGTCTTCGAGGCCGTGGGCAAGTCCGAGACCCACCTCCTGGCCCTGGAAATCGTCCGCCCCGGCGGCAAGATCTGCCTGTTCGGCGGCTGCGCGCCGGGGACCACGGTCCCGCTCGACGTGCACCGCATCCACTACAAGCAGATCGCGATCCACGGCGTGTTCCATCACACCCCGCCGCATTTCAAGGAGGCCGTACGCCTGCTCTCCGAGGGCAAGGTCAAGACCGAGCTTCTGATCCAAGGGTGCGTGAAGCTCGCGGATCTCCCGGCTTTCTTCTTCACCAACGCGGACAAATCCATCCCCAAGTGCGTGGTGACCCCGTGAGCCTCGACCTCGCCTTCGCGCTCGCCCGCCGCGTGAATCCGCGCGAGACCAGCCCGAATCCGCGAGTGGGCTGCGTCCTCGTCAAAGACGGCCGCACGGTCGGCCAGGGCGTCCATCACGGCTACGGCAAGCCCCACGCCGAACCGGTCGCGCTCCAGAAGGCCGGCGCGCGCACCCGGGGCGCCGTCGCCTACGTCACGATGGAGCCCTGCGCCCCCTTCGCGGGCAAGCGCAACCCGTCCTGCGCCGAGGCCCTCATCGCCGCGGGCGTGCGCAAGGTCGTCTGCGCCACGCTCGACCCGAACCCGAAGGTCGCCGGCCGCGGCCTCGCCCTCCTGCGCCGCGCCGGAATCAAGACCTCGGTCCAGCCCGATTACGCCGCCGCCGGAGCGCTCCTCAACCGCGGGTTCTTTTCCGTCATGCGCCGCCGCCGGCCCTGGGTGGTCCTCAAAACCGCGCTCTCGCTCGACGGCAAGGCCGCCGCGACGAATGGGAAGTCACGCTGGGTCACCGGCAAGCCCGCGCGTAACGCGGTCCATGCGTTGCGCGCCCAATATGACGCTATTTTAGTGGGCGCCGGCACGGTGCTCGCCGACAATCCCGCGCTCACGTCCCACGGCGCCGGCAAGAATCCTCTCCGGGTCGTGCTCGCCGGGCGCCGCTCCTTGTCCAAGCGCGCCAAGGTCTTCGACTCCTCCGCGCCCACCGTCGTGTACCGCAAGATGGCTCTGCGCGCAATCCTCAAGGACCTGGCCAGGCGCGGCGTCGGGACGCTTCTCGTCGAGGGCGGGCCGACGATTCACGCCGCTTTTTTGAAAGCCGGCCTGGTCGACGAGGCGAAGGTGTTCCTCGCGCCCAAACTCTTGTCCGGCTCGCTCGATCCGAACACGGCGCCTCGGCTCAAAACGCCGAAGGTCACCAAACTCGGAGACGACTGGCTCATCGAGGGCGCGCTATGACGACCCGGGGAACGACCTTCTCCCTTTCAATCTATGTCTGTTTATATAGACATATCGCGGCCACCCATACCCTTCGCCCCGACCTCCGCGGGAGCAATTAACGTCATGTTCACCGGCATCATCAATCATCTGGGAACCGTCAAGAAACGAACGGCCACGGCATTGGTGATCTCCGCTAAAATTCCCAAGCCCAAACTGGGAGCTTCCATCGCGGTTAACGGAACGTGCCTGACCGTCGTGAAGACGAAGGGCGGCGAGCATTCCTTCGACGTCGGGCCGGATACCTGGAAGCGGACCAATTTGGGTGCGCTCAGGCCCGGCCAGCAGGTCAACGTGGAGCCTTCGCTGAAGCTCGGTCAAGAAATCGGAGGGCATTTCGTCTCCGGGCACGTCGATGCGACCGGCGAAATCGTGTCGCTTGAGCCTTGGGGCCAAGATTTTTATCGCCTGCGCGTCGAGCTACCCAAGGCCCTGACCGGGCTCGTCGCGGTGAAGGGTTCGATCGCGATCGACGGGATCAGCCTGACGGTCACGGCCGTCAACGCGGAGGATTTCGAGGTCATGCTCGTCCCCCACACTTTGCGCCACACGAACCTCGGGAAGCGCGGAACAGACGACCGCGTCAATCTCGAGGTCGATCCGCTCGCGCGCTACGCGATGACGGCGGCGTCGGCATTGAGGAGCAAGAAATGAGGGCCGCGAAGGGTTTTGACCGGATCGAAGACGCGATCGCCGACATACGCAAGGGAAAGATGATCGTCGTCGTGGACGATCCCAACCGCGAGAACGAGGGCGACGTCGTCATCGCCGCGGAAAAATGCGGCGTCGCCGCCGTCAATTTCATGGCGGTCCACGCGCGCGGCCTCATCTGCGTGCCCCTGCCCGCCTCGCGCCTCGAGACGCTCAAGCTTCAGTCCATGACCGACGCCTCCGACTCCCTCGGCGCCGTGCCGGGCAAGGACACCGCCTTCACCATCTCGGTCGACGTCAAGCGCGGCACCACCACGGGCATCTCGGCCCGCGACCGCGCCCTCACGATCAAGGCGCTGACCCACCCGCGCACGCGCCCCGAGGACCTGGGGCGCCCCGGCCACATTTTTCCGCTCAAGGCCAAAGAAGGCGGCGTACTCGTGCGCGCCGGACACACCGAGGCCGCGGTCGACCTGGCCCGCCTCGCGGGCCTGACCCCCGCCGGCGTCATCTGCGAGATCCTCAACGCCGACGGCAGCATGTCGCGCACCCCGCAGTTGAAGACGTTCGCCAAGAAGCACAAGTTGCGCATCGTGACCATCGCCGACCTCATCGAGTACCGCCGCCGCAAGGACCGTCTCGTCGAGCGCAAGGCCAGCGCCAAGCTCCCCACGAAATACGGCGACTTCACCATTCGCGTCTACGAAGAAGCCCTCACCGGCAAGGTCCATCTCGCCATGGTCAAAGGCGCGGTCTCCGGCGCCAAGCGCGTGCTCGTGCGCGTGCATTCCTCCTGCGTGACCGGAGACGCCCTTTTTTCCGCGAAGTGCGACTGCGGCGTCCAGCTCGACGCGGCGCTCAAGCAGATCGCCCACGCCAAGAAGGGCGTCCTCGTCTACCTTAACCAGGAAGGCCGCGGGATCGGGCTCATCAACAAGATCAAGGCTTACGCCCTCCAGGACAAGGGCCTCGACACCGTCGAGGCCAACTTGGCGCTCGGCCTCAAGCCGGACCTGCGCGAGTACGGCATCGGCGCGCAGATCTTGGCCGACCAGGGCCTCACCTCGATCCGCATCCTCACCAACAACCCGCGCAAGATCGTCGGCATCGAGGGCTACGGCCTGACTGTCGCCGAGCGCGTCCATCTGCAGATTCCGTCCACCAGACACACCGCCGGCTATCTGCGGACCAAGCGCGAGAAAATGGGACACTTGTTGACCGTGCCGGAGGAGATCAGATGAAGCGAGTCGCCATCGTCAAATCGCGGTTCAACGAGGAAGTGACCTCGCGCCTGCTCGCGAGCTGCCTGAAGACCTTCAAGTCCGAGGGCTGGAGCGACTCCCAGCTCAAGGTCGTCGAGGTTCCCGGCGGCTGGGAGATCCCCTGGGCCGCCCAGGAACTCGCCAAGACGAACCTCTATCAGGCGGTCGTCGCTTTAGGCTGCGTCATGAAGGGCCAGACCCCGCAGAACGACCACCTCTCACGCTCCCTCATGCAGAGCCTGCACCGCATCTCGCTCGAAACGCGCGTGCCGATCGTGCTCGGGGTCATCACCCCGAACAACGAGAAGCAGGCCCTCGCGCGCACCAAGGGCAAGATGGACCGCGGCCATGAAGCCGCGCTCGCCGCGCTCGAGATGATCGCGCTCCGGGAGGAGCTGCGTGGGACGTAGAAGACTCGCCCGCGAGATCGCCCTCCAGGCCCTGTACGTGGCCGACGTCGCGCACACCCCCGCGGCGGAGGCCTTCGCCATCGTCACCCGGCGCGAAGGAGAAGAAGCCGACGCCGAGACCCTCGCCTTCGCGCGCGAGCTGGCCCTCGGCGCCATCGAGCGCGTGGAAAAGCTCGACGCCACGATCCAAGAGCAGGCCGCGAACTGGTCGATGGCGCGCATGGCCGCGGTGGACCGCAACGTCCTGCGCCTGGCCGCCTACGAGCTCGAAGCCCGCCTCGACACGCCCGTCGGCGTGATCATCGACGAGGCCATCGAGATCGTCCGCAAGTATTCCACCGAGGAAGCGACCCGCTTCATCAACGGCATTTTGGACTCGCTGAAGCGGCTCCGCGACGGTAAGCCGAAAGCCAAGAAGAAGTCGCCCCCGAAGGAATAGCGCGCCGTACTATTGATAATCACTATTCCCGGGAATAGTCGGCCCAGAAGAATGCCCGCAAAAAAGAACCCCAAGGTCGAGATTGAAGCGCTGCGCGCCGAGATCATGGCGCACAACAAGCGCTACTACGAGCTTGAATCGCCGACGATCGCCGACGCCGAGTACGACACGCTTCTGTCACGGCTCATCAAGCTCGAAAAGGACCACCCCGAGCTGCGCACCGCTGACTCCCCCACCCAGAAAGTCGGCGGCGCCGTCTCCTCATCCTTCGCCCCGGTCAAGCACGCCCGCCCGATGCTTTCTCTTGATAACACGTATAACGAAGAAGAGATCCGCGCCTGGAACGACCGTGTCCTCAAAAATATGCCCTCCGGGCAAACCCCGTCGTATATTCTCGAGCAGAAGCTCGACGGCCTGTCCTGCGCCCTCACTTACGAGAACGGCCGCTACGTCCGCGCCGCGACGCGCGGCGACGGCGAGACCGGCGAGGACGTGACCGAGAACGTCCGGTTCGTCGGGAACGTCCCCCCGGAGCTCAGGGGAAAGAATCTTCCGCAAACCCTCGAAATCCGCGGCGAGATCGTCCTGTTCTTCGAGGACTTCAAGAAGATCAACGACGAGGAGAAGGAAGCGGGCCGGCCGCCCTTCGTCAATCCGCGCAACTGCGCCGCGGGCTCGCTGCGCCAGAAGGACGCTCAGATCACGAAGCGCCGGCATCTTAAATTTTTCGTCCACTCCTACGGCGATTGGCGCCCTGAGCACGAACTCGCCGGCCATTCGTCCTTCCTCGACCGCGCCAAGCTCATGGGCTTCAGCGTCGAACCCTACGAACTCGCCCGTTCCATCGACCAAGTCGTCGAGCATTATAATCGGTTCCGCGACACGGGCGTCGCGAAGCTGCCCTACGCCGTCGACGGCCTGGTCGTCAAAGTCGATTCCTTCGCCCACCAGCGGCGTCTCGGCTTCACGGCCAAGTCCCCCCGCTGGGCCGTCGCCTTCAAATACCCCGCCCAGCAGGCCACGAGCGTTGTCAACGACGTGGAGTTCTCCGTCGGCCGTACCGGCACGATCACCCCGGTCGCCAAGATCGAGCCCGTGTTCTGCGGCGGCGTCACGATCTCCAACGTGACTTTGCACAACTTCGACGAGGTCGCGCGCCTGGGCGTGCGCATCGGCGACCGCGTCCTCATCGAGCGCGCCGGCGAGGTGATCCCCAAGGTCATCAAGGTCGTCGAGAAGGCGCGCGGCGCCAAGGATGTCGTTCCTCCGAAGAAGTGCCCGGTGTGCGCGGGGCCCGTCCTCAAGGAAGAGGATCTCGTCGCCGTATTCTGCGACAACCCCTCGTGTCCGGCGCAAGTGCGGCGGACGCTCGAACATTACGCCTCGCGCGCGGCGATGGACATCGTCGGCCTGGGAGATTCGGCCGTGGACCAGCTCGTCTCCAAGAAGCTGGTCAAAGACGCCGCCGACTTATACGACCTCAAGCGCGAGGACCTGCTCGGCCTCGAGCTGTTCAAGGACAAGAAGGCCGACAACCTCCTCGCTCAGATCGCGGCGAGCAAGGCCAAAACTCTCGATCGGGTCATCTACGCCCTCGGCATCCGCCACATCGGCGAGAAAACCGCCGAAACCGTCGCCGAGCGCCTCGACCTCGACGCGCTCCTGCGCGCGACGGAGGCCGACTTCCAGGCGGTCCCGGACATCGGCCCGGTGGTCGCCAAATCGCTGCACGCCTTCTTCTCCTCCTTCGCCGGCAAGAATCTGATCTCGCGCCTGCGCGACCACGGCCTCACGATGGCCAAGCCCGAGCGCGTGATCGCCGCCGGCGCTCCGTTTTCGGGCATGACCTTCGTCTTCACCGGCGCGCTGACCACATTCACGCGCGAGGAGGCCGAGGAGAAGGTGAAGTCGCTGGGCGGCAAGGCGAGCGGCTCGGTGTCGGCCAAGACGACCTACGTGGTCTACGGCGAGGACGCCGGTTCCAAGCTGAAAAAGGCCAAAGAGCTCGGCGTCAAGACCATGACGGAATCAGAATTCGAGAAAATGCTTCCGTGACGATAAAAAAAGAGCGTTTAGCCCGGACGGCATTATTACATGTCGCCGATCGCACCGGCGTCGTCGAGCTGGCCCAGGCCCTCGCCGCCCTCGGCTTCGAGCTCGTCGCGACCGGCCCGACCGCCACCGCCCTGCGACATGCCGGCGTGGCGCACAAGACGGTCTCCGAGTTCGTCGGCGAGCGCATCCCGGCCGACGCGCTGGGACTCCTCCATCCGAAGCTCGTGGCCGCCATCACCGAAGAAAAAGCCCGCGTGGACCTCGTCGCGGTGAACCTTTACCCGCTGTCCCAGGCCACCGCCGACCCGGCGCTCACCCAGGACGAGGTCCTCGCCTACGTCGACCCCGTCGGCCCCGCGCTCCTTCGCGCCGCGGCCCGCAACTTCAAGCGCGTCATCCCGTTGTGCGACCCGGACGACTACCAGCAGGCCATCGACACGCTCAAGGCCTACGACCGCATGCTTCCCGACCGGCGCCAGGTCCTGGCAGCGAAGGCGTTCCACTACTCCGCGTATTACGATTCCACCGTCGCGCAGTATCTGGGCGGCCAGTGGGAGGAGTTCCCGGACGAGGTCGTCATCGCGCTGAAAAAATCCGCCGACCTGCGTTACGGCGAGAACCCGCATCAGAGCGGCGCGTTCTACACCTTGTCCGGCGCGCGCCCCTGGGGGCTCAACGCGGCCCAGCTCCACCTCGGGCGCCCGCTCGTGTACGGACATTACCTGGACCTCGAAACGGCGTGGGAGCTCGTCAACGCCGTGCATGAGCCCGCCTGCGCGATCGTCAAGCACGGCGTGCCCGCGGGCTTCGCCTGCGGCGAGGACCTAGCCAAGGCCGCGCGTCGCGCCTACGCGGGCGATCCCCGGGGCTGCTTCCGCGGCACCGCCGCCGTCAACGGCGAGGTGAGCGCGGCCGCGGCCGAGTTCTTCGCCGAGGAGTACGTCTCGTGCATCGCGGCGCCCGACTTTTCCGCCAAGGCCCTGCAGCTGCTGAAGACGAAGAAGGACATCCGGCTCGTCACCTTGCCCTCGAAGCTGATCTCCGCCCACGAGCTCGACCTGCGCGCGGTGGCCGGCGGCATGCTCGTGCAGGACCGCGACCAGAGGCCCTTCATCCAGGACATCAAGACCGCCTCGCGCCGCTCGCCCACGGATCGCGAGATGCGCGCGATGCTCGTCGCCTGGCACACCGCGATGCACGCGCGCACTCACGCCGCGGTCATCGCGCGCGGCACGGCCGTGATCGGCGTCGGCTCGGGTCAAACGTCTCGATTAGATGCCGTGCGCCTGGCCCTCGTGAAGTCCCAGGAGCGCCATCCCATCCTCGCCGCCGGCGAGCCGATGGTGCTCGCCTCCGACGGGGCTCTGACCGCCGAGCACATCATGGCGGCGATCGACGGCGGCGTGACGGCGGTGATTCATCCCGGCGGCGCCTCGGAGGATCGGGACGCGGCCGAGGCGGCGGACGGGCGCGGAGCCGCGCTCGTTTACACCGGCGTGCGCCACTTCAAGCACTAAGCGCCGCCCTTGACGCCCCGGCGCCTCCCCGCTACACTGTCGCGGTATGCAGCGAGAATCCACCGTCGTCCGGCTCCGCATCACGAGCGCGACTTTGACCGCCGCCCAGATCGAGGCCGCGCTCGGCATCAAGCCCGACGAATCCTGGAAGATCGGAGACCGCACCGGCACCTTCGGCGCGCTCCTCAAGGAGCACGGCTACGTGCTCGACTCGACCGCGATGATGACGACCAATCCCGCGGACCACTTCCGCTCCCTGCTCAAGCGCATCGCCCCGGTGGCCCAGAAGATCGGCGAGCTCTCCGCCCAGGCGAAGGTCGAGGTCGTCTGCTCGATCATCAGCAAGCACATCCCCCCCGTGGGCTTCGAGCGCGACGACCTGCGCTGGCTCGCGGCGATGGGCGCCAAGCTCGACGTGGAGATCTCGATTCTCGTCGACCGCTCGGCCGCTCAGGCCGCGCCCACGGAGAAGAAGCCCGGCGACAAGGAAGGGCCCGCCAAGGTGTTCTGAGGCGCGGCTACTTCGGGACGACGACGCCCTTCAGGTCGGGCGACTCCGGATACTTAAGCCCCATGCGGCTCATCGTCTTGCGCAGAAGCTTCGTGAAGTCGAGACGCACGCGCGGCTTGTCGTCGGCCGCGAGAACATGCCAGGGCGCATACCAAGTGCTCGTGCGCGCCAGAATCGAGCCGAACACCTTCTGCAGGGGATCCCACTTCTTGCGCGTCTCCAGATCGTACATCGAGAACTTCCAGTTCTTGTCCGGGCGGTCGATGCGCCTCTGCAGCCGCTCGCGCTGCACGTCCTTCGAGATGTGCAGGAACACCTTCACGATCTTGATGCCGCGCCGCGCCAGCTCGAGCTCGAAGGCGTTGATGCGGGCGTAGCGCGCCTCGATCGTCTCGCCGGGCATGGTCTCCCAGGCCGTGGGCACGATGATGTCCTCGTAATGAGAGCGGTTGAACACGCCGATGATGCCGGGCTTGGGCAGCGCCGCCTTGATGCGCACGAGGAAGTCCTGCGCGGCCTCCTCGGGGGTCGGTTTTTTAAAGGCGTTGACGTCGACGAAGGCGGGGTTGAGGCCGGTCATGCCGTGCTTGATCACGCCGTCCTTGTGGGCCGTGTCCATGCCCTGGATGACGACGAGCACGGACTGGGTCTTGGCCGCGGCGAGAATGTCCTCGAGCGCGTTGAGCTTCTTGACCTCCTTCTTGAGCTTCTTGGCCGCCTTTTTCTCGGACACGCCGTCTTCGTCGTTGGTCGGAACGAGCGACAGGTCCACGGCTTCTCCCGGCGCGGCGACGGCGCCGTCGAAGCGCTCGTTGAGCGCCTGGGCGGCCTCGACGAGCGACTTGCCCCCGTCTTTCGACTTGGCGAGCATTTCCCCCAGCTCGGTGAGCCTGTCGGCGGCCTTGTGCGCCTTCTCGCCGCCCGCGGCGCGCAAGGACTTCACGAGCTCGGGAAGAGCGGTTTGCGGGGCGGCCACGGCCTGGGTGATCGCGGCGCGGGCCGCGAAGACGGCGGGAGTCGCCGCGACCGGGGTCGGGGCGATGTTCGCCTGGAACGCGGCTTTCAGCTGGGAAACGGTCTCGGCCGCGAGCAGGGGCTTGAGCTGGGAGTTGATCTCCGAGACGACGGGGCCGCGGAAAACGGGGACGACCGGCTCGGACAGGACGGGAACGCGGACGACCTGGGCGAAGGACGGGGCGCCGAGCAGGACGGCGCAGGCCAGCGCCGTAAGGAATCGCCTCATGCGCACAGTATAAAGGTATGCGAACAAGCCCGGTTGGGCCGACTGGGGAAGGCCGGCCCGGAAAAAGGGCCTAGATGGTACAATCGATCCGATGAAGATTCTCTTGATGCTGGCGCTGCTGGCCGGAAACGCCGGGGCCAAGAAGGCGCCCCAGGGCATGACGCGTTTCAACGAGACGTGCCCGGTCGCCCGGCTACTGCCGGTCCTGGAGGACGACTACGCGGCTTGCTCGAAGAAGGAAAAGACCGCCTGCGACGGCTTCGTCTCCGGCTTGCGCGAGTTGCTCCCGGAATACGACTGCCAGCGCCCGTTCGACGCCGGCCCGCCGGACGACTACATCGTTCCGGCGATCTGGAAGGCGGGCGACGCAGCCCTCGCGAAATACGTCGCGCTTCTGGCGAGCCTCAAGACGAAAAAGGCGCTCGAGCTGTTCGCCAGCCCGGAGTTTCGGGCCATCTTGGACGGCCATTTGGCCGAAACCTACATGGAACGTTCGAGGGCCGCGCAGAAGCGGCTGAAGGTCAGGCGACCTTGATGTCCCAGCACTCGTTGGCGTGCTTGAGCAGGTCGGTCTCGGTCTGAGCGCGGCGCACGAACTTCTGCACTTCTTCCGACTTCCAGGCGGCGCCGACCTTGGGCCAGGCTGAGGCCAGGCTTTCCTTCTTCAGGTCGGCCACGGCGAACGGCAGCGCGTTCAGAAGCTTGGCGCGGCCGTTGGGCACGACGAGCACCATGCTTTGAGGGCTCTCGGCGCGGGTGACCATCTCCTGCTGGATGCCCCACGGGTAGATCGCGAGCTTGGGCCCCTTGAGGGCGGCGGCCGCGACCTTGAGGCTCATCACGGCGTCCTTCCACTGCTCGTCGGTCGCCGCGAGCGAGTCCCAGGCATGCGCGGCCCGCCCTAATCGCATCATGGGCCCGGTGACGAAGGTTCGCACACCTCGCTTGGCGGCCTGCTCGTACACGCTGACCGCGTCATTGACATTAATTTTCGTTGGAATAAAAACGAGTTCAGGTTCGAGCCCGCGCTTAACAAGGCGGTCGATCGCCGCCCAAGCGGGGGCGTAACCAGAGCCCGGCCTGAGCCGTTCGTGGATTTCCCCGGTGGCGCCGTCGATCGAAATCTGGACACATGCGATTTTGAGTTCCTTCAATTTGTCGCATGCGGCGTCGTCGAGATCCAGTCCGTTCGTCTCGATCTTGATCTCGACGCCGCCTTTCGTGAGGGTCTCGAAAATCTCGATGGCCCAGGGCGAGCCCATCGGTTCCCCGCCGCCGAAGGCGACGTACGCGATCCCGTTTGAAACGATTTGGCGGGTTAAATTTAATGCCTGCTCGCGGTTCATCTCGTCGGGCCACGCCTTGTCCGGCCCCGACTCCTCGCAGCAATGCAGGCAGCGCCCCGTGCAGCGGTTGCTCAGCTGCCAGGCAAGAAAGAGGGGGGCGCCGTAGTCGCCCACGGACGCCCCCCTCCGGTCCGGCATTTTACGTGAACCGGATGTAAGGCTGGGCCATCACGCGCTCGGAAACTTCCTCCAAAGAGGGCGTCTCCCAAGCGAGCTTCGGCTCGGCCTTCGCATCGGTCACGGTTTTCTGGTCGTTCATGTGTCCTCTTTTCACCGGCTGACCATCGCCGGCAAATCTTGTTCCAGCTCCGTCCATTCATTCGCGCGGGCCGACCGCTTCGGGTCGGCCGCCAGCAGCGCCAGCGCCTCGCGCACCTGCGCCGTGGCCCACGCGGCTTTGTACGACTCCCACGCGGCGAGGAAATCTTGCGTTTTAAGGTCGGCGCACGTAAAGGGCAGCGGGGCGGCGACCTTCACCTTCCCGTCGGGAAGGATCAACAACGTGCCGGAAGGCTGCAAAGCCCGGTGCGCCATCTCCTCGCGCAGCGAGAAGGGTTTGTAGCACAGCTCCATGCGTCCGGCCAGTTCGCGCTCCTTGCGCTCTAAAACGCGCAGGAAGGCCGCGTAATCGGCCTTGGACGGCTCGAGCCGGTCCCATAGCTTCGCCGCGGTGCCAAGACGCATGAGCTCACCGGTGTTGAACCGGAAAGCGCCCAGAGACAAGGCTAGATCGATCACGGCTTCGGCTTCGAAAATATTGAGGCGCGTCGGCGCAAAAGTGATTTCAAGAGGCAGGCCCGCGGCTACGACGCCCCGGCAGGCTGTTATGGCCCGGTCGAGATCACCATTGATCCGTTGCCGTCCGTACACCGCCTGAGACGCGCCATCCAGCGAGATCTGAACCGATCTAATCCCGAGACCCTTCACCGAATCCACATCGAAATTGTTGCCGTTCGTTTCGACCTTGAGGAGCACCCCTCCGTCCGAAAGTGTTCGGCACACCTCGGCGAAATGCGGCACAAGCGTCGGCTCCCCGCCCACGATCATCGCGTACGGCACTCCCGCGGCGACGATCTCGCGCGAGAGCTTGAGCGCCTGCTCCCGCGTGAGTTCCCCCGCCAACGCTTTGCCCGGCGCGGAGTCGGTGCAGCAATGGAGGCAGGCCAGGTCGCAGTCCCTGGTGAGCTGCCAGGTGACCATGGTCGGGGCGGCGAATTGTTCGATCTTCATTTAGAGATCGCCGTAAACACGGCGAATAAAAAAGTGGTCAGCGCGTAGCACTGCACAATGGCGCGAATGGCGGGCATGAACAGTCGCGGCGTATCCCACGTGGTGGCGCCGGCACGTAAAGAAATAATCCAAAGCGGGACTCCGGCGGCCGCGGCAAGAAGGGTCAACGAAGGGAACAGGCCCGTCGCAACCCCGAGCGGGATCGTCAGCAGCCCCAGCGCGGACATGGCCAGGTAGAGATACCTTCCGTTTTTGCGCCCGAGCCGAACGACCAGATTTTTCTTGCCCACCAGACGATCCTGATGAAAGTCCGGAATGTTGTTCACCGTCGCCAGCGCGGTGATCAAAAGCCCCGGCACGAGCGAGGCCAGCAAGGCCGCCCACGAAAAACGATGGGTGTGAAGATGCAGGGACCCTAAAACCATCCACGGACCATAAGAGAGGCCGATGACGGTTTCGCCGAGCCCGCGATAAACCCAACGAATCGGGGGTCCCACATACCACACCGCCGCGGCGCCGCCCAGCAACGTATAGAGAACGATAGGCCAGCCGCCCTGCCAGGCGAGATAGAAACCGATGGACGCGGCCACGGCGAAGGCCGTCACGCCGAGCGAGAACATCCATTCGGGAATATATTCCTCGGCATCGGGATTGAAGACGCGGTCGGTGCCCATCTTGGCGTCGTAGTACTCGTTGAATGATTCAACGCCGATAACCGACAAGAATATCCCGAACAGCCCCAACAGAAAAACGCTTCCGTTAAACGTCTTCTCCACCCCATACGCCCACGCTCCGCCCAGGAAGTAGGGCAGAAGCCCCGCGTACAGGAAGAACCTGTAGCGCACGACCGAGGCGACCTTCATGACGATGGTCTGCTCGGCCGGCGCGTGCGGGGCGGCGAAGACGTCGCTCATGCGGCTCCGACCTCCTCCCACTGATGCAGGCGGGAGACGATGTTGGGATCTTCGGCCAAGCGGTCGATGAAGGCCGACACGCGCGGGCTCTGCCAGGCCTTCTGGAACTGAGCCCAGACCTGGCCGAGCGTCTGCAGGCGCAGGTCGCCGCAGGTGAATGGAAGCGCGTTGATGAGCTTGACCTTGCCGTTGGGCAGGATGATGAACAAAGCGGCGGGATTGATCAGGCGGTAGCGCAGCTCCTCGAGGAGCCCCATCTCATGGTAGTACACGCGCATCTTGCCCTTGTACTGCTCGGTTTTCTTGGCGAGCGTCGCGAAGAACTCCGGGTAGTCCGCCTCGTCGGGGGCGGTGATGCCCCAGGTGCGCACCGCGTTGCCGGTGAACATCAGCTTGCCGGTGTAGAAGGAGTAGGCGCCGATCTCGTAAGCGAGATCGACCGCGGCGCCGATCTCCTTGATGTTGAACCGGGCCGGGACGAAGTTGATCTCGATCGGAACGCCCGCCTCGCGGAGGTTCTTGATGCCGTTGAGGGCTTCCTCGAAGCGGCCGTGCACGCGCATCTTGTTGAAGGAGGCGGTGGACGCGCCGTCGAGCGAGACCTGCACGGCCTTCACGCCGAGATCCTTGAAGCGCTTGCAGTTCTCCTTGGTGAGGTAGTGGCCGTTGGTCTCGATCTTCAGGCCCACGCCGCCCTTGGTGATGCGTTCGACCATCGGGAAGAAGTCGGGGCGGACCATGGGCTCGCCGCCGGAGAAGGAGACGTACGGGACCTCGCTTTTCACGAGTTGGTCGATGATGCCCATCGCCTGCTCGGTGGTCAGCTCGTCCTTGAAGGCCTTACCCGGGCCGCTTTCCTCGATGCAATGCAGGCAGGCGAGGTTGCACTCGTTGGTGATCTGCCACGCCACGTACAGCGGCGCCCCGAGGTCCGACGTCTGTTGGTCTTCCATGGTGTTTACTCGACGATCAATCCTTTTTCCTTCAGCTGAGCGAGGAACGTCTCGGCCTCCGTCGCCATCTTGCCGGTCGGGTCTTCGAACTTCTCCTTGAGCTTGGCGACGAGGTTGGACGACTCGGCGCCCGCGATGACCTCGCGCACGACGGCCGCGCCGGTGGGGCTCAAAGTGTAGACCTTCTCGGAGCGCGTCTCGAACAGGACCGCGCCGAACTTCTCTTCACGGAATTTGACGAACGGGGCGAGTTTCATGATTCCCTCTCTATGGGCGACGAGGCAGGAGTTGGCGTCCCAGACCTCGCGCGCCGCGATCTCTTCCATCTCACGTCTGACCTTCAGAATGCTGGCCGTGTCCGCCGCGTCGGCCTGAACGGCTTCGGTTTCAGAGACGACGAAGTCTCCGCTCTTCCACGACTTTCGGAGCAGGGCTTCGTACGACATTAAAATTCTCTCTTAGCCATGATCTCGACGAAGAAAGCGAGTTCCTTCGCCTCGGCCTTGCAGGGCAGCTTGTCGATCATGGCCAACATCGAGTCCACGATCTCGCGGCCTTTCGCCCGCGTCTTCTGTATGCAGCCGCGATCCTTCAAGAGCTTGGCGATCTTCGCCGCGTCGGGCTTCTCTTCGTTCCATAAAGCCAGGAACTCGTCCCTGACGGTCGGATCCTGAACGGCATAGATGCACGGCAAGGTCAGCTTGCGATTGGCCAGGTCCTGACCCTCGTCTTTGCCCGAGATGCGGTCCGACAAAGTGTAATCATGAATGTCGTCGACGATCTGAAGGAGAATGCCCGCGGCGCAGGCCAGGCGAGGCGGATCGCTTTGCTCATGCGGGAAGCTCGAGAGCTCCGAGAGCACCGACCCGGCCCACTCGAACAAGGCGCCGGTCTTGCGCGACGCGACGCCCATGTAAGCGTCGACGGTCACTTCGAGAGAGCCCTTCAAAAACTCTTCCTGCAACTCGCCCACGGTCATCTCGCGCACCGTGGTGACGAGAAGCTTGGGCGCGTTCGGGGAGATATCGATGGCCTCTTCGAGGCCCTGCGCGAAGGCCAGGTCGCCCAGGAGAAGGCCCGTGGTCGTGCCGAAAATCTTGTTGGGGGTCGGATGCCCGCGGCGCAGGTCGGCCTCGTCCACGCAGTCGTCGTGGAGCAAAGACGCGTTGTGGACCAGCTCCATGGCCCGCGACACGCCCTCGGCCTTCTCCTGGTCCACGCCCAGGGCGCCGGACAGAAGGAGCGCGAAGCGCGAGCGCAGCATCTTTCCCGGGCGGGAGATATGGGCCGCCAACTCCTGTCCCACGCGCCCCTCGATGCGGCGGGCGCGGCTTTCCAAGCCGGCGCGTACTCGCGTCAGGGAGTCCTCGACCTTAAGAAGGGAGATCGGCATGGGGTTCTCGATTATACCAAGTCAGGCCATCGTCTTTAAGACGGCAAGCACCTTCGGCATGACCGTGCTCCGTTCCTGCCGCGCCAGGCGGCCCAGGACGGAGTCCACCGTCTTCACGAGCTCCAACAGCTCCGAAATCTTCTTGTTGAAGCGGGGATCACCCGACTCCTTGAGACACTCCTCCAAGGCGACGATCACCGGCTCGATTTCCCGCTTCTTGCGCTCGCGCGCGATGCGGCAGCCCATGCTCCAGATGTCCTGGTCGGCCTGGAAGTACTCGCGCCGCTCCGAACCGACCGAGACGCGCCGGATCAGCCCCCAATCGACCAGAGCACGAAGGTTCATGTTGGCGTTGCCCCGCGAAATCTCCAGACGCTCCATGATCTCGTCCGTGGACAGGGCCGCGTCGGCGGCTATGAGGAGTGCATGGATACGCGCCATCGTCTTATTGATGCCCCAGCACGAGGCCATCTCCCCCCAGGTGCGGACGAATTTGTCCTTGGCGTTATCTTTCATATATTTCTGAAAGTATGATACATGATGAAACACTTGGGGTCAAGACCCAGAATCAGATCAGGCCGAGCTCTTTGCCGACCTTGCCGAACTTCTCGAGGGCGAAGTCGAGATCCTGGCCGGTGTGGCCGGACGAAACGATCGTGCGCAGGCGGTCCTTCCCCCGCGCCACGATCGGGAAGCAGATGGCCAGCGCGAACACGCCCTCGTCGAACAGACGCGCGGAGAACTCCTGCGCCTTCTTCGTGTCGCCGACGATCACGGGCGTGATCGGGGTCTCCGACGCGCCGGTGTCGAAGCCGAGCGTTTTGAGGCCCTCCTTGAAGTGGCGGGCGTTCGACCACAGCTTTTGAATGCGCTGCGGCTCCTCGAGCATCACGTCGAGCGCGGCCGAGCAGGTGGCGATCACCGAGGCGGGATGCGAGCTCGAGAAGGTGAACGGGCGCGCGGTCGATGTGAGGTAGTCGATGAGTCGGCGCTCTCCGGCGACATAGCCGCCGACCGCGCCGACCGCCTTGGACAAGGTCCCGATCGAGACCTGAACGCGCTCTGACACCTTGAAGTGGTTCGGCGTGCCGCGCCCGTTCTCCCCCATCACGCCGGAGGCGTGGGCGTCGTCGACCATGACGAACGCCCCGTATTTCTCGGCCAGGTCGCAGATTTCCGGAAGCGGGGCGAGGTCCCCGTCCATGGAGAACACTCCGTCGGTCACGATCATCTTGCGCCGCGCGCCGCGCGCCTCGGGCGACTCCAAAATCGCCCGCAGCGCTTTCATATCCTTGTGCGGATACACCTTGCGCGCGGCCTTCGCGAGACGAGCGCCGTCGATGATGGACGCGTGATTGAGCTCGTCGGAGATGAGCAGATCCTTGGGATCGCTCATCAGGCTCTGGCAGCAGGCGACGTTGACGGTGAAGCCGGACTGGAAGACGAGCGCGGCCTCGGTGCCCTTGAACTTGGCGAGCTTCGCCTCGAAGGCGAGATGGACGTCCTGGGTGCCGATGATCGGGCGCACGGCCGCGGTGCCGACGCCGTGCGAGTCGACGGCGGCCTTGGCCGCGGCCTTGAGCTTCGGGTGGCCCGTGAGGTCGAGGTAGTTGTTCGACGTCAGGTTCACGACCTTCTTGCCGTCCACGACGGAGACCGGGGCCTGGTGGCCGGAAAGCACGCGCAGCTTCACGAAGCGGCCTTCGCTTTTGAGCGCGGCGATGTCGGCGTCGAGGAAGTCCATGAGTGAACCGGTCTTAGGTGCCATGCGGGGATTATATAGAATGTCCGCCATGCGACGCATCGACGCGGCGGCGGCCGTCCTTCTGGCGCTGTGCCTGAGCTGTCTTTTGGCGCGCCTCGCGGCGGTGCCGGCCATGTCCCTCGATGAGGCCTGGATCGGCCTGTTCGCAGGCCGCTTGCGCGCCCAGGGCTTCTACACGCCCCACGAGATGAACCATTACACCGGACCGCTGTTCGCCTGGCTCGCGGGCCACTTCTTTTCCTGGCGCGGGACAAGCCTCGAGAATCTACGCCTGCCCGGCGCGCTGCTCAGCACGGCGGCGCTCGCCGGGCTGTGGCTGCATCTGCGCCGGCGCGTCTCGCCTGAGGCGGGGGTGACGTGGCTACTGCTCGCCGCCGGCTCGGCGTACTTCCTGATGAAGTCCCGCCTGGGCTGGGAGGTGTACGCGCTGCACCCGATCCTGATCCTGGGCGTCTTCGCGGCGCTCGCCCGGCCCGGCGGCGGGCCCGCGCTCGCCGCGTTGAGCGTGATCGGCACGCAGAACCACTTCATCTTCCTTTCGATCCCCGCCTCGCTCGTCGTGCTCTTCGGAGCGCGGGCGGCCTGGCGCGGCGAAAAGGAAGCCGAGCAGCGTCTGCGCGACGCCGCGGCCGCGCTCGCGGCCTCCGTCGTCTTCGCCTTGATCAAGCACCCGGTTTCCGAGGAGACTTGGATGGCGCACCGCGCGGCGCTCGTGGCGGCGCTTCTCGCGGGACCTCTCCTCGCCGCCGTCGGAGTCCGCGCGCTCCCGGTCCGGCTGCTGCTCAAGCCGTTCGGATTCGCGCGTCGCGAGCTCACGATCCTGCTGGCGCTGGCCTCGATCGCGTTCGGCGTGTGGCACGTCCCGCCGCTCGCGCAGGTCTTCGCCGGGCCGGTGGTCTTCAAGCGTCTGTTCTCGTACGAGACTCCGGCGCTCCTGAGCATCCTCTTGCACGCGTGGGGCGTTTTCCTCGCCGCAACCCTCGCGTGGTACAGCGTGGGCGCCTGGCACGACACGACGCTCGGCTTCCACGAGCGCACGCTCCGGCTCTGGCCCGCCGCCTACGCCGCCGTCTTCGTCGCCTTCCGCCACACGAGCTCGCTGCGCTACTACTCCCTGCCGTTCCTGCTCTCGGCCGTGGCCCTCGCGACGATTCTGCCGCGGATGGCCCGCGCCGACAAGCGCGGTGTGTATGCCTGCGCGGCGGCGGCGGCCCTGCTCACCCAAAGCCTGCTGTGGAGGGAGTTGATCGTTCCCGGGGACCGACGTCCGCTGAGGTTCCACGTCGGTTGGCGCCATGAGAACTCCAAGGATTTCTCGCGCAAGGAAGGGCTGTTCGCGGCGTTCGACCAATCAAGGGCTTGCGCCGTCGCCCATCCAGAACGGAGCTTCACCGCCATTCCGCTGTTTTTCCATCTCACCGAGTCGCCCGCGCGAGCTTGCGACTCCGCGCTCGCCTTCGATTCGGACCAGAGCCCCGAGAAAACCGAGCCGCCTTATTACCGCTGGACGCTCGTGCCGGTCGCGAAGTAAGACGGCGGACCCTCGACGGGCAGCAGCTCCCACAGGTCCTCGACGGCGACCGCGCGCAGAGCTTCGCGGCGCGACAGGACGCGGACATCGAGCGGGATCGCCCACTTTTCCTTCAACACAACCGCGAGAACGCGCGCGGCTTCACCGATGGCTCGGCGGCCGCGCGAACCTTCGACGAGCACGAGTTCCAAAGACTTGCCCGGCTCCAGGCGTCCCTTGGCCGCCGCGCCTCCGAGCAGAACGGCGGCCGCCTTGCCGCGCAGCTCGCCCTTGATCGCGTCGGCCACGCCGTCCGCATGCTCCGACTCGCGTTCGAACATCGGCGCGAGAACCTCCGCCACGAGCCAGCGCCGGCGGTCGAGGCGCCACTGGTCCGAGCGTCCGGCGGGACGCCGCTCGACCAGTCCCAGGCGCTCCAGGCCGGCCAAGGCGACGGCCGCGCCCTGGTGATTGATGCGCGCCAGGCGCGCCACGGCGCGGCCCGACAGCGGCGCCCTGGCCTGCGCCAGTTCGCGCAGGACCGCGAGGCGGCTCGGAGCCGACAAAACGGCGTCCAACGGGCGGGCGAGATGGCCTTTCAGGTAGATCATGGGTCCTCCCAGTCTATGTCTATAATTATAGACATATTCTGAACACCACGGACAAGACCTGGGCCGAAAGACGCCGAAAAAAGACCCGTAAGGCCCCCGACCGCCGATTGCGATTCCCCTACAATAAAACCATGAAAGCCGCGCTCAAAGCGGGCCGCCTCTCCGACGCGGAAGTGCCCGCGGCGTTCCGCGAGCGCGCCGCGACCATCGATTTCGACGTCCCGTCGCTCTCCGACGCGGTGCTCACCCTGTCCGAATCCGCCGAGGGCACGCCCTGGGAAGCGAAAACCGCGGCGCTCGCCACGCTGCTCCCTTAAGGGACGAAGACGACCTTGCCGCAGTCGCGCGCCGGCGCGTTCATCGCGGCGAAGCCCGCCTCGAAGTCCTTGAGCGGGAAGGTGTGGGTCACGACGGGCTTGAGGTCGATCGCTCCCGAGCGGAGCAGGCGGTCGGCCTTGTACCAGGTCTCGAAAATCTCGCGCCCGACGATGCCGTGTACGCGCACGCCCTTGAAGATCAGGTCGTTGGCCCAGTCGAGCTCGATCTTCTTCGAGGGGATGCCGAAGGCGGTGATGCGCCCGCCGCTGCGCACGAACTTGAACGCGTTCGTGATCGCGGCCTGAGCGCCGGACATCTCGCAGACGACGTCGTAACCGTCCTTGACCTTGCCGGCCTTAACCGCGTCCTCGTCGGGCGAGACGACGGTGGTGGCGCCCATGCGCAGCGCGAGTTCGGCGCGATATTTGGAGCCCTCGACGGCGACGATGCGGTCCGCGCCGGAGGCCTTGGCCACCGCGATCGAGAACAGTCCCTGCGGGCCGCAGCCCATCACGAGCACGGACTTGGCGGCGACGGGCTCGACGAGCACGGAGTATACGGCGTTGCCGAACGGCTCGAACAGCGAGCCCAAATCCCTTAACGTGTCGTCCGTGTGCTTCCACGCGCACCGCGCCGGCACCGCCGCGTACTCGCCGAAGCCTCCGGGGCCGTCCACGCCGATGATGCGCATCTCGCGGCAGACGTGGCGCTGGCCGTTCTGACACTGATAGCACAAGCCGCAGAAGATGTGGCTCTCGACGGAGACGAAGTCGCCCTTCTTGAAGTCGCGCGCGGACGCGCCGACCTCGGCGATCGTCCCGCAGAACTCGTGGCCGAAGGTGGACGGCGTCTTGAAGCGTTCGGGCGCCCAGGAGGTCCAGCCGTAGATGGGCAGGTCCGAGCCGCAGATGGACGCGCGGTGAACTTTGACCAAAACCTCATCGGGCTTGAGCTTGAGGTCGGCGACGGACTCGAAGGCCGCTCCGGGAGCGGGCGTTTTTTTGAGCAGGGCTTTCATTCGAAGAAATTCCTCGCGACGAACAGAAGGTTCTCCTTGCGCTCGCGGATGCGCCGGTAGAAGTACGGAAACCAATGCGTCCCGTAGGGGACGTAGATGCGCACGACGTGCCCCTTCGCGCGCAGCTCGCGGGCGCGCTTGGCGCGGATGCCGTAGAGCATCTGCAGCTCGTACTCGGACTTGACGAGCCCGGCCGCGTCGAACGCCTTGAGCGCGGACTCGATGCGCGCGTCGTCGTGAGTCGCCATCGCCGGCACCGGCGCCTTCGCCAGGATGGCCGCGCACTTGTCGTAGTTCGCGTCGACGTCCTTCTTGTCGGGGAACGCGACCGTCGCGGGCTCCTTGTAGGCGCCCTTGCACAGGCGCACGCGCACCTTGCGGGCGACGGCGTCCTTGGCGTCTTGCTCGGTGCGCCTCAGCATCGCCTGGAGAACGATGCCCACTCCGGGGTGCTGATCATGAATCGAATAGAAGATGTCGAGCGTCTTCTGCGTGAACTTCGAGCCCTCCATGTCGATGCGCACGAAGCTGCCCAGGCGCTCGGCTTCCGCGACGATGCGCAGGAGACTTTCCTTGGCGAGGCCGTCGTCGAAGCCCATGCCGAGCTGGGTGAGCTTGAGGGATATGTTCGCGTCCACGCCGGACTCGCCCAGGCGCCGCAGCATGAGCATGTTCTCGTCGGCCGCGGCCAGGGCGCTCGCTTTGTCCGTGCTGTCCTCGCCGAGGTTGTCGAGAGTCGCCTTGAGGCCTTCGGCGTTGAGCGCGCGGACCGCGCCGATCGCGTCGCCGATCTGGTCGCCCGCGACGAAGCGGCGCGCGAGGAAGGTGAGGGCTCTCATCGGCGCGATTCTACCATTCCACGCCGGACGATGGAACAAATGGAGGGTCTCGATCGTGTGGTAGGAGGCGCCCCTGGCGCGAAGAAGCCGGCGGCGTTACAATGGAGGAATGCGAAAACGAATGGGAACTTTTTATGCCGGCTGCGTCGTAGCGAATCTCACCGATCGCAAGAGAATGGCCGAGGTGCCCAAGTTGCTGGTCGACAGCGGGAGCGAGTGCACATGGATCGCGGAAGACATCCTGCGCGGCCTAGGGGTGACCACAGAAAAAAAGGACATGGCCTTTCAGATGGCGAACGGCGGCACGATCACCCGTTCGGTCGGTTTCGCGCTCATCCGTGTCGGTGACCGCTTCACGGTCGACGAGGTCGTGTTCGCGCAGAAAGGCGACTTGCAATTGCTCGGCGCACGAACGCTGGAAGGACTCAACCTGGCCGTCGACCCCGCGCATAAGCGGCTCATCGCCGCGGGACCGCACCTCGCGGCCGCCTCTTAGAGGCCGAGGCGCTCGGCGACCGAGGCGGGGCGCGAAAACAAGACGATCAGCCAGCCGGCCAGGAAAAGAAGGCCTCCGATCGGGGTGATCGCCCCGAACTTGCGGATGCCGGTGAAAGCCAGGATGTAGAGGCTGCCCGAGAACAGGACGATCCCGGCGCTGAAGCACCAGGCCGCCTTGGACGGGCCGCGCAGCGCGGCCAGAAGAAGCAAAGCGAGCGCGTGATAGACCTGATATTTGACGCCCGTCTCGAAGATCGCCAGCATCTCCGGAGTCAGGCGCGTCTTCAGCGCGTGCGCGCCGAAGGCGCCGAGCCCCACGGCGAGGAACATGAACCCGGCGCCGAGACGGACCTCGAGGGCGGGGTTCAGCTTATTCCCCGTCGATCGGATCGTAGGCCAGCCCGCCGCGAGCGTCGCGCCGGATCTGGTGGAAGTAGTTCTGGATCTCCTCGGAGCGCGGGCCGCCGAGCGCGAGAACCGCGGCCGAGCGCATCGCGGAGTCGGAGTCGCGATTGGCGATGTCCTGGAGCAGGTCCCGCTGATTGTTGTTCGTCCGGTTCGCGTGCATGAGGATCGCGGCCTTGCGCACCGGCGCGGCCGTGCTCGAGTTGCGCGCCAGGTCGTAGGCGAGATCGCGCACGTCGCTGTAGCCCATGGCGTTGTAGAGGCTCTTCAGGGACTCCACACGGGCATCCTCATCCATATCGCGGCGGGCGATGTCCTTGAGGACGTCCTGAACGCGGTTGTCGACCGAGGCGGCGAACAAGGCCCAGATCGCGCCGAGGCGCACGGTCTTGTCGCTCTCGCGGCGGGCCGCGTCGAGGAGCTCGTCGCGCACGTCCGAGCGCTGGGAAGCGGTCCAGTACAGGGCCTTGTAGGAGATCGCGCGCAGGCCGGCGTCGGTGCCGCGCTTCGCCTGGTCCAGGAGCTCCTCGTACACGTCGCGGTAGCCGGAAACGCCGGAGAGGGTCTTGGCGGCCTCGCGGCGCACCGAGAGGTCCTCGGAGCTCTTCTTGAAGATCTCGAGCACGCGGTCGCGCGTGCTGCTGCGCTGATAGACGTAGGGCTTGAGCGCGCGCACGGCCTGGCGGCGCACCGCGACGTCGTTGTCGCGCAGCATGTCGAGCAGGGTGTCTTCCTCGTTCCAGGAGGCGTTCTGGAACTTCGCGATGATCTCGGGACCGTGCGAGAGCGCGGTCGCGAAAGACGCGTCGGACGACGGGGCCGCGGAGGCGGCAAGGGGCGACAGGAGGCTAGCAACCAGAGAGGTAATGATAATCATGTATCGATTCTGGCACAGCAAGCCGCCAGATTACAAGACCCAAGAGGTCCCTATTTGAGGGATTTCCAGAAGCGCCGGAAATCGGCGGGCGGCTCGGCCTCGAACGCCGCGGGGCGGCCGGTGAACGGGTGCTCGAAGGCCAGGCGGTAGGCGTGCAGCATCAGGCGCGGGGCCGAGGGCACGCCCTTGCGGTCGAACTCGGGATCGCCCATCACCGGGTGGCCGATGTGCGCCAGGTGGGCGCGGATCTGGTGCGTGCGGCCGGTGAGCGGCTTGGCCTCGACGAGCGCCCCCTGCTTCTTCTTGGAGACGACGGTAAACGAGGTCTCCGCGGTCTTGCCCAGCGGCGTGACCACGATCTTGCGCAGCCCCGGCTCGCGGCCGATCGGGGCGTCCACGCGCGACTTGGGCGGCGGGACGCCGCGCACGATCGCGCGGTAGGTCTTGTCCATGAAACGCTCCTTGAACATGTCGGTGAGCGCGCCGTAGGCCTCGGGGTCCTTGGCCACGGCGAGCACGCCGCTCGTGGGCCGGTCGAGGCGGTGGACGATGCCGCAGCGCGGCGTGCCGGCCTTGAGGATCGCCGGGCGGTGTACCTGGAGCTCGGCGGCGAGGTTGGTCTCGCGGCCGGCACGCGCCGCCTCGGGGCTCTTCAACCAGGAGTCGCCGAGCGGGTGCATGAGCAGGCCGGAGGGCTTATTAAGGACCAGCAGGCGCTTGTCCTCGTAGAGCACCCAGGACTCAAAATCGTCGGAGGAGGCGGCCTCCGTCTCGGGGAGCTCGATCTCGACGCGTTGGCCTTCTAAAACAGGCTCATCGGCATCGACCTTGACGCCGTCGACCGTGACCAGGCCGCGTCCGATCATGTCCTTCAGAAAGACGCGGCTGAAGCCGGTCATGTTCTTGGACAAAAACGCGTCCAGGCGCGGCAGGGCGCGCTCGACGATCAATTTTTTCTTCATTTCGCCCTCCGGCGAGCCGCGAGGACGGCGGCCGTGACGACTGCTGCGACGAGCGCCACCCACTGCGACGGCGAGAGCCCGAAAGTGAACGCGCCGCGGTCGTCGCCGCGCAGGAACTCGACGGCGAAGCGGAGGGCGGCGTAGCCGAAAATGTAGGCGGCGACGGCGCTGCCGCGCGGCCAGCGCCCGGCCTCGACGCGGGGCAGGACGAAACGAACGAGCGCGCCGAACAACGCAAGGTTGAGCAGGGCCTCGTAGACTTGCGTGGGGTGGCGGGACGGATCGCCCGCGAGCGAAATGCCCCAGGGAAGGTCCGTGTGGCGGCCGTAGCAGCAGCCCGCGGCGAGGCAGCCGAAGCGGCCGATGCCGTGGCCGAGCGCCAGCGCGGTTAGGCAGTAGTCGGCGACCTTGTAAAAGGCTAGACGCGTGCGGTACCCATGCCAGGCGCCCGCGGCGAGGCCGCCGAGCAGGCCGCCGTAGAAGACGAAGCCGTAGCGCAGGGCCGCGAGGCTCAGCGCGAACGAGCCCGGCGTCACCAAAAAGTACATGAGCTTACCGCCGGCGAACGCGCCGCCGAACGCCCAGTACACGAGGGTCCAGATCGCGTCCTCGCTCATGCCGAACGAGGAGCGGCGCGAGACCAGCCATTTGACGCCGGCGAGCCAGCCCGCGGCCACGACGACGCCGTAGGTCGAGACCTCGAGCGGGCCGAGCGTCAGCAGGACCGGGAACACCGCTTCCTCCATAGAAGAACGCAGCCCGAGGCGAGGAGAAGCGTCAAGCCGAAGGCCTGCCCCTGGGTCACCGGACCGGCGAAGGGAAGGCCGTCGGCGCGCAGGAATTCGGTCGTGAAGCGCAGGGCGCCGTAACAGGCGAAGTGGCCGGCCACGACGAGTCCCGGCTGGACCTCGCCGCGCTCCGTCTTCAGCAGGACACGGTAGAGCAAAGCCGCCAGGATCAGATCGGCCGCGGCCTCGTAGAGCTGGACCGGGTGCAGGCGCACGCCGAGCAGCTCGGGCGGCATGCGCGCGCGCGGATCGGTGAACACAACGCCCCAGGGAAGATTCGTGGGGCGCCCGTAGCAGCAGCCGGCGAGAAAGCAGCCGAGACGGCCGAAGGCGAGCCAGAAAAACGAGGTCAGGAACATGTAGTCAGCGAGCTTGAGGAACGGGATCTTCTTCCAAGAAGCGAAGCCCCACACGGCGAGCGGGACGCTGACGAAACCGCCGAACACGGAGTAGCCGTTATTGAGGTTCAGCGCGCCGTGCCAGCCGTACTGGAGGATGAACAGGAGCTTGCCGCCGAGAAAGCCGGACAAGCAGCCGACGTTGATCAGCGCCCAGAAAGATTCCTCGTCGCGCAGGCCCATCTTGTCGCGGCGCAGCCACAGCAGACGTGTTCCGACGAGCGCGCCGACCAGGATCGCGGCGCCGTAGCCGAAGACGTGATACGGTCCGAAGGACCACAGGACCGGCCGCATTACTTCTTCTCGGGCGGCGGAAAGCGGTATTCGATCTCGCCCTTCTTGATGTAGCCGAGTTCGCGGCGAGCGAGGCGTTCGACCGGGCCGTCGCCGGCACGCAGGGCCTTCAGGCGGCCGTCGAGCTCCTTCTCGTCGCGCTCCAGCTCGACGATCTCCTTGTTGAGTCGGCGGAGCTCGAACCAGTTGCGGGCCAAGGAGCGGAAGCCGCCGTTGCCGAAGAAGACCGCGAACAGGGCGAAGCCCGCGAGGAGCCGTCCCCAATGGGCGCGCAGGAAGTCGGCCGCGCGCCGGGCGCGGTCCTTCATCGCGCTCCGGAAGGCGAGGCGAAGGCGAGGTTTTTCGCGTACGTCGCCTTCGCGCCGAGCTCCGCTTCGATCTGCAGGAGGCGGTTATACTTCGCGAGTCGCTCGGAGCGGCACGGGGCTCCGGTCTTGATCGCGCCGCCGTTGACGGCGACGGCGAGATCGGCGATGAAGGCGTCCTCGGTCTCACCGCTCCTATGGGAAATCACGGTGGAGAACCCGGCCTTCTGCGCGTTCGTGATGGCCGTCACGGTCTCGGTCAAGGTGCCGATCTGGTTGAGCTTGATGAGGATCGAGTTCGCGGCCTTCTCCTTGATGCCTCGGGC
The DNA here is from genome assembly GCA_016212855.1 of Elusimicrobiota bacterium. Classification (GTDB taxonomy): domain Bacteria; phylum Elusimicrobiota; class Elusimicrobia; order UBA1565; family UBA9628; genus GWA2-66-18. The sequence goes on from JACRDP010000009.1 coordinate 158,935, forward strand.
GAGTCGGACGGGGTTGGTCACGAAGAGATCGTCGCCGATGAGGTTCAGGCCGGCGCCGAGGCGCTCGGTCAGCGCCGTCCAGCCGTCCCAATCGTCCTCGGCGAGAGGGTCCTCGATGGAGATGATGCCGTACTTCGTCGCCCAGGCGTCATAGGTATTCGCGATTTCGGCCGAAGTCAGGGGCTTGCCCTCGAGCACGTACTTGCCGTTCTTGTAGTACTCGCTGGCCGCGCAGTCGAGCGCCAAACGGACCTTGCCCTCGTAGCCGGCTTCGGCGATGGCGGCGGTCAGCACGTCGAGCGCCTCCGTATGCGTCTTGAGGCGCGGGGCGAAGCCGCCCTCGTCGCCGACCGCGGTCGTCATCTTCATCGCCGCGAGCTTCTTCTTGAGCACTTGGTAAATCTCGGCGCCCGCGCGAAGGCCGTCTGAAAACGACTCGGCCTCCGTGGGAACGATCATGAACTCCTGCACGTCGAGACCGCTGTCGGCGTGCTTGCCGCCGTTGATCACGTTGAGCATCGGTGCGGGGAGCACGAAGTTCTTGGCCGGCGCGGCGTACGCCTTGCGGATCCACGCGTACAGCGGCAGCTTGGCGCTGGCCGCCGACGCGCGCGCCGCGGCCATCGAGACGGAGAGGATCGCGTTCGCGCCGAGGCGCCCCTTATTGGGCGTCCCGTCGGCCGCGATCATCTTGGCGTCGAGCGCGGCCTGATCGGCGGCGTCGAGGCCCTTCACGGCCTTGGCCAGCTCGCCGCCCACGTTGGCGACGGCCTTGAGCACGCCCTTGCCGAAGTAGCGCGCCTTGTCGCCGTCGCGCAGCTCGACGGCCTCGTGCTCGCCCGTCGAGGCGCCGCTCGGCACGGCCGCGGCGCCTTCGGCCCCGTCCGATAAAACGACGGTCGCCGCTACCGTCGGGAAGCCCCGGCTGTCGAGAATTTCCAGCGCGCGGACGGATTCGATCTTAGCCATCAGAATTTCCCCTGGAGGAGTTTTTTGCCGGCGTCGAGCATCTCGGCGAGACGCTTGGGCGTATGCGCCTCGGCGTAGACGCGGAACACGGGCTCGGTTCCGGAGCTGCGCAAGCCGAGCCACGAGCCGTCGCGCAGGACGAACTTGAAGCCGTCCGACTGGTCGATGCGCCAGACGGCTGCGCCGCCGATCTCTAACGGCGGCTTGACCTTCAGGCGACCCTCGAGCTCGATGATCTCGCGCAGGCGCTCCATCTTGTAGTTGAGGCGGGCGCCGTGGAAGCCGCCGAGCTTCTTGAACAGCCGGTCGCGCACGACCGCGAGCGGCTTTTTTTCAAACGCAACCAACTCAAGCATCAGGACGCAGGCCAGAATGCCGTCTTTCTCGGGCACGTGGCCGCGGATCGAAAGGCCGCCGCTTTCCTCGCCGGCGAGCAGGAACGGCCCCGAGCGCAGCAGCTCGCCCAGGTACTTGAAGCCGACCGGCGTCTCGCGCGTTTCAGAGCCGTGGGACTTGGCCACGGCGTCGATGAAATGCGAGGTCATCACCGAGCGCGCCGCCTTGCCTTTGAGGCCGCGGTTGACGACGAGATGCTCGTAGGCCAAAGCGATGACTTCGTTGGGCTGGATCCAGACGCCGCCGGCGTCGATGATGCCGAAGCGGTCGCCGTCGCCGTCCGTGGCCAGGCCCAGCGCGAAGCGGCCCTTCTTGACCTGCTCGGCGAGCACGGCACAGGACGTCGGCGTGGGCTCGGGCGAGATCCCGCCCAGCAGCACGTCGCGGTCCTCGTGGCTCGAGACCACGGTCACGCCCAGGCGCTCCTCGAGGAAGGAGCGCAGGTACAGGCGCGCCGAGCCGTGCATCGCGTCGACCGCGACCTTGAGCTTCGCTTTCTTGATGGCCTTGACGTCGAGAAGGCTCTCGAGTTGGTCGAAGTAGGACTTGCGGAAGTCCACGGTCTCCGTCCACGCTTCTTTGGCGGAGCGCTCATCCGTCATCGTCTTGATCGCGTGGTCGCCGAGCAGCTCGATGCGCCGCTCCAGGTCGTTGGTCACGGCCGGCGAGGCCGAGCCGCCCCAGTAGGGCAGCCACTTGAAGCCGTTGTACTGCGCGGGGTTGTGGGACGCGGTGATCATGGCCCCGCCCACGGCCTTGTTGGCGAGCACGGCCCAGGCCACGGCCGGCGTGGGCAGGTCCGCGGCGGAGAGCAAGGTCCGGATACCGTCGTTGGCGAGCACGGCGGCGACCTCGTGAGCGAAGTCCTCGGATTGAAAGCGGGTGTCGTAGCCGACGATCACGGTGGGCACGCGGCTGGGCGCCGTCCCGGCGAGAAATTGACGGTATTCGTCGCTGTTGTAGCCGACCTCGGGGCTCTCTTTTACGCACCCCGCGACGCTGTGGGCGACCTTGCGGACGTTCGCGAAAGTGAAGTCGTCCGACACGACGCCGCGCCAGCCCGAGGTGCCGAATCTAATCATGGGCGGGATATTAGGATAAGCGCGCCCAAAGGTCAAGGGGAAGACTTGTCTCACGCAACATGAGCCTGAACAGACGCCTGTTTCTCACGCAAGATGAGCCTGAAGCAGGCGCGGTAGGACGTCGTCGGCGCGGCGTGCTAACTTGGATCCATGATGATCATCATGGACGACACGCA
>JACRDP010000010.1 GCA_016212855.1 Elusimicrobiota bacterium
CGCCGCGCCCGCGACGTCGTTCTCCAGCGCGGCCGCCGCGGTGCCGCTCAAGCGCGATCCGACTTTGTCGCCCTACGATCAGGTGCGCCTGCTGGAGGAGGAAGAGTCGCGGCGCCGCGCCGCCGAGGAGCTCGAGGCGCTCAAGAACAGGAAGAACACTCCGAGGAGAATTCCCAAAGTCGATCCGAAGACTCTCGTCGAACTGCAGGGCATCATCAGCGGCGCCGACGGGTTCAAGGCCATCGTCAACGGCGACCTCGTCGGCGTCGGCGAGACCATCAACAAGGTCCGGGTGGTCCGCATCAACGACGCCGGCGTCGTGTTCGATTACAAGGGACAAAAATTTACCAAGACGGTGAGCCGGGATGAGTAGAGACGCGGGAGGCACCATGATTCGCACTCACGAGAGCCGCTGGAAGAAAGTCGCGAGGGGCGCCGTCGCGCTGCTCGTCTCGCTGGTTTTGGCCGCGTCCGGCCCCGGCGAGGCCTTCGCCCAGCGGCGGCGCGCCGAGCCCGAGGCGAATCCTCAATTTAATCAGGCCCCCGCGGGGGGAGGCGGCCCGATCGGAGAGGCCGAGCCGCAGGCGCCGACCGGCGGAGCTCCCGCCGACGACGACGCGCCCACGCCCCGCCAGGTGCAGGGCGTGCAGATCGGCGCCTCCGCGCCCGCGCGCGGAGGCGGCACGGCGTCTTTGGCGCCGCTCGACATGCGCGTGACGGTGCGCGTCAAGGGCGCTCCGCTGGCGACCTTCCTCGACACCATCTCCGCCCAGGCCAAGGTGAACTTCATCATCACCGAGGGCCTCGAGTCCAAGCGCGTGACGGCATTCTTGCAGAACGTCACCGTGCGCGAGGCGCTCCAGGTCCTGCTCGAAATCAAGGGCCTGACCTACCAGCAGATCGGCAAGAGCAACACCTACGTGGTGACCCCGCGCTCGAAGCAGGTCGAGAACCTGATCACGCGCATCTACACGTTGAGCTTCATTCCGCTCATCGCGCTCGCCGGCGACTCGAACTCCTCGGTGCCCACGCCCGGTGGTGGCGCGCCCGGCGGCGCCGCCGCGGCGCCGGCGGGGCCCGGGGCGCCCGGCACCGGCGCGGCCACGGCGTCCGACGTCGCCATCATCAATGTCCTTAAAAGCGTCCTGTCCAAATCGGGCCACGTCGAGATCGAGCCGCGCACGAACGCGCTGATCGTCACCGACATTCCAGAGGTGTTCCCTCAGGTCGAGCAGATCATCGCCGAGCTCGACAAGAAGGCGCCGCAGGTCTTGATCGAAGCTCAGATCGTCGAAATCGACTCCCAACGTTCCCGCGAACTCGGCTTCGAGTGGGGCGGCCCCAACGGCGAACTCGGGACTTTTACCGGCGGCCAGCGCGACACGACCTTCCCGCTCAACCTGCCGGGCAACCTCAACCGCACGCGCTTCTTTGATCCGCTGAGCCCGGGCAACGGCATTATCAGCACGCTCGGCAGCTCGGACAGCAAGCCCACCGAAGGGGTCTTCGTCACCAGCACGGGCTTCTTGAAGACGAGCGTGCTCGACCTGACCTCGCTGAAGATCGCCCTGCGCGCCTTGATCTCCCGCTCCGAGGCGCGCTTCCTGGGCAAGCCCAAGATATTGACGCTCAATAACAAGAGCGCCGTCATCGAGATCAGCGCGAAGGAGGCGACGAACTTTGAAGTGTCCCAGGCCGGTGCGAGCGGCGGCACCAGCCTGCAGATCGCGGGCGTGCATCGCGAGGACACCGGGCTGATCTTGAAGGTGACGCCTCAGGTCAACAAGGAGGGCTATATCACCATGCTTGTCCAGCCCTCCTTCACCGACGTGCAGGAGGCGTCGATCTCCGTGACCAACAGCCGGGTCTTCAACCCGATCAAGCGCTCGGCGTCGACCTTGGTCCGCATCAAGAACGGCCAGACCTTGGTTCTCGGCGGCCTGCTGCGCTCGACCGAGACCAAGGTCGTGCGCAAGGTCCCGTTTTTCGGCTACATTCCGATCATCGGCTGGCTGTTCACCAGCTCCTCGACGCGGCGGGCCAATTCCGACCTCGTCATCTTCATCACTCCGACGATCGTGTCCGATTAAAGGCCGATATGGTCGGAATATGGATTATATAGGGAGGGGGCTTGACTTCCCGCAGGGGGGGGCTATACTTCGGTAAGTAAAGGGAAGGTAAAAAACCCGAATGTCCAACCTCGCCGAAATACTCGTCAGCAGCGGCGTCCTCACGGAAGACCAGCGCGACAAGGCCCAGAAAGCCGCCGTGCAGAGCCGGTGCCACTTCAGCGAAGCCGCCGTGAAGCTCGGCTTCACGAAGGAAGACGACATCGCCGTCGCCCTCTCGAAGCAGTTCGGCATCCCCTACGCGTCGCGCGAGAACAAGATCCTCAAGTCGGAGAAGGGTCAGAACCTCGAGAAGGTCGTCCCCGAGAATTACGCGCGCGAGAATCTCGTCCTGCCGCTGTTCCTCGACGAGAACGTGCTCGCCGTCGCGCTGTCCGATCCGGACAACGTGCTCCTGATCGACAACCTCAAGCTTCTCAGCGGCCACGAGATCCAGGCTTTCATCGCGACGAAGACCCAGATCCTGAAGGCGATCGACGAGTTTTACCTCGGCAGCAGCGCCATCGACACCACGCTCAACGCGAAGAAGTCCGAGGACGAAGTCGAGGACGTGCCGACGATGGGCGACGAGCGGCTCAACCTCGACCAGGTCACGGTGGACGCCGCCGGCGCCCAGACCGTTTCACTCATTAACGCTATTCTCAAACAATCCATCCAGGAGCGCACGTCGGACATCCATATCGAAAAATACGACGAGCGCGTAGCCCTTCGCTTTCGAATTGACTGCATTCTTTATGAGCGAAGTCCTCCGCCGAAGCACCTGTTCCCGGCGATGATCTCGCGCATCAAAATTTTGTCCAAGCTCGACATCGCCGAGCGCCGCCTCCCTCAGGACGGCCAGTTCTCGATCAAGGTCCAGAACCGGGTCATCGACCTGCGCGTCTCCATCTGCCCCTGCGTGTTCGGCGAGAAGGTCGTCATGCGCTTGCTCGACAAAGGCGCGGTCGAACTCGACATCAACAAGGTCGGTCTCGATCCGAAGCAGCGCGACGACATCATCGAGGCGGCCAACAAGCCGCACGGCCTGTTCTTCATGACCGGCCCCACGGGTTCCGGTAAAACGACCACGCTCGGCGCCATCCTGAACACGATCAAGAGCCCCGACATCAACATCATGACGATCGAGGACCCGGTCGAGCTCAAGATCGAGGGGATCAACCAGGTGCAGGTTCGAGCGAATATCGGCCTCACGTTCGCGTCCGCGCTGCGTTCCTTCCTGCGCCAAGACCCCGACGTCATCCTCGTCGGCGAGGTTCGCGACCAGGAAACCGCCCAAACCTGCCTGCGCGCCGCGCTGACGGGCCACTTGGTCATCTCAACTTTGCACACCAACGACGCCCTGTCCTGCGTCGCCCGCCTCATCGACATGGGCATCGAGCCCTTCATGCTCGCGAACTCGCTTCAGCTGGCGGCCGCGCAGCGCCTCGTGCGCCTGCTGTGCCCGCTGTGCAAGAAGCCCGCGAAGGTTCCCGCGGACCTGGCCGAACAGGTCGTGCGCGAGGCCTTGCTCGAGACGCCCCCGGACCCCGCCTCCGTCGTTTTCTATGAAGCGCGGGGTTGCGACAAATGCTCCCGCACGGGTTACGCCGGACGAAAGGCGATCTATGAAGTCTACAAGCTCAACGCCGCGATGAAGGAGATCATCTATCGCTACGGCGCCGACGTGGGCAAGCTCAAGAAGGCCGGCGAGGAAGCCGGGATGTGGACGATGCGGGCTTCGGGCTTCCGCAAAGTCATCAACGGTTTGACGACGATCGACGAAGTGATGTCCGTGACCGTGTCGGATTGACAGGGCTTCCAACGCCTGTTACACTGGGGAAATAATGGCACGTTACGCCTACACCGTCCAGGACAGCAAGGGAGAGACGTCCTCCGGCGCGCTCGAAGCGGAAAACGAGAACGAGGCCATCAATTCCCTGCAGGCGAAAGGATATTTCATCCTTTCGATCATCGCCGACAAGGCCGGCGGCGGCGCCGCCGCCAAGGCGTCGGGCGGCGGCGGCACGCCGGCCCTGCGCGACCTGGTCTTCTTCGCCGAGCAGCTGTCGACCCTTCTCAACGGCGGCGTGCCCCTCGTGCGCGCGCTCTCTCTTCTGGGCGAGAACTCGAGTTCAAAAGCCCTCCAATACGCCCTCGCTCAAGTCACCAAGGACGTGTCGAGCGGCACGGCCCTGTACCGCGCGCTGGAGCGCCACCCGAAGGCGTTCGACACCTTGTGGGTCTCGCTCGTGCAGGCCGGCGAAATGGGCGGTCAGCTGCCCAAGGTGCTCAAGCAGATCGGCGCCTACATCCACTCTCAGGCCGAAATCCAGGGCAAGATCATCACGGCGATGGCCTATCCCGGCGTGCTGATGACGGTCTCCGGCGGCGTGCTCCTCTTCTTCATCATCAAGATCGTCCCCGTGTTCGCGGAGATCTTCGCGAGCTTCAACGTGAAGCTCCCGCCGCTGACCGCGGCCATCATCGTCGTCTCGAACCTCCTGGTCCACCACCTCGCCGGCCTGATCATCACGATCATCGCGATCTGGTTCGTGTGGAACGCGTACGTCTCCACGGAGGCCGGACAGGAAACGCAGTGGAACATCCTCTTCGGGCTGCCGCTGGCCGGCGACTTCCTGAAGAACATCATGATCGAGCGCATGCTGACGACGCTCTCCACCCTCATCGAATCCGGCGTCAGCATCCTCAACGCGATCACCGTGCTCGAGGGCGTCTTCGCCAACAACATCATCTTCAAGCGCGTGCTGCAGCAGGTCAAGAGCGACGTCGCGGGCGGGAAGTCCATCTCGCAGTCGTTCAAGAAGACCGGCGCGCTTCCCTCGCTGGTGACCGAGATGATGTTCATGGGCGAGGAGTCGGGAAAGCTCCCCGACATGCTCGTCACCTTGTCCGGATTTTACAAGGAGCAGATCGACCAGTTCACGCGCCGCTTCAACGCGATCATCGAGCCGATCATGGTCGTCGCCGTCGGCGCCCTCGTCGGCGTCATCGTGCTCGCCGTGTTCCTGCCGATCTTCAAGCTGTCGAGCCTGGGGAAATAATGAACAATCAAAAAGGCTTCACTTTGATCGAGCTGCTCGTCGTCGTGCTCATCATCGGCATCCTCGCCGCGGTGGGCGTGCCGTCCTACCTGAAGAGCGTGGAGACGACGAAGGCCGACGACGCCGTCGCGATGGTCAACATGATCGGGACGACGAACAAGATGTTCGCCCTCGATCACAACAACTCCTACGTGGTCGGCACCTTCCCGGTCGCGGCGAACACGGGCTGCGGCGCCGGCGCCTGCCCGGCGGCCGGGCCGTACACGACCGCCTGCTTCCTGGTCTTCTGCAAGTACCTCGCCGACCAAAACTTCGGCTCCAAGCCCTACACCCTCAATGCCTGCGATCCCGGAGGCGCCGCGTGCGGTTCCAGCGGCGTCCAGGCGACGGCCGACGCGAAGCGCAAAGCGGGCGCGTACGCCGCGTGGGGCTACTATCAGACTTCACAGGGGGTGATCACGGGTTATGGCGCAGGCGTACCGGCTCCGACGTACTGAGGCCCCTTTCCGAACGGATTTCGGAAGGGGCGCTTCCTCGCTTACCGCTCGGTCGAGCGCTGCAGGCTACACCCTCATCGAGGTGATGGTGGCCATGCTGTTGACTTCGGTGATGGTCACCTCGGTGTTCAGCGTGGCCCTCACCGTCAAGACCGGCGGCAATAAGGGCGAGCGCAAGCTCAAGGCGGCGGCCGGAGCGCGCCTGATCGCCTCGCAGCTCAAGAATTTCGTCACCGGCGACCCCACCAGCACCGTCGCGGGCCTGACCGGGCCGGGAGTGGGCACGAACAAGTGGTCCATGGACGGCGGCGGCGTGGACGACACCAGCTGCGTGGACTGCTACGCGCTGACCCCGGGCAGCCACACCTTGACCGGCATCCTGGGCGCGACGTTCGAGGGGGCGCCGTTCAACGCCCGCGTCATCTATTTCGTCACCGCGACGGACACCATCACCGACGGCGTCAACACCCGCCCGGTCCCCTCGGTCAGCATCACCACAACCTGGACGGATCCATGAACACGAAAGCGTTCTCGATCATCGAGCTCGTCATCGCGATCTCACTGGCTTCGTTCGTGCTCGTCGGCGTGGCCTCGATCGCCGCGCAGATGGCGCGCAGCCAGGTCGAGGGCATCCGCGGCGGCACGGCCACCGGCTGGTCGCTCGTGAGCTATCTGTCCATGGCCAAGGAGATCGAGGACGCAAACGTCCTGGCCTACCCGATCGCCAACGGCGCGGCCGCGGACTCCCTCGTCGTCTGCAAGAACTGGTCGCGGATGCAGGGCGCTTTGCCGGGCGGGCCGCTCGACACCAACGCCGGCGCGATGGAGGCCGTCGTTCAGTACTGCGTCGACACGACCGACCCCGCGAATCTCGTCGTGCGCCGCTTCGCGAACGTCAGCACCGTCGCGGCCAACGCCGCTCCCTGCCCGTGCCCCGGCGCTCCCGGCCCCTGCGGCGCGGCCCCGGTCACGTGCACCTCGGCTCCGACGGGCACCTGGACGGAGACGGGCGTGATCGGCTACCGCATGGAGCGGCTCGCGGGCTTCCCGTCCATGTTCACGCGCGACGACGGCATCGGCGGCGTGCGCGTGCGTTACGTGATCGGCCGCCAGACTCCGACCGTGAACGACCCCAATCCGAAGAACACCCCTTTCAATTTCGGCATCGCGATGCAGAAACAGTACAGCAGCACTCTTGATTAAGAAACCTTCCCGCGGCTCCGTCCTGATCCATGTCCTCGTCACGGGCATCATCGTCGCTTTCATCGCGGCGGGGCTCTTGCGCATGGTGCTGATGAACTACATCGCGGTCGACCGCGCGAGCAAGGGCGCGCAGAACCGCAAGGAGGCCGAGGCGATGCTCCAGCGCGCGCTGACGTACTGGAACAAGAGCAACATCGTCTGCTCGAGCGACCCGACTTATTTCGTGTGCGCGCCGGCGTCCGTGGCCGTGCCCGGGACCTGCAACTGCTCCTGCCCCAGCGCCGCGGCGGTCCCCCGCGTCGTCGTCACCGGCGGCGCCGCGCCGCCGTGCACGATCACCATCATCTCCTCCGATCCCAATTGACGCGCCGACTGATCATCACGGCCGACGATTTCGGCGACACCCCGGGCGTCAACGCGGCGGTGCTCAAGGCCTATCGCGAGGGCGTCCTGCGCTTCGCGAGCCTCATGGTTCTGCGGCCCGCGGCCGCGGCGGCGGCCGAGATCGCGAAGGAGCACCCCGGACTGGGCGTGGGCCTGCACCTCGAACTGTGCGCCGGGGCGCCCGGGAAAGCGGGCCTGCGTTATTTCTTCGACTCGAAGGCCCGCGCGGGCCTAGAGGGGGAAATCCGCTCTCAAATCGAAGCTTTATTGAAGCTCGGCGTGACGCCGACTCATATCGACGGTCACATCAACGTCCACGTCCACCCCGTGATCTTTCCCGCGGTTTGCCGCTTGGCCCGCGAATACAGCATCCCGCGCGTGCGTCTGCCCTCCGGCGAGTGGGAGGCCCTCAAGGGCTTCCCCGGCGCGGAAACGGCCGGCACGGCCTTCCTGGCGGGCGTTTTCGGGACGATGGGCTCTTGGGTCGGATGCGCGGCCGCCGAACTCGACGTCCCCCGCACTTGGGGCCTGCTGCGCTCGGGGATCATGAAGGAGGACTACGTTCTCTGGCTGCTGTCCCGTCTGCCCGAAGGGACGACCGAGCTCTATTTTCATCCGACTACGGATGAGCGCCTGAGAGCGACCGACGTTCCCTCCCCCTCGCATCAAAGCGTCACGGAGCTGGAGACATTGATGAGCCCGCGCGTACGCCGCGCGATCGAAGACGGCGATATCGAGCTGATCAAGGCCCGTTAAACGGCGGTTGCCTGAGCAACTATCCTTGAGGATAGTTGTCCCGCCTCGTAGGGTGGAGCGGGCGCCGGCTCGTCAGGCGCGCTTGATGTTCCGCTGGTGCGAGGCATACAGCGCGAGACCGGCCCCGGCCCACAGCATCTCGCGCGCGTGACGGATCAGGCCCACGGTGAAGCCGACTCCGGAGTCCATGCCCAGCCCCTTGAAGATCACGGTCTTGCCGGCCTCCTGCGTGCCGATCTTCGCGGGCACCATGAAGGCGAAGGAGTCGACGAGGTTCGACAGGAACTCGACGCACAGCGCCGTCTCGAACGTGAGCGGGGCGCCGAGGAAGCGGCAAATCAGCCAGATCTCGGCCGCGCCCCAGGCGTAGCCGAGCATGAAGAAGCAGGTCGACCCGAAGAGGCGCTCGGGATACTTGCCGAGAAAGGCGCGCAGGTGGCGCCGCACCGGCTCGGACTTTTCCATCGCTCCCGGGAACTTGGCCTTCAGCCACGCGGGAGGGCGCATCGCGAAGAGGCCGACGCACAGCGCCACGCCGAAGAGGATCACGCTCATGCCGGCCGCCGCCCAGCCGGCCTGACCCGCCGCGAAGGCGTAGGCTTTGACGTTGAGCAGGTAAATCAGGCCGAAGAGGACGAAGAGGGCCTGGCCGATGGCCTGGGTCGCTTTGGCGATGACCACGCTGCTGACCTTGGCGTCGTCGGGCAAGGCCGAGCGCAGCATGCCGGGGCGCACGAACTCGCCGGCGATGTTGCCGCTGGGCGTCAGGTAGTTGACCCCGTCGCCGGCCACGCGCACGCGAACGAGGTCCCAGAAGCGCACGCGCGGCGTCTCGGCCGGCGTGAAGGCCAGGAGCCAGCCCAGCGCGTTGAGCATGTGGTCGAAGATCTGAAACGGCAGGACCACGGCGAAGCCCCAGCCGAAGCCCTTGAGGCGGTCCCAGACCTGCATCGGCCCGAAGCTCCAGAGGAGGTACAGAAACGTGCATGTGCCCAGGGCGAGCACGAAGACGGTGAACCAGCGGCGGGGCCCCTTCATCGGGGTTTAATAGTGCGCGGTCCGGGCGTGCCGGAGCGGGGCCGGGGCCGCGGCGGGCTTGAGGAAGCCCTGGGCTTCGACGACGAACAGTTCGCCGCGCCAGAGCACGGTGTTCGAGGCGCAGGCGCCGAGCCAGGCCGCGAAGGAGAACCATTCGGAGAGGGGGAGAAGCCACAGGGCGCGCAGAGGTTGGCGCGAGCCGAGGCCCGCGTTCAGCGACGTGCTCGAGGCGGCCTTGGCCGCCCAGATGCCGGCGAGCAGGCTGAGGCCGGCCGCGTCGGGGCCCGAGACGAGCAGGCGCAAGGTGAGCAAGGAGAAGCCGTGCTGGATCAGGCTCGCGTAGAAGCCGGCGGGCTGGCACAGGCGGATCGTGCGCGCCCAGCGCACGAGATGATTGAAGTGGCCGAGCGCGCTCGTGATGCCCGGAACCGAGTCGACACAGCCTTCCGCGGTTTCGAGCTTCCAGCCGGCCTCGCGCACCGACTCGCCGAGCCAGAAATCGTCGGCCAGGTGGTCGGCGAGATTGAGATACGCGCCCGAGGCCTCGAAGGCCTGGCGGCGGACCATCATGGCCGCCCCCATGGCGAAGCGCATGCCGAAGGACGCGGCGCAGGCCGCTTGGGGCAAAAAGTGGGCGTTGATCGACAGGGACTCCATCCAGCCCCACAGGCCGCGCGCGCCGCTGGCCTGATAGAAGGACGTGACGAGGCCGACCGCGGGGTTCTCGAAGGGGGCGGCCATGCGCCGGAGGAAGTCCTTCTCGACGTGTATGTCCGCGTCGGACATCAGGAGGAGATCGTACTTGGCGAACTGGTACGCGTTCGCCATGTTGTTGACCTTGGGATTGTAGCCGATGCGGTTCTTTGAAACCACGACCTCGACGTCGACTTCAGGGAACTCCTTCTTCAGACGGGTCACGGCCGCGAGCGCGGGATCGTCGGGGCTCGCGAGGCAGAACAGGACCTGGAAACAGGGGTAATCCTGCCGCAGGAAGCTGGCGAGGTTCTCGTAAAGGCCGAGGTCTTCTCCCTTGAGGGGCTTGATGACGGTGATCGCCGGGTACGCCGTCGCGTGCTTGCGCGGCGGCGCGAGCAGAAAGCGCCGCGAGAGCACGCCGGCGACGACGACGAAGGCGAAGGTGAACAGCCCGCAGGCGAGCGCCGCGGCCGAGAAGACGGCCCGTCCTCCGACGGCGGCGGCCAGCATGAACAGCCCGAGAATTTCCCACTCCATGGGAAAGATCAGGCCGCGACCGGGTCCTTGTGCTTGGTCTCGCCGGGGGCGAGACGCGAGACGGCCGGCTTCTGGCGGCCGCGCAGGTAGTCGAGGAACTCCTTGCCCTCGCGCAGGCGGCGCGTGCGCTCGAGCGGGTCCTTGGCCATGCTCACGAGCATGCGCATGATGGGCGTCGGGCGCGCGTAGAAGCGCGAGTAGAAGCGCTTCACGCCCGCCTCGATCATCTCGGCCGGGAGGTGGGGATACGTGATCGCGGAGGCCTGGGTGCCGTCGTTGCGCACCATGGTGCGCTCGTCGTACCACTTGTTGGTCATGGCCTGGCGGTACAGCTCGGTGCCGGGGTAGGCGGCGGCCAAGGAAACCTGGATGGTGTCGACGTTCAGCTCGCAGGCGAACTTGATGGACTCCTCGATAGTGTCCTTGGTTTCACCCGGCAATCCCAAGATGAAGGTGCCGTGGATGGTGATGCCGAGTTTGCGGCAGTCCCTGGTGAACTGCTTCGCGATGTCGGTGCGCACGCCCTTCTTGATGTTGTTCAGGATCTGCTGGTTGCCGCTCTCGTAGCCGACAAGCAACAGTCTTAACCCGTTCTCTTTGAAGATCTTCAGGTACTCGAAGGGGACGTTCGCGCGGCTGTTGCACGACCACATGATCCCGAGCTTGCCCAGGCCCTTGGCGATCTCGGCGGCGCGGGTCAAATCGGCAGTAAAGGTGTCGTCGTCGAAGAAGAACTCCGCGACCTCGGGGAACATCTCCTTGGCCTTGGCCATCTCCGCGATCACGGCCTTCGCGGACTTGGTTCGGTACACGTGGCCGCCGACGGTCTGGGGCCACAGGCAGAACGAGCAGCGCGCGGGGCAGCCGCGGCCGGTGTAGATCGACAGGTAGGGGTGCTTCAGGTAGCCGATGTAGTAGTTCGGCACCACGAGGTCGCGCTTATAAACGTCCAGCACGGACGGGAGGGCGTCCATGTCGTCGATGAGCATCCGGTCGGGGTTGTGGACGAGTTCGCCGTCCGCCGCGCGGTAGGACAGGCCCGCGATCTGATCGTAGGGGCGGCCCTCGGCGACTTCCTTGATGGTGTAGTCGAACTCCTCGCGGCCCACGAAGTCGAGCACGGGGGCGTTTTTGAGCGATTCGGCGGGCAAAACGGCCACGTGGGCGCCCACGAAGCCGATCTTCATGTCGGGGTTCTGCTGCTTGAGGGCCTCGGCGACCTTGGCGTCGTTATCAAAGGAAGGAGTGGAGGTGTGGATGATGCACAGCTCGAAGCCGCGGGCGCGCTGGAGGACCTGGTCGAGGGTGAGGTCGTCGGCCGGGGCGTCGATGAGCTTGGAGGAGGGGATGAGGGCCGCCGGCTGGGCCAGCCAGGTCGGGTACCAGAAGGATTTGATCTCGCGGCGGGCCTGATAGCGGGCGCCAGCTCCCCCGTCGAAGCCTTCAAAAGAAGGGGGGTTCAGGAACAAAGTGCGCATGGTCGCCATCGAGATCTCCGTACAGCGGTGGTGTCAGGCTTTTACTTACTCAGTACCGACGGACATTTTACCAAAATACCGCCTGGCAGACAACCTAAAACCGGGATACACTGGGTCCGTGGCGTCCTCTAAAACACTTATTTGTGGCCAGACCGCGCTTTGGCTGTTGTTCCATGCCTCGGCACATGCCGGAGGCCTCGATGCCAAATTCGAAGGGGAACTATTCCCATGGACGAACGGGATTTTCCGGCTCTGCGAAGACGCCCGGATGACATGCGGAGTCATTGAAAACTACGATCCCCGAATCTATGCTCCGTTGGTCAGTAAACCCGTTAATAGCAAGACGGTTCGGGGCGCGTTCGATGAACTGCTTCAGCCCTACCCGAATTATGAATGGGCGGAAGTTGGGACATCGATTATAATCCGGCCGAAAAAGATGAGTCGGGCCGTGACCGAGAAGCTCTATCACTCGCCTGTCAGCATCACGTTCAAGGACGCCGACACGCACGGCGCTTGTCGCGGTGTTTTGGAACGGGTGAAAATCTATACGAATTTCTCCTCGAGCGGGATGGCGCCGAAGTATGGATACATCTCGGCTGAGATCCAGAATCAGAGCGTCGTGGCCGCCCTCAATGAAATCGCGAAGAGAGACGGGCAGGTCATGTGGCATGGGGGCTACTGGGATGGGTGGCTGTATGCGGAATACACCTTCGGCCTCTCAAGTTGGAGGAGGGAGCGAGCGATGGATCCGGCGCAACACAGCCGTTCGAAGTGAAATAGCAGTAGCCGATGCGCTTCGTAACCCGTCTGGCGGGCAATGGAGTCGGGGATTTTAGGCGGTGAGAAAGCGGGCGAGCTCCGTTTCGGGTATCAGGACAACCCGGCAGCCGAGGGCCTTTGCCGCTCGGGCGACCATTTTGGACGTGAGGTTCTCGTTCTTCCTTTCGAGACGCGCGACATTGGACTGCCGGAGGCTCATCCGCTTGGCGACTTCTTCCTGGGTCAGTCCGAGCCGGTGCCTCAGCACGGCCAGTTGCGTGTTGATGGGCTCTTTGGCTAATTCCGCCAAATACGCCAGTTTGAGCAGGGGGTCTTTCTCGAAGACTCCGTCCACATAGCGATCAAACCCGCCCCGTCTCTCTTGTCGAGCCATAGTCTTCACCTTCCCTGGACGATATTCGCCATCCGGCTTCTAGCCGCGTGCAAATCCCGCAGCGGCGTCTTTTGCGTCGTCTTCTCAAAAGCATGAAGGAGCCATATTCCATGCCGGTGAACGCAGAACAAAATCCGGTAATGCACCCCTTGGTACGCCCGCCGCAACTCCCATAGGCCCTGCCCTAACGATCGCACGGATGTTCTTGGACTGAGCAGGCCTTCTTGAACCAAGATGTCGAGATCGGCGAGAAGTCGGGACAAAGCCTTGCGTCGATCTCCACGACCGCGCAGGGATTCGAAGTACTCCTGCACCGGACCGTGGCTGCCATCGGGATAGAACTCGATGGTCAGCATGAATATACTGTATATAGTATATACCGTATACTGTATTCTGTCAAGAGTCCGCCCCGCTTCGTTTCCACATCCATCATACGAACGAGAGGGCCAAATTGTTCCCTGTGCCTGGGCTTGATCAGGCCTCACTGACGGCCGCCTGGCCGGAACAAAACGCACCCCTCAATCGTATGGATAGGGGGGATTTGACGAGCGACCTGCGGCCCGATAGTCCCCTTGACAGATAGTAGCTTCTGAGCTACTATTGGGAGGTAGCTGCGTGGACATTGCGCCGGTCGAGATTCGGTATTACCAAACGGCTTCCGAGAAGCGTCCGTTCCAGGTGTGGCTCGATTCCTTGGATGCATCCGTGCAGCAGATCGTGGCCGTACGGTTGGCGCGCATTCGCCGGGGCCTGTTCGGCGATGCCGAGCCGGTGGGAGAAGGCGTCTTTGAGCTTAAGATCGATGTCGGTCCCGGTCACAGGATTTATCTCGGTAGGGACGGGAAGGTCGTGGTTATTCTGCTTCATGCCGGCGATAAAAAGCGGCAGTCGGCGGATATCGAGCGGGCACAGGGCTTCTGGCAGGACTATTTGCGGAGGACAAGAAAATGAAATCAACGGTCAGTGCGTCGGTCGGCTACCGAGATGATCTGCTTCGCCGTTTGAAGGAGCCTGAGTTCGCCGCCGGTTATCTGAGCAAAAGTCTGGAGGATGACGAGGCGACTTTTCTCGTCGCGCTGCGCGACGTGGCGGAGGCTCACGGCGGCATTCGTGAAATGGCCAAAAAAACCCGTCTCAACAGGGAGCATCTCTTTCGGATGCTCTCGAAAACCGGCAATCCCCATCTGCACAGCCTACGGCAATTGGTGGGGGCGGTCGGCCTCAAACTCACCTTGCAGCCCGCCTAGACTTAACGGTGGCGAGCCCGTGCTTCTTCTGTTAAACTGCGGCATGCGCGGCGCCCTCTTGGCCTTTCTGCTCGTTCTTCCGGCCCGGGCCGCCCGCGACGGCGAAGGTTGGGCCTGGCGGGACAGCACGACGCCCCATTTCCTGATCAAGCACCAGGCCTCCTGGTTGCCCGCCGGGTTCTCGATGGGAGCCGAGCGCGTCCATTCCCGTCTGCGCATGGACCTGGGGATGTTCTCGCCCTGGATGGCCAAGGAGAAGATCAACCTGTTCATCTACGCGGACAACGAATCCTTCCTCAAGGGAGAGTTCGCCCCGCCGAAGTGGTCCAACGGCCTGGCCATCTACGAGCGCAAGGCCGTGGCCATGCCGACCATGAAGGACCCGCGCAAGATGCTGCAGGTGATGGCCCACGAGACGACCCACCTGCTCTTCGACAGCTACTGGAAAGAGGTCCACCGCGAACCGCCGTCCTGGATCAACGAGGGTCTGGCCATGCTCGAGGAAGCCGACTCCCCGGACAGGCCGGAGACCTCGAATTGGTACCAGCAGATGGCCTACGCCGATCCGAAACGCTTCGCGGACCTTGAGACGTTTTTCTTGGTCTCCCCGACCAAGGACCTGCACGACAATCAGACGGCCGTCGCCGAGTGGTACGTGCAGGCGTACTCCGTGACCCACTTCCTGCTGCGCAAGCACTCCCGCCTGCAGTTCAAGAGCCTGTGCACGCAGCTGCGCGACGGCAAACCCGTCGCCGAGGCCCTGTGGCTGACGTATCGCTACAAGAAGGTCTCCGATCTCGATAAGAAGTGGCGGGCCTGGCTGAACGACCCCATGCACAAGCGGCGCGTCGCGGCGCTGGCGGGCGACGCGCGCAAGGGCGTCGACGAGAGCGTCGTGGGCAAGTCGGGGGGGCTGAAATCCTCGTCCTTCAAGAACTTCACCACCGGCTTCGCCAAGCCCGCCAAACCGCCCGAAAGCGAGTAGGTCTTAATAATAAAGGGCTTTTTGTAACTAAATAGACTTGAATTCGCCCCGTTTTGGGGTTATATCGGGAGTGGCCTCCCCGATGCGAATCTCCCTGAAGCGGTTGGCGTTCTTCCTGGCCCTCGCCATGTTCGGCGCCCGTCCGGCGCTGGCGGCGTTATCGGTCGTGAGCACGATCACCGTGGCCGGATCGGGCGGCGGCGCTGACGCCGTCGAGGACATGGCTCAGGATGCCTCCGGAAACCTCTACGTCGCCGGTCATCTATCCCAGGCCGGGGGCTCCGACATCTGGGTCGCGAAGTACAGTCCGGCGCTCGTCCTCCTATCGACGTATACCTATGACCGAGCCGGGTTCGAGGACTATGCCTGGAGCGTGTCCGTGGACACGGCGACGGGCAACGTCTTCGTCGCCGGGTTCGTTTCGACGGCGCCGGCTTCCTCGTCCTACGACATCTGGTTCGCGAAGTTCGACTCGAGCCTGGCGCTGATCTCGTCGGCGACCATCAACGGCTCGGCCGGGGACCGGGACGAAGCCATGGGCGTTCGGGTCGACGGCGGCGCGGTGTACGTGGTGGGCCGCAGTTCCGTCACGGGCGGCCCGGTCCATTGGGTCTCACGCTACGACACGAACCTGGTCCTGCTCTCGAGTTCCGCGTTCGCGCAGTATGACCCCTACAGCTACGACATCGTGGCCGTCTCAGCCTCCAGTCTTTTCGTCGCCGGCGGACGGGGACCCAACGGCACGACTTCGCCGGACGCGTGGCTCGGGAAATACGACTGGAACCTCGTCCTGCTGACGAGCGCGGCGCTCAGCGGGCCGGGCGCGAACATCGACGAATTCATGCAGCTCGCCGCCGACGGAAGCGGCGGGGTCTACGCGGCGGGCTTCATCGACAGCGCCGCCAACGCCTCCGACCGCTTCCTCATCCACTACGACGCCAACCTCGTACTGTTGAGCTCCGCCTCGGCCAACGGCCCGGGCAATTCCATCGACTACCTCACCGACATCCTGGTCGCTTCGAGCGGCACTGTGCTCGTCTCCGGAAGCGTCAGCGACATCGCCGGCGCCGGCAGCAAGAACGTTTTCATCGCCGAGTACACGACCGACTTCGTGCTTATTTCGAGCACGACTCACCGCTCCAGCGGCACGGGTTTCGATCACGCGAAGACGATCGTGTTGGGAACAAATAACGACCTGTATGCCGCGGGCTGGGTGACCGAGGCAAATCAAGACGCCTGGATCGCCAGGTTGAGCGTCACGTCGGCCCCCGCCGCGCCTTCGGGCTTCGCCGGCGCGGCGCAGTCGTCGAGTTCGATACTCTGGAGCTGGACGGACAACTCCACGAATGAGACCGGCTTCCGGATCATGCTCGGCGCCGGGAATCTCTCGGGCGATCTCAGCCCGAACACGACGTACTGGATCCAGGCGGGACTGAGCGCGAACACGGCGTCGGGGACCTTGCTTGCGCGCGCTTTCAACGGAGGCGGCACGGCGGACTCGGGCGGCGCCGCGCGCTACACGCTCGCGAACGTTCCCGTCGGCGTGTCCTCCGCGGGCGTCGGCGTCGGCGCCGCGACTTTGAGCTGGGGCGCGGGGGGAAATCCCGCGGGGTCCTCGTACGCGCTCGAGCGTTCGACGGGAACCGGCTACGGCGTCAGGCTGACGACGACCGTCTTCGTTTTCGCGGATTCGACGCTCTCTCCCGCCTCCACGTACTACTATCGCGTGCGCGCGTTCAACGGCGACGGGCTCGCGACCGCCTATACGTCCACGCTGACGGTCGTCACGCCGCCCCTGCCGGTCCAGCCCGCGCCGGCGTCGATCGCGCCGTCCTCCGGCGCGGCCGGAGCGAGCGTCGGCGTGACCGTGACCGGGACCGGCTTCGACGCGACGGCGACGTTGACGCTCGAGAAGACCTCCGTGGACGCGGGCGTGTGGACCGCGACCGGCTCGTTTGCGACGGCTCGCATGCTGGGTAGCCTGACCAAGCTGCGCGACGGCAAGGTCCTGCTCGCGGGCGGCATGCTCGAAGGCGCGGCCCCGGGCCTGCCGCAGGTCGACGTCTTCAATCCCGTGACCGGCGCTTGGACCGCGGGCGCGCCGTTGCCGGAGGGACGCAATCAGTTCGCCTCCGTGTTGCTCCCCGATGGGCGCGTGCTGATAGCGGGAGGCCAGGGTTCGAGCGGGACGTTCGTCAACTCTGCGGCGATCTACGACCCGGTCTCGAGCACCTGGACCGCGGCCGCGCCGATGTCGGTCAAGCGCTCGGGCTTCAATCTGACCTTGCTCCCGAGCGGCAAGGTGCTCGCGGCCGGCGGCTGGGACGGCGCGACGAAGCAGGCGGGCGCCGAGCTGTACGACCCCGCGACGGACTCCTGGTCCGCGGCCGGGACGATGAGCGCGGGCCGCGTCTCGCCGTCGGCGACCTTGCTCGGCAACGGGAAGGTGCTCGTCGCCGGAGACTCCGGCGCGACCGCGGCCGGACTCACGGCCGAGCTCTACGACCCGGGCGGCAACAGCTGGACCCTGACCGGCTCGATGAACGTCAAGCGCTTCTCGCACACGGGCCTGCTGCTGCCGGACGGCCGCGTGCTGGCCGCGAGCGGCAACGACGGCGTATTCGTATCGTCGACGGCCGACGTGTACGACGTCGCGACCGGCTCGTGGACCGCGACGGGGCCGATGGCCGTGGGGCGGCGCAGCTACGCGACGGTGCTGGTTTCCGGCGTGCCTCTCGTGATCGCGGGCGAGACCGACTCGGCGGCGCTCGCGACGAACGAGAACTACGACGCGGCGAGCCAGACCTGGCGCGCCGGGCCGCCGCTCGGCGGCGTGCGCGCGTACCCGCTCGCCGTCGTGCTCGACGACGGAAAGGTTCTTGTCGCGAGCGGGCGCGCGGGCTATACGGGCGCGGCCAATCTGAACACGGCCGAGGTCTTGACGATGCCCGTGACCTCGATCGCGGCGACCGGGGTCTCGGTTCCCAATGCGCTGACCGTCAGCGGCACCGTCAACCTGACGGGCGCGGCGACCGGCTACTGGGACGTGGTCGTGCGGGAGTCCGGCGGGCGGGCGGGACGGCTCAACGGCGGCTTCCTGGTCGCGACGGGACCGGCTTCGCCGTCCGGCTTCACGGGGACCACGCTGTCGACGTCCTCGATTCAGTGGAGCTGGTCGGACAACACCGCGCTCGAGACGGGCTACCGCGTGATGTCCGGCGCGGCGAATATTTCCGGCGACTTGGCCGCGAACACGACCGTCTGGGTCCAGACGGGCCTCGCGGTCAACGCGAGCACGGGCCCTTTGCTGGCGCAGGCGTTCAACCCGTGGGGCACGGCGAACTCCGGCGCGGCGTCGCGCTACACCTTGGCCGCTGTCCCGGGCGTTCCGGCGGCTTCGGGCGTTTATCAGACGAGCGGCACGCTCAGCTGGAGCGCGGGCGGCAACCCCGCCGGCACGGTCTATCAGCTTGAGCGTTCGACTGGAACGGGCT
This sequence comes from Elusimicrobiota bacterium, assembly GCA_016212855.1. Taxonomy (GTDB): domain Bacteria; phylum Elusimicrobiota; class Elusimicrobia; order UBA1565; family UBA9628; genus GWA2-66-18. The sequence continues at coordinate 18,639 of JACRDP010000010.1, forward strand.
TCGGTCTGCAGTTCTCCGGGACCGCGACGACCTATTTCGACGGCTACCTGACGCCGGGCGCGACGCATTTCTTCCAGGTGCGCGCGCTCAACGGCGACGGGCTCGCCACGTCCTATTCCGCGACGGCGACGGTCGTCGCGGTGGCGCCGCCGCCCGTGCCCGGCATCGCGGGCACGCCGGCCGGGACGGCTCTCGGAACCTCGTCGCTGACCTGGACCTGGGTGCTGGCGGCGGGCGCTACGAACCACTACCTGCTTCGCGCCTCGGACAACTCCTTCCTCGGGGCCTCGTCGTCAGGCCCGTTTTTGATGGCGGCGCTGACGCCGAACACCGCCTACGGCCTGCGCGCGGCCGGCGTCAACGTCGGCGGCACGGGGCCGCTGTCGCCGTCGGGCACGGCCTATACCTTGGCCGCGGTCCCGTCGTCGCCGCTCGTCTCCTCAATTACCGCGACGTCGTTGGTCGCGTCGTGGGGCCTCAACGGCAACCCCGGCTCCACGACCGCCCAGCTCGAGCGCTCGACGAACGCGGTCGTCTACTCGACCTTGGCGGCCGGCGTCATCACCTCCTACGCCGACGCCGATCTTATAGGCTGCACGACCTACTACTACCGCGTGCGCAACGCCAACGGAGACGGGCTGCTCACGGCCTATACTTCGTTCTCGGACGTGACGGCGAACACGATCGCGTCGCCGCCCTCCGGGCTGACCGCCGCGGCGAACGCCGGGGGGACCGTGACCTTGGGCTGGAGCCTCTCGCCGACCGAAGGCGTGACGGGCTACCGCCTGTACTGGGACGCGGGCACGGGGACGGTGAGCTACGCCGCGCCCATCGCCTCCCTGAGTTCCGTGACGGCCGCGTACACGACGGGCGTCTTGACATCGAGCGCCTCGTACACGTTCGCGCTGCGCACGGCCCACCGCTGCGGAGTCGTCGAGACGACGGGCGCGCTGGCGATGTCGGGCGCGGCCGTCGCCCCGCCCGCCCTGCGCGCCGTGATCAAGGAGCCCGACTCGGGCAAGCGCGTCCACGGCAACCGCTTGACCATACTCGGCGAGCTGATCTACGGCGCGCCGTCCGAGGCCCAGCAGGTTCTGTTCCAGTACAAGCTCGCGTCCTCCACGGCCTGGCTCGATATCGACGAGGCCAACGTCAATCATCAAAATCCGGACTTCTCCTTCCCTTACTTCGTCCATGCCGACGTCAACTCGATCGCGCCCGGCGACTACGATCTGCGCGCCGTCGCCTACAACCTGAGCGGCGTTCCCGACTCCGCGCCTCCCGCCGTGCGCGTGACGGTCGTGACGGCGAACGCGGACATCGACGAGAACGACGTCGCCGGCGCGGTGAAGAAGGACCAGACGGTCAACAACACGGTCACGAGCGTGATCGACACGGCCGGCGCGGGCGCCGCGGATCCGTCGGTGCGCGTCAGCATCCCGCCCGGGGCCGTCAATGCCGCCACGGCGACGGTCTCCGTCATAGCCAACCCGGCGATCACCACCGCCGCGCCCTCCGGGATGTCCTTGGTCGGCTCGGCGATCAAGATCGACCTGTCGAACGGCCAGACCGCTCTCAACGGGACCGCCGCGATCACGTTGACGTATCCCGATACCGTGCGCTTCCCGTCTTTGCTGCAGATCTACTACCTCAACGAAGCCACCGGACAGTGGTCGCGCGACTTCAACTCCACGGTGAACACGTCCTCGCGCATCGTGTCGGGCAACACCCCGCACTTCTCGACCTTCGCCTTGCTCCTCGGCTCCGCCTTCGCGCTCAACCTCGACTCCGTCCTGGTCTATCCGGTCCCCTTCAAGCCCAACGGCGGCAACGCCGACGAGGGCCGCCCGTTCTCCGCCGGCGATCCCAACTCGGGGATCATCTTCGCCAATCTCGCGATGGGCAGCGAGATCAAGATCTACACGCTGACCGGCCGCCAGGTGGCGACCCTCGAAAACATTCCGATCACGGGGAGCGTCCGCTGGGACGCGCGCAACCAAGACGGGCGCGACGTCGCCTCCGGCGCCTATTTCGCCGTCATCAAGGCTACGGGGCAGAAGACCGTGGTCAAGAAGCTGGTGATCATCCGATGAAACGTCCTCGTTTGATCGCGACGCTATCGTTAGCGGCCCTGCTGGCCGCGACGGCGGCGCGCGCCCAGTCGTCGGCGGGCGCTGACGCCTTCGACTTCTTGCGTCTGGACGCGGGCGCGCGCGCGGTCGGCATGGGCGGCGCCTATACCGCGCTCGCCACCGACGCCAACGCTCTTCTCTACAACCCGGCCGGCCTCGGACGCCTGCGCTCGAGCGAAGCCACCTTCATGCACAACCAATACGCACAGGGCATCGGCCAGCAGTACCTGGCCGTGGGACTCAAGAACGGGATCGGGGCGCAGTTCAACTACGCCAGCCTGGGCAACGTGCCCCGCACCACGATCTCCGACCCGTCCGGCAGCGGAGGGCGCCTCAATGTCAGCGACTCTTCGCTCGGCTTCGGCTACGGCGCGGCGCTGACCCCGGATCTCGCGGTCGGAGGCGGGCTCAAATACATCAGCGAATCGCTCGGCGACGCCACGGCCAACGGTTACGCGGCGGACCTCGGCGGCCTGTACCGCATGCCCGATATGAAGGGGCTGACCTTCGGCGCGTCCTTGCTGAACCTGGGGCCGGCGGTCAAATTTCAGTCGGTTAGGGAAAAACTGCCCACGACGTTGCGCCTGGGCACGGCCTACGGGATGGCGTTGCCGGGCAACGACGTGACCCTCGCCTTCGACATCACCAAGGGCGTGCTCGACAAGATACGCATGGGCCTGGGGGCCGAGACCGTGGTCCACGACCAGTTTGCGATCCGCGCCGGATTTACCACGCGCCAGGACGCGGGCGTGGGGCTGTCCTTCGGCCTCGGCTGGAAGGGCCCCAAGATGTCGGCCGACTACGCCTTCGTGCCGCTCGGCGACCTGGGCACGGCGCACCGCATCAGCTTCACGCTCCGCTGGGGGCAGATCGACGACCCCGCGCAGGCCCAGGCGCCCGAGGAGGGGAGCCCCGAGGCGTACCTGGCCCGGGCTCAGGCGGCGATGGACCGCGGCGAGACGACGGCCGCGCGTTCCTTCCTGATGGTGGGCCTGCGGCTGCTGCCCAAGGGCGACCGGCGGCGCGTGCGCTTTCAAGAGAGACTGGGCTCTTTGCTGCTGATGCAGAAGGACTTCCGCGGCGCGGCGCTGGCCTACGCCGAGGGCGTCAACCAGGCCTTCGCCGACGGCTACTCCGACGAGAGCGTGGCGGACTCCTACATCGGCATCGGCATGTGCTTCACGGCGGGCAAGAACTACGTGGACGCGCAGCGCGCCTTCCAGAAGGGCCTCGACCTCGGCCCCTCTCCCAAGGCGCTGCAGCTGGCGCAGAGCCGGCTCAAGGCGCTCAAGAGCGCCGAAGCGCCCTAGGCCGCGACTTCGGCCGGCAGGTCGAGGTAGCGCCCGGTGTGGGAGGCCTTGATCTTGACCAAGTCGCGCGGGCGGCCCGCGCCGATCAGCTCGCCTCCCTTGTCGCCGCCCTCGGGGCCCAGGTCGATGAGCCAGTCCGCGGAGCGCATCACGTCCGTGTTGTGCTCGATGACGAGCACCGTGTTGCCCTGGTCGGTGAGGCGGTGCAGCACCTCCAGGAGCTTGGCGACGTCGGCGAAGTGCAGCCCGGTCGTGGGTTCATCAAGGACGTAGAGGGTCCGTCCGGTGCCCCTGCGAGAGAGCTCGGTGGCGAGCTTGACCCTCTGCGCCTCGCCGCCGGAGAGCGTCGTGGCCGACTGGCCGAGGCCGACGTAGCCCAGGCCGACGTCCTCGAGCGTCTTGAGCACGCGCGTCATTTTCGTGTACGCGCCGAGGAAGACGCGCGCCTCGGAAACGGTCATCGCTAAGACTTCGGCGATGCTCTTGCCCTTATAGCGGACGGCCAAGGTCTCATCGTTGAAGCGCTGGCCTTTGCACTCGTCGCATTGAACGTAGACGTCGGGCAGAAACTGCATCGAGATCTGCAGCATGCCGTCGCCTTCGCAATTCTCGCAGCGGCCGCCCTTCACGTTGAACGAAAACCGTCCGGGCTTGTAGCCGCGGGCCTTGGAGGCCGGCAGCATCGCGAACAGCTCGCGCACGGGGCCCCAGAGGCCGGTGTAGGTGGCGGGGTTGGAGCGCGGGGTGCGGCCGATCGGGGTTTGGTCGACGAGAATGATCTTGTCCAGATTCTTGGCGCCGTCGATCGATTTGTACTTGCCGGGCTCGTCCTTCGCGCCGTTGAGCTCCTTCGCGAGGGCTTTGTAGATGATCTCGTGCACGAGCGTGGACTTCCCCGACCCGGACACTCCGGTGACGCAGGTCATGGTTCCGAGGGGGACGTCCACGTTTATGCTCTTCAAATTAAACTGGCTCGCGCCCCGGATCTTCAACCAATCCTTGGGCGGGCGGCTCTTCGACGCCGGCGGGCGCTGGCCCTCGCCGCGCAGGTAGGCGCCCGTGACGGAGTCTTTCGTCTTGAGAATGTCGCCGATCTTGCCTTCGGCGACGACCTTGCCGCCGTGAACGCCCGCGCCGGGGCCGAGGTCGATGATCCAGTCGGCGGAACGGATGGTTTCTTCGTCATGTTCGACGACGATCAAGGTGTTGCCGAGGTCCCGCAAGCGGCGGAGCGTGGTCAGTAGGCGAGTATTGTCGCGCGGATGAAGTCCAATCGAGGGCTCGTCGAGCACGTACATGACCCCGGTGAGCCCTGATCCGATCTGCGTCGCGAGATGTATGCGCTGGGCCTCGCCTCCTGCGAGGGTCTCGGAGGCCCGGTCGAGCGTGAGGTAGTCGAGACCGACGGCGGACAGGAACTCGACGCGCGAAACGATTTCTTTCATCACCTGACGGGCGATCGTGCGGTCGGTGTCGTTAAGAGTCAGATCCTTGAAGAACTTGCGGGCATGTTCGACCGACATCTCCACGATCTTGTCGATCCCGAGTCCGCCGACCTTGACCGCGAGGGCTTCGGGTTTGAGGCGAGCGCCTTTGCACTTGGGGCACGGCGCGCGGCCCATGAAGCGCTCGGCGATCGCGCCTTTGACGAAATCCGACTCGGACTCTTTGATGCGGCGCTCGAGATTGCCGATCACGCCTTCGAAATCCTGAGGATTCTTGGCCCAGGACGGGGTGTAGGTGCCGCCGCCGTGAAGAATGATTTCTTTCTGTTTATCCGTGAGCTTGTTCCACGGCTTATCGAGCGGGATTTCGAACTGTTCGCAGATCTGTTCGAGAATCTCGGTGTAGTAGCCCGACCAGGACTTCTTCCAGCGGTTGGTGCGAGTGGTGACGGGGTCCGACCAAGCGATGACGGCGCCTTCTTCTATAGAACGGCTGGGGTCGGGAATGAGCCGATCGATATCAACATTGGTCTTAACGCCTAATCCATCGCATGTGGCGCAGGCGCCGTAAGGCGAATTAAAAGAAAACAGGCGCGGCTCGATCTCGGGCAGGCTCAGGCCGCATTTGGGGCAGGCGTGGTGCTCGGAGTGCAGGGCGCCGGCGGCGGGGTCGTTGACGGGCTCGACACGAACGAGCCCTCTGGATTCTTTCAGCGCGATTTCGATGGAGTCGTTCAGCCGCTGTTTTTCGTCGGCCGAGACCTTGAGCTTGTCGATAAAGAGTTCGATGGTCTGCTTCTTGTACCGGTCGAGCTTCGGCGGCGCGGCCAGGTCGTGCGATTGACCGTTCGTGCGGGCCGTGACGAAGCCGGAGCGCTGCAGCCGCTTGTACAAGTCTTCGTAAAGACCGGGACGGGCCTGCACGAGCGGCGCGTAGATCGCGACCGACTGGCCGGAGCGGGTGCGGATGATTTCGTTCACGATCGCCTGGGCCGACTGTTTCTTGATACGAGAGCCGCAATTCGGGCAATGGGGCTGCCCTACGCGGGCATACAACAAACGAAGGTAGTCATAAATCTCGGTGACGGTCGCGACGGTCGAGCGCGGGTTGTGGCTCGGGTTGCGCTGCTCGATGGCGATGGCGGGGGAGAGGCCCTCGATGAGGTCGACGTCGGGTTTATCCATCAGTTCCAAGAATTGTCGGGCGTAGGCCGACAATGATTCGACGTAGCGGCGCTGTCCTTCCGCGTACAGCGTGTCGAAGGCGAGGGACGACTTGCCGGAGCCGGAGAGGCCGGTCACGACCACGATCTTGCCGCGCGGGATGTTGAGTGAGACATTCTTCAAATTGTGCTGGCGGGCGCCGACGACCTTGATCACGTCCATGGGGGATAGTATAGCATTTCGGGCGTATCGAACAAGTGTACGGCATGGAACTTTTTGGGGGGGTCAATCGTCTGGTAGGTAGGCTCCAGTCTCGTTGTCGCTCTGGGGGCCGCGACTTACTATTGATAATCACTATTCCCGGGAATAGTTCGGAGGAATGATGAGCGATGGAATGATTCATCCGTTGGCGGAATGCGAGAAAATGACCGATAAAGAATTGGTTTGCAGCATCCGCTTTCTCGCCGATAGGTCCAGGCACAATGAATTGAGGTTGCTCGCGCATTTAGCGGAATTCGACAGCAGAAGGCTTTGCCTGGAAGAAGGATTCCGTTCGGCTTATGATTACTGTACGAACACGCTCGGATTCGATGAGCAGGAAGCGTATCGCCGGATTAGAGTCGCGCGCGTCATTCGGGCGTACCCGGATTATTTTATCGCCCTGGAGGCGCGGAAGGTAACGGCGTCTGCTCTCGTCATCCTGGCTCCTTGGCTGCAGCGGGACAATGCGGCGGATTGGCTTAAGGCCGTCGAGGGCAAACCCAAACGCGCCGTTGAGGCGCTGGTCGCTGCGAAATATCCTCAGGCGCCGCAACCAGACCATGTGCGGAACCTCCCATCGCAAACCACGCTCGTTAGCTCCGCGCCGCCTTTGGCCCTTGAGACGGAAGTGCCTGGGTTGCCCGCCGCGGCCCTGGATTCCTCATCGCCGCTGGTGCCTATAGACGGTGGCCCGCCGCAAATGACTCCCATTGCGGCCGATCGTGTGCGCGTCGGGTTCGATGCGGCCGCCGCTGTCGCTCAGATGATCGAGCGCATGCGTCAGATTTTGCGCCACAAGTATCCGGAAGGCCGTTTGGAGGATTTAATTCGCGAGGCTCTCGATGAGTATCTCGATCGGAACGATCCTCAGCGAAAGCTCGAACGGAGGGAGGCGAAATCAGCCGCGGTCGCGATCATCTGCGGATCGATTTCCGATGATAAGGACCGGTTGCCGACGCGCTACCTCCGCGCCTGCGCCTCAGGCCGCTACATCCCAGCGAAGGTTAAAAGTCAGGTCTGGGCCCGAGACCGAGGCTGCTGCGCGTGGAAAAATCCGGATGGGAAGGTCTGCGGCGCGAAAGATTGGATCGAATACGATCATGTGACGCCGTATGCGCGCGGCGGACGCTCAGACGATCCCCGCAACCTGCGCCTCGTATGCCGTCAGCACAATCAGGCGGCCGCGCTGGCCGCCGGCTTCAGTCTCGGCCCGCCGGCTTCTTGATAAACGTATTGCGGCGCCATGAGGATTTCGTCGCCGGGTAATCAAGCGTGTAATGCAGCCCGCGCGATTCCTTGCGTTTCATCGCGCAGCGGATGACCATCGTCGCCACATCGGCGATGTTGCGCAGCTCGACGACGTCGGGGGTCGGCAGGAAGTCCCAGTAGTAGTCCGCGATCTCGCGCCGGAGGAGTTGGAGGCGGGCGAGGGCCCGGTCGAGGCGCTTGTTCGTGCGCACGATGCCGACGTAGTTCCACATCAGCTGGCGGATCTCGTCCCAGTTCTGAGAGATGACGACGGCCTCGTCGGAGGTCACCGCGCGGCCGGGGTTCCAGGGCTTGGCCTTGAAGGCGGCGCGCGGGGCGAAGGCGGAGGACGAAGCGAGGTGCTCGGCGAGGCGGTGGGCGAAAACGCAGCCCTCGAGAAGCGAGTTCGACGCGAGACGGTTGGCGCCGTGCAGGCCGGTGTGCGCGGTCTCCCCGACCGCGTACAGGCCGGGCACCGAGGTGCGGCCATTCGTGTCCGTGTGCACGCCGCCGCAGAAGAAGTGCGCGGCGGGGACGGCGGGGATCGGATCGACGGCCATGTCGATGCCGAACGATTTGACCTTGGCGTAGATGTTGGGAAAACGGGATTTCAGGAACGCGCGCGGATGATGGGTCATGTCGAGGTACACGCACTCATCGCCGGTGCGTTTGAGCTCGGAGTCGATGGCGCGCGCGACGATATCGCGCGGCGCGAGCTCTTTGCGGCGATCGTAGCGGGACATGAAGCGCGTCCCGTCTTTAAGAATAAGACGGCCTCCCTCGCCGCGAAGGGCCTCGGAGAGCAAAAAGTTCTTCGCTTGAGGGTGATAGAGACAGGTGGGGTGAAACTGCACGAACTCCATGTTCGCCATGACGGCGCCCGCGCGCCAGGCCATGGCCATGCCGTCGCCGGTCGCGATGTCGGGATTACTCGTAAATAAATAGACCTTGCCGGCGCCTCCGGTGGCCAAAACCGTGGCGCCGGCCTCTAAAGGGGTTATCTCGCCCGTTGCTCGATCCATGATGTAGGCGCCGCGGCAGGCGCCGCGCGAGTCGAGGAGCAGATCGACGGCGAGGGCGTTTTCGATCAAAGTCACGTTCTTGTCGCGGCGGGCGCCGGACACGAGCGCGCGCTCGATCTCGCGGCCGGTGATGTCGCCGGCGTGCAGGATGCGGCGGTGGCTGTGGCCGGCCTCGAGTCCCAAGTCGATCACCGACTCGCGCTCGGAGAAGCGCACGCCGAGCTCCTGGAGCTCGCGCACGCGCTCGGGCGCCTCGGCGACGGTCAGGCGCGCGACTTTCTCGTCGCACAGCCCGGCGCCGGCGATCAAGGTGTCGCGCACGTGCGACTCGAAGGTGTCGAGCTCGCTCATGACGGCCGCGATTCCGCCCTGGGCGTAGTTCGTGTTCGATTCCGCGGCCTCTTTTTTAGTGACCAAGGTGACACGGCCGAGGCGGGCCAACTTTTTAGCCGTCAGAAGGCCGGCAATACCCGAACCGAGGACGAGATAATCGGAACGGCGGGGCGCACGTTTGGACATTGAAAGGGGGGTGATGGAGTGCTAGATTCTAACACATGATCCGTTCCTTCTCCGGAAGAACGCCCCGCATCCACCCGAAGGCCTTCGTCCATGACGCCGCCGAGGTGATCGGCAAGGTGTCGCTCGCCAAGGATTCCTCGGTGTTCCCGGGGTGCGTCCTGCGCGGGGACATCGACGAGATTAAAATCGGCGAAAGGACCAACATTCAAGATCTGGTCGTCGTTCACACGAGACGGGGCAGTCCCGCGATTATCGGGAAGGGCGTGACGGTGGGCCACCGTGCCGTCCTGCACGGGTGCCGCATCGGCGATCAGGCGCTCATCGGCATGGGCGCGATCGTGATGGAGGCCACCATCGGAGCGAGAACTCTTGTCGGCGCTGGAGCCGTCGTGATGGCGGGAGCCAAGATTCCCTCCGGCGTCCTCGTCCTCGGCACGCCCGCCAAGGTCGTGCGCAAGCTGCGCCCCGAGGAGCTGCGCATGCTGGGCGAGAGCGAGCGCTCATACGTGGCGCTGTCGCGGCGCCACAAGGCCGCTTCGCGGGTCGTTTTCGGCGCGCGGCCGTGACGGCCGCGGCGGCGTTCTGCGCGGGCGCCGCCATCGGCGGCGCCGCCGGCGGGACGGTCGTCTGCCTCTATTTGCGCCGGCGGCAGCGCCTGTTCGGGCGCCTGCTCTCCTTCGCGATGCACGAGCTCAACACCCCCGTCACGGCCGTGAACATGACGGTCCTGAACCTGCTTTCGGAAGTGTTCGGCGAGCTGCCCGCCCCGCTCAAGCCCTGGATCGAGATGACGCGCGAGCAGGTCGGGCGCCTCAACGGGCTCGTCGGCGAGATCCGCGATTTCGTGCATATCGAGCTGCACCAGGACCTGCGCGTGGGCGGCGCGACGATGACCGCGCAGGAGATTCTCGACGAGGCCCTCGTGTCCATCAAGCGCGGCATGGAGCAGGCCGGAGTGGAGTTCAAAGTCGAGACCGCGAAGAATATCCCGGGCCTGCGCGTCGACCCCGATCGGGCGGCCCGCTGCCTGTCGAGCGTGCTGTTCCACGCCCGGAAGTTCCGCACCTCGGGCCCGATCACCTTGTCCGTCACGCGCGTTCCGTCGGGCGCCGCCTTCGCGGTCTCCTACACGGGTCCCCGCCTCAAACCGGGCGCGGCCGAGGAAAGCCTCGATCTGTATTATCCGGCGCTGCACCGCAACGACCAGATTCTCGGCGCGACCGGGCTGGGGCTCGGGCTGATTCGCAGGGTCCTCCAGCTGAACGGGGGAGATCTCGAGTATCGCGTCGACGACGAGGGGCGCGCGACGGTGACCGTGGAGCTCGCGGCGGCGCAGGCGGAGGCGGTCCAATGAATCCGGTGAAAATTCTGATCGTCGAGGACGAGCCCGAGATCGCCGACAACCTCTCCGCGCTGCTCGGGTCGCGCGGCCACAAGGTCGTGACCTGCGCGGAGGGCGCCGACGGCGTCGCCCGCGCGCGCAAGGAGCCGTTCGATCTGCTTCTTCTCGACGTGATGCTTCCGCGCATGTCCGGCTTCGACGTGTGCAAGCTGCTCAAGGCCGATCCCAAAACGGCGAAACTCAAGATCGTGATGGTGACGGGCCTGGGCCGGATGGGCGACGTCGAGGAGGCCTTCCGCGCCGGCGCCGACGACTACCTGATCAAGCCGTTCGACTCCGTGCGGCTGTTCAAAAAAATCGAAAAGGTCATGGCGACGCCGTGAGACGCACGCTCGCGCTCGTTTCGCTCGCGTTTCTCATATCCCCGCTGCGCGCGCTCGAGGCGGCCGCGACGAAGGTCGACATCACCCCCGATCTCGCCTCGGAGAAAATATGGCTCGCCGGCTTCGGCGCGAAGGGACGAAAGCCCTCGGGCGTTCACGACCAGCTTTACGCGCGTCTCGTGCTCCTGCGCGAGGGCAAGACGACCGTGGCGCTCGTCGGCCTGGACCTGCTCGGCTTTTACATCAACGACACCGAGGCGCTGCGCGGAAGCTGGGCGGCCGGCGACCCGGACAAGAAGCTCTTCGTGCATTCGACGCATCAGCACAGCGGGCCCGATACGCTCGGCCTGTGGGGCCGCTTTCCCGGCGTCTCCGGCATCAACAAACGCTATGAGGCCCGCATCGAGGACCGGATCGTCCAGGCGCTGCGCCTCCTCGAGACCCAGCTCAGACCCGTCTCCGCGACGGGCGGGCGGGGCGCCCTCGACCCGCGCGGCCTTTGCCGCGACTCGCGCGACCCGCAGGTCATCGATCCGAACCTCGCCGTCCTGCGCCTGCGCGAGGCCGGCGGCCGGTCCGTGGCCACGATCGTCAACTGGTCGTGCCACCCGGAGGTGATCGGCCGCGAGAACCGCCTGATCACCGCCGATTATCCCGGGCCGCTGTGCGCGCGCGTCGAGGAGAAAACCGGCGGGGAGTGCCTGTTCCTCAACGGCGCGATCGGCGGCCTGCTGACTCCGGACGCGAAAGCCGAAAACTTCTATGAGACCGCGCGAATCGGGACCGCGGTCGCCGACGCGGCGCTGGCGCTGAAGGCCGAGTCCGGCGGGCGAGGACTGTCGTACCGCTCTAAAAAAATATTTGTCCCGGTTGAAAACTCCCGCTATCTTCTCTTCCTGCGCGCGCTGACGGCGGGGCATACGCTTCACGACGCTAAAGGCACGGTCCTTTCCTCCTGGCGCGCCTGGCCGCTGTCCTTGCGCCATCTCATCCTCGGGCTGACCGACGCGAACCGGCCCTGGGTCGAGACCGAGGTGAGCGTGCTCGACATCGGCCCCGCGCGCCTGTTGGGCATGCCCGCCGAGGTGTTCCCGGAGCTCGCGGTCGGCGGCTACGACGGGAAATACGCCTTCGGCCGGCCGGTCGTCGATCCCAAGGGGCCGGAGCGCGACCTCAAGTCCGCGCCGAAAGGGCCCTACCTGCGCGACCTGATCAAGGCTCCCGTTCCGATGTTCGTCGGCCTGGCCAATGACATGCTGGGCTACCTGGTTCCGGAATACGACTTCAAGGCGCGCACGAGCAAGCTGCTGCTCCCGCGCTGGCCCGGGCATTACGAAGAGACGAATTCGATCGGCCGGGCGGCGACCGCCGTTCTCACCGGTACCGCGGCCGCTTTGCTGCGGGAGCCCCGTCCCTGAGAAAGATCAATTTCAACGCCGGTCCGGCCGCGCTTCCGCTCCCCGTCCTCGAGCAGGCGCAGAAGGAATTCTTGGATTTCGACGGCACCGGCGTCTCGATGCTCGAGCACAGCCATCGCGGCCCGGACTACGACCGCGTGCACCGGGAAGTCCTCGAGCTTTTCACCGAGCTGATGGGCCTGCCGAAAAGCCACAGCGCGATCCTGGTGCAGGGCGGCGCCAGCCTGCAGTTCGCGATGCTGCCCATGAATTTTTTGAAAAACGGAAGGTCGGCCGATTACGCGGTGACGGGCCATTGGGCGCGCCTCGCTTATGAAGAGGCTCGGCGGGTCGGCGCCGCGCGGTCGGCCTGCGACACCTCCGGCGCCGGGGGAAAGCACGTCCGCGTGCCGCGCCCGGACGAGCTCCTGATCGATCCGAAGGCCGCCTACCTGCACATCACGACCAACAACACGATTTTCGGCACGCAGTGGCGCGCTTTGCCCGACACCAAGGGCGTGCCCCTCGTCGCCGACATGTGCTCCGATATTTTATCCCGGCCGGTGGACGCCGCGAAATTCGCGCTGATTTACGCCGGGACGCAGAAGAACCTCGGGCCCGCCGGCCTCGCGCTGATCGCCGTGGACCGCAGCTGGCTGCACGAGGCGCGGACCGACTTGCCCGACATCTTGAGTTACGCCGTGCATCTTGAGGCGCGGTCCATCTACCACACGCCGCCCACCTTCTCCGTCTATCTCGCCGGCCTCCAGCTCAAGTGGATCAAGGCCGCCGGCGGCGCCGCCGGAATGGAGAAACGCAACAAGGCGAAGGCCGAGCTGCTCTACTCGACCCTGGACCGCCTGAGCGGCTTCTACAAGGCGCCGGTGGAAGCGACGAGCCGGTCCTTGATGAACGTCGTCTTCCAGACGCGCTCGCCGGAGCTCGATGAGGCCTTTTGCGGCGAGGCCGAGCAGGAAGGGATCGTCGGCATGAAGGGCCACCGGTCGGCGGGCGGCATGCGGGTGTCTTTATACAATGCCATCGGCTTGGATGATGTGAAGGCGCTGACGGACTTCATGGACGCGTTCGCGAAGCGGCGGGGTTAGGCCGGGCGCGGGACGCCCGGCACAGATGCCGCAGCGGAAACTCTCATAGCATCTAGAGCCGCAAGGTCAGGCGGTAGGCCGCGAAGGACAGGGCGTACGCGAGCCCGAACAAGAAGACGAACTGCAGCGCGGCGATCTTCCAGCTGCCGGTCTCCCGGCGCACGGTGACGATCGTCGACATGCACTGCAGCGCGATCGCGAAGAAGACGAGCAGGCTCGCGGCCGTGGCCAGGCCGTAGCGGCGAGAGCCGTCGGGCTCGCGCGCGTCCTGAAGAGCCTTCACCAGACCGTCGCTCGCGTTGGATTCGCCGCCCAGCGCGTAAATCGTGCCGAGCGTGCCCACGAACACTTCGCGGGCGGCCAGCGCGGACAACGACGCCACGGACACGCGCCAGTCCCAGCCTAAGGGCCGGAAGACCGGTTCGATGCGCCGGCCCGTCATCCCCAGAATGCTGCCCTCGATGCGCGCGGCGGCGAGCCGTCCCGCGATGGGCGCGGTGACGGCTTCAGCGGAACCGGCGGCCTTGGCGGCCGCGAGCTCCGCCTCGATCGGAGCCAGGCGCGCGGCGTCGCGCGGGAACGCGGCCAGCGCCCACAGCACGAGGCTCAAGGTGAATATGATCTGTCCCGCGCGCGAGAGGAAGTGCCAGCACCGCGCCCAGACGTAGCGGGCGAGCTCGCGCGGGCTCGGAACGCGATACGGCGGCAGCACGGTGGCCGGCGCGGGATGCAGCTCATGCAGCGAAGTGAATTTCAGCGCGAGCGCCAGCAATAAGGCCATAAAGATGCCCAACACGTACATCGCGCCCATCACCACGCCCTGGCCGTCGAAGCCCCACGGGCGGAAGGCGGCGGGCACGAAGGCCGTGATGAGCAAGGTGTAGACGGGAATGCGCGCCGAGCAGGTCATCAAGGGCGAGAGCAGGATCGTGACGATGCGCCGCTTCTCGTTGGGGATCGTGCGCGCCGCCATGATGCCCGGGATGGCGCAGGCGAAGCTCGAAAGAAAGGGGATGAAGACGCGGCCGTCGAGGCCGAAGGGGCGCAGCGCGCGGTCGACCATCGCGCCCGCGCGCGGCAGGTAGCCGCTCTGCTCGAGGAATCCGATCATCGTGAACAGGATCGCGATCTGCGGCACGAACACGACGACGGCGGACACGCCCGGGAGGGCGCCGTCGCACAGGAGGCTGGCGAGCGCCCCGTCGGGCAGGCGCGCGCGCAGCGCCACGGCCGCGGCGCCGAGCGCGCCCGAGAGGAAGTCCATCAGCGGACGCGCGCCGGTGAACAGCGCTTGAAACAGCAGAAACATGGTCGCGGCCAGTATCACGGGGCCCAAGACCGGGTGCATCAAGACCCGGTCGATGCGGATCGAGCGGGACAAGGTCGGCAGGACCGCGCCGTGCGGCCAGATCACCGAAGCCGAGGCGGCGCCGCGGGCCGTCTCCACGGCCGCATCTTGGAGAACATGGAGCTTTTTCTTCGAGACATGCCGGAAGTCCATGGCCTCGGACAGGTCGGCTCTCAGGGGTTTGCGGTTCAGCAAGCCGTCGATACGGTCGAGCCCCTCGCCGGTCCGGGCCGAGACGCACGCCAGGGGCATCCCCATGCGGCCGGACAGCTCGATCTCGTCGAGCTTGAGACCGTTGAGCCGCGCCTCGTCGATCATGTTGACGACGAGTGCCACGGGATAGCCGGCGGCCTTGAGCCCGGCGGGAAGGACGAGGTCGTTCTCGAGGTTGCTCGCCTCCGCGACGCATAGGACGAGCAGGTCCTCGCCCGCCTCGGCGCACTCGGACAGGAAGCGGAAGGCCACGTGCTCGTCCTCGGTCTGGGGCAGCAGGCTGAACGTGCCCGGGAGGTCGACCACCTCGAAGTCCCGGCCGGCGGAGGTCATGCTCCCGCTGGCCTTTTCGACCGTGCAGCCCGCGAAGTTCGCCGTGCGCTGGCGCAGGCCGGTGAGGGCGTTGAACAAGGTGGTTTTCCCGGTATTCGGTCGGCCGGCGAGGGCGACGACGCGGCTCATGCCGTCTCCACGCGGATCTGAGCGAGAAGCCGGGCCTCGACGGCGAGCAACTGGGTGCCGACGAGGCACTCGATGGGATCGCGCAGAGGGGTTTTCAGGATCTTGGTGACCGTCACGCCCGGCCGCAGACCGAGGCCGGTCAGGCGGGTCTTGTCGCTCTCGCCCATGCCGGAGAAGCCCGACACGCGCACCGGAAGGCCGAGGGCGACCGACTCGAGGGTCATGGGGACATTATAGCCTTGTTGAGACAGTATTTCAATAAGGGGGTCTCCGGGGGACTGGCAAATCGTCGGCGACGGGCTTATACTGGGCTTATGAGAAACCCCTCGCTCGCCTTTCTCGCGGCCGCCTTCCTGGCGGCGTCCGCCTCCGCTCAGACCGCCACTCCGGGAACCGCGAGCCCGCATTCGAGCGGCGATTGGGGGACGGCGGGCACCGAGGGAGTGTCCAAGAAGGCCAAGGCGATCATGGCCAAGCTCCTGGCCAAGGCCAAGGACGAGCTCGTCTTCACGGTGGTCTACAACAGAGGGAAGGCGGGCGAGAAGACCGCGACGCTGAAATCCGCTTACGGGAAGACGCCGGATTTCGAGGTCGATCTCAACAACATCGTCATCGGCGGCTCCCCGGCCGCGGCGTTCAGCGCGGGGATCGGGATGAACGCTCCCGGGCGTAAATTCAACGGCGTGGACCACAGCGGCAACGACCTGATCTACTCGACGCAGGCGCTCTATGAGATGGGCGATCAAAACCACGCGGCCGTCTTCCTCGCGCACGAGCTCGGCCATCTCGCCCTCGGGCACGCCAAAAAGCTCGACGACAAGAAGAAGGCGCTCATCGGCCCTCTATACGACGAATGGGCGGTGAGGAACACCGTCCCCGACGACGAGCCCACCGATGTGACGACGAAGAGGTTCTTCAAGGACATGGCGCCTAAGCTGCAGGAGCTGCTCGCCAAGGAGCAGGCGCCGATGGAGGAGGAGGCCGACGCGTACGGGCGAGCTCTCGCCCAGAAGGCCGAATTTCCGGATACGTCGGGAGAGGCCGGCTTCCAGCGCGCTCAGGACTGGCTTTGGGCGCACAAGCTCGAAATGAGCGACCCGAACCACGGCGGCTCGGTCGCCGACCGGGCCAAGGAGAGCGCGAAGTGGGCCGCCGATCAGCAAGCGGCCAAGGAACGCGCCGCGGCCGCTTCGCGCCGCGCGAAGTGCGCGACCGAGGGCACGAGCTGCCAGTGAGCGCGACTGGATTGCTATAATCCCGCCGTGCCCGATCCCTTCTCGCGTCTCGAAACGGCCCGCGAGCATTGCGCCGCCGGCCGCCCCGACCGGGCCCTCGCTCTCCTGAATACCGCCGTCCCCGCCGCGCTTGAGGCTGAGCGCCGGCTGATCCAAGGCGAGGCCCTGCGCGGGCAAGGCTATTTCGGCCGGGCCATGAGCGCCTACCGCGAGGCGCTCAAGCGCGTCGAATCCGGAGACCGGGACCTCGCCTTCGACGCCTGGTTCGGGCTCGCGCGCTGCGCCCGGAGCCTCGGTCGCACCGGGGAAGCGCGGCGCGCCCTCGCGCGCGCGCGCCGGATTCCGGGCGCCGACCGGGAGACGCTCGCGCTCGAGGACGCGCTCGTCCTGCGCGCGGACAGCAAGCACCGGGCCGCGCTCAAGGCTTTGACTCCGATGCTCGCCGCCGCCCGCCGCCGCCGCGACGGGTCCGCCGTGGGCTTCCTGCTGTGGGCGATCGCGGGCTCGCGCCGCTTTTCCGGAGATCTCGCGGGCTCTCACCGCGACTTCAAGGAATCGCTGTCCGCGTTCCGCCGCTCCCGTGACGCCGAGGGCGAGGCCTACGCCCTGTTCGGGCTCGGGGGCATCGCCCGCGTGCGCGGCCTCTTCGCCGAGGCGCGCCGCGCCTACGTCGAAGCGGGCAAGCGCCTCAAGGGCGGCCCCGACCTGTTCGGCCGCGCCTACGCGCATTGCGGCTTGGCCAATTGTCTACGCCAGCAGGGGTTATTGGACGAAGCCGAGCGCAATTATCACGCGTCTTATAAGCTCTACGCGGGACTCGACGATCGCGTCGATCTCGCCTTCGTCGACTGGGGACTCGGCCAGATCCATCAGCGCCGCGGCCAATTGCCCGCCGCGGAGAAACGTTACCGCGCCGCGCTCGCCGCCTTCGGCGGGGGCGCCGAGGACCGCGGCCTCATCCTCGCGCGCAAGTCGCTCGCCGAAGTCCTCCACGCCCGCGGCCGCACCGCCGAAGCCGAGAAGCTCTTCGACTCCGCCGTCGCCCTCGCCCGCCGCGCCGGCCTCACCGCCCACCTCGAACCCTACACCTAATAGTGGTGTCAGGCCTAATAATTCGGTGAATTTCCGGAGGTCAGCTTCGCGAAGCGGCTGGAGTCTTTTGTCCGGCGGCGAACACGAAGGTCAACCGGTGAACATCGCCGCCCGCGCGTTGCGTCAATTCGGGTAACGTGTCGGCCGAATCGATCACAGCTCCCGCCTTGTTCACCGTCACCCACTGTCCTGCGTACTCTTCCAGCACCGCCCATATTCGTTGTCCCATGCGTAGAGACTACGACCGTTGCGTTGCGAAGTTGTTACGGAGGAGCTGGAAAAGAATTCACCGAATTGTTAAGCCTGACCCCGAATTCAGATCTTGAAGTC
This sequence comes from Elusimicrobiota bacterium, assembly GCA_016212855.1. Taxonomy (GTDB): domain Bacteria; phylum Elusimicrobiota; class Elusimicrobia; order UBA1565; family UBA9628; genus GWA2-66-18. The sequence goes on from JACRDP010000010.1 coordinate 36,648, forward strand.
CTTGCCGAGGTAGAGGTCGCGGGCCTGCGGGTCCTCGATCAGCTTCTTGGCGTCGCCTTCCACGATGATGCGGCCGTCGTAGATCAGGTAGGCGCGGTCGATGATGGGCAAGGTCTCGCGCACGTTGTGATCGGTGATGAGCACCCCGATGCCGCGGGTGACGAGCTTGCGGATGATGGCCTTGAGCTCGCCCACGGTGATGGGGTCGATGCCGACGAAGGGCTCGTCGAGCAGGATCAGTTTCGGGTCGCCGATCATGCAGCGCGCGACCTCGAGCCGGCGCTTCTCGCCGCCGGACAGGGTCCAGGCCTTCTGGCGGCGCATATCCCACAGCCCGAACTCGTCGAGAAGCGATTTCACGCGGCGCATCTGCTCGAGCTTGCTGTCGACCTTGCGCTCAAGGACTGCGCGGAGGTTCTCCTCAACGGTGAGGCCTTTGAAGACCGTCGGCTCCTGCGCGAGGTAGCCGAGGCCGCGGCGGGCGCGCTCGAACATGGGCAGGGACGTCACGTTCGCGCCGTCGAGGAGGATCTGCCCTTCCTCGGGGGTCACGAAGCCGGCCAGGCTGTAGAACGTCGTGGTCTTGCCCGCGCCGTTGGGGCCGAGCAGACCGACGATCTCGCCGGAGGAGACGTTGAGCGAGATGCCTTTGACGACCATGCGCTCGCCGTACGTCTTACGCAGCTCCTTGGCCTCGAGCTTCATTTCGCGAACCCCTTGAGCTTGTCGCGGTCCTTGAAGATCATCCAGCCCTTCACCCGGCCGCGGGCTTCGACCCGGCGGGGGGACTCGGTCGCGACGACCTCGTCGGCCTTGAGCGCGGTGGTCCACTCGCCTTCGACCTTGCGCAGGACGGGACGGCCGCCGTTGAGGGTGAGGCGGCCGTCGGCCTTCTCGTACAGGGCCTCGTCGGCGGCGAGCTCGATGCGCGGGCCCCAGACCTTGGCGCCGGCCGACAAGGTCACCTTGCTCTCGCCGTTCCAGGTGACGCGCCCGCTCTCCCCGCGGTCGGGCTCGAGGCCGTCGGGAGGCTGACGGGTGAAGAGGACGCGCGCGCCGGGCGCGGGGTCGAGGAAGCCGCGCTTGGTGTTCTCGTCGTGGCCGGCTTTTTCGCCGGTGGCCTCGAAGACGACGCCGTCGTCGGTCTGGCGGCGCAGGCGGACGGAGCCGCGGGCGCGCCAAGACCGGTCGGCGTGCGAGAACAGGGCCCAGTCGCTCGTCAGGCGCGTGCCGGCCGAATCGTAGCGCACGTCGCCGACGAACTCCTCTTCCTTGCTCGCCCCGCGCCGGATCACCCACTCCTTGCTGCGCACGACGCTCCCGGCGACGGGCGTGGACTGCGCCGCGGCCGGGACGGCCAATAAGACGAGAGTCAGAAGGATCATCGGGGCGCGCCGCTGAGGACGGAGCGCTGGTCGAAGATTCGGATCTCGGAGAGGTCGGGGTTGGCTTCGAGACCCTTGCCGCGCAGCACGCCCTCGGGCCGCTGCACCAGGATGTCGGCCGTGGTCGTGAAGCGCCCTCGCGCGGAGTTGTAGAGAAGCTCGGTGGTGGTGAGGTGGGACTTGTCTTCGAAGGAGTCGAGCGCCACGGCGGAGGACAGCTTCACGTCGTTGGTCTCGGTCGCGACCTCGCCGGTGAGCGCGGTGACGCGGGAGACGGCCTTCCCCTTCTTGTAGAACTCCATCACGGGCTCGGTCAACGTCGCTGTCTTCGAGTCTTCGCGCAGGATCGCCAGGGGCGATTTCAAGGTCCAGGAGGGCTGGCCTTTCTCGGACTGGCTCAAGGTCAGGCCCTCCATACGCTGGCTGCGCTGTTCGGCGGAGTCCGCGGATTTTTTCTTGCAGGCGCCGGCAAGGAGCAGGGCCGCAAGCAAAGCCCTCTTCACTTCGCCGCGGGGGGCGCCGGGGCGTCGTCGGGCGGGGTCTTGAGCTGATCCTCGGTCAAGTGTACCTTGCCGCCGGGATGAAGCCAGGGCGTCATCTCCATGGGGATGCGGCGCAGATGATAGGGCTTGGGCAGGAGGCTGAGGGCGTGAGAGACTCCGAAATACACGACGATCAGGATCGCGTAGATGGCGGCCAAGGTGCGCGCGTGCCACTGCGCGTCGGGGAACCACGGGGGGGAGATCAGCGCTTCCTGGGCGGCGGCCTTCTTGGATTTCTTCGACTGCTGGGACTGCTGGGGATTGTTGGGCTGGCTCATCTGAGCTCCTTGGAGAGGGCGTCGAAGCGGCGCACTTCTTTCATAAATGCCGGTATAGAAGACAGCGCGAGGGCGTTGGGACCGTCGGACAACGCCTTGTCCGGGTCGGGGTGGGTCTCGAAGAACACGCCGGCCACGCCGACGGCGACGGCGGCGCGGGCGATGGGGCGCACGTATTGGCGCTGGCCGCCGGTCGTGGCGCCGTTGCCGCCGGGAAGCTGGACGCAGTGCGTGGCGTCATGGACGACGGGGAAGCCGAAGGAGCGCATGATCTCGTAGGAGCGCATATCCACGACGAGATTCCCGTAGCCGAAAGACGCTCCGCGCTCGGTGAGGAGAATATTCTTGTTGCCGGTCGAGAGGATCTTCTCGACGGCGTGCTTCATGTCCCAGGGCGACAGGAACTGCCCTTTCTTCACGTTGACCGCCTTGCCGGTCCGCCCGCAGGCGACGAGCAAGTCGGTCTGGCGGCTCAGGAACGCCGGGACCTGGAGCATGTCCACGTAGCGCGCGGCGATCGCCGCGTGCTGCGGCTCGTGCACGTCGGTGACGCAGGGCACGCCGAACTCGGCGGCGACCTTGGCCAAGGTCCGCAGTCCCTCCTCGATGCCGGGGCCGCGATAGGATTTCACCGAGGTGCGGTTGGCCTTGTCGAAGGAAGCCTTGAGCACGAATCCGCGCGGGCCCGCGGCTTTCTTCAGCGAACGGGCGACCTTGCGCAGCAGCGACTCGGATTCGATGACGCACGGTCCGCCGATGAACGACACCGGCTTGTCGTTGGCGAAGAGCACCTTCCCGACTTTTACCTGATTCTCACGCATGAATCGGGTTCCTCGCGTGCGTCTCGGAGCGGTCCACGCAGGCGGCGACGAAGTCGCGGAACAGCGGGTGCGGCGCCTCGGGGCGGCTCTTGAACTCGGGGTGGAACTGGCAGGCGACGAACCAGGGATGGTCCTTGAGTTCGACGATCTCCACGAGGTTCTTGGGCGAGTGCAGGCCGGCGATCGTCATGCCCGCGTCCTCGATGAGCTTGCGGAACTTGTTGTTGACCTCGAAGCGGTGACGATGGCGCTCGGAAATCGACAGCGCGCCGTAGGCGCGGTGCGAGAGCGAGCCCTTCTTGAGCGTGCACTCGTACGTTCCCAGCCTCATCGTGGCGCCCTTGTCCTTGATGTTCTTCTGCTCGGGCAGGATGTCGATGACCGGATAGCGCGACTTCTGGTCGAACTCGGTGGAGTGCGCGCCCGTGAGCTTGAGCACGTTGCGGGAGAACTCGATGACGGCGATCTGCAATCCGAGGCACAGTCCGAAGTAGGGGATCTTTTTCTCGCGCGCGAGCTGGGCGACGCGGATCTTGCCCTCGATGCCGCGATCGCCGAAGCCGCCGGGCACGAGGATGCCGTGCACGCCGTCGAGCTGCTCATGAATCTTCGGGTCGGTCGTGTCCAAGAAGCGGATCTTGACCTTGGCCTCGTTGGCGATCCCGCCGTGGATCAGGGCCTCGTTGACCGACTTGTACGCGTCCTTGTAGTCGGTGTACTTGCCGGCGAGCGCCACGACGACCTCGCGCTTCGGGTGCTTGAGCCTATCAACCACCTTGATCCAGGAGTCCAAATCCTTGGCCTGGGTGCGAAGCCGCAGCAGCATCATGATCTGATCGTCCAGGCCCTGCTTGTGGAACACCAGAGGGACTTCGTAGATCGAGTCGACGTCCGGGGCCTCGATGACCGACTCCTTCGGGACCGAGCAGAACATGGACAGCTTCGCCTTCATGTTCGCGTCGATCGGCTTCTCGGAGCGGCAGACGAGCACGTCGGGGGCTATGCCGATCTCGCGCAGCTTTTGGACCGAGTGCTGGGTCGGCTTCGTCTTCAGCTCCTCGGAGGCCTTGATGTAGGGGATCAAGGTCACGTGCACGTAGAGCGAGTTCTCGCGTCCGGCCTCAAGGCCCATCTGCCGCGCCGCTTCCATGAAGGGCAGGCTCTCGATGTCGCCGACGGTGCCGCCGATCTCGATGATCGCGATGTCCGCGCCCTTGGCGGCGGCGCGGAAGCGGTTCTTGATTTCATCCGTAATGTGAGGAATGACCTGCACCGTCGTGCCGAGGAAGTCGCCGCGGCGTTCGCGGTCGAGGACGGTCTGGTAGACCTTGCCGGCGGTGAAATTGTTGGTGTGATGCATTTCTTTGTTCAAGAAACGCTCGTAGTGGCCGAGATCGAGGTCGGTTTCCGCGCCGTCCTCGGTGACGAAGACCTCGCCGTGCTGGAACGGGTTCATCGTGCCCGGGTCGACGTTGATGTACGGGTCGCACTTGAGCATGGTCACCTGCAGGCCACGGGCCTGAAGCAGTTTACCCAGGGAGGAGGCGGTGATGCCTTTGCCCAGCGAGCTCACGACTCCGCCCGTCACGAAAATATATTTGGTGGTCATGTCATTCCTCGGCGCAACATGGTCTCGGCGCGGCGCAAATCGGCGGGGACGTCCACGGCCACGGGGCGTTCGCGCACCACGGCGGCGCGGATCGTCATCCCGTCTTCCAGGGCTCGAAGCTGCTCGAGGCGTTCGGACTTCTCGAGCGGCGAGGGCTTCAGGGAGACAAAGCGTTTCAAGGACCGCCGCCGATAGGCGTACAGCCCCAGGTGCTCCCAGGAGGAGACGGGGGCGCGGGAGAAATAGAGACAGCGTCCGGAGCCGGTCAAAACCGCTTTCACGACGTGGTTCATGCCGCGGCGGGCGTTGTCATCCAGAGCGATCACCGAGGTCGCGATATCCGTTCCCGGAGTCAGGGCTCGTACGGTCGCCCGCAAGGTTTCCGGCTTCAATAAGGGCATGTCGCCTTGGTAGTTCAGGATGACGGGTTCCCTTCTGTTCTTCGCCGCCGCCCACACGCGGTCCGAGCCCGACGGGAGCGAGGGGGACGTCATGACCGATTCGCCGCCGAAGCGCTTCACTTCCGCCGCGACCTCTTTGGAGTCCACGGCGATCAGGACGGGGCCGAGCTTGGCCGCCTTGGCCGCGCGCCAGCACCACTCGAGCATCGTGCGTCCGCCGAGCTTGGCGAGCACCTTGCGCGGGAAGCGGGTCGAGCCGAGGCGGGCGGGGATCACGGTCAAAACGTTCACCGGACCGCCTTCGCCAGCTCTCCGCAGTCGGTCGTCGCGGTGCCGAGCTTGGCGACCACGATGCCGGCGGCGTGGTTGGCCAAGGCGGCGGCGCGCCGCAGCGGCGCTCCCGCGGCGAGCGCCAAGGTCAAGGTCGAGATGACGGTGTCGCCGGCGCCGGACACGTCGAAGACCTCTCGCGCCCGCGTGGGGATGTGCGTGATCCGAGCCTTGGCGCCGCGCTCGAAGAGGCTCATGCCGTCGGGGCCGCGCGTGATGAGCACGGACTCGCTCTTGAGGAACTTGAGAATGTCCTTGCCGAGCGCGTCGATCGCGTCGGAGCCGGGCTTCGCGTCGCGGCGCATGCAAGCCCAGGCCTCGGCGGTGTTGGGGGTCACGCAGGTGACGCCCTTGTACAGCCGGAAGTGCTCGGGCTTGGGGTCCACGGTGACCGGGATGCCGCGGCGGCGGGCGATCTTGATCGCGCGCGACAGCACGCGCGGGTTGATGACGCCCTTGCCGTAGTCGGACAGGATCACGGCGTCGGCCTTCGGCAGCTCCGCGTCGAGACGCTCGAGCAGGCGGGCCTCGGTCGCGTGGGACAGGGGGCCCGCGGTCTCGCGGTCGAAGCGCACGACCTGCTGGCGCTCGGCGATGACCCGGCATTTCTGCGTGGTCTGGCGTTCGCGGTCCGCGCAGACGCCCGCGACGTTCACGCCCCGGCCGCGGAAGTCCTCGAGCAGACGCGCTCCGGCGTCGTAGTCGCCGACGACGCCCATGACGGAGACCGCCGCGCCGAGCGAGGCGAGGTTGTTCACGACGTTGCCGGCGCCGCCCGGGACGTGCGACTCGCCCGTGACTCGCACGACGGGGACGGGGGCTTCGGGGGAGATGCGGCCGACCGAGCCGCGCACGTATTGGTCCAGCATGAGGTCGCCGACGACGAGGACGCGGCGCCCGGGAAAGCGGGCGATGGTCCGTAGAAGCTCTTGGCGCTCGGCGCGCGTGGAAGACATCGTACGGGTATTGATCATAACATTTCCCGCAGCGACGCCGTGACATTCCCGAAGAACACCTCGGCCTTCATCATCAGCATGGTCTTTTTGGCATCGTCGGAAAACCACAGTCTTAGCCGCTTGCCTTTCTGAACGAAAATGCCCTCACGAGCCATCCCGGGCTCGACTTGGACCGCGTCAAAACGCCCGGCGCCGACCTTCACGCGCTCGCGCTTCATGACCTTGATGATCAGCGGCCAGTTGTCGGGAGTGTTCACGTCCACGCGCACCTCGCCGCCGTCCGGGAGAGACTGGGCGCGCGTGTAATAAATGCTGGAGAGGATGTCCTGAACCTGCGCCGGAATCGTCCCGACGCGGACGTTGAAGCGGCCGTCCTTGCTCGTGCGGCGGTTGACGAAGGTTCCGGCGTCGCGGTCGTAGAGCACCCAGTCATCGCGGAAGAAATGGCCCTCGCGCACCTTCTTCGAATAGCCGAGCGAGGTCAAAGTCCGCGCGTCGAGCCAGGACTCATTGATATCGCGGACCACGTAGAACGTGTCGCAGAAGGAATTCGAGCGCGCCTCGCTGACGATGTGATAAGCCGGGCGGCCGTTGAACATGACGATCTTGTCCACGCCGAGCGTGGCTTCGCCGACGGAGAGCAGCCCCCAGGACATGTCGAACACCAGCTTCTCGGGGAAGGCGGGGAGGGGCTTGTAGTCGGGGGAATAGGGGACGGAAGGTCCGAGCAACTGGGCCGGGGACACGATCGAAGTGCTGATCGCCACGCGGCCCCAGAGCCGCTTGCGCGGCTCCGGGATCTCAATAAACGGCTTGATCTCGGCGGCGGAGGCGAGCGTGACGGGCGGAGCGGGCTCCGGCTCGATCGTGACGACGCTGACCGGGACGGTGCTCTGATCGACGAGGATCGGGGCGGCCTCGGTGGCGACGAAGACGACGGGCGCGGGGTCGGTGGCGCGGTGGCGGACGGCGCAGGAGCCGAGGAGCAGCGCGGCCGCGAGAGCCGCCGAGGCCGTCCTCATTTCCGGCGAGCCCCGGCGAGCGTTTCCAAAGTGTCGATGAAGGCGTTGCGGCCCTTGAGCAGCTCGAGCTTGATGCCGAGCACGTACACCTCGCCCTTGAGCTTCTCGCGCCAGTCCGCGGGGAGGCGGACGAAGTCCTTGTGCGTCGTCACCACCGGAAGGCCTCCACGCAGATCCTCGATCGACTGGAGCTCGCGGCTGGAGTAGGGGTGGTGGTCCGGATAGCGCCAGGACTGGGCGACCGTGATGCCCAGCGCCTCGAGATTCATCTCGAAGGACAGCGGGTCGCCGATGCCGGAGAGCGCCACGACGGCTTTCTTCTCGAGCGTCGTCAGGGGGAGCTTCGCCTCGGTCTGCACGTCGAGCAAATGGTCGGCTTTGTGCGCGCTCTCGACGACCAGCACGCCCGGGTGGAGTTGTTCGATGTCCTCGCGCAGGCGCGTGAGCTCGGCGGCGGTGACGCGGTCGGCGTGCGTGATGACGACCATGCCGGCGCGCCGAAGAGCCGAGAGCGGCTCGCGCAGGTCGCCCAAGGGCAGGAGCCGGCGGCCGCCGAAAGGATTGCGCGCGTTGACGAGCACCACGTCGAGATCGCGGTGCAGGGGGAGGTGCTGGAAGCCGTCGTCGAGGATGAGCACCTTGCTGCCGTACATTTCGACGGCCAACTCGCCCGCCTTGGCCCGGTCCGGGCAGACCAAAACGGGGATGCCCTGGCCCTGCAGGGACTGATGGATCATCCAAGGCTCGTCGCCGCACTCGCGCCAGTCGCTCTGGCGTCCGTCGAGCAGCACGGAAACCTCTTTGCGCGCCGCCTGCCGGCCGTAGCCGCGGGAGATGATCGCGACCTCGTGGCCGCGCTTGCGCAAGGTCTCGGCCGCGAGCAGGACCGCGGGCGTCTTGCCCGTGCCGCCGGTGGTGAGGTTGCCGATGCAGACGACCTTGGCTTTGACCTTACTGCGGCTGAGGACGCCGCTCGCGTACAAACCGCGCCGCGCCATCACGCCGGCTCCGTAGGCCAAGGACGCGGCCCCGAGCAAGGCCCGGCCGCCGGCGCTGGCCTTGAGCTTCTCGCGGCGCTTGGCCCAGGTCATCGGGGCGTTCCGGCCCGCGCGAGGAGTTTTTCCACGGCGGGCAGCACGCGTTCGGCGGGAAGCTGACTGAGGCACTCGAGATTGTAAGGACAGTCGTTCAATCGGCAGCCGATGCACGGCAATTCGTCGAGGCGGACGAAGGGATGGTTCGGGTGCGGCGGGTTCCAGGCGTCCGGATCGGAGGAGCCGTGAATCGTGACGGTCGGCACGCCGAGCGCGACGGCGATGTGTTTGGGGCCGGCGCAGTTGGTGACCACGACGCGGCACTGCGCGAGCTCGCGCGCCAGCTCGCCGATGGTGCGCGTCGCGGGAACGGCGGACGCCCCGGCGCCGATCCCCTTGACGACTTCGTCCGCCAACTCCTTTTCGCCGGGCCCCCAGAAAACCTTGAGAGCGCAGCCGTGCTTGTCGCGTAATTGCCGGCCGAGCCGGGCGTAGGACGCGGCCGGCCAGCGCCGCGTCTCCTTGCGCGAAGGCGGCACGAGGCCGACGACGTTGCCCGCCTCCGGAGGATCCTTGACGAGATACAGCTTGGGCAGCTCGGGCGCGTCCGCGGGCGAGACGCCGAGCGGCTCCAGCCAGCGCACCTTCTCCAGCGCGGCGTAGCAGGTCTGCGAGGACTGCTTCATCTTGACGTTGTACGCCCAACGGCGGCCGACGTGCGCGGGCCCGGCTTTGACCGGCGCGCGGGACAGCGCCGTGATCAGGGCCGTACGGGGATTGGCCAAAAAGTCGATCACCCAGTCGTACCGGCGAGCGCGGATCGTGAGCGCCCAGTTCAGCGCGCCGACCGGGCCCTCGGCGTCGTACACGAGGATCTCATCGATCGCGGGGTTTCCCGCCACGGCCTCCGCCCCCGGAGCTTCGACGAGGAAATCGATCTTGGCGTCGGGGAATTTCTTGCGCAGGGCTTCCAATGCGGGCGTCGTCAAAATCACGTCGCCGAGGCGGCGCAATTGAATGACGAGGATCGAGCGCGGAGCCGAGATTTCCATTTAAAAGCGAGCCTTTCCGCGCGTCATGTTCAGATGGAAGTCGAACATGTTGTCATCGCCGCGGATGAGCAGGCGCTTGACGGCTTCCTTCTCGCGGTTCCAGGGCAACGGCGAGATGCCCTGCTTGACGGAGAAATCGAACCGGTAGCCCGCGTCGAGAGCGGCCTTGCGCACCTCGGGCTTATACGCGCCCGAGCCGTAGGGATAGGCGAAGCCGATCATCTCCCGGCCGAGCTTCTCCTCGAGACGCTTCTTGGACTCGGTCAGCTCCCATTTGACCTCGTCGAGCGAAAGCTCGGCGAGGTTCCGGTGGCGCATGGTGTGCGAGCCGAACTCGACGAGGCCGCTGTCCTGCATCTCCTTGATCTGCTGCCAGGTGAGCATCTTGAGCCAGGGCTCGGTTTTGGGATCATGCCAGCCGTTGTGCTTCTCCATCGTCTCGTAGACGAGGAAGATGCAGCCCTTCATCCCGAACTCCTTGAGCAGGGGGAAGGCCAGGTCGTAATTGTTCATGTACCCGTCGTCGAAGGTGATCAGGACGGGCTTCTCGGGCAAGGGTTTCACGCCCTTCTCGGCGTCGCGCCAGTCGCGGAAATCGATCGCGGTGTAGCCGTGATCCTTCAGGTACTGGAGCTGCTTACGAAAATCGGCGGTCGTGACCCAGAGCTTGGCGAGCTCCGAGCCGGGGGGATAGTCACCGATCTTGTGGTACATCAACGCGGGCATCCCGCCGGTCACCGGGGGGCGCCACCAGTTCCAGCGCGCGCTGGCGCCGAGCGCGACGGCGCCGAGAGCGGCGAGCTCACCGATCATGAGGATATCCCCCGGACTTCCAACGTTGGAAACGCTGGGGATAACTCGAGGGCCAAGCTCGCTGCGCTCATCGAGAATTCGCCTTCTGCATACGGCCCAGTTTAACGTATTTAAGCCAGCTGTGGTAGGCGGAGAGGCGGGCCCAGGTCAGGCCGGGGCCCCCGTCGAGGATTCCGAGCTTGAGCACAAGACGGGAGAACAGCTCCCAGGGGTAGATCAGATGGTGGAAAACGGTGAAGCGCTTGCCGGCGGCGAAGCGCTTTTGGGCGCCGAGATCGGTGTAGCGCTCGAGCTTGGACATGTAGTCGGCGACGTCGCGATACGGCTCATGGATGATCTCGCTGTTGAGACGGCCGACGGGGCCATCCAGAACGAGACTTTCATGAATGGCTCCACCGGTAAAGCGGGCCTTGTCGCGGCGGAACAGACGGATGTGGTGCTCGTGGCCGAGGCCGCCCCAACGCATCTCGCGGCCGAGGAAACGGACACGAAACGGAACGTCAAAGGCGACGAATGAAGAACTCTCCGAGAGAGCCCGCTTTATTTCTTGGGCCAAATCGCCGGTCAACCTTTCATCCGGATCGATCCATAAACACCAGTCGCCTTCGGCGACATTTAAACTGGCCTGGCGCATGCTCGCGTAATCGTCGAATTTTCGGCGGCTGGTTTTGGCCTTATATCGCTTCGCGATATTTTCGGTCTCGTCCGACGTATCATCGGAAACGACGACGACGATCTCGTTGACGAGCCCATGGATTGAATCCAAGCAGCCCGGAAGATCCTGAGCCTCATCCTTCGCTATTAATATCGCGCTAAGAGAGGGAGTCATAGATCTTCTCCATATCGTTGGCCATGCGCGTGAGACCGAAGCGGCCGATCGTCGCGCGGCTCTCCTCAGCGAAGTTCTTGCGCAGGTGCGCGTCGTCGATCAGGCGGAGGATGACGCCCGCGAGCGCTTCCGGATTGCGGGGCTGGACCAGGAATCCGGTCGCACCGTCCTCCACCACCTCGGGGATGCCGCCCGCCGTCGTCGCGCAGATCGGCACGCCGCAGGCTGACGCCTCGATCAGGACCGAGCCCATGCCTTCGCCCCACGAGGACTGGACGTAGATGTCGAGCGCTTTCAACAACGGAATGGGATCGGCGCGGTGACCTAAGAGCAAGACCTTGCCGAGAAGCCCCATACGCTTAATGCTTTCGAATAATTTTTCTTCCTCGGGACCGCGGCCGGCGATGAGGAACTTCGTTTTCGGCCGCTGGAGCAGAACGATGACGGCGGCGGCAATTAACGTGTCGTGATCTTTGTGCGGGACCAGCGCAGCCAGGTTGCCGATTAATATCGAATCCAACGGAAAGTTGAACTCCTGGGCGAGCGCCTTTCGGTGCGATTCGCGTTCGGACGGATTAGGAACGGCAAAACGATCGGGATCGATCATGGCCCATTTGGATTCCTCCGGAGTCACCGGAAGTCCGTCGGGAATGACGGCCAATTTATTCTCCGGAGTGCCGGCGGCTTTCATGATTTCGGCGATCGCTTTCGAAACGCAGACGACTTTCCCGGCGGAGCCGTAATTAAAACGCGCGCTCAACGGCTTCACCCCGAAATCGACGCGCCGGTGCGAGACCGACGGCACGCCGATCAAGGAAGCGACCGCCGCCGTTTTGGCGGCATGGCCCGTATGCGCATGAATGATCGCGCCCTCGGCCCGGGCGGCGAGAGGCAAGGCCAGCGAGGCGGGACGCGTTTCGAAGCCCTGCCGGCGCGCCTCGGCCTCGAGCTCGCCGCCGCTCTTCGCGCAGATGACGTTGCGGCGCCCGCGGGCGCGCAGGGCCGCGGCGAGGTAGAGGAGCTGGCGCTCCCCGCCGCGCAGGCCCGGCTCGGCGTCACAGTGGTAGATGGGCCGTGGCTTCATTGTAGACGCGTTGCGTGGTTTCGTAGAACTGATCGAGCCCGAAGGACTGCTCCCAACTGGCGCGCCCGGCGCGGCCGAGACGCTCGGCGAGCTTGGGGTCTTTCAAGAGCGAGTGGATGGCTTCGCGCAGGGCGGCGGAGTCGCCGGGCTCGACGAGGAGGCCGGTGACGCCGTCCTCGACCATGTCGGGGATGCCGCCGACGCGGGACGCCACGACGGGGCGACCCAGCGCCATCCATTCGAGCGTCGCGCGCGAGACCGCCTCGGAACCGAGCGAGGGGACGACGCCGATCCGGCAGGAGGCCAGAAACGCCCACTTGTCCGCGACGCGGCCGGGGAAGTCGACGACGCCCTCGAGGCCCGCGGGCTTGAGCTGCCAGCTCAGGCGCTGAAGCAGCTTGCCCTCGCCCGCGCAGCGGACCTTCAGGCCGGGCACGGCGGACTTCAGCCGCGCGGCCGCGTCGATGAGGATCTCGTGGCCTTTGACCTTGTCGAAGCGCGCGATCATGCCCACGATGGGCGCCGCGGGCAGGAAGGTCGCGTGCGCGGGGCCGTCGATGCCCTGCGGCACCCGCGCGACCTTGGCTTCGGGGAAGGCGGACTTGATGGAGACGCCGAGTTCCGTGTTGGCGGCGATGAAGGCGTCCGTGCGGCCGGCGACCGCTCGGGTCAGGACGTTGGGGCTGGCGGGTCGCGCGTCGCCGCGGGTGCGAACCACCGCGGCGGGGCGTCCCGACGCGAGCGTGACGGCGAGCGCGTGGGCCGAGCCGGTGTGCGCGTTGATCACGCGCGGCGCGAACTTGGCGCACAGCCGCCTCTGCTCGGGCCAATGGAGCAGGCCGGGCGCGCCGCCGCTGAAGCCGCGCACGGGGAGCCCCAGCGCGCGCGCCTGGGTCAGCACGGGCGAGTCCGCGCGGCCCCAGAATTCGACGCGGTGCCCGCGCCGCGCCTGCTCGGCGGCCAAGGTCAGCGCGTAATGGGCGATGCCCGAGTCCCAGGGCTCGTCTTCGATATGAAGGATATTCATGCCGGCACGCCCTTCAGTACGTCGCGGCACGCGGCATGCACCTGGTCCACGGTCAGCAGGCGCATGCAGAGGAAGTGGCTCTCGGGGCAGGTTTTCGCGCCGTGCAGGCCGCACGGCCGGCAAGCCAGGTCTGCCTCGATGACGCGGTGGCCGGGGCCGTAGGGGAAAAAGCCGAGCTCGCGCGTGGTCGCGCCGAAGATCGCCACGACGGGCACGCCGGAAGCGGCGGCCAAGTGCATGGGTCCCGAGTCGTTGGTCACGAACACCGACATCCGCCCCATCAGGGACTTGAGGTCCTCGAGATCGGTTTTGCCGACAAGATCCAGGGCTTCGCAATCCTTGGCGATGCTCGCGCCCAAGGCTTTGTCGTCGGGGCCGCCGACGAGGACCGGGGTGAAGCCGTCGGCTTTCAGGCGCCGGCACAGCTCGACGAAGCGCTCGGGCAGCCAGCGCTTGGTGGCCCAGGCCGAGCCGGGGTGCACGCCCGCGAGGCGTCCCGCTGGAAGCATCGCCGCCAGCTTCTCGCTCGACGGCGGGGGAGCGACGTAGCGCGACTCGCCGGCCGCCGGGGCCGCGCCGGCGCCGAGGGGCAAGGTCAGCGACAAATTGCGCTCAAGGTCGTGCATGAGCCAGGAGAAAGGGACCGTGTCGGTGAGCAGGAATGATCCGGCGCTCGAGTCGAAGCCGATCCGGCGGGGTATGGCCGCGAGCTTGGCGATCAATGCCGAACGGAAGGAGCGGTGGGGAATCACGACGAGGTCGAAGCCGCGGGACTTCAGCTCGTCGGCGATTTTCCAGGGGCCGGTCGGACCGCCGTGAACGCCGCGCTTGTCGTCGATGAGAATTTCATCCACCCAAGGCGTGCCCCGGAACACGCCCGCGGTTTTCTCGAGCGTCAGGACGGTGAGCTTGGCGTCGGGCAGGATCTCCTTTAGGCGGCGCAGGAGGGGCAAGGTCAGCAGGCTGTCGCCGAGGAACGCCGATTGCATGATGAGCGCGTTGCGGGCCCCGCTCGCCTGTCCGGTGATCCCGTAGTCACCCGAGCTCATCGCGCTCGCCGAGCGCGGCACGCCCCAAGCGGCCAGCGCCTCGTGATAGCGGTCGACGGTGTGGCGCTGGAGCCCGGGCGTGGAAACCTTGAAGGCCACGAACAGGCGCCGGGCCAGGGCGTTCTTGCGGTAGGTCGCGGTATTGGGCACACGCGCCAAGGTCCGGATCAGGAAGGAGCGCAGGTTTCCGTGCAGGTCCAGCAGATGAGTAAAACCGCCGTTTTTGATGAATTTGACGGCGGCGAAGACGCCGTCGAAGGGCACGACCTCGTCCACGCCCGGATGGCCCTTGAGAGCGGGGGCGAACTGGGGTTTGACGAGGACCGTGACCCGGCAGTCGGGCCAATGGGCTTTCAGGCTCTTATAAACCGGCCCGGTCAAGACGACGTCACCGAGGCTGGAAAGCCGTATAACGAGGATTTTGGGCGACAACGACGATTGTATCATTTAGCCCGGCGGGGGGTCTTGGCGAGCCTCAAAAAGTTATCCACAAACTGGTCCCGGTACCAGTTTGTGGATAACTTCTACCGGATTTGAGACGAAAGGCCTAGAACGAACTCGCGCATCGTCTTGGCGTGGGCCCGGCGGCCGTCGGCCTCGCCGGGACGGCCCGCGGCCTGCTCGGCGTCGGCCAGGCGCTCGAGGGCGAACGAGCTCAGCGGTGACGCCTCGACGGCCTTGGTCCAGAGCGCGACATCCGAGGACCAGACGGGGAGTTGAAGGCGCGTGAGGACCGCCAGCGCTATGATGACGGCGCCGGCGACCGGGCGGAATATGTTCCGGTCGAGGCCGCGGCCGAGCATGCCGGCCGCCAACAAGGACAGCGGGATCGACGGGAGATAGGACCAGCGATCGGCCGCGGTCATGCGCCCGGACTTGAACAGGCCGAGCGCGGGAAGGAGAAGGATCGCGTAGGCCAGGACGGCCAAGACGAGCCCGGGGGCGCGTCGGCGATAGACGACGAGCAGCGCGACCGCGGTCAGCACGCTGGTCGCGGCGAGGCTGAAGGGAAGCGGCTCGAGGAGCACCGAGCGTTCGTACAGAGGGGCGAGACCCAGCGGCGCGAGCGTTTTCCAAGGATAGAATGCGAGGTTGTAGAACGACTGGGCGAGGCGGTGCGCGACGCCGAAGTCCGCGAACGAGACGGCCGCGCCGCTGCCGGCCTGAGCGACGATATTGACCGCGAGCGCCACCAAGGCGAACGGGAGGTACTCGAGCTTCTCGCGCCAGCGCGGCTTTCCCTCGAGGCGGACGTCGAGCACGAGCCATACGGCGGGCAGAACGACGGCGAACACCTTGGCCGTCATCGCGAGCGCGGTCAGCAAAAGGGCCAGTCGCCGCCGTGAGGGGTTGTGCTTGCCGTCGACGTAGGTCAAGGCGGCGCAGATCGACAACAGGCCGCACAGGACGTCGCGGCGCTCGGTGATCCAGGCCACGGACTCGACGCGCAGAGGATGCAGCGCCCAGAACAGCGCGGCGAAAAGGGCGGGGACCTTCAGGCGGCGGGCGAGGAAGAAAAGCGCGACCGCGCCGGCGGCGTGGATGAGCACGTTCATCAGGTGATGGCCGAAGGGGCCGTCGCCCCAGATGAGGCGGTCGAGGGCGAAGGAGAGCCAGGTCAGAGGCTGCCAGTGGCCGAGCTTGGATCCGGAGAGCATGAACGCGAGGCCCGGGCGGTCGAAGCGAAGCAAGGGATTCGCGGCGACGTTCTGGAAATCGTCCCAGTTGAGGAACGAGAAGCTCAGGGCGGGCAGGAAGACGGCGACCACGAACGCGAACACGCCGCCGGCGAGTAGCCGGTCGTCGCGCTCAGACACCGGCCCACTCCAGCGCGGCCACGGTCCGCGCCGTGGCGCCGCGCAGGCTTTCGGCGGTCGCGCGCGCGGCGGCGCCGGCCGCGCGGCCCGCGTCCTCGTCCCGGGCGAACTCCTCGAGGCGCGCGGCGAGCTCGGCCGCGTCGCGCACGAGGCGGCCGCCGCCGCCGTGGGCGGAGAGCAGTTGGGCCGGGCGCTCGATGTGCTCGGTGTGGGGGCCGAACAGGACGGGAACTCCCGCAAGCGCGGGCTCGAGCAGATTGTGGCCGCCGACCGGAACGAGAGTTCCGCCGACGAAGGCGGCGCGCGCCAGCGCGTAAAAGCCGGGCAGCACTCCCATCTCGTCGAGGAGCAAAGCGTCTGCGCGCGCGGCGGAGCCGGCGCTCCAGCGGGCGACCTTGAGCCCGGCGCGGGACAGGAGGTCGGCGGCGTCGGCGGCGCGCTCCAGATGCCGCGGGGCGAGGACCAGTCGCAGTTCGGGAACCTTGCGGCGCGCGGCGAGGAAGGCGGCGAGGACCATCTCTTCCTCAAAAGGATGGGTGCTCCCGGTGACGAACAGCGGGGCGCCGCTCCAGCCGAGGGCGCGCGCCCGCTCGCGCGCCTCGGAGGCGGGGGCGTCCGCGAGGGCCTGATCGTATTTGGTGTTGCCGGCGACGACGAGGCGCTCACGCGGCAGGCCCAGCCCCACGAAGCGCTCGCCGTCCTCGGCGCTTTGCGCGGCGACCACGGTCAGGGCGCGCAGGGCCGGCGCCAGGAAGAAAGAGACGAGCCCGTAGCGCGAGCGGCTGCGCGGCGTCATCCGCGCGTTGATCAGGGCGGGCTTAAGTCCCGCGCGCGAAGCGAGAATCAAAGTCGTCGGCCACAGTTCGGTTTCAGTGAGGATAAGACGTTTGGGGGCTAAAGCCTCTACAAAACGGGAGACGCACGGCCACGCGTCGAGCGGCGCCAACTGCGCCCAGGCGACCCACGGCAGCGCGCGCGCCGCGTCGCGCCCCGAGCGCGTCGTCGTGGTGACGACGAGCTGCAGCGAGGTCTTCTCGTGCAGGGCCTTGAGCAGCGGAGCCAGGCCGGCGACCTCTCCGGCCGAGGCGGCGTGAAACCACCACACGTCGCGCCCGCGCAGCTGCTCGAGCGCCGCCGGGCGGATCGCGCCGAAGCGTTCGGGAAGCTCCTCGGAAAGGCCGCCGAGTCGGCCGCGCTTGGAGGAGAACACGAAGGAGAGAATCACGCCCAGCGCCGCGAGCGGAGCGAACATGGTTTCGACGACGAGGAGGAAAAGTGCTCTCATGAGACCAGGCGGTCGGCTTCGTCGGTGAGGCGGTCCATCGCCGCCTTGAGTTCGGCCGCCTTGGACACGAGGTCGTCGCTCTCGGACACGCGGATGGGCTCGCCGTAGATCACGACGGAGCGGCCGAAGGGGAGAGGCACCTGGAACCGGTCCCAGGCCTTGGCGATCTCGATTTTGTTGGACAGGGCGTTGGCGATGGGGATGATGGGCATGCCGGCGAGCTGGGCCACGCGAACGGCGCCTTCCTTGACCTCGCGCGCCGGGCCCCGCGGGCCGTCGGGGGTGATGCCCACGTCGCGGCCGGCGCGCAGGATCTCGACCATCTCGCGCGCCGCGACCGCGCCGCCGCGGGAGGAGGACCCGCGCACGGCGCCGATGCGCGAGAGCTCCATCGTGCGCGCGATCATCTCGCCGTCTTTGGACTTGCTGACGAGCACCGCGGCCTCGGCGTCGCGGTGCGACCAGGTGAAGAACACCTGACGCTGGTGCCAGAAGGCGTAGATGAAGCGCTGTCCGTCCGCGTGTACTTTTTCGGGGATGTGGGCGCGCAGGACCATTTGGCGCGTGGTCCAGCCGACGAAGCTCACGTAGGCGTAGACGAGGTAGGGGACGAGCTTGCGGAGCACTACTTCCGCTTCGCCTTCGACTTCGCGAGCCAGGACTGGCTTACCGCGAGCGAGGCGGAGGGGGAGAGGCGGCCGCCTTCGAGCGTCACGCCGAGCTTCGCGGCGCCGTCGAGCTTGCGCAGCGCGGCTTCCAGAGCGCCCGAGTCGGAGAGGGGATTGAGGGGGGAAAGCTCGCAATTGTCCTTCTCGGCTTCGTCGGCGATCAGGCCCGAGGCGAAGCGCACGGCTTCGTCGAGCGCGTGCTCCTCGAGAATCGGCCACAGGGCCTCGGGAATCGACGCTTCCTTGGCGCGGACGGGCTGCAAGGACTCGCCGAGGGTGGCCAGGATGAGGCTGTAGGCCAGGCCCGGCATCGGCGAGAGAATCGGTTGGTCGGCGTCGGGGTGGCCGAAGGTGTCGAACAGGACTCCGGGAATAAGGGCCTTGCTCGTGCGTTCTAAGAACTTGGCGAGCGGCAGCTCGCCAAGACCCGCGGCCTCGAGATCGATCTTGGCCTTTTTCGAGCGCTGTTTGACGACGTGCGCCCGCAGGCTCAGCTTGAAGCCCTTGATCTTTCTCACCGGCGTCGGCGGCCTTCCTTGACGGCGATGGACGACGGCGCGGCGGGCTCAGACGAAACGTGCATGCCCCGCTTGCCGCCGAAGCGCAGGCGGTATTCGTAGACGAGGGGCGCGGCGACCGCGATCGAGGAGTACGTCCCGAGCAGGTTGCCGACGACCATCGCCAGCGCGAAGTTGTGCAGGACAGGGCCGCCGAAGAACAGGATCGTCATGCTGACGATCTGGACGGTGAGCACGGTGATGACCGTGCGCGACAGGGTCTCGTTGATCGAGGAGTCGATGAGCAGGCGCAGGTCCATGCCGCGTTCGTTGCGCAGCTTCTCGCGCATCCTGTCGAATACGACGATCGAGTCGGAGATCGAGTAGCCGGCGATGGTCAGCAGCGCCGTCACGATCAGGAGGTCCATGGGCAGCTGCAGGGCCGAGAACAGCCCGGCCACGCCGATGACGTCGTGGAACAGGGCGACGACGCCCGCGATGCTCCAGATCGGGTTGTCGAAGCGGTAGGCGACGTAGATCAGGATGCCGAACAGGCTCAGCACGATCGCCCAGACCGTGCGTCCGCGCAGGTCCTTGCCGACGACGGGACCGATGACGTCCTTGCGGTCGATGGTGGCCTCGGTCGCGGGGAACGCCTTCTTGAGGGAGGCCAGCGCGTCGTTGGCGAACTTCGTGGCCGCCGCGTCGTCGCTGGCCTGCTCGCGCAGGATGAAGGTGGGCCGGGCGCCCTCGACGGATTGGATTTCCGTCTTAAGCCCGTCGTTCTCGAGAGCCTTGCGCACGCCGTCGACATGGACGGTCGCGCCGGCCGGGAAACTGAGCTGAATCAGAGTGCCGCCCGTGAACTCGATGGAGTAGTTGAAGCCCTTGGTCGCGATCGAGAAAAGGCTCAGGACCATGACGACGATGGAGAACCCGATCGGAATCCAGCGGTTGCCGATCCAGTCGATTGACGGCTTCTTAAAAAGTTCCATTAGATCGAGAGCTCCTCAACGTCGTTGGTCGACAAGTAGTAGTCGAAGATCATGCGCGTGATCACGATCGCGGTGAACAGCGAGAGGATCAGGCCGATGGTCAACGTCACGGCGAAGCCCTTGATGGGGCCGGTGCCGAACTGGAACAGGAACGCGGCGGAGATCAGCGAGGTCACGTGCGTGTCGATGATCGCCGAGAACGCGTGGTCGTAACCCAGGGCCAACGCCAACTTGACCGGCTTGCCCAGCCGCATCTCCTCGCGGATGCGCTCGAAGATCAGCACGTTCGCGTCGACGGCCATGGCGAGCGAGAGGATGATGCCCGCCAGGCCCGGCAAGGTCAGAGTGGACTTGAGGTAGGCCATCGTCGCCAGGAGCAGGAGAAGGTTCATGCCCAGCGCGATGATCGCGACGAAGCCGGAGGCGCGGTAGTACACGAGCATGAACAGGACGACGAGCAGGAACCCGATCGCGCTCGAGCGGAAGCCGTCCTTGATCGAGTCCTCGCCGACCGTGGGGCCGACGACGCGTTCCTCGATGACCTTGACGGGGGCCGGAAGGGCGCCGGCGCGCAGCACGATCGCGAGCGACTTGGCGTCCTCGGAGGTGAACTGGCCCTCGATGATGCCCGAGCCGCCGCCGATGCGGCCTTTGATGACCGGCGCGGAGAACACGGAGTCGTCGAGGATGATCGCCATGTGCTTGCCGACGTTGGCCGCGGTCAGGGCCGAGAACTTGCCGGCGGCCTCGGGCTTGAACTTGAACGCCACGACGGGCATGCCGTACTCGCCGCCGGTCTCGACCTTCGCGGTGTCGAGCGAGGCGCCGGTGAGGGGGACTTCCTTCTGCAGAAGGTACATCGCGCTGTCCTTGCCGCGGAAGAGCTGCAGGCCTTCGGGGACGAGCTTGGCCGCGGCCGTCGACGGGACGACGCCGTTGAAGGGGTTGCCGAGCTCGAGGATCTTGTTCATCGCCGTGCGCGAACGCTCGGAGTCGTCCACCATGCGGAACTCGAGTTGGGCGGTCTTGCCCACGAGCTCCTTGGCGTGCTGCGAGTCGGTGACGCCGGGCAGCTGGACGACGATCCAGCGCGTGCCCTGCTGCACGATCAGCGGCTCGGCCACGCCGAACTGGTCGATGCGGTTGCGGATGATCTCGATGGCCTGCTGCATGGCCTCGCGCAGGGGGGTCTTGGGGTCGAGCTTATCGACCTGGAGCTCCATGACCATGTGGGTCCCGCCCTTGAGGTCGAGACCGAGGTTGACGAGCCAGCGCGGACGCTCGCGCAGAGCTTCGAGCTTGGCGCGCTCGACGGGATCGAGCTGATACCAGTTGATCGACGGATACAGCAGGAAGACGGAGCCGACGATCAGGGCGAGCAGGCCCAACCACTTGGTTTGAGTCTTGGTCATGGCGATTCGATCCTTTTTCGGCTTAGGCGACGATCTTGACGCCGGCGCGCGGCGCGGCGACGGGCGCGACGAGGCTCGCGACGGCCGAGCGAGCGAGCGTGAGCTTCACGGTCTGGGAGAACTGGACCTCGAGGTCGTCGCCTTTAAAGCCGACGATGGTGCCGTACAGGCCGCCCGTGGTCAGGATCTTGTCGCCGGCCTCGAGGGACTTGAGCATGAGCTCCTGCTCCTTCTGAGCCTTCTGCTGGGGGCGGATAAGCAGGAAATAGAAGATCGCGAAAATGGCGGCGATCGGGGCGAGGTTGATGAGCGGATTGACAGTGGGCTGCATGCGTCCTCCTTAAAGCGTGTCAAATCCTAGCAATTTTCCCGTCAAATGAGAAAGGCCGCGGGATCGCTCCCGCGGCCTCGCCAGGTGGACGACCGCGCCATAAGGCGCGGAAGTGCCGCCTCCGCACGCCGTTAGATGGCGGCGAAGTATTCCTTGGACTTGACCGGATCTGCCTTCATGGTCTTCTTGCCCTCGGACCAGTTGGCGGGGCAGACCTCGCCGGTCTTCTCGACCTGCTGGAAGGCCTTGAGCACGCGCAAGGTCTCCTCGACGGAGCGGCCGACCGCGAGGTCGTGCACGACCGAGTAGGCGACCTTGCCCTTCGGGTTGATCAGGAAGAGGCCGCGCAGCGCCACCGCGTCGTTGATCAGCACGCCGTAGGAGCGGGCGATGCTCTTGGTGATGTCGGCGAGCAGGGGGTACTTGATCTCGCCGAGGCCGCCTTCCTTGCGGGACAGGTTCGTCCAAGCGAGGTGGGAGAACTGGCTGTCCACCGAGCAGCCCAGGATCTCGCAGCCGAGCTTCTTGAACTCGGCGGCGTGATCGGAGAACGCGACGATCTCGGTCGGGCAGACGAAGGTGAAGTCGAGCGGGTAGAAGAACAGCGCGACCCACTTGCCTTTATAGTCGGCGAGCTGGATCTCCTTGAACGATTTTCCGACGAGCGCCTGGGCTTTGAAGTCCGGCGCGTCCTTCTGAACGAGAGTATCGGCCATGGTCATTTCTCCTTTGTGCATTTTTGGCAAAGCCCGTGAAAATGGACGGAATGCCCCGAAATCTTGAAGCCGGCCGCCTTCGGCGCCGGAATGGCGTCGAGCCGCGGATCGAACAGATCGGCGATCTTCCCGCAAACCGTGCAGACCGCGTGATGATGAGTTTTGACGATCGCGTCGTAGCGTGCCTGAGCGGCGGGGGAATCCACGCGCGCGACGACTCCCAGCTCGTGCAAGGTCTGTAAAGTCTTGTAGACGGTCGCCAGCGACAGGCTCGGATACGCCTTCTTCAGCGATGCGTACAAGGACTCGGCGCTGGGATGGTCGTGGCGTCCCGACAGCTCCTCATAGACGGCCAGGCGCTGATGGGTCAGCGGGACCTTTTTCGCTTTGAAGAGGGCGCGGATCTCGGCCGGTTCCATCATCATCTTAGTTTACGAAACTGCGCAGCATCCAGGCCATCTTCTCGTGCGTTTTGAGGAGGCCGGTCAGGAAATCCGCCGTCCCGGCGTCACCCAGGCGCGTGCACTCATCGACGTCGGCGCGGAAGGATTTGATCAGGGCCGTGTGGTCGGCGAGCAAGGCGGTGACCATCTCTCCCTCGGAGTGGTCCCTGGCCGGGGCCTCGGTCAGGCGCGTCCTAAGGAGGAACTCCTTCAGGGAGCCCAAGGAGCGTCCTCCCAGCGCACGGGCGCGCTCCGCGGTCTCGTCGACGATCTCATCCAGCGCGGCGTACTGCTCCTCGAAGAACTTATGCATCGCGCTGAAGTGGAAGCCCGTGACGTTCCAATGGAAGTTGCGGGTCTTGGCGCTCAGGACGACTTCGTCGGCGAGGGCCCGATCCAGAATGGCGAGGATCGCGGTCCGGGAGCCTTCCGTGAGGCCGACGTCGGCGGTCTTGGACGGGTTCTGCGCGGTGGCGGTGCTCATGTGAGCCTCCTGTTAAATTTATTAGTCGATAACTATTATCGACTAATAAATAATAACAGACGGCCCGCGGAAAGTCAAGGGGTCTCGCCGCCGTCGGCGAGCAGCCCGGTCGCCTTCGCGCCTTTGGGCCAGGGGAAGCACTCCGACTCAGCGGGCAGGACCGCGGTTTTCTTCCGGCCGCCCTCCTTCCATTCGATCCGGTAGGCGGGGGCGGGGCCGGAGCTCTTCCAGTGGGGATCGGAGTGGAAGCTCGACTTCAGTTCGGGGTGGCCGGCGTCGCCGTCGACGCGGAAATCGGTGTCCGCCCCGGCGACGACGGTCAGGGAGTATACGTTCCAGACGGGGCCGCGCCAAAGCCTTTGCAGGCTGAACGGCAGCGGATGCCCATTGGACTCGCGCACGGTCAGGGACGGAGCGCTGTCGGCCTTGCCGCGCGGCCAGAACAGTATCACGCGTGCGATGGGGGGGACGATCTCCGGGCCTCCGGCGACGAAGGGGCGGCTCGGGCAGTCGGCCGCCGGCGCGGCAAGAGGGACGAGCAGGAGAACGGCCGCGAGTAAGCTCTTCATGCTCTGAGTATAGAAAAAAAGCCGCCCGGTCCTTTCGGACCGGGCGGCGCGTTCGCCGTCCCTTAGATGAAGAGGGGGGCGAGGACGAGGGTGATCGTGGCCAGCAGCTTGATGAGGACGTGCAGCGAGGGGCCCGCGGTGTCCTTGAAGGGGTCGCCCACGGTGTCGCCGACGACGGCGGCTTTGTGCGCGTCCGACTTCTTGCCGCCGTGCGTGCCCATCTCGATGTACTTCTTCGCGTTGTCCCAGGCGCCGCCGGCGTTGTTGAAGAACAGCGCCATCAGAATGCCCGCGATCGTGCCGACCATCAGCAGCGCCGCCACGGACTCGGCCGCGATGGTCTTCTGCGCCTCGGTGATGAAGCCGCGCATGAGCAGGCCGAATACGATCGGCGTGAACACGGCGAGCACGCCGGGCCAGACCATCGCCTTCAGCGCGCCGAGCGTGACGATGTCCACGCACTGGCCGTAGTCCGGCTCCTCGGTGCCCTTCATGATGCCCGGGCGCTCCTTGAACTGGCGGCGGACCTCGGTGATGACGGTCTGCGCGCAGGTGCCGACCGCGCGGATCGCCATCGCTGAGAAGAGGAACACGAGCATCGCGCCGATCATCGCGCCGACGAAGACCTCGGGCTTGCTGAGATCGACGCCGATGCGGATGCCGGTGTAGTTGAAGATCTCGTCGAGGTAGGCGGAGAACAGCAGGAAGGCCGCGAGCGCGGCGGAGCCGATCGCGTAGCCCTTCGTGAGCGCCTTCGTGGTGTTGCCGACCGCGTCGAGGCGGTCCGTCTTCTTGCGGATTTCCTCGGGCTGGTGGGACATCTCGACGATGCCGCCCGCGTTGTCCGTGATCGGACCGAAGGTGTCCATCGCGAGGATGTACGCGGCGGTACCGAGCATGCCCATCGTGGCGACCGCGGTGCCGAACAGGCCGCCGGTGAGGCCGGCCGCCGGTCCGAGCGCCATGACTCCGAGCTTGAAGGAGGACAGGATCGCGACCGAGATCACGATGATCGGAACGGCCGTGCACTCGAGGCCGACGGCGATGCCGGCGATGATGTTCGTGGCGGGGCCGGTCTTCGAGGCGTCCGCGATCTCGAGCACGGGGCGGTACTTGTACTCGGTGTAGTACTGCGTGATGTACACGAAGGCCTGCGCGGTCAGGATGCCGATAAATCCGCAGGTCGTGTAGTAGATCCACGCGTTGGGCGCCGCCGGCGAGCGGAGCATCCACCACGCCGCGCCGGCGAAGCCGAGGGCGGAGAGGAAAGAGGTCAGGTAGTAGCCGATGTTGAGAGCGTCCATCGGATCCTCGTGCTCCTCGCACTGCACGACGAGCACGCCGCAGATCGACGCCAGGATGCCGAGCGCGCGGGCGACGAGGGGGAACACGACGCCCTTCCAGCCGAAGTAGGGGATCAGGCCGACGCCGAGGATCATGGCGCCGATGTTCTCGGCGGCCGTGGATTCGAAGAGGTCGGCGCCGCGGCCGGCGCAGTCGCCGACGTTGTCGCCGACGAGGTCGGCGATGACGGCGGGGTTGCGGGGGTCGTCTTCGGGGATGCCGGCTTCGACCTTGCCGACGAGGTCCGCGCCGACGTCGGCGGCCTTGGTGTAGATGCCGCCGCCGAGCTGAGAGAACAGCGCGACGAAGGAGGCGCCGAAGCCGTAGCCGACGATCATGAACGGGATCTTCTCATAAGGGAAGCCCAGGAGTTTGAGGATGATGAACAGGCCGCCGACGCCGATGAGCGACATCGCGCAGACGAACAGGCCGGCCACCGCGCCGCCGCGCAGGGCGATGCGCAGCGCGTCGTTGAGGCTGGTCCGCGCCGCGGACGCCGTGCGGATGTTGGTACGAATCGAGACCCACATGCCGATGTAGCCGGCGATGAGCGAGCAGGCCGCGCCGGCGATGAAGGAGGCGGTAGTGCACAGCGCCAGCGCCATGGGGGCCGCCGGGTCGTGTTCGTTGTGCTTGCGCACGAAGGCGTAGAGGACGAAGATCACCACGGCGAGGACGCCGGACAGCGAGATGATCGTGTAGTTCTGGCGACGGAGGTAGGCTTCGGCTCCGGCCTTGATGGCGTCGGAGATCTTGCGCATCGCGTCGGTGCCGGTGTCCTTGGCCATGACCCAGTTGATGAGCCAGAAGGCGACGGCGAGCGACAAGAGAGAAATTCCCATCACGATCACGAACGGGAATTTCATGCTTTGGGTGAAGTCCATTCAAGTCCTCCGCGGATGTGGTGAGCGTCCAGTGCTATCTGGCGCCATATTTGACCGGAGAGGATTATACGGAAGTGCGTCGCGATGGTCAAGAGAAAGCGGCTAATTCGCCGTTTATTAAAGGCTTTCCATTAATAGAGCCAGGCGCTGGCCGAGTTCGCGATCCGTCTTGGGGTCCAGTCGGGAGGCCAGCCACTCGGCCATGCTCCGACGCGACTTGAGAATGTAAACCTCCTGCGTCCACGGCAGGACGTCGGCGCGGGTGAACGGGGCCGTCGCGAGGGAGTCGACGAATCGCCGTGCGTCGGACGCGGGGTCCGCGCGGCGCGGGACGCTCTCCACGCGGATCAGGCCGCCCTGCGGCACGCTGAGGGGAAACCCGGCCAGGACCGCTGCCTTCAAGGAGGGCTCGGCGAGGACGGCGCGGCCGGGATTGAGCTTTTTCCACAGCGCCCAATTCAAGGACAGCTCTCCGGCCTCATTCGCCGGGAGGACGGCCTCCGGATAGGTCCGGCGCAGACGTCTCACGTAGGGAGGAAAGGAGAACATGCTCGGCGCGAGGAAGACGCGGCCGCCGGTCTCGCGGCCGGCCAGCTCCAGGTGAAGCGTCGCGAAAATCGTGTCGTCGGCCCCGAGCACGAGGAAGTCGCCCGGGGCGGAGTCGCGAATCATCGCGCGCGTGTAGTCGAGCAGCGGGCTACGCTTCTCGAGCGAGAGCGGGCAGAGGACCAGCGGACCGAGCAGGACGGTCGCGAGCAGAACGGCGCCGAACGCCGGCCGGATGCTCTCGAGAGCCCGGTGCGCGCCGAACCCGGCGAGGGCGAACACCGCGATCAGAGGCAGCAGATGGAAGCGCGTCGCGACCGCGCGAGCGTACTCCGGGTCGATTCCGGGCATCTGCTGGCTGCTGAAAATGAGAAAGGGAAGAATGGCCGAAATCGCCCACATCGACCACGCGGCGAGTTCCCGATTCTGTTTTCCCCGCAGCTCCCATACCCCGGCTCCCGCCAAAGCGAGCCCCGCCGGCCCCGCGTGCGTCCATAAGGACGAGACGAACCAGCCGGCGTGTTCGGCCAGGCGAGCGAAGTCGAACGCGGTCGAGCCGAGCGGCGCCGCCGCCCCGGTCATCCGCAGCGGCCCTCCGAGCCCGGAGCGCAGGAACAGACCGGGCAGGTCGCGCCAGCCGGAGATCTCGAACAGGTTGTAAACCGGCGCGCTGCCGCTCAGGCGCAGGCCGAGCAGAGCGTACGGCGCGGCCAGGCCGGCGGCGGCGAGCGCCGCGCACTTCGCCGCGAGCGCATTCGAGGGGCGGCGCGCCGAGAGCCAGACGGCGTAGGCCGGGAGCAGCACGACGAAGGTCGGATGATGGGACGCGCCGAGTCCGAGCACGACGGAAAAAAACGCGAGCGACCGGGGCTTGCCCGTGCGCGCCCACTCCGCCGCGCCCCACGCGGCGGCCAGCGCGAGAAGATCATTGAGCGCCCGCACCTCGGCGACGAGCGAGTAGTACCAGAAGAGCGGCGACAGAGCCATCAACGCCGCGCCGATCAGCGCGGCGGGACGCCGGATGCCGGCCGAGCGCAGCGAAAGGAACAGCACGGCCGCAGCGGCGGCGTGGAACAGCCCGGACAGGCCGTTGGCGTCTCCGATCAATGCGGCCAACGACGACTGCAGCGGATAGCCGGGCGGATGAGGAACGATGAAGCGCAGGGCGGCGAGCGCGTGTTGGGGACTGTCGCCGACGCCGAACGAGCTCGAGCGCCCCAGCCAGAAGAGAATCGCGAATCCAGCGAACAGGACCGGGGCGTCGAGCGCCTCGCGCCACCGCCTCATTTCTTATCGGCGTAGCGCTCGCGGAACGCCGCGCGCGCGTCGAGGAAGCGGCCGGCGCGTATGGAGGCGCGGATCTGCTTGGTCACTTCCTCCATGAAATGCAGATTGTGGTAGGACAGCAGCCGGTAGGCCGCCAGTTCTTTGCAGCGCAGGAGGTGGCCGAGATAAGCTCGCGTGTAGCGCGCGCACACGAAGCACGTGCATTCCGGGTCGAGCGGGGTGAAGTCGCGCCGGAAGCGGGAGTTCGTCACGTTGAGCTTGCCCGAGGAGGTCATCACGTGCCCCGTGCGCGCCACGCGCGTCGGATACACGCAGTCCATCATGTCCACGCCGCAGGCCACCGAGTCCCACAGGTCGAGCGGGGTGCCCACGCCCATCAGGTAGCGCGGCCGCTCCTCTCTCAGAAGCGCGGTCGTTTCAGTCAGCCGAGACCAGGTGGTCTCCTTGTCCTCCCCGACCATGAAGCCGCCGATGGAGATGCCGTCGGCGGGGGAGGCGTTGTGATGCTCCGCCGAGCGCTTGCGCAGGGCGGGGTGCAGGCCGCCTTGATAAAGGGGAAAGAACAGGCATTTCGAGCCGGCCGCGCGCGCCGCGGCGACCGCGGGGATCGAGCGGTCGTGCCAGCGCAAGGTCCGCTCGAGCGCCGAGGCGGCCTCGGCCTCGGAGCAGGGATAGGGCGGGCACTCGTCGAGCGTGGTCCAGGCGTCGGAGCCGAGCGCGGCCTGCACCGTGATCACCGACTCCGGCGTCAGACGATGCTTGGAGCCGTCCAGGTGGGACTTGAACGTCACTCCCTCCTCGTCGATCTCGCGCAGATCGGACAGGCTCAGCACCTGGAATCCGCCTGAGTCGGTCAAAATGAACCCGTCGTAGTCCATGAACTTATGCAGACCGCCCGCGGCCTTGACGACCTCGACGCCGGGGCGCAGGTACAGGTGATAGGAGTTGGCCAGGATCGCGTTCGCGCCGAGCTTGCGCAGGTCGTCGGAGTCGAGCGCCTTGACGCTGGCCTGGGTGCCCACGGGCATGAACACCGGCGTCTCGACCTTCCCGTGCGGGGTGTCGAGCGTGCCCGAGCGGGCGAGTCCGTCTTTGGAGTGGATCGTGAAGGTCATCAGCTGAATTTTAGCTTTTAGTTGGTGTCAGGCTTTCGGTTTTAACTTTCGACTCCAGGCTGATTCGACGCGAAAGTTAAAACCGAAAGCCTGACACCTCCTGGTCACAGCACCAGGGTCGCGTCGCCGAAGGAGTAGAGGCGGTAGCCCATGGTCACGGCCTCTCGATACGCGGCGAGTAGGCGCTCGCGACCGGCGAAGGCGCTGGCGAGCAGCAGCGGCGTCGAGCGCGGCAGGTGGAAGTTCGTGATCAGCGCGTCGATGGCGCGGAACTCGAAGCCGGGGGTGATGTAGAGCGTGCTTTCGCCGGTCCCGGACCCGAAGCCCTCGGGCCGCCGGGCCAAGGTCTCCAGCGTGCGCGTCGTCGTGGTGCCGACGGAGACGACGAGGCCGCCGTTCGCGCGCGCGACGGCGATGGTCTCGGCCTCGGCCTTCTCGACTTCGTAAGTCTCGCCCAGCATCTTGTGCAAAGAGGCGTCTTCGCTCGTGATCGGTCGGAAGGTGCCGCGGCCGACGTGCAAGGTCACGTAGGCGATCTTGACGCCTTGGGCTTTGAGCTTCTCGAGAAGCTCGGGCGTGAAATGCATGCCCGCGGTCGGCGCGGCGATGGAGCCGTCGTCGCGCGCGTACACGGTCTGATAGCGCGCGGCGTCCTCTCTCGTGGCCGGGCGCTTCTTGGCGATGTAGGGGGGAAGCGGCGGCAGGCCGTGCTCAGCGAGATACGGGCGCAAGTCCTTCGTCGCGAACTCGAGCTTATACTCGCCCTCTTCGGTGAGCCCTCCGACCGTCGCTTTCATGCCGCCGTCGAACTCGAGCGTTTGGCCGGCCTTGAAACCCGAGGCCAGAGCCGTCCAGGCATTCGGCGCCGTTTCGCGCACCAGCAGGAGGTCGGCCTTGCCGCCGGTCGATTTTTTCCCGAGCAGGCGGCAGGGAAGGACCTTCGTGCGGTTGACGACGACGCAGTCGCCCGCGTCGAGAAAGCGCGGCAGGTCCCGGAACACCGCGTGCTCCAGGCGGCCGCTCGCGCGGTCGAGGACCATCAATCGGGCGGAGTCGCGCGGCTCGGCGGCCGACGAGGCGATCTGCGACTCGGGATACTCGAAGTCGTAATCCGAGAGGGGAAGCGGGCTCACTCGTCGACCTCAGAGAGCTCGGAGCCGGGGAAGTAGAACTTGAGAATCTGCCCGTAGGCCCGGCCCTTCTCCGCCTGCAGGCGCGCGCCCCACTGACACAGGCCGACGCCGTGGCCGGAGCCGGCGCCCAGGAACTCGACGCCCTTCTTCAGCACGTTGACGCTCTTGATGCGCACGCTCTTCATCTCGCCGGCGCCGAGCGAGCCGCGCAGCTCGGACGCCTTGACGTCGACGGTGTCCCCGCCGCTTTTGACGAGAAAGCTGCGCACGTAGCCGGCTCCGTCGCGTGCGCCGATGCGGATATTCTTGAGCGCGCCGGTGAGCATGCGCTTCTCGGAGATCGCCGCGGTCAGTTCGGCCCAGGCGAAGTAGGCCGTCCACTTCATGTGCGGCGAGGCGGCGCACCAGGGATCGCGGACGCCTTTGAGCGGCCGCGGGATGTCGCCGTCATTGCCCCACGCGGCGCCGGCGTCGGTCGTGGCGCCTCCGCAGCAGGCGTGGTAGTACACGCGCAGGAGCTTGCCCTTCCAGCCCAGCACCTCGCCCCGCGTCTGGCGCACGGCCGCGCGCACGTTCTCGTTGACGCCGGTGAGCCCCTTGTACACCTGCGAGCGCGTGTCCGCGGTCAGGTCGAAGCCGTCCTTGCGGAACTTGCCCATGTTCGCGTAGGTGAACGTGCGCGCGACGACCGCCTGCGCCTTGAGCGCCTCGAGCGGCCAGCCCGGGTCCATCTCGTGCGGCAGCACGCCCTCGAGGTACTGCTCGACGTCCGCCTCCTCGACGACGGTCACGGTCTGGCCCGGGTCCAGCCGCAGGATCAAGGTCCCGCGATAGAAATTGGAGCCGACCTTGATGCGGGAGCCGTCGGCCTGAATGAGCCGCGTCTCGGTGCGCAGGCGCATATCCGCCATGCGAAGGCCGCCTTCTCGCGGCCGGAGAGTGAGCTCGCCCTTCCATTCGAGCGGCTTGACCTTGGCGCCTGGAGTCTCGATCAGGACCTTCCCCTCGGGGACGATCGTCACCGAGCCTGCCTGGCGCACGATCGCGACCTGGACGGTCGAGGCTTGGGCCGCAAGAGCGGCCCCGAAGACGAGGACCGCCGCGCGGATCACAGCAGGTCGAGCGCTCGGCGCGGCGCCTTGAGGCCCAGGTGCGCGTAAGCCTTGGGCGTGGCCGTGCGCCCGCGCGGCGTGCGGGCGAGGAAGCCGGCCTGGATCAGGAACGGCTCGACGACGTCGGTCACGGTGTCGAGCTCCTCGCTGACGGCGATGGCCAGGTTTTCGACTCCGACGGGGCCGCCGTCGAACTTTTCGATCACGGCCTTGAGCAGGCGCCGGTCCATCGGGTCCAAGCCTTCGGCGTCGACCTCGAGCTTGGCCAGCGCGTGGCGCGCGACGTCGCCGGTGATCTTGCCGTCGCCGTCGACCTGGGCGAAATCCCGAACGCGGCGAAGCAGACGGTTGGCGATGCGAGGGGTCCCGCGGCAGCGTCGTGCGATCTCGTCCGCGCCGTCGTTATCGGTCGGGATGTTCAGGAGACCGGATGATCTGAGGACTATTCTGCGCAGTTCTTCCGGGCCGTAGAAACCGAGCTGAGCCACGATGCCGAAGCGATCTCGGAGAGGTCCGGTCAAAAGACCGGACCTCGTGGTGGCGCCCACGAGCGTGAACTTCGGCACGGCCAATTTGAGCGTGCTCGAGGCGGGGCCCTTCCCGGTCGAGATAAAGAACGTGTAATCCTCCATCACCGGGTACAGCGCCTCCTCGACGACCGCGTTGAGGCGGTGGATCTCGTCGATGAAGAAGACATCTCCCTCGGAGATGTCGGTGAGCAAGGCCGCGAGGTCGCCGACGCGCGCCAGGATCGGCCCGGAGGCGGTGCGCAGGTTGACGCCCATCTCTTTCGCCAAAATATTGGCGAGCGTCGTTTTCCCTAATCCGGGCGGGGCGTAGAACAGGCAATGGTCGAGGGGCTCGCTCCGCTTCTTGGCGGCCTTGATGAAGACCTTAAGGTTTTCCTTCAGCGAGTCCTGGCCGATGAATTCCTCGAGCGTCCGCGGCCGCAACGCGCGGTCGGCCGTCCCGTCTTCGCTTCGTTCAGCCGGGTTTAATACCGATTCATCCTTGGATTTAGGCATCAGATCCTCTTCAGGGCTTCCCGGACGAGCTGTTCCGTCGGAACGTCCTTGCCGCCGTGAACCTCGGCCAGCGACTGCAGCGCCGCGCGGGCGTCGCCGAATTTATAGCCGAGCGCCTCGAGCGCGTTGAGCGCCTGGCCCCAGGAGCCGGTCGCGGGCATCGAGTCCGCGGCCTTCTGGAAATGGGGCGAGCCGGCGACGCGCACGTCCTCGAGCTTCTCCTTCAAGGCGTCGACGATCTTCGTCGCCGTCTTCTTGGTGAAACCGAACACGCCGCACAGGAGTTTTTCGTCGCGGTCGATCACGGCGCGGCGGAAATCGGGGAGGGACTTCGAGGCCTTGTCGAGAAACTCCAGCGCCTTCTTCGCGCCGGTTCCCGGAATCTCGTCGCGGAAGGCGCGGAACATCGCCTTTTCCGACGAGGACAGGAAGCCGTACAAGGTCTCGCCGCCGCCGTACATCG
This sequence comes from Elusimicrobiota bacterium, assembly GCA_016212855.1. GTDB lineage: Bacteria > Elusimicrobiota > Elusimicrobia > UBA1565 > UBA9628 > GWA2-66-18. The sequence goes on from JACRDP010000010.1 coordinate 69,006, forward strand.
CGTAGGAGGAATCGATGAACAGCAACGCTTCGCCGCCGGGGGCGGGCAGCCGTGAGGACGTCGCGGACGTCACGTGGATCTCATGGCCGACGCCGCCGACTTCGAGAACCAGGGATTCGAGGTCCTTCGAGAGGACGGTCCCGCGCAGCGACGCGATCATTTCTTGGCTCCCCAGGAGTCGAGCACGCGCAGGCCCTTGCCGCGTCCCGTGCGCAAGTGGCACAGCGCGATCGCCGCCGCGTCCGCCACGTCGTTCGGGCGCAGCTTGTCGGCCAGGCCCAGGGCCTTCTGCACGACGGTCTGCATCTGCGCCTTCTCCGCGCTGCCCGAGCCCGTCAGAGAGAGCTTGACCGTCTTCGGGTTGTACTCGGTCACGCCGTGGCCGGCCTGCGCCATCGCGAGCAAAGCGACGCCGCGCGCCTGCAAAGTCGAGCGCACCGTCGTGGCGATCGTCGTGAAGAACATCTCCTCCATCGCGCAAGACTTGATGTTGTGGCCGAGCAACACGGCCTCGAGCTCGGCGTGGATCGCCTTCAGGCGTTCGGGGAGGGGAACTCCCGGCAACGTGCGAATGACCCCGGAAGCGACCAGGCGGGGAGACGAGGGCGCGCCGTCAAGGACGGCCCAGCCGGTCTCGTGCAGCCCGGGGTCGATGCCGAGGATCATTACGCGGCCGCGGCCATCTTCTCCATCACGGCGTCGGAGATGTCGAAGTTCGCGTAGACGTTTTTCACGTCGTCGAGGGCCTCGAGCAGCTCGATGAGCTTGAGCACCTGCGGCGCGTGTTTCTCGTCCACCGAGATCAGGTTGTCGGGAATCATCGTGGCTTCCGCGGTCGCCGGCGTGATCTTCTTCGCGATGAGGCCGTCCTTCACCTTGACGAGATCGTTGGGCGCGGTGTAAATCTCGAAGATGTCGCCGTCCACCTTGAAGTCCTCGGCGCCGAGGTCGAGCGCCGCGCCCATCACGTCGTCCTCGGAGGGGTTGCCCTCCTTGTTGACGGTGATAAGGCCCTTGGCCTTGAACATCCAAGCCACCGAGTTCGGCGCGCCGAAGGAGCCGCCGTTCTTGGAGAGAATCGTGTGGAGGTCTGTGCGCGTGCGGTTGCGGGAGTCCGACGTGCACTCGATGAGCATCGCCACGCCGCTGGGGCCGTAGCCCTCGTATGAGAGCTCCTCGAAAACCGCGCCTTCGATCTCGCCCGTGCCGCGCTGGATGGCGCGCTTGATCGTGTCGTTGGGCATCGAGAGGGCGCGGGCGTCCTCGATCGTCTTGCGCAGGCGCGGGTTGGCGGTGTGGTCGCCGCCGCCGAGCTTGGCCGCGATGGTGAGCTCGCGCGAGAGCTTCGTCCACGCCTTGCCGCGCTTGGCGTCCGCCGCACCCTTCTTGTGCTTGATGTTCGCCCAGTGTGAATGCCCGCCCATAGCCGTTGCCTCCCGTGAAAACGCGTCTGCAAATGATACCAACTTTAGCTACAATCCATTCATTCTCTCAGAAACGGAACTGACTGTCTGCCGCCAGATTATCGAGACCTGCCGCGATCTCGAGAAGCGCGGCCTCAACCAGGGCTCCTCCGGCAACGTCAGCGCGCGCATGGGCGAGGACTGCTTCATCACGCCCACGGCCATGCCCTACAACGTCATGCAGCCCGAGGACATCGTGCGCCTGCGCTCCGACGGGACTCACACCGGACGGCGCGAGCCCTCGAGCGAGTGGCGTTTCCACGCCGACATCTACCGCAAGCGCCCCGACGTCGGGGCGATCATCCATACGCACAGCGGCTTCTCCACGACGCTCGCCTGCCTCCGGCGTGAAATCCCGGCGTTTCATTACATGATCGCGCTCTTCGGGGGGAACAACATCCGCTGCTGCGAGTACGCGACCTACGGCACCCAGGCGCTGTCCGACCACCTGCTCCGCGCCCTCGAGGACCGCAACGCCGCTCTGATGGGCAGCCACGGCCTGGTCGTGCTGGGCCCGAACGTCGCGCGCACCATGGCCCTGACCATCGAGGCGGAGACCTTGGCCATGATGTACTGGCGCGCCGTGCAGATGGGCCAGCCCCGCCTCCTCTCCGACCCCGAGATCGCCCGGGTGAAGGAGAAGTTCGCCAAATACGGCTACAGCCGCGACGTCCAGCCCCACGAGGATTAGGCCCTCCCCTGGCGGGGGGAGCGTTTATGTCCTAAACTTCTGCGAGTGGGTCCGTAGCTCAACGGATAGAGTACTTGGCTTCGAACCAAGTGATCCGGGTTCGATTCCTGGCGGGCCCACCAAATTTAGCCTCAAAATAGCCCCCCGCGTTGAAATATTACCGTAACGCTTCCCTGATAACATCCTGGGGCATGCTTCTGCTCGCCGCCGCCCCGGCGTTTTTGCCCCTGTCCGCCTCGGCCAAGCCGGCCGTCGTCGTCAAGTCCACCGCGGCGGCCAGAGCGGAACTCGGCCGGGAAGCCGTGGCGCTCCTGTCTGAATCGGGCGCCGACCCAGATTCCGAGGTCCGGGCCGCGGTCGCCAACGCCTGGGGCCTTCTCGCCAACCGCGCCGCGGTGCCCTTTCTCAAGAAGGCGATTTCCGACGCCAACCCCGACGTGAGGATCGCCGCCGCCGCGGGCCTTTATAAGCTGGGCGAGGTGGACGGGCTGACCAATCTCATCGATGAGACCAAGACCTTGGGCGGCGCGCCGCCGACCACGCCCGCGCAGGAGCTCAGACGCATGGCGCGCGACGCCGCGCGCGCGCGGGCCGTGCTCAAGCTCGGCGAGGTCGCCGGCGAAAACGTGCGCGCGTCCTTGCTGGCCGCGCACAAAGACCCGCAGGGGGAAGTGCGCGACGCCGCCGCGATCGCCCTCGCTCGCCTCGGAGACCCGACCGCCGGTCCTTTTCTTTCCGCCATATCCGACTCCGACGACGCCGTGCGCGCTTCCGCCGCCCATTCGCTGGGCTTGATCGGACGCGAGGGGCGCGACCTCCTGGCCAAGATGGCGTCGAGCGACGCCAACGCGTCAGCGCGCGCCGAGGCCTGCGCGGCTTTGGGCTCGTTCAGCGATCCCGACTCGGCGGGGGTCCTCTCCGCCGCGCTCAAGGACAAGAGCGGCCGCGTGCGCCTCGCGGCGGCACGCGCGCTGGGGCGGCGCGCCGAGCCCGAGTCCACCGCGGCCCTCAAGGCTTTGCTCGAGAAGTCGCCGCCGCCAGAGCTGTCTTTGATCGCTCAATCGGGCCTGGCGGAGCGCGGCGAAGACGTCGATCTGGGCCTCGCCGACCTGACGCTCGGCCAGGGCGACCCCGAACTGAAGAGCCTCGCCATCCGCGTGCTCGGCCCCGTCCGGCGCCCCGAAGCGATCGCCCTTTTGGCCAAGGCGATGCGCGGCGACGCCTCGCGCCGCGTGCGCGTCGAGGCCGCGGCGGCGATCATCGTGCGCCTGCGCCGCATCGAGGCCCCGCGTTGAGGATATTCCTCGTCGCGGGACTCGTCCTCCTGGCGGCTCTGCCGGCTTCGGCCGTGCGTCCGTCCGAGCGCGCGAAGAAGGACGCGAAGCGCTTCGGCCTCGACAAACTCGAGCGGACGAGGACGCGCACGCCGCGCGCCCGGATGAACGAGGATTTCGGCCGCTTCAATTCGTCGTCGGGCGGCCGCTGGAAACTGCGGCTCGACCCGCGCACCGGCGAGCCCTCGGCGCTGAGCGAAGGCCGCACCGCGCCCCGGCGCGGCCGGGCGACCGACGTCTCCGGCCAGTTCTTGCAGGAGCAGGGGACCTTCCTCGGGCTTGATCCCGCGACTTTGCAGGTCGAAAAGGAATCGACCGGCGACGGCCACCGGCACGTGCTTTACCGCCAGACCTACCGCGGCCTGCCCGTCGAGTTCGCCCGGGTCAAGGTCCACCTCGACGACGCCGGCTCGGTGCTCGGCTTCAATTCGACCTACGAGCCCGACCTGCGCGTCGACGTCAATCCCACCGTGTCCGCGTCCGAAGCGTCCAGAATCGCCGAAGGCGATTCCCAGGGAACGGCCGACGGCGCCGCCGAGCTCGTCGTTCTTCCCGTCCAGTCCACCGGCCGCGCGCACCTCGCCTGGAAGATCAAGGTCCGGTCCGTGCACGCGGCCTGGCGCTACTACATCGACGCGCGCACCGGCCAGATCCTTTTCCGCTACGACAACCTGCGCTTCGCCGTGTGCCTGACGTCGGGAGTGATCGCGGGCTCCGTCTACGACGTCGACCCCTCGAGCACGCCGGCGCAGAATCGCCCGCTGAACAATCAGTGGGTCTACATCGCCGACGCTTCGACACGGTCCCTGACCGTGGCCGACCCGGTCTTCGGCAACGGCTTTTTCTGCGGCGGCGCGACGGGCAAGGTCTCCATGGGTCTGCAGGGCCCCTTCGTCAACGCCGCCAACTTCCGCGGGCCGAGCATGCACTACGACAACGGCGGCGGCGTGTGGTCGACGCTCTCCAGCCCCATCTCATCCCCGCATCCCTACCCCAACTCCACGACCCAAGTGTCCACGATCAACCTGACTCTCGCCGCCCCCACGGCCGTGAAGTTCCTGCCCGTCTTCAGCACTTTCAAAGTCGGCGAGTTCTCCGGCGCCGACACGTCCGACTCCGCCGGCGGCGGAATCGCCGACGACGACCAACTCAGCATCGTCGACGGCTTCGGCGAGCCGGTCGCGAGCTTCATCGGCGACCGCGGCGCCTTCAACGGCACGGCCGTGGCGGGCAAGGTCATGCGCCTGTACCTGAAATCCAACGAGAGCGGGCAGCACGACGGCTACGACGTCTCGTTGTCGAGCTATCTGTCGCTGACGAGCCCGTTCACCTTCGGCGCCCCGAGCACGTCGAGCCACGTCTGGACCACGGCCGACGCCCCGGTCGGCCTGCGCGGCGAGCTCAACATCTTCTACCACATCAACTTGATGCACGATTACTTCTTCAACGACGTCAACAAGTCGAGCGCCGCGCCTGTATCCCGGCCCGTGGTCGCGATGGCCCACGTCGGCCCGAACATGTCCAACGCCTTCTACAACCCGGACTACGACAACCTGATGTTCGGAGACGTGAACGCTGTGGCCCCGCAGGAAGGGTTTACCGACGACGCGACCGTCGTCCATCACGAGTACGTGCATTACCTCGTCGAGAAGATTTGGTCCATCCAGAACTTCGGCCAAGCCGGGGCGATCTCGGAGGCGCAGGCCGACTACTTCTCGGCGAGCTCGCTCAACAACTCCTCCATCGGCACCTACGTTCTCGCGACGCTCGGCGGAACGGGGGCGTTGCGCGAGCTGGACTGCACAAAGCCCGGCATCACCTGCCGCGTGCTCAGCAGCCTCTCCTGGGCCGGCGAAATCCACGACGACAGCATCTTCCTCTCGCAGGCCGAATGGGACATCCGCCGCGACCGCATCGCCGCCCTCGGCCCGGCGGCGGGGCGATCCTGCGCGGACGGCCTGGTCTTCCAGTCGATGCTCTTCTTCCCGGAGAGCTTCAGCGAGGTCTACGACGCGATGCGCCGCGTCGACGCCGAGGGCCGCGTCGCCGCCTGCGGCGGCGCGGGCACCGCGCAGGCGGCCATCAATACCGCCTTCGCCTCGCACGGACTGGTGCTCGGCGCGGGCGACGTGTACGAGCGCAACGACGGCTTCGAGACCGCGACCGACGTCAGCACGCGCCCGGCCGTCTCGGGCACGATCTTCCCTTCGAGCGACAACGACTTCTTCTCCTTCGGCGCCGGCGCGGGCCTCGTCAAGATCACCCTGTCTTTGCCTCCCTCCGGCGGCTACTACAAGGGCTATCAGCTGAAGCTCTTCGACCGCTCGCACCGCCTGGTGGCGGCTGCGGCGCCCCCCTACGACGGCGTCAACACGGTCGACGGGCTCTGCGAGGTGTTCGACTGCAACACGACCGCTTCGACGGTCGATATCCAGTACAACAACCCGACCGGCGGGCTGTTTTATCTTCAAATCATCGGCGGCGACTGCGTCAACGGGTCGGCGAGCGGCGTCCAATCCACGACGCCCTACGGGCTGACGTTCTCCTACCAGCAGTCCGGCGCGCTGGGAGGCTCGATCGTGACCGCGAGCTTCGACAACGACACGATCCGCTTCGACGTGGACGTGACCACCTTCGTGAGCACCCAGAACTGGCGGTTCTCCACGGTGCAGCTGCGCGACCACTCGTTCAACATCTTGAGCAACACCCAGCTCAACTTCCCGCCGCTGGCGGGGGACTTCCTGACCTTCGTGTCGTCCTCCAACGGCCTCGGCCACATCTCCGGCACGGTGCGCCTCTCGCCGGGCTTCGCCACGCGCTACCCCGCGTCGGGCACCGTGCACCTCGAGGTCTTCGGCTACAACGTGCACGGCAGCACCTCCTCGCTGGGCATGTCGAACCCGATCAACCTCACCGCCTCCCTGACCGAGCTGACCGCCTACAACAACGTCTTCAACCCGGCCCGCGGCGACAAGACCACGATCAAGTACGCGACCGTGGAGCCCGGACGCGTCGTGATCAAGCTGTTCACGGTCACGGGCGCCTACGTCGCGACCTTGCTCGACGCGGACATGCCCGCCGGCCGCGGCACCATGGACTGGGGCGGGCGCAACGTCAGCGGTTCGGTCGTCTCGAGCGGCATCTATCTCCTGCGCATCGACGCTCCGGGCCTCCATAAGACCCAGAAGATCGCGGTCATCAAATGAGGAAAGCCGCCGTCGCCGTGCTGATGTTGGTCTGCGCCGCGCCCGCGGTCCGCGCCGCGGGGCCGGGCACGACGGCCGTGCCCGTGCTGCAGATACCGATGTCCGCGCGCGCCGCCGGCATGGGGACCTCCTTCACCGCCGTCGCCAGCGACGCCTCCGCGCTGTTTTACAACCCGGCCGGGCTGGCCCGCTTGAACGCGCACGAGCTCGATTTCAGCTTCGCTTCCGGGCAGGGCGAGACGTCGATCCAGAATTTCGCCTACGCCGGACCCACGCCGTTTACGGGCATCTCCGGCAACGGCTACACCAGCTTCGGCGCGAACCTGCTGTACTCGCAAAGCGGAAAGATCGAGATCAACCGCCTCGCTCCCAACGGCTCCTTGGCCTCCTCCGAGAGCGTGAGCGCGGGCTCGGATCTCGTGCTCTCGGGCGGCTACGCCGAGCGCGTGGGGATGACGCCGCTCGAATTGCGCGACCAGACCTATCAGATCGACCATTATCTCGGGATCGGGGGAAAGTACGTGCGCTCGACGATCGTGAGCAAGACGGGCAGCGCCTTCGCCGCCGACGTCGGCTACCTCGTGCACTCGCCGGAGGCGGGCTGGAGCTTCGGCGCCTCGGCCCTCAACGTCGGCGGCAAGATCAAGTACAACGAGGAGCGGGAGCCCCTGCCGACGACGTTTCGCGGCGGCTTCGCCTGGCAGGGCGGCGTGCCCTCGGTGCACAACGTGATCGCCTCGCTCGACGGCGACTATCTGACGCACGAGCGGGAATGGCACGCGAACCTGGGTCTGGAGTACTTCTGGGTGAAGACCTACGGCATGCGCATCGGCTATCAGGTCCATCGCGACGACGCGGGCCTCACCGTGGGCTTGGGCCTGCGCTGGAAGGGGCGCTTCCTGTTCGACTACGCGTGGGGCCTGGCCAAGTCCCTGAGCGACCAGCACCGCATCACGGTCTCTTATCGCTTCGGGGGCGTGCCGCCCTCCCAGCGCGGCCGCCAGCGCCGGCCCTTCATCGAATCGGTCCCGGAGCGCGATCAGCTGCGCAACATCGAGGACCGCCAGCCGCAGTTCACCGATCCGCCTCCGCGACCCCGCGCCGTGCCGCGCGAGCGCAGCACCGGCGTCCCCGGCTGGATCTATTGAGCCCGGCTTAAAGGCTAGTGGACGGGCTTAGCCACCATGTCGGCCTGATGCGCGGAGAAGGTCTTCGCAATCAGCTTCACGTCGCCCGTCTTGAGGGTCCGCTCCCAGCCGCAGCTGCACTTCAGCTTCTTCTTTTCGGAACGGAACTCGTACATGTGGATTTTCATACGCCAGTTTACCATTCTTACGACGAGGGCCGATAGGCCCTTAGGGCCAGCGAACGCCGGCCAGACGCAACGACAACGCCTCCATGCGCGCGCGCCAATTCCCTTCGGGGCGCGGAGGCGGGGCCGGCTTGAAGGCGCGGCGTAAAACCTGCTCGGCGGGCTTGCCCTGGATGCTCATGGAGCGGTCCTTAGGCCCGGTGCGCTTTTGGTCCGCCTCCCAGGCCCAGTACAGGAAGCCGCGGAACCAGGGCTCGCCGCTGAAAGCGCGCACGAAGGATTCCATGTAGGCGGCCTGGACGTCGACGTCGAGCTCGCGCGTCTCATACCATTCCCAAGGACGGAGGTTCGCGCCTTTTTGCGCCGCGAGCCCGACCTCGGTGAAGATCACGGGGCGGCCGTTGAATTTCGAGAGCGCGGCGAGCATGGCGACCCACGGCCGCCAGTTCGCGGTCAGCGCGGCGACGTCGGCGCCGCCGATCACCGGGTAGTAGCCGTCGACGCCGATATAGTCCAAGTCCTTCCAGAAGGAGACGTACTCGGCCGAGTGCCAGTTGGCGGCGTAGGTCAGGGGTCCGGAATAGACGGCTCGAATCTCCTTGATCAATGAGCGCCACTGCGCCCCGTGGCCCGGCAAGGTCAGCAACGCGAGCTCGGTCCCGACGGCGAACATCTCGCACTTCTCCACGGCGGCGAGGCGGGCGTAGCGCAGCATGTGGCCGCGGTATAGGAAGAACCACCGATCTGGATCGGTGGGGTTCATCAGCGCGCGCGGATTGCCGTCGCGGCTGTCGGCGTGCGGCTTGAGCATGACCTTGAGGCCGCGGGCCTTCGCCGCGCGGATCGCGAAACGGAGGGAGTCTTCGCTCGCGGTCCCGTCGTTGGCGAGAAGCTCGGGATCGCGGCAGTCCTTCGTATAGACCGTCGGAACGATCGCGACCCAGCCCGCGCCCATCTCCGCCATTCCCGCGTGCGCCGCGACGGCGGCGGGCGACGCGTAGGCGTCGTGCCACCAGACGGGGAAGTTGAAGCCGTAGATCATCTCCGTCGCGGGGGCGGGGACGGCCAGCAGAACCACGAGAAGCGCGGCGCGCATCCGGCGATTATAGCTTAGGCCGGGCGCGAGACGCCCGGCACAGATGCCGCGGCGGAAAGCCTTATAGCATCTAGTGAGCTTTTTCTTCCGCGCGCTTGCGCATCGAGCCGTTGAGCACTTTCTTGCGCAGGCGGATGCTCACCGGCGTGACCTCGAGCAGCTCGTCGTCGTCGATGAACTCGAGCGCCTGCTCGAGGCTCAGGATCTTCGGGGGCTCGAGCTGGACGGCGTCGTCGGTCGCCTTGGAGCGCATGTTCGACATCGCCTTCGCCTTGGTCGGGTTGACCATCATGTCCGACGCGCGGGAGTTGGTGCCGACGATCATGCCTTCGTACACTTCGACGCCCGGTCCGAGGAAGAAGTCGGAGCGTTCCTGCAGGCCGGAGAGCGCGTAGCCCGTGGTGGTGCCCTGGGCCATCGAGATCAGCACGCCGTTGACGCGGGGCGGCGGCTCGTTGCCCTTCTTGCCGTAGCCGTTGAAAGAGTGGTGCATCATGCCCGTGCCCTTCGTCATGGCCATGAGCTCGGTCTTAAAGCCCATGAGGCCGCGCGAAGAGATCGAGTACTCCAGGCGGGTGCGGTTGGCGCCTTCCGGCGCCATGTTCTGAAGCTGGCCCAAGCGGCGGCCGAGCGACTCGATGATGGCCCCCTGGTACTGAGTCGGAGCGTCGATGACGAGGTTTTCCATCGGCTCGCTCATCACGCCGTCGATCTCGCGGAAGATCACGTGCGGGCGGGACACGGCGAGTTCGAAGCCCTCGCGGCGCATCGTTTCGATCAGAATCGAGAGGTGGAGCTCGCCGCGGCCGGCGACCTTGAAGTTGCCTTCGCCGGGCAGCTGCTCGATCTTCAGTCCGACGTTGATCTGCTGCTCCTTCAGGAGGCGTTCTCGGAGGTGACGGGACGTCACCAGCTTGCCTTCACGGCCCGAGAAGGGGGAGTTGTTGATCGTGAACTCCATCGAGAGCGTCGGCTCGTCGATGTCGAGCGGCGGGAGCGCGATCGGGTTGGCGACGTCGGAGACGGTGTCGCCGACGTTGATCGTCTCGAGCCCCGCGATGGCGACGATGTCGCCGGCCTTGGCGTTCTCGACGTCCTTGCGCTTGAGCCCCTGGTACATCTGGAGCATCGTGACCTTGCCGGGGATGATCCTGCCGTCCTCGCCCTTGATGAGGACGACGTTCTCGTTCTTGGCGATCTTGCCGTTCTGCATGCGGCCGATGCCGATCTTGCCGAGGTAGGCGCTGTGATCGAGCATGGTCACGAGCATCTGCAGAGGCTGCGTCTCGTCGACCTGCGGGCCGGGGACGGACTTGATGATCGTGTCGAGCAGCGGCTTCATGTCCGGGGCGCTCGTCACCATCTCGTGGCTCGACCAGCCGGCCTTGCCGGCGGCGTAGACGACCGCGAACTCCATCTGGGGCTCGGTGGCGCCCAAGTCGATGAAGAGGTCGAAGACCTTGTTGAGGGCTTCCTGCGGGCGGATGTGGGGGCGGTCCATCTTGTTGATCACGACGATCGGGTGCAGGCCGAGGGCGAGCGCTTTGCGCAGCACGAAGCGCGTCTGCGGCATCGGGCCCTCGACGGCGTCGACGATCAGGAGCGCGCCGTCGACCATCTTGAGAATGCGTTCGACTTCGGAGCCGAAGTCGGCGTGGCCGGGGGTGTCGACGATGTTGATCGTCTTGTCGCCGTACTGGATCGAGGTGTTCTTGGCCAAAATGGTGATGCCGCGCTCGCGCTCGAGGTCGTTGGAGTCGAGAACTTGTTCTTGAGCGGCGTCGGCTTTGACGAGGAATTCGCCGCTGGCTTTCAGCAGCGCGTCGACGAGCGTGGTCTTGCCGTGGTCGACGTGGGCGATGATGGCGATGTTGCGGACGTCGTCTCTTCGGGGCGAGGACATTCTATTTTTCCTTTACTTGGGTCGGGCGCCGTATTCGCGGGGAGTGATGATCGCGGATTCCTTGACCACGGCGTGAGGCAGGAGCATGAAGCGATCCGCGTCGAGCTTGAGAACCACGTAGTCGAGAGTGATGTCGATGACTTCGCCGGCGTTGTCGCCGATCGTGACCTTGTCCCCGATGTGGAACACCTTGGACTTGAGCAGGATCGCGCCCTGGATAGCGGCGTTGAGCTGGTCGTTGATCATCGTGGAGACGAGGGCCGTCGAGACGACGAGGCCGATGCCCAGGGCCATCCAAGAGACGCCGACGGAGTTGAGGAGGAAGGAGCCGCCGATGAGCCAAGAGAGAGCGCTCACGCCGAGCTTGACGACGGTCGTGACCGGGCGGCTCCAGCCGTAGCGCGTCTGGAGCTTATCGATGCCGGTCCGGATGGACTTGGAGATCGAGTTCGTCAGGATCGCGACGAGTCCGCCCTGGACCCAAGGGAGGACGGCCCCGACCCAGCCGAAGGCCGTCGCGGCGACGGCGGGGGCGAGCAGCGGGAAGAAGGACAGCGCGACGATCGCGCCGGCCGACCACAGGATGGGCTTCCACAGAGCGGGCGTGGCCGCGTCCTTGATCGCGCGCAGGAGGCCGCGCGGGAGAGCGGGCTTGCTGAGATGCAGGCGCAGGGCCTTCGTCTGATAGCTGCCGTATAAAATCGTTCCGGCGGCCGCGACCTGGTTGTAGGTGCGCAGGATGTAGCTGCCGTCTTCGGCCTTGAGGACCATGTAGCGCAAGGTCAGGTCGTGGACGACGCCGGTGGTTTTTCCGATGGTGACCTTATCACCGATGTTGAAGGGACGCGACAGAAGAAAGCGCACGCCCTGGAAAAGATTGCCCGCGATGTCCTTGGTCGTCGGCGCGAGGAGGAAGTTGAGCGTCGTGACGCCCGCGCTGGCGCCGACCGCGGTGAGCACGCCCGCCGCGGGAAGGCCGAGCGTGACGAGGCTGACGCTGACGCCGGCGACCCAGAGAACCGCGCTCGTGGCGAAGCGCGCCAGAACGACGCCGTCCTTGTCGAGGCCGAGTCGCGGCGCGAGTTTGTCGATGACCCAGCGCGAGACGCGGGTCAGGCCGTAGGCGGCCGCGAGGGCGCCGAGGCTTTCCGCGTACGGCAAGGCGGTGGTCGCCCATTCGGGAAGCTGCGCCAGGCCGGGGAGGGCGGGCAGAGCCGCGACGGGAGCGAGCATGGCGGCGCCGCGCAGAAGACGAGAGGTGGACTTCACGGGCGTCGCGGCGGCGGGAACGGCGTCGTCGGTCTCGGGCTTAGAGGCGGCGCCCGACCAGAACTGCTCGCCTTCGGCGCGAAGCGCGACGGGACTGTCGGACGGCTTCATCTCGCGAGCGGCGGCGGCATGAATGGTCGTCAGAGCCGCGGGCACGGCGGCTTTCGCGGCGGCGGCCGCAGTCACGGGGATCGCGGCGGCGGGAAGGACGGGAACGGTCGCGGCCTGAGCGACGATCGGGGCGGCGGACGCCGCCGGCGACGTGACCGGCGTGAGGCCGAGGGCCAAGGAAGGCGTGAGCACCGCGCTATTGAGGGAAGGGGCCGCGTTGAACCCCGAAACGCCGAGAACGGGAACCACGCTGATCCCGGCCGGGACGCGGGAAACGCCGGCCGCGACGCGGGTCTGGGCGGCAGACGGTGAAGTCAGGACCGCGCACAGCGAAAGGGCGATGATCGGTTGAAATTTCATAGGTAAATTATATCAGCGGCTCGCGGAACAAGCAAAAGTCCAAGGTCCCAGCCGCTTACGCCATTGGTCCTACTGAAAACGGGTCCTACAAAAAACCGGGGCGCGCGCCACGCGGCGCGCGCCCCGATGAAAGCCGCCCGAGATGTCGTACAAGGGTGAGGGGTGACGGCTTTCACGGACATTCTAGCATGTTCCGGCCGTCTTGCGCAAACGGCGTCCGCGCTATGTATAATCGTCGGATGAACCATTATCGCCTCCTGCGCCGGAGCCTCGCCAAACGCCTCGCCGGCCAGGGCGTCGTTCATCTCGCGGGCGGCAAGCCCGTCGCGCGCAATTTCGACGTGGAGTACGCGTTCCGCCAGAATTCCGATTTCCTGTACGTCACGGGCGTCGAGGAGCCCGGCTGCCATCTGGTGCTCGACGGCTCGCGCGAGATCCTGCTCGTGCCGCGCGTCGACGCGCACCATCGCGTGTGGGAGGGGAACGTCCCCGGCCCGTCCGAGGCGAAGAAGCTGTTCGGCGTGGACAAGGTGATGTACGCCGACGAGCTGAAGAAGGCCCTGCGCGGACGCCGGCCCGTCGCGGCGTCCAAGCTGCGCGACGCTCTCGACGAACTGCGCGCGGTCAAGACCGAAGGCGAGCTCGCGCTGATGCGCCGCGCCAACGCGGTCAGCGGCGAGGCGCACGCTGCGGTCATGAGGGCGACGCGCCCGGGAATGAAGGAGTACGAGCTTCAGGCGATCTTCGACTCGGCGTGCGTCAAGCGCGGGCTCAAGCATCTGGCGTATCCCTCGATCGTCGCGGCCGGCGTCAACGGCGCGGTCCTGCACTACCGCAAGAACGACGCCGCCCTGCGCTCGGGCGACCTCCTGCTCATCGACGCCGGCGCGGAGCTCGGCGGCTACGCCGCCGACATCACGCGCACCTTCCCGATCAACGGGAAGTTCACGCGCCGTCAGCGCGACGTGTACTCGGTCGTGCTCGAGGCGCAGAAAAAGTGCATCGCCAGGGCGCGGCCCGGCATCATCTCCGCGGATCTGCACGTGTACTCCATGCGCGTGATCGCCGAGGGGCTCAAAGATCTGGGCTTTCTCAAGGGCGACGTGGACGGCCTCGTCGAGGGCGGCGCGGTGCGCCTTTTCTATCCGCACGGACTGACGCACATGCTCGGCCTCGACGTGCACGACGTGATGGGGGGCAAGCGCCGCGTGCTTCCGAACCCGACGAAGGTGCCCGTCCGTTTCGTGGCCAAGCTCGAGCCCGGCTTCGTGATCACCATGGAGCCCGGCGTGTACTTCATCGAGGCCCTGCTCAAGGACCCGGTTCTGCGCCGCAAGCACAAGGACAGCGTCGATTTCGCCAAGGCCGACTCGTTCCTCGACTTCGGCGGCATCCGCATCGAGGACGACATCGTCGTCCGCGACGGCCCCGCCGAGAACCTCACCCGCGTTCCCAAGGAGATCGACGCCGTCGAGGCCGCCTGTGCGCGCTGACGCGCTTCTCGCGCTGCTGCTGCTCGCGGCGCCGACTGTTCTGCGCGCACAGGATCTGGGCTTCGACGTGCATTTCGGCTCCCGCCACGGCGCCGAATTCACCGCCCGCTCGAGCTCCTGGTGGAGCTCGAAAGTTCTCTTCGACAGCGGCTTCAGCGATCCGGTTCCGGGCGAATGGGACGTGCTGCTGATCCAAGGCGTGCTGCCCGATCCGAACGTCCGCTTTCAGGCCGCGCGCTCCGGCGGCTCATGGGTCGACCTGGACGTGACGCGCGGCCCGGACGGCCGCTTCTGGGCGAAGGGGAAATTCCCGCGCAAGGCCGGGCCGGTGCGCCTGCGCGCGCTCGACGCGGGCGTCGCCGGCGAGAGCGCGGTGTCGATCTACGGCGCGGAGGCGTTCGCGGACGCGCCCGAGACCCCCGCGCCGTCGCTGCCGCCGTCGCGCGGCCCCGTCGATCCGGGCGCGAAGCCCCCGCTCGTGCACGGCCGGGCCGAGTGGCGCGCCGTCCCGCCGGTGAACCCGTACTCGCCCGATCCGATGCCGTGGCGCGTCACCTTGCATCACACGGACGGGCGCTACACGACGAACCTCGCGGAGAGTCTCGAAGAGACTCGCTTCATCCAGGATTTCCATCAGCACGGCCGGGGCTGGAGCGACATCGGCTATCACTTTCTCGTCGATCCGCTGGGCAACGTCCTCGAGGGACGCCCGCTCGAAACGCTCGGCGCGCACACGCTCAGCAACAACGAGGGCAACGTCGGCATCGTCCTGCTCGGCACGTACCACGCGCCGAAGAACGACCAGCCGACCCCCGCCCAGCTCGCGGCCGTCGCGTCGATCGGGCGCTTCCTCGTCAAGCGCTTCGGCATCGATCCCGCCTCGCTCAAGGGTCACCGCGACTACAAGCAGACCGACTGCCCCGGCGACCTGGCCTATCCCAAGCTCCCTGAACTTCGCGCGGCGTTCGGGGCGACTGCGCCCGTGCCCTCCGCGCGCAAGCCGCGGCGAGTGCGTGTTTCACCCGTCGCGACGGCCCCGGATTGGGACGGCGGGCAATCCAGGCCCTTAGGCCTATAGACGTATGGTGCCGGAGGCACTGGCAACTGCTCTGCGCCGCCGTTAAACTCAACAGAGCATCTGTAGCTCGGGGAATTGGCCCCGGGGCATCCACGACCCGACCGAAATCGGGTGAGACCAGAGGTCTGCGGCGCGTTTACGCCGAGGCTTCTGGCTTTTTATTTTTATGGGAACGAACATTATTAAATCTATGAGAATCAGCGGAACACGCGTCGGTGGATCAATGTGCATCGTCTTAATCGTAGCTTCTCTTGGCATGGCTGTCGCGCGCGCCGGAGACGTGAGCCGCGATGAGGCGTTCGCACAGGCAAAAAATGACGACGAACAAGCTCTTGTCGATCGCCCGTTGTACGTCACTCCCGCCCCGAAAAAATTCAGGCCCCGGGGCAAAGGCGAGCTCATCGTGATGAAGTTGACGCTGGAAAAGACGACAATTCGTCGCGGAACTCCTATCCGCTGCCGATTAGAGATCGCTAACGTCGGGTCGGTCCCGTATGTGTTCATCGAGCACTCGCAAAGTTTTTTCAAAACCGGCCGTTTGCCATCGGATGCTCTCAATATGAGCGTCAAAGGTCCGCGAGGGAAAGAAAGCTTCGCTCGCTCGAAGTTCCCCGGGAATTCGGATATCGCTGCAGAAATTCATCTTCCGGCTGGACTTACTGAGGCCGAGAAAGCGGCCATGGTCGAAAGCATGAAACGCGATAAACGCTCGACGACGACGCTTTTCCAACGCCTTGCCCCGGGAGAAACACTGCATACCCGCGGCGATACGGCTCCAAATGGTTTTCGCACATTCGACATCGGCTCTTGGCTCAATTCGGATGGGGATTATGAGCTGTACATGGTCCTCGATGCGTTTTCCAAATCCGAAAGAAAATCCAATCGCGTACACCTGAAGGTGGTTCCATGAAGCGGCTGCTTCTTCTGGCCCTTATGGCATGGGTGGTTCCGGCCATCGCTTATGCGGGGCCGTGTCCAAGCTCGGATGGGTCGCCTTGCTTGCCTGATGATGGAACACAGAAAGATTTGCTGAGAAGGATCCGAGAAGTGCAGGCCCTGAACAATGAGATTCGCTCTGCCGCCATCGTTTGGCAAAATTCTCGCGCCGGAACGGATAGAGCGGGGGAGCTCTCCAAGTATGAGGCGTACGCGCAAGCGAAAAACACATTCGATGACAAATCGGTAAAACTCATCGATCAAATTCAGAAAGCCTACAATGTCGCGCCTACGCACACATCCGGATTAACTCGAAAACCCTCGGGGACAAACCGCACTATGGCTTGGATGGATGGCCTCCCAGCGCAATGGAAACCTCGGTTCAGCAACAATGATGACGATTATCGTGCGATTCAGACCAAGAGCGGGACTCATTACGCATCCGTGAATACGGCGGCTTATGCCGGCGCAACGCTTCCCAATGGCGATGTCGTGATCGGCGCGTCATTGCTGTCAGAGGCATTGAAGGATCAGAATCCCGGCATCATCGCTCAAGCGATATATCATGAGGGGCGCCATTTCGCCGATTTGGTGACTACCGGCTGGCGGTCGATTGAGCAGGGCGAAGTTGCTGCCTATACAGCGGTAGCGGCGCATGATGATACCTTTAAGCTGTCAGAGGGCTGGCTCCAACTCAATGCAGCCAATCTCTTAGCCAATCAGGCTGCGCTGGATGCCGGCTCGGAACGCGCGTATGCCATCACCGCCAAAGATGAGAAATTGATCAAGGGCATCATCGACCAAGAAAAAGCTAGGCAGGGAGATTTCGCTAAATATTATGCGATTCTCAAGGCGGAGGTGACGAAGACCACCGCTGAGCGCGAGCATGATGAACTCCTGAAAAAAACAATCGCCTCAATAGCTCTCCGATCATGCGCCAATCCCGGAAGCGTGACACAAGATGAGCTGAACGCTCTCGATAAGCCTTACCGGAAAGATTTCTACCGAGGAGAGTTCCCCAAGGGACTGGAGGGGGCAGACGGCACCGGGTATTGTACCGAACCGTATTTTTATTTGGGCGACATGGCGGGGGCGAACCCTGACGCGTTGCGCCTCAAATCGTTGTCAACGCCCAGGCAGCCTGCAATCTCTCCACCTCTGCCTGAGCAGCATGTTCCGGCCGTGCCGGTGGATCTCGCTGCGCTGACGATCTCGAACATGCGCCGCTTGGCGATCCTCGCATGCGATTATCCTGGAAGGCTAACTTACGCAGATACAACCGGGGCGATCAAGACGGCGTATGTTCCGCTTCCAGCCGCGCAGAGTGCAGGATCGGATCTAACCGGATGTGCGCGTTTTGTCTATGATGCTCTCGTTTTCTTTGTTCCTCAGGGCTACCGGGGGGCGCTGACGCCTGACTGGCTTCGCGAACGAGCCCTGGCCTACAGTCCGCCAACTCCTCCGCGAGGCGAACCTGGCGGGGGACGCGGCAGCCCTCCTAGAAAGGATCCTTGCTACTGGGACCCTGGGTGCAACTGCCGTGTCTGCGAGGATTGAAAAGCAGTTGACGTCTTTGCAGAGCAGATCAGAGAAGGAGTAGCGCGACCAAGCCGAGCGCGACGCGGTAAAGCGCGTAGGGCTTCAACCCGCCTTTGGGCAGGAAGCGCAGGAACGCTCCGACGGCGGCAAATCCTACCGCGCCCGACACGGCGAGGCCGAGAACGAAGGGCCCCGTGACGTCGGCCGGTCCCAGATGGCGCAGCTTGAGCAGCGCCGCGCCCGCGACGATCGGCGTGGCCATCAAGAAAGACAGTTCCGCGGCCTGAGACCGTTCCAGGCCGAGCAGCAGCGCCGCGCTCATCGTGGCACCCGAGCGGGACACGCCCGGCATCAGCGCCAGGGCCTGGGCGCACCCGACGAGAAGCACGGTCCGCACACCGGCCGTGCGCCAGGCGCCGGCGGCGCCCTCGCCGCGGCGATCGGCCCACCACATGACGCCGCTGAAGGCGATCAGGCAGGCGCCGATGCGGCGCGGGTCGCGGAAAGCGTGCTCCGCGGTTTTCTCGAGGGCCAGCCCGGCGACGACCGCGGGCACGGTCGCCAGAACCAGCAGGCCGAGCGTGCGCGCCTCCTCTCCGCGCGGATCGCGCAGCGCGCCCGTGAACAGCCTCAGCCAGGTCTCGCGGTAGTACACGAGCACCGCGGCCAAAGTCCCCAGATGAAGCGCCACGTCGAACGTCAGGCCCGGGTCCGGGAAGGAGAAGAAGAGAGGCGCCAGGGCCAGGTGCGCCGAGCTCGACACGGGCAGGAATTCCGTGAGGCCTTGGACGGCCCCGAGCAGCGCGGCCTGGGCGTAGGTCATTCCGCGGCTACGCGGGGAACCAACGCCATGTCGCGGCGCACGGGCTTGCCCACCGCGCCGATCCACGGGAGGTTGCGCGCGCCGGCCTGCAGAAGAAACTTGCGCTGCTCGAGGTCGGCTTTGCGCACCGAGCTGGTCGAATCGAGCTCGTCGATGTGCTTTCCCGAGTAGTCATCGTGAATGATGCGCAGCTGGTAGCCGTTCGCCGGTCCCGCGGGCATGGTCAGGCTGAAATTCCCGCCGGTGCCGGTTTCCGTCGAGGCGACCTCGTTGTCCTCCGCGTCGACGAACACCAGCTTGACGCCGAAGACGCCCCTGGTCGTCAACAGATCGTACACGGTCCCTTCGAACGTCCACTGCGGCCCCTTGGGCTTGACGGGCGCCGGCGGCGCCGCGGGCTTGGGCTTGGGTTTCAACGTCGGCGCGGGAGGCTTCGGGCGCGGCGCGACGTTGAAGGTCGCCGTCGGACGCGAAGGATCGGGCACGGGCGTCGAGGGGACAGGGGCCGATGGTGTCACCGGCGCCGGAGCCGGCGCGACGATCGGCGCGGGCGGCGCCGGGGGCGGGGCGACGGGAGCCGGAGCCGCGACCGGCGGCGTATCGCTCCCGGGCTTGGGCGGCTCGACGGTCCGGCCCACCGACGGAGCGGGCAGGTTCGTCGGCGCCGGCCCGTCGCTCGGCGCCGCCGGCATGGGGGAGACGGGAGCCGCGTTCGGGTCTCGCGGCGTGATCGGGTCGTCGATCGAGGGAGTCACCGTGGCCTCCCCGGCGGCGCGCTTGCCGAAGGGAGACGCGCCCGTGGGCCGCGCGGCGCCTTGCGGCTCGGTGCGCAGCATCATGAAGATCGCGCCCATGCTGAGCAGGCCGAGAGCGCCGCCGGCGAGAGCCGCGAGCTGGACGGCCGACTGCCGCCCCTTTTTCGGCGGCTCGGTCGGAGCGGGCTTGCTCGCGGGCGCGCGTTCGGGCTTCGGCGCCGGCCGTTCCGCCGGCGGGCGCCGCGCCTCCGCCTCGACGACGATTTCCTTGGTCGAGGTCGGCAGGAATAGAGCGGGGGGAGGCGCTTCGTCGGCCGCTTCCTCGACTTCGGGCGCGGGCTCGGGCGCAGCCGCCGCGGAAGGGAGAGACACGCCTTTCGGTTGCTCCTCCTCCTCCTCCTCCGGTACGGGAGGAGGCGCCGGATCGAGCTCGGTCTTCTTGGGCGGGAGCTTCTTCAGCGGCTCGACCGGAGCTTTCTCCGCCTCGGACTTGGGCTTGGCTTCGGGAAGTTTCGCGGCCGGGGGCGGAGGGGGAGGAGCGAAGAGGCTCTCGCCCGGCTTGGGGCCCAGGTTTCGGGCGACGGGCAAGGCGAAGGGATTCTCGTCCCCCGGCGGCGACGCGAACGCGCCGGAGCCGCCTTTGGTCGGCTTCACGGGAGGCGGCGCCTCTCCGCCGCGCGCCGGCGGCAGGGAAAACCCGGCCTGAGCGGGCGGAGGCGCGGCCGGCTTGAGCGGCGGTTTTGAAGCCGGCGGCTCGGCTTTCTTCCCGGCCTCGGGGGCCTTCCCTTTTTTATTGGCGACGAAATCCCAACCGCAGGCCTGGCAGAGCCGGGCCTCGTCGGGAGCTGTGGCGCCGCAGCTCGGGCAACGGGAGATCATCTGGTGCCGCTCTCAGCGAGCGGCGGGACGATTCTACTTTTTTTACGCGACGGAAGAGTCGTCGTCGGAGCCGTCGCGCTTGCGGCGGCGGCGAGTCATGCCGACAAGGTACGGCAGTTCGGAGTGATAGACCAGGTAGCCGATCGAAACGGCGGCGGCGCCGCGCAAAGTCAAGGACAGAAGATCGCGCCAGTCCTTGCCCTCGGCGGGACGATCCTCGGGCAGTTCATATTTATGGCGCGCGGGCGGCATATAGGTGTAGCTGAAATCCTCTTCCTCGGGCTTGACGCCGGGCGCGACCGGGCGCGCCGGGTTGACCGCTCCGCCCGCGACGCGCGCGACCGGCGGGACTTTGTCGTCGGCGGACGGGGCCGTCAAGACCGGAGTGCGCGCGGCCAGCCGAGGCAGGCCCGGGCTGTCGCCCGCGCCCAGCCCCTTCATCGGGACGGGGGACCAGCCCGTGCCCTGGTCCTTGCGATCGCGCGAGCCGTCGAAGCGCGACGCTAAGGAGGGAACGGGGTCATGCCCGCCGCCGACCGTCGTTTGATTGGGAATCGCGCGCGCGCCGCGGTTGACCGGGATCACGGGGCCGCCGCCGGCGAGGCCTTCGGGCACGGCCGGGCTCACGACCGGGCCGCTCTTGGGAGCGCCGCCTCCGCCGCCGGGAGCGCCGTCACCGCCGGCTCCGCCGCCGCCGCCGTCGGCTCCGCCGCCGCCTCCACCGCCACCGCCTCCTCCACCGCCGCCGGCGTCGCCGAAGCCGCGGAAGTTGGGAGCCTTGGGCCCCTTGCCGCCGCCGCCTTCTCCGCCGCCGCCTCCGCCGCCGGCGACGGAGCCGCCGTTGCCGCCCGAGCCGGGGCCGCCGTTGCCGACCGGGCCGGGGGGCGGAGGCTCGGGCTGGGGCTCGAGTTTGAGTTCGGGCTCGGGCTGGGGCTCGATCTTCTGTTCAGGAATCGGATCGGGCTTCGTCTCCGCAACCGTGTCGTCCGCTGGATCGGGTGTCCGTTCGGCGGGCACTTCGATATCCGTGTTGAAGGGCACTGCCCGGCGCCGAGGGATGACGACAGGAGGCGGGGGAATCACTCTCGCGGCCAAGCTCATGTAGCCGCCCTCGCCGATGCGCCGGAGGGCCTTGCGCCAGATGCTTTCCTTGAGCTTCGGCTCCACTTCCACCTTCTCCTTGACCTTCTCGCGGACGCGTTCCCCGGCCTTCAGGTCCAACTCGCCTTTGCCCTTGACCTTCACGGGCTCCTCGATGAGCTTGACCTTCCGGACCTCTTCGCCCTTCATGAATTCGAATTCGAGCTGTTCGCCGGGCTTGGCGCCCTCGACCTTCGCCTCCACGATCTCCGTTTCGCCGGGCTTGGCTTCGACCACTTTCGCTTCGATGGGCTTGGCTTCCACCGGCTTCTCGCCCGGCTTGGCTTCCACCGGTTTGCCTTCGACCGGCTTCGCTTCGACCGGCTTCGCTTCGACCGGCTTGGCATCCGCCACCTTGGCTTCGACGGGTTTCGCCTCGACCGGCTTTCCGTCGAGCGGCTTGGCTTCCACCGGCTTGCCTTCAAGCGGGTTCACTTCGAGCGGCTTCGCTTCCAGCGGCTTGGCCTCGAGGGGTTTGGTCGCGGAAGCCAACTCGCTGCCCGCCGTTTCGGCGGCCGGGCCGTTGGACTCGACTTTCGTGTTGGCCTTGACGTCGCCGGTCTTGAGCTCCGGGCGCTCGATCCCGCCGCCCTTGGCGTCTTTGATCCATTCGTTCTTCAGTTTCTCGAGCCCTTCTCCCGCGCGCTTCCACCAGGGGCCTTTCGCTCCGGCGGGGGCTTCGACTCCCGCTACCGTGCCCTCCCCTTTGGCCACGCCGCCTCCGCCGCCCGCGCCTTCGACGACGGCCGGCGCGCCTTTGCCGACCGCCGGCGTGACGGGGCCCTGAGCGCCCGCCCCGTTGACGTTGGCCTGCCCCGGATTCTTCGCCCCGAAATCCAACTCCAACTGCACCGGCGGCTTGGCCGCGACGGCCGCGCCGCCGCCGGGCGTCGCTTTGGCGACGGGCTCGGCCTTCGGGGCGCGGAAGCGGTCGATGAGGCTCTTGCCGAACTTGTAGCCGGGCATTTCCTTGCCCATCGACTTCGCCCCGAAGAAGAGCATGCTGAGGTCCACGACCGCGTTGCCCAGCGCGTCGGTCCCCTCGGGCGTGCCCGCGTGCTGGATCGCGTCGTTGACGTGGGCGCCGGTGGCGAGAACGAACGGAGCCACGACGCTCGTGATGGCCAGCCCGCGGATAACGCTCACGCCCTTTCCGGCGAGGGTCACCGTGCGGCCCAGGCCGGTCGAGCCGGCCTTGGTCAGCGCCGCGCCCTTGGCCCCGATATTGGCCGCGAACTTGCCGAGCGCCGAGAACGCGTACGGCATGGCCCAAGTGAGCGGGTTGGTCAGCATCTGGCCGACGGCCTCGCCGGCCGAGGCGAAGAAGCCGGCGACGGCGTGCCCGTTGCGGGAGAGCTGCTTGCCGTAGGTGCCCGCGCCGAACTCGGCGAGCGTGAAGTACGCCTCCAAGTCGGTCGGCGGCATCTTCATCGCCTGCTCGTAGTACAGCGGCGTGAGCTCGGCGGTGACGCCCATCGCCTCGAGGTGCTCGGGGCGCAGTTCCAGGGCGCGCTTGTCGAGGAGCTTGCGCGCGCCCGGGGTCAGAAGCTTCAGGAACTTGCGCGCCCACTCCTCGAACTTCTCCGGTTCCTTCTCGCCGTCGGGCTTGGTGCCCGCGATCGAGTAGCACCAGGCGGGGTTGCGCGACTTCGTGGCGATGTTGTTGAGCAGGGCCTGGTCGCCGCTGACGTTGCTTTCGACGACGTTGACGATGCCGGTATAGACGAAATTGCTGACGTAGTTCGAGGCGTCGAGCACCTGCTTCAGGACGGGGACGTCGACGATCTTCTGCGCCAGCCAGAGGGCCGGCGCCGAGCCGGGGATGGACTTCGAGGTGGTCGGCTTCTCCCAGCTGTTCTGCTTCGCCCAGCTTTCCGGCGCGGTCAGGTCGAAGGACTCGCGGTGCATCGGGTAATGCGTGACCCGGTCCTTGCTGGCGAACCAGTTTCCCGGATTCCAGCCGCCGCCGCCGTAGGCGTCGACGTCCTTGGTGAAGGTCTCCTCGCGGACGTTGCGCTGCCCGCCGCCGAGGTACTCGAAGGCCACCGTCGCGGCCTTCAGCTGGGACTTGGGATCGTGCGCGTTCTCCATGGCCCAGTCTTTGTCGTAGCGCACCGGATGCTGGACCAGCAAAGCGACGCCGCCGGAGCGTCCCGGCTCCGCGGTGCGGTCGCCGAAGAACGCGGTCAGGACCGTGCGCTCGCCGTTGGCCTTCTGCAGCACCATCGTGATGGCCTTGCGCGCGCCGGGGGCGATGGTCATGCGGATCGCGGGCTCGCCGTTGTACTCGGCCAAGCCGTCCATGACCGCGTTGTAGTTCAGGAAGTCGGCGAAGGCCGCGGCTTTGCGGCCGTCGGCGTCGGCCTCGCCGATCGCGGCCAGGACTTCCTTGGCCAGCGCCAGCGCCGCCGCCTTGCGCTTGTCGGCGTTGGTCGCCGGGGGAAGCCCCGTGAGGTCCACGTCCCAGCTCACGACCTGGCCGTCCTTGAGGAGCTGCTTGACGTGAGCGGACGCCTTCTTCAGAGTGGTGCCGTCGTGATTGACCCGGAACTCCATCTCGAGGGTGCCGTCGGCGTTGACGTGGTCGACCTGCATCCGGTAAGGCGAATTGTTCGCGTCGAGGAACTTGACCTCGCGGTTGCCCTTGGTCAAAGTGGCTTCGAAGCGGGGGCCGTCGCCGCCCAGCTGACGGATGATGGCGTCGCCGGTTTTATCGTTGCCCCGCTCGTAGCGCTCGACCTTGCCCTTCAGGTCGTAGGTCGTCTGCTCGGAGATGTTGGTCGCGGGATCGTAGGTCTGGCGCGTGAGGCGATGACCCGCGCCGTCGAAATTCTCGATGACCTGCGCGAGGACCACCCGCTGGCCGTCGAAGTTCTGATGGATGATCTCCTTGGCGCCGTTGGCCTTGGTGGTGATGCGGATGATGGCCGACATGTCCGCGGTCGAGGCTTCATACACGGACGACTTGTCGGCCTTTTCGAAACGCAGGCCGACGAAGTCCGTGCCCTCGTGCTTGAAGGCCACCACCTCGCCGCCGCGCGAGCCCGCTCCCTGCGGGTAGGTCTCCCACGGCGAGAAGCGCGTGCCGATGGGCGCCTTGCGCACGTTTTCGCGGAGGTAGGCGCGGTAGGTCCACAGCACCGCGGCGAACTCGGCGAGCTCGGGGTTGAACTTGCCGATCTTGTCGAGGCGCTCGGTGATGTCGTCGTCGGACGTGGGGAAGGGTGTGGTGATGCCGACCGAGCGGGCCGAGTCCGCCTCGACCTTGATCAGATGGGCGACGAGCGCGTCGATGGACTTGAAGCTGTCCGGGTCGCCGCGCATCGCCGAGACGGCGCCTCGCCCGCTTTCCCAGAGCTGGAGGAGGTTCGCGCCGCGCTCGGCGGCGAAGTCCGGCTCCCCGCCCGGCAGCCGCTTGCGGAATTCGTCCAGCGCGCGTCCGGCCGCGAAGGTCAGGCCCGCGTAGTCGACCTGCACGGGGATCGCGGCGGTGACGACGGCGGTGTTGTTCGCCCGTACGGGCGCGGGAGTGGGCCGGTCGAGGTCGCGGGCCTTGGCGGCGTTGGTGCCGGGGGCGCCCTTGGGCGTGTACGACCAGGTCGCGGCGACGGACTTGCGCACCTCACGGAAATCCACGGCGACGCCGCCGCGGCCGGCCGGAACGCCGTAGCGCTTGGTCAGGTTGTCGAAGATCGTCTGGGCCTGGGAAGGATCGGCCGCGGCTTTATCGAGGTCTCCCAAGAGCGCGTCGACCGCGAAAAGCGGATCCGCCGCCGCCGTGGTCGCGGGCGCGTTTCCGGCCGCGACGACCGCCTTGCGCACCGCCGGGGTGAAGGCCGCGCCGCCGCCGGTCAGGCGCAGGCTTCGCGTGATGACGCTCGAGGTCCGGACCAGACGCTCATCGAGAATCTTGCGGTCCGAAGCCGGCATCTGGAGCGAGGCCAAACGGGACTTGAGCTCCTGGCGGCGGGCGTCGAGCGCGGCGAACGTCGAGGGCTGTTCGCCCTTGAGATGCTTGAGCAGCGCCGTCTCGAGGCCGGCCAGCTCGGCGGCCATGCGCAGGCCTTCGGGGCTCGTCGGCGCGCCGCCGATGGCCGAGGCCGTCTGGGGGACGGCGGGGACCGCGACGGCGGCGGTGCCTTCGCCGGCGCGGGCCGACAGGGAGGCGGCGAGCGCGAACGCGCACGCGGCGAGGAGGGGTACTCGGCGGCTCTGGGTCCTCATGGCACTCAGCGTACTCCTGAAAGGCCCATCGCGTCAGGGGCCCTGGGCCTATCAGAGCCTAGGCCTTTGGGCCTAGACCGCGATAGTATAGCCGCGCTACCCGCCCCGTCAAGGTCCCTTTTCAACAAAATCGGAAGGGACATTTCCTCGCCTTACGGCTCGGTCAGCCTCCTTCCTGCTAAGAGGGTTTAAGGGTGGCCAGGCGCTCCTCGAAACGGGCCTGGGCCTTCGATGCGGGACCCTCGTCCTTGAGCAGGTGGTACTTGCTCGCCTTGGGGGCCAGGATGACGAGGAACTTGGCGGGCACGCCCGCGCGCCGGTACGCGGCGACCTTATGATGGCCGTCGAGCAGGAAGCCGGCCATGAAGGAGTGCAGATTCTTGATCTGACCTTTTTTGACCGCTTCGGGAATGCCGCGCTGGTACATGCCCAGCATGAGCACGCGCGGGCGGTCTCCGTTCTGGATCATCTGCTGATAGATCTTGATGTACTCTTCTTTCAGCGCCGCGCGGGGCACCAGAGGAATCGCGAAGTCGTACTGCTTCTCCATCACGCCCGACTCGGGGTGGCGGAACACGCG
This sequence comes from Elusimicrobiota bacterium, assembly GCA_016212855.1. Lineage (GTDB taxonomy): Bacteria > Elusimicrobiota > Elusimicrobia > UBA1565 > UBA9628 > GWA2-66-18. The sequence goes on from JACRDP010000010.1 coordinate 95,198, forward strand.
CGGGCGCTGGCCCTCATAGTGCTCCCAGCCGGACAGCAGGCCCTCTTCCTTGGGGTCTTCGATGTCCCAGAGCTCCATGAACTCGCTCTGGAAGAAATAGGACGCCTCGTCGTCGGAGTCGTACGGACCGGAGAGATTCATCGAGGTCTCGAACACGAGGTACTCGCCCTTTTCCATGAGTTCGAGGAGGGGGGCGAGTTCCTGGACAAGGGACTCGTCGACCGGGCGCGGAAGCTGGATGGTCTTGGGCAGATTGGCGATCTTCTTGTTCGTGGGCAGGTGCGGATCCTGCAGCATCTTGAACCAGAAGTGGCAGGTGTTGCAGTCGTTGCCGACCTCGAACTTGCGGGCGCCGTTGACCTCGAGGTAAAGTGAGTTCGACTCGCCGTGACGCTTCTCGATGGCGATCTTGAAGAAGCCCTTCCCGTTGGGCACCTTCACCTTCACGACGCCTTCGGCGACGGTGGCGACTTCCAGCTTGGGCACCTTGGTTTCAGAGCTCATGGTTTGATTGTAGCTGATCACGCGCCGCTCGTCCAGGGATCGTCGCGGCCGTCCCGCGAGGGAGTCTTGACGTCCGAGGGCGTTGTGTTTCCAGCAATCCAGCAATAAGGCCGTAACAGCCCTCCACTATATTAGGAGGGCATGTCCATGGATGAATGGGACGACCGCGCCCTGCGCGAGATCAACAGCCTCGACGCCGCCCGTTTGGCGATCCGCGGCGCGTTGGCCACCATCCGCGACCTGCAGGACCAGAACGCCGCGCTGAAGGGGCAGGCGTCGGACGAAAGCGCCAAGCGCAAGCTTCTCGAGAGCCGGATTTCAGAGATGGACGCGCGTCTGGCGCAATGGCAGGAGCAGGCCGCGAAATGGGAGAAGGACAGCGCGGCGCGCGAAGCGCACCTGGCGCGCTGGAAGACCGAGGCGCGCGCGGAGGTGCGCGCCGAGGAGCGCGCGCGCGTCGACGCCGACCGCGTGCGCACCGAGGAGACCCTGGCCCGCCTGCGCGCCGATCTCGCCGCGATGGGCAAGGCCCACCAAAGCCGCGAGGGCGCTTGGCTCGAGCTCAAGCGCGGCCTCGAGGCGCGCGACGCCGAGATCGCCTCCCTGCGCGCCGATAAGCTCGACATCGTCGCCAAGGTCAAGCGCGACGCCGAGCAGCTCGAGATCCTGCGCGAGGCGCGCGACCGCGAGATGGGCCAGGCCGCGCACCTGCGCGAGCTCGAGATCGCCGACAATGACCGCGAGATCGCGGCGCTCAAGGCCGAGCTCGAGGAAAACAAGATGGCCCTGGCCGCCGTGGCCCAGGACCGGGAGCTCTCGCTCAAGGCGCGCGAGGAGGAGATGGTCAAGGCCTTCGCGCTCAAGGAGGCCGATCTCGTCCGCCGCTATCAGGCGCGCGAGGCCGAACTCCAGGCGCGCTGGTCCGAGCTCGAGACCGGTCTGTGGGCCAAGACCAAGGAATCGCGCGCCAAGCTCGACGCGTCCGTGCAGCAGCAGTTCGAGGAGCGCGCGCGCCAGATCGCCGATCGCGCGAAAGAAGTCGAGGACCTGCTCGCCCGCCGCTCGCGCGAGCTGGCCGACGACCACGAGAAGCGCTGCGCCGAGGCCGAGGCGCATTACGCGGCCGACGAGCGCCGGCTGCACGCGTCCTGGGCCGAGAAGGAACAGCGCCTGCTCGCCCGCATCGAGGCGGAGCAGACGCAGGAGCACCTGACCCTCCAGGCCGCCTGGGCCGACCGCCACAAGATTCTCGAGGCCGAGCACGCCGAGCGCCTGCGCCAGGTCCAGGCCAAGATCGAGGAGCTCGAAGCGCAGGGCCGCCGCGACCACGCCCGCATGCTGGAAGAAGCCGCGGTCAAGGACGCCGAGCGCGTCCGCCAGCAGGACGACTTCGTCGCGCGCAAGGGAGCGGAGCTCGACAAGGAGCGCGCCGAGCGCCTCACCGAGCTGGCCCAGCGCGCTCGCGATCTTGAGGACGAAGCCAAGCGCCGCGAGGAGACCCGCCAGAACGCCTACCTTTCGCGCACGGCCGCGCTCGAAGCGGAGCATGAACTGCGCCGCGGCCGCCTGCTCGAGGAGCACCGCAAGACCGTCGAGGCGGAGAAGTTCTCTCTGTCCGAGCAGTACGACCAGCGCCAGCGCGCGCTCGACGAGGCGCACCGGGCGAAAATCGCCGAGACCGAGCGGGCCGCCCGCGCGCTCGCCGAACAGCACCAGGCCTGGAAGGAGTCCCTGCGCGAGGAGTTCCTGCGCAAGGAGAAGGACCTCGACTCGCGCTGGGCCGTGCGCGAGGCCGAGTTCGTGGCGCGTTACGAGACCGCGCTGGAAGACCAGCGCAGGACGTTTACCGGAGAGGCGATCGAGGGCCGCTCGCGCCTCGAGGCGCAGCGGCGCAAGATCGAGGACGAGTCGCTCACTCGCGAGAAGCGGCAGCACGTCGAAACCCAGCGCCGCGAAGCCGAGGCGCTACTCAAGCACTCGCAGGAATTGTCCGCGCGCCAAGCCGCCCACGACGCACGGCTCGCCGAACTGCGCCTCGCGCACGACGAGAATCTGCGCATGGTCCGCGAGCGGGCCTTCGAGGACCTCGCGCGCGAGCGCGCCGGGCTGCAGAAGGACCTGGCCGGCCTGCAGGAGCGCCTCGCCGCCGCGCAGGCCGAGAGCGACCGCGGGCGCCTGGCCGACGCGACGCACGCGAAGTCGCTCGAGACGCGCGTCGCCGCGCTCGAATCGGAGCGCCGGGCTCTCGATCAGCAACTGGCCTCGCTGAATAGAGAGTGCGAGGCGCTGCGCGCCGCCGTCGCCGAGCGCGACCGCCTGCGCGACGTCGAGCGCGCGCGCCTGGCCGAGGAGGCGAAGCTCGGCGCCGCGGCCGAATTCGCGCGCATCCTCAATGAAACGGAGCGCGACCGCGCCCAGGGGCTCGAGGCGCGTCGTGTCGAGCTCGAGAAGACCCTATTCTCGCGCCGCCGCGCGCTCGAGGAGGCGCTCGCCGAGCGCGGCCGCGCCCTCGACATCAAAGAGCAGCGCATCGAGGAAGAGCGAGCGCGGCTCGATGAAGCGAGGGCGCAGGGCTCCCCGCCCGATAAGCCCTCCGCCTGACGCGAGTTATCCCCAACACTTTCAGCGTTGGGAAACGCTGGGGAGAACGCCCGTGAACTTGGAAAGAGACCTCCATGTTCCCGGATTTTTTTGCCAGGTCTGAATATCTCGCCAGCTCTGACGACGTCACATGAAGAATATCCGGCGTCTCGTGCCCGCAAAATCCCGCGTTTTTTAAAAAAATATCCTTAATCTGCAAGGCTTATTCACTGTCGGCGCCGACAGTGAATAAGGATTAATTTCCCAGCATTATTTTTCAATAAACGCGGGGTTTTACGCGAGTACAACTTCGTCGAAGCGGAGGAAATTGGAACGGACATGCTCCATGTCTCTGTGGATCATCCGTCAAATTCCAGAACAACTATCCTGCGGATAGCGCCGTCTCGGCGCAAGCAGAACTCGCACCGGTGCGAGTTTTGAAAAGTCCGGGGACCTGGAGGGAAAGAGACCTCTTGACGGATGAAGACGAGGGGGCTATACTGCGCCCGTCGGCAGGAATGCCGATCACACCGAGACGAACTTTGAGAGGACTCGACACCATGGGACGAGATAACGACGGATTGGGCGGAGCTTTGCTGTTCGTGACCGGCGCCGCGGTCGGCGCCGCTTTGGGAGTCTTGTTCGCGCCCCGCGCCGGCAGCGAGACGCGTGAGAATCTGGCGGACTGGCTCAAGGAGCGGCGCGCGAAGGGCGAAGACCTCCTGCACACCGTGAAGGACGAGTCGGTCGTCAAGAAAGAAGCGATCATCGCCGCCGCGAAGGCCGCCAAGCAGGCGTACGCCGAAACGAACTCGAAGCACCACGACCACGCTTAGCTAACTGGCCGCGCGCTCCGTGGGTTGAAGGGCTCCTCGCAAGGGGAGCCCTTCTTATTGGTGTCAGGCCGACTATTTGGGCCGGGCCTTTCTGACTACGCCGGCCTTCTCGACGAAGCGCAGATAGGGGAGGCCGCCGACGGAGGTGCCGGCGTCCACGACGAGGGTTTCGCCGGCGACGTACTTGGTGTCGGGCGCGCACAGGAAGAGCACGGCGTTGGCCACGTCCTCCTCCGTTCCGAACTTGCCGTTGGGCACGCTTTCGAGCAAGGCGTCACTCATCCACTTCTCGGGCCACAGGCGCTCGCGGCTCTGCGCCGTGTCGATCAGCCCCGGGCACACCGCGTTGACGCGCACGCCGCGGCCGATCCACTCGACGCCGAGCGTCTTCGTCATCGCCTGCACGCCCGCCTTCGCGGCGGCGGAGGGGAGGAAACCGGGCGCGCCGGTCCAGGCGTAGGTGGCGAGCAGGCTGATGATCGTGCCCTCGCCGCGCGGCAGCATGCGCCGGCCCGCCTCGATCGCGCAGTTGAAGCTGCCGTGCAGGACGATGTCGACGACCTTGCGAAAGCGCACCGAGGTGAGCATCTCGCTCGGCCGCACGAAGTTCGCGGCGGCGCCGTTGATGAGAATGGACACGGGGCCGAGTTCGGCCTCGACCTTGTCGAACAGAGCGGAGACGGCCTTGGCGTCGGACACGTCGGTCGCGACGCCGATCGCCTTTCGGCCCGTCGCCTGTCTGATCTCGGCGGCCGCGGCTTCGAGGCGCTCGCCGTCGCGCGCGGCGAGGGCCACGTCGGCGCCGTGCCGCGCGAAGGCCAGAGCGAGGGCCTTGCCGATCCCAGTCCCGCCGCCGGTCACGAGGGCGACCTTCCCTTTCAACAGATTCTTTTCATACATCCCCTACTCCTCCCAGCGGGGGCGGCGCTTGTCGCGCATCGCCGCCATGCCCTCTTTGGCTTCAGGGCCGGCGATAAGGATATTGAATTCGGAGAGGGAACGGCTCCACAGTTCTTCGGAGAGGAACTCGTGGTTCAGACCCTTCTTCAAGGCGGCGAACGCCGCGGGGGCGGATTTAGAGAGCTTCTTGGCCAAGGCCAACGCGCGTTCGAAGACCTGGGCCTCGGGGGCGAGCTCGTCGACGAGCCCCGCGGCGAGCGCCTCCGGGGCGCGCAAGGTCTTGCCGCGCAGGACCATCTCTTTGACGACGCGCGGATCGTTCGACAGGGCCGACAGCCTCGTCACGAGCGCGGGCGAGGGGGACAGCCCGAGGCGGATTTCGGACAGGGCCGCCTTGCCGGACTCCTCGGCCATCACGCGCCAGTCGCAGCCCATCGCGATGATCCAGCCGCCGAGGATGGCCGCGCCGCTGAGCGCGCCCACGACCGGCTTCGGGCAGGCGAGCAACTCGCGGTAGAGGGTCAGCAGGGCCGTGAAGGCCTCGGGATGGCGCGCGTCGGGAAGGGACATGATCTGCTGGATGTCAAGGCCGCTCGAAAAATACTTCGGCACGCCCGAGGCGAGCACGAGCGCGCGGACCTTGCCGTCGGCGGACGCGCGGGCGACCTCGGAGCGCAGTCCGGCGAGCGCCTCCAGCGAGAGCGTGTTGCCGGGCGGGCGAGTCAAGGTCACCACGCGGACCCCGCCCTCGTCGCGCGCGGCGATCACTTGCCCCTCCGCACGATCTTCATCGTCTTGAGCAGACGGTTGAAGGAGGCGAGATAGACCTCGTAGGCCTCGACGGGAGCGCTGTAGACGACGACGTAGTAGGCGTCCCGCGACAACGGGACGTAGGCGGTCTTCGATTCGCCGGCGACGAAGGTGATGCGCGCCTTGACCCCGGCGGCGGGAACGTGGCCGCCGTCGTTGGCGCCCTGCCACTCCTTGTCCTTGAGCACTGCGGCGTCGATGTCGATGAAGGTGGGCTGCGACGGCTCGATCTTGGTGATCGTGATCGTCACCGGCTTGCCCGGAGAGCCGTCGTCGAGCGTGAAGGACAAGGTCGGAATGTCCTCCTTCCAGCCGTCCCGCGGCTGGAGCATGCGCGGGTAGTCGAACGAGAGCTCGGCGGGCACGGAGTAGCGCCGGTAGCTTTCCTCGGTGATCCGGGCCATACGCGTGGCCTGGGTCACGCACTGGAAGGGCCGCAGCGGGTCAGCGGTGCGCACCTTGCGTTTGCCCTTGGGACAGCCGCGCGCGAGGGGATCGTCGTCGTCCTGTCCGGCCTCGACGGGGGGGAGTTCCTCGTCGCCGCCGGTGATCGGGGCCAGGTCCGGCTCGGTTTCGCCGGCCATGACGCGCACGCACCGATACCCCTGCAGGCCCTCGGTCGTGGCCGCGGCTCGCGTGCCGCGCGGGCACTTGGGGCGGACCTTGAAGCCCGTCGGCCCGGTCACCGCGCTGAAGCCCTTCTTCTCGTCCTCCTTCACGCACTTGAAGGGTTGATAGGTGTTGTTCGTCGCCACGCGGTGCGTGCCCTTCGGGCACTCGCCGGGCTCCTCGGCGGCGAACGCCGCGCCGGCGAGCAGCAGAAGCGCCAACAAGGCCTTCATGCCTCCCGCTCCCGCGCCAGGTTCTGGAGATGCATGGCCAGTTTGGGATTGTTCGCGAGGATGTAGTCCATGTCGGCGTACGCGAGGCGGAAGGCTCGCGCGGGACCCGCGGCGATCGCCGACGCCGTGCGCGTGCCCTCGCGGATCAAGGCGATTTCCCCGAGAACCGCGCCGGGCCCGATCGTCGCCAGCTCCGCCGCCGCCGAGCCCATGCTCTTGGTGATCGTGAACGCTCCTTCGACGACGACGAACAGGTCCCGCCCCGCCTCATCCTGTTCGATCAGGAAGTCCCCCGCCGCGTAATCGCCGACGCCGCTGCGCGGGAACAGCTTCGCGCATTGCTCGCCGCTGAGCTCCGGAAAGAAGTCTTCAAGACGAAGGGATTTCATCACGATGAGCGCGTCGTCGTCGCTCGGCCTGACGCGGGGCGGATCGGCTGACGCCATCCTCAGCGATTGAGGAGATCGGGGTTGCGCATATGCTCCAAGGCGACCTCCTTGGTGATCATCTTCTTCGAGAAAAGATTCTTGATGAAGCTGTCCTTGGAGACCATCCCGACCTGCGCGCCGGCCTGGATCGCGTCGTTGATCGCCTCGAGCTTGTTCTCGCGGATGAGCTGGCGCACCGCTGAGGTGGCGATCAAAATCTCGCAGGCGAGCACGAGGCCTTTGCCGTCGGCGCGGGGAAGCAGCTCCTGCGAGATCACGGCCTCGAGCGTCATCGCCAGCTGCTCGCGCAGATTGTCCTGGTCCGCCGCGGCCACCGCGCTCAAGATGCGCTGCGCGGTCTTCGACGCGTCGCGCGTGTGCAAGGTCGTCACGACGAGGTGGCCGGTCTCGGCGGCGAGCAAAGCCGCGCGAATCGACTCGGAGTCGCGCATCTCGCCGACGCAGATGATGTCGGGGTCCTGGCGCAGGGAATCGAGAATGCCGATGTCGAAGGTCGGGGTGTCCACGCCGACCTCGCGCTGGACGAAGATCGAGCGGCAAGGCTTGAAAAGGCTTTCGATCGGGTCCTCGATCGTGATCACCTTGCCGGGCTTGCCGGTCTGGTTGACCCACTCGAGCATCGCGGCCATCGTCGTGCTCTTGCCCGAGCCCGTGGAGCCGGTCACGAAGATGATGCCGGCCTTCTTGTGCGCCAGGTTGCCGACGATCGGCGGCAGGCCCAGCGAGGAGAGGGGATAGGTCTTGGTCGGGATCACGCGGATCGTCGCCCCCGCCGTGCCCGTCGCCATATACAGGTTGAAGCGGAAGCGGCCGACGTCGGCGATCGTGAAGGAGAAGTTGACGCGCATCTCCTTCTTGAACGTGTCGCGGTGATACTCCTGGAGATACGGGTCGAGGATCTTGAGGATCGACTCGGAGTTCATCGCCGGGTAGGGCAGGGCGCCGATCTCGCCGGCGATGCGGGCGATCGGGGGAATGCCGTGGATCAGGTGGAGGTCGGAGCCTCCGCGCGAGACCACGTCCGCGAGCAAGGTCGGAAGATCGATCGTGTCTGCCATACGCAGGGGAGGATATAAGGATACCGCGGTTACGTCAAGCCCGTTTTCATTAATTGACGGTAAATGACAGATGCGGCCCGCTTTGCTATACTGTTCGCGATCCGGGCTAGCTCAACGGTGGAGCAGGCCGCTGTTAACGGCAAGGTTCTAGGTTCGAGTCCTAGGCCCGGAGCCAATTCAGACGCTCGTCAAAACTGACCTTGTCGCCTTCAACCTGGAATCCCAGGTCCGGAAGAGGGCGCAGGGTCAGTTTCATTTTGGACTTCTGCGTGTCGTAGACGACCTCGCCCACGAGTAGCGCCAGCAGTTCCTTCTGCTGAAGCGGCGTCAGCTTCGTGTAGAAGCCCGAGAAACTTTCCAAGTTGCGCCGGATGATCTCGGCGTCGATCTGCCGCGACTCAAGCTCGACGACTTCGCTGTCGAGCCGCTGGACCTGCTTCTCCAACTCCTCACGGCGCTCCTGCACTTGGCCGAGCTTGTCCATGAGCGCACGGTACTGCGGCACGGCTGGGCCCTGCGCGGCGAGGATGTTCGTGATGTTGCCGACCTCGGCTTCCTGCCTCCCGATCTCCGCGATGAGGGCCACGCGCTTTTTCTGCTTGGCCGGCAGCTCCGTGCCCGTCATCTGCCGGGCTCTCTCCACGACTTCGTTGACGACCTCCTTCTGCTTGCCGAGGAACGCGATACGGTCCAAGACCAACCGCTCAAGCTCGCGCGCGGGCGCGCTCTTGGTCGGGCAGGCCGATTTGTCGAGCTTACTGACCGAGACGCACTTGTAGTAGAAATACTTACGGCCCTTCGAGTAGGCGAAGTTCGGCGTCATGGCGTGACCGCACGCGCCGCAGCGCACGAGCCCGCGGAGCATGAAGTTGTGCTTGTCCTGGTTCGGCGAGGTGTTCATCTGGCCGTTGGCCTTGAGCATGCGGCTCACTCGCTCGAAGATCGCGGGCTCGACGATGCCTTTATGCTCGCCCTCGTGAACATCGCCCTTGTGACTGATCTTACCGATATAGACCGGGTTGCGGAGAACGTAGTCCAAGCTCCCCTTGTTGAAGCGTCGTCCGCCGTGAATGTTGCCCTTGCGCGTCGTCCACTTCTTCATTCTGAAGCCCTGCTTATTGAGAGAAATCGCCGCCTTGCTGAGGGACTTCGTCTTGAGATAAGTCTCGTAGAGGAGCCGGACCTGCTTCGCCTCCGCCGCGTTAATGACGAGCTTTTTGGTTTCCTCATCGGCGTCATAGCCAAGAACAGGCGGGCCACCGGACCACTTTCCTTTGCGCGCCATCGCCGCGCGCTTGTCGCGCGTTCTCTCGCTGATCAACTCGCGTTCGAACTGCGAGAAATCCACGAGGATCGAGCGCATGAGCCGGCCGACGGACGAGCCGGTGTCGATGGGCTGAGTGACCGAGACGTAGACTATCCCGTGCTTGTCGAAGATGTCGAGGACGTGCAGGAAGTCCTTCGTGTTGCGACTCAAGCGGTCGTACTTGTAGGTGACGACGGCCTGGAACTTGCCTTGCCGCGCATCCGCCAGAAGATGCTTGAGCCCCGGCCGGTCCATGTTGCCGCCCGTGTAGCCCGGGTCGTTGTATTCGACCGGAAACACGCGCCAGCCCTCGGCCCCGCGGCTCTTGATGAAGGCCTCGCAATACTCGCGCTGCGAGTCGAGCGAAGTGAAGTCGCCGCCCAGGTTCTCGTCCGTGGACTTGCGCGTGTAGACCGCGACCCACTTCACCGGCTTTTTATCGTTGGCCATGAAAAGATTCTATCATTATCGAATGTCATTTTAACTTGTCAAAACCGGCCTAGTCTTCGGCGCGACGGGAGAATCCGGCATCGACATGACCGCCAACAATTCGACGATCCGATCCCACCGCTCCTCCGGCGTCAATTCGTCCGGGTCCATGAAATGATGGCCCGCCCGCAGGCGCGGCTTGCGGCGCTTCTTCTCCGACGGCTCTTGCGACGGCGTGCTCTGTATTTGGCTCTTTATTTTTCTCCTGTTTCGACCGGGCCCTGTCCGGTCTTCGTTTTAGGGGGCACCATTCCCCCGGTTGTTACTTGAGTGAAACCGGCACCCGCCTGATGCCGCACTCTTGAAGCGAAGCTCCCATGTCGAGAGTGACCGCCAGCCGCCGCGTCGCGGCCGGCGCTCGAAAAGTCATGAGCGTGGACGTCCATGTTTCGCGCCCGAAGACGCTCCCGTCTTTGACCGGCCACCGGCCAAGCTCTCGCCCTTTGATGTTCTCGATGCTGATCGTCTTGAGGACGCAGCCGCCCCAATACTCGCTCACGCGCTCCAGTTCGACGCTCAGCCGGAAGTCCTCGCCTCGGACCTGGACGACGGGGAGCGAGAATCGCAGGTCTCCCATGCTCCAGTAGACGGCGTTCGGCTTAAGATTGCGCCAGCGCGCGGGCCCGCCAGATGCCGCTGAGGTAGGCGGCGACAACGGCGCGAAGCGCCAAAACAGGAAGGCGGCCGCGGTCAACGCGACGGCGATCTCTAGGCCGGCTTTGAACCAGTCCCAATCCGGGCCATACCGAAAGCTCTCAAGGCGCTCTATAAAACCAGGCCGTGAAGGTTCCCATTTCACGGGCGGGACTTCGCGCGGGGGCACGTGCTCGGTGCGCGCGGGAGCGTCCGCTGGCAGGCGCACTGGATAAAAAGTGACTGGTGCGACGGGTGCCTCTGGCTCTGGTTCGGGCTGGCGCGGAAGCAAGGTCGGCTTGGCCGCGTCGATCGTGTAGGCCTGCCCCTCCGGGTCCGTCAAATAGGCCTTGCCGTCCTTGGCCGCCAGGAAGTCATCAAGCAGGATGAAAAAGTGGCGCTGCGGGGCAAGCCAGTAGTCGCGCCGGTTGGCTTCGCGCTGAACGGCTTTCAGCGTGGTCTGGTCGCCGCATAGCCACCAGACCTGATCGAGGTCCTTGCGGTGGCCCAGTTGCTCCATCGACTCATCGAGCTTGCCTTGGTTCTTGAGGGTCAGCTCGACCTCGAGGCCGACGCGCTCGGCCTTCTCATGGTCCGGGACCTTGTACCAGAACTCGCCGTCGCAGAGCTTGTCGGTCGCCTTCTTGCGCCGCTTCCAGAGCCGGCTTTCCGGCAGGAATTCTTTGACGTTCGGATGCTTGGCCAGCGTGATCCCGGCCTTGGCGCAGGCCAGCCGGTGGCGGAAAATGAAGGTGCTGTAGCGGTCTAAATTGAAGCGCAGGCCGACCTTCAGCCGGTGGAATCTCCCCAGCACGCGGTAGCCTTTGTGCGTCAGGTAATGCCCTTTGCGCGGGCTCATGTGCGTGTCGAAGTCCGCGACGATCCCCTGCCGCCGCAGCTCGTTCATCACGCCGTACGCCCAGGTCTTGTTGCCGAAGATGAAGTGGATCTCGGCCATCGTCAGGAACCCGTACTCGGCCAGCCGCTCCATCAAGTCCAGCATCTTCTCCGTCAGGGCTTTCGGATCGCCTTTTCCCTTGACCTGCTTTTCATCCTGTTTTTCCTCTATCAGTTCTTCACCTCCGTTCCCTGTCTTTTCCTTCTCTTTTGTCTCCAATTTTTCTCCTTCTGTTTTTTTACTCTTTTTCACTACCATCCCCATCATCCCTCTCCTACTCCTTTTCGAGTCCTTTACAACCAACAGATTTATCTGATGGTTGGGGGAGGGTGGTCAGGAAGCACGCCAGTGCTTCCTGACCACCCTCCCCGGCGAGAAAAGGGCCTATATCGCGGGGATGATGGGGATGGCTTGTTTTATCGCGTCTCGACTTGTACCAGTGACCCCGCACCACTGTCGGGCACGCTTACCACGATTCGTACCAGTGCCCGCGCCACTGGTACGCCAGTTTCCGGCACCGCCGACTTCGGCACCCTCTATTATCCTAGACGGTTTCAAAAAGCCAAATCGCTCGCGGGCCATCCGCGACCAATTGAATAAACGCTGAAATCAGAAGGCGATACCTGTGAAAAAAATTCATCGGGGCCGGTCGAGCTTGCGTCTCGGTGCGCCACCGTCGGAATAGGTTCCAGTGCGACAATCATCGTATCTGAGTAGTATCGAAAATGAAGTATTGACAACTAAATACTGTCTGCTACACTAATCATCAATAGCGCTGATTATCCCTATGACCACTATCCACGGACTGGGCTCCGAGAGCACCCTTCTCCTCAGGCAATTGGCCGGTTCGGGCAAGACCATCTTCACGCACGCGGACGTAAAGAAGCTCTGGCACGACAAACCCGGCTCGCTGAACAACTTCCTGTACCGGCTGGCCAAGCGCCGCTGGATCAGGCGCCTGGAGCGGGGCAAGTACATGATCCTGCCCTTCGATGCCGGCGTCTCCGGCGAGTACACGGAGCACGAGTTCGTGATCGCCTCCCGACTGGTCTCGCCCTACATGATCGGCCTTTGGACGGCGATGAATCATCATCACCTGACCGAGCAAATCCCCGACCGGGTCTACCTGCTAAGTCCCAAGACCAAGCACAATAACGTGGGGGAGATCGCCGGCGTTTCGTACCGGGTTTTGACCATCCCCAAGGCCAGGCTTTTCGGAGCGACCTTCACCTGGATCGGCAAGGAGAAGATATGGATCACCGACCTTGAGCGCACTTTGTTGGACGCCGTCCTGTGGCCGGAACACTGCGGCGGGTTCGCCGAAGTGGCCAAGGCCTTCCGGGAGGCGAAGGAGAAGGTCGATCTGGGCAAGCTCGATGATTACGCCAAGAAGATGGGCCGAGGCATCGCGTTTAAGCGTCTTGGGCTGCTCGCTGAATGGCTCGGCTGGAACCCCGGCATGCGGCGTCTTTGGCGCAAGCAGATCAGCAAGGGCGTGAGCTTCCTGGACCCGCAGGGACCCAAGTCCGGCCCGCAGATTTCCCGGTGGAACCTCCGGCTGAACTTCAACTTGGAGGGCTTCCTTGATCCCGATCGCTGAACTCAAGCGCCTGGCCTCGGACACCGGCATCCATTTCAGCACCCTCGAACTCGACTACTGCCTGGGTTGGATGCTCTACGGGATTTCCCGGGAGCGGGAGCTCTACAACGGCATCGTGTTCAAGGGCGGCACGTCGCTGCGCAAGTGCTACTTCAAGGAGTACCGCTTCTCTCAGGACCTCGACTACACCTGCCGCACGGAGCTTCCGCCCGACCGCCTGGAGCCGCTCCTGCGCAACGCCTGCCGCAACGCGGCGCACATGTCCGGCGTCGGGTTCGAGTTGGTCGAGTTTAAGAAGCTGCGTGAGGTCTCGGGCGAGGAGGCCTTCAACGCGCGAATCGAGTACCGCGGCCCGAGCAACCCCTCGTCCAGTCTGCCGCGCATCCAGTTCGATCTGACCTATTATGAGGAAGTCGTTCTGCCCCCCGAGGACAGGAAGATATTCCACTTCTACAGCGACTCGCTGCGCGGCGCGCGGGCGTGGTCCTACAGTCTTGACGAAATCCTGGCCGAGAAGATGCGCTCGGTTCTCCAGCAACGCAAGCGCGTGCCCCGGCCGCGCGACTACTACGATCTTTGGTGGGTCCTGAAGAACAAGGACTTCGACCGGAAGACCGTCCGCCAGGCCTTCCTCAAGAAGTGCGAGTTCAAGAAGGAGGCTTTCAAGACGGTGGACGATTTCTTCGGCAAGGACCTCCTCGTCCGCAACGCCGCGGCGTGGAAGGCTTCGATCGGCCGCCAGGTCAAGGACGTGCCGTCGTTCGAGCGGGTCGTCGCTGAACTCCGAACGGGCCTGGAAAGAATCATTACTTGAACGTGGGGCCCTGCCGCTCGGGCGGGGAGTGGATGTCGTAGCACCCCGGGGTGCTTCCCCACCCAGCAGGGGAGAATCGGCAGGTCTTCTGATATAATGCCCCCGATGAAGACGCTCGTCCGCCTGTTGCTCGTTGCCTCACTGCTCTACGGCACGGGCGCGCATTGGGCGGCCCTGCAGAGTGCAGCATGGGCAGGCATGCTTGCGACGCGCGTGAGCGAATCGTCGTGGGCGGACGCAGTCAAGTCCACGTTCTCCGGCGAAAAGCCGTGCCGAGTTTGCCGCGTCGTCGCGAAGGGTTCGTCTGCCGACGAAAATTCAACGCTGATTCGTCCCGTGCCGAACGTCGACTTCGCCTTTACTGTGGCGCCCCGAACAGGACTCGCCATTACCATAAATTCAATCTCCGTCGCTTCGCCGCCGTTCCCGTCGCTTCTCTCGTTCCGCCCCATCGCCCCTCCTCCCAAGACCGTCCTCCCCGCCTAATTCGTTCGCGCCTTTGAGCGCGTTAAACTTTGGGAGGAACCTTGAATTTATTTTTTACCATCCTGTCGTTCGCCGCCCTATCGTCGCCGTGCCGCGCCGCCGAATCCCTGCTCGAACCCATCACCATACTCAGCTCGCGCATCCAGAGCAATCCCGCCGCCCGTTCCATCGGCCGCGTCAAGCGCGACGTCATTGAGTCCGTGGACGCGTTCAGTCTCAAGGACCTGATGGACAAGACGCCCGGCGTGTTCGCCAAGCAGTCGAACGGTCCGAGAGACGTGTCGATCTCCGTGCGCGGCTCGGGCGCAAAAACGAGCTTCGCGATTCGCAACATAAAAATGTACGAGGACTGGTTTCCCGTGACTCAGTCGGACGGCCTATCACGCACAGACATCCACGACGCGAACGCGTATGAGGGGATCGACGTGCTGCGCGGGCCCTCGTCGTCCTTGCACGACAACTACGCCCTCGGCGGCGCGGTGAACTTCCGCACGCGGCTCGGCCGAGACGTGGACGGGCTCGACGCGGGCGTTACCCTAGGTTCGTACGGCTACCAAAACGAGCGCCTACATCTAGGCCGCCGAACGAAGTCCTTCGATTACTCGGCGTTCGTCAGCCACATTCGGGCCGACGGCTACACTTACCACAACGGCTATAAGACCGTAACCGAGAACCTCGTCGGTCGCTTCTATCTCGACGAATCGCGCACCGTGATCCTCAAGTTCCTGAACAACGACATGGAGGCGCAGGTGCCGAGCCGCTTGTCACGCGCGGCGCTGGACGCGGACCCCCGAAGCGCGGGCATCACGAATGTGACCGGGGTGGGGAACGTGACCGCCCAGCAGGCGTCACAGAATCGCCGCGACCGGCGGACCATTATCGGTGGGCGTTACGAGGAACAGCTCGATCCCGAAACGGGATGGCGCATCCTCGGCGAATACGACGTCAAGGACATCAACCAGACCTTCGGCACTATCGGCGACAACGTCAACCCGAACTTCCACCAATACGCGGACGTTACGCGCGAAGGGGCTCTCGGAGGGATGGGCGCGAAGCACTACGCGGGAGTGTTCTTCAACAAGATGGAGCAAGAGGCATCGTCGTTCCGCAACCTCGCCGATGGAGCGGGCACTCGCGGCGCGCTGCAGTCGAACACTCGCGGCTTCCATCAGAACCTCGGCCTTCGTGTTCGGGAGGAACTGGAGTTCGCGCCGCGATGGACGGCGATAGCGGGCTTGGGCGTCGAGCAGTCACAGGTAAAGGCGGCGGTGCAGACCCGCACGGCGGCGGAGACCTACTCACGAGTGGACGCCGATCGCCTGTTCTACAACGCGGCACCCGAAGCGGCGGTGAACTACAAGGCGGAGACATGGACCGGCCGCGCACGAGCAGGCATGGGCTACGGCACGCCGAGCATCGGCCAGTTGACGACCACGGCCGACGGCCTGACGGGCAACAACACCGGGCTCAAACCCCAGCGGAATCTCGGCTTCGAGCTCGGCGCCGGCGGCAAAAACGGGGGGCTATCGTGGGACGCGGCTGTCTACTACGAGGTATATTGGAACGAGTTCATCACCCAAACGCCCGCCGCGGGTCTCAACGCCTTCACGGCAAACGCCCCGCGCGCCGATCATCGCGGCGTCGAACTGTGGGCCGACTGGCGCCATCCTCAGGGTTGGCTGCTGGCCGGAGCGTGGACGTTCAATGATCATGTTTATAAGACCTTCCGTGAGTCTGTCGGTGGAGGCGTCTCGATCGACCGAGCGGGCTCGCGTCTGCCCGGCGTGGAGCGATCCGTGCTCAACGCGCGCGTCGGTTGGGACAAACCGGGCCTGCCCGGAGGGTGGGTCGAGGTGAATCAGGTCTCGGACTACGCGGTGAACAACGCGAACACCTTGCGAGCGAAGCAGTACACTTTGCTGAACTTGAACGTGCACTGGAAGCGCGACGTATCGTGGGGCCGAGTCAAGCGCGTGACGCTCACCTTCGACCTGCGCAACCTGATGAACAAGGCCTACGACGGCTCCGCGGTTACCGTCTCGGACTCGAACACGGATACTGCGACGAGTCTTTTGGCGAAGCAGGCATTCTTTGCGGGACAGGGTCGCTCCGCCTACGGTGGCGTTACTTTCCACTTCTAAGGAGAATCATGATCACTTTTCTATTCACTCTTATCGCGGCGACCGCCTCGGCCGCGCCCGGCGGCTTCGATGTCTACGCAGACCGAGGCCGTCTGCACCGTCTTGAGGGCGCCTCCGGCACCGAGGTTGCGCTCAACTACCGTCGCTCGGATGATGGCGGCAGCACTTGGACGACTCCAGTGCGCGTGGACGGCGGCCGATTCGCCTACCGCTTCGGTGCGGGTGACGCGAGGATAATGGCCGAAGGAGATACCCTCTACGCGCTTTGGTCGCGGTCCGGCACGGGGCCATACAACTCTGGGCCATTGGCGGTCGCGCGTTCGACGGACAGCGGCCGGTCCTGGCAACCCGCGGCCTCCCCATCGGACGAGGCGTCGTTCGGCCGGCGCTTTCCCGCGCTGGCGATCTCCTCCGGCGTTCTGCACGCGGTCTGGCTCGATCGCGCGACCAACTCGAAGGTGCTGACCTCGCACACGGCCGACGGCGCCCGCGCCTGGTCGTCTCCTGTCACCCTCGATCCAGACGTGTGTGAGTGCTGTTGGAACACGGCACTCGCCGTCGGCGACGGCGCGGTGTACGCGCTGTACCGCGGCAAGAACCCTCGCGACATGGACTCGGTCGTCTCGCGCGACGGCGGCAAGACCTGGAGCAAGCCTGCGACTGCGGGGGCGTTCGGCTGGGGTTTCAGTGGTTGCCCGCATGTGGGCGGCGCTCTCGCCTCGACGGCGAGGGGCATATACGCATTGGTGTGGACGGGCAAGGACGGCAATGCAGGGCTATATGTATTCGCCTCACAAGACGGCCGGACCTGGAAAAGTCCTGCAAAGCTCGGCGGCGCGGGTGCCAAGCACGCGGACCTGACTTCATCCGGCTCGCGGATCGCAGCGGCGTGGGACGACGGCGGCGAGATATGGGGCGCGGTGAGCGACAACGAGAAGACCTGGTCGAAGCCGCGCCGTCTGTCCGGCGAGAATGGCGAAGCCTCCCACCCGCGCGTCGCGGCCTCGGGAGAGGGTTTCCGGGTGTTCTGGGAAGAGAAAGACCGTCTCGCCGATGCCATGCTCGGGCTCCAAGCGACTCGTTGAGAGCTGCTCTCTTTATTGAGATTGACTTTCAATAAGAGCATTGGTAGCATCTCCTTGTTGAAATTGAATCTCAATAAGGAATCCAGCACCAAGGCCGCGGGCTCGACCGCCTGCGAGGGCCGCTGCGTCTGCGGCAATCTTCTTTTTCGCCGCGTCCCGGGCGGCATAGAGATCAAATGCCGGCGTTGCAAGCAAGTCCATGTGGTGAAAGTTTGAGCTAAGAACGAGTCGCAGAGGCCGGAGACCCGCGAGGTCCGGAGCCCGAAGCTCGATGGAGTCGAATCCGTCGGGATTTTTCTTTGGGGGAGCATGGCGAGAGACCTGGCGAAACGGAAGGACGGACGACACGGCGGCGTGTCGATCTGCGACGGCTGCAACGACGTCCATGTCAGGTGGGGAGAATGGACCGTCTCGCTCGATCGCGCCGCTTTTGATGAGCTTTCCAGGATGCTCGGCGAAGCCGCGTCAGCGCTCGGCGCTCATGGAAAAAGCCCCGACCTCGCGGGAAAGGAAGTGCCCCGATGGACGCACTAAGTCAAGCCGGCCGCGAGGTCGTGGACCGGCTCTTCAACGCGGCCTGGCGCGAGGGCTACGCCGAGGAACGGCGCCTGCGGCCGACCGTGAGCGGCGATGGGAGTTGGGCGACGGTGCGGTTGGCCGGCGGCCGGGAGTTCGTGGCCGGCGTCGCGTCAATCGGCGCTTTGGACTGGGTCCGCACACAGTCTCCTTATTATGTGCGGTCGGAGGCGGGGGCAAGCCCCGAACCCGTGACATCCGTGTCCCAAGTCATCGAACTGTGGGACGACGGCTCTTCCGGCTTCGGGCGCTTTCGCGACGAAGTGCTGCAAAGCGCGGCCAATCTGGGGATGATTCTCGATAAGTCGGACGCGCGCGCCCTCTCTTTTTCCGGCGGTACCGAAGGTCTCATCAAGCTTGCCCACGATGGCCGCGCCGCGCTCGAGGGCGTTCCGCCGGAGGCGTGGCTCGAAGGGTGGATTCTCCGGGGGCATCCGTTTCATCCCGGCTGCAAGGCGCGATCGGGCTTCGACGCGGCGGATATGGACCGCTATTCGCCCGAGCTGGGCCGGGAGCTCGACGCCCGTTTCGTCGCGGTACGCCGCTCGCATCTGGTCGAGCGCCGCGCGCCCGGAGCGAAGGAAGACTGGCCGACCAGTTGGCGGGAAGCGATTTCGCGGGAGCTCGGCGCGCGCGGTTTCGCCGCGGGCGGCTTCGGAGTGCTTCCGGCGCATCCCTGGCAGTTCGAGAATTCCTTGCCGCGCATTTTCGCGCGGGAGATATTAGCGGGCGCCGTCGTGCCGCTTGAGTTCCGGGCGCCGGTCCGGCCGCTTGTGTCTCTTCGGACCTTGGTTCCGGTCGGCGAAGCCGGAGCCTGCCACCTCAAGGTCCCGCTCGCGATTCAGGCGACGAGCGCACAGCGCACTGTCTCGGCGCCCTCGGCGGAGAACGGCCCGGCCTTTTCCACCTGGATCGAGGCCGCTCGCGCGGATCTTCCCTGGTCCGGCGATTGGGAGCTTCAGGCCGAGGAGCGCAGCCTGCATTTCTGGGACCCAGGCGCGGACCCTCGCGATCCCGCCGCTTTGGAGAAGGCGCGGCATCTGTCGTTCCTGTGCCGCCGCCCGCCCTCTTCGGTCGCGGGCCGATGGCTTGTTCCCGCGGCCCTGCTCGCCGAGATTTCTCCGGTTAACGGCATGCCCGTGGTGCGCGAACTGCTTGAACGCTGCGGCACGGGCATCGGCTGGTTCTTTCACGACTATGCCGCGCTGACTTTGCGCGCGATTCTTCCTCTGGCGCTGCGCGAGGGAATCGCCCTGGAGGCGCACGCGCAGAACTGCCTCGTGCGCTTTCGCGGCGGCACGCCGGTCGCGCTCGTGATCCGCGATTTGGGAGGCCTTCGCGTCCTCCCTGAGTGGGCGGGGGAGGCGGGGCGCGGGATCACCCTTCATCCCGGCACCTTGATCAAGGCCGAGTCTCCGCGTGACCTCGTCTCCAAGATTCACCACACCTGGCTTCACAATCACCTCGCTCCGCTCGCGCGGGCGCTCGCCGATTGCGGGGGAATATCCGAGGCGACGCTTTGGGCGAGCGCGCGCGCCGCGGCGCACGCCGTGTTCGACGAGGCGGCTGAATCCGCGCCGCCGGGCCGCGCTGACGCCCTGCGCGACGCGTTCTTCGCTCCGCTCGCGCGCGTGAAGGCGTTGACGCGCATGCGCCTTGCCGGAAAATATTTTCAGTACGACTATGCGGAGGTCTCCAACCCCCTATATGAGGCCTAGAGACTTCTCGCTGGTCTGTATCGGACAACTGCTTGGGCTCGCGGCTCTGGAGGCGGGTCTGTGCGCGACGCCTGCGGTGCTGGTGTCCCTTGGCGCGGAGTCGGACGCGAGCCTCGTGTTCTGGACGGGCCTCTCGCAGGGCGCGGCCGCCGGACTCGCCATCGTCGCGATTCCCGTCTGGGGCCGCGTGGGGGATCGCATGGGACGGGCTCGAATGCTGGCCCGCGCCCAGGCGGGTTTGGCCATTGCGTTGGCGTTGATGGCTTTCGCTCGTTCGCCGTGGCAGGTGGTTCTGGCGCGCGCGCTCCAGGGCGCTTTCGCCGGGACCACGCCCGCGGCGCTGGCCCTCGTCGCGGGCGGCGGCGACGGCGCGCGGCGAATGGGCTGGGTCCAGTCTTACGGCCTGGCCGGCGCGGTAGCCGGGCCGTTGCTCGGGGGTTTGCTCCTTCCCTTCATAGGTCCGGCGACTTTATTTCTGGGTGGAGCGAGCTTGTGCGCGGTCTTGGCCGCGGCTTCCTGGAGCGTGCGCGAAGAGCTCGTATCGACGGCGCCCCGGGCCGCCGCCGGTTCCGCCCGTCTCTACGCGGCGGCGTCGGGTCTATCCTTCTTCCGCGCCTTGGAGGACCCGCTCTTGCCGGTGCTCGCCCGCGCGCTGGCGCCCGCGTCGTGGATCGCGCTGGCCGGGGCCGGCTTGTCCGTCAGCCGCGCGGTCCAGGCTCTCGTCTCGCCCTGGTGGGGACGCGAGTGCCGACGGCGCGGCCTTCAATTCATTCTGGCCTCCAGCGCGCTCGGCGCGGGGTTGTTCACGGGCGCCCAGGCGCTGGCGGGAACGCCGGCAACCCTCCTAATCGTCCGTGCGGCGCTGGGTTTCTTCGCCGCGGGGGCCGTCGCCGCTTTGTACGCCGCAGCGGGCGAATCCGGCGAGCGGCGGGGCGAGGCCGTGGCCTGGACGGCGAGCGGCCTGCGCTTGGGCGGGGCGTTAGCCGCGGGCGCGGCGGGGCCGCTCGCCGCCGTGCTGGGCATTCCGGGGACCTTGATTTTGGCCGGGGCCGGGGTCGCCGCCGTCCCGCGTCTCGTTTTCCGCCGTGAAGATAAGGAGGAAGCATGCGTCGTTTCTTGTTCGACTGGCACCTGACGCTCGGAAAATTCGCCGGGGCCCTGATCCTGATCTGGAGCGCGAGCGGCGCGCTCATGACGCTCGATCCCGTCGTGCGCCGCGCGTTCGACGCCGAGCCGCCGAAGGTCAAGGGCGCGCCCGTCGACGGCGCGCGCTTCACTTATCCCGTCTCCCGCCTGCCGGTCGCCGGCGTTTCCGCCGTGGCGCTGCGCTCGTTTGCCGGCCGCTCCTGGTACGAGGCGCGCTGGCCCGACGGTCGCGTCGCGGGCTTTGACGCCGCGACCGGCGCGCCTGTCCCGGCGGAGATCGGCGCGGACGAGGCGCGCGAGCGGATCGCGAAGGCGCTTCCTTCGAAATGGACAGTCCTCGGAATCGACGCTTTGACCGCCAACGACGATCACTACCGTCCGACGGATTTCCCCGCGTACCGCCTGGCGCTCGCCGGCCCCGGCGCGCCCGTGCTGTACCTGTCGTCGCGCGACGGCTCGGTGCTGAAGACGACGACGCGCATGTCGCGCTCCGCGCGGTGGCTCGGCATGGGCGTGCATACCTGGAATCCCGAGGCGCTGAGGCGGTCGTTCGATACGCCGCGCCGCTGGGCGCTGGCCTCGCTCGTGGCCCTGCCTCTGTTCCTTCTGGCCCTGATCTCCTACGCCTTGCTCTATCGCCGCCGCGAAGACGCCCGGACCAAGACCGGGGCGCCCAAGCGCGGCGTCGCGCTCGTTGCTACGGCTCTGATCGCGGGCGCGCCCGGCCCGGTGTCGGCCCAGGCCGTCGCCCGGGTCGTGATGCCGAGATCGGGGATGTCGTTCGCGCCGCCGATCTCCGCTCCCGCGCTCGGCGCGTCCATTCTGCCCGCGGCCGTTCTCGGCGTCCCGTCCCTTTCCGTCACCTTGCCCTCGCTCGCGGCGCCGGCGCTCGCCGTCCCCGTTTCAGCCGCGCCCATCGCGGCGGCCTCGGTCCCGGCCGCGGCCCGCCCCCTGGCCGCGCGCTCGGCGCTGTCCGCGGCCCCCGCGCTTCCGCACGCTTCCGCCGTCGACACGCGCAGCTCGCTGGAATCCCAGGTCACCGGCGCGCGCGTCGTGTTCGACGGCATCGTCTTGAAAGAGGAAAGCTCGCTTGTCCCGGCGGCGGCCTTCAACTCGCGCCCAAGCGGGCTGTCCGCCGCGTCCGTTCCCGATCGTCCCTCCGCGCCTGAGGCGGCGAAGTCCGCCGCGCCGCGAGGTCCGGACCGCAAGGCGTTGTGGGGCATCTACCTTACGCACGGCGCGCACCTGTTCACGATGTCGGCGGCGTGGCGCGTGGCCTGGCCGCTGCTCGTCATCGATCTCGCGGGCAAGTCGAGCCTAGCCGCGATCGGCTCGGCGGCCGCGCTTGTCGAGATGGGCACCGGCCTCGTCGCCGGGATGATCGTCGACCGACTCCTGCCGCGCAAGTCTATGGCCGGCGCGGCCGTCGCGCGCGCCGTAATCGCCGTCGCGCTGTATGCGGCCGCCTCGGCCGGCGGCGCGGGCTTCCCCCTGCTGTTCGGCGCGTTCCTCGCCCACAGCTTCGCGCTGACCACGATTCACATCGGGCAGTCCTCGGCGGCGCCGGCCGCCGCGGGCGACGCGCCCGGCGCGCTTCGCCGCGTCAACTCGATCCTGAAGATCGTCACCGCGGCCGTTTCAATCCCGGGCTCCTTGCTCGGCGGCTGGGCGGTCGCATCGATGGGCGTGCCGGTCGCCCTTCTCGCCTACGCGGCGGCGAACGTCCTCGTACTGGCGCCGCTTTACTTCTGGCTCATGCCCAACACGGCCGCCGCCGCTCCGGCCGCTCCCGCCGCTGTTCCGAAGCCCGTATCGAGGCGCGCTCCCGGCCTCTGGGAGGCGGCGAAGTTGATCTTCACGAGCAGGATACTGCTCGGCGCTCTGATCGCGATGGCCGCCGGCGTCGTGCTCGTCGAGCCCCTGCGCAGCACGACCTTGCCGATCCTCGCGAGCGACCTTTCGCCCGCGTCGGCGGCGATGCTGCTCGGAAGCTTCCAGGCGGCGTTTTACACGGGGCAGTTCGCCGGCAACTTCGGGCTGCTCAAGTGGGGCGAGAAGCTGTCGAACCGCGCCTGGATTCTCTTGGGGGCGGCGGGCTTGCTCGCCTTCGGCCTATTCGCGCTTGCGCCGGTCCATATCGCGTTTGCATTCGCCGCGGCGGCGCTCATTGGACTGCTGACGCAGCCCCTTTCGGTCGTGGCCAAGACCGCGTTCCAAGGGGAGGTCAGGCGCCTGCGTCCCGACCTGCTCGGCCGCGCGATGGGCGTCAACAACCTGTTCTACCGCTTGGCGGTGAGCGCGGGCGCCGCGCTCATCGGTTGGGCGGCCGTGGCGGGCGCGGCGCTCGCGCTCGGCGCGGCCGGAACTTTGGCGGCGGTTTACGGCGGCGTGGCCGTTGTGCTCGTCGCCTCCACGCTCTGGCTGATGCGCCGTACGGGAGATAAGAAATGATCATCGCGCGAATGGGTCTCGTTTTACTGCTGGCGGTCGGAGCGTCGGCCGCGGATCGCGACGGCGACGCCGCGGCCATCAAGGCCCAGGCCGGCTGTTTCGACGTGACCTACGAGTTCGTCGAGACCTTTGGCCCGAAGGACCGCGTGATGTCGACTCCCTACAAAACCACCGGCCTCGAGTGGATCGTCGTGGACGAGGACGCGCCCGGCCGTGTCGTACTGCAGCATCTTCTCGTGATCTCGTCGGCGACGGTGATGAAGCATTGGCGCCAGGAGTGGTTCTACGAGCCCTCGGAGCGCTTTGAGTTCAAGGGAAGCGACTCGTGGGTTAAGACGCCGCTCGCGTCCGCGGACCGCGCAGGGCGCTGGCGCCAACGCGTGCTGCAAGTCGACGACGGGCCGCGCTACGAGTGCGCGGCGCCCTGGGTTCGCTGGGGCGGCGTCCGATACTGGGAATGCCGCGCCTGGTCGCCGTTGCCGCGCCGCGAGTTCACGCGCCGCAGCGACTATCAGGTCCTCGACCGACGCAACCGTCAAGAACTGACGGCGAACGGGTGGACGCACGAGCAGGACAACGCGAAACTCAAGCTTGAAGCGGGCAAGACCAACGAACTCGCGTGGGAGAAGGGCCGCAACACCTACGCCCGCGTCGCCGAAGATCGTTGCGAACTCGCCCGTAAATGGTGGGCGGAGAACGCCGCGCGATGGGGCGAGGTCCGCGCGGCGTGGGCCGAAGTCTACGCCGGCGCCGAACGCCTCGACCTCTCGGCCAAGCCCGGTGAGAAGCCGCTGTGGGACGAGTTGACCGCCCTGGTCGAGTCCGCGCCCAAGGACCTGCGTGCGAAGGCCCGCGACCTCATCTTGAGTCGCGCCGAGAGGAAAAAATAATGAGTTCTCGAGTTTTTGCCCTGATGCTGCTGTTCCCCGCTTCGGCCTTCGCTGTTTTACCGCGGGTTCCTGCTGCGAGCTTCGCCCCGTTTTCGTCTGCCCTGCCGATCGCGCCGCCGTCGGGCCTTCCGGCGCCCGGCTCCACTTTGTCGTCGTCTCTCGCCCCGCCGGCCCTGATCGCGAGCCTGATCCCGGCTCCGGCCGCGCCCGAGTACCGCGGCTCACGCGAGATCGCTCGCGACGAGGCCGCCGAGAAGCTTGAAGCCGCGGGCATGCCCGCGATGCTCGCCGGGCAGGGGTTGACGATGTGGCAGATCCTGCGCCATCGTGGACGCAGCGGCGAGCAGGTGCACCTGACGTTCGGTCTGCCTCCCGACGGCCGCCCATTCGAGCGCGGCGGCGGCGACCCGGCTCGGCGGGAAGAGCTCAAGCGCCGCCTTGAGTCGTCCGAGGCGCGCATCACGGCGCTCGTCGCCGAGACCCTCGGCGTCGACCCGGCGAGCGTCGTCCTTCACGAGCGCCTAGTCGAGGGTTGCTGCGGCGCCGGCTGCGAATCGTGCCTTCTCGGCGCCGGCAAGTCGAAGCACGCGAAGAAGTGGACCGGGCTCAAGAAAGGCCCGGAGAGCCGATGAGAGCGCTCACCCGCCGCGCGACGGCGCTGCTCACGGCGGCGTCCATCGTCGTTGCCGCTCCCGGCGGTTCGGCGTGGGCCCAGGCCGCGCGCGCGACCGCGGCGGGAGTGCATGCTCCCTCGATCGTCTTTCTTCCGGGACTGCCCGCGTCGCCGGCCACGGCGCCGTTCCTCACGCTTGGCCTTTCTGTGCCTTCTCTCATCGCGCCCGCGCTGCTTCCCATCCCTGCTCCCGCGCTCGACGCCGCGCCGGTCCTCGCCGCTGCTGCCGTTGCGTTGCCCGTTCTCGTCGCTCCGCTCACCGTCGCCGCCCCGGCCCGCATGTCCGCGCCGCCGGTCGCGGCGAGGCCCAAGTTGCTTGCGCCCGTCTCGGCGCCGCAGGAGGCCCCCGCCGAGACGCAGGCAGCCCTCGCCGCCGCCGCGTTCGATGGCGCGAATGAGAAGGCCGCGCTCGATGAGGGAACTCCCGCCGTAGCGGCCGTTTCGGGAGACGGAGCGCCGCGGCTTACGGCCGCGCGCCGCTCCGTCTTCTCGGTCGCGTCTCTGCCCGCGATACTACCGCTCGCCGCGTCCATGCCGCAGGGCGCCTATGAGTGGCACCTCCTCGCGGGCACGGCCTTTGGCGCGATCGCCTTGATCTACGCGGTCACGGGCACGATCAGTCTGCTGACGGCGCCGATTAAATCCTTGTTCGAGCCCGCGCTTCCAGTCTTCCCGGAAGTCGTCGTCGAGCCCGGTCAGTTCCCGCTCTCGCCCGCGAAGGCGGCCGCGGCGCTGACGGAAGAGGAGCGCGGGGCGCTCGCGCCAGGGATGCCGCTGCTGCGCGCGGCGGCGGGCTCGCCGCAACGGCGTTGGTACGAGTTCCGGACGACGGACGGAAGGACGATCGAGGTGCACGCGCGCACCGGACGGCGCATGCGTTCGCCGCGCAGCCCGGTCTTCGCGCGGGGACAGGTCAACCGCTGGCTCGCTGGCTCGCGCTGGAAAGCAGCGGGTCCAGGGAAGCTCATCACGACGCAGGGGGAATATTACCGGAAGGGGGAGTTGCCGCACTATCAGGTGGACCTGGAGGGTCCCGGCGGCTGGCAGGCCTTCGTGTCCGCCAAGGACGGGCGCATCCTCGCGGTTCACTCGCGCTTGTCGCGGACGCTCAAGTGGATCGGCAAGGGGCCGCACGCCTGGGGCATCAAAGCGCTCGATAAGGTGGACACGCTCAAGCGCCTGCTGGCGCCGCTGCTTCTGGGTCTGCCGATCCTTTCGCTCGCCGTCACCGCGCTCTGGCTCAAGACGAGCCGCGGCTTTCCAATCGATCTTCCGACCTTGGCGGACGGTGCGTGGGCGTGGCACAAGTTCTTCGGCTCATGGTCCTTGTTCGTTCTCTTGTACATGGGCGTGACCGGACCGCTGACCTTGTTCATGCCGATCGTCACCAAGAAGCTGACGCCGAAGCTGCCGATGGGCGGAAGCCTCGGGGCGGAGGCGTTCGTCCTCTCGCCGTCCGAGGCCGTGTCGCGCCTGCCGGCCGGCGCTGTCGCCGTCCGCGTCCAGGCGCGCGCGTCGCGTCATCGCGCGTGGTACGAGTTCCAACTCGCAGACGGCTCTCGCCGCGCTGTATCGGCCTTGAACGGGAACGAGGTTCCCGTGTTCTTGAGCAGCGAGGAACTTGAAACCGAGGCGCGGGAGTGGCTGGCGGGAACCTCATGGACGCCGAAGCCCGGCGCCGTTCTCCTTGAATCCCACGACTCGCACTATCGGGACTTCCAAGACGCCGAGGTTCCCGTCTACAAGCTCGAACTCGATGGGCCGGGCGGCCTGCGCGTGTACCTGTCGGCGCGCGATGGACGCCTGACGGCCTCGACGATGGCCGTGCGCTCGCGCCTGTCGCGGATACTTGGGACCTTCGTCAAGTCTGTGCACGCGCTGGAGTGCGGGCCGTTCGCCCGTCACCCGAACCTGCGCCGCGCGGCGATGATCTTTCTGCTGACCTTGCCGGTGGCGCTGACGGTGATTTTCGGTCTCTGGGCGCGATTTACTTGAAAGATGCTAGACTCAACTCGACAAAACAGCTTCAGGGAGAAATTCGATGAAAGGACTGGACAAGAAGAAGGTCGTGAGCATTCTCAATCGGATCATGGAGCTCGAACTGGCCGGCGTCGTGCGCTACACGCACTACTCGCTCATGGTCTACGGCTACAACCGCCTGCCCATCGTCTCCTGGCTCAAGGATAACGCCGCGGAAAGTCTCACGCATGCGCACAAAGCCGGGGAGCTCGTCACCTTGATGGGCGGGCACCCTTCGCTCAAGATCGGCCCGCTGCTTGAGACCGAGAAGCACGATATCGGCGACATCCTCCGCGAGAGCCTCGAACACGAGAACACTTCGGTCAAGACCTACAATGATCTGCTGGCGGCCTCCGAAGGCCGGTCCGTGCTCCTCGAGGAGCATGCGCGCGAGATGATCGTCCTCGAAGAGTTGCATCTCGACGAAGTCAACAAGATGCTTCGCAAGCCGGGCGAGATCGGTCGTTTCGACGACTGACTTCCTTATCGCCGGACTGCCCTTAGGAATTTTCGGAACTTTTCGGCTTGAATAGCAGGATCGCCGTTGTCGAGCAGGCGAAGCAATGCTCGGTCTGAGAGTCGGACGCATTCATGGGGCTTGAGGGCGAGTATTTCTCGCCGAATCCCCGGCGCGAGTTCCAGCAGACTGAGAATTTGGTTCAACCGGGCGGCAGTCATGCGGAGCTGCCCTGCGAGCATCTTGCGCGTCAGGGCCGGACAGGCTGCGCGGACACCAGAGCTCGCCGCACTTGTCGCACTTCTTCCAATTCGTCTGCGCGGACTCCGGCTTCATATTGCAGCTGTGACAGGCGAGGGCGTTGTCTTCCATGGGATTTCCCTTGATCAACGCGCCGGAGCCATCTCCAACTCGGCTCCGAGGTTCTTGCCGATGCGTTGGATGAAGTTGCCGGCGGCCACGACGAAGGCGAGTTCGGCGATTTCCTTGGGCGAGAAATTCCGCTTGAGGGCTGGACGCTGGACAAGTTCGTCCGGGCGGACCACGCCGCCAAGGTGTTTTCCAATTTCTACCTGCTGCCCGGTTGGGGAGCGGGCGCGTTCCGGCTCATCGACGCGCTGGAACTTGTGCTTCTGCTCGCGTTCCTGGCCGGTTTCAAGAATAGACTCGCCTACGGGGCCGTGCTCGGCCTGCACGCGATCTCGACTTTCTCCTCGTACATGTCGCGCCGGCTAGTCCAAGGCGGAGAACCGATCCATGACGATTAAGGCAGTGATGACGCGGGCAAGACGGCTCGCGCTGGGAGGCGTCGCGCTGCTGACGGCGGCGGGGCTCGTCAGCGCGGCGGCGACCGGGCGCAAGCCGAACCACCTCCTCGGTGAGAAAAGCCCCTATCTGATCCAGCACGCCTATAATCCCGTGGACTGGCATCCCTGGGGCGAGGAATCCTTCGCCAAGGCCAAGAGAGAGAACAAGCCCATCTTCTTGTCCATCGGCTACTCCACTTGCCACTGGTGCCACGTCATGGAGCGGGAGTCCTTCTCCAATCCGAAGATCGCCGCCGTCATGAACGTGAGCTTCGTCTCGATCAAGGTGGATCGCGAGGAGCGCCCGGACGTGGACAAGGTCTACATGACGGCCGCGACCGGCGCCGGCTGGGGCGGCGGCTGGCCGCTCAATCTCTGGTTGACGCCCGACCTCAAGCCTTTCTTCGGCGGGACCTACTTCCCGCCGGACTCGCGAGGGGGGCGGCCGGGACTGGCGCAGCTCTCGGAAAGGATCGCGGAGCTATGGAAGAGCAAGCGCGACGGCCTGCAAACGGACGCGGACCGCCTCGGCCGCGCGCTGGAGAAATACACGAAGGTCGAGGGCCGCGGCGGCCCACTCGACCCCGCGGCGCTGGAAAGCGGCTTCAAGGCCTTCGTAAAAAGCTACGAGCCCTCGCGCGGCGGCTTCGGCGGCGCGCCGAAGTTCCCCATGCCGGCCAACCTCGACTTCCTCCTGCGCTATCACGCCCGGACGAAGGCGGAGACGGCGCTCGAGATGAGCGTGCGGACCCTGCGCGAGATGGCCAAAGGCGGCATCCACGACCACGTCGGCGGGGGCTTCCACCGCTACTCCACGGACGAGCGGTGGCACATCCCGCACTTCGAGAAGATCGTATTCTCAGCCCGGCCCGCCCTAGTCGCCGGCTCCGCCGCAGGTCCCGACCGATTGCAGATCGGTTCCGTAGCTCATATTCAAGAGGATAACGCCGTCAGGGTCAACGGACGCCCACTTCGCGTCGATGAGCATCCGGCGCAGAGCCGCCTCGCGCGCGACGAGTTCCGACTGCTTCTTTCGTCCCTCCGCGACTTCCTGCTCCAAGCGCGCGAGGTCGTGGACGTCCCCGGCGTTCGTTCCTGTCAGAGCGGAGGCGAATCCGGCCAGCATCTGGGTGTGCCGGAGCAAGGTCTCCCGGCTTTTCTGCAGGGCCTCTCCCGGCTTCACGGCCGCGTATATCTCCATGTAGAGGAACGAGGCCTCTCCTTGAGCGCTCACCGAGCGCACGCCCCCGTTATGACACCAGGAGAACCAGCCATCTATGATGACGGCGCCGGTCAGCCGCGGCGCCAGATACGGATCATGCATCCGGCCGATGCCTCGGTTGATCTCGGTCGCCACGGTGACGGCCGCGGCGCCGAGGTCCGTCGGCGTCGCGGCGCGGCACGTCGGTCCAAGGACGAAAACGGCGGCGGCGAGTACGAGAGTCGTCTTCATGTTCGAACCTCCTTGCGTCATGCCTTCAGTATAGCCGCGAACGGCCAAGGCGCCGAGAAGCGTAAGTCCCGGCCGTCGCCGGAAAAGTACCCATGTTTTCACCAACGCGCCGAAGGCCATTTAGTTATTTGCTATATAACTATAATGAGCCTCTCACCCGCTTTCGGCGCTGCCCTGGCCCGCACCCGCGCGCGCGCCGGACACAAGTCGCCGTACGCGTTCCACAAAGCGCGTGGCCGGGGGCTCGAGGTCGCTTACGTGAACTACCTGCGCCTGGAGGCGGGCGAGTCCCTGCCGAAGCCGGTGACGTTGCGCCGCCTGCTGTCCGCGCTCGGCCACGAGCCCGGCACGGTCGAGGCCGTCGAGCTCGTGCGCGCCTACGTTCGGGCGCATTTGGCCTCCGACGAGCTGTACGCCTGCCTCGACGCCTCGCCGGCGCGGCGCGATCGCGCCCCCGAAAACGTGCGCCTATCCGAGGACGCGTCGCGCGGCACGCGCGAGGGACGCACCGCGCACCTCACTCCGGCCCAGTACCGCGTCATCGCCGCCGACGCGGACGCCTACGTCTGTAACGCGATTTTGGTCAACAGCGAGACCTGGGTGCCTCTGAGCGAGTTAGCGGTGGAAGCCGGCCTGTCCGCGCCGCGCACCAAGCAGGCGATGCGCAAGCTGATCACCGGCGAGTTGGCGGAGCTCACCGCGCGCGGGGCGCGCAGCCGTTTTTGGAACAAGTATCTCGCGGGAGCCCCGCGCAGCGCGGAGTTCGCCTCGATCCAAGCCAAGTTCGACGCGCACCGTGCGTGCTGGGCCGAGTCTCGCGGCCGCGGCGTGCACCGCGCCTACCTGCTCGTGCGCGCGCGCGAGGCCGATCTCAAGCGCTACTACGCACACCTCGACGAGACGGTGTACATGTCGTCGATGTACGGAGACTCGGATCGCGCTGAGGGCGGGGCGATGCACCTCGTTGAGGCGCGCGTGACGCGCCTCGGTTGATAAGCACTATTCCCGGTAATAGTGCTTATCAATAGGGACTGCGCTGGGCCTCCAAGGTGTCACGGCTTGGCACGCCCGCCAGACCCCGGCGCGAGTTCGCCCCATGCTGACGCTGGTCCTCGGCGGAGCCAAGAGCGGGAAGAGCCGCTCCAGAGCGCGCCGGAGATACTCCTGAATCCGGGGGGCATGTTTGGCTTTAATCTTAGCCGCCCCCGGTATCGGGCGCTGCGGGAGGCTAAACCGGGCCCGGAAGGTTCTTTCTATCGCATCGCCCAGGGAGGCGATTTTATCAATTCAACGAAAGGCAAGGACCCCTATCGTTCCGGCAAGCAGAACGATCCAGGGCTCCGGCACGCGCCGCCACACGAGAACCGCGGAAGCGATCGCTGCGGCGGCCGTCGTCCAATCCACGACAGAACGCCGACCCAGCACGACGACGGCTCCGGCGATGGTCCCGACAGCCGCAGCTGTCACGCCGTCCACGAAGGCGACGACGGCGGGATTCTTGCCGTATCGCTTGAAATACGGCGCAGGAAGGATGGTGAACAGGTAGCAGGGCAGGAAGGTCGCGGCGGCGGCGACGCAGGCGCCGGGAAGACCCGCTACGAGGTAACCGATGAAGCCGACGGTGATCACGACCGGCCCCGGCGTGATCATCGCGACGGCAACGGCGTCCAGGAACTGGCGATCGGTCAGCCACTGATGTTCGCGCACGACTCCGCCGTAGAGAAACGGGACGATCGCTAGGCCGCTGCCGAACACGAACGCCCCCGCTTTGCCGAAGAAGGCGGCGATGGCCAGCAGGGTATGCGGGTCCACCGAGCGCGCGGCGAAGCGCCGGAGAGCCTTGGGCGGCGCCTCGACCAGCCAGACGACGACGCCGGCCGCCAGGAACAGCGCGATCCACTCGCTCTCCGTCCACGCCGTGACGAGGGCGGCGGCAAGGAACAGCGTCCAAAGCAAACGGCGGTCGCCGAGCGTCTTCTTGGTGAGTTTGTAGGCGCTGTTGGCGATGATGCCGATGACGCAGGCGCCGATCAGATAAAAGGCCGCCTGCATCCAGGGCAGGCCGCCATAGCGGCGATAAGCCCAGCCAAGGCCGAGCACCATCAAAAACGACGGCACGATGAAGGCGACGCCCGTCGCCGTCGCGCCGATCACGCCGTAGTGGACGTAGCCCAGATACATCGAGAGTTGCGCGGCCAACGGGCCCGGCGCGAGCTGGGAGAGCGCCAGCCCGTCCTTGTAGTCCTCTTCCGATATCCAGCCGCGCTCCTCTACGAGATCACGGTGCATATAGCCGATCAAGGCTACAGGACCGCCGAAGCCGATTGCACCCAGCTTCAGGAAGTAGAGGACCAACTCCTTTAGGTTATAGGGCTTTTCTTGCGCAGTAGGCATATAGGGCATCGTCTCGGCTCCCTCCCTCGCGCGCGACTCATTTCATGATCATTCGCCTTCTGTTTTTACATAACCTACGGCCAGCCTCTTCGGGGCCTTCACGACCGGGATCGTCTTTATAAGCGACCGCTTCCTGCGATCGATCAGGCTCACGTCGTTCGAAGAGGTATTGCTCACGACGGCGATCTTGCCGTCTTGAGTGAATTCGATCCAGTTGGGGTTCCTCCCGGCCCCGAGAGAGGCGATTGTTTTGAGCGTGCTCGGATCGATGATGGTGATCCGATCATTGAGCTGGGTCGTGAGCCAAAGTTCCTTCCCGTCGGGAGTGACGCGAAGGCCATGCGCTACCATGCCATCCTTAGGGAAGCCTTTGGGTTCCGCCAAACCGATCCGATCCACCACTTTGTCCTTATCGAGATCGATCACGAGCGCGCCATTCGTCCAGCGAATGGTTTGAAACAATCGCTTCCCATCCGGCGTCACGGCGGGGACTCGGGGCCAGGCCCAAATGGGGATGCTTTTCACGACCTGCTTGGTCTCGGTATCGACAACGACGATCTTTTCGTCGCCCTCGCAGGTGATGTAAATTCGCTTTGACGCAGGGCTTGCGAGGACGATATGCGGGTTTCGCCCCACGGGCAGAACGGACGCGACTTCGCGCCGCTTGACGTCGACGATAGCCACGGCATGATCCGCATTCAACGGCACGTAGAGCGTCGCGCCATCCTGAGAGAGCGCCGGCTGCTGAGGACGCGCGCCCACCTTGATCGTAGCGGTGACTTTATTCTCTTTGGGGTCGATAAAACTGAGCGTGCCGTCCCCTTCGTTGGTCACAAACACTTCGGAACCGTCGGGAGCGATGGCGACGCCGTGCGGTTTTTGTCCCGTCGTGATTTGCGCGATTTCCTTTCGGCCCTCGACATCAATGACGGAAATCTTTTCGCCCTCGAAGTTGGTGACGTAGGCGCGAAGCCGCGACTCCGCGGCCTGGCCGTCGACGGCAATCAATACGAGGCTCATGAGCAACGGCAGAGTCCTGAAGACTATGGAGCTGATTCTATTCATGGCTTGCCTCCTTTCTTGATCTTAATGTCGTCAAGATATACCACCGAGTCGGCTTTCGACCACAGTCCCACCTTGCCGGAGATCGGGTCCTCCCACTCATGCTCGAGGGTCAGCTTGCCGTTGAGATAACCTTCGATCCTCCTGCCTCGGACGACCAGCTTCAGGTCGTGCCATTGCAGCGTCGGCGTGGGTATTTTCTTGATCCATTGGACCGAACTGCGCTTGCCGCGGATGTACTTGAAGAGCACCAGGTTGTCCTCGAGCGCGTTGCCCCGCAGCACGAGATAGTCCCCGTTGGGCTTCAGGTTGAAGACGATCCCGGCCGCTTGGTCGACGCGACCGCTCATGGGCTTGAACCTCAGGCTGATCTCGCCGTTGCGGAAGTCGTCGATCTCCTTGGCCACCGCCAGCGGGAAATAGGCGTAGGCTTTGACGTTGTCCAGGAACTCGGCGTAGCGCTCTCCATACAGGGCGCGCGCCTTGTCCGCCAGGCCCGCGGACGCCTGTCCCTGCTTCCATTTGCCGCCGTCGATGACGAGCACCTTGTTCTTTCCCTCGACCCCGATCCGCCAGACGCCCACGACCGGGGTGAAAGCGGATGGCTCGGCGCCGACCGTATCCGCCGAGAAGTCGTAGCGGCTGGGAGCGGCGACGCATACGGCGGCGCTCAGCAGCGGCCACAGCGCGACGGCTATTCGCAGCGTCGATTTGGCATGGTGCATGGTCATCCTCCTAGAATCCCCATCTCATCGGGGCGCCGCGCCCGTTGAACCAGCACCCGAGCCCGGCAATAAGCGGCAGAACTCCATAGAACCACCATTCCCACCAGCCGGTATCGGCCACGAGCGGATAACCGGGATAGTCGGTACCGGCCTCGGTCGATACGGTCTGCCCGGAGAGATTGAAAAGAATGGGGAGTATCTCTTCCTCGCTGTTGGAGCGGCTTTGCTCCCTTTTCCCATCGTAGTCGTAGGCGATGACGCCGTAGTCGTCTTGGCCCTCAGCCTGCCCGGAAAGTCTCCGCGCGTCGGCATACACGACCGCCAGCTTGGGGACCAAGCGGCGCAGCTTGTCTAAGATGTTGCGCTCCAAGTCGGCGAGGCGGGAATCCTCCGGAGAAAGGTGAACCGTGATCCGAAGCGGCTTATCCAGACGCCGCAGGGCCAGCTCCACCGCCGGGGGAAACGAGTTGCGCCGGTCCTCGGTGACGTCCCTCGATACGTTCAGCATCGCCCCCAGCGTCCAGACGCCGGCGATCGCCAATGCCGCGAAGAGCCCCAAAGCCGCCCTTCGCCTCGGCGCCGCGCCGAGCCACGCGCCGGTCAGGAAGATGAGCCCGAGTCCGAGGGCCGCCAGCGCGAGGGCCGATTCGAGAGAGAAAAGTCCGCGTTCGAACGGCCTCAAAGCCGCGGTAAGCGAGAGAAACGAGACCCGACTCAGCAAACCGTCTCCTGCCGCGGCGAAATCAAGCACCCACGAACTTGTCGTGCAGGCCAGGGCGATGATGGCGGCCGTGGAAACGGAATCCGCCACGGCGGCCGCGAAGAACGCGATCCCAGCGATGGCCAGAGCGTAGAGACTGTGCCCGACGATGAGGTTGAGCGTTTCGGGCCAATGGATATGCCCGCCCAACGCCCGCCAGATGACGAGCGCCGATAAGGCGGGCAGAAGCGCCACCACCCAGGCCAAGCCGACCGCCAAGGCCTTCGATGCCGCGAGTACGGAAGGTTTCATCGGAAGCTGAAGCAACAGCTTGATCGAGCCGCTCTGCTTCTCGCCTCCGATCAGCCGTATGGCGATGAAGGGGAATAGCAACGTCGCGACCAGGTAATAGGCGCCGAAAGTCGGCACAAGAACGCCGTCCAAGGGCGTCATGGCTCGCGCCATCTCCGGGAACGGAAGGGCGGAGCGGCTCGCCTCGGCGAAGAGCCGGACGGCTTGGCTGAAGCTGTAGCCGGTGACTATGGAGAGAAGGGCCAGCATCACCCATAGGGACCGCGAACGGAGAAGTTCTCGGACCTCCTTTTGGAGTAAGGCGCCGGCGCGTCCAAGGGCCATGCCGTCAGGTGAGCGCAAGGAAGACCTCCTCGAGGCTCCCGGCAGGGCCCGGCGCCCGGGTCTTTAGTTCTTCGAGCGTGCCGCTTCCCAGCAGCCTCCCGTCCTTTAGGAGCAGGAACCGGTCGCAGACTCTCTCCGCGTCCGCAAGCTGGTGGATGGACAGGAGCAAAATCCGCCCAAGAGTACGGACCTCCTTAAGCAGGGCCATCACGCTTCGAGTCTGCCGAAGATCCAGGCCGTCGAAAGGCTCGTCGAGCAGGAGCAGCGGCTGGGGCGTCAGCAGACCGATGGCCAATAGCAGTCTCTTGAGCGTCCCCTTGGACAGCGCGCCGACCCGCTTCTCCAGGGCCGAGCGCAGGTCCAATCTCCTGATGAGATCTTCGACGCGACCTAGGTCCGCTCCATACAGTTGGGCGTAAAGCCGGAGAGTCTCCGATGAACAGAGCTCCCGGTGCGGCAGAATCCCATCAGGCAGGTAGAACAGTTCTTCCTTCCTGCGTCCTGAGGGGAAATCGCCACCTCGCCAGCTCAGTGCGCCGGACTCGTGGTGCATGAGGCCGGCCACGCATTCGAGAAGCGTCGTTTTTCCGGCTCCGTTGGGACCGATCAGTCCAAGAATCTGGCCCGGATAAACTTCGAAGCTCACCTCATCAAGCGCGGAAAAACCGGCGAACCGCTTCGAGAGGCCTTGGACCTTAAGCAGTGCCTCAGCCACGGTTCGACTCCTCTTGCGCCAGGCCCGCATGGACGGCGTCGAAGAAGGCGATGCCTGCTTCCAGCCGGTCCGCGTCCTTCTTATGCAGGCGGCAGAGTCCCTGCACGGCCATCGCCACTCCAGACGCCTCCCGCCGGCCGAACTTCCCATCCTTTAGATCGATGTCATGTATGATCTCGGCCAACTCCCGCAGCGCCTGGTCGGTGAGCTTCAGGCGGCGGATCAACGTCTCGAACGTGCACCAGTCTCCAAAGTGCGTGAACTCGGCATCGGACATGTCGAAGCGCAGTTCGCCGCGGCGCGGCGCGTACGGCTCCGCCGCGAATTTGAACCGGGCGCTTGGATCGACGTAGCGGCGGATCAGCCAGGCCGAGACGAGGCGGTCGATGTGGGGAGAGGGCCTCGTGACCCATACGCGGCCTTGAAGTTCGGCCGCCGAGATCGGCGGTGGCGGTTCGGGCGCCGCCTGGCGCCTCAGCGTATCCGCCTGCGCGATGAGCTTTTGGACCTTGAGGACGACCGCTCCAGCCCTGCCGCGCTCCGGAGAAGCGAAGAAATCAATTTTCCGCAGGCGCTCCCACTCGGCTTTCAGCGCCAGCCACTGCTTCTGCAACCGCGCAAACGTCTCTTCGGAAGGTCGCCCGCCTTCCAGATTATTGCGCACGGTCTGTGCCAAAGCGGCCGCCGCGTTCGCCAATTCCGCGAAGTCCTCATCGCGCGCCTTGCGGAACGCGGCGATAATGTCCCTATTTTCCGCCTCGGTGATGGAGTCGGCGACGAATACCGAGGCCTCACCGTTGAACTGGAGGATCTCCTTTCTCAGCCACTCGAAGTCTTCCCTTGTCTCCGCCTGATTGGGGAGCGCATAGATCGAGTTCTTGATGGGCACCGCACCGAGCGCCTTAAGCTTTCGCCACACCCGCACCCTGACATTGGATGGGTGGGCCGGAAGTTGGTGCGTCAACAGCAGCCACCGCGACGTCTTCATGGAACATGATGTTATATAAAACATCTGTTACACCGCAATGTTCTGTTACATAAACATCGGCAACTGTGATTTAAACCTGTACCTGTTGCCGTCACGGCACAAGCGCTCTCTAATATCGATAGCCGCCCCTTTCCTCCTCAAGCCCGACGCCCAGCCCGAGCACGAGCCGGTTGACGAAGTTGAAGTAGGCCGCGATCTGCGCGGCGTCGAGTATCGCTCGGTCGTCGAGGCCCGTATCGCGCAGAGAAGCGACGTCGGCCTCGCGCACGGACGCGGGGTTTCGGGTGAGCTTTTCGGCATATTGGCAGAGGCGCGCGGTGCGTGAGTCGAGGACGTTCCATCGTCCCTCCCGAACCGCGATCAGGGAGTCCGGACTCTTCTCGTAGCGCGACAAGGCCTCGGCATGGTGCGCGACGCAGTAGGCGCAGCCGTTGGTCCGGGAGACGGCGACGGCGATCGCTTCCCGCTCGCGGCGGGTCAGGGGAGACTGGCCGAACAACAGCTCCATGTAAAGCGCCATGTGCGCCGTCAAAGTCTCCGGATGAAGGCTGTGGATCTTGTGGATTGCGGCGAGCGTGCCGCGCTTGGCGCTCGTCGCGTCATAGACGGCCTTAAGCGCGCCCTCGGCCTCGTCAGGCTCAATGATCCGAATCCAAGCGCGGCCCTTCTCTCCGCTCATGGCAGCGACTTCAGCGTCCCGCCGACGCAGATCGAACAGCGGTCCTCGACCGGGGCGCAGCGCGGACACCAGAGCTCGCCGCACTTGTCGCACTTCTTCCAATTCGTCTGCGCGGACTCCGGCTTCATATTGCAGCTGTGACAGGCGAGGGCATTGTCTTCCATGGGATTCTCCTTGATCAACGCGTCGGAGCCGTCTCCAGCTCGGCTCCGAGGTTCTTGCCGATGCGTTGGATGAAGTTGCCGGCGGCCACGACGAAGGCGAGTTCGGCGATTTCCTTGGGCGAGAAATTCCGCTTGAGGGCTTCCAGCGCCTGGTCGTCGGCTTTGACCACCTGAGTGGTCTGGTAGGCGAAACGGATCACGGCGCGCTCCGCCTCGTTGAATGCCGGGTTTTCGAACCCCTGGGGCCCAATGAGCGCGATCTGCGCGTCGGTGAGGCCGGCGGCCTTCCCCATCGGAACGTGATGTCCCTGACAATAAGCGCACTCATTGGCGCGGGCGACGGTCAGGTAGGCGATCTCCCGCACGCGCGGCGTCAGCGAGAGCTTGTTGAAGTAGGCGTCAAGGACGCCGCCCAGGGCCTGGGTGACGGGGCCGGAGTGGCCGACGAGCTTGACGACGTTGGGCACCATTCCGAATCCCTTCTTGAGGTTCTGGTAGACCGGCGTGGCTTGGGGCGCTTCCTGACCTTCGTGCGCGCAGGTCGTTCGCGGCATGTCGATGTCCTCCTGGCGTCAATTCACGCGGCCGTCGCCCGCGGGCTCGGGGCCGCCGAGCCCCGAACCCGCAGGCGGAACGGTTACTTGCTGCCCATGTCCTTCATGGGGTCCTTCTTCGCGTCCGACTTCTCGGCGGCGGGCTCCCGGGTGGTGCCGCCCTCGATGTTGTCGCACGATTCCTTGGGCATGGGCAGCCAGCCCTTGCCCTTGCAGGCGTTCTTGCCCGCGCAGGCGTTGCCCGCGCCGGCGCACTTGTTGTGCCCGGCGCACTTGTTGACGCCGTAACACTTGACCTCGTCCTTCGCGTCTTTCGTCTTCTTTTTGTCGTTCTTCGCGAGCGCCGGCGCCGAGGCGGCGACGAGCCCCGCGAGCGCGGCGGCGACGATGAGACCGTCTCTGTTCTTCATTTACTGCCTCCTGTTCATGGATTAACGCCGTCTCCGACGGGCATACGGAGATGGTCTCCTAAGATCAACTGGTGTAGGACCTCGCGCGAGTTCGGCGCTGCGGCCGAGCCTGTGGAAAGCCTGCGCGCGAGAGCCCGCAAATCGCTGAAGGTGTCCACATCAGCACGCACGGGCAGGAGCGAGAACGACTCGCCGCGCAGATTCAGGCGTTCGAGAGTTCGTTTGAAAACGCATGAGTCAGACCATTCCATCTTCGCAAAAAGGTGCGGCTTGGGCGCGCGCAAGCCAACAAGATAATATCCGCCGTCCTCGGCGGGACCGAGGACGACTTCTGCGCCGTCGAGACCCGCGAAGGCTTGGCGCAGAATGTCGGGGTCCAAATCGGGACAATCGCTTCCGATGACGACGACCTTGGCGGCCCCGGCGCGGAAAGCTTGGTCAAAGGCGGCGATGAGCCGCGCGCCTAGGTCACCCTCCGCTTGGCGAAACCAAGCGGGCGCATCCTCGAGCCAGTTCAAGTCAGGATGCTTGGGATGGGGCTCATAGGCAATCGAAACGGCCGCCTCGCCGATGTTACGGGCGCAGGCGACGGTATCCCGCACGAAGGCCTTGTAAATGCGGGCGACCTGCGAGGCGGACAAGGGAATCTGAAGCCGCGTCTTGACCTTCCCAGGCACCGGCGCCTTGATGAAAACGATCAGCGCGTTCATAAGTAGAGTCTCCTCAGCCTCTCGGGCGAGACCCCGGCCTTGAAGAGCGCGATGATGGCGACGTTCCTCAAAGCGTTGAACACCGGGCCGTTGCGCTCATAGCGTCGCACCGAGGTCAACACGGCTTCCTCCATGACGACGACGGGGCCCAAGCGCGCGAGCTTGGGCAGCAGATAATATTCCTCCATGATGCTCACGGGGGGGAATCCTCCGACTCGCGCGTAGTCTTCACGACGGCAGGCGACCGCCTGGTCGCCGTGCGGCACTCCCGTCTTTCGCGAGCGCCAGTGCCCGAGCGTCGCGATGAGACGGTAGACCGGCTTCGCCGACTCGAAGTCAAGCCGGTAGGCGGTAGCGCCGGGCCTGGGTTTGGAGGCCCAGGCGTCGAGCAATGCGCCGAGCCAGCCTCCGGGCAGGCGCGTGTCGGCATGCAGGAAAAGCAGTATATCTCCGGTCGCCGCGAGGGCGCCCTGATGCATCTGTACGGCTCGTCCGCGCACGGGCGAATCCACGAGCTTGTCGGCGACGCGGCGGGCGATCTCCGCGGTGCCGTCCGTGCTGGCGCCGTCGGCCACGATGACCTCGATGTCGCCTCTTCCGGCGGTCAGGCGCAGGCGCGCGACCGTCTCCGCCAGGCGCCGGCGCTCGTTGACGGTCGGGATGACGACGGAGACTTTCATGCGGCGCATGACCCTCCTCCGAGCACGCAGAACGAGGCGCAGTGAGGGTGCTGCAGGGCGACCGGACGCCACGACTCACGCACGGTCCGGCCGAGTTCGAAGCGCGCGTCGTAGGGGATGAGCGTGCAGGCGACGACCGCGGGGTGCTCCTCTCCGCGACGTTTGACCACCATGCGCGAGGAGGCGCACATCACCGACTCCGGCGCTTTGCCGAGCAATCCCCAGCACTCGGTGGTGATCTCGGGGAGTTCGCCGGCCACACCCATCTCGGGGAACACCGTCAGTTCGACCTCCCGGCCGATGGCGAGTCGGTAGCCTTCACGCGCGACCGCTTCGTCCTCCTCGACGAAGGTACGCCCGGCCACGGAGGCGTTAAATCCCGTGTCGAGCAGCCACCGCAGGCCGGTCACGGCCTTGTCGAAGGCTCCCGCGCCGCGCTCGGCGTCGTGGGCGGCGGCGGTGTGATGGTCGAGCGAGACGCGCAGACGCAAACCGCGCTCGTGCCGCTTGAGCAGGGCGAGCAGCTCCGCCTTGCGGTTCGTCATCGGCGCCATCGCGTTGGTCAGAATCAGGACGGAGAAGCCGCGCCCCAGGCACTCTCCGGCCATGGCGAGCAGGTCCGGATTCATGAACGGCTCGCCGCCGGTAAATCCGATCTCGCCGGCTCCCATCTCCCGGGCCTCGTCGAGGAAGGGCCGGATCTCGGTCAGCTTGAGATATTCGAGACGATCATTGCGCGGGGAGGACTCGATGTAGCAATTCGCGCACTCGATATTGCACCGGGTGCCAGTGTTGAACCACAGAGTCTTCAACGCGCCGGGCGGCACGACGGCGCGGGACTTTCCCTGGGCCGTGGTCTCGGCGTCGGCCCACTTAGCAGCAGGCACCGTCGTTGCTCGCTTGCGTCGAGAACGGCATGTTCGTCCCGCAGCCCGGGAAGATGCCGAAGTGTCGCGCCGTGTCTCCAAAGAAGTCGAAGTGGCGGCCGAAGCGGCTCTTCTCGAGCATCGCCGCGGTGTTGCCGCACACCGTCATGATCCGCCCGGCCTCGAAGCGGTGATGGCCGTCGAGTTGGAAGGCCTGCGGCGCGTCTTCGACCGTGCCTTTGTACCTCACGGCCTGGCCGTAGTCCTCGCAAGCGGGCTCCAGACCTTCGATCTTGAACAGCCGGTAGGTCGCCGAGTAAAAGCCGATGTGGCCGGCGCGCTCCCGGATCGGTCCCTTGTCGAGGGCCAGCGGCCGCGATTCGACGAGCCGCGGGTCGGCGAAGCCCGCGCTCTTGGCGAGTTGCAGGAAATCGTTCCAATACAACGCGCCACCCAGGCATTCCCCGTACAGCACGGGATCGTTCCTCAATTCCTCGGGCACGCGCCGGTCGGCGTAGACGTCCGAAAAATACAGCTCGCCGCCGTCCTTCAGCACGCGCCGGGCCTGGCGCAGGACGGCCGCCTTGTCGCGGGCGAGGTTGATCACGCAGTTGGACACGATCAGGTCGAAGGCGGCGTCCTTGAGGCCGATCGCGTCGAGGCGCGAGATGTCGCCATTGATGAACTCCACGTTTCCGTAGCCGAAGGCGTTCGCGTGATGCGCGCGGTTGCGCTCGGCGACTTCCAACTGCTCGGCGGTCATGTCGACGCCGGTCACGCGTCCCGCGGCGCCGACTAATTGGGAGAGGATGTAGCAGTCGCGCCCGGAGCCGGAGCCCAGGTCGAGGACGCTCAGTCCCGCCAGCTCGCTCGGGATGGTCAGGCCGCAGCCGTAGTAGCGGGAGACGACCTCGTCGCTCACTTTCGAGAGCGCCGCGCGCACGGCGCGCGGCAGGTCGGAAGGCGAGCAGCAGGCGTCGGTTTTCAGGTCGGCGCCGCTTTTCAGGGTCTTACCGTAATAGTCGCGGACTCCGGCTTCGATGTCGGCGGGCATAAGTCAAACCTCCACGGAAGTATCAACTGTCATCACAAAAGTTGCAGACGCGTCAAAGTCCAATACGCCGCCACGCCGATCACTCCGGCGGTCGGCAAGGTCACGAGCCAGGCCAGGGCGATCTGGCCGACAATGGCGCGGTTCACTCCGCCCGTCCCCTTGCGCAGGCCCATGCCCATGATCGCGGAGCTCGACACGTGGGTCGTCGATACCGGGAAGCCGTGGAGGGCGGTGGCCACGACCATCGCGGTCGTGGCGAGGTTCGCGGCGAAGCCCTCCAGATGATCCATCTTGGCGACCTTGTGCGCGAGGGTGTCGGTGACCGCGAGCCCCAGGATGATCCCGCCCGCCGCGTTGGCGGCGGCGAGGACGAGGAAGAACCAGCGCGGCGCCACCGTGGCGCTCGGATCGAGCACGGCGTAAAAGAAGAAGCCGAGACCCGCGATCTTCGGGGTGTCGTTCAAGCCCCGCGCGAAGCCGCTCGAAATCGCGCTCGCCCAGTGCGCCCAGTGGCAGTTGAGACAGTACCGTTCGCGGCAAAGCCAGTTCAGTCCGCGGAACAGCAGCCAGGCCGTGCCGAACGCGGCGACGGGCGAAAGCAGCAGCGGCAAAGCGACTTTCTTCCACACGCTGGACCAAAGGACTTGGTCGAAGCCGAAGGCGTACAGGCCGGTCAGAAGCGTGGCGCCCACGATGGCGTGCGTGGTCGAGACCGGCATGCCGATACGCGTCGACAGCAGGACCCAGCCCACGGCCCCGGCCAGGATGGCGAGCGCGAAGGTCTGGTTGAGCTGAACCTGTGGGGAGAGCATGCCCTTGGTGAAGAGCAAGGTCATCTTCACGGCCCAGGCGGAGGCGAGCACGGCGCCGGCCGCGACGGCTAGAGAAGCGACGACGACGGCCTTCTTGTAATCCGACTCTCCGCTTCCGACCAAGGTCGCGATCGACTTGGAGATGTCGTTGGCGCCGTTGGCGAAGGCGAGACCGGCGGCGGCGGTCAGTCCCACGATGGTCACGATGTTCATTCGATCTCCATGGTCGCTAAGTGAGTCTGCCCGGGCCGCCATTCGTTACACGCGTTGTAGAGGCCTCGGCCGAGCAGTCCGTAGACCACGGCGTACTCGCCGATCCACAGCCAATGCCACCAGGGCAGGCGTGCCGACGACTCTCTCAGGGCAGGATCGATCGCGAAATACATGAAGCCGACGATCCAGGACCAGGCCAAGGCGGTCGGCGAGGGAGCCAGGAGGGCGAAAGGCAAGGCCCAGAGCACATACCAGGGTTGGACCACGGGGCTGGAGAGGAGGATGGCGAGGATCATCCCGCACAGGTAGCGAGCGGCGGCCTCTCCGCAGCGCCGGGCCCACGGCAGGCTGAACGCTC
The DNA here is from genome assembly GCA_016212855.1 of Elusimicrobiota bacterium. GTDB lineage: Bacteria > Elusimicrobiota > Elusimicrobia > UBA1565 > UBA9628 > GWA2-66-18. Next base: position 138,538 of record JACRDP010000010.1, read on the forward strand.
CTACCGCGGCCACGAGGATGAAACGACGCGCGGACTCGGATTTGACGAAAAGCCACAAGACGGCGTACAAGCTGGAGTTGGCCTGCCATTCGGAGGCGAAGGCGGCGATACCGCTCTCCGGAGCGGCGTGCAGCGCTGCGGCGAGGCCGGGAACGGCCGGAATCAACCCGACGCATATGACCGCGAGAAAGAGCGCCGCATAGCGCGGACGCCGAAGGAACAGCCAAGGCAGCAGGATGATCGGGGCCACCTTCACCAACGCCGCCGCCGCCCATACCGTAGCGCCGAGTCCGCGAGGCCCGGATTCCCAAAAGTCGAGGCCGGCGAGGAGCCCAAGGATCATCAGGGAGTCGAGATGCCCAGCCGCCGAGAACTCGACGAGCACGAGGGGATGCCAGGCGTAGACGACGGCCCAGACCGCAGAAAGGTTCCGGCGGCGCAACAGGCGCATCAACAGGGCGCATGCGAGAAGATCACAGAGCGAGAAGAAGGCCTTCTGCGCGCGCGCATCGGATGAAAAGACGGCCGCAACGCGAAAAGCCGCCAAGGCGAGAGGCGGATAGATCGCGGTCAGGCCCTGGTTGTTGATCCGCCCGTCTTGAGCGGTACGCAGATGTGAGAGTTGGGGCGATGATGGAGGAAGGAGGTAGGGGTCGAAACCGGCGTTGGCGACCCGCCCTTCCCACGAATAACGGTACGCGTCGCTCGAAGGGGTCGGCGCGACCAAGACCAGTGGGACGCGCAGAAATACGGCGACAGCGAGTACGACCGCCGCGGTTGAGGGATGCTCGGCATCGAACGCGCCTCTGAGCTTCAGCCGCAGCCATAACTGCCATGTAACGACGGTCCAAAGCGCCAAGAGGACGAGGAACACCGCGAGGTGATTCTCGATTGGTGCCAGCAGGGCCATGACGATCGCGCCCAGCGCGGACGCGAACCCCGTGCCGAGGAGGAATACCGGGGCGGGGGGCGCGTGCATCTTAGGAAGTCGTCGAGGCATCTCTCATGAAATTACGCGGCCGGCGCCGTTTTGGATTCATGGGTAAATCCGGCGTATTTGCTATCGTAGCCTTGTAGCGACGACTCAATGAATCCGGAAACCAACGACGGGCGTACATCTAAGCAGCAGGCCCTGATGAGCGAGGAGGCCGACTGCCTTTCACGCATCGCGCGCGAGCGCGACGAGGATGCGTTCTCCCGCCTCTACGACCTGCAGTCGCCGCTCTTGTTCGGCCTCGCCTGCCGGATCTTGGCGAGGAAGGACGAGGCGGAGGAGGTTCTCCAGGAGATCATGTTGAAGGTGTGGCACGAGGCCGACCGCTACGACGCGGCGCGGGGCTCCGCGCGCGCGTGGCGGGTCATGATGACCCGCAGCCGTTGCCTGGACCGCCTGCGCCGGCGCTCCACGGCTCTTCGGCGCGAGCCGCCGGCTCCCGAGAACTTGGACCAGACGCCAGACGATTCCGTCATGGCGGTCGAGGAGATGACGCGCGCCGAGGAGCGGGCGGCGGTTCGGCAGGCGCTTAACTCTCTGCCGGAGGCCCAGCGCCGTGCGCTCGAGGCGGCGTTTTTCGAAGGGCTGACCCATGCTGAGATCGCCGCGAAGACGGGAGATCCTTTGGGCACGGTCAAGACCCGCGTGCGCCTGGGCATGATGAAGCTCGCCGAGTTGTTGAAGGCCTACACATGACGGACGATAAAGACCCCTTAAACGCGAAATCTTTGGACCTGCCGCCTTCGCGCGAGCTTGACGAGGCGGCCGCGCTCCTGGCTTACGCGGCGGTCGAACGCAATCCACCTGCGGAGTTGAAGGATCGGCTGATGGCGGGACTACGACCAGTTCCCACGTGGTACCAGGGCAAGCGCTGGCTGCGTCCCGCGGCGGCCGCGGCGCTGGCATCCGTTCTTCTCTTCGTCATGTGGACTCGCACCCCGAGAAGCGGCCCGATCTTGATCGCCTCCCAGGGGGCGGTGACGGTCGACGGCCGAGCCGCCGCCGCCGGCGCCCGCGTCAGTTGGGGAAGCGTGATCGAAGTCTCCTCCGACGGCGAGGCGGTCGTCCGCGTCGACGATCGCGCGGGATTCAGCCTGAGCCGTGGGGGCCGGGCGGCGCTTTCGCGCGACGGCGCGGCCCTCTCCGTGCGTCTTTTCTCCGGTTGGCTGCTCAGCGCCGTGAAAACGGGGACCGCCTACGCCGTCGTGACCGAGCACAGCCGAGTTTCCGCTTTGGGCACGGATTTCATCGTCAAAGTGCGCGATGCGCGGGCTTATGTCTGCATCTGCCACGGACATCTCGGCCTCGGCGGGGATTTCCCCGAGCCCGAAATCGCTTCTCAGGCTCACGGCTCCTTGACGGAGCCTCTCTATAAGCCCGGATCAGAGGGCGCCATGGAAGGGCATTCCGATGACGCCATCGCGCGGTTGCGCGACCTTGTCGGCCTCCAGCATTGACGCCGCACCGCTTCGGATCGGTCACACTCGCGCCTCACTCCGAGTCTAAACTTATGCAGCCGTCAAGCGGTTCCACGGCTCGGGGGATATAATGAACAGCGCAACCAAGAGCATCGTCATCGAGGCGGACGCAAAGACGGTTTACGAATATGTAGCCAAGCCCGAATCGCTTCCGCTATGGGCGATCCATTTTTGCCAAGGAATCCGGAAGGAGCGTCGATGAGATGGATGAACTTCACCGCGCGGCCCAGATATATCGCAACCACCCCGATTACGCGGTGCCAGGGCGCGTCATCGAGGAGATCAAGGAGCTTCTCGCCTCCGGCAGATACGGCATCTTCAGCGAGTGACATTGAATCCACAGGTAATAGATCCGCGTTATTCTGCGAGACGCAATAAAACCATGATCGACGCTTCGCCGATGCGCTTCACCGCAATGGCTTTGACCCTGGCGCTGATTCTACAACCGCGAGTTGCTAAGGCAGAGCCTTCCTCTGATCCGCAGTACTTGGTTTTTTGGCTCTCTGGGCAAGGGATTCTGCGGACCTCACTGGACATCAAGGGGCGGCTGATCGACTCCTCGATGAAGCCTTTCGTCAAGGCGGGCGGTAACCCTGGAGAGATACAGCCGCTGGTTCGGCACATGGAACAGTCCATGAAAGCCGGAGATGTGGCCGAGGTCGAGCGAACCATGGATAAGATTCTGTCTCTCCAGCGCGGCCGCATCGGCGGCGCCGAGCCGGACACCTCGACGTTCGACTCCTCCGAGCTCGACAAACAGGTCGCGGGTCTCATAGCCCGCATCGGGACGACCGGCGACGGTAAGGCCCGCAAACTCGGCTTCGGGATCACGATACCCACTTTCATGCTTGAGAAACAGATTCCGGGCGTCCTCAAGGCCGCATTTCGCATCGCCGGGGAGCGTGACGTCGCCGTCCACTTGAACTTCGACTCCCACAACTTCTGGCAGAACCGTTCGGATCTTTGGAAGAACCCGGAGAACGTCGAGTGGTCGGATTGGAACGGTACGCTCAACGCCGCACGGGTGTTGGACTGGGGCGAGCCCCAGAGACTGCCCCCGCACATGTGCTACAACAGCCCGGCGATTCTGGAAGAAATATCCCGTATCGTCAAACAGGTGATCGGTCCGGCCCTCGGTGCTGAATTGGGCGCTTTGCGCGACGCGAAAAAGGAGCATCTGTTCGCCGGAATCACAGTCGGATCGGAACCGGCCATCGACGATTACACGCAGATACAAAGGATAAACCCTAACCAAGCCGCCTTCATGGACCGCGAAGGACTGCCGAGGGTACGACTGGGTTACCATGCGCTCAAGAACCTGGGTTTCGGCCCGAAGAATCACCCCAAGGACTTCAAGCGGGAATTGGCCAAGGTGAACCGGGATTTCATCGCCTATTGGGCGCGACAGTTCGTCGAGGCCGGCGTACCTGCGGCACGCCTCTACACTCATGTCCCGGCCCAAGGCATCGACTTCGGCGACCCGGTCGTCGATTACAACAACGCCCCGGCCTCGACTGCCTTCAATCCCTATGCGCGGCCGGGCTGGACCACCTATCCAGTCGACCGCATAAAGAATGATTTCAAACCACTATACGCATTGCTCGAGGCCCATGGGAACCCTGCCTGGGGAGGCGTTGAGGCGAACACCGCCTTTGGTTCGGCTTCCGTCGATTGGAATGAATACCTCTCGCGCCACTTCAAACATGGCGCGAAGCTCGTTGGAATCAACGTCGGGGCCAGCAGTCCCGTTTTGACGGGACGCCTCACGAAGAGCGCTTACAGCTCCCAGGCACTTGGCGCTTATCGTGATTTTTTCTCCGGCAAGCTTTGAGCGGATATTTGAAGAAAGAAGCTCCGAAGATACCTTCTTCTGAACGGGCATTCCGCGGCCAAAGAGCCGTCCATAGCAGGTTCTACAGGGGATGCCATGCCGACGTCGTTATTGGGGATCTACAGAAGAACGCGGGGTCATGGTTTGATCGCCCGGCACCAAAGCATAACGCCCATGAGCGTCAGCAGCGCACCCGAGACTACCTCGCCCGCACGGATGAAGCGCGGATAACGGGCGAAGATGGATAGAAGCGAACTCGTCGCCAGTCCCGCGGCGATGAAGGGAAGTCCGAGGCCGAGCGAGTACGTGAACAGCAACGCGCTGCCGCGCGCGACGCTCTCCCCGGCGGATAAAGCGAGGATTCCGCCTAATACCGGTCCGACGCAGGGCACCCAGCCGAAGGCGAAGGCAAGTCCCATCGCGAAGGCTCCCGCTGCTCCTGCGCTGAAGCGCGTGAGCGGAACGCTCATCGGCTTGTACAAAAGTTGGATGGGAAATAAATCGGTCAAGTGGAGGCCGAAGGCGATTACGATGAGGCTTGAGAGCCTCTTAAGCGCCGGGAGATGGGGGGTGAGCGGCGCTGTGACTTCCGACGCTAAAGCGCCGAGGGCCGTGAAAGCTAGCGCGAAGCCGAGTACGAAGCAAGTCGAAGCGATCCCCGCGCGACGCCTTCCGCTTCGGCCGTTCGTCTCTATTTCCTGGAGTGACAGGCCCGTCATCATCGAGATATACCCGGGAATCAGCGGCAGGACGCAAGGCGAGAGGAATGAGAGCGCTCCCGCGCAGAGTGCCCTGCCGAAGCCGATGTTCATTCTATCCTCAGGGTCTGTCGACAGATGATATACGCGCGCCGCCCCCGTTTGGATGCCTGGTATTCGCGCACCCGACCGCGGCACGCTCCGTCTAGATGAATCCATGCCCGGCCGAGCCGCGTACTACAGACATGGAGGAATCATGATCAAACATCTTGGGCGTGTCCTGACCGTCGTCGTCGCTCTGAATCTGCCCGTCTCCGCCGCAGAATCCGTTTTTCGCAGCGCACCCGGAGGCACCTCGTTGCTGGAGTTGTACAGTTCGGAGGGCTGCAGCTCCTGTCCGCCGGCCGATGCATGGGTGGGTTCCCTGCGGCGCGAGCCCGGCCTGTGGCGGGATTTCGTGCCGGTCGCGTTCCAGGTCGACTATTGGGACTACCTCGGTTGGCGCGATATCCTCGCGACTCCGGAGAACAGCGCGAGGCAGCAATCTTACGGGCGTCTGGTGACGCCGCAGCTCCTGCTCAACGGCCGCTCATTCGGAGGGATCGGCGCCGCGATCCGTAAGCCGAAGTCGGACGCCGGGACCCTTGAAATCCGTTCTGACGGGATCGCGAGCCAGCGCGTCGTCTTCAAGCCGAGCGGCGCCGACGCAGGCGGCTTGGTGGCCCACGCCGCCTTGCTCGGCTTCGGCGTCGCGTCCACCGTCACCCGTGGAGAGAACAGCGGCTCGGTTTTGCGGCACGAGTTCGTCGTGCTCGATCACGCCGCACGGCCGCTCGACGACGGCCGGGCCGCGTTCAGCTTGCGGCCGAATCCCGCGGTAAGAGCGGGCCGCTTGGGCGTGGCCGCGTGGGTGTCCCGCGGGGACGACCCGACGCCTCTTCAAGCTGCGGGCGGGTATCTAGGCGCGGAGTAGGGGGTCATTTCCATGAAATCCATCATCGCCGCTCTTTGCCTAGGCGTCGCCGGCGTTCCGCTGCGCGCCGCGGACAAACCCGCGCGAAGCGCCGTCGCTACCTTCGCCGGCGGTTGCTTCTGGTGCATGGAGCCGCCCTTTGAAAAACTAGCGGGAGTGAAGACCGTCATCTCCGGCTATACCGGGGGGACGGAGAAGAACCCGACGTATAAGCAGGTGTCGGCGGGCCAAACCGGGCACGCCGAATCCGTGCAGGTGACGTATGATCCGGATAAAGTCTCCTACGAGAAGCTGCTCGACGTCTTCTGGCACAACATCGATCCGACCACGATCGACCGTGAGTTCGTGGACGAAGGTCATCAGTACCGCACCGCGATCTTCTTCCACGACTCCGAGCAGAAGAAACTGGCGCTCGCGAGCAAGGAGAGTCTGGATAAGTCGGAAGTCTTCGGCGCACCGATCGTCACGGAGATCGTCGCCGCGACCGCCTTCTATCCCGCGGAGGAGTACCACCAGGACTACTACAAGAAGTCCGCGGTAAAATATAAATACTACCGTTATCTCTCTGGCCGGGACGCCTATCTCGGCAAGACCTGGAAAGGCAGGAAGGCCGCGGCGGCGACCGCCCGACTGACGCCGCTGCAGTATCACGTCGTCAAGGAGAACGGGACCGAGCCCCCCTTCAAGAACGCCTACTGGGACAACCACGAGGAGGGCATCTACGTCGACATCGTCTCCGGGGAGGCGCTGTTCAGTTCCAAGGATAAGTACGACTCCGGAACGGGGTGGCCGAGTTTCTCCGCGCCGCTGGTGGAAGGCAACATCGTCCTCAAGACGGACCGTTCGCTTTGGAGCGTCCGGACCGAGGTCCGCTCAAAAAGCGCGGACTCCCACCTCGGGCATGTCTTCGACGACGGCCCTGAGCCAACCCATAAGCGTTACTGCATGAATTCGGCGGCGCTCAGGTTCATCCCGGCGGGAGAGCTTGTCGCGGCGGGCTACGGGAAATACGCCGCCCTGCTCGTCAAATAGCAATGGCACGCCCCCGAAGCCCCGAGCCTCCTCGGTCCGAACTGTCCGACCCGGGAGGCTGGTATGCCGCGCACGGCCGCAGGCTGTATCTTTACGCTTATTCGCGGGTGCGCGACGCGAACGAAGCGGACGAACTCGTCCATCAGACCTTACTGACCGCGTTCGCGGCGCGCGGACGATTTCGGGGGGAGTCGAGCGAACTCACCTGGATGACCGGAATCCTGCGCTACAAAGTCCTGGAGCACTTCAGGCGCCGTAGTCGGGACAGATGCTTGGAGCCGATCGATATCTCCGACGCGCGAAAGGATTCGCCCGAACGCAAAGCCGAAGCCTCGGAGTTCGACTCCATCGTGCGAGAAGGGTTGGGAACTCTATCGCCTCAGATGGCGCGGGCATTCTCCCTGCGCCGCATCGAGGGGGTGAGCCAGCAAGAAGCCGCCAAAATCTTGGGCGTTCCCGCCGGACGAGTCGCGGTCATGGTCTATCGTGCGCGAATGCGATTGATCCGTCATCTGGGACAAGCGGCGGCGGTTGTTGCTCTTCTCAGCGCTGTAGCCGTACCGGGCGCTTTCGCGGCCCCCGTAGGCAGCATCGAGATCGAAGGGGCCAAAACGCGCCCTGAGACGGTCCGTGCCTTGCTGGACACCCGGATCGGCGCGGAGTTCGATCCTGCGGCTTGGGAAAGGGACTTGCGGCGCCTGCGCAACCTCGATTACTTTTACGACGTGATGGGCGACGCCCGTGAAGTCGACGGCAGGATGGAACTGCACCTTCATCTTCGCAACAAGTTTTCCACGCTGCCGATCTTCAAATTCAAAAGAGGCGGCGGCTCGTCTTTGATTACCGCGGGGCTTTATGAGATCAACTTCCTGGACCGCCTCCTCGAGGTCGGAGGCCAATACGAGCGGTTCAACGGCAAGCCGGGCTATGCTCTCTGGTTCCGCCATCCATACCTCTTTTCCAGACGCAACCGCTTCGGTACGGAAGTCCTCGCTCACGCCATCGATCTCCCGCTTCTAACCGACCGCGGGGAGGAGGAGGCCTTCTTCGAGAATAAGGAGACGCGCTGGAACGGACGGCTCCAGCGGGAACTGGCCGAGTCCTTGCGCGTCGGAGTCGAGTTGAGCGTGTATCAGAACGACTTCAAGCGCGACGACGGCTCGGCGGAAAAGAGGGCCCGCAACGACGGCTTCCTGCGCACGACCACCCTGCACTCCGGACGCACGGTCTCGCTGACGCCGAGTGTAACGGTAGGCCGGCTTGATCACGACCGCTATTTTATCTCGGGGCACGAGGGCTTCGCGCAGGTGGAATTGGCGCACCGCAGCTTAGGCTCCGGTTTCGCCTTCGCCAAGGGGCAAGCGGGGGTCACAGGAGGCTGGCGCCCGGGAGAGCGTTGGAACCTGGTCTATCAGGCCAAACTCGGAAGCAAGACCGGACGCGAGTTCCAACATAAGTTCTATCTCGGCGGGCTTGATACGGCCCGAGGCTTCTTGGACCGTCAATTCCGAGGCGAGCACATGTGGTTAGTGAACCTCGAGGCGCGACCGACTCTCGTCGAGAAGCCGCTGTGGGTGCTCCAGGGCGCTCTATTCACGGACCTCGCCAAAACCTGGGACGCCCGCAATTTCGGCGTCGACGGCTTCGGGCGGCCGATCATCAGCTACGGCATCGGCGGGCGAGTGATATTCCCGCGCGTCTATCGCGCCATCTTGCGCCTGGACGTCGCACGGACGCAGCGGCCTGTCGGGCAGTACGGCGTCAGTCTCGGGCTGCAGCAGTTTTTTTAGGAGAGGAAAAGAATGACCGACTCGAACGACGCATCGGCGGAAGTCCCCGCATACTGCGTCGTGTGCGCGACTCCCCTGGCCGGGCCATGGGGGCTTCTCTTCTATGCCGCCGGAATCAGGCGCAGCGCGCTCAATCCCGGGATATGCTCGCGCTGCAACCAGCACATCGAGGAGGGCGCTCTCGTCGAGCTAACCGTGCTCTTCGCCGATCTCTCCGACTTCACCGCCCTCACCAACGAGCTCGGCCCGGAAAAAGCTCACGAAGTCGCCGAGGCCTTTCTCAAATCCGCTTCCACAGTGATCGTTTCCCGCGAGGGCGCCATCGACAAATACATCGGCGACGCCGTGATGGCGCTTTTCAACGCTCCGATCGCCAATAAACGTCATGCGGAACTTGCCTTGGATGCGGCGACGACGATCATAGACGACATGGATGTGCTCTCCAGACGCTTCCGGCGACCCCTGACCGCCCAAGCGGGCATCGCGACCGGCTGGGCGAGGATAGGCCGGCTGGCTGGAGGCGCGGTGACCGCCATCGGCGCGCCGGTCAACCTCGCGTCGCGTCTGGAAAGCCACGCCGCAGCGGGGGAGATCGTCGTGGATGAGGCCGTCATCCGGCTTTCCGGTCGGCGCTTGCCGGGAGGCCGTCGCGAGAAGCTCGCGATCAGCGGCTTTCCTGCGCCGGTTCATGCCTACAGACTCGGCGGCGACGGGCGGCCCGCGTCTGCGCCCGGCACCTCGGCCGGCAGCGGCGGAACGTCGGGCGGGGCATCGACGGCTGGGCTTCTCTTCGCTCTCTTGGGCGCCCCATGCGCCGCCGCCACACTCTTGGGGCCTATGGTCGTTCCTCTCGGGTTGAGCTCCGTGTTCGCCGCGTCGAGCGCGGTATGGCTGCTCGACGGCGGATTCGTCCGCCACGCGCTCGCCGTACTCGCAGTCGCTGGCGTCGGAGCGAACTTGTTCGCGCTCTTGCGCGCCCGGTCGCAGCGGCGGGGCTTAGCCGCCACACCGCTGGAGCGAGCGCGGGCGGCGTGGATCGTGGCGACGGCCATCCTGGTCGCCGGAGCGATCGCGGCGGAGACATGGGCGCACGCCCGGATGGCGGCGAAGATGATGATGATGCCCTAATCGAGGTGTAACAACAGATGATGAGCCTCGCGATTGTCGTTGCGGCGATATGGAACGTGCCGTCTGCTGCGGCGCAAACGCACCCGCAGGCCGTCTCGGCCGAGAATGTTTCGCAAGCGCCTGCGCCGTTCGCCGTGCCCGTCCATGCCGCCGCGGGTTGGGAAAAGCTGACCTATCGCCGGATTCCCCCGAACGAGGTCGTGTTCTCGCCGGCCGGAATCGAGATCGGCGTGCGGGCGTCAGCCAGTCCTCTGATTTATCCGTTGCCGGCGCCGAGACGACTTTCGCGGGTGCGGGTGCGACTGAAGATCTCCGGGTCGCTGAAAAGCGCCGTCGAGAAAGGGAGGTGGGACGAAGACTCGCAGTTCCGGCTGGGTCTGGTCGTCAGCGGGAACAAGCGACTGTCGGGTTTGTCCAAGGCCGCGGCGCCGGCGTGGGTGAAGCGGTTGTTTTCATTGGCGCCGAGAGGCGGCGGGATCGACCGCATCGTGTTCCTGATGATGGGGCGCTCTCCGTCGAACATAGGAGACAAACGCCGTCATCCCTCTTCCGATCTCATCGAGGAGCGCATCGCCTGGTTGTCCGACGCCAAGGGCGTAAGGCTGGATCTCGACTCCGCCGTCGACCCGTCTCTGCTCGTTTCGGCCTTGTGGATCAGCGTCGACGGCGACGACACCGGCTCCGCATACGAAGTGCTCATCGAGTCGATCGAGCTGGATTAGCGGTTTCGTACCTATTCGAGACGCGCTAACTCCATCCCGTCCGCCACCGCGCGCCACTTGACTCCATACCTGGGTATAGGGTCTATACTGAGGGCATGGGCAGCGCGACGAAGAAATATCTGACGGTGGGGAAGGTGGCCCGGCAGGCCGGGGTCAACCTGCAGACCGTTCTCTATTACGAGCGGCGGAGATTGCTGCTGCCTGTCCGGCGCTCCGGCTCCGGCTACCGTTTATACGCGCCGGAGACCGTGCGGGTCATCCGCTTTATTAAGAATGCCCAGGCGTTGGGCTTTACGCTCGACGAGGTCGCCAAGCTTCTGCGGCTGCGAGTCAACCATCGCAGCCAATGCGAGTCGGTCAAGCGGCAAGCCCGAGCGCGGCTGGAGATGGTGCATGAGAAGATCGCGGGGTTGAGGGCGATGGAGAGGACTTTGCGGCGGCTGCTCAAGACTTGCGCGGCGCGCGGCACCACGGACTCATGCCCGATCCTGGAAAGTCTTGGGAGGTAGCGCTATGGATAGGAAATTGGCGGGACTGGCGGCCCTGGCCTCGGCCGGGCTCGCGTCCATCTGCTGCCTCGGGCCGCTCGTCGTGACGGGCCTGGGGTTGGGAAGCCTGGGGCTGGCGGCGGGCTTGACCAAGTATCGGCCTCTCTTCCTGGCTCTGAGCGGCGTCGTCCTCGCCGTCGCTTTCTACCTCGCCTATCGGAAGCGTTCCGTGACATGCGCCGACGGCAGCTGCGAGTTCCACTCGGGAAGCCGGGCGATGAAGGCCGGCGTTTGGACGGTGGCGGCGCTGGCGGCGATTCTGGCGACTTTCCCGAGTTGGTCGGGGCACTTCATCTCGGGGGATACCGCCGCCGTTCCGGCTGGCGCTCAAGTCCTGTCGCTGAAAATCGCAGGCATGGATTGCGCGGCCTGCACCGTGGCGATCAAGCAGTCGGTGGAAAAAGTGCCGGGTGTTCTCTCCGCGGACATAGACTTTTCCCGTGGGCAGGCGACCGTCGTTTCGGACGGCAAGGCCGACCCCGAAGCCGTGATTCGGGCCGTGGCGACCGCTGGATACAAGGCCGAATTAATCAATGGAGGCGGTCATGAGTAACTCGGATGAGCACGCAACGTGCTGTCGTCTTCCGGCCGTCGCCCTTACCTGTCCCATCTGCAAGAAGCAGGGCCGGAAGGTGGGGGAAGTAACCTTGGATCAACACCTGGCTCCGGTCGCCCGCGCTCGATTCGATAGTGAGGCGGGCTTCTGCCCAAATCCGGTTTGCGAGGTCGTGTACTTCAACGGCGCGACTATCGTCCGCAAGGGCGAGACAGTGCAGGCGGTCACGCAGAAGGACCTGCGCGACGAGGTGTTCGTCTGCTACTGCTTCGAGCACACGCGCGGAGATTTGCGGCGCGATTTGACGCTGAAGGGCGTGACGGACATCCCGGATTTGATCAAGCAGGGGATCAAGGAGGGGCGTTGCGATTGCGCGCGGAGGAATCCGCAGGGTGCGTGCTGCCTGGGCAACGTCGCGGAAGCGATCAATGAAATCAAACGGCGTCCGCTTTCGAGACCATCATGAAACCGCTTTTCAGAATTCTCGCGGCGGCGTTGGCTTTGCACCTGTTTTCCCCGGCGGCTCAAGCGGAATCAGCCAAGCTCTCCGGGGCGGTGATTGTCCGTATCAAAGGCATGAGTTGCCCGATGTGCACCTTCGGCTTCAAGAAGCGACTTAAGAAACTTCCTGGAGCAGAGACCGTGCGGCTCGACTATAAGGCTGGAACGGCGCTTATCACGCTTCTGCGCGACGCCCAGATCAGCCCGGACGATATCCGCAAAGCCGTCAAGGACGCCGGATTCGAGGCGGTCGAGATCGGTTCTGTCATACGGTCGACGCAGTCGCGATAGCGCAGTCGGACGGCGACGCGACGCAGGTTCCGGGGGAATGATAGAATCGGGCATGGCGATTACGACGACCCGATTGAGCATGGAAGACCTGCGCGCGCGCAAACCGGAGGCGTTGACGGCGATGGTCAACGACCACCTGCCGACTCTGCTCGCGGGCGCGCTCGCCATCGGCCTTTCCCGCGCCGACGCCGAGGAGGTCGTCCAGGAGACCTTCGTCGCCTTCCTCACTGGGCTCGATCGTTTCGAAGGGCGCTCCAGCCTGCGCACCTATTTGTTCGGCATCCTCTACCATAAAGCGTCGAACCTGCGCGCCAAGGCGCGGCGGGAAGAGGGCTCGGACGACATCGAGGCGGTCGTCGGCGCGCGCTTCAACGAGGATGGCATGTGGTCCCGCCCTCCGCGCGGTCCCGAGGCCATGGCCCTCGACGCCGAGACCCGGCGCTGGGTGGAGAAGTGCTCGGAAGGGCTGCCGGACGCCCAGAGGGCGGCCTTCTTCCTCAAAGAAGTCGAGGGAGAGACTCCGGAGGCGATCTGTAACGTTTTGGGCGTGAACCCGACGAACTTACGAGTGATGCTCCATCGCGCCCGCCTGAAGCTGAGAGAGTGCCTGGAGCTGAACTGGGAAAGAAACCGGTGATGAAGCTGATGATGGCGTTCATGCCCACCTGCCGCGAGGTCGCCAAGACCTTGTGCGGCGACGGTCTCGCGGCCGAGCCATGGCACCGGCGCCTTCTGATCCGTCTCCATCTCAGTCAATGCGATTTTTGCTCCCGCTTCGCCCGTCAGATGGACCGCATCTGCGAGGCGTTGAAGGCGGCCTGGTCCGCGCCTCAAGGCGACGACGTCGAGGCGTTCAAGCGGCGCGTCATCGATCGGCTGGGCCCGTCCTGATCCCCCGCTGTAACGAACCCGAGTCTCGCGACACTCACTGGCATGGGCGAGCTTATCTTCATCGTGTCCTCGGTGAGCGCCGCGGCAAACAGGGAGAAGCGGCTGTGAGCGTCCCGTTGTGGCTGTGGAGGCTGTCATGGCCCCTGCGCGCCAAGCTGCATCCCGGCGCCGAGATCGGAGGCTGCTTCCCCGATTTCACTTTACGCGACGGCTCCGGTCGGGAGCACTCCTTGTATGACGGAAAGCCGGGGGCGCACACCGTGCTGTGGCTGACGAACCTCTGCGAGGACTGCCGCGCGAAAATCCCGCTCCTCGAGGAGGTCCGACGCGAGTCGAACGGGCGCGTCCGCGTTCTCGCCGTCAGCATCCTGGCCGTCGACGATCCTCTGCCTGGGCAGACCGCGCCGAAGTGCGGCTTTCCGATCCTCCTGGATCCCGCCGACGTCGTAGCACTCCGGCTCGGCCAGGCGCATCCGCCGGGCGCCTGTCCGATGCGCAACGTCTACATAGTCGATGGGCGCGGGACCATACGCTTCAAGCATCACCTCTCGGCCGTCCGGCCGGATGAGTTCCGTTCCGTCTGCAGGAAGCTGAGCGAGGCCGCGGAACGAAGTCGCCGCGAGGCGGACTCACATTCAGGAGCATCCCATATGAAGCGACCGGTCCTCTACCTGATTTTGATCCTGTCGGCGAGCGGAGTCTGCCGGGCCGCGGAATTCGACCGCGAGCGGTCGCGCTTGACAGCGACTCTCTTCGCGCATGTTCGCGAGGGTCGCGTCGATTACGCCGGTCTTAAGAAAGACTCGGCCGGCCTGAATGCGTGGCTCGCCGCCGCCGCCAAGGCCGACGAGACCGATTTCAAGGGCTGGCCGCGTGAAGAGCGGCTGGCCTTTTTAATCAACGTGTATAACGCCGCGACCATAAGGCTCATCCTCGACCATTACCCGATCGAGTCCATCCGCAAGATCGGCCCGGTCTGGGACCCGAACAAAGCGTGGAAGCTGCCGGCGGTCAAGCTCTGCGGCCGGATCGTCACCCTCAACGCGGTCGAGCACGAGATGATCCGGCCCGTCTACAAGGACCCGCGCGTCCACTTCGCGCTCGTCTGCGCCGCCAAGGGCTGCCCGCCCTTGCGCTCGGAAGCATACGATGGGGCGCGCCTAAACGCGCAACTCGACGACCAAGCCCGCGCGTTCCTGTCTCAGAAGGCCAAAAACGACGCCAGCCGCGCGGGCGAAACGGCCTATCTCTCTCCGATCTTCAAATGGTACATGGAGGACTTCGGTGGTTCGAAGAAGTCCGTCCTGAATTTTGTCAAGAAGTGGCTGCCGGTCGAGGACGGGTGGTCGGTGGACTGGACGGAGTACGATTGGTCGCTTAACGAGGATAAAAGATGAGAGAGTTCCTGGCGTCGGCGCTGGCCTGGACGGCCGCTGCCGGCCTCGCCGGCCAGGCGGCCTTCGTGGGGCTCTATGTCCTTGCCTGCGTGGCCTTTCTACCGGGCTCGGTGCTGACCTTGGGAGCCGGGGCCGCTTTCGGACTCTGGAAGGGGTTCGTTCTCGTCTCCATCGGTTCGACCGTGGGCGCCTGGGCCTCGTTCCTCGTCGGCCGCTATCTTATGCGCGATTGGGTGTCGCGGCGCTTGGAAAAAGTCCCCGCGTTCGCCGCGGTCGCCGGGGCCGTCGGCCAGGAAGGCTGGAAGGTCGTGTTCCTGACGCGGCTGTCGCCGGTGCTGCCGTTCAACCTGCTCAATTACGGCTACGGCCTGACTACGGTCGGCGCGGGCGAGTACGCGCTCGCGTCCTGGATCGGGATGATGCCCGGGACCTTCTTATACGTCTATCTCGGCGCCGCGGCCGGCGAGGCCGCGCGAGGCGGCTCTCGCGCGCGCTCTCCCGCCGAATGGGCGCTGTACGGCGCGGGGCTGGCCGCCACCGCCGTCGCGGCTTGGTTGGTCGGCCGGACCGCCAAGCGCGCGTTGTCCGCCACGGTCCCGATGGATCAAAAGGAGAACTGAATGTCGAACGAACTGATCTCACCCATGGACGAGCACAACCGCAAGCTGCTGTCCAACGTCCATCCGCCGGACTGGGTGAACCCCGAGCCCTCGGGCCGCTACAATCTCGTCGTCATCGGCGGGGGGACGGCGGGCCTCGTCACCGCCATCGGCGCGGCCGGGCTGGGCGCCAAGGTCGCCTTGATCGAGAGGCACCTGATGGGCGGCGACTGCCTCAATGTGGGCTGCGTGCCGTCCAAGGCGTTGATCCGCGCCTCGCGTGCCGTCGCCCAGGTTCGCGCCGCGGGCGAATTCGGAGTCAAAGTGCCGGACGGCGTGAGCGTGGATTTTCCGGCGGTGATGGAGCGCCTGCGCCGCTTGCGCGCGGAGATCAGCACGAACGACTCGGCGGCGCGTTTCAAAAAGCTGGGGGTGGACGTGTTCGTCGGCCAAGGCCGCTTTACGGGCTCCGACAGTGTCGAGGTCGGAGGGAAGACCTTGCGCTTCGCCAAAGCCGTGATCGCCACGGGGGCTCGCGCCGTCACCTTGCCCATTCCGGGCCTCAAGGAGGCCGGGGCGCTCACCAACGAGACGGTATTCAACCTGACCGAACTCCCCAAGCGCCTGCTCGTCATCGGCGCCGGTCCGATCGGCGTGGAGATGGCGCAGGCCTTCGCGCGCTTCGGCTCGCAGGTGACCTTGTTCGAGGCCATGCACGGCATTTTAACGCGCGAGGACCAGGACGCGGCGGAGATCGTGCGCAAGTCCCTCGACCGGGACAAGGTCGACTTCTTGTGCTGCGTCGACATCGAGCGCGTGGAGCGTTCGGGCGCCGTGAGCACGGTTCGATTCAAGAGCAAGCACGGGCCTTCCGGCGTGAAGGAATTCGACGCGATCCTGGTCGGCGTCGGCCGCGCGCCCAACATCGAGGACCTCGATCTCGACAAGGTCGGCGTGGAGTATGACAAGTCCGGCGTCAAGGTCGACGATCATCTGCGCACCGCCAACCCGAGGATCTACGCCGCCGGCGACATCTGCTTGGCGCCCAAGTTCACCCATACCGCGGACTTCTCGGCGCGCATCGTCATCCAGAACGCGCTGTTCATGGGCCGCAAGCGCTTCAGCGCGTTGACCATCCCTTGGTGCACCTATACCGACCCGGAGATCGCCCATGTCGGGATGTATGAGAAGGAGGCATTGGCGAAGGGACTTAAGGTCAGGACCTTCATCCAGAAACTCGACGAGGTCGATCGCGCGATTCTCGATGGCGAGAGCGAGGGTTTCGTGAAGGTCATGGTGGAGGACGGCGGCGATAAAATCCTCGGAGCCACCATCGTGGCCGCGCACGCGGGAGATATGATCAGCGAGATCTCCGTCGCGATGAACAACGGCGTGGGGCTTTCCGGCATCGGGGCGACCATCCATCCTTACCCGACCCAGGCCGAAGCCGTGCGCAAGCTCGGCGACGCCTACAACCGCACGCGCTTGACGCCGCTGGCCAAGTCCGCGCTCGGCGCCTGGCTCAACTGGAGCCGCTGAGGGATACCTCATGAACTCGCCCATCTCCGGGAAAACGGCCTTCGTCCTCGCAGGAGGGGGGAGCTTGGGCGCGGTTCAGGTGGGGATGCTGAAGGCCCTGGCGCGAGCCGGGATCGTCCCGGATTTGGTCGTCGGGGCTTCCGTCGGCGCGATCAACGGCGCCTTCTATGCGGGCGACCCGACGCCGGCGGGCGTCGAGCGCATCGAGCGCATCTGGCTCGGACTGTCTCGAAGCGACGTGTTCCCATTCCCATTCATCCAGAGCTGCCTTGGTCTCAGCGGACGCTCGTCCCATGTTTCGGACCCCGCTCGTCTGCGCTCGATCCTGGAACCGCTTCTCCCGTGCCGCAGGCTCGAGGAGTGCGCGGTGCCGTGCGCGGTCGTGGCGACCGACCTCATGGACGGCTCCGAACGCGTCTACCGCGAGGGGCCGACGATGGACCTCCTGCTGGCCAGCGCGGCGATCCCGGCCGTTTTCCCGCCGGTGTTCCATGAGGGGCGCTACCTCGGCGACGGCGGCCTGTCCAACAACGCGCCGGTCTCGACCGCCGTCTCCCTCGGCGCGGCCAAGGTGATCGCGCTCTCGACGGGGTTCTCCTGCGCGCTCGCAGCACCTCCCCGCGGCGCAGTCGCGACGGCGCTTCACGCCCTGAATCTTCTCATCAACCGACGGCTGGTCCACGACTTGGAGGGGATGCTCGGACGCATCGAGGTCGCCGTGGTCCCGCCGCTGTGCCCGGTGGAAGTGACGCCGTTCGACTTCTCAAGGAGCGCCGACCTCATCCGCCGGGCCGAGGCCTCGACGCGGCTTTGGCTGCGCCAAGGCGGGCTGTCCCGCCGGGGGATCCCGGAGGAGTTTTCGCCGCACGCGCACGGCTCGCCGACAGAAGCAGCTTGTTGAACTCTCCGATTTGCCGCTCGCGGGCGTATTGGAGGGCTATCGTCCGGAGGCGCTCCTCCGAGAGGACGGAACGCCGCATCGTCGTCCGCGGCAGCGCAAGTACGCGGCGCTGGACCTCCGGGTCGAGCTTCAACAAGTGAAGAAGATTCGTCAGGCGGACCCGGCTGACGCCCGCCTCGCGCGCGAGCGCGGCTTGGCTCAAGCCAGGGGTGCAATCGAGCCTGCGGCGGTACTCCAGGGCCTGCCGTAGGCATACCTGAACGGCGGGAGAGCGCGGTTCCTTGCGGCCAGCACGAATGCGCGCCTCCAGATCCTCATGGAGCAGGACTTCCTTCTGCCCCTTGCGGGTGGTCGTAATTCCGAAAGAAAACTCATAAAATAGGCCGTTCCCGTTTTGAGGAGCGTCCGACTCGCGGAGCCATTTTTAGACGAGCAGTCTCACCGCGCGGGCTGGAGCTTGCGCTCTGATAGTTCTCCGGGATAGACGACTTTCGCCAAGCGATGGCCGGCCAAAATCTCCCGGGCCGCGCGCGCCGCTTCCCGGCCGCAATCGCGAAAGGACACGGCCAAATCGCCGCGGACATCACCTGTAGCGAGCCCGACCGACGGCGCGAAGAAAGGGATTCCTCGCACGCGCGCGTACTCCTTCGCGACGGCGAAATTCACCGGCGTGACCGTCACCGGATCGGGCGCGAGCCAGAGCGCGTTCGCGCGGGAACCGTCGCCGCGCAAGAGCCCGGGCAAGTCCCCCGGGAAATCAAGGAGCCCGTCCACGATCGACACGCCGTTCGCCTTACCGGCCGCCGCCGCGCGGCGGGCGAAGTCATCATCCGCGCGAGTCGAGCGCACGGCGAGCAGCCGTTTCACGCCCGCTGCCGCCAGGAAGCGCACTAAGCGCTCCGGGGACGGCGTCATCGCGATGACGACGGCGTCGGAGCGCGCGCCGTCCGCGCGGAAGGACGGCGCGAGAGCGACGACCAGCGGCGCCGCCGCCGCCTTCGCTTGCAACGCCGAGCGTTGCCCGAGCGCGATGATGACGCCGTGCGGTCCTGGAGGCAACGGCCGGCTTGCGGGCGAAGTCTCGATCGGCTCCGGCCATTCGGCGCGCAGGCCCTCGAGAGCCTCGCGGTAGGAGAACGAGGCGGGTTCGTTCAACACGACGAGCATTTGAGCGGCACGGATCGTGGCGGGGAGCAGGAGCAACGACAAAATAAACAGGCAGTTCATCGAGATCGCGGCGCCACGGCCGTCAGCGCTAAGCCCTAATATCAGGCGTTCGGGCACACGAACTCGTAGCCCTTGCCTTTGTGGACCTGGATACGCCCGCCCCAATCCGGGCCCAGTTTTCGTCTTAAGGCCGAAATCGTGACGGCCAATACGTACTCCCAACTCTCGGATTCGTAGCCCCAGAGCGTTTCCCATAGGTCGGCATTCGTGTAAACCCAGTTCGGACGACGGAGAAAGAGCGCCAATACTCCCATCTCCTTGGACGTCAGGCGCACTCGCCGCCCATCGATGCGGACGAGGTCCGTGTCGAGGTCGAATTCGAGCCCCGGGTAACGATTCGCCTCGTGCCGGCCGATCTCAAGATCGCGCCGCCGGCTCAAGCTGAGCAGCCGTGCAAGGAGCTCGTTTTCGGCAAACGGCTTGGCCAGATGGTCATCGGCGCCGGAGTCGAGCGCCGTGATCTCATCCTCGGGCGCGCATCGGCCGGTCACCATCAGCACGCCGGCGGACCTCGTCATCGGATTGGCGCGCACGGCGCGCAGGAGAGCTTCGCCGGAAATTCCCGGGAGGTTCCAGTCGAGCAGCAGGATGTCCACCGGCTCGCGCTGCAGGACGTCGAGCGCCTTCTCTCCGTCTTCAACGACGACGGCGCTGTACCCGGAGTCCGCCAACCTCTCAAAAAAACGGACGTAATATCCGCGCATTTCCGAATCGTCTTCGACGACCAAGGTCCTCCGCCGCTTGGGGATAACCATGCCTCAGTGTAGGCGAGAAACCCGTTGACCGCAGGTGGCCTAACGGTGTATACTAAGCAAACGAAGCAAACGAAGTATAAGCTCGCCAATGCCCGAACGAACCTACACGACGCACGACATCGCGAAATTCTGCGACGTCTATCCCTCGAGCGTGATGCACTGGATCAACGGCGGCAAGCTGCGCACGCAGCGGACCGCCGGGGGACACCATCGCGTGACGCGGGAAGACCTCGTCGCCTTTCTGCGCGGGCTCAACATCCGCATTCCCGACGAGCTCGTCGCTCGCCGGCGCGTCCTCGTCGTGGACGACGACGCCGAACTGGCCAAGGTCGTCGCCCGGGCTTTCTCCCGGCGCGCCGAATACGAGGTGGAGACCTGCGGCGACGGCATCAACGCGCTGATCCGCATCGGCCAGCAGCCCCCGAATCTCGTCATCCTCGACATCGTCATCCCCAAGATGGACGGCATCCAGGTGTGCCGCGTCCTCAAGAGCCAGCCGAAGACGAAAGACATCAAAATCATCGCGATCAGCGGCCAGAAGCTGCCGTTCAGCGAGAAGAAGCTCCTCGACCTCAAGGTCGACGGTTTTTTCCGCAAGCCGCTCGATCTGAAGGAACTGACGGCACTCGCCGCCGAACTGCTGCGCGTCGAGACCTCGCCGCGCAAGTCCGCTCGAGCGGAGCGCTGACACTCGGGCTTACGCCCATGCCGATAGAGATCGCCTCGCCGCCGCAGACGCCTCCGGATGCGATCGATGGGATGAGCGTCGCGAGGCTGATTCTCGAGCAGCTGAAGAAGGAAGGCGTGCGAACGATTTTCGGCATCCCCGGCGGCCCCGCCACGCCTCTTTTCGACGCGTTCCACGGCGACGCGGGGCTGCGCCTGGTGGCTCCGCGGCACGAGGCGGGCGCCGCGTTCATGGCGTTGGGCGACGCGCGCGTCACAGGCGGAATCGGGGTTTGCCTGCTGACGACGGGGCCGGGTGCGACCAACGCGATCACCGCCGTGGCCGCCGCTAAGGCCGACGGCCTTCCCGTGCTGGTGCTCACCGCTCAGACGGCCACCTCTTCCTTCGGCAAAGGCTCGCTCCAGGACTCGACGGAGAGCGGCGTGGATACGGTCGCGCTTTTCCGGCCGATCACGAAGCTGAGCTCGATGCTGGCCAATCCCGCCGCAGCCGGCACTCTTATCCGTCAAGCCCTCCGGACCGCGATGGCCGGCCGCCGGGGCCCTGTGCACCTCAGCATACCGACCGATTTGATGCGCCGGCCGGCCGCGGGGACGGCCCTCGCGCCCGCGCAGTATCGCTGCGAGCCGCGCCTGTTCGATCGCGAGGCGGTCCGGCGCTGCGCTCAAGTGCTTTTGGAGGCCCGGCGTCCGGCCATTTTGGCCGGCCACGGGCTCAATCTCGGGTGCGCGCAGCCGGAACTCCTGGAACTGGCGGAACTGCTGTCAATTCCCGTCGCGACCACGCCGAAAGGGAAGGGGGCATTCCCCGAAGCGCATCCGTTGTCCCTGCGGGTATTCGGCTTGGCGAGTTCGCCGCTGTCCGAGCGCTACCTGCTGTCTGAAGGCGTCGACGCGCTCCTGGTCCTGGGCAGCAGCCTGCACGAGAACTCCACCTCGGGCTGGGACCCCCGGCTCGGCGCCGGCCACGTGATGCAGCAGGACATCGACGCATCGGTGATCGGACGAAATTATCCCGTCTCCGTGTCCCTAGCCGGCGACGCAAAGACGACCCTGCGCGAGCTCCTGTTCGAACTGCGTCGTCGGCTCGACCGCGGCGAGCAGCCGCAGGCCGGATCCGGCCAGGCTTTCGCGCGTTTTAAGGCGGGCGTCCCGGCTTACCTCGACTCGGCGGCGAGGCTCTCGGACGGCGAGCCGATCAAGCCTCAGCGGCTGATGCGCGAACTCGACGCCGCGCTCCCCGCGGACGCGCTGATCTTTCTCGATGTCGGCAATAACACCCTCTGGGCCACGCACTACATGAGCGCGACGGGGCGCAATGCCTTCATCCACAACTGGGGGGAATTCGCGGCGATGGGCTACGGCGTCGCCGCGGCCGTGGGCGGCAAGCTCGCCGCCCCCGGCCGTCCCGTGATCGCCGTCGTGGGCGACGGCGGGTTCGCGATGGCCGGGATGGAGGTTTCGACGGCCGTAACCGAGAACGTCCCGGTGGTCTGGATCGTCCTCAATGACTCCCGTCTCAACGCGGTGCACCACGGCCAGACTTTGCAGTACGCCGGCCGCACGATCGGCACGGAATTCCACCGCATGGACGTCGCGGGCGTGGCCGCGGCGCTGGGCGCATGGTCGCGGCGCGTGGACCGCCCCGGCGATATCGCCGCCGCCGTCGCCGACGCGTTCGCCTCGGGCCGCCCCGCGGTGATCGACGCGCGCATCGACGCCGAGGAGGTCCCGCCGATTCACTCGCGGGTGCGCGCGCTCGACAAGCTCTTCGTGGGAGAGAACGCATGAAAACCGTGACCCCGCCGTCCGCCGACCGGTTGATCGACGAGATCATGGGCTACCGCAAGGCGAAGATCCTCATGGTCGCGGCCTACCTGGACGTCTTTACCCCGCTGGAATCGGCTCGGACCGCGTCCGCGCTCGCGCGGCGCCTGGCCTTGGACTCACGGGCCGTTGAAATACTCCTCGATGCGCTGACCGCCATCGGCTATCTGCGCAAACGCGGACGGCAATACGTGAACGCTCCGATCAGCCGCCGCTATCTGGTACGAGGCCGGCCGGGATACATGGGCGACAACCTCAAGTACCAGGAAATGATCTGGGACGCCTGGGGCGACCTGCGCCATTCCATCGGCAAGGGCGGCGCGGTCCGGCCGCTCGAGTACTGGCTCCTGCGCCACAAGGGCTTTACCCAGGAGTACATCCGCGGCATGGACAACATCGCCCGCGGGCCGGCGGCGGAGATCTCCGCCATCGTGGCACCCGCGCCCGGCAGCCGGCTGCTCGACGTCGGCGCGGGACCGGGAACGTACAGCCTCGCGTTTCTGCGCGCCAACCCGGCGATGCGCGCCACACTGCTCGATCTGCCGAGCACGCTCAAAGTCACGCGCCGGATGCTCGCCCAATTCCCGGCCCTGGCCGCGCGGACGCGGCTGAAGGCGGGGAACTACCGCGACGCCGCCTTCGGCAGGGAAGACTTCGATCTCGTCCTGCTGTCGCACATCACGCACGATGAAAACCCCGAGGTCAACCGGCGTCTCATCGAGGAAAGCTTCCGGGCCCTGAAACCGGGGGGACGCGTCATCATTCACGACTTCATGCTCGACCCCAACCGGGTGCAGCCCGTGTTCGGCGCGCTGTTCTCCGTGCATATGCTGGCCTACACCGAGGGAGGGCGGACCTACACGGCCGCGGAATACGGGAACTGGCTGCGCCGCGCGGGCTTTTCGCGCCTCACGGAGCGCCGAATTGCGGTAAAATCGAGAAATTCGTCGCGGATCATTATCGGCGTAAAGGATCAATAGACCTTGATGACGCTGTTGGCGCTGCTTCCGCTTCTCCTGTCTCCGGCGGCCGCCTCGCCGGCGGCCGCGTCAACGAGGAACGTTCTGGCCGTCTGCGACGACGTGCAGGATCCGTTGACGCTCGATCCGCATAAGCAGTTCGCCGAAAAGAATCACACTCTGCTTCAGCAGATATTCGAGGGCTTGGTCCGTTTCGATCCTCAGGGCCGAATCGAGCCCGCGTTGGCGATTTCCTGGGAGCGACGAGATCCGCTCCGCATGCGATTCCATCTGCGGAGGGACGTTCGCTTTCACGACGGGGAACCCTTCGACGCCGAGTCCGTTCGTTTCACGGTCGCGCGCTACCTGGATCCGAAAACCGGATTTCCCGCGCTGGGCTTCATCAGTTCTCTCGACAAGGTTGAAATCGTCGACGATCACACGGTGGATATAGTCACGAAGTTTCCCGACGGTCTGCTGCTCAATCGCTTGGCGGGCTTCGTGCTGGTCGTGCCTGCGAGGTACATGAAGGAGAAGGGGGAAACCTCCCTGGAACTCACCCCGGTCGGAACGGGCCCCTTCCGCTTCGAGAGGTGGGATCGCGGGCGCTCGCTCACGCTGAGCCGCAACGAGGCCTATTGGAACCGCGGCTATCCGAAGGCGGGGGGGCTCGTATTTAAATTCATACCGACGTCGGGGCAACTCAAGGCGCTTCTCGCCGGCGAGATCGATATCGCGACCGAGTTGGCGGGCACGCAGACGACGGAAGCCATGCGCAGCGGGTTCTTGAAAGTGATCAAGACTCCCAGCTTCTATACCGTGACTGGTTCGCTGAACTCCTCCCGCGCACCGCTTTCCGACAAACGCGTCCGTCAAGCGCTGAATTACGCCGTCAACACCGAGGAACTGATTCGCTACGATCTCTTGGGCAACGGTCGAGAGATCGCGACGGTGACGATGGCGGGAGAGGAAGGCCACAATCCCCGGCTTAAGCCCTACCCTTACGATCCGCGCAAGGCCAAGAGCCTGCTCAAGGAAGCCGGTTATGAGGCCGGGTTCACCCTCAAGGCCCTGGTCAAAGTCCAAGGGGAGAGGGCGGCAAAAATTGTGGGCGGGCAGTTGGCTAAGATAGGGGTCGTTCTCGATGCACATCTGATCACCGACGCCGAGGTGGTTAGGGCTTTGACGAACGATAAATGGGACGTGTTTATCGCGGGCTGCCCCGACCCGATGGCGCATTCGTACTTCATACAAAGCGTCTATCTTTACGGCCGTTCCCCGTACCGCGTCGCCGATAACCCGGCCTATGACGCGCTTCTTGAGCGCATGGTCGCGACGCTCGACGACGGCAAGCGACGCGAGCTTGCGGAAGATCTCGACCGCTATATGTACGACGAGGCGCTCCTGATCTTTCTCTATCAGAGAATAAAGACTTACGGTGTCGGCAAAGGCGTCGATTTCGTTCCGGCCATCACCGGCATGCCGTACTTCTTCGGAGTCGGCAAGGCGGGAGTCCCATGAAAGCGGCGAAAAAAAGAGCCTGTTTTTGCATGGATCGTCTTGAGCGGATCGCGACGCGTAAGCTGGGCCCCGTGCGCTTGAAAGCCGTGTCGCAGTTCGGCCAGCTCCCCGGCGCCGCCGTCTTCCACGTCACTGTTCCTCCGCGCAGCCGCCATGACATGATCTTCCACCGCCGAACCAGAGAATGGTTCATGGTCGTGAAGGGACGAGGCCGCGGCGTCATCGGCAGGCGTCGCGTGAAGTTCCGGCCGGGCGTAATCGTCTTCATGCCTCCGGGCGTCCCGCACCAGATGATCACGGATGCTTCCGCGATGGAGGCCGTCGTTATCTTCTCGCCGCCGCTGAAGTTGTCGGGGCGCGGCATGGACGTCCACCGAGCTTGAAGCTCCGTCCCCCGTCGCGTCTATCCTGGCGGCTGCTCGCCGCGATCTTGCCGCCGGTGCTCGTGGCCGTGAGCGGGATCGTGTGGGTGCAATACCATCTGGCGCGGCGCGAGATTCTCGGCGCGATCAACAAGGAGATCGCCGCGCAGGCGAAACGGCTCTCCTCGGACATCGACGAGCTCTTCAACCAGCGCCGGCGCGACCTGCTCACGCTGTCGGAGACGCCGCTGATCTCGGACTATTACCGCAACGTGGAGTTCGGCCTGCTCGATGAGGCCGGGTCCTATCAATGCGAGCTCGAGCGCTACCTGGGGAACTTCTTTACGCGCGCGGGCGTCTATGTGCGCATCGTTTTTCTCGACAAGAACGGCGCCGTCGTGGCCGGGGCAGGCGCGACGTTGCCGCCCTCGGAGCTGAGCCGCATCCGCAACGACTCGTTTCTCAAGGCGCGCGCTTCGGGCCGCGGAAGTATGTGGTCCTCCTCGATCGACGATCGCTCCGGAGTCGGACCGGTCGTTTACTACTGGATTCCCGTATTCGACGAGAGCGGGAGTTTCAAGGGCGCGCTGGGGCTCGCTTACGATCTGGCCGGCATGCGCGAGAAGCTCCGCGGAGCCGTCGTGGGCCGGCGCGGACGCGCGTACGTCCAGGCCGAAGACGGACGCCGCATCGAGGGACGAGCTCCGGCGGAGGACGGCCTGGAACTCTTGACGGCGACGAGCGGACTCGCCGGCCGTCCCTGGACGGTCGTCGTCGAAGCGCCGCTCGACGACTTTTTGGGGCCGCTGCGCATCGTGCGCAACGCCGCCCTCGCAACCCTGTTCCTGGGCATGGCCGGGCTCGGGGTGATTCTCCTGCTCCTGGTCCGCTCGATCACGCGCCCGATCGCGGTGCTCGTGGAAACCGCGCGAAAGATCGGCGCGGGCGATTTCACGCAACGAATACGCGATGCGGGCACGGACGAACTCGGAACTTTGTCCGGGGCGTTCAACGACATGGGCGAGCGCCTCGAGCTCAACCGTCTCGCCAACGCGGAGCTGCAGTCCCAGCTCATCCAGGCCGAGAAGCTGTCGGCGGTGGGGCAGCTGATCTCGGCTGTGGCCCACGAACTGAATAACCCGCTCGGCGCGATCTCGGGCTACGTCCAGTTGGCGCAGCTCGACGAGTGCCCGCCCGCGTTGCGCCGGGACCTCGAGCACGTCTATGCGAACGTGCTCCGCTGCCGCAAGGTCGTCGACAATCTTCTGTTCTTCGTGCGCAAGAGCCGGCAAGAGCGAGGAAAAGTTGATTTGAACCAGGCCGTGGATTCGGCGCTTGAGCTGCTCGAGTATCGCCTGCTCAAGACCGAGGACGTCTCGGTGACGAAATTGCCGGCGCCCGCGGCGCCGCTGATCGTCGGCGACTTCCAGCAGGTCGTGCAGGTCCTGATCAACCTGATCAACAACGCCTGCGACGCGATGGCGGGCGTCGTGCGCTATCCGGAGGGCAAGTGCCTGACGATCCGCACCGGCGCGGAGGGCGGCCGGGCGTACATCCGCATCGAAGACAACGGTCCCGGAGTTCCGCCCGAGGCCGCGTCGAAATTGTTCCAGCCTTTTTTCACGACGAAGGAGCCGGGGCGCGGGACCGGACTCGGCCTGTCGATCTGCCGGCAGATCGCGCGCGAGCACGGCGGCGACATCGCGCTCGAAAACCGCCCCGGACTGGGCTGCGCCTTCACCCTGGAACTGCCCTTGGGCAGCGAGAGCGACTTCGAGCAATTCGACAAGCGCGAGGCCCCGGTCTGTCATCCGCCCGTGCCCGGCAAGCGCGTTTTGGTCGCCGACGACGAGCAAGACATCGCCGAGGTCATCGCCCGGCTCTTGAGGGAAGACGGCGACACGGTGTCGGTCGCCGGAGGCGGGGCCGAAGCCCTGAAACTGCTGGAGGCTCAGGAGTTCGATCTGGTCATCTCCGACATGGAGATGGAGCAGGTCAAGGGGCCGGACGTCTACAAGCGCCTGGCCATAGGCGGCGGACGATCCGCCGCGAAACTGCTTTTCGTGACCGGAGACATCCTCAATCCGAAAGTCCTCGAATTTCTATCCAAAACGGGGGCGGAGTATCTCGCCAAGCCGTTCGATATCGACGATCTGCGTCAAGCCGCGCGGCGGCTGCTGGCGAGCGGCGACACGACCAGGCGCGACTGAGTTCCGGCGTCAGACGTCCAAATCGAGGATCTCGGATTCCGCATAATCCGACACGGGCGCAGGCGGAGGCGAGGGCATGCCCCCGCCGAGCAGTTCCGCGGCCAGCGCGGCGAATCGGGTGAAATTGACCGGCTTCTGCATGAGCCGGAGCAGAGGGTCGTCGCCCATCTCGCTCGCCACCTGGGCCAGCGGCGAGGCGGTCAGGACGATGATCGGCGTCGTCGCCGTGAAGGTGCAGCCGCGCAGGCGCTCGCGGACCTTGGCGCCGTTGGCCGCCGGCATGCTGTAGTCGAGGACGATCAGATCGGGTCTTTCGTTCGTCGCCACCATAGAACCGGACATGCCGTCCAGGGCCGCGACGACTTTGTGGCCGGCGGCGCGGAGCTTCACCGCGAGCAGCTCGATGATCGTGGTATCGTCGTCGATGATCAGAACTTTAGCCATGACACTTAGAAACGATAGTTGACCGTATAGCTCACCCGGCGGCCGTTGACGAGAGGCATGGATTCGACGACGCGCTGGCGGACGTATTCCGGCACGACGACCGTGCTGCCGGTGACGTTTTGAATGCCGACGGTGTGCTTGAACGAGCCCGTTTTATAGCCGATGCTCAGATCCGCCCAGGCCTGACCGGGCAGGCGCGTGCGTAAAGTGTCCATGGGCGAATAGTGGTTGGCGGTGAGGCTGCCGAAGAAGTCGCCGGGACCGCGGGGATTGGCCGCGCTGAACGAGACGCCTCCCGAGAGGGTATAGCGCGGCACATATTTAAAATTGGAGGTCTGGGCGGCGGCGAGGCCGCCTGCGGCTACGACCGTTTCGGCGTCGCCGTGGCTGCCCTTGATGTAGTTGAAGGCGGAGAAGGCGCTGAAGCGGGCGGCCGTGTAGCGCAGTTCGACCTCCGCGCCTTTGGCGTTGTATGACGCGGCGTTGGCGTAGAAATTCGCGTTGGCGTACGCGACGCCGTCGCGCGTAAAGTCGCCGATTTCACGATGGATCGCGTTCTTGTAATCCTCATAGTAGACCGTCACTTGCGCGAACAGGTTCTGCCAGGTGGTCAAGTAAGACGCTTCCGCCGAGGACGTCTTCTCCGGTCTCAGAGCGGGGTTGCCCAGAACGGTCACCGGGGCGTTTTGGAAATACAACTCAAATGGCGTGGGGGCGCGGAACGACTGTCCGGCCATGAACTTCGTGCTGTTGCGCTCGTTGATCATGTACACGGCGGAGAAGCGGGAGGAGACGTTGTCGCCGCAAATCGAGTTATGCGTGAAGTTTGTGCCCAGGGCGAGTTTCCAGGGTCCGCCGGAGTAACCGAGTTGGCCGAACAGCGAACCCTCCCATAGGACTCGGTTGTCCATTTTGTTGTCGGCGACGACGCTCTGCGAGGTGGAAACGAAGTTGTTGTAGTGCTCGGCCACGCGGTATTCGTGCTTGCCGCCCAAATCGAGGGAGACCGCGTCAGTGAGCGGCACGCTCGCGCTCAAGTCGCTGGCATAGCGGGTGCCCAGGATGTCGGAGCGCAGGGAGTCGGCGGCATCGCGCGGAATCTGACGCCGCTGGCGGTCGAAGGTGGCGGAGTATTTCAAGCCGCTCCAGTCCGGGTCGAAGCTGTAGGAGTAGTTGAGCAGGGCCAGTTCCTTCTCATGCCGGTTTTGCGCGCCGGAGGCGAGCGTGATGCTGTTGCCTCCGTAGTTCTGCTCGCTGTTGGTGAGGTTAGCCAGAAGGCTGTGGCCTCCGCGGCTCCAAGCCGCATTGATGGTTTTAGCGCTGAAGTATTCGCGAAGCTCAAATGTGTTCCTCGCCTCGTCGGTGAATGAAAAATGCGCCTTGCGCTGGCTGTAATAATCGGCCGAAATGAAGAGTCTAGACCCGTCTTTTTCGCGGGCGAAAAGGCCCGCCGCACGCGAGACCTCCGCCGACCCGGAGAAGCCGCCGTGACCGCTCGCCACCCCGACGCTGGCCGCGGCTAGGCGCGCCCTCCTCGGAGCGTGGCGTAGGACGATGTTGATGGCGCCGTTGAGGGCATTGGTGCCGTACAGCACGGAGGCGGGACCGCGCAGGATCTCGATGCGTTCGACCGAGTCGATGCCGACGCGATCGATGTCGCCCTCGCCCGTCACCGAGTGGAACGCCGGTATGTTGTTGATCATCACCAGCACCTTATTGGCGTAATGCTCTTGGAGTGCGCCGCGGAAGGTGGGGATGCGTTGCATGGCGTAGGTGCGCCAGACCGTGACGCCGGCGACGGACTGCAGGGCGTCGGACACGCTCTCGTAGTTGTAGCGTTCGATCTGCTCCCGGTCGATGACCGTGACGTTGGAGACGCTGTTGAATACGGTTTCCGGCCTGGCGG
The DNA here is from genome assembly GCA_016212855.1 of Elusimicrobiota bacterium. Classification (GTDB taxonomy): domain Bacteria; phylum Elusimicrobiota; class Elusimicrobia; order UBA1565; family UBA9628; genus GWA2-66-18. Next base: position 168,305 of record JACRDP010000010.1, read on the forward strand.
CGGCGACGGTGATTGCCTGGGCCTCTTCCTTGAAAAATTCAAACGCGTCTTCGGCGCGCGCCGGCGAGGGCAGGAGCAGCGCGAGACTCAGGAAGACGGCGGCCGATTGGACGAGTATAGACTTCATGGCTCCGATCTCACATAAGTTATAGCCCCGCGCATTGGCGGCGCGCTGAAGTGTGACTTAAGTCCCACTTAAGTGCGCCTGGACGCGGGCGAATTCGATCTCGGCCGCGGCGGCCAGCAGCCGTGCGCGGGAAGCGTGCGACAGCTCGCAGGCTTCCTCGATCATCACGCAGAGATCAGAAAGCCTCTTGGCCCCGAAACTGCCGCTGGCGCCCTTGATGAAGTGCGCGGCCTCGCGCAACGGCCCGATATCGCCGCGCTCGGCGGCGGCGCGCAGCCGGGAGACCGCGGCGGCCTCGTTGCGGAGAAATTCGCCGATCATCTTCTTGAACGCGTCGTCGTTGCCGCCGAGAAGCTCCTTAAGTTCGCGCAGGAACTCTTCCTGGACCGGGGCGGCGTGGGCGCTCAACGCGCGTTCCAGCTCCGCCGAGCGCGCCGGCTTTTCGAGATAGTCGTCCATCCCGGCCTGCAGGCAACGCGCGCGGTTGCCGTCCGCCGAGTCGGCCGTCAAGGCCACGATCGGCACGCGGCGGCGAGCGCCTTCGCGCAGCCGGATCGCGCGAGTCGCTTCGTAGCCGTCCATTTCCGGCATCTGGCAGTCCATCAGCACCAACCCGTACGGAATATCCTCGAGCGCGGCCAGAGCCTCTCGGCCGTTGGCGACGGCGTCGGCCTCGTAGCCGAGCACGGTCAGATGAAGCAGGGCCAGCTGCTGATTGGCGGAGTTGTCCTCGACGACCAATACTCGAAACCCGCGCGGTTGGAGCGTCGCGCTCATGGCTCGCTCGCGCAGTCGCCTCTTAACAGGCCTGCGTCCTCGCTGAATGCGTAGCGGCTGAAGCGCGACGCGACGGCTTTAAGACGCGCCTTGGCCCGGCCGGCCTGGGCGCAGATGTCGGCCACGCATTCGCCGCCGCCCGGGACGGCCAGAGCGATGCCGATGGAGAGCGCCGGACAGCCCGGTTCCGCGCCGACGTCGCCGCAAACGTGAGACAGGGCCATGAGCCTGGGGGACTGCGCGTCGAAGCGCAAAGTCATGTCCAGGGCCGTGCACTCCGCGTTTGCGGCGTCGACGACGAACCCGAAATCGTCGCCGCCGACGTGAGCCACGAACGCGCCGTCCGCGCCTTGGCGGCGTGCGGCCTCTTGCGCGCAGCGCGCCGCCAGACGTATCGCGTCGTCGCCGCGAGCCAGGCCGTAAGCGTCGTTGAATATTTTGAAGCGGTCGATATCGGCATGCAGGACTGCGAACGGCTCCTCACCCTCTAGACGCCTGCGGATTTCGTCTTCCAGGGCCGCGGGGCCGGGCAAGCCGGTCAAGGGGCTGGCTTGGCGGCGATCATGGCTGCGCGAGAGCTGGGATTCGACGCGCGCGCGCAGTTCCCGGACCGAGAATGGCTTGACGATGTAGTCGTCGGCGCCGCTCTCGAGGCCGAGCTCCTTGTCCTCGACGCGTCCGCGTCCGGTCAGCATGAGAATCGGCGTCAGACGCGTCCGCCACGAGGCGCGAAGCTTCAGCACGACCTCCAAACCCGAAAGTGCGGGCATGCTCCAGTCGAGCAGAACGAGATCGGGCGCGGCCGCGTCGGCGCGCCGCAACGCCTGTTCGCCGTCGGCGGCCTCCTCCAGGAGAAAATCGCCGCCCGCGAGAGCGCGCGTGATGGTGCGACGGACCACGGCCTCGTCGTCGACGATGAAAATACGGGGACGGGCTTGGACGGAACTCATATGCCGCACTCCTGTGAGAGCCGGTAGGCCTCGCCGTCCACGGCCACGAAGCGCTTGACCTCGGCCTTGTTCAGGGCCGGCACGCGCTTGAGGTCGTACCATTCCTTCATGCGCGCGTAGAAGCGGCGACGCAGTGCGGGGTCCGGGATGGTGGAGCCCGGATTGGCCTTGAGCGTCTTGAGATCCAAGCCGGTGATCAGGCGCCCCGCCCAATAGCGGGCCTTGATCTCGAGGATGGAGGACTCGAGGCTGTTGATGCGCGCCTGCGCGGAGGTGCACGCCGAAGCAGGCGCGTCGTTGGGCACGTCGCGCATCTCCAGGAAATCCTCGCGGGGGATCTCCGGAGGTTCGACCTCGAAAACGGGCGCGGGGACGACGATCTCAGATCGGCTCATCGCAGGCTGCTGTTCGGGCGACGGGACCCAATCGCGCTTGATCTCCTGCTCCTCGGCCGCGACGATGAGTCCGGTTTGGATGTCGATGAGGCGCGCGGTCACCACGGCTTGGCCGTCCATAATCGTGAAGCTTCCCGTGACGATCGCGTCCACCGCCATGAGGCGGCCCAGGCTTTTCATCCCGTTGGCGTCGAGCGCGCCGGTGCGGCCGAGGCGATGCTCGCTCATCACCCGGTCGAGCAAAGTGCGCTCCACGGCTTGAATGCCGCCGGCACGCACCAGTTGAGTGAGCAGGCGCTCGGAGAGTATCCAGCCGTCGGCCTTTTGACCGCCGGGGCCCGGCTCCAGGGGAAGCACCGCGACGCGCGAGAGGCCCGAGCGACTTGCCTGCCTCGCCAGTTCCTTGGCCAGACCGCGCATGCTGCCGGCGCGGGCGGAGGTCGCCGCCGTGAGAGTCAGGAGAAGGGCGAGACGAAGCGCGTTCATGAGCATAGTATGGAGCGCTCGGCTTTCGGGCGGTTGAAGGCGGGCTGAAGGATGGCTTAACGAAGCGCCGAAGCGGGCGTCAGGCTTCGAACTTGTAGCCGTAGCCCGGCAGGTTGACGATGCGCTTGGCCAGGCGCGCGCCGAGCTTGCGGCGCAGGTGGGAGACGTGGACTTCGACGGTCGCGGGATCGTTGTAGACGGACAGGTCGTAGCCCCAGACCGTTTCCAGCAGGAAGGGAACCGACAGGAGTCGGCCCGATCGAGACATCAGCGTCGCCAGAAGGTCGAACTCCTTGCGGGTCAGACTCAAGATCTTGCCTTTCACCTTGGCGACGCGGCCCTCGAGGTCCATTTCGATGCCGCTGGTTTTGACGGCTTTCGCTCCGGCCGCGTCGCCGGCGCCGCGGCGCAGGACGGCGCGCACGCGCGCCAGCAATACAGGGAGAGAAAAGGGCTTGGCGACATAGTCGTCGGCGCCGCCGTCGAGGCCGCCGATCTTGTCCTGGTCGCTGAGGCGGTCGCCCGAGATCATGATGATGGGCGTGGCGCGCGAGGAGCCGTCCTTGCGCAGAACGCGCGTCAGCGCGTGGCCGTCCAGGCCGGGCATGTTCGCGTCGATGATCATCAGATCCGGATCGGACTCCCGCGCCAGGCTCACGGCCTCGGAGCCGTTGTCGGCGGTGATGACCCCGAAGCCGTTGGCGGAAAAATATTTCTTGAGAACCTGAAGGACGGCGGGGTCGTCGTCGACGACGAGTAGTTTCTTTGACATGCCGGAGGCGCCGGTGGGGGGATGATGGTAATCTACCGAATTAACGGCACGCTTCGCTACCGATCCCATAGAGCCTCCCGGAGCGTCTTATCGGCGTCATCGGCGAGCAGCCGCGCGGCCAGGGCCGTCGCCCGGGCGTCCGCCTCATCGCGGTCGTCGGAGAGCGCCGCGGCCTCGGCTCGCGAAGACCAAATCGTCTCGCCCGCCGACGACAGAGCGCGGGCGCTGACGGTCGCGCGGCGGCCGCGCATGGGGGCCAGACGGGGATCATCGGCGGAGAGCAAGGCGGCGCCGGCCAGAACGCGGACGGCGGAGGTCGACGACGAGATTTCCCAGCCTTTGCGCAGCAGCGCTTCGTTGAGCGCCTCCACTGCGGCCGGCGCGCCGGTGATATTGAGCGCCCCCGGAGCCATCACGGGCGCGCGCTCCCCGAGGACGACGCGCGCACGCACGCGCGCGCGCCACGCGCCCAGCGCGGGGCCTTCCGCGACGATGACGTAGGACGCGACGCGCCCGAAGGCGCGGCTCGTCAGGGCGGACTCGGCGACGAGCCCGTTGCGGACCTTGACGCGCGCGCCCACGTCGACGCCCGCGGCCTGCTCGACGGCGCGCTTGAGCGCGTCGGCCACGGCCATCGTCCGCGCCGACGCTTCGCCGCGGCGCTCGAGCGGCGCCCATCCTTCCGTCTCCACCTGCACGACCGGCGTCCGGACGGGCGTACCGGCGCATGCGGCGGACAATAGAACGGCGGGCCAGAAGACTCTCACGGCAGACGCGCCCCCAGCGCCGATTCAAGCGCCCGTTTGGGCAGCCTCATCGTCACGACGCAGCCGCCGTCGTCGGTGAACTCGCTCTTGAGAACCTCCGCGCCTTTAATGCTGTCGTGCACGCGCGCCTCGAGCGAGGAGTCCGCCGCCAGCGCCTTGGAGACCTTGACGCCGCCTTCCAGCGTGACGCCCTTGATCAGGGAGATCAGCTCGTACTGCGCCTTGACGATGGCGGCGTCGCGGGCCAGGGCGCGGCGTTGGGTGTCGGTCGGCAGAGACGGCTCGGAGGCGCCGATGCCGATCACCTCAAAATAGGATCCCGCCGCGGGCTTCTGGTTGATCACCGTCTGGACGCGGCCTTCCTCGACGCGCGACTTGACGCCGGAGCAGCCCGCCAGAACCGCGAGCGCGACAATCAGTTGAAACCTCATGGCGTCCTCCCGGCCCTCAGGCCTTGCCTCAAGTATGCGCCGGCGCGCCTGCGGCGCGCTTAGCCGCGGCTGAAGTCCGGCTTAAGCGTTCAACGCCTCCCGCCGAAACGGTACTCCAATCCGGCGTTGAAATTGCGCCCGTCCATCGAGATCGCGTCCTGCGTGAGCTCATTGCCGGGCGCGGCGCGATAATCGACGTCGGCGAGGTTGAACAGCCCGGCGTAGACGGAGAGGCTCCCGCGCCAAGGGCGGGCGCGCAGATTGAGCGACAGCAGCGCCGTGGGCGCGAGCGTCGTCGAGCGCACGGTGCGCCGTGAGCTCACGAAGAAGCATTCCAGGGCGGCCGAGGCGTCGTGGGCGTAAAAGCGCTGGGAGAGACCCGCCGTCCCGGCGTGAGTGGGGGAGTTGCTCAGGCGGTCGCCGCCCAGTTCGCGAGTGCCCTGGAGGATGTAGGCCAGGCGCGCCGCCGCGCCGCGCCCCAACTCCGCGCGCGCGGCCAACTCCGCCCCGTCCGTGTAGATGCTTTCCCGGTTGACGAACTGGAAGTTGCCGTTGGGGTTGGTGATCTGGGTCATGAGGCTTCGCACTTCAGTTCGGAAGTATGAGACGCTGGCCCAGGCGGTTCGGCCGAAGCGGTGCTCGTAGACGGCCTCGTAGGTGCGCACCGTTTCGGGCTTGAGGGTCGGGTTCTCTTCATAGCCCGCCGAATTGTAGTAGAGCTCATAGGGGGTGGGGGCGCGAAAGGCGCTGCCGTAGAGGAACTTGAACGTATCTTCATCTCGGGGCTTCCAAACCGCGGCCATACGCGGGTTGACGGTATTCCCGAATTGCTGATAACGGTCGAAGCGCAGGCCCAAGGTCAGGCGCAGATCGTCGCGGACTTTAAGCTCCTGTTGGGCGAAAAGCGCCCAACGGTGGTTGCGTTTGTTCGTGTCGAGGTTCAGCGCGAACGGGGCCTCGTTGTGGTTGCGCTGCAGGGCCTCCAAGTTTATCTCGCCGTCCTGGCCGATCATGAACGTGTTCTCGCGGCCCCAGCCCGCGTAGGTCGCGCGGACTTCATCTCCGATCCAATGGTTGCGCCCCAAATCCTTATTCGGGGCGCCATGCGTGTAGATATAATCGGCATCATAACGGTACCAATCCCAATAGCCGCGGGTATTGAGGGTCCAATCTCGTCCCAGGGACTTCTCCAGACCGGTTTCCATAAAACTGCGGGCGTCGGCGGTGTGCGAGCCGTTGTCGTTGAAAAGCGTGCCGTAGGAGGCTGTGGGGATGCGCTTATTGCGGTTGCTGGCGCTGCCGTGCACGAAGACGCCGTTCTTTTCATAAAGCGAGTAGAGCGTGTAGGACTCCTCCCGGTCGCCGTTTGCGAAAAGCCCGCCGTTGGTTCCGGCGAAGGCGGAGTAGCGGTGGTCTTGCCCGCCCATGACGCGGTACGAGGCCGCGGCGTAGAGGCCGCCGCCGTCGGCGAAGGAACGGGACACTCCCACGAACTCCTTGTGGGTGCGGTAAGCGCCGATTTCCGCGGCGGCTTCGACGAGCGGCGCCTGGCCCGCCTTCTTGGTGATCACGTTGACGACCGCGAAAACCGCGTTGTCGCCGTGCAGTGCGGAACCCGGCCCCTTGATCACCTCGACGCGCTCGATCGTGCGGATGTCAAAGCTGCTGTCGTGAAGCCAGTAGCTCCCGCCGTATACGTTGTCGTTCATGCGGTGTCCATTGAGCTGAAGAAGCACGCGGTTGGTGTAGTCGCCGGGACGGCCGAAGCCGCGCACCCAAAGATACGAGTAGTTGCGGTCGGAAATCACGTAGAAGCCGGGCACGCTTTGCATGGCTTCCCCTAAGGTGCGCCAGCCGTACAATTCGATGTCGGCGGCGGTGATGACGAAGGCGTTGGCGGGGGCCTGCGACAGGGGCTGAGGAAGCTTGCTGGCGGCGACGACCTTCGCCTCCTCTTCGAAGAACGTGAAAGCCGTCTCGGGCTCACCCTCGCCGGCGGCGGCGTTCGGCGCGGCGAGGAAAAGGAGCGCGAAAAGCGGGCCGATCATGAGCCCGTCCGTACGGCAGGGGCCGGGATGTTCTCAACGCTCGGGAACTCGACTCGAAATGTGGTTCCACGTCCCGGAACGGATTCAAGGTCGACATGCCCGCCGTGGCGTTGGATCAACTCCGACACGAGGGCCAGCCCCAGTCCCGTACCCTTGCCCGGCTCTTTCGTCGTAAAGAAGGGCTCGAATATCTTCTTCTGGATGGCCTCAGGGATTCCCTGGCCGTTGTCGGTCACGCTCAGCTGGGCCCAGACAGCGCCGGCTCGCTTGACGGAATTCACGCGCACCACCACCGCGCCGTTCTCGCCGACGGCGTCGAGGGCGTTGGTGCAGAGGTTGACGATGATCTGCTGGAGATGCTGGCGGTCGGCGTGGATGAACACGGGCTTGGACTCTTTTTCATGGGTCAGCGCCGAGGATTTGACCTTGGCTTGGGCCTCGACCAGCGTCAGCGTCTCCGTGACGACGGCGGCCAGATCGAATACCTCTTCGTCGCGGCGCTGGTTGTGACGCGAGAACGTCAGGAGGTTCTGCACGAGGCGCTTGCAGCGCAGGCTTTCGCGCTCGATGGCTTGCAGAGGCGCCAGCCACGGGTGTCCCGGCTCCATGCGCTTGAGAACGGACTGAGAGAAGCCCAGGATCACGCCCAGAGGGTTGTTGATTTCGTGGGCCACGCCCGCGGCGAGTTGACCGACGGCGGAGAGCTTCTCGCTTTGGATCATGCGGCTTTCATAGAGCTTGCGCTCGCCGATATCCTGGATGATGGCGACGAAGATCGGCGGCGAGCTCATCGCCGAAAGGTGCAAACGGACCTCGACCGGATACTGGCTGCCGTCCTTGCGGCGGTGTTCGGTTTCAAACAGCAACGAATCCCTTTCGCCGGATCTCAGCGGGACGAGGATGTCCTCAAACGCGGCCGCCGTAAAGCGGGGCTTGAGGTCGAGAGGCGTCATCGCCAACAGTTCGCTCATGGAGTAGCCCAGATTGCTCCGCGCGCTGGCGTTGACCGAAGTGAAGTTCAGCGTCTTGGCGTCGAACATGTAGATTTCATTGGGCGACTCGTCGAGGATTCGTCCGAGACGGCTGAGCTCGCCTTCCACCTTGTTGCGCCGCGTGACGTCACGCAACGTGAAGATGAACGACTCGTACTCGCCGTCTTTGCGCCGGATGCCCGAGAACGAGAGAAGCGCCGTAATGTCGGCGTTCGGGCGCTTGACGGTCACTTCCGGGGGTTGCTCGGGAAGAAGCGCGCCCGCGTCGTCGACGAGCAGCCCCTCGACAAGCTCTTGAATGCGGCGGCCGCGCAACTGCGCGGAGGAGAGGCCCAGCATCTTCTCGACGGCGGGGTTGACGCGGCGGATGGCGCCCTCGCGGTCGGTGACCAGCAGCATGTCAAGCAGGCTCGAGAGAATGGCGTCGAGCGCGTTACGGCTTAGCGTCGTCGTGTCGAGATTGACGACCATCGCGTTGAAGCCGTCGCTGAGCGCGCCGAGCTCGTCTTGGCGCAAGACGGGGACCTTCACCCCGCGCTCTCCCGCTCCGACGCGCCGCGCGGCGCTTAAGAGCGCGCTGATCGGGACGAGCAGGCCTTGGAGGATCAAGACGAGAATGACGATAGTCGCCAAGTTGATGAGAGCGCTCGACATGGCGTTGCGCCTAAAGACTTGGCTGCGGACGGCATGGACCCTCGTCAGAGGCAAGCCGACGATGAGCCGCCCAGCGAGGTCGCTTTCGTCGGAAGAAAGCGAGTCAAGGAAATCCTCATCGTGGAGCTTGACGGGCACGCTCACGTACACAACGGGCTGCCCGTTCCAAGTGATGATGCCGGGCGCGTCGGAATCGCCTGTCGACGGCCTCTCTTGGATTTTGCCGACCTCGGTCACATTGGTGTGGGCGATGATCCTGCTGTCCGAATAGATCGCCGCCGCGAACTCGGCGTCGAGCCCGCGCTGAATCGCTTGAAGTCGGGGAAGCATCTTCTGCTCGCTATCGAAGTCGGCGGCTATATCGTTATTGAGGCTCTTGGCGAGCACTTCACGCGCCGCAAGCGTCTGCATGCGCACGAGCTGGGCGTTTAAGGCGTTGTCGGCGATCCATAAGCTCGCGAGCGACGAGATTCCGATCACGGCCGTGGTCAGTCCTGCGATTTTGGCCACGAGCCTCATGGCGTGGTCTCCGCAAAACCGTCATAAAAAGCGGGGTCGCCGCTGAGGCCGGCCGCAGCGGAGCCGGAGAGGCTGACGCGAATCGACAATCGTTCCGGATACACCGTCGTGCCGCAGCGCTCCTTTTCTTTCGCTAGGCCGACGACGGACCCGGCGACTCGCCCCATCTCGTGGAAAGTCGAGCCGAGCGAGGCGGTGGCGCCTTCGGCGACCAGATTGGCGAAAGGCGCATAAAGAGGGATCTTCTTCGTCCGGGCGGCCTGCTTGAGCATCGCGAACGTCGACTCGCTGATGAGCAGGGGATCCGGCGGCAGCAGGATCGCGGCCGACTCAAAGTCCGCGGCCCGCAGGCGATCGGGAAGTCCCTCCGCCTTTTCCATCCGGTCTGTTTCGACGGCGATGCCGGAGGCGAGACCTGCCTTGACGAAGCTCTTCAGGTAAGGGCCGAGGGCGGGGGAAACCCAAGGAACCCAGATGCGCTTTAATCCCGGTTGGAGCCGGCGCATCGCTGCGACCATCCTCGCGGGCGCGGGCATCGCCGAGACTACGACGGTACAAACGGCTTCATGACCGCTCAGCATGTATCCGGGGGCCATGGCCACGATGAGCGTGCTCGCATTTTTGTATTTGATCTGAGCCGCCTTCGCGCCGAAGGCGACGACGGTCTCGGCGGCGGCGTCATTGTCAAGCCCGGCGAGCGCGGGAGGCGCGTCTGGCCCCAGCGCTTCGCGCAGGCCCTCGAGGGCCTCGCGATACGGCTTGGACTGCGAGCTGAGCACGGCCGCGGTCTCGGCGGAGGCCGGAACGGCGAGCAAGGCGGCGAAGACGACCGTCCTCATGGGTCGCCCTCACACCGGCTCATCGCCTCGCGGGCGGCGCGCACGAACACCTCGAGGCGGAAGGGCTTGCTCAGAAACCGCTTCACGCCCAGCCTCTTGGCCCGCTCTTCGATCCCGGAAGTCGGAGAGCCGGTGATCACGATCACCGGCGCGGAGGGCTTAAGGCGCAGGAACTGCGCGGCCGCGTCGAGGCCGTTGCCGTCGCCGAGCATGATGTCGGTGACCAGCAGATCGTAGGAATCGAGGTCGTCCATGCGCAGGACGTCCGCCAGACACTCCGCCTGCGTGACCTGCCAGCGCAACGGCGCCAAGGCCCGCGCGCACAGGCGGCGGATGGAGGGCTCATCCTCCAGGATCAGGACGCGCGGGGTCACCCGGCCTCCTTTACACGCGGCAGGAGAAGCGCGAAGGTGGCGCCTTCCCCCGGCCGGGAGACCGCCTCGAGCGCGCCGCCGTGCGCCGCGGCGATGCCGGCGCACACCGACAAGCCCAGCCCCGCTCCTTGGCCGGGGGCCTTGGTCGTAAAAAACGGCTTGAACAGCTTCTTGCGCAACGCCTCGTCAAAACCTTGGCCGTTGTCGGAAACCTCGACGCGGACCATGTCGCCGTCGGGTCTGATGCGCAAGGTGAGCTTCGGCGCGCGGGCCGAGGCCATCGCCTGCAGGGCGTTGCGCACGAAGTTGATGAGGACTTGCTTGATCTGCAGCGCATCGGCCAGCACGTCGGGCGTATCCGTGAATTCGCGCGCGATCGCGATGCCGTCGGCGATGTCCCAGCGAATCAGGCGCAACGCGGACTCGACCAAGGCCACGACCGGCTCGGGCTTGAGGATCGGGGGGGTGCCGCGCCCGAAGGTCAGAAGGTCCTCGACGATGCGCCGGCAGCGCTCCGTCTGCTCCAGGATGCAGGCGACGTCGTCGGCCTGCTCGGGCGTGAGGTTCGAGGTCTCCAGCATCTGGGCGGAGCCGAGGATGCCGGTCAACGGGTTGTTGATCTCGTGCGCCACGCTCGCCGCGACGCGGCCGAGGGCGTTGATCCGCTCTGACTCCTTCAAATGAGCCTGGCTGAGGGACAGTTGACGCATCAAGCGCGCGTTGACGACCGCCTGCACGGCGTGGATGGCGAAAAGGGAGAGGGTTCTCGCCTCGCTCTCGTCGAAGGGCAGCGGCGAGGCCGTGCGGTTGGCGCAGAGCACGCCGAAGACCGCGCCGGAGGAGACCAGCGGCTGGATGAGGGAGGAACGCACGCCGCGAAGGCCGGGCACGTCCTTAAAGCGCTCGTCATCGGCCAACGGCCCCAGGATCAGGTAGGACTCGCCGCTGGCCGCGGCCCGGCCGGCCACGCGCTCGCCCAGGGCGATGCGCGCGCGACGCGGCTCCTCCCCGTCGAGCCCCGTGCAGGCGGCGACCGTCAGCGCGTCGTCCTCCAAAATCAACAAGGAGGCGTCATCGGCCTGGACCAGGCGCGCGCCGATCTCCACGATGCGCGTGAGGATCTCGTCGAGTTCGATGCTTTTGTGGATCGCTTGGGCGGCGACGTAGATGGACAAGGTGCTCTTGAGGTCCTTGCGCTCGAGAGCCTTGTCCGCGGTGCGCATCAGCACGTCGATCTCGAAGGGCTTGAGCACGAAGTCGTAGGCGCCCAGGCGCATGGCCGCCACGGCGGTCTCCACCGTTCCGTCGCCGGTCATGAGCACGACCTCGGTCTGCGGCGAGCGCAGCTTGACGATTTCAAGCAGGCTCAAGCCGTCCATGCCGGGCATGCGGACATCGCTGAGCATCAGGTGGAAATTCTGCCGGCCGAGCAGTTCCAGCGCCTTCGCCCCGCTCTCCGTCGTGACGACCTCCCAGCCGCGCGCTTTCAGCTCGAAGTCGAGCATTTCACGCACGCCGGGCTCGTCGTCGACGACAAGCACGCTCGTGCGGGGCGGGTCGGTCATGGCAGAGGCTCCAGCGCGAACGCGATCACTTCATCAAAGCGCGCGGGCTTGGGCAGGCAGGCGAGGGCGCCCGCGGCCAGGGCGGCGGCGGCGATATCCTCGTTCATCACGCTGTAGACGAGAATTTTCTGGCCGGGACGGGCCGCGATCATACGGCGCACGAGCTCCGGGCCCGTAGCGTCGCCCAGGAATCCGTCGACCAGCACCAAGTCGTAGCCTCGTTCGCAGACCATGCGAAGGGCCGCGGCGGCGGTGCCGGCCTCGGCGACCAGCCACCCGCGTTCGGACAACGCGAAGCGCGCCAGGTCAAGATAGCTCGGCTCGTCATCGACGACCAGTATGCGCGAAATGGCCGTCACGCGCCACCCCCCGCGGTCAGGCGCAGCGCCGTGGCGATGAGGGCCCGGGGCTCGGCGGGTTTGCTGAGGCAGGCATCGGCCCCGCAGGAGCGCCGCAGGGACTCGGCCTCCTCCGGAGGGCAGGCGGTCAGCAGAAGCACGGGCACGGCCGCGGTCGCCGGGTCGGCCTTGAGCGCGAGACAGGCCTCGGTGCCGTCCATGCCCGGCATGTGCGCGTCGAGCACGATCAAGTCGGGCGTGCGCGCACGCGCGGCGGCCAAGGCCTGGCCCCCGTCGTCGGCCAGGAAAATGGAGAACCCCGCCGCCTCGAGCCTGAGACGGGAAATTTCGCGTCCGAAGAAATCGTCATCGGCCAAGAGCGCTTGGGGCATACCCTCTCCCTTCGGCCTTGGCCAGCCAGCCGCGCACGAAGGCGACCGCGTCTCGCGGCGAGCAGGGCTTGGCGAGGTAGCCGTCACAACCCGCCTCGAGGGTGCGGACCTCGTCGCCCGCCATCGCGTGCGCGGTGTAGGCGATGATCGGAGCCGCAAATCCCGGGACCTGCTGGAAACGGGGCGCGGCGTCCCAGCCGTCGAGACGGGGCATGGTCATGTCGAGCAGGACGAGATCGACCGGCGTCGCGGCGGCGGCGTCCAGGGCCTCGACGCCGTCTCGAGCGAGAATGACGCTGAAGCCCGCGGCTTCAAGCGCGGAGCGCATGATGGAGCGGTTGTCGCAATCGTCCTCGGCGAGCAGAATTCGCTTAGACATGGGAGATCTCCTCCATTTTCGCCAGACGGCTGCGCACGGCGCTCAGCATCTCTTCGACGCCCGCCTTGCCTTTCTGCATGACGAGTTCGGCGCGGGTCTCGAGCGCCGCTTGTTCGGCGCGCGTGAGCGTGCGTCCGGTCAGAACGATGACCGGCACCCGGCTCAGCGCGGGCTCGGCCGCCATGGCCTCGAGAATCTTGGCGCCGTCCATGTCGGGCATGCCCAGGTCCACGAAGGCGAGGTCCGGCGGCTCGGCGCGCATGGACGCGAGCGCGCGCCGGCCGCTGCCGGAGCAGGTGACGCGATAGCCTTCGGACGTCAGGGCGATCTTCATGAATTCGGCCACGTCCGGGTCGTCGTCGGCGACGTGTATGCGACGGCCCTTGGGGGCGTCGAGCGCGTTGAGCCGGGCGATGAGGAGCGTGTAGTCCACGGGCTTGACCAGCCAATCGCTCACGCCCAGGGAATAGCCCAGCTCCCGGTTCTCGCCCGAGGTCACCACCAGGACGGGAATGGCGGCGGTCTCGGGGTTTGATTTGAGAGACTGAAGAATCGTCCAACCGTCGAGGCGCGGCATCATGATGTCGAGAGTGATCGCGTAAGGCTTGAGATTCTTGGCCAGGGCCAGGCCTTCCTCGCCTGATTGGGCCGTCGCCGTCGCGTAGCCTCCGGCCTCCAAGCCGTCGCGCAAGAGAGCCAAGGTGGTCTGGTCGTCTTCGATGATCAGCACGAGCTTGCTTCCGGCGTTCTGCGCGTGGGAGCGCCCCGCGGGGATGACGATCTGCGCCTGCTCGACGAGCACGTCCGCGCGGAAGGTCGTTCCGCGTCCCAGGACGCTCTCCACGCTTACGCCGCCGCCCATCAGCTCCGCTATTTTCTTGACGATGGAAAGCCCCAGCCCCGTGCCGCCGTGACGGCGAACGAGCGTGCCTTCAAGCTGGCGGAATTGTTCGAACAACTTGCCCTGATCCTCCGGGGAAATGCCCGCTCCGGTGTCGGCGACGCTCAACGTGAGACGGCGTTTGTCCGGCGTGACGACGGCGCAGATATCGATAGAACCCTTCTCGGTGAACTTCACGGCGTTGCCGGCGAGATTGATGAGTATCTGCCGCAGTTTGCTCTTGTCGGACCGCACGCGCAGTCCTGCGGCAGCCTGCGTACGCAAGGAGAGTCCCTTTTCCTCGGCCAGGACGGAGAGGGTTTGGCGAACTTCCTCGAGCAGCTCCGTGAGCTCAAAATCCTCCGGATGCACGGGCATCATTCCCGCGTTGAGCTTGGAGAGATCGAGCACGTCGTTGATCAAGGTCAGCAGCGCCCGGGCGCTGGCCGTGACGCGGCCCAGGGCCTGCGCCTGCGCCGCCGGGGCGGGGCCGTAAACGCCGTCGATGACGAGCTCGGTGTAGCCGATGATCGAATTGAGCGGCGTGCGCAGTTCATGGCTCATGCTCGCCAGGAACTCGCTTTTGACGCGGTCAGTTTCCTGCAGATCCGTCACGCGGCCTTTGAGCCGCGCGCGCTCGAGCGCGCGATCGAGCGTCACCGCCAAGCGCTCGATCTCGTAGGGCTTGGTGACATAATCGTAAGCGCCGCAGCGCATCGATTCGATGGCCGTCTCCAGGGTGGCGCAGCCCGTGGCCATGATCACCTCGGCGTGGGGCATGCGCTCCTTGATGCGCTTGAGCGTTTCCACCCCGCCGATGCCCGGCATCATGATGTCGCACAGCACGACTTCGAAGCGGTCGAGGGCGGTCTTCTCGAGGGCCTCCTCGCCGCTGCCGGCGCCCGCGACCTCCCAGCGCTGCGACAGCTCGAAAGTGAGCATATCTCTCAGTCCGGCCTCGTCATCGACGATCAGAATCTTGGGCTTGGCGTCCATAAGACTGAGTATATAGTCCCGGGATTGGGCCCGACTTACAGGGCGCTTAACTGACGCTTAAGTCCGGGCGGCGGGGGGCGCGACGACGCCCGCGAACTTCCACACATAATCACGGACTTTGCGCAAATCGAGAGGCTTGCTCATCAGGCCGATGGTCGAGTCATTGGCCGGAAGAAGCGCCCGCGCCCGCTGCGGATCCATCGCCGTCATGAAGAGGATGGGCACGCGCGGCAGGCTCGGGTCATCGCGCAGGAGCTTAAGCGTCCGCGTGCCGTCTCCAAAGCCCGGCATCTGTATATCGGAGATGATCAAGAGGGGAGAGAGGTCGCGCGCTTGGATGAAGGCTTGCAGGGAGTCTTGCGCGGTCGTGACGGTCAATTCCGGATGTTCCAACGCCGCTTGCAAGACAGCCAGCATCGTCGGATCGTCGTCCACCACCAGTATCCAGCGTTTCTTCGCCATGATCGGCCTCGCCCGCGAGCTTACGATCCCCTCGTCTCGCGGCCGGACCTGGAAGCGACCGGCAGATCGATGAGATAAACCGTTCCCGCGCCCTCTTCGCTCGAGACGTTGATGACGCCGCCGGATCTCTCGATTTGGCGCCGGGCCTCGGAGAGGCCGGAGTGCCCGTTCCCATACATCGCGACGAGCTCCTGGACGCTCATCCCGGGGCCGCAGTCGCGCAACTCCAAAGTGAGCCTGCCGGAGGAAGCGCTCAGACGCAGCCCCATGCGGGCTTTGCGCCCCTTCATGGATTGCGCGGAGAGCGTCATAAGGCTGGAGAGACCGGCGCGCAGAAGGGAAGGATCGGCCAGGACCTGAACTCCTTTCTCGGCGCGGGAAAAGCGGAATTCAGTCCGGTGCAGGCTCTGCGTCGCATCCGCCTTCGCGAGCCAGATGAGCCGGGAGATGTCGGTCGCCTCGACGACCGCGCGCGCCGGAGCCGCGCTCCTCGACGCCGGCGCGGCAACGCGGATCGCGACGGGCGACAAAGGGATGAACGGCGAGGAGAACAAGGCCGACGTCACGACGAGCAGGGCGGGTTTCATGGCGGCACCTCACTGTCGAGAGTATGCCTGCGCCCGCTTATGGGCCGCTGATGCCGCGATAAAAGCGTTCCTAAGTCGCGTGCTCCATGGACGCGTCGCGCGAAACGGGCGCGGATTACTTCAGGGACTGCAGGATCTTGAGGACCTCGCCCTTGCGCGTGATGATCGCCTGTCGGGACGCGTCGGTTTTGGCCGAGTCCGGAAGCCCATCCACCAACTTCGCGTCCTCGGCGATGTCGCCGGAAATCTTGTCCACGGCGCGGATCTGGCGGCCGAGTTTGACGCTTTGCTTGCTCAGCTCCGCCAGCATTTCGACGTCGTCCGGACGCAGTTGCGCCATCTCGGCGTCCACGCGCTTCTTCTCGGCCTTAAGGGAGTCGCACACGGCCGTCCAATAGCCGGTCTTCTTTTTTAGGAGCGCCTTGACGTCCTCGATCGAGCCGTCTTTCGTCGCGACCGCGTCACCCTCGTCTCCATAGGGGAAGACGACGAGAAGCGGCGCGATTTCGAGGGGGACGCCGGAGAGCTGCCGGGCGTATCCATCGGCCTTGCCCACGGCCGCGGCGATCGCCGCTTTGGCGGCCGCGGCGCAGACGCTTGCCTTCACGCCGCCGCAGCCGGAACCGTTCGGCGGCTTAGATGCCCCGGCACGAGCCGAGAGGGGGAGAAGGAGGGCCGCCGCCGTCAGGAGCTTGAGCGCCGTATTGTTGGTCATACCGATAGGATAGCCGCCGCGGACACCGGCGCCGAGTGTCCTAGGGCCCCCGCCCCGTGGGGCCCTAGGACCCAGACTTTGCTAGAATTCCGAGGACATGCGCGCACCAGCCGTCTTATTAGCCGCTTTAATAACCCTCGCCGCCTGCGGCGGAGGGGACACCGCCTCGCGCCTGCCGGACGTGCGCCTGCCCACCTTGGGCGGCCCCCTGGGCCCCTCGCTGGCCACCTGTGCCACGGCGAAATGCCTGACCGTGATCGTGGCTCCGTGGTGCTCGGTGTGCCACCAGGTCACGCCCGACATCGTGCGCCTGCGCCGCTTCCTCGATAAGACCGGCGTGTCCTCGCGCGTGGTCGTCGGCCTGGCCGAGATCGAGCCGATCAAGGAGTTCGCCGCGCTGTACGGCTCCGACGCCTTGCTCGATGATCAAGGAGCGATCAAGGCGCGCGGCGTGCCGCAATTCATCGTGACCAACCGCGCCGGCGACGTGATCAAGCGCGTCGGAGGCTTTCCTCGCGGAGCCTCGTCGTCCGCAGATTTGGCCGCCTATTTCGATCTTCCCTAATACAACTCAGGAGACAGAACCATGATCATCGGAGTGCCCAAGGAAATCAAGAACCGCGAGCACCGCGTCGGCCTCGTGCCGGGCGGCGCGCGCGCCCTCGTCAAGGACGGCCACAAGGTCCTCATCGAGAAGGGCGCCGGCCTCGGCTCGGGCATCACCGACGACGAGTACAAGGCCGCGGGAGCGGCGATCGTCGACAAGAAGCGACTGTTCGCCGACGCGGAGATGATCATCAAGGTCAAGGAGCCGCTCGAGGAGGAGTATTCGCTGTTCCGCGCGGACCAGATTCTCTACACCTACCTGCACCTCGCTCCGGCACCGGCGCTCACGAAGGCTCTGCTCAAAGCGAAGATCAAGGGCGTGGCCTACGAGACGATTCAGACCAAGGACGGCGCACTCCCGTTGCTGACCCCGATGAGCGAAGTCGCCGGCAAGATGGCGGTCCAACTCGGGGCCCAGTTCCTCGAGAAGCACCACGGCGGACGCGGCGTGCTCCTCGGCGGCGTGCCGGGCGTGGCCCGCGGCGTGGTCACCATCATCGGCGGCGGCGTGGTCGGCATCAACGCGGCCAAGATCGCCATCGGCATGGGCGCGCGCGTGAACATACTCGACGTCTCCGCCTCGCGCCTGGCCTACCTCGACGACGTGTTCGGAAACTCGGTCAGCACCTTGATGAGCCACGACGAGAACATCATGAACTCCGTGCACCGCTCCGACCTGCTCATCGGCGCCGTGCTGATTCCCGGCGCCAAGGCGCCGTCGCTCGTCACCGAGGATATGGTGAAGAAGATGAAGCCCGGCTCCGTCATCGTCGACGTCGCCGTGGACCAGGGCGGCTGCATCGAGACGTGCGAGGTGACGAGCCACGACAAGCCGATCGTCGTCAAGCACGGCGTCCTGCACTACGCGGTGCCCAACATCCCCGGCGCGGTCAGCCACACCTCGACGTACGCGCTGACGAACGTCACGCTCAAGTACGCGCGCGACATCGCCCGCCACGGCCTGGAAGAGGCGGTCCGTCGGGACGAGGCCCTGCGCAAGGGCGTCAACGTCTATCGCGGCAAGGTCACCCACGCGGCCGTCGCCCACTCCGTCGGGGAGAAGCCCGTCGAGCTTGCGACCCTCGTTTAAGCCCGCGGTTCTGGCCGCTCTGCTGCTGCTCGCGCCCGCCGGCGCGAGCGCGCAGCGCGGACGTTCGTACGACCCCGAGGTCGCCTTGCTCGTGCTCACGATCCAGAAGGCGAGCGTTCAGCTTCTGCGCGAGGAGCTCGTGCGCCAGGCCGAGTGGCTGGAGCTCGGCGGCATGCAGGTCCTGCTCGCCGAGAAGGTCGGCGGTTTCGCGAAGAACGTCACCAAGGGCCTCACCGCCGACTCGGACATCCTCGAGGATTACCGCCAGCAGATTCTCAAGGTCGACCCGACCGCGATCGGCGAGGTGGACAAGCTCATCAACGAGATCCGCCGCTACCACGACCTGGTCCCCGGCCCGCCGATGGTGCGCCTGCCCTGGCCGCCGCCGCCCGGACCCCAACTCGAGTTCCTGGAGGAGGACGGCATCGGCGCGGACGCCGCCTCCGCCCTCAAGGGCACGCCGGCCATGGACGAGCCCGTGGCCTACGCCGAGCGGCGCTTCGGCACGACCGGGCCCTTCCTGCGCCATAGAATGTGGAACCTCGACTTCTACCTCGGTTCGTTCAGCGACCTGCTCCTCCATTATAAAAAGCTCGGCTACCGCCGCATCTACCGGCTGCGCTCGCCGTACGTCAGCTACGGCAAGGAAGCCTACGTGCTCTCCCCCGAGCCGGGGCTTCGCCCGCGCGTGGTCTACTGCGGTTTTTACGGCCAGGATCTCTTTCTCCATACGCGCGCCCAGTGGGCGATCCTCACCGAGCGCGGGAAAGGAGAGAGCACGACGGTGCGCACCTTGACCTGCCCCTCCTGTACCTGGGTCCTGCCGGGCGTGCGCGCGATGAGGTCTTTGCTCGCCACCGTGCCCTACTCCGCCGACACCGTCGTCGTGGGCTACGACTACCTCTTCGAGCCCGAGTGGAAGGACCAGGCGCTCGGCGTCTACGAGAACGACTATTGGCGCCTGTCCTATTTTAAAACCGGCCCGACCATCAGCGCGACGGTCGTGCCGCGCCGCACCAATTTCGGCGAGATTCTGGCGGCCTCGCTGACCCCGTTGGTCCGACGCGGCGCCAAGCGCGTGTACTACGCCGGACCCGCGGCGCGCGTCGACGAGGGCGCCGCCGGCGACGAGCTCCAGATCCCGACGGATTTCGCGGCCTTCACCGGCAGCGTCGTCGCCTTCGAAAACGCGCTCCTGCCGCGCAAGCCCAAGAAGCGCCTCTTCGCCGCCCTGCCTTCGCCCCTGCTCGCCACGCGCGAGTGGCTCAAGGACGCGGCCGGCCACGACATCGTCGCCTTCGACGGCGAGATGGCCCGCCTCGCCGAGGAAGCCGCCGCCTGGGGCCGCATCCGCGACCACCGCGTGGAGTGCGGCATCGGCGCGGTGCTCGCGGGCCTGGCCAACCTCCACCCCGAGGAGGACCGCGCGGTGTACACGATCAGCTACGAGAGCCAGGCCGGCAAAGAGTCGGCGAAGCGCCGCTATCGCGACCTGGTGCTCGGCAAGATCAAGACCGCCGGCAAAGCCGCCGAAGAATAGCGCCGGATATAGGCCGGGCGGAGAGATCGCCCCTCGCCGGGGACGGTCGGGATTGACCCTCCCTGCGCTGCCTGTCCGCGACGCATGAGAACGCCCTTGTCGCGGCAGGCAGAGCCCGCCGGCGAGGGTCGATCTCTCCGCCCGATGATATTTCCCGCGGGCTTTTTCGACGACATCGAACGGCTTTATCGCCTGCGGCGATGGGCTTGTGCGTGAGAAAGAAGACGGCGAGGAACCGTGCGGGCCGATTCCTTGATAAGGCCCGGGGAGACCGTCTAGTCCTCCGGGGCGTCGGTCAAGCCGCGACTAGAGAGCCGTCGCACGTCGCGGACTGACCGCCGAGCGAGGTCGATCCGAGCGTCCCCGGAGGGCTAGACGGTCTCCCCGGGCCGTCTCAAGACCTTCGCCGTTCTCAGCTCATCGCCGTTTTATTTCGGAGCGAGGTGGAAGTCGGTCACGAGGGGCGTTTCGGAATTGGGCTCGAGGGAAGCGGGCTCGGAGATCGTCGTCGCGAGTTCCGCGACGAGCTCCTTGCGGCGCTCGAGCGGCATCTCGGAGACTCCCTCCGTTCCCGGGTTGAGGTAGGTCTTCGCGTAGCCGGCCTTGGAGATCGCCACGAGGTAGCCGTGACCGCGCAGCGGCGGAAGGATGGTCCGGTACAGGCCCGCGGAATCGCTCACGAGAAACGCCTGCGAGTTCGTCTCGTTGTCCGTGAAGATCAGCTTGGCGCCGGCCACCGGCCTGAGGGTGACGAGGTCGTAGACGTGGCCGCGCATCTTCCACTCGCGCACGATCTTCTCTTTCGCGGCGGCCTCGGGCATGATCGAGACGACGCCGCCGCCCTCCTCGTCGGGATTGACCTTGCGCACGTACTTCACGCGTCCCTTCGGGTCGTAGACGCCGGTGACCTGCTCGTTGACGATGCCCTGGATGGCTTCGCTGTTGACGGGAACGACGCCGCCGCCCGTGGGGGCCAACGAGACGGAGCGCGCCGCCTTCTGCACCGTGGTGACCGCGCCGCGCGTGGTCTGCTCGGTGGTCGACCAGAAGAACGAGGCCATCGCCCAAATTCCGTAGCCGAGACCGCCGAAGAGGAGGATCGGCATGATGATGTTGCGGAAGGTGTCGCTCTGGAACGCGGTCTTCTCCGGCGGCGCGTCACGGAAGGACAACGGGCAGTTGGGACAGCTCTCCCAATCCGGCAGGAGCTTCGTCCCGCAGCCCGGGCATTTCGCGGGAGCGGACATTCGCTACAGCTCCACCCAGTGCACGCGCCGGATGCCCTCGAGGCGCGTGAGCTCGGCGCGCACGGACGGCGAAGCCTCGTCGTCGACGTTGAGGACCATGACGGCTTCCCCGTGCGCGGAGCGGCGGCCGACCCGCATGTCGGCGATGTTCACGCCCGCCTTGCCGAGCAAGGTGCCGACGCGGCCGATCACGCCCGGCGCGTCGTTGTTGGCGATGACGATCATCTTCCCTTGGGGGCGCACGTCGATGAGCAGGCCGCCGAGCTTCAGAATGCGCGGCTCGCCGGGCGCTAGGACCGCGCCGCTGACCGAGACGGGGCCCTTGTCGGTGGCCGCGGTCAAGGTGAGCATGCGGCGCACGCCGCCGGAGACGCGCGGGTCGGAGGACTCGCCCACCTTGATGCCCCGGTCGGCCGCGACGGCGGGGGCCGAGATCCAACTGACGCCGGGACCCATGATCGGCGTGAGGAAGCCCTTGAGCGCGGACACGCCGAGGGGGCGGCGTTCGCGGCCGGCGAATTCTCCCGCGAACTCGCAGGCGAATTCGCTGACGCCGCCCTCGAGCGTCTGCGCGAGGAAGCGGCCCATCGCCTCGGCCAGCGGGATCCACTCGCCCAGCGCGGCGAGCGTGTCCGGATCGAAGCCGGGCATGTTGAGCGCGTTGGGCGCGATGCCCTTGTCGTGGAAATCGATGACCGCCGTGGCGAGCTCGGTGGCCACGCGGCTCTGCGCCTCGGCCGTCGAGGCGCCGAGGTGAGGGGTGAGGATCAGGCTGGGGCAACCGCGAAGCGGACTATCCGCCGGAAGGGGCTCCGCGTGGAACACGTCGAGCGCCGCGCCTCCGAGCTGGCCGCTCTTGAGCGCCGCGGCCAGGGCCGCGTCGTCGATGAGCTCGCCGCGAGCGCAGTTGATCAGGCGCAGGCCCTTCTTCGCCTTCGCGAGCGCGGCGGCGTTGACCATCCCGTTGGTCTTCTCGCCGCCGGGGACATGCAAAGTGACGAAATCGGATTGGGCCAGCACGTCGAGAAAGCTCAGCGGCATGATGCCGATCTCTTTGGCCTGCGCGTCGGTGACGAAGGGGTCGAAGCCGACGAGCTTCATGCCGAAGGACGCGGCGCGCTTGGCGACCTCGCGGCCGATGCGGCCGAGACCGACGACGCCGAGCGTCTTGCCGTGAAGCTCGACGCCCATGAACTTGCCGCGCTCCCACTTGCCCGCCTGGGTCGAGGCGTCGGCCTGCGGGATGTGGCGGGCCAAAGCGAGCATCAGGGCGACGGCGTGCTCGGCCGCCGCCAGGGTATTCGCCGCGGGGGCGTTGACGACGGCGATGCCGCGGCGCGTGGCCGCGGGCAGGTCGATGTTGTCCACGCCGACGCCGGCGCGGCCGATGAGCTTGAGGTCCTTGGCCTTGCCGATCCACTCGGCGGTGAGCTTTGTCTCCGAGCGCACGAGCCAGGCGCCCACCCCGGGCAGGAGCTTCTCGAGCTCCTCGGGCTTCGGGGCGACTTGATAAATCAGCTCGATGCCCGCGTGCGCCTTCAGGGGCTTGAGCCCCTCGGGGTCGATCTTGTCCGTGACGAGGACCTTCAGCTTGGCCACTAGGCCTTCGCCCCGACGAGGCGCTTCTCGAGGGCCGCGACGCCGGCGTCGATGTCGCTCTTGGTGATGTAGCCCATGTGCGCGAGGCGGAAGATCTTGCCCTTCAGGTGGAGCTGGCCGCCCGCGATGGAGATGCCCTCCTCCTTGAGGATGTCGGCGAGCAGCTTGGTGCCGTCCACTCCCTCGGGGAGGACGACGCCGGTCAGGATGTTCGCCGGATTCTTCGCATAGAAGGGGAGGCCGAGCTTGTCCTTGAGCAGCTTGCGCGCGTGCGCGGCGAGGTCGTCATGGCGCTTCCAGCAGTTCTCCATGCCTTCGGCGCGCAGCAGCTTCAGCGCCGCCGCCTGGCCGGCGACGATCGAGATCGCGGGCGTCCACGGCGTTTCCTTATCGGCCAAGGACTTGCGGATGAGCTTGTAGTCGAAATTGAACTTGGGGAGCTTGGACGCCTCGACGGCCTTCCACGCGCGCTCCGAGACCGAGGCGAACGCCAGCCCCGGCGCGTTCATCAGGCCCTTCTGCGAGCCGGTGACGACGCAGTCGAGGTTCCAGGCGTCCGTCTCGAGGCGCTCGGCCGCGAGGCCGGACACAGAATCGACGACGACGAGCGCTCCGCTCTCCTCATGGACGATTTTGGAGAGCGCCTGGATGTCGTTGACGACACCTGTGGAAGTATCGGTGTGCTGAATAAAGACGGCCTTCACGCCCTTGTTCTCGCGCAACGAGCTCCGGAGCTTCTCTGGATCCACGGCCGTGCCCCATTCGAAGGCCAAGACCACGGGTTTTAATCCGAAGGCCTGATGAATCTTCACGAACCGCTCTCCGAAGGCGCCGGTGTTGCAGACGATCGTCAAGTCGCCGGGAGACAGCAGGTTGACCACCGCCGACTCCATGCCGCCGGTCCCGGAGGCGGTCATCATGAGCACCGAACCCTTCGTGCGGTAGACGAACTGCATGTCCTCGATGACGGACGTGAACATCCTGCCGAACTCCGCCGTGCGGTGATGGATCAGGGGCTTCGACATGGCCTCGAGGACCGAAGGGGGAAGCGGCGTGGGGCCCGGCGTGAGCATGATGTTCTTGGTCATGAAAGTCTCGGATTCTCTTTAGGGTTGGGATTGGACGAAATTGTTCCCGGCGCGAGCCACGGGGTCTTCGCCGCCGGAGCGGAGGCGGGCAGGGGGCCCAGCGCCAGCGAAGCGACGTCACGGAAATGCTTGACGGGGACCATCTTCACGCGCGTGAGGACTTCGGCGGGAATCTCTTCGAGGTCTTTCACGTTGGCGTCGGGAAAGAGAACCGTTTTTAAGCCCTCACGGTCCGCGGCAAGGACCTTTTCCTTCAGGCCGCCGATGGGCAGGACGCGGCCGCGCAAGGTGATCTCGCCGGTCATCGCCAGGCCGTCGACGACGGCGCGTCCGGACAGCAGGCTCGCCAGCGCGGTCGCCAGCGCGATGCCGGCGGACGGCCCGTCCTTGGGCGTGGCGCCTTCGGGAATGTGAATGTGGAAGTCGCGGCGGCGGAAGGCGTCGTCGGGGATGCCGAGCTCGACGGCCACCGACTTCACGTGCGACAGCGCGGTCTGCGCGGACTCGGTCATCACTTCGCCGAGGCGGCCGGTGATCTTGACCTCGCCCTTGCCGGGCACGGCCACGACCTCGATGGCCAAGGTCGAGCCGCCGACCTCGGTCCAGGCCAGGCCCGTCGAGACGCCGACGCCGTTGAAGGAGTTTTTCTCGCGCGGGAACTTCGCGGGGCCGAGCAGCTTGGGGATATCGGCGACGGCGAGCTTCACGCTCTCGGCCTTCTCGCTGAGCACCTTGCGCGCGGCCTTGCGGCACAGCGAGGCGATCTCGCGCTCGAGATGGCGCACGCCGGACTCACGCGTGTACTCCTCGACGACGCGCTCGAGAGCGGCGTCGTCGATCTGCAGCTGCCCTTTTTTCAGCCCGTGGGCCTCGAGGGCCTTCCCGAGCAGGTGCGATTTGGCGATGGACACCTTCTCCGTGAGCGTGTAGCCCGAGAAAGACATCACTTCCAGGCGGTCTCGAAGGGTGACCGGAATGCCGCCCAAGTCGTTCGCCGTGCAAATAAACATGATCTGGGAGAGATCGAATTCGATATCTAAATAGTGGTCCAGGAAGGTCGCGTTCTGCTCGGGATCGAGCACCTCGAGCAGGGCGGCCGAGGGATCGCCACGCCAGTCCGAGCCCATCTTGTCGATCTCGTCGAGCAGGATGACGGGATTCTTCGTGCCGGCCTTGCGCAGGTTCTGGATCAGCCGCCCGGGCAGGCTGCCGATGTAGGTGCGGCGATGGCCGCGGATCTCGGCCTCGTCGCGCACGCCGCCCAAGGACATGCGCACGAACTTGCGCCCGAGCGAGCGCGCGATGGACTTGCCGAGCGAGGTTTTGCCGACGCCGGGCGGACCGACGAAGCACAGGATGGGGCCCTTGAGCCCCTTCGTGAGCTTGGTGACCGCGAGGTACTCGAGGATGCGCTCCTTGATCTTGGGCAGGCCGCTGTGGTCGTCGTCGAGGACCTTCTGCGCCTTTTCGAGGTCGATGACGTCCTTCGTGCGCTTGGACCAGGGCAGGTGGGTCATCCAATCGAGATAGGTGCGGGAAACCGTGGACTCGGGGGAGAACGGCGCCATCTTCTCGAGGCGCGCCAGCTCCTTGAGCGACGCCGCCTGCGCCGCCTCGGGCATCTTGGCGTCGCCGATGGCCTTCTTGAGCTCCTCCATCTCCTGGGCGAAGTCGTCCTTCTGCCGGAGCTCCTTCTGGATCGCCTTCATCTGCTCGTTGAGGTAGTACTCCTTCTGGGTCTTCTCGATCTGCGTCTTGACCCGGGTGTGGATCTTCCTCTCAAGAGTGAGGATCTCGATGTCCGCCTTCATGATCACGATTAATTTTTCAAGTCTTGCCTTCGCGTCGAGAAGCTCGAGCAGGGCCTGGCGGTCGGCCGCCTTGACGACGGACACGGCCGCGAGCTTGTCGGCGAGTTCCGACGGATCCTCGATGGAAGCGAGCGCGGGCAGTTCGGCGGGCGCCCGGCGCGCGAACTTCGCGTGCTCCTCGCCGACCTCGAGCGCGTGGCGCATCAGGGCCTTCGTTTCGGCGCCGGTCTTCGACGGCGCCTCCGGGTAGGTCACGGAGCCGTTCCAGTGCCCGGCCGCGGGGTCGTACTCCATCGCCTTGACCGAAGCGCGCGCGTGCGCCTGCAGGAATACCTTGAGCGTCCCGTCGGGCATCTTCAGATACTGAACGACTTCGACGAGGACTCCGAGATTAAACACTTCCTCGGGCTTGGGGTCCTCGATCGTGACGTCGCGCTGGGCGACCACGCACAAGAACTTGAGATGGTCCTTCATCGCCGCCTCGATGGACTTGACCGACTTGGGCCGCCCGACGGAGAGGGGGAGGACCATGTGCGGGAAGACGACGACGTCGCGCACCGCCAGCAGGGGCAGGCGCGCAGGACGGGGCGAGGCGGCGGCTTTTTTGTCGCTCAAGGCTTGAACGCGGGAAAGAGCTTGCTCGGCGGAACGACCTTGTCGACCAGGCCGTACGCGACGGCCTCTTCGGCGGAGAGGTAGAAGTTGCGCTCGACGTCCTTGTCGAGCTTCTCGTAGGGCTGGCCGCAGTGCTTGGCCAGAATCTCGGAGAGGCGCTTGCGCGTGTGGCCCATCTCCTCGCCTTCGATGCGGATATCGGTCTCCTGGCCCTGCATGCCGCCGCGGATCAGGGGCTGGTGGATCATCACGCGCGCGTGGGGGAGGATCATGCGCTTGCCCTTCGTGCCCGCGGCGAGCAGGACGGCGCCGAAGCTCATCGCCATGCCCATGCACAAAGTGGAGATGGGGGCGCGGATGAACTGCATGGTGTCATAGACCGCGAGGCCGGCCGTGACCATGCCGCCGGGGGAGTTGATGTAGAGATGTATATCTTTCTCGCCGTCCTCGCCGTCGAGATAAAGGAGCTGCGAGATGAGCAGGTTGGCCGAGTCGGTGGTGACGGCTCCGCCGTCGCCGCCGACAAAGATGATCCGCTCTTTCAACAGACGCGAAAAGATGTCGTAGCCGACGGCGGAACCTTGGTTCCACTTCTCGAGAACTTGGGGGAGGATGGCGGGCATATTTAGAGGATAACTCTTTTGGAAACGGGGCTCAATAGATGCCGGGTAACGATCATCTTTCCGGGCATCAACTCGTCCCGGGACGAGTGATTATCAATAGTAACGCGGCGCTTCGCAAATGTTCCGTGAAAAGAGAAGCGCCGGCGATTTCTCGCCGGCGCATTTGGCCGCCCAGGGAAGGAATTACGCCTTCGCTTCGGTGTAAACTGCCTTCTCTTTCAGGAAGTTTAATGTCTTGCGCTCGCGGATCATATGCGAGATCTGATCCTTGCGCTTGTCGAAGATCTCGCGCAGCTCCTTCTTCTTCGCCTCGTCGGCGGCGTCCTTGAGCCCGGCCTCGAGCTCGGAGGCCAGCTCGGTCTCCGACACCGCGATCTTCTCCTTCTCGGCGATCGCCGACATCACGAAGGCGAGGCGAACCTCGTCCTCGGCCTTGGGCTGCAGCTTCGTGCGCAGGTCGGTCAAAACTTTATCGGACAGCTGGGTGGCGCCCATGAGCTGGCGCTTCATGCGCTCCATCATGCCCTCGAGCTGGCGCTCGACCATCGACGGCGGCAGCGCGAACACGTTCGACTTCACGAGCGACTCCTCGATCTGGCGGACGACGTCGGACTCGGAGGCGGACTTGACCTCGCGGTCGAGAACTTCCTTCAGCTTGCCCTTGAGTTCCTCGAGGCTCTCGAGGCCCATGTCCTTGGCGAACTCGGCGTCGACGGCCGGAAGCACCTTGGTCTTGATCTCGGCGACGGTCACGGCGAGGTCGGCGTCCTTGCCGCCGAGCTTGACCTTGATCGTCTTCTGCTCGCCGCGCTTCATGCCCTTGAGTCCGGCGGCGAGGCCTTCGAGCGTCTGCTCGGCGGACATGTCCACCAGCTCGCCCGTGCCCTTGGCGTTGGCCATGGGCTTGCCGTTCTGCGAGGCGGCGTAGTCGATGACGACGAAGCTCTTGTCGCCGGCGGCCTCGTCCTTGGATATCTCGAGGCGGGCCTGCGCGTCGCGCAGCTCCTCGAGGCGTTTGTCGAGCGCGGCGGCATCGGCGGCCTGCGGCTTGCGCGACACGGGAATCTTCGTATAGTCCTTGGCGATCGGGGTCGGCGCGACTTCGACGCGAACGGTGAGCAGCAGAGGCGAACCCGGATTCCACTTCACGTCCTCGACGCTGGGCGTCTCCACGACGCGCAGCTTCTGGTCCTCGAGCGCGGCGGGCACGTGCTTGCGGATGAGGACGTCGATGGCCTCCTCGCGCGCGCGGCCGGCGAAGTGCTGCTTGACCATATCGAGAGGCGCCTTGCCGGGGCGGAAGCCCGGGATCCGGGCCTGGCTCTGGAGGCGGACCAAGGAGGTCTGCGACTGGTTCTCCACTTCCTCGGCGGGGATTTCGACGGTGAGGGTGACGACGCAGCCCTCTTCCTTGAGCTTCTTGAATTTCGGCTTGCTGGACGTCAGCGCGGAGAAGATTCCCATGTTGCCCCCGGCGGGAAAGCGGAATGGGCGAGGGGGGACTTGAACCCCCAAGCCTTTCGGCACGCGGTCCTAAGCCGCGCGCGTCTGCCGTTCCGCCACCCGCCCATTAGCGGATAAAAAAATTTGGACCGGGTGGGGATCGAACCCACGACCTTACGCTTAAGAGGCGTTTGCTCTACCGCTGAGCTACCGATCCGTCGAAACGAGATGATAGCAAATCCCGAAAATAAAGCCAATCCGTGGCCTTGACGCCGGAGGCGGCCGGGGCTATTCTTCGGGGGATGCGCGGGTTAACAATTCCGACACCGGGGCGGCGCATCTCTCCTTTATAATCGTACAAGCCATGAAATATTGGATCTTCCAGAATAATCAGGTGTTGGGACCGTACGAGCCCGACGAGATGGGCAAAATTTCCGTCTTTTCTCCCGAAAGCCTGGTTTGCCCCGAAGGCCGCCGCGGCACGAGCATGGGCGACTGGCAGCGCGCCGGCATGGTGCCCGATCTGTCCGTCGCGCTGGTGCGCGCCAGCTCCGCCGGGGGCCGCACCGCGACGTTGTCGATCGCGGGCCTGCCTCCCGAGCCGACGCTCAAGGACCTCGCCCAGCTCGGCAGCATCCAGGAAAAAGTGGCGATGCTCGAGGAGGTCGTGCTCCAGCTGCAGGAAGGCCTGCGCGCCAAGGACGCCGAGCTTTCCTCGGTCCACCAGCAGCTCGCCGGCAAGAGCCTCGAGGCCAGCGAGATTCGCATGGAAGCCGAGAACCGCCAGCGCGAGGCCGACACGCTGCGACGCCAGATCGCCGGACTCGAAGAGCGCCTGGGCTCGCTGCGCGACATCAGCGAGACCTTGGGCAAAGCCGTCGCCGAAGAGAAGAAAGTCGAGCAGGACGTCGAGAAGCAGGGCCAGACCTTGTTCGATCTCACCCGCGAGGTCGAGGCCCTGCGCCGCCGCCTCGAGGGAGCCGAGTCGCGGCCGGCCCCCACCGCCGCGCCCGCGCCCGAGGCGTTCAAGCCGCCCGAGGCCTCGCCGTTCGCTCCGCCGTCCATGCCGCCGGCCGCGGCCGCGCCCGCCCCGTTCGGCGATGTCGCGGCGCCGGGCGTACCGCCCGGGGCGTTGACGCCGCCGCCGCTGCCCGTCTCCGCGCCCGCTCCCTTGCCCGCGCCCGAGCCGCGTCTTCCCGACCTCTCGGCGCCGGCCGAATTTCCGACGGTCAACGTCGCCCCGCTGCCCTCCTTGGACTCGCTCGCGCCGCCGCCTCCGCTCCCGCTGCCCAAAGAAGAGCCGCCCGTGCCGTCGTCCGTGCCCATGCCCATGCCCGGCGAGCCGGCCGCGTTCGACCCCATGCCCTTCGGCGGACCGGAAGGAGGCAGCCTCGCACCCGACCCCCTGGCCGCGCCGCTTCCGGACGTCGGCGGCGACATGCTCGCCCCGGAGCCGGTCGTTCCGGCTCCTGCCAAGGGAAAGAAGGCGCTCGTCCTCGGCGCCGTGCTCGGCCTCGCCGCTCTCGGCGGCCTGGCCGTCGTGGGCGGCTACGTGCCCGGCCTGCAAAAGCCCAAAGCGCCCGCGGCCGTCGTCGACCCCGCGCCGCTGCCCCCGCCCGAGCCGGCCGAGCTGACTCCCGCGCCGGATCCGCGCCAGCTCGCCGTCGATCTAGCCAAGGCCTGGAAGCTGCCGGGCGACCGCACGCTCGAACGCGCCTTGGAGGAGCTCGCTCCGTCCAGCGGCAACCTCTCGCCCTGGATGGCCGAAACGCTCGCCGGCAACCGCGTGCAGGTGAACTATTTCGCCCGCAGCTCGGCGCCCGGCGCGCCGACGATCGCCTACGAATTCGAAGTCGATCTCGACGGCAAGACCTTGGTCGGACGCAACGCGGCGGCGAAATCGGTGCTTTCGGGCAAGGCCGTCGCGCCGCCCGCGCCGCCCAAGCCCAAGCCCGTCAAGGTCAAGCCCAAGGGCGCGGCGAAGCCCGCGCCGAAGCCGGTCGAGGACGCCACGCTCGATTCGATGCTCGGCGAAGAGCCGCCGAAGCCCGCCGCCAAGGCCGCCCCCGCGGCCAAGCCCTCGGAGAACCTGCCCTTGCCCGGCCACGCCGAGGAAGGCGCGACCTTGACCGACACCGGCGACGCGCCGCTCGACGAAGCTCTCGCCCCGCCGGCCGAGGAGAAGCCCCAGCCGCGCGCCAATCCGGCGAAGCGCGCGACGAAAGCCAAAGGCGCCAAGCCCGAGCCCAAAGAGGCGCCCGCCGACGAGACGTTGCTCGACGACCTGCTCAAGGAGTGACATGGACCTAGTCCCCGGTTTGAAGCAGCTCGAAGGCCAGCTCTCTCTGACCGGAGACCGCATCGCCGTCGTCAAGGGGAAGCTCGAAGATCTGCTCTTCCGCGCCCAGCGCATCGCGGCCGCGGCCAAGAACAACATGAAGGACAACGACACGATGTACACCTACGATCTGCAGAACTTCCGCCGCGACATCCGCACCTTCGGCATGGAGATCACCACGCTCCCCGGCCTGCTGGCCTCGCTCGAGCGCACGGCCGAGTACGACCCCAACGCGGGCAAATTCGCGACGGGCGTCATGCGCGGCGCCTCGCGCGTCGCCAACGCGCTCAAGTCCCTGCACGACATGTCCTTGCTCGCCCATCAGCACATCCGCGCCACCGACCAGAAGATGCTCGCCTGGTACATCGCGCAGGAGATCGAGGAGATGGCCCAGAAAGGCCTGGGCATGCCCGCGACGGCGAACAAGATCGTCATCGCGGTGTCCACGCCGCCGGCGGGGCAGGCTCCCGGTCCCGCCGCGCCGCCGCCAGCCGCGGGGTGAAGGCGCCATGGACCTCCTGCTGCGCCTCATCGAGCGCCGGACCATCCTCGGCCTCGCCTGCGCCGCGGCCGCGCTCATGATCGTCAACCGCTTCGGGGGCTACTGGCTCGAGCGCGTCGACATGCGCCTGCATCCGCCCGCGGCCGTCTCCCAGCCGCTCGCGACCGACTTGCTCAAGGACAACGAGGCGCGCGAAGCGGCCCGCATCCGCGGCATGCACCGCTCGGTCAGCGCGGAGCTCGCCGCCGCCCGGGCGCAGGGCTTCAAGGTCGAGGAGCTGCAGAAGCTCGCCGACGACATTCTCGCGATGGACTCGCCCTCGTACCGCCCCGTCGTCATCGAGCGGCTCAATAAATTGCGCATGGCGATCCCGCAGAAGAAGCCCTTCACCCGCACGGCCGGCGCGGACGACCAGAACCGCGAGCTCGACGACGCGCCGGTTCCCAAGCAAACGCGGCGGCGGAGATGAAGTTCCTCTTACTGGCCACGCTCCTATTATCGGGAACGTCCGCGCGCAGCGCGGACGCCGAGGAAGCCGTGCTCACCGCGCGCGGCGCCTTCCTGGCCGGGCGCTACGAGGACGCCGAGACCGCCTGGAAGTATCTCTCCGAGCTCGGCGTCGCCGCCCCCGAGCCCGAGGCGAACCTCGCTTTGACCTTGCGCGATCTGGGCCGCCACGAGCCCGCCACCGCGCAATGGCTCAAGGCGTCTCTGCTCGAAGGCGCCGACGGCTTCGCCTGGAACCAGCGCGGCTGGTCGTACCTCGCCACCGGTCATTACCGCGAGGCGCGCGACGCGTTCACGCGCGCGGTCGATCGCTCCTCGACGACGGCCTCGCAGGCCGAGGCGAGCCTCGGGCTCGGCCTGGGCTACATCTTCGACGCCAAGCCGCGCGCCGCCGACGCGCCGCTGCGCCGGGCCGCGGCCGCCGGCCCGTACGCGATTTCCGTGTCCGCCCAGTTGACCGCGGAAGCGGCGCGCATGATCGGCGACCGTCAGACGGCGCTCACCTACCTGCGCCAGGCCGTCGACGTCGACGCCGCCAACAACGAGGCCCTGCGCGGGCTGGCCTACGCCCTGGCCGAGGCGGGCGACAACCGCGCCGCCTGGCGCGCCTACAAGAAAGTGCTCTCGCTCGACCCCAAGGACGCCGCAGCGCGCAAGGCCTACGACAAGGCCGGGCGCTACATCGTCGGCGACCTCGACGCCGCCGCCGGCCTGCGCCGCGTCGCGCGCCCGGCGCTCGACGCCTCGAGCGAAGACCTGCCGCTGCCGGTCTCCACGCGCACGATCCGCGTCGGCCTGTACGGGGCTCCCGACGGCCGCCCGGCGGTGCTCACGCGCGCCTACGTCATGAGCAACAGCCCCTTCAAAGTCACCTCCATCTCCCACGGCGTCCTGCGCGACAACGGCCGCGCCGTGGACCAGTGGGAGATCGACTACCGTCCCGAAAACGGCCTCATCGAGGTGCGCGACGCCTCGCGCAACATCCTCTTCACCTCCAAGACGCCCTTCACCTTCGTGCCCGACGCCGCGCGCGGCTCGATCCTCGTCAAAACCGCCGCCATCGCCGACATGGTCGGCGTCGATCCCGGCGACCGCGAGGTCCGCGGCGGCGTCGAGGTCGTGCCCAATCCCTGGGGCTTCCGGCTCGTGCAGGTCGCACCCGTCGAGCAGTACCTCATCGGCGTCGTCTCCTACGCGCTGCCCATCGACAGCCCGCCCGAGGCCATGCGCGCGCAGGCGGTCGTCGCGCGCACCGCCGCCTATTGGTCCATGGAGAACCGGGATGAGACGCTCGAACATTGCGATCTCCTCGACGACGATTCCACCCAGCGCACCATCGGCGTCAGCGGCGAGATGCGCGCCGCCTCTTTGGCCATCGTCGACACCGAAGGCCAGGCCCTCTCCCTCAAGGGGCGGCCGGCCCGCGTCTTCCAGCACCTCGACAGCGGCGGCGTCACCGAAGAAGGAACCGAAACCGGCCAGCCCGGCCTCGAGCACATCGTCTCGGTGCAGGACAGCGCCAAGACCTTTCTGCCCTGGCGCACGGCCCTCGAGCTCGAACGCTCCGTCCACGACGCGCCGCCCGAAGGGATGTTCGGCGAGGCCGCGGCCGTCTCCGTGCCCAACGCCACGCGCTGGATGCGGATCATCGACGGCAAGGAGCTGCGAAAGCGCGTCGAGCGGCGCAAGGATCTCGGCGCGATCCGCCGCGTGCGCGTCGCCGGCCGCACGCCGACCGGCCGCGTGCGCGCGCTCGAGGTGATCGGCGCCGACGGAACGGGCCTCTACACCGGGCGCAAGGAGATCGACGAGCTGTTGGGGCCGGGGTCGCTGCGTTCGACCCTCTTCACCGTTCAACCGATCATGGACGGCAAAACCGTCTCCCGCCTGATCCTCTGGGGCGCCGGCACCGGCCACGGCCTCGGCTTCGCGCGCCAGGGCGCCTTGGGCCAGGCCGCGCTCGGCGTGAAATGGAAGGAAATCGTCCGTCACTACTTCCCGCGCCTGGAGCTCAAGGACTTCCTGCATCCCGCCGCCCCGTCGAAAATCCCCAAGGGAGTGGGGCCCTACAAGCGCACCCTCGACTTCCATAAGCAGAAGAAGAACAAGTAGGATCATGTAATGGCGGTCAAGGTCGCGCATCTCGTCACACGTCTCGACATGGGCGGCGCGCAGCAAAACACGCTGCATACGGTCCGTCATTTGGATCGCGCGAAATTCGACCCGCTCCTGATCTGCGGCTCCGGGGGGCTTCTCGACGAGGACGTCGTCAATGATCCTTCCGTACGTTCTCGATTCGTTGATTCCCTGGTTCGAGACATCAATCCGTTTCTCGATCTGCTGGCTCTTTTTGAGCTCTCCAATATTCTGTTATCCGAGCGCCCTTCCGTTTTACACACCCACAGTTCCAAAGCCGGCATCCTCGGCCGCCTCGCCGCCGCCCTCGCGGGCGTGCCCGTCGTGGTCCACACCTATCACGGCTTCGGCTTTCACGACCGCCAGCCGGCCGTCGTGAAGTCGCTTTACGTGTTCCTGGAGAAAATCTGCGCGTATTTCACCGACGCGCTCGTCTTCGTGTCGAAAGCGAACATCGATTACGCGGTCGCCCACGATCTCGTCCAGCCTCAAGACGCCGTCCTCATCCGCTCCGGCGTGAAGCTCTCAGGCCTTCCCGCGCCGGTCGACGCCGCCAAGCTCAAGATGTCGGCCGGCGTGGGCATGCACAAGCTCCTCGTCGTCTCCGTCGGCAATTTAAAGCCGCAGAAGAACGCGGCCGACTTCGTCGAAGCCGCCGCCGCCGTCCTCGCCGAGGTTCCCGACGCGCGCTTCGTCTTCCTCGGCGACGGCCCCCAGCGCCGCGCCCTCGAGGCGCGCGCCTTCGTCCTCGGCCTCGAGGGCAAGGTCCTCTTCCTCGGCTGGCGCCGCGACGCGGCCGAGTGGCTGGCGGCCGCCGACGTGTTCGTGATGACCTCCCTATGGGAAGGCCTGCCGCGCGCGCTCGTCGAGGCGATGAAAAGCGGCGCGCCTCCGGTCTGCTACGCCACGGACGGCGTCACCGACCTGATCCTGGACGGAGTGAACGGCTATCAGGTCGAGCCGGGCAATTACCGCGCCTTGGCGGCGCGAGTGAGCGCGCTCCTTAAAGACGAGCCTTCCCGCAAAAAGATGGGCGCCGCCGCCGCGTCCGCGATCGGCCCCGAGTTCGACATCGACGGCATGGTGCGTTCTCAGGAACGCCTGTATGAGCGACTCCTCTCCGTTTAAACAGCCGCTCGGTTTATTCCTGCAGGGCGGGGGAGCCCTCGGCGCCTGGCAGGCCGGAGCGCTCGAGGCTCTCGCCGCCGCGGGCGTCCGTTTCGACGCCGTGATGGGCTTCAGCATCGGCGCTCTCAATGGCTACGCCGTCGCGTACGACAAGCTCGCCGACGGACTCAAACGCTGGCGCCGGCTCGACGGCTGGGCTTTGCGTCCGAGCCTGCGCCTGTACCCGTTCTCGCTGTGCTCCACCGAGCCCCTGCAGGCCTTCCTCGGCGACGCCCGCGAGGAAGCCGCGGCCAAGTCCGGCCTGCGCCGCGACTTCACCATCGTCTCCGCCTGCCTCGCCGACGGCGTCCCCATCAACGCCCGCTTCACGCCCGGCGGCAACAACGGCTGGGACGGCCCGCTTACCGAGCACGCCGCCGCCAGCTGCGCGATCCCTCTGATCTTTCCGCCGGTGGACCTGAATTTCCGGGGGCGCGCCGTGCGCCTCGTGGACGGCGGCGTCCCGGTGGCCGCTCCTCTCGACTTCTCGCCGCTCGCCGCCAGCCCCGCGGTTCTGGTGCTCGAAATGGTGCGAGCCGACGAGGTCGGCCGTTTCCACTGGACGCCCTGGCGCGCCGTCGAGCAGGGCTTCCGTGACGCCGGCCGTAAGATCGTCGACGACGCCCTGCTTCCGCTCCTCTCCGCCGGCCGGCCGTTGTACCGTCTGGCCCCGTCCCGGCGCCTCGACCCCCTGATGCTCGATTTCCGCTCCGCCGGACTCGCCCGGATGCTCGCCCAGGGCGCGGAGGACGCGAAAGCCTTCCTCGCCGCGCCCGAAACTGGACGCGCGCGCTAAAATTGCTTTAATGACGGCGCGATGGACATCTCGCGCCGTTCCTTCATCAAATGGGTGATCGCCGGGGCGGCCTCCGCCTCGCCCTTCGGTTGCTCTCCCGCAGTCCATGGCGGGGGAAAGAACATCCCCGAGGCGAAGCTCGGCAGCGAAAGCAATAAGGTCTGTCACGACGTCCGCGACGGCCTGCTGCAGTCCGGCTTTCCGCCTCCCTCCAAATCCGTCGACATCGTCATCGTCGGCGGCGGCTCCTCCGGCCTCGCCGCCGCCGAGCGCTGTTTCGGCTCCGACTTCCTGCTCCTCGAAAAAGATGCCCACATGGGCGGCAACGCCTGGTCCGAGACCTGGGAAGGCCTCGACTACTGCACCGGCTCCGCCTGGATGTCCTTCGACAACCCCGAGGTCGTCAAGCTGTTCCAGCGCTGGAAGCTCGAGCTTCCCGAGATCAAGGGCAACGACTCCGCCCACTGGGACGGCACGTGGATCAAGGATTTCTGGAACAGCGACCCCGACTACCCGAGCTACGCTCAGCTCCCGTATCCGAAATCCGTCCAGGATGATTTCCGCCGCTTCATCCGCGAGACCAAGAAGATCGACAGGACCAAGGACGCGGACAAGCTCGACGCGATGACTTTCCAGGACCTGTTCAAGGGCTACGACGGCCGCGTCCAGCAGTACTGGGACTATTTCGGGCCGTCCAATTGGGGCGCGCAGACCCAAGACACGTCCGCGCTCATCGGCCTGACCGCCGTCCATGAATGGGCGCCCTGCAAGCGCAACACCTACGAGGGCGGCCTGGGCATGGTCACGCGCAAGGTCTTCGCCTCATTCCCCGATGACAAGAAGAAACGTTGCGTTACCAACGCTGCGGTCTTCGCGGTGCGCCGCGAGGGCAAACGCGTCAATGTCTCCTTCATGAAAGACGGAAAGCCCGAAACGGTCTCCGCGAAATCCGTCATCATGTGCGCGCCTAAATTCATCGCCAAGCATCTGCTCAACGACCTCCCCGAAGCGCAGTCCGCCGCGATGGCCAAGATGCGCTACGCGCCCTACCTCGTCTACAACTTCTGCTTCGACAAGGTCGTCTGGAACCTCAACTACGACAACTGGGCCATCGGCGCCCGGCACTTCACCGACTTCATCCCGGCCGACTACGCCACTCACGCCGACGGCGGCGACCTGTCGCGAAAGCAGGTCATCACCGTCTACGCCCCGAAAACCGAGGCGGCGCGCGCCGACCTCCTCGACGACGAGGAGGTCCTCGCCGAAGCCCACGCCGCCGGCAACGAGCTGTGCGGAGTCTTCTTCCCGTCCTGGGCCGAGCAGCTTCGCGAGGTCCGCGTCTACCGCCGGGGCCACCCGATGCCGATGTCCGCGCCGGGCTCCTGGTCCAAGCTGCAGAAAGCCACCCCGCTCGACCACGCGCCCGTCTATTTCTCGCACAGCGACAATTCCGGAACCGTCTCGGACCTTTACGAGGCGGCCCTCGGCGCCATCAAGGCGGCCGAGAAAGCGTTGACGCACGTTTAAATTTCAGGAGGACGACCATGGCGAAATATAAAGTTCCGGCGGAAGGCGCGAAGATCGGCTACGCAAACGGCAAGCTCACGGTTCCCGACAACCCCATCATCCCCTACTTCCCCGGCGACGGCACCGGCCTCGATTTGTGGAAGGCGACCAAGATCGTTCTCGACGGCGCCGTCGATAAAGCCTACAAGGGCAAGCGCAAGATCGCGTGGATGGAAGTGTACGCGGGCCTCACCGCTCTCAAGAACTACGACAAGGACACCGTCCTTCCCGAAGAGACCGTCGCGGCCTTCAAGGAGTACCGCGTCGGCCTGAAAGGGCCTCTCACCACGCCCGCCGGCTCCTTCAAGTTCGTCTGCCTCGACTGCGCGGCCGAGCTCATGGACCGCCCGGCGGCCTGCCCGAAGTGCAAGTCCGAGTGGATCACGCCCCGCTTCCGCTCCGTGAACGTCGGCCTGCGCCAGAAGCTCGACCTGTACGCGTGCGTGCGCCCGGTGCGCTGGTTTAAAGGAGTGCCTTGTCCGGTCAAGAACCCCGAGAAGCTCGACATCGTGATCTTCCGCGAGAACACCGAGGACATCTACGCGGGCATCGAGTTCCAGCAGGGCACGCCGGAGAACAAGAGGGTTTACGACTTCCTGACTAATGAGATGAAGGTCAAGATTCCCTTCCCCGACTCGGGCATCGGCATCAAGCCGATCTCGAAGACCGGCTCCCAGCGCCTCATCCGCATGGCGATCAAATACGCCATCAGCCACAAGAAGCCCTCGGTGACCATGGTCCACAAGGGCAACATCCAGAAGTTCACCGAAGGCGCCTTCCGCGATTGGGGCTACGAGGTCGCCAAGGCCGAGTTCCGCGACCAGATCGTGACCGAGGCCGAGCTGTGGGACGATCTCAACGGGAAGATGCCGGCGGGCAAGATCCTTCTCAAGGATCGCATCGCCGACCAGACCTTCCAGCAGCTGCTGCTGCGCCCGGACGAGTACTCGGTGCTCGCCACGCCCAACCTCAACGGCGACTACATCTCCGACGCGGCGGTCGCCCAGGTGGGCGGCCTCGGCATCGGACCCGGCGCCAACATCGGCGACGGCTGCGCGATCTTCGAAGCCACGCATGGGACCGCTCCGAAATACACTAATAAGGATATGGTCAACCCCGGATCGTTGATCTTATCGGGCGTCATGATGCTCGAGCACATGGGCTGGCAGGAAGCGGCCGACCTCATCATCAAGGGCCTCGAGGCGACCATCGCCGCGAAAACGGTCACCTACGACTTCGAGCGCCAGATGCCGGGCGCGACGAAGATCAAGTGCTCGGAGTTCGGCCAGGCCATCGTCAAGAACATGGGCGGAACTCCGGTCGCCGCTTAAACTCCTCCTCACCGTCTGAGGCCGGCGCTCGAAAGGGCGCCGGCCTCTTCATTTCCCAGGGAACAATTCGGGGGGCTCAATCGTATGAAGGGGGATGAAGCAGACCCGACGCCCCTTGACATTTTGTGCTATATATGGCACACTCTGAATGAGCCTCTTCGCCTTGAGACTCTTTTTGACGCCGGAGTTCCACGCCTGGCGCGATACACTCGACAAAGCCGCAGACAGTCGACTGGAAGTCCGAATCGAACGGCTTCAGTCGGGGCATTTCGGGGACTCGCGCAGTCTGGGCAATGGACTTTTCGAACTGCGCTGGCGAAATGGGATGCGCGTTTATTATACGCGCAAGAGAATTCGTGATATCGACTCGATCGTGCTCCACGGCGGGTTCAAAGGGACACAATATGCCGACATCGACAAAGCGCGCGCGCTCAAAATCCGCTACGAACAACGATTCGGACACGAGGACAAAGATGCTTAAGGCCGGGTTGATCGAGTACATCCCCGGGAAATACGCGGATGATCATGAGGGGCTCTTGGAGGCCTTTATGCTCAGCCTCGAGGAGGGCGACCACGACGCCGCTCAGGAGGTCCTCGTTTACGGCCTCCGCTACATGAACCGCACCCGCGTCGTGAAGCGCTACGGCATCCCGCGCCGCACGCTCTACAACCTCCTCACCTTCAAGAGCGTCCCTACGCTCGAGTTGGTCGCCAAGGTCTGCTACGCCCTTAAGCAAGAAGCCGAGCTCACGCGGAAGAAGGATCCGAAGGCGCTCAGGGTGGAATCCACCGTCAAAAACGGTAGAATCTCGTCACATGGCCGTAAAGCCCTATCTGTCGGCGCTCATTCCCGTCTATAACGAAGAAGAGAACCTCGCCAAGCTCGGCGAGGAGGTCTCCGGCGCGCTCAACGGGCTCGGCAAGCCGTACGAGGTCATCCTCGTCGACGACGGCTCCCAGGACGGCTCCTTCGACGAGCTCATGAAGCTCGTCAAGAAGTATCCGGGCTTCAAGGTCGTGCGCTTCGCGCGCAACGCGGGCCAGACCGCGGCCATGCTCGCCGGCATCCAGCACGCCTCGGGCGAGCTCATCGTCTGCCTCGACGCCGACATGCAGAACGACGCGCGCGACGTCCCTAAGCTGATCGCCAAGCTCAACGAAGGCTACGATTGCGTCTCCGGCTGGCGCAAGTCCCGGCAGGACCGTTTTCTCGACCGCAAGCTTCCTTCCATGATCGCCAACGGCATGATCTCCTGGGTGACGGGCGTTCATCTCCACGACTACGGCTGCACGCTCAAGCTTTACAAAGCCGAGTTCCTCAAGCCTCTCCGCCTGTACGGCGAGATGCACCGCTTCGTGCCCGCCTTGGCCGGCTTTCTCGGCGCGAAGGTGGCCGAGGTTCCGGTCAATCATCGCGCGCGCACGGCCGGCGTGTCGAAATACGGCATCTCGCGCACGTTCAAGGTCCTGCTCGACCTCATGACGGTCAAGTTCATGGACTCCTACCTCGGCAAGCCGATCTATCTGTTCGGAGGGGGGGGCGTCGGCATGGGCCTGCTGGGCGTCGCGCTGGCGGCCGACACCTTGTACAAGAAGTTCTACCTCGGGATCTTCGTGAAGGACCAGCCGCTGTTCCAGATCGCCATTTTCTGCCTGCTCATCGGTTTTCAAATGGTGCTCATTGGCCTCCTGGCCGAGATCTTGGTGCGCATCTACTACGACCTCAAGGATATGAGGCCGTACTTCGTCCGCGAAACCGCGGGCTTCTAGGGACCAGTCGGTCCTCTCCGGCGGGTCCTATGCCCCAGGCGCTTTCCCTAATAACGCCGTAAAATTATGGGGATGCCCGTTCTCAAGCGCCTGACGGCGCTTCTTCTGTCGGCCCTCCTCACGGTCCCGGCGAGCGCCCAGCTCGTCGTGCGCGCCGGCCCCTCCGCCATCGGCGGCGCCGTCTCCGCCGCCGGCGTCACCGCGAACATCGCCCCGAACGTCCCTGAATGGAAGGCGAGCTTCACCGCTTTCCTGACCACGCCCTCGCCGGACCTGACCTCCGTGCGCGCCATCTCGCGCGCCCTGGAAAAGATCGATCTCAACGACCCCAAAGTAAGAGCCGAACTCGCACCGCTCGCCCAGGCCATCGCCAAACACGCGAAGCCGCTGCTCGCCAAGCCCAAACCGGGCGCCACCGACGAAGAACTCGTCCAGACGGGGGAGAAGCTCGACATCCTGAACTACCCCGCGATCAGAGCCTTGCTGCCCGAGGCGATGCAAAGCCAGATCGGCGCCGCCGACTGGGTCTACGGCAAGGCGCTCTGGAACCCGACCGGCGAGCAGTGGACGCGCAAGCAGAAGACCCTCGAGACGCTCATCGAGGACATCGCAAAAGGCCTCGAGCGCCCTTCAGCAAATCTCGCCGACACGCCCGCCCCCAAGACCGGACAAGGCCCCGAAGTCAGCCTCCAAGTCCTGACCGGAAATATCGCCGAAGCCGGAACGAAGGCCGTGATGACGACGGTGCAGGAGAAGCACCTATGCCAAGGCGGCGTGAACTCCGTCGTCGCAAACGCCAACCCCTGTTTTTTCCAGCGGCTCCAGAAAGCGCCCGAGCTCAAGGACGGCGAGGCGCTGCTCGCGAAAGGCGACGGCAAAGGCCCGATCGAGAACGTCGTCTTCGTCAAAGATCAAAGCGAGAAGCCCCTCTCCGAGATCGTCTACGCCGGGCTGAAGGAAGCCGACCAGAACGGCCTCGAATCCGTCGCCGTTCCCGCCATGAGGGCCGGCTCCGTCTTCGGCGCCGTCGAGCGAAGCTACCGCGAGATCGCGCTCCAGGTGCGGGAAGGTGTGGAGCGCTTCATGGCCGAGGCGCGCACGAGCCTCAAGAGCATCGCGCTCGTGGTTTACAACGACGACAAGCTCGCGCGAGTGCTCAACGACGCCTTCGCCGAGCGCGTCGAGCGCGAGCGCTCCCTGCGCACCGATTTGCGGGAAGCCAAGCTGTCGAACGACGGCTACACGCTCACGCCGGAGCCCAATAAGCCCGAGGAGAGAAGCTCGCCCATCTACGAGACCTTGCTCAAGCCCTGGAGCTTGAAGTACCTGCTCAAGTCTCATAAGCCCGTGAGGATCGGCGCAATCGTGGACAAAGAGACGTTCTCCAAAAAGGTCACCTCCGTGCTCAACATGCCCGTCAAACTCCCCGGCGGAAAAGTGACCGTTCCCAAAGAGCTCGCGCAGTTCCGCGAATTCTTGCAGAAGGTGATCGACCACGAGAAGGCCGTCAACCCCGACTTCAACGAGTACTACATGTACTTCACCGTTGACCAACACCAAGTGAAGAAAGGCAGCACCCACCGCCGCCCCGGCGTGCATATCGATGGAGTGCAGGGCGCGCGCTACGAAGTGAAGCTGCCGCCCGAGCATCTGTATTCGGCCAGCGACGCGCTCGGCACGGTCTTCTACGATCAGGTTTTTGATCTGACCGCGCTTGATCCCGCCAAGCACCACGTCCACGCCGAGCTCGAACGCCAGGCGAAGGAAGAGAACGGACGAGCGACCCCCAATTACGACATCGCCTTCTGGGACTCCTACTCGGTCCACCGCGCGGACCTGGCGAAGGAAGACATGATGCGGACCTTCGTGCGCGTCGAGTTCAGCAAGAAGATATACGACAGCGAAGGCGACACCGTAAACCCCGCGCTGGACTATCATTGGGAGCG
Organism: Elusimicrobiota bacterium; assembly: GCA_016212855.1. Classification (GTDB taxonomy): domain Bacteria; phylum Elusimicrobiota; class Elusimicrobia; order UBA1565; family UBA9628; genus GWA2-66-18. Next base: position 210,471 of record JACRDP010000010.1, read on the forward strand.
CATCGCGCGACCCATCCCCGCGGGTCTCGACGACAGGCCCATTTTCCATAACGGCTACCACCAAGAGCTCAAGGACCTCGATCCCAACGCGCCCCACACCGTGAAGAACGTGCGCAAGTGGATCGAAGAGAACATCGGCGTGGAGCCGCTGAGCAACGGCCGCGCCTTCTTCATCGCCGAAGGCGACACGGCGGAGGAAAGGAGCAAGCTCGAGTCCGAAGGCTGGCGCATCGGCCTGGACTACCCGAAGGAAGTCGGCTTTCACAGGATCTACGACGCGACCAGCCCGAGCGAAGAGAAAGTGAACCTCGTGCTCGGCGTGAACGGCCAAGGCCGCATCGTGCATCTGCAGAGCTTTCTCAAGCTCGCCGGCGTGAAGGCGGACCAGGTGATGACGCGAAGAGGCTTCCGGTCGTGGAAGCCGGAGTACAAGCGCGCCTTCGAGGCGCTCGGCAAGGTGCCGGATCTCGTCGTGTACGGCCTGACAAGACCGGCGATGCGCGCCTTGATCGGCGACGGCCCGGGCCTCGAAGAGTTCTGGCGCGACTTCAACGCCAAGAGCGCGCCGCAGGACAACGACATCTCGCGCCGGCCGATGAAGGCCGTGATCTTGGCCGATGGCCGCACGGTGTGGTTCTTCATGCCGCTGTTCGGAGAACTGGCGGGGGACTTGATGGAGGCCGTGCTCGAGTACGGCGCCAAGAACGTGCTGGTGACGAGTGCGGCCGGAGCCATGGATGAGAACATGCCTCTCGGAACATGGTTCGACCCGCGCGAGGGCGGGCACGTGTCGATGGCGACGTCGAACACCCAAACACAGGCGTGGCTGGCCCGGCAGCAGGCGGCGGGCAACCGCACGGTGGACATGGAGTACGGGCCCATTATGAAGGCCTTCGCCGCGCACCCCGACGCCGCGCTCAAGCTCGCCTACTTTGTCTCAGATGTAATGGCCGGCCCGCACCGCACGGATCTCACCGAGGTTCGCATCGGCAAGATCAAGGGCGTGTCCGAGACCGCCCTGGCGCTCGCCGCCGAAGCGCTCGGCGCGAAGCCCGGCGAGCTCAAAGCCGTCTCGGCCGTAAACCGCGGATTCTAATCGTACGGATCGCGTGCGCGTCACGCAGGCGGGGATTCGATTCTGCTAGAATTCCCACCGATGGGCAAGCTGACCGCGCTGATTCTGATCGTCGTCACGGCCGTGTGGCTGGGGCCGATGTGCGCCCGGCTCCCGGCGCCCGAGACGATGGGCGCGGTCGCGGTCACCGCGCCGCTGGCAGCGGCCATCGATCCCATCCCGGCGCCGGCGCCCGCGCCCGCGCCGGCTCCCGTCGCGACTGCGAAGCCCGCGCCCGAAGGCCCCGCCGTCGTCGTGTCGAACTACCGCTCCCGGAAGATGTTCGCCATCGCCGACGGTAACGTCAAGATCTCCGTCCTGCTGACGAACAAATCCGACCGTGAAGCCAAGGACCTCCGCCTGACCTTGTCGGTCGCGCCGGCGAATCTCCCCGCCGAAAACGCCCGCGTCAATTATCCGTTCGCGATCGCGGCGTCGAGCGCGGTGTACCGCGGGCTGACGATCTCGTCGATCGCGCTGGATGCCTTGCTCGGCGATGCGGCCGGCAAATCATCGGAGATGCGCTGGGACCTGACCTACCGGCTTGACGGAGACGAAGCCGGAACGAAGCGCTGCTTCACCTTGCGCTCCTTGCCGCGCCAGCACGAGCCCGAAGGCGTCGAGTGGAAGAAGCTTGAAACCTCGACGGATTGCCCCGCCAAGAAATGAGCGCGCCCGATTTCCAGTTTCCGCTGACAGAGGTCAAGGAGAACGGACAGCTCGCGGTCAACGCGAAAACCGCCTCGGCGACGTTCCCGGACGCGCTCTCCGAGGGCGCCCTCGTCGGCCCGGTGTTCCTGAACGGGATGATCCTCGCCGTGGACGACGAGGCGTCGTTCACGGGAGAAGCCAAGGGGCGCTGGAAGTTCGAGTGCACGCGCTGCCTGAAGCCGTTGGAGCAGGAGTGGCGGGCGCCGATCGAAGTCATGGTCCCCATCGACGGCGGCCCCATGGACCTGACCGACGAGGTTCGCCAGTCCATCGCCTTGGCCCAGCCGATGAAACTCGTCTGCAAGCCGGACTGCAAGGGACTGTGCCCGACCTGCAAGAAGAACCGCAACGACGTCGCCTGCGGACATTCCGCCGCCCCGGAGGGCGACGGGAGCGGCCCCGGCGGCAACCTCGAGCAAACGCACAAACCCCGATTGACCCCCAGGCCGAATAAAGGCTAAAATCTCGACTCAACCGCATTTAATAGAGGAAGACCATGCCCAATCCGAAACGTAAGCACACGAGATCTCGCCGCGACAGCCGCCGCTCCGCCAACTGGAAGCTCGAGGCCGTGCCTCTGAGCAAGGACAAGGACGGCCGCTGGCACCGCCCGCACACGATCAGCGCCGACGGCTACTACAACGGCGTGCTCGTGCGCCCGCCGAAGACCAAGAAGAAAGGCTCGCAGCCCGAGGGCGGCGAGGGCGGGAAGCAGTAAGATTTCAGCTCGCCTCGCGTGAGGATAGCGCTCGACGCCGTCGGCGGCGACTTCGGTCTGACTCCCAATATTGAGGGAGCGATCCAAGCCGCGAACGCCTTCGGCGTCGAGCTTCTTCTTGTGGGGCCGGCCGACAAAATCCGCGCGGAGCTTTCCGCGCGCGGCATCGCCGAAGGCGACGCCCGCTTTCAGATCGCCGACGCCAAGCAGTGCGTGGAGATGGATGAGGAGCCCGCAGCCGCGTGCCGGGCCAAGCCGGACGCGTCGATCATGGTCGCCGCCAGGGCGGCCGCCGAGGGGAAGGCCGCCGGGTTCGTCTCGGCGGGAAACTCGGGGGCCACGATGTGCGCCGCGCTGTTCGCGCTCAAGCGAATTCCCGGCGTCCTGCGCCCCGCGATCGCCTGCCCGATTCCGACGGCGAAGGGCGTGACGGTCCTGCTCGACGCCGGCGCGAACATGGACTGCAAGCCCTGGCACCTCGTGCAGTTCGCGCAGATGGGGACCTTGCTCGCCCGCCACGTTTACGGGATCGCGGAGCCCACCGTCGGCCTGCTGACGATCGGCGAGGAGGAGGGGAAAGGCAACGAGCTCGCCAAAGAGGCCTTTCCGTTGCTTAAGAGCTCGGGAGTGAACTTCTTCGGCTGCGTCGAAGGCCGCGACGTGCCCGGCGGCAAGACCGACGTCGTCGTGTGCGACGGCTTCGTCGGCAACGTTCTCGTCAAAACGATGGAAGGCACGGCCATGGCCATGATGTCCCAGCTCAAAGGCGAGCTCATGTCGTCTTGGCGCTATAAGATCGCCACGCTCGCGTTGCGCGGCCCCCTGTCGCGTCTGAAGCGGAAAATGAGCTACGATGAATACGGCGGCGCGCCCTTGGTCGGCGTCAACGGCGTCGCCGTCGTCAGCCACGGCTCGTCGAACGCGCGCGCGATCGCCAACGCGCTGCGCGTCGCGGCGAAAACGGCCGAGGCCGGCGTGCCGAAAGCGTTGAAAGAGGTCGTGGCCCGAACGGCCGCGCCCGAGGAGAAAGTCCAGCTATGAGCACCGAGACCGTCGCCGCTCCCCGCCCCGTCCCGACGACGGGCATCCGGCTGAAGGACAAGGTCGCGATCATCACCGGCTCCGCCCAGGGCATCGGCTACACCACCGCCGAGCTCTTCGCCGCCGAAGGGGCCAAGGTCGTGGTCGTCGACGTCAACGCCGAGCTCGCCGTGCAGTCCGCCGCGAAGCTCGCCGGCGGCGACGCGACCAAGACCATCGGCATGGGCTGCGACGTGACCAAGTACGACCAGGTCGAGGCCGTCGTCAAGGCCGCGATGGAAAAGTACGGAAAAATTGATATATTGGTGAACAACGCGGGGATCACCAAGGACAACCTCCTGATGCGCATGTCCGAGGGAGATTGGGACCTCGTGCTGGACGTGAACTTGAAGGGCGCCTTCAACTTCATCAAGGCCGCGATCCGGCCGATGATGAAGGCTCATTACGGACGCATCGTGAACATCGCGTCGGTGATCGGGCAGGAAGGCAACGCCGGACAGGCCAATTACTCGGCCTCGAAGGGCGGCCTGATCGCGCTCACGAAGTCGGTCGCTCGGGAATTCGCCTCCCGGAACATCGCGGCGAACGCGATCGCTCCGGGCTTCATCAAGACGCGGATGACGGACGTCGTCGCCGAGGAGATGAAGAAGAAGCTGCTCGAGAAGATCGTGCTCGGACGGATGGGCGACCCGGTGGAAGTCGCCCGAGCGGTCCTGTTTTTGTCGTCGGACGAGTCGTCGTACATCACCGGCCACGTGCTGAACGTGAACGGTGGCGGGTACATGTAGTTAATTGCGTAAGGAGATAAGACATCATGGCTGATGCCAACATCGCGGACCGCGTGAAGCAGATCATCGTCGAGCAGCTCGGCGTGGACGCGGCGGAAGTCACCCCGGCGGCGCATTTCGTCAACGACCTCGGCGCGGACTCGCTCGACACCGTCGAGCTCGTCATGGCGCTCGAGGAAGAGTTCGACACCGAGATCCCCGACGAGCAGGCCGAGAAGATCCAGACCGTCGGCCAGGCGATCGACTACATCTCGGCTCACGCCAAGAAGTAAGGGACGGGGCTCCGATGCCTCGGCCTCTCGAAGAGGTCGTCGGGTACCGGTTTAAGGATCCCGCCCTGCTCAAGCAGGCGCTGTCGCACAAGTCGTTCGCCAGCGAAAGCGGAAGCGGGATCTATAACGAGCGGTTGGAGTTTTTAGGCGACAGCGTTCTCGCCTCGGTGGTCGCGCACGCCGTGTACTCGGGCTATCCGGACGAGCCTGAGGGCAACCTCTCCAAAAAGAAGTCTCTGCTCGTCTCGAGGCCCAGCCTCGCCCAATGGGGCGAGGATCTGGGCATCGGAGCCCACCTCCACCTCGGCGTCGGCGAGGAGTCGACCGGCGGACGTACGCGGCAAAGCCTTCTGGCCAACTCGGTCGAGGCCCTGATCGGGGCCATCTACCTCGACGGCGGCTATGAGGCGTCGGCCAAGTTCATCCGCGCATGGTACGAAGAGCGCCATGGCTCGTTGCTCGAGACCGATCACAAGAGCAAGCTGCAGGAAATTCTTCAAAAGCGGCACAAGTCGCCGCCGACGTACGAGACGGCCTCCGCCACCGGGCCGGATCACGACAAGGTCTTCTCGATCACGGTGCGCATCGGAGAACGCGAGCTCGGCCGGGGAACCGGCAAGAGCAAGAAGGAAGCCGAGCAGGCCGCGGCCTGCGACGCGCTGAAGAAGATGGACAGGGGGGACTTATGAGCTACATTTACGAGCTGACCGAGACTCAGAAAGAAATCCAGAATTTGGCGTGGCAGATCGCCGTTCGCGACATCAAGCCCGTGCGCGAGCAGCTCGACGAGCAGGAAAAGTTCCCCTGGGAAGTGGTCAAGAAGATGGCCGCGGCCGACCTGTACTCCGTCTACCTCCCCGAGGCGTACGGCGGCATGGGCGGCGGCCTCGCCGAGCAGGTGCTCGTCATCGAGCAGCTCTCCCGCGCGTGCGGCGGCATCGCGCTCGCGTTCGCCGCCTCCGGCCTCGGCGTGCTCCCGATCCTGCTCTTGGGCAACCCCGAGCAGCGCGCCCGCTTCATCCCCGACCTCGCGTCGGGCAAGAAGCTCGCCGCGTTCTCCATCACCGAGGCGAACGCCGGCTCCGACGCGACCGCGACGGAGTGCACGGCCAAGCTCGACGGCGACCACTACATCTTGAACGGCTCGAAGATCTTCGTGTCGAACGGCGAGGTCGCCGAGACCTACGTCGTCTTCGCGACGACCAACCGCTCCCGCGGCGCGCGCGGCGTCACCGCGTTCGTCGTTGAGAAGGGCACGCCCGGCTTCGGCTTCGGCAAGAAAGAGCACAAGATGGGCATCCGGGCCAACCCGACCTATCAGCTCGACTTCCAGAACTGCCGCGTGCCGGTCAAGAACCGCCTCTACAAAGAGGGCTACGGCCTGTTCACGGCGCAGACGACCTTCGACTGCTCGCGCCCCGGCGTGGCCGCGCAGGCACTGGGCATCGCGCAGGGCGCGCTCGATGAGACCGTGTCCTACATCCGCCAGCGCCGCCAGTTCGGCCAGCCGATCTCGAGCTTCCAGGCCATCCAGCACATGATGGCCAACTGCGCCACGCAGATCGAGATGAGCCGGGCGCTGCTCTACACCACGGCGAAGGCGATGGACAAGTACATGCTGCCCATCTACAAGAAGGCTATCGACGAGAACGCGATCGTCTACGACGTGCTCCAGGCCGGCGACGGCAAGCGCTGGACGAAGGAATCGGCCATGTGCAAGCTGTCCTGCTCCGACACCGCGATGTTCGTCACCAACGAATGCGTTCAGATGTGCGGCGGCATCGGCTACATGCGCGACTTCCCCGTCGAGAAGTTCATGCGCGACGCGAAGATCACGCAGATCTACGAAGGCACCAACCAGATCCAGCGCAACGAGATCGCCGCGATGATGATCAAGGAAGCCGCCTCCGCGACCAAGCCGGAAGCCGTGGCCGCCTAAATGGCCTCCTCGGACCGGGAGTTCCTCGGCTGCGGGCGCAGGCTCGCGGTCGAGGGCTCCGGTCCGGGGGTGCAGTCCGCCCTCTTGGGCGTGCCGCCGGTTTATACCCCCGACCGGCCCTTCGATACGGTCCATGTCTTTCTGGACCTGAACGTCGACCTCAAGAAAAAGAAGCTAGCCGGCTTCTGCCGCACGAAGGTGAAGCCGCTGCGGGCCGGCTTACGATCCCTGTCGTTTAACGCTGTCGACCTGAAGATATCCAAAGTCTTCTTCGATGGAAAGGCTGCGCGATTTAAAAACGGCGGGGGGAACCTTGTCGTCACAACCCCTAAGGTCCTGATCGAAGGCGATGAGCACGAGGTCGAGGTCCGGTACTCGGTTGCAAATCCCGAATCCGGTCTTCACTTCGTCCAGAATCCCTCCCAAATGTGGTCGCAGAGCCAACCGGAAGACGCGCGGCGGTGGTTCCCCTGCCACGACACTCCCGGGGAAAAGGCCACATCCGAGATACGGGCCACCGTTCCGGCCGGCTTCCGCGCCGTCTCCAACGGCATCCTGCTCGATCACTCCAAGTCCGGCTCCAAAGAAGTCTGGCACTGGAAGATGGACCGCCCGCACTCGATTTATTTGATCACGCTTGCCGTGGCGCGCTTCGCCGAGGTCGTGGAGGATTGGGACGGGATCCCCGTCGTCTATTACTGCGAAAAGGGCCGCGAGGCCGACGCCAGGCGCGGCTTCGGCAAGACCGCGGCGGCGATGAAAATCCTCTCCGAGAAAACCGGCGTGCGCTATCCCTACGCGCGTTACGCCCAGGTCGCCGTCGCCGAGTACCCGGGCGGGATGGAGCACACCACCGCGACGACCCAGACCGACGCGTGCCTCATCGACAAGCAGGCCTTCGTCGATCACGATCTCGATACCCTCGTCGCGCATGAGCTTGCGCACCAATGGTTCGGCGACCTCGTGACCTGCGCCGAGTGGCCGCACGCCTGGCTCAACGAGGGCTTCGCCACCTATTCCGAGGTCGTTTTTCTCGATGAGGAAAAAGGCCGCGACGAGGCGCTCTACGAGTTGCTCCAGAACCGCCGCATCTACCTCGACGAGGACGCAGGCCGCTACCGGCGCGCGATCGTGTGCCGCACCTACACCGACCCGTGGACGATCTTCGACCGACACCTCTATGAGAAGGGCTGCTGGGTGCTGCGCATGCTCCACCTCGAGCTGGGCGATCACCTGTTCTGGAAAGGCGTCAACCTTTGGCTCACGCGCCACCGCGACGCCGTCGCGGAGACGCAGGACCTCGTCGCCGCCTTCGAGGACGCCTCGGGCCGCGGCCTCCAGTCTTTCTTCGATCAGTGGGTGTACCGCTCCGGCCACCCGGCCCTGCGCCTGCGTTGGTCCTGGGACGCGAAAAAGAAGAAGGGAGAACTGCACGTCACCCAGACCCAGGACGTCTCCGATGCCGCGCGCGCCTACAAGCTCAAGGCCAAGATTCGCGTCGTCGGTCGCGGCTGGACGAAGAACTTCACCGAGACGATCGATCAGAAAGAACATCGTTTTGTCTGGACGCTGCCCGGGGAGCCGCTCGACGTCGAATTCGATCCCGAGCTCGAGATTCTGGCCTCCGTCAAGTTCGCCAAGCCCCACTCCTACTGGCTGCGCCAGCTGCGGTCCGGGTTGACCTCCGTTTCCCGCCTGCAGGCCGCCTCCCACGTCGCGTCCTGGGGCGGAGCCGGGGCGATCGCGGAGCTCGAGGCCGCCGCCGCACGCGAGAAATTCTGGGGCGCGGCCTCGGAGATTGTCTCCGCGCTCGGCTCCGTCTCCGGGCAGAAGGCCGTGCCCGCGCTCCGCCGCCTTCTGCGCAAGCTCAAGAACTCCAAAGTCCGCCGCGCCGTCATCGCCCAGCTCGGCGTCCGCGGCACGGCCGCGGACGCTTCGATCCTAGCGCCGGTCGCGCGTTCCGGCCGCAGCCTCCTCGAGAGAGCGGAGGCGACCGTGGCCGTCGGGCGACTCGACTACGCCCGCCACAAGAGCCTCATCGCCGGGAATATCAAGGCTTCGACCTACCGCGACGGCGTCTCCGCCGCGGCCGTGTCCGCCGTGGCCGCGTCCCGCGACGCGGGAGCCGGGAAGCTCCTGCTCGCCGCGCTCAAGCCCTCGCACAGCTACGGGGCGCGCGTCGCCGCGATTCGGGGCCTCGCCGACTACGCTTCGGCCTTGCCCGGGGCCGTGCCCGCCTTGCTGGAGCTCTTGAACGAATCCGACGAGCGCATCAGCCTGATCGCCTGCGCGGCCTTAGGGCGCACGGGAGATGAACGGGCGCTGCCCGCCCTCGAGAAGGCCGCCAAGTCCGCCGGCAACCCGCGCATCCGCGTGTACGCGACGGAGTCCGTCGCGCGCATCAAGGCCGGCAGCAAGACGAAGAGCAGGCTCTAGAGGATATAAGGCTTTCCGCTGCGTCCTCTGTGCCGGGCGTCTCGCGCCCGGCCGGCCCGCTCAGAGATCCTTCTTGCCGAACTTCCAGCCCAGCCCCAGCCGGAACGCCTCGCCGAGCGCGCCCAGGGGCTGAAACGCCAGATCGAAGGTGAAGCCGTTGACGCGCACCCCGGTGCCCACGGTGAGCCCCGATAGCGGGCCCAGGTCGGGAGCGCTGCGGCCCTGGAAGCCGACGCGGCCGATGGCGTAGACGCCCTTGGACACGGTCCTCTCCCACTCCGCGCCCAGCTTCGCGTAGGGCCGCGCGTGCAGAGGGACGACGGCCTCGGCCGAGGTGATCACATGACCTTTCTCGGGCTCCCAGTCGTGCGCGAGCGCGAACGACAGCTCGAAAGGCAGCGGCTCGGAGTCCCGCAGATAATGCAGGCGCCCGCCCGCGTTGCGAAACGCCCACGCCATCGCCAGCGCGGGCCTCGTCGACGGGCGATAGACGACGCCGCCGTCGCCGGAGGCCGTGGTCGCCGAGCGCGTGCCCAGGGTCTCGCTGACGACCTTGATCGCCGCACCCGCCCGGAACGACCCGGTCCATGGCTCGCGCTCATCGTCTTCATAGCGCCGCCCGGTCCCGGCCAGATTCCACGTGTCGCGGAAATAGCCGCGGTCTTTCGTCACGTTGTCCTCCTCGGTGAAGGCGCGCGCGTAGCCGAAGGAGAAAGCCTCGGAGTGCGGCGAGAACGAGCCGCGCTGGATGCCGACGTTGTCGACCTGCGGGATAGACCCCTGGGAGAGCCGGGTGAAGGCGAAGCCGAGCGCGCCTCCGGACCAGTGCGCGGGAAAGGCCAGCGCCGCGTAGTCGTGGTGCACCGTGTCCGGGAGCTCCGCGCGCGCGTACGACAGCTCGAGGCCGCGCGCGGCCGCGATGCCGGCCGGATTCCAGTACATGGCCTCGGGTCCTTCGGCGTTCGCGGTCACGGCCTCGCCCATCCCCAGGGCCCGCGCGCCGGCTCCGATCTTCAGGAACTGGGCGCCGTTGACGCCGGCGTCGGTCGCAAACGCCGCCAGCGCCGGCCGGGCCGGACCGAGGAGCAGCAGCGCGACGAGTGCCGGGCGCCTCATCGGATGAGCACCACCCGGCGAACCTTGCGCGCTCCGCCGCCCTCGATGATCGCGTAATACGTGCCGCTCGCGCAGTTGCGCCCGTGGCTGTTGCGCCCGTCCCAGGTCAGCACGCCGTTGGCGGCCGCCGTGCCTTCCCAAACCTGCTCGCCGGTCAGAGACAGGACCCGGATCTTGGTGCCGTCCGGAAAATTCGCGAACGTCAGCGCCTGCGAGCCGTAGGCGCCGTTGGGCTCGCCGACCTCCCACGGCTGAGGAAACACCACGCCGTCGGACACCGAGCCGCCGGCCGCGGCGAAGAAGGGCGAGTAGGAGGAGAAATGATCGAGCGTGGCGACGATCTGGTTGGCGGACGTATCCGCGGCGGAGGGAACCAAGGTCCACAGAGCCGAGGCCTCGTCATAACGCGCGATCAGCAACTTCCGGGGATCGGCGCCGAGCGGCAGCAGGAGCGGATCGTAGGACATCGCCAACCGTACGGGCTTGAGGGGCTGAATGCCGCCGGCCGAGATGTCGATGCCCACCGAGCTTCCGAGCGCGGTGAGCTTGGCGACCGCGCTGGGCGGGTTGGTCAGATCCTGGGTCACTCCGGCGAGCATCGTCACGACCGTGCCCGGAGCGAACGCCCCGGCCGGAATCGTCACGTTCACGGCGGGGGCCACCAGGAACGACGGAGGCAAGGTCAAGGTCAGCCCGGAGCCGGTGACCGTGCCGGACGAGAGCATCGGGGTGCCGGTTCTCGTGGAGCCGATCACGAGGTAATTCGGATTGCCCTCCCAGTCGAGCGCGGCCACGCGCATGTAATACAGCGTCCCGTAGGCGAGTCCGGTGAAGGTGGCCGTCGATTGCGCCGTCGTCGCCGTGACCGAGCGCAGGATAGGCGAGAAGCCGGGCGTCACCGACAGTTCGGCGAGATAGCCCTCGCAGGCCGCGGGCTGGGGCGCGAGCGGCAGCGCCGTCCACGCCACGGTCACGCTCGCCACGCCGATCGTGGTAAACGGCGACCCCGCGGCGCCGGGCGCGTTCGCCAAAGTCGAGCCCGAGCCGATCGCCGTCCAGGACCCGTCCGGCGTCGGGGGGTTGAGGCTGAGCGCGCGCACGCGCAGGTAGTGCAAGGTGTTCGCCGGAAGCGCCGAGACCGTCGCGGTGACGTTGAGCGTCGTCGAGGAGCCGGCGATCAAGGAGAAGTTGGCGAACGACGAGGCCTGCACGACGTACTGCGTGCCGGGGCCCAACGTCGAGGCCGACCACGAAGTCGACAGGGAAGACGTCGTGCGCGCGCTGACCGCGGCTCCCGGCGCGCCCGGCGCGACGACGGTCGTGCCGGTGGAGACCGCGGCGGTGAAAGCGGTCGGCGAACCCGAAAGATTCAAGGCCGCGACGGCGGCGTAGTAGAGTCGGTTCGAGTTCAGGCCGCTGAAGGCCGTGAACGTGCTCGTGATGTTCACGCTCCCGGCGAGGGCCCCGAAGCCGGGGTCCGTCGAGATCCGGACGACATAGACCGTGCCGGCCGGATTGCCGCCGCCGTTGAACGAGAACGTAAATCCGTCCGGGCCGACGTTCGAGAACGGGGCCGCGGGCAGGGTCGGGTCGAGAACAAAGGTCGGCGTCGAGCCGAACGTCGTGTAGGCGCTCGCGATGCCGCCGTGGGAAATCGCCAGGGCGCGGGTGTAATAGAGGGTGTTGGGCGTCAGACCGCCGAACGTCGCGAAGACGTTGCGGGTGATCGAGGACGCGAGCACGGGGACGAAAGAGGCTGAAACGGAGATATCGGCCTGGTACAAGGTGTCGCCCGCGTTGCCTCCCGAGGACCAGGCGACCGTGAAGCCGGTTTGCGTGACCCCGGAATACGGCGCGGTGGAGAGGCCCGGATTCGTCGCGATCGTCGGCGTGGGGGGGGCGCCGACGATGAGGTAGGGCCCGCCGACCGCCTGCACGCGGAAGTAGTAGCTCGTGTTCGTCGCCAGACCCGAGAGAATCGCGAAGGCGTTCTTCGTCGCGCTGCTGAGGACGGTCCCGGAGAACGACGCGGCCGTCGACGCCTCGGCGAGATAGGTCAGCCCCGGGGCGTTGCCGGCCGTGTTCCAGTCGAAGCGGATCGTCGAGGTCGTCGCGCCGCTTAACGACGGGTTGATGGGCGCGACGAGATCGGTCAACGTCGTCGATTTCACGGCCCCGGTCGCGGCCGGGGCCGCGTAGAAGTTCAAGGTCGACTGGCGGAAATAATACGTCGTCAGCGCCTGCAGTCCCGTCACCTGAAGCGACGAGTTCGCGCGGTTGAGCGTCGTCGCCGAGAACACCGTGCCGGTCAGGTTCGCGGCGGTCGAGGCTTCGACCGCGTAGCCCCAGCACGACACCGCAGCCGGCGACGGGGGGCACACCGTCCACGAGACGGTCACGCTGTCGATGTGCGGCGTCACCGTGGGCAAAGCCGCGGGCGGCGCGGGGTAGGTCGACGTGCTGGCGAACCCGGACGGGCCGTCGACGCCCGCGCCGCTGCCTTTGACGATCACGCCCGTCGTGGTGTTCGTCTGCAGCGCGGTCTGGGTGTACGTCAGCGCCGAGACCGACGCGAGACGTGAGGCGGGGTTGGTCGCGTAGTAGAGCGAGTAGGCGTCGGCGCCCGTCACCGCGCTCCAGGTCCAGGTGATCGAACTGACGCCCAGCGCCGTCCCGCTGAGGCCGGTGGGGGGGACCACCGGCTGCGGGCTCGCGTTGACCTTGCCGTAGCCCCACGCGCCGTTGGGCACGGAGCCGGTCGCGCCGTCCGTCTTCGCCGCCGTGCGCAGCAACGAGCGCAGGCCCGCGACGGTGATTCCGGGATTCCACTGCAGCCGCGCCGCGAGGATGCCCGCGACGACGGGCGACGCCATGCTCGTGCCTCGGTTGACGCGGTGCTTCCCGTCGGGCGTGACGTAGGGGGCGCCGGGGTAGGCCACCGGGTCCGTCGACAGGGCCGAGATGAGCATTTCGCCCGGAGCCGCGACGTCGGGCTGCTGACGTCCGTCGCGCGTCGGCCCCTGGGAGCTGAAGACGGACAGGTTCCCGGGCGTCGCCGTGTTGCCGAAGGCGTAGGGGCCGAGCCCGTCGATCGAGTCCCAAAATTTCCTCGAGACGTACGAGGCGGCGCCGAAGACGTTCTGCGCGCACGCCGGCTCGCCGAGCGTCATCGTGTTGTCCACGTTCGAGCTGTAGCTCGTCGAGCTGATGTCCACCCAGCCGTCGACCCGGCCGGTGCCGCCGTTGCTCGTGCGCGCGATGGAGACGCTGACCGCCGCCGCGGTGATCCCGACGCCGGTGAGCCGTTCGATTTCGACGTAGATCTGCTTGTGGCCGAGCGGATGCGCGGGATTGACGCCGTTGTAGATGCGGATCGTGTGCCCGCCCAGAAGGCCCCCCGTGCTCGAGCCGGCGACGGCGAAAGTGCTGCCGCCGATGCCCGCCAGGCTCACCGTCGCCGTATAGGCGTCGCCGCCCGGATGCCAGAGTTCGACGTCGGCGAAGGCGGTCTGGTAGTCCACGCCGATGGTGAAGACGGTGGAGCCGCCGGAGCCGACGGTCGCGCTCGCGTGCGGCTTGTCGCCGCCCTCGTTGCCCATCGCGACGACGACGGGCGTACTCGCCGCGACGGCCGCGACCCCGGTCTCGAACGTCGAGGTGCCGTCATGGGGCCCGTACTGGGAGCCGAGGCTGAGGTTGATCACCGCGCGCTTGCCCGCCGCGGCCGCCTTCGCGACGATGTAGTTCATGCCGTTGACGATGCCGGTCAGCGAGAAGTCCGTGCGGACCATCACGATGTCCGCCGACGGCGCCATGCCCATGTACCCGCCCGTCTCGGTGCCGTCGCTGGCGGCGATGCCGGCGACGTGCGTCCCGTGACCGACGTCGTCGGTCGTGTTGATGACGACGACGCCGCCCTGTATCTTGCTGGTCAGCTGGGCGTTCGTGTATTCGGCGCCGTACGTGAAGCCCGCCGGAAACGGGCCGCTCGCGTGCGAGCTGATCGTCTGGTCCCAAATGCTGAGAATGCGCGAGGTGTTCGGACCGTCGTTGATGAAGTCCTTGTGCGTGTAGTCGATGCCCGTGTCCACGATGCCGACGACGACGCCGGCGCCCGTCGCGTTGGTCAGGTCGCTCGCGGCCGCGCCGTAGATCGCTCCCAGCGCGAGTCCGCTCGCGCTCGAGCTCGAGCGCACGACGTTCATCGACGGATGCGCGTAGACCGCGTGCTCGATCGCCTGCACGCGCCCGTCGAGGGCGAGCGCGTCGATCGCCGCGTCGCTCAACCGCGCCGCGACGACGTCGCCGGCCTGGCTGTCGAGTTCGGCGGACGGGAAGGCGGCCCGCAGAGCCGCGAGCGGCGTTCCCGGGGAGACGCGGATCAGCACGTTGCGCAACGGACCGGCCGCCGGCGCGCCGCCGCCGGCGCCGAGGGGGGAGTACCCGCCGCCGCCCCCGCCGCCTAAAGCGGCGGAAGCGCTTCTACGCGCGCGTAAACGCGCGTCGAGCTTCGAGGCCTGCGCCGCCGCGGACACCGACAAAGACGCGGCGAGCAGGGCCCCGAGCATCAACGGCATGCTCCGGATGACCATCTCCCGACAGGATAGCCCCGACCCTAGACCGTGTCAATGCCGTACATATTAAGAGGAAGAGGGTGAAAAAGGGTGATTTTCTCGGTAAAAAAAGACGCCGGGCGCAAGCGCCCGGCGCAAAAGTGTTAAGGAAATTCCTTAAACTTTTAGCCTTTCAGTCGGCTTTTTCGGCGGAAATCAGCCCCATATCGATGCCCTTGACCACCGCTTCGGTGCGGTTGGAGACGCTGAGCTTCTGGAACATGCTGTTGAGATGATTTTTGATCGTCTTGACGCTGCAGGTGAGCGACGAAGCGATCTCTTTGTTGGACTGCCCTTGTCCGAGGTTCGACAGAACCTTGATTTCGGTCTTGGTCAGCGCGACCAAGGAGGCCTCGGAGCTGGCCGAGCCCATCTGGCGCAGGCCGTCGATGAGCTTGCTCATGACCGGCTGGGGAATCATCACGCCTTGATTGGCGAACGTTTTGAGCGCGTTGACGAGCTCGGCGGCGGGAAGCATCTTGGACAGGTAACCGTTGGCGCCGGCCTGGATGGCCTCCATCACGTGCGCCTCGTCTTCGTAGGAAGAAAGGATCAACACGTTGGTGGTCGGGCAGTCCTTGTGAATCTGCCTCGTGGCTTCGATGCCGTCCATGTGGGGCAGTTTGATGTCGAGCAGGATCACGTTGGGCTTGAGCTTCTTGACGAGGCGCAGCGCCTCGCGCCCGTCGGCGGCCTCGGCGATCACGGTAATGTTCTTCTCGTTCTCGAGAAGATCCTTGATGCCTTCGCGGAACAAGGTCTGATCGTCGGCGATGATGACGGAGATCTTTTTAGCGGGAGAATTCTTCTTGGCCATGAATCAATACTACACAATTTAGCGTCGCGTTGTCGCGAACGTGCGCGTTGTGATACAATGTCGGCCTTCCGGCGCCGTAGCTCAGTGGTAGAGCGGGCGTTTCATAAGCGCCATGTCGGAAGTTCGATCCTTCCCGGCGCCAAGATTTGGAAGATGGTGAAGACGCCCGGACATTGATCTAGGTCAATGTCCGGGCTCGTCCTATCTGTTTAAATCCGTTTGCTTCTTATAGAGAACTAAAGGAGATTACAATGGCCGAAGCCCTCGTCGTCGCCAGCAAGGTGAAGAAGATCGTCAAGGAAGCGGGTCTGCGCACCGGCGGCGACTACCTCGACGCCCTCTCCGGCAAGATCGAAGCGACGGTCAAGTCCTCGATCCAGAAGGTCCAGGCCGAAGGAAAGAAGAAGACGCTCGGCGCCGAAGACCTCGCTTAAGGATCCGGCGAATGCGCTCGTTCAGGGACTTCATGGAGTCCGCGCTCTACGATCCTGAACGCGGCTATTATTCCCTGCGCGATAAATCCGCGGACTTCTACACCGCGCCCGAGCTTCACGCCGCGTTCGGCTCCGTCCTGGCCGACCGGCTCGCGGTCCTGCTCGAGAAGATTCGGCCGGAAGGTCCGCTGTCGCTCGTCGAAGCGGGCTGCGGGGACGGGACCCTGGCCTGTCAGGTTGCCCGCCGCCTCCGCGAAAAATACCCTGGCCTCGCGGCCCGGATTTCTTTCATTCTGGTGGAACGCGGGCGAAAGGACCTGACGACGGCCGCGCGCCGCCTCAACGCCTTCGGCGTCAAGGTGACGGCCTACACCGAGATCGCGAAGATTCCGCAGTTCTCCGGCGTCCTGTACTCCAACGAACTGCTCGACGCGCTCCCGGTGCACCTCCTCGAGTCACGGGGCGGGGAGATCAAGGAAGTGTTCGTCGACGAGAGCGGGCGGGAAATTCTCGCCCCGCTGTCCCGCCCCGAGCTTGCGGGTCCCGCCGCCGCGCTCACGAGCCTGTCCGACGGCGAGCGGCACGCGGTCTCGCTCGAAGCCCGCGCTTGGATCGCCTCCGCCGCATCTAAAGTGAAGGAAGGCTTCATCGTCTCGATCGACTACGGCAAGCGCTTCGCCGCGGGGACGCCGAATCCTCCGCGCGCGTTCCATCGCCACGCGATCGAGACCGAGCTGACGCGCGAGCCCGGCGCCCAGGACCTGACCGCCTCCGTGGACTTCGAGGCGGTGATCGCCGCGGGCGCCGATGCGAAGCTGGAACTCGTGTCCTTCAATACCCTCTCCAAGTTCATGATCGACGGCGGCCTGCTCGCCTGGCTCGAGGCCGCGGCCGGCGACGATAGCGCGGCCTACCGCGAACGCGCCAAGCTCAAGACTTTGATCCACCCCGAGGGAATGGGCGAGGTCTTCAAGGTCCTTATACAGAGGAAAGAGAAATGATGAGCGCCTACGCCGTGGTCTACGCCTTCGTCATCGTCGCGGTGGCCTTCGCCGCGGTCACCCTCGGCGCGGCCAAGGTCCTGCGCGCGAGCGTGCCCTACGCGCGCAAGGAAAGCACCTACGAGTGCGGCATTCCCGCGACCGGTTCGACCGAGGTGAAGCTCAATATCCGCTTTCACGTTTTCGCCCTGCTGTTCGTGCTCTTCGACGTCGAAGTCCTGTACGTCTACCCTTGGGCGGTGACCGCGCGTGAGCTCGGTCCGATCGCCTTAATTGAAATGGGCATTTTCATCGCGATCCTGCTCCTGGGCCTGGCGTTCGCCTGGCGCAAGGGCGCGCTGAGCTGGGAGTAAAACGATGGGAATGATTCTCGAGAAGCTGCCGGGATTGACGAAGGGGCTCCCCGGAGGGGAGCTGCTCCTGACGACTTCGGACTACTTCATCGACCTGGGCCGCCGCCAGTCGATGTGGCCGATGACCTTCGGCCTCGCCTGCTGCGCCATCGAGATGATGGCCTCCTACGCCTCGCGTCTCGACTTCGACCGCATGGGCGTCATTCCGCGCGCCAGCCCGCGCCAGGCCGACGTGATGATCGTCGCCGGCACCGTCTGCAAGAAGATGGCCGAGCCGATCCTCGAGATCTACCACCAGATGCCCGAGCCCCGCTTCGTGATCTCGATGGGCTCCTGCGCCAACTGCGGCGGCCCTTACTACGACTCCTACTCCGTGGTGAAGGGTGTCGACCGCATCGTGCCCGTCGACGTGTATATCGCGGGCTGCCCGCCTCGCCCCGAAGCCCTGCAGTACGCCGTCGTCAAGCTGCAGGAAAAGATCGCCAAGATGTCGCTCAAGAAAGGCCTCGCGACCTCCCAGCAGGAAAAGGGAAGCCGGGACATCAACGCTTAACAACATGACCCAAGACGAACTGTTCGCCAAACTGCAGGCCAAGTTTCCGAAGCTCGAGAAGGCCGCTTTACCGGTCAAGGACTATCTCACGGTCCGCCTCGCCTCGAAGGGCGGACTCGTTCCGCTCGCTTCTTTCCTTAAGGACTCCGGCTTCGACATCCTCGACATGCTCACCGCGACCGACCTGCTCGGCCCGGTCGACATGAAGGGCTTCATCCGCCAGCAGAACTTCAACCCTTTCCTGCCCGACGGCGCCACGCCCGAAATCGAGTCCGCGGCCACGCCGGGTTATCCCTACAAGCCCGCGATGGACCTGCTCTGGTCCTGGATCTCCGTCGAGCACAAGTTGCGCGTCATCGTCCGCCTCGAGCAGCCGCGCGAAGCCACGTCGGTGCCGAGCCTCACGCCTCTGTTCAAGAGCGCGGACTGGCAGGAGCGCGAGACCTTCGACCTGCTCGGCATCAAGTTCGAGGGGCATCCGAACCTGACCAAGATCCTGACGCCCGATTTCACCGTCGGCCATCCCCTGCGCAAAGACTACGTGCACGTTAAGGACCGCTACGATGAGTAACGCGCTGATGCAGACGCACGACGCCTCGACGATGGCGGGGCTCAAGACCGACCAGCTCTTCATCAACCTCGGCCCCCAGCACCCGTCCACGCACGGCGTGCTGCGCATCGGCCTCACGATCGAGGGCGAGGTGATCGTCAAGGCCGTCCCCGACATCGGCTACCTGCATCGCGGCACCGAGAAGCTCTCCGAGGTCCGCAACTACCACCACTGCGTCGTGCTCACCGACCGCTGGGACTACGTCTCCGCGATGCCGAACAATCTCGTGTTCTGCCTGGCCGCCGAGAAGCTCGCCGGAGTCAAGACGACTCCGCGCGCCGACGCGCTGCGCGTGATCATGTGCGAGATGAACCGCATCGCCTCGCACCTTTTGTTCTTCGGGACGTACGGCATCGACCTCGGCGCCTACACGCCCTTCCTGTACGCCTTCCGCGAGCGTGAGATGGTCCTCGACCTCTTCGAGATGCTGTGCGGGGCGCGCCTGACCTACAACTATATCCGGTTAGGGGGCGTCATGGTCGACGCGAGCCCCGAGTGGCTCAAACGCACGTCGGAGTTCCTCGAGTACTTCAAGCCGCGCCTCGACGAGTACGACACGCTCCTGACCTACAATCCCATCTTCATGGCCCGCACCAAGGGCATCGGCATCGTGAGCGCGGCCGAGGCCAAGGACTGGGCGCTGTCCGGCCCGAACCTGCGCGGCTCCGGCGTGAACTACGACGTACGCAAGTTCGCGCCGTACTCCGGCTACGAGAACTACGACTTCGAAGTTCCTCTCGGCAAGGACGGCTCCTGCTGGGACCGCTACTTCTGCCGCGTCTCCGAGATGCGCCAGTCCGTGCGCATCGTGTCGCAGGCGATCGCGAAGCTTCCCGAGGGCCCGTTCCAGGCCTCCGGCTTCGCGAAAGTCCCCAAGCCCATCGCCGGCGAGTCGTACGCCAACGTCGAGGCCTCGCGCGGCGACCTCGGCATCTATCTCGCCTCCGACGGCGGAATCTCGCCCTACCGCATGCACGTGCACGCCCCGTCCTTCATCAATCTCGCGATGCTCCAGGACAAGCTCGTCGGCATGAAGGTCTCCGACGTGATCGCGTTGCTCGGCTCCATCGACATCGTCCTCGGCGAGGTGGATCGCTAACATGAGCGACAAGCCCGAAGATAAGAAGCCGGAGCCCGCCAAGACTGCGCCCGTTCCCGCTGCAGCGCCTGCCGCCGCCGCTCCTGCCGCCCCTAAGCCGGCGGCTCCGAAGTACGTCCCGCCCGAGCCGGTGTTGAACCGCAAGAACGGCCGCCTCATCGAGGACCGCTTCACGACCTGGCCCACCCAGGTCTTCATCAACCGCTGGTCGCGCAGCGGCTACCAGGCCGGCGCGGCGATGCTCACGGGCATATTGCTCGGCCTCGCCGTCACCGGCGGGGTCGTCGGCGAACTCGCCAAGTGGGCGGATAAGTTTTACGCCCTGCTGACCGCCGTGGCCGCCGCTAAAGGCCTCCCCGTGCTGGCCGTGGAAATCGCCTGGGTGGCGATCAAGGTCCTCATCGTCCTGCACATCGTCCTCATCAACGGCCTGTGGTCCATTTGGTGGGAGCGCAAGATCTCGGCTCACATCCAGTCCCGCGTCGGCCCGACGTACGCCGGCAGCCCGTCGGGCTGGAACTTCCATGGCTGGGCGCAGACGGCGATCGACGGCATCAAGCTGCTTCTTAAGGAAGACGTCACGCCCGCCGCCGCCGACAAGTGGGTTCACGCGCTGGCCCCGGGCCTCGTGGTGGCGCCCTGCATCATCGCCTTCGCGCCGGTGCTCTTCGGCGACAACATGGCCGCCGCGAGCCTCGACATCGGCACTTTGTATATCTTCGCCTTCGCCGGCATCTCGGTAATCGGCATCGTGATGGCGGGCTGGGCCTCGGGAAACAAGTACTCGCTCCTCGGCGGCCTGCGCGGCGCCGCGCAGATCGTCAGCTACGAGCTGCCCCGCGGCTTCTCCGTGGTGCCCGTGCTGATGTTCGCCGGCTCGCTCGATCTGCAGGTGATCTCCAACGCTCAGGCCGGTTATTGGCATGGGATACCGCGCTGGTTCGTGTTCTACCCCGTCGTCGGCCAGCTCGCCTTCGTGATCTTCCTGATCGCCTCGGTGGCCGAGACCAACCGCACGCCCTTCGATATCCCCGAGGCGGAGTCCGAGCTCGTCAGCGGCTTCCACACCGAGTACTCGGGCATGAAGTGGTCCATTTTCTTCCTGGCCGAATACGCTTACGTGCTCCTCGGCTCCTTCCTTCTCGCGACCTTCTTCCTGGGCGGGGGAGCTTCTCCGATCAACTCCGTCCCGTTCACCTTGGTTCCGAGCTGGATGTGGATGCTCGCCAAGGCGATGCTCATGATGTTCGTGTTCCTATGGATCCGCTGGACGCTCCCGCGCTTCCGCGTCGACCAGCTCATGGACTTCACCTGGAAGTTCCTGCTCCCGTGGAGCTTCGTGAACATCGCGATCGCCGGGCTCTATCTCGCGTTTTGGCTGAAATGAGGACCCGATGATCAAATACTTCGCCAACGTTTTCAACAACTCGCGAGCGATCGTGCAGGGCCACTGGATCACGCTCAAGTACATGTTCAAGCCGGCCGTGACGATCCACTACCCCGATGAGAAGCTGGTGCCCTTCGAGAAATTTAGGGGGGCGCTCCTATTTGATCAGCAGGTCTGCATCTCCTGCAACCTTTGCGTGAAGGCCTGCCCGTCCAACTGCATCCAGCTCGAGAACGCGAAGAACGAGACCGGCAAGAAGATCGCCAAGGTCGAGTGGTACTCCATCGACTTCGGCAAGTGCAATTTCTGCCGCCTGTGCGAGGAGGCCTGCCCCACCAAGCCCAAGTCCGTGTGGCACTCCCTCGACTACGAGGTGATCTTCGTCAAGCGCGACGAGATGGTGCGCTGCTGGAAGAAGGATTTCCCGTTCGTCGGCAAGTACTTCGACCGCAAGACCCAGGACTTCATGGACGCCGAGGGCCAGGTCAGCATTCACGACGTGCAGCCCAGGAGATCCTAAGGTGCTTGATCAGATCGTCTTCTACTCGCTGTCCGTCCTCGTCCTGCTTTCGGCCCTCGGAGTCGTCCTGCAGCGCAACGCCGTGCACTCCTCGTTGTTCCTGGGGCTCTCTCTCGCCGGCGTCGCGGGGCTGTTCGCCTCGCTCGGCGCGGATTTCCTGTTCGGCGCGCAGATCATGGTCTACGTCAGCGGCATCGCGGTACTCGTGATGTTCGTCGTCATGTTGCTCGGCCGCGCGTCGGATCTGCACCTGCGCCAGGTCAACGACCGCTGGATGGCGGCCCTGCTGGTCTGCGCCGTCGCTTCGGTCGGCCTGCTCAAGATCGCGCGCCTCTCCT
The DNA here is from genome assembly GCA_016212855.1 of Elusimicrobiota bacterium. Lineage (GTDB taxonomy): Bacteria > Elusimicrobiota > Elusimicrobia > UBA1565 > UBA9628 > GWA2-66-18. Next base: position 232,331 of record JACRDP010000010.1, read on the forward strand.
CGGCGACCGTCGCGACCGTCGCGGCCCGCCCCGGCACGCACGACATCGGCCGCCTGTTCCTGGGCCAGTGGCTGGTGCCCTTCGAGCTGATCTCGCTGGTGCTGCTCGCCGCCTTGCTCGGCGCCGTCTTCTTCACCCGCACGGAGAACGCTTCATGAACGCGCCCCTCACGCTCGCCCACTACATGACGGTCGCCGGGCTTCTCTTCCTCATCGGCGTCTTCGGCGCGCTTACACGCCGCAACATCATCGGCATCCTGATGTCGATCGAGCTCATGTTCAACGCCGCCAACATCAACCTCGCCGCCTTCGACCGCTTTCTGCACCCCGAGGGCGTGACCGGCCAGGCGCTGGCGCTGTTCGTCATGACCGTCGCGGCCGCCGAGATCGTCGTCGGCCTCGCCTTGCTGCTCGCGATTTACCGCGGCACGGACACCGTGTACGCCGAAGACTTCAACCTCCTCAGGGGCTGATGACATGATCGAACACGCCTATCTGATTCCTCTGATTCCCCTGGCCGCCTCGGCGCTGATGCACTTCGGCGCGAAGGAAGACCCGCATTCGCCCGCGCCGTGGATCGGCGTCGTCGCGATGGCGATCTGTCTGGGAATGTCCCTGAGCATCTTGTCGGCCGTGGCGTCCGGCTCCGTGGCCGTCCCTTACGAGCACAACTGGCCCTGGTTCTCCTTCGCCGCCTCGATCGGCGGCAAGTCGTTCATCTACGACATGCCCGTCGGCGTGCTCATCGACGGCCCGGCCGCCGTTTTGCTCGTCGTGGTGACCCTCGTCAGCCTGATGGTGCAGATCTACTCGATCGCCTATATGCACGACGACACGCGCTACATGCGCTACTTCGGCTTCGTGTCTTTCTTCACGGCCTCCATGCTCGGCCTCGTCGTCTCGAGCAACCTGCTCGTCGGCTTCATGAGCTGGGAGCTGATGGGATTGGCGTCCTACCTCTTGATCGGCTTCTGGTTCGAAAAGGACGGCCCCACCGAGGCGCAGAAAAAGGCGTTCATGACGACCAAGCTCGGCGACTCCGGCCTGTACGTGGCGCTGCTGTTCCTCTTCGCCAAGGTCGGCTCGTTCCAGCTCACCCAGATCCACCACTTCTACGACAAGGGCTACATGCCCGCCGCGGCGGCCGCCGCGATCGCGATCGGGCTCCTGTTCGGGGCCATGGGCAAGTCCGCCCAGTTCCCGCTGTTCATCTGGCTGCCCGACGCGATGGAAGGTCCCACGCCCGGCTCCGCTCTGATCCACGCCGCGACCATGGTCGCGGCCGGCATCTTCCTCGTCTCCCGCACGTACTTCTGCTTCCTGGCCGCGCCCCAGGTTATGCACGCCGCGGCCTGGATCGGCTGCGCCACGGCCTTTCTCGCCGCCGCGATGGCGCTCGTCAGCTACGACATCAAGCGCGTGCTGGCCTTCTCCACCGTGTCCCAGCTGGGCTTTATGATGTGCGCGCTCGGCGTCGGCGGCTACACCGCCGGACTCTTCCACCTGACCACGCACGCCTTCTTCAAGGCCCTGCTCTTCCTCGGCGCGGGCTCGGTGATCCACTCCGTGCACACCAACGACCTGCGGCTTATGGGCGGCTTGTCGAAGAAGATGATCGTCTCCTTCTTCACCATACTCGCCGCGATCGCGGCCATCTCGGGCATCCCCTTCACCTCGGGCTACTACTCCAAGGACATGATCCTGGCCAACATCTGGCATAGCGGCGACCGGCCGCTATTCTTCATAATGCTGTTCACCGCGCTGATGACCGCGTTCTACATGTCGCGACTGTTCATCCTGGCCTTCTGGGGGGAGGCGCGCGACCACGAGAAGCACCACCACGCGCACGAGTCGCCCTTCCTGATGACGGGCCCGCTCGTCCTGCTCGCCTTCCTCGCGCTGACCTCAGGCTTCATGCTCGACCGCCACGGCCTCGTCTACAAGCTCCTGCCCAAGCCGACGATCTCGGTGATGCCGGGCGAGGTAGCCCGAGAGCACGCCCCTCCCGCGACCTTAGTCTCTGCGACCATGCCCGCCGAAGGGGGGGAGCACGCTGCCGCGCCCTCCGAGGCGAAGGCTGAGGAGCACGCCCCGGCCCATGAGGCCGCCGCCGAGCACGGCGAGCATCACGAAGGCCACCTCCCTCACGCCCTGCACCTGGCTTTGCCGTTCCTCGTCCTGGGCTCGATCGGCTTCGCCTTCTTCCTTTACAAGGGCCCCGACTACGCGGCCGCCGAGTCGCTCAAGGCCACGTTCGCGCCCGTGTTCACCGTGCTCGACCGCCGCTGGTACCTCGACGACGCCTTCGACCTGCTGGTCGTTTTCTGCGACAAGGTCGCCGCGCTGGCCTTCTGGATCGACGCCAACGTCGTCGACCGCGTGTTCGTCGACGGCTGGGGGCTGCTCATGCGCATCGTCTCCGAGATCAGCAACCTCATCGACGCGCTGTTCGTCGACCGCACCGTCGACGGCTTCGGCGGCCTGAGCCTCGACCTCGGCGTGGGCCTGCGCGGCCTCGTCAAAGACGGCCAGGTGCAGGAATATCTGATGTACGTCGCGATCGCCTTCAGCCTCGCGGCGACCTTGATTCTGACCCGATAATCGCCAGGAGAATGGAATGAACATGCTCAGCCTCGTCACCTTCGCGCCGCTCGCCGGCGCGCTGATCATCCTCTGCATCCCCAAGGAAAAGGAGAAGGCCATCCAGGCCGTCGCCTTCCTCTTCGCGGGCATATCCTTGATCGCCTCTTTGGCCATGCTCCCCGGCTTCAGCCGCGGCACGCACGAGATGCAGTTCGTCGAGCGCTTCGCCTGGATTCCCTCGTTCGGCGTCCAGTACTTCATGGGCGTGGACGGCCTCTCCTACCCGCTCGTGCTCCTCACGACCTTCATGAGCGTGATCGCGCTCGTCGGTTCGCTCGGCATCGAGAAGCGGGTCAAGGAGTACTTCTTCTGGTTCCTCGTGCTCGAGGTCGGCATGCTCGGCGTGTTCTGCGCGCTGGACCTGATCCTCTTCTACGTGTTCTGGGAGCTCACCCTCGTGCCCATGTACTTCCTCATCGGCGTCTGGGGAGGTCCCCGCAAGGAATTCGCCGCGATCAAGTTCTTCCTCTATACCTTGACCGGCTCGGTGTTCATGCTCCTGGCGATCCTCGCGCTGTACTTCGCGAGCACCGGCCCGGCGCACACCTTCGACATGCTCGAGCTCGCCAAGATGACGGGCGGCTGGGACCGCCACTTCCAAATTCTGGTCTTCTTGGGCCTGTACTTCGGCATGGCGATCAAGGTGCCCGCGTTCCCGTTCCACACCTGGCTGCCGCTGGCTCACGTCGAAGCGCCGACCGCCATCTCCGTCATCCTGGCCGCGGTTCTCCTCAAGATGGGCGTCTACGGCCTGTTGCGCATCTCCTATTCGCTGGCGCCGCTGGGCTTCCAGTGGTTCCTGCCGGCGCTCATCGTCATCGCGGTCATCAACATCGTTTACGGCGCGCTGTGCGCCATGGCGCAGACCGACATGAAGAAGATGGTCGCCTACTCGTCGGTCAACCACATGGGCTACTGCCTGCTCGGCATCGCCGGCATGACCACCGCGGGCTTTACCGGCGCGGTGTTCCAGATGCTGACGCACGGGATCATCACGGGCGCGCTGTTCCTTCTCGTGGGCGTGATCTACGACCGCGCCCATACGAGAGATATCTCGGCCTTCGGCGGTTTGGCGGTGAAGCTTCCGGTCTACGCCGCCTTGATGTCTTTGACCTGCTTCGCCTCGCTCGGCCTGCCCGGCCTCGCCGGCTTCATCGGCGAGTTCCTGTGCTTCCTGGGCGCGTTCCAGGCCTGGAAGCTCGCGGCGACGATCTCGGTACTCGGCATCATCGCCACCGCGGCGTTCTTCTTGCGCATGATGCAGAAGGTGTTCCTCGGCAAATTCAACGAGAAGTGGGCCGACCTGCCGGACATGACCGCGCGCGAGCTGATCTCGATCGTGCCGCTGGCGGCGCTGACCGTGCTGTTCGGCGTGTACCCGAAGTGGCCGCTCGACCTCATGAACGTCACGTTGACGCACATGCTCGGCAAATAAAATGAACAACCTGCGCCTGCTGCTCCCGGAGACCGTCCTCGCGACTTTGGCGCTCGTCATCGCGTTCGCCGATCTCGTCGTGCCGGCCAAGCGCGCGCGGGTCTTGTACCACCTCGCCTGGCTCTCCGCCGCGGGCGTGCTTGCCTGGATCGCCTTCACGATGGGTGACGCCTCCACGCACGGCGTCGGCACGCTTTGGAGCGTGGACCCGTTCAGCCAGTTCTTCAAGCTGACGACCTTGCTGACCTGCGTGCTCTGCCTTCTGCTCGGCCTGGACTACGCCGAGCTCCCGGAGAATCAGGCCGGGACGTTCTCCGCGCTGATGCTGCTGTCGACGGCGGGGCTCATGTATCTCGTCTCCGCGACCGACCTCCTGCTCATCTTCGTGGCGCTCGAGCTCGTCTCGATCTCCTCGTTCATCCTCGCGGGCTTCGAGCGGGGGAACCCGAAGTCCAACGAAGGCTCGATGAAGTATTTCCTGTTCGGAGCGTTCTCGTCGGCCGTCATGGTGTTCGGCATCTCGCTGTACTTCGGCGCGACGGGCACGACGCACTTGGCGGCCTCCGCCGCGGCGCCCGGCCCGATGCTGATCTTGGGCCTGGTTCTGATCTTGCTCGGCTTCGGCTTCAAGGCTTCGCTGGCGCCCATGCACTTCTGGGTGCCCGACGCGTACGAGGGCGCCCCGACGCCGGTGACCACCTTCCTGTCCGTCGCCCCCAAGCTGGCGACGTTCGCCGCGCTGGCCCGGGTGTTCGGCGCGATCTTCCCGCTGCAGGCCTACGACCTGACCTTGCTCTTCTCGATCATGGCCGCGCTCACGATGACGATCGGAAACTTCACCGCGATGTTCCAGACCGACGTCAAGCGCCTGCTCGCCTACTCCTCGATCGCGCAGGCCGGCTACCTGCTCATCGGCCTCGCCGTCGGCACGCCGCTCGGGCGGGAAGGCGTGATGCTCTACTCCTTCGTGTACGTCGCGATGAACGTCGGCGCGTTCGCCGTCGTGCAGGCGGTCGGCTCGGCCAAGGGCAGCTACGACCTCTCCGCCTTCGACGGCCTGTGCAAGCGCCGCTTGGGCCTGTCCCTCTCGCTGATGTTCTGCCTGCTCTCGTTGGCCGGCATCCCGCCGCTGGCCGGCTTCATGGGCAAGCTGTACATCTTCTCGGCCGCGGTGCAGACGGGCCAGTGGTGGCTCGCCGTCGTGGGCGTGCTCAACAGCGTCGTGTCCGTCTACTACTACTTCGCCATCGCGCACCGGATGTTCTTCAAGGAGCCCTCCGACGACGCCGCGATCCCGGTCGGCGCCTACATCTACGGCGGCGTGGCCGTGGCGGTGGTCGGCGTGCTGCTGTTCGGCGTCAACCCCGAGCCGCTGATCGCGGGCGTGCGCGCCTCGACTCAGATTCTGCCTTAGCGCTCATCCGGGCCGCCGGCCGCAAGCGGCCGGCGCAGAAGTGCCGCGGAATGGGCTGTAACTTCTGGTATAATCTTATCGCGATGACAAAGGTGCCGCTGCTGCTCCTGCTGGCCGTTCCGGCCGCCGCGAATCCCCAGGCGATGACCGCCACGCTCGAGGCGCTGCGCAGCGAAGCCGCCGCCGACCCCGCCGCGCTGCGCAACCGCGAAACCGCCTCCGCGCGCGCCGGCAAGGGTTTCGATCAGTCCTTCACGATCCAGACCTTGACGCCCGTCGAATACGTCCAGTACGGCGAACCGCGCAAGAATCCTCCGCCCGTGATCGAGGAGAAGCTCCCGCCGGCTCCGTCCGAGCGCAAACTCCCTGCCGCCGAGGACGCTCCCAAGACCGACGGCACCGGCGCCGACTACTACTTCGAGGGCAAGAAGCCGCTCAACGGCATCACGATCTACACGCCCGTCAAGGGCGAGGGCTCGACGAGCGAGGGCGCCTCGCCGACGGACAAGTACGGGAAATACGGCAAGATCGGCATCGGCGTGGGCGTCGGGCTCATCGTCGCCGGCCTCCTCCTCGGCGGCTGGCCGCTCGTGGCGCTCGGCATCGTCGGCGGCATCCTGATCGGCGCCGGCGCGGTCCTCTCCTTCCTCTTCGGCAAGAAGAAGAAATAGAGCGCGTCCGCGCTCACCTCTCATCGTTTTGTCCGGTTATCCCCAGCGTTTCCAGCGTTGGAAGCGTTGGGGATAAGCGACACCTCCAGTAGTCGGCGCAACCGCTCTGTCGCCGCTATTTATTCCAGTTGAGCTTGCGGTCTTTCGGCGCTTCCGGGGCCTGGACCCGCAGGTGCACGGCCGCTCCCAGCGCGCCGCAGACGACGCCGGTCCCGAGCCAACGCCATAAACCGCCCGTGCCGGCGAAACCGCTCCACCATTCGCGGCCGCGCTCGGTGAGCGCCGTTCCGATCGCCTGAGATTCGGGCGCGGACCACAACAAGGCCGAGACCAGCAGGCACACGGCCGCCAGCGGGCTCAGGGCGCGGGCCCAGATTGCTTCGGAGCGGTCCTGCCCCCATTGCCCGAGATAGGTCGCGCCGGCCAGCGCGCATGCGCCCACGCCGGCGGCGATCGCCGCCTCGAGCGCCGGCGCCGTAGCGCCGCCGGCGAAGACATGGCGCGCCCAGCACGCGAGCGCCGCGACGCACGCGGCGCCGGCGATGGCTTTGCGCCAGGCGCTCGTGCGCACGCCGTAGGTCAGCAAGGCGGGGACGAGCGCCAGCAGGGTCGCGCCCGCCGGCCAGTCCGCGGCGCCGGCGCGGCGCCACTGCCAGCCGAAGGCCAGCACGCCGAAGCCGGCCAGGATCGTGATGAACGAACTCTTCGACC
>JACRDP010000011.1 GCA_016212855.1 Elusimicrobiota bacterium
CATCCCGGCTTCTGATTCCTTCAGCACCGCGATAATCTGCTCTTCCGTCTTCCGCTTCGCCATTTTTTGAGTCCTCCGTTGGGTGTTTTACCACTTCGGACTCAACTTTCACTTGGCCCTGTTCTTGGGGGTAAGGTCGCGCCGACCAAAAGCAACGTGGAGAAGAAGTTAACAGTATTCGAATGGAACGGCAGAAATTTTACTGAAGCTTCGCAATAAATTGAAACCGGGTGTGTGGCGCATGTTCCCACCCAACCATTGGCTAGACCAGCCGGCGGCCTCGTTTAGTTGGACTGTTGAAGCCGCCGCCGTTCATCCCCTGCGTTAGGCCCACTTTGCGTCTTGACATTTGTATATGTCCATAGTATACTAACCGTGTGAGCGAAACGGATTTCTCCAGGTATCTCGGATTTGAATGGGGCAAGGAGAACGTCGATAAGATTTGGCGCAAGCACAAGGTCAGCCCATTCGAATGCGAACAGATTTTCTTCAATCAGCCGGTCGTCGTAGCACCTGACGAGGGGCACTCGCATTCAGAACCCCGGTTTTATGTGCTGGGCCGCACCGATGCAGCGCGGCGACTCTTCCTCATTTTCACCACGCGAAAGCACCTGGTCCGGGTCATCTCAGCTCGCGACATGAGTCGGACAGAGAGAGAGGTCTACAAGAATCATGAAGAATAAGATCCCGAAGTTTAAGAGCGAGTCGGATGAGCGGGCTTTTTGGGCCTCGCATGATTCGGCGGACTATGTGGATTGGAAGAAGGGAAAAAACGTCATTTTCCCCAATCTGCGGCCTTCTCTTAAGTCCATTTCTCTGCGCCTTCCCGAATCAATGATTGAAGAGCTTCGGCTTCTGGCAAACAAGCGGGATGTGCCCTATCAGTCACTCCTGAAGATGTTCTTGTCAGAGAGAATCGCAAAAGAACTTAGACCTCACGGGGCCTAACCATTGGCTACACCGGCCGGCGGCCTCGTCTGGTTGGACTGTTGAAGCCGCCGCGGGTCACCCCCTGCGTTAAACCCCCGACTACGCATCTTTCGGTTCTGAAGGCCGGGCCGAAGGATGCCGGCGCCCTCGCCGGACTGTTTGATGCCTACCGCCGATTCTATCGTCAGCGATCGAGCTTGACGGCTGCGGAGCGGTTCCTCCGGCGGCGCTTGCAGCGGAAGGAGTCGGTCGTGTTTTTTGCCCGGGCCGGGAGGGAGGCCGTGGGATTTGTCCAGCTATACCCGACGTTCTCTTCAATCGCGCTCTGGCGACTGCGGATCCTTAACGACTTGCATGTCGTTGCGACGGGGCGAAGAGCGGGCGTTGGGGAGGCCTTGATGGCGCGCGCGCAAGTTGGCGGCTGACACCGGAGCGGCGGGCCTTTGTTTGGAAACCGCGGGAAAAAATAAGGCGGCGCGACATCTGTATGAAAAGCTGAGCTGGAAGCGGGACGGGGAATTTTATCGCTACAACTATGACCTATAATTCTTGGGGCCGTCTTTTCCGGTTGAACGGAGAACGCCGCCAGGAGTATTCATGCGCTACGTCTTTCTTGCGGCCGCGCTTTGCGCCGCCTTGCCCGCTTCCGCTCAGGAAGTCTGGAAATGGCAAGCCGCCGCGCGCGTCGAAGCCTCCGGGCTTAAATCGGTATCGGAATCCGGACGCGACCTGGGCGGTCTCGGCGTCTGGTCCATGGAGCAGTCTTTGCGGCGGCGTGTGCGCGCCTCCGATCAGATCTTCGTCCTGTTCGGCGCATCTTTTGAGAATACCGGCCTGACGCGCCCGGCCTCGGCGCCGTTGCCTGAGCGCCTCCAGAGCATCGCTGCGCGGCTTGGAGCGGAGTGGCTCATCGACGGGAAGTCCTGGCTGTTTGTGGACGCATCCCCCGGCCTATACGGCGACGAACGCCTGAGCGGACGCGCCGTCAATGTCCCGGTCGCGGCGCAATACAACCGACTCCTGCGGCCCGGCTTGCGCGTATTGGGCGGCATATCCGTGGACCCCATGCGCAAGGCGAAGGTCCTGCCGTTCGGCGGAGCCGCGTGGCGTCTGACGCCCCGCTGGAACCTGCGCCTGCTCCTGCCCGAGCCGCGCGTGGAATACCGCGCGCTCTGGGACGAACGCCAAACCGTGGACGCATTCGCCGGCGTTTCGCTGACGGGCGGACAATACCGCGTCGCCGAGGACCTCGGAACACGGCGCGGACGGCCCGAGGTGAACGGCCAGACGCTCTCCTATTCCGCGACGCGAATCCTCGGCGGCGTCCGCTGGATGCGGGGAGATTTCGAGGCGGAATTGACCGCCGGATGGGCGTTGGCGCGGACTTTCCGGTACGAACCGTCGGGCGTGGAGTTGAAGAGCAATGGGGCCCCCTTCGCGGGGCTGTCGCTGACGGCGAGACTGTAGGAGGACGCATGGACAGGAAGAGAGCCTTGGCGACGGCGGCTTTGGCCGCGCTTTCTCTGGCGGCGGGCTGCGCGGGAAAATCCGGAACGATCGGGACCGAAGCGAAGGGCGAGTGTCACGGAATCAACGCCTGCAAAGGGCAGGGCGAATGCGGCGGCACGGGCCACGCCTGCGCGGGAAAGAACGCCTGCAAAGGGAAGGGCTGGATCGGCCTGGTCAAGACCGACTGCGAGGGACGAGGCGGAACTTTTAAGGGATGACCGGCGCGGCGATGGCGGCCGCGCGCATCAGACCGTGAGGCGTTTGACTTCTTCTTCCTTGAGTTGGATCGAGGCCTGGACGGTCTCCATCTCCTCGCCGACCTTGGTCACGCGGTCGAAGTCCTCGTAGAGCTTGGGGTCGGACATCTCGTGGGCGATGCGCTCGAGGTCGGCGTGCAGGCGCTCGAGCTCGGCCGAGGCCTTCTCCAGGGCCTTGGCCTTGCGGCGGACCTCCTTGGAGGCCTCGTAGGCGTTCTCGGCCTCCTTTTCCGCTTTCTGCGCGGCGGTGGGCTCGGGCTTGTTCTGGGCGGCGGCGGCGTCGAGCTGGGACTGGCGATGCTGGAAGTATTCGAAGTTGCCAGGGTAAACGGTGATCTTGCCCTGAACGACATGCACGACGTGATCGGCGACGGCGTTGAGGAAGTACACGTCGTGGCTGATCGCGCAGATCGTGCCCTCGAATTTCTTGAGCGCCGTGACGAGAGCCTCGACTGAGGTGAGATCCAAGTGCGTGGTCGGCTCGTCGAGGAGCAGGACGTTGGGCGGATCCAAGAGCAGCTTCGCAAGCTGCAGCCGGCTTTTCTCGCCGCCGGAAAGCACCTCGACTTTTTTATGGACCGTGTCGCCGGGGAACAGGAAGGTGCCGAGCACGGTGCGCGTGAACAGGTCGCCGTTGGTGCGGCCGACGCTCATCGCCTCCTGCAATACCGTGCGTCTCGGATCAAGCTGGCCCTCCCGATGTTGGGAAAAGTAGCCCACTTTCACGTTGTGCCCGAGCACGCGCTCGCCGCTGTCGAACGGGATGATGTCGCCGAGGACTTTGAGGAGCGTGGACTTGCCCGCGCCGTTGGGGCCGACGAAGGCCATCTTCTGGCCGCGCTCGAGCTCGAAGTCGAGGCCGTCGTAGACGACGTTGCTTCCGTAAGCCTTGTGCACGTTCTTCAGGCGCAAAACCGAGGTTCCGGTTCTTCCGGGTTGTGGAAAAGAAATGCTGACGGCCTTGGTGGACGGGGGCAGCACGATCTCGACGACCTTCTCGAGCTTCTTCATCACGCTTTGCACGCGCGAGGCGGTGGAGACGCGCGCGCGGTTGCGCATGATGAATTCTTTCATGGCGTCGATCTCGTCCTGCTGCTGCTTCCAGGCCGACATCAGGCGATCGCGGGCGGCCTCGCGCTCGGCGAGGAAGCCGTCGTAGTTCGTGTTGTACTTCTTGAGCTTTCGCTCTTCGACCGCGACGATCGCCGAGCACACGTTGTCGATGAAGGCGCGGTCGTGCGAGATCATGAGGATCGCGCCCGGGTAGGCCTGGAGGTACTCCTGGAACCAGACCAAGGTGAGCAGGTCGAGATGGTTGGTGGGCTCGTCGAGAAGAAGGAGCTCGGGCTCTTCGACGAGCAGGCGCGCGAGCGCGGCGCGCATGGCCCAGCCGCCGGACAGCTCGGAGAGGTGGCGGTCGAAGTCTTTGACCTGGAAGCCCAGGCCCATGAGGATCTTCTTGGCCTTCGCGGTCTCGCGGCCGTCGGGGTCGTTGCGGTGCGCGAGCGCCGTCTCGAGGACGGTCTCGGGCCCGATCGGCGGGTTTTCCTGGGGGAGGTAGCCGGCCTTGGCGCCGCGCTTCCATTCGATGGAGCCGCCGTCCGGCTCTTCCGTTTTGAGCAGCATCTTGAATAGGGTCGTCTTGCCCGCGCCGTTGGGACCCACGAGGGCGTAGCGGTCCCCGGCGTTGAGCTGGAGCTCGGCGCCGTCGTAGAGAATCTGGTCCCCGAAGGACTTCTTGATGCCGCGGACGGAAATCATGCGGACATTTTACCTTCTACGGGGCCCCGTCCGCGCGGGCCTTTAGGCCCGGTCCCGGGGTCCGACCTCCCGTTGTTGCGTAAGTCGAAGTTATCCACCGACTCGTCGCGCGAGGTTGTGGATAACTACGGGAGGCCTGGCCCCGATTCGAGAGTCTTTTTCAGGCGCGCCTTGGCGTCGTCCGACAGTCCTGGGCCTTTCTCGTGGCACCGCGACGCGGCGCGGCCGAGCAGGTCGAACTGAGCCTTGAGGCGGCGGCACACCTCGCAGACCCAGAGGTGCAGGCGCGCGTGGGAGCCGAGCGGGCGGCCGGCGTCGCGGGCTTCGCTGAGGAGACGGGAGACTTCGACGCAGGAGGGCAGGAGGCTCACGCCGCCCCCGGGGCGAAGTGATTTTTCTCGAGGCAACGGCGCAGGCGCATGCGGGCGCGGTAGAGAAGGACGGCTAAGTGCGCCGGAGCCACGCCGAGAGCCGCGGCCGTCTCGGGAGCGGGGAGCCCTTCCATCTCGCGCAGGACGAAGGCGCGGGCGACGGGGGCGGTGAGGCCGTCGAGGCAGCGGCGAAGGACGGCGGACAGTTCGGCGGACTCGGCTTTGGCGGCGGGCCACTCGCGGGGGGCCTCCGCCGGAGACCAGTGGCGGCCGTCGAAGAAGGAGGACTCGCGATCGTCGTCTTCGGCGGCGAGAGGGACGTCTTTCGCCTGACGGCGGTACAGCTCGAAGATCTTGTTGCGGAGGATGCCGGTCATCCAGGTCAGCTCGGAGGAGTCGCCTTTGAACTTGTCGCGGGATTTAAGGGCGGCGAGGAACGTCTCTTGGATCAAATCCTCGGCGGAGGACTCGTCGCGCACGCGCGAGAGGGCGTAGCGGAAGAGGTGGTCGCCGTGTTGGTCCACCCAGGTTTTGGGGTCGCTCGTGCTCATGAGACCCCGGTGACGAGCCCCGACGACGAGATGAATGAGAATAAATTCCGCGCCGCGGCCGCGGTTAAACCCTTCGCGGCCGCGAGCGCTCGGCCTAATTGACGGCCTTTCATCAAGGAACGGATTGCTGATGCCTCGGGGGCGGCGATCACGCGAGAGAAGACCGGGGTGCCGCCGCCCTTATAGAGGAGTGTGATCTCGCCGCCTTCCCAATCCTTGCGGCGGAGCGGCGTGTCATCGTTGCGATCTCTCCGCCATAGATGGTGAACTCGGTGTTTGGACGGCAACAGCCTTATCGCCGGGCCGAATTTCAAGACGGAATTTTCTTTAACGGCAACGGATAGGGCGCTCGCCGTGAGAGCCTTATTCGACCCTTCATGGAAGAGCTCTTTGTACTCCCATTCGAGAACGGCTAAATCACGGATGAAGGGCGCTTCGCGCCCAAAACGTTTGTGGAGAAACTCGGGGAACGAGCTTCCGTAATCGGACAGATTATGACTTGTCGACGGCACCTTCCTCGCGTACGCCTGACAAGCCTCCAAAAATCCCTCATCCCCCAGCATTCTCCAACATGCTTCGAACGTTTCGCCCAACGCCTCGCTCAAACGCGCCGGATAACCATTTCGATACACTCCAACGGCTTCCGCCGCGGAGAGTTTTCCTCCCCCCTCAATACATGAAGTAAATGCGGCGTTGACTTCGCCGAAGGCGGACGTCACGAAGCGGGATTGGAGGACCTTAAGCGACGGCATAGTCCTCCCGCGCGATACGGATCGCCTTTTTCGCCTCGTTCTCGAGACCGGCCCAATCCGGCACGGCCTCGTCCCACTCGATGAGGACCGGTACGTTCGGAATACGCCGAATCATGCGTCTGTACAGCTCCCACACGGGATCGGTCGGGGCTCTTGAATGCGTATCGAACAAGAATGTCCCCATATCCGAATACCCGCCCAAATGAAGCTGCGCGATCAATTCGTTCGGGATGGCGTCGAGATATTCCTCGGCTTTAAATCCGTGGTTGGTCGCGCTGACATACACGTTATTCACGTCCAAAAGGATTTTGCAGCCGGACTTGCGCGCGATCTCGACTAAAAATTGTTCCTCGCGCATCTCCGAGTCCTTGTAGGTCAAGTAGCTCGACACATTCTCCAACCCTATCGTACGCCCCAAAACGTCCTGAACCTTGGACACGTTCGACACGACGGTGCGAACCGCCTCTTTCGTGTAAGGCAGCGGCAGCAGGTCGTGGATGTTTTTCTTATGCGCTCCCGTGAAGCACAGATGATCCGTCACGAGGAAGGGCTGAACCCGGTCGATGAGCGCCTTCAGGGATTTGAGGTAGCCCGGACGAGGGCCCTCGACGCCGCCGATGGACAGGGAGACGCCGTGAAGCGCGACGGGGAAATCCGCGCGGATCTTGGTCAGGACTTCGAGAGGACGGCCGCGCGAGTCCATGTAGTTCTCGCTGATCGCTTCGAACCAGCGCACCGGGGTGCGCGGCCGCTCGAGCAGGCGCGGGAAGTGGACGGGGCGCAGGCCGACGCCGACCTCAGCCGGCTTTGAATTTTCCTTTTTTCGCATCGCACTCGGGCTTGGTGAGAGTGAGCCAGCCCTTGCCCTTGCAGGTGTTGCCGCCGGCGCATTCGTGGCCGACGCCGCCGCAGGCGCCTTTGCCCTTGCATTCGTTGACGCCCCAGCACTCGCCCGTCTTGCCCGCGTCCGTTTTCGCGGCGTCGTCATGATGGTGCGACGCGCCGCCGCAGCCGCTCATCGCCAACGCGGCCAGGGCCGCGGCCGTCAAACTCGCTTTTCTGTTCATGGATTCCTCTCTCGAATGAGTGCGCCGCAAGGCGCGATTATGTCACGGCTTTTTGAGATCGTCGGAACGGTCGACGGGCACCCCGTAGCGGGCCATGATCGCGGGCAGGACCTTCGCGGCCTCGGCCGCGTCGAAGACGATGCGCGAGCCCTTGTTCTCGCCGTAGCCCGAGTAATGCTCGATTTCGATCTCGTGGCGGCCGGCGACCGGGGAACCGAAGGCCTTCACGAGATCTTTTAAATTTCCGATCGCGCGGCCGTTGACCTTGGTGACCGGCGCCATCGACAGGTTATGGTAGCCGCGGTTGAAATCGTGGGCGAGCACGTGGGAGAGGACGGCCACCTCGGTGCGCTCCGGCGCGGGCATCCCGTCGGCGGACAGCGAGCGCACCCGGAAGCCGGCGCCGCGCGCGGCGATGAGCTCGTCTGAGAGCGGCATGAAGACCAGGCCGCCCGCGATGAAGTAGGAGGGCTTAACGTCGTACTTCGGTCCGGGCACGAGGTCGGCCGAGGCCTTCATCGGAAGCTTGACCGTCAGCTCCTTGCCGCCGCGCACGACGACGGCGTCGAGAATTTCGCCGAGCTGGCGGCGGCTGAGCAGGTCCGAGAAATCGATGCGCTCGTCGTCGCGGAAGGGAATCGTCCCGTCCTGGCCGATCTTGACGCCGTCGAGCTTCACGAGCACGTCCCCTTCCTCGAAGACGCCCCACCCGGACCCGCCGTAGGCGATCTTGGTGATGAGCACGCCGCTGTTGTCGGAGCGAAGGCCCAGGGATTTGCGCAGGCCGTCGTTCTCCGTGCCCTGCCACCAGAGGCCGAGGTCGGGGATGCCGTCGTAGCGCCCGTCGCGGATGTCCTTGAGGAAGCGCTGGATGATCGGCATCGGCACGACGTAGCCGATGTTCTGGGCGCCCACGCTGTGCTGGAAGGCGATGCCGATGAATTTGCCGTCCTGGAACACCGGCCCGCCGGAGTTGCCCGGGTTGATCGCGGCGTCGGTCTGCACGGCGAGCAAGGCGCGCGCCGAGTGGGAGTACGCGGTGACGCCGACGCGCGAGACGATGCCCTCGGTCACCGACAGGTCGGTGCCGCCGATCGGATAGCCGTACACGGCCACCTTGTCGCGCTGAGACGGCACGCCGCCGAACTTCGCCGGGACGGTGCCCTCGAAGAAGGACGGATCGTCGACGGTGATGAGCGCGGTCTCCCCGTCATGGCCGGCGTAGGCCAGGCGCGCCGGGTATTTGCGGATGTCGCCCGACTTGCGCACGGACAGGTAGGCCGCGTTGGCGACGACGTGGCCGTTGGTCAGGATGCGGTTGCCCTCGATGATCACGCCGGAGCCGGTGCCGCCGCCCTGGCGCCCGGGCTGCCAGGGCTGGGCGTAGTCGGGGCTGCTCGCGGTGAAGTGGATCTGGACCGTCGCGCGGCGCAAATCGTGATCGTTGGGCGCGGCCGCGGCGGGAAGTACCAGAACGGCGAGGAAAATGAGTGCTCGGGGCATGAGTGAATCGTAACAATTTTGATCTTGCGCCCGCCCTGCGCGGCTGTTATATCCACCCCACATGGCCACGGTGTCCAGCGCCCTCTTCGCCGCAGTGAACTTCGTGTACGCGGCGTTATTCGGCGGCCCGATCGACGGCTCGGCCTGGGACGTGAAGGTCAAGCAGGACGGCTTCTTCCACTGGGGCTCGAAGAAGGAGACCCTCGTCTTTCACGGCGGCAAGCTCGTCGTCGCCGGCGCGGTGAGCCAGGGCTACGCCCCCACTTTATACGAAGCGCGCGACGAGGAGAACGGCACGGCGTTCGCCGCCATCCTCGACGAACCCAGCCGCGAGGCCATCGAGTGGAACGGCCACATCAACGGCGACCGAATCTCCGGGATCGTGATCGTGCGCGCGCGCGACGGCCGCGTGGTCCGCTACGCGTTTTCGGGCGAACGAAAGAGCTAGAGTTTAAGCCGCATGGCTAAGACGCGCATCGTCGCCCTCAACAAGCCCTACGGGGTCCTGACCCAGTTCACCGACAAGGACGGCCGCCCCACCTTGTCCAAGTTCAGCCTCCCCGCCGGCGTGTACCCCGCGGGGCGCCTCGACTTCGACAGCGAAGGCCTGCTCATGCTCACCGACGACGGCGGCCTGCTCCACCGCCTCACCGACCCGCGCCACGCCCATCCTCGCGTCTACTGGGCGCAGGTCGAACGGGTCCCCACCGAAGAGACGCTGAAGTCCCTCCGTAAGGGCGTGATCCTCAGCGACGGCAAGACGTTGACCTGCGGCGCGCGTCTGCTTCCGGAAGAACCCGAACTGCCCGAGCGCAATCCCCCCATCCGCTTCCGGCTCAACGTGCCCACGTGCTGGATCGAGATGACTATGATTGAAGGCCGCAACCGCCAGGTGCGGCGCATGACCGCCGCCGTCGGCCACCCCTGCCTCCGCCTGGTCCGCGCCGCCGTCGGCAAGGTCACCCTCGCCGGCCTCGCCCCCGGCAAATGGCGCTGGGTCGACAAGCGCGAGCTTTAGCTAGGAGCTAGGTGTCAGGCTTTCGGTTTTAACTTTCTTCTCATCGGCGAAATTCGCGAAGAAAGTTAAAACCGAAAGCCTGACACCATTAAGCCGCGCCGAGGTGCAAAGTCCCGTCCCAGTCGCCCGACGGGGGATTGCGCTTGAGGCCGGAGATGAGGCCGAGCAGGATGTTCGAGGGCTGGTCTTCGCCGAGGGCGGCCACGGCCGACTTGAGGGCGGCCTCGGCGTCGTCCCAGCGCCGCTCGCGATAGGCGTTGAGGCCGTGCTCGTACATCCGGTAGCCGGCGAGCTTCTTCGCCGAGATCTGGCCGGGAAGGCCCAGCAGCTCGTAGACGCGGATCTGTTTTTTCTTGCCGCGCAGGTGGAGGAGGTCCACCTCGCGCGTCTCGACGGCGCCGCCCGCGGCGTCGCGCGTCGCCTCGCTGATCAGGATGTGGGTGCCGTAGAGCTTATTGAGCTGTTCGAGACGCGAGCCGGTGTTGACCGAGTCGCCGAGCACGGTGTACTCCATGCGCGCCGAGGAGCCGACGTTGCCCACTACCATTAGCCCCGTATTGATGCCGATGCGGATGTCGAAGGTGGGTAGCCCGCGCTTCTGCCAGTCCAGGCACAGCTCCTTGAGCCGCGAGCGGTTGTCGAGCGCCGCCCAACAAGCCTTGCGCGCATGGTCCTCCTGGCTCACCGGCGCGCCCCAGAAGGCCATGACCGCGTCGCCCTCGTACTTGTCGAGCGTACCCTGCTGGAGGAAGATCGAGTCGGTCATCGCGCTCAAATATTCGTTGATGAGGCTGATGAGCTTCTGCGGCTCGAGCGACTCCGACATCGCGGTAAATCCCGACATGTCCGAGAAGAACACAGTCAGCTCCTTCTCCTCGCCGCCGAGCTTCAGCGAAGACGGGTCCTTGATGATCTGATCGACGACCGAGGCGGACAAATAGCGCTTGAAGCTGCTTTTGACGAACACGCCTTCTTTGAGGCCCAAGATCATCTCGTTGACGGCGCGCGAGACCTCGCCGACCTCGTCGCGCCCCCCGGCCGGCACCTTCGTCTCGAAGTCGCCCTTGCCCACGCGGCGCAGGGCCGCGGCCAAGGTGACGAGCGGCTCGGCCACGCCGCGCGCGCCCAAAGCGGCCGCGGCGAGCGCCGCGACGAGCGCCAGCAAGGCCACGAGCGCCAGGGCCAGTTGCAGCGAGCGGGATTGTTTTTCGATGGCGCCCGCGAGCGCGACTTGCAGGCGCTCGAGCTCGCCTCGCGCGCTGCGCGCGGGACCCATCACGCCGTCGATGGGCGTGCGCACGAGGTAGTACCAGTCCTTTCCCCCCGCGCGCGTCTTGATGTGCACGCGCGCGTAGGAGAGCAGGTCCTTCCCGGAGATCATGGTCCCGTTGGGCTCTTTGAGCGCCGCGCGGAAGGCGGGCTCCAACGCGCCGCTGAAATGTTTTTTCACGGGCGGCGCATCCCCGGCGGCCCAGGCCTTCCATTTGAAGCCGCCGTCGGGCTGGACGGTCGCGGCGATGCGCACGCCGCCCTCCCAGTTGACGAGCACCGCGCTGGAGGCGGGCAGGTCGCGTAGGTCGAAGAGCCGGTCGAGCAGGTCGTCGAGGAGGATGTCGGCCGCGGCGACGCCGGCAAGCTTGCCGTCGACGTAGTACGGCTCGGCGCACGTGATCACCGGGCTGCCGTCCTTGTCGGGGTAAATGCTCGTCCACGTCACGCGGCCCTTCTCCACGGCCTTCTTGTACCAATCCCCGTTGCGCGGATCGTACGTCGCGCGGAACGGCGCCTTGCCCGGATAGCCGAGAAGGAAGCCTTTCGGCGAGCCGATGTACAGGCTTCGGACCCAAGGGGTTTCCTTCAGCGCGAAGTAATAATAGTCGCCGAGCCGCGCCAGCCGCTCCGCCTCGGCGCGCACCTGGTCGTGCGCCGCGCCCGGCGCGGGGTGATAGACGACGTACGGCGCCAGGCCCGCCGTCGCGTCGAACCTCGTCTTGTCGAGACGCATCGCGTCCATGTCCGCGCTCGAGTACGCGGGCGGGCCGCCCGCGGGAGGCGTTTGGGACAGCGCGCGGACCGCGAACGCCGTCTGCATCGCGACGAGCTTGCGGCCCTGCTCGAAGAACTCCTCGAGCTCGCGCGCCCGCGACTCAACGACGCGCCGATGCAGGCGGCGCGACTCGGCGAACAGCGCCCGCTCACCGGTCTCGGCGCTGACCTGGCCCGTCTTCGCGCTCGCCTGGAGAAGCTCGTGCTGAAGCGAGCGCGTGCGCCACAGCGCCGTGCCGCCGAAAAAGACGAGCGGAACGACCGCGCAGGCGGTCAATAAGAGGAAGAGCTTCTGAAACAGCCGCACGCCCCGAGGATAACGGGAACGCGCCGAGCCGTCAAGACTACAGGGCGGAGCGCCCGTCGCCGAGCAACTGGGGCGTCTGGTCGCGGTTGTCGCGCCGAGCCGCGTCGCGCACCTTCGGTGACAACGCGTCGAACAGCTCCTTGAGCGTGGCCTTGCCGCCGCGCGCGTTGAGCGCCTTCAGGAGGTGATACGTGAACAGCCCGTGGCCGGAGGTCTCGTCCGAACCGGTCATCTCATCGGACGCGGAGGCGGTCAACGTGCCGGCCCGGCCCACGGCGCCGCCGCCGTCGTCCACCTTGGACACGAGCGGACGCAGCCCCTTGCCGATCACGGAGCGCGCCCCCGAACCGGAGAAGCACGCGTCCATCGCCACGAGCACGCGCCGGGCCTTGAGCGCGTTGAGCTTCGCGTACAGACGCTTGACCGGGTAGCCCGTCGATTCGGTGAACTTCGCGTCCGCGTCCCACGGCATCAGGTAGGCGTCGCCTTTTTCGGTGTCGGGCGCGCCGTGGCCAGAGAAGTAGAACAGCACCGTCGATTTTTCGTCGGTGTTGCGCGGCAGCCAGGCGTCGAGATACTTGTCGAGCGCGGACTTTCCGGCCTGCTGGTCGACGAGATAGATGATGTTGCGTTCCGGGTAGCCGGCCGCCAGGAGATGCGCCTTCACGGCGCGGACGTCGCGAACGGCGTGTTCGGCCTTCGCCACGGTCTGATAATTCTCCACGCCGACGACCACGGCGAACTTCGTCTCGTCTTCCGCCAGCTTGAACATCGGAACCTCGACGTCGGACGTGAAGGCCTGAGCCGGCACCTGAACCAAAACGGGCGCGGCGGCCGCCCCGGCGGGAGCGCTCCGGCCGCCGTCCTTCTCGGCCAGAATCCGTTTGTAGAGGTCCGTCTGAGGCGAGAACTCGGTCGCGAGATGAACCGCGACGTCCCGGTACAGAGCGGGATACGACCACTTGCTCGCGGGCCCCGCGGTGAGGGGCTTACGGGTGCGGGCCGAGTACGTCTCGACGCGGCCTTTCGAGGGAGCCAGCCGCACGATCACGTCGACCGAACCGGACGCGTCCTCGGACATGAGCGGAACGACGGTGAAACCCGACTGGCTCGCGATCTGGGCGATCCGGTCAGGGTGCCACGGCCGGTTATTCTCCGCGATCGCGCCGAACCTCAAGGCCGAGGGCTCCCGGACGATGTTCGGCGAGCCGGGGGTCACGCAGCCGGAGAGCGCCGGGAGGGAGGACGCGAAAGCCAGCATGAGAAGAACGGGGGATTTCATGGCCTCAGTATAGCGGGTGGGTCCGGCCGGCGCAACCGTTACCGGCGGGGTATCGAACGGCGGCGCACGCGGAAGGAGGACATCAGCGAGGGGCGGTAGGTCTTCATGCGCGGCGGCACGCGGTACGGGAAGCCGGGAAGCGCCTTGCGCTCGATCTCCTGGCCGATGAAGGCCTCGATCATCGGCACGAGCTTCTCTTCTTCGAGGGCCACGAGCGTCGCGGCGTCGCCCTCGGTCATCGCGCGGCCGGTGCGGCCGATGCGGTGGACGTAGTCCTCGGGGTGCTCGGGCACGTCGTAGTTGATCACGTGCGAGACCTCGGGCACGTCGAGGCCGCGGGCGGCCAGGTCGGTGGCGACGAGAACGGTGTGGCGCCCCTCGCGGAAGTCGGCCATGCCGCGGTCGCGCTCGCTCTGCGACAAATCGGAATGCAGAACCACGCACCGGATCGCCTTGCGCTGCAGCCAGCCGGCGACGCGGTCGGCGCGCACCTTGGTGCGCGTGAAGATGATGACGGAGTCGACACCTTCCACCTTGAGCAGGGCCTCGAGCAAAGCCGCCTTCTGGTCCTCGGTGATGGGCAGGAGCCACTGCTTGACCGTCGTCGACGTCGACTGGGGCTTGTCCACGGAGACGCGCACCGGGGTGCGCATGAATTCGTTGACGACGCGTTCGACCTCGATCGGAATCGTGGCGGAGAACATCAAGGTCTGACGCTCGGCCGGGAGCATCTTCATGATGCGCCGCACGTCGGGCATGAAGCCCATGTCGAGCATGCGGTCGGCCTCGTCGAGGACGGCGACGCGCACGTTCTGCAGATTGAAGGTGCCGGAGCGGATATGATCGAGCAGACGGCCGGGGGTCGCGACGACGACCTCGGCCCCGCGCTTGAGCTCCTGGGTCTGATTATGGAACGAGGCGCCGCCGATGACGGTGACGCACTTGACCGGGGAGAACTTGGCGAGCTCGCTGATCGCGCGCTCGACCTGGGTGGCAAGCTCGCGCGTCGGGGTCAGCACGAGGGCGCGCACGCGCAGGCCGGCCTTGGCGCCGCCCTCGGCCTCGCGATCGGCCAGGAGCTTCTGCAGGAGAGGCAAGGTGAACGCGACGGTTTTGCCGCTGCCGGTCTGGGCCGAGCCGATCACGTCCTTGCCCAGGAGCGCTTCGGGGATGGCGGCCGCCTGAACCGGGGTCGGGGCGGCGTAACCGAGGGCCTGTATGCCTTGGAAAAGCTCGGGACGGAGACCGAATGCGTTAAATGGCATTGAAGAACTTAAGTGTAGCAAAGAGGACCCGTGCTAGAATGTAGGCCTAATGGCCCAGGCAAACGCGCGCCGACGCGTTCATACTGAGTCGGTGACTCGTCTTCTAATAAGCGCGCTGGCCGCGCTGTCTTTCGCCCTCCCCCTCGGCGCTCAAACCGTCCGCGTGGCGCCGACGTTGCAGACCACGTACGGTCCCGGTTATGTTCCCGGGATCACGGGTCCGGGCGCGGCGATCGTTCCCGTCCCCGGCGCGATTCCCTCGCTGACCTTCTCGCCTTCTTTGGTGCCCTCTCTCGTCCTCGCGCCGCCCGCGCCCGCGGTGAACCCCGAGATCGGCCCGGTCGAGCTGCGCACGGTCGAAGCCCTCATCCCCACCGTGCCCGCCGCCGCGGCTCCGGACCTGCCCGGAGGAAATCCCAAGCGCGCGAAGACGCCTTACGCGGCCGCCACGCCCGTCGACGGCTGGGCGAAGCGCTTCAACTTTCAGCCGGGCGAGCAGTTCTTCGACGGCGGCCGCCCGATCAAGGACCAGACCGGGGCGATGTTCACGGCCGTGCCCAAAGACGGCGGCACGGTCCGCGTCCACATCGTCGAGCGCGCGCCGCTGGCCGCGCCCAAGGCCGTCCCCGGAACGGAGGGGCTGACCGGAAAAGCTCTTCTCGACGCGCTGTCGGCGATCTCCGCGCGAGGCCACAAGCAGCACGAATACAAAGAGGCGTCCCAGTTCATCTTCTCCAAGGCCGACCATGTCGTCATCAACGGCGTGAGCGGCGTGGTCGACGCGTACTCGGGTATTTTCGTGCCAGGCAACGGCAACAGCGGCGGCGACTATCCCGAACCCGGCGATCCCAACGGCGACGGCTTCCCCGACAAAGCCGGGATGAACATCGAGCACACCTGGCCGCAATCGCTGTTCGGCAAGGCCCTGCCCATGCGCTCCGACGTGCATCACCTGATGGCGACCTTCATGCACCCCAACTCCGTGCGCGGCCACCTGCCGTTCGGCGTCGTGACCGGCCGCCCTGACTACGAAAACAAGGCCGGCGCCAAGCGCGGCGGCGGCGTGTTCGAACCTCCGGACGCGGTGAAGGGCCGGGTGGCCCGCGGCCTGCTTTACTATTATTCGCACTACAAGGACTCGCGCGTGTTCGGCCGCACCTCGGTCGTGTTCTGGAACCAGCAGATCGAGCTGCTCATGCAGTGGAACCGCCAGTTCCCGCCGGACGCCTTCGAGGCGCGGCGCAACGACATGGTCGAGCAGTGGCAGGGTAATCGCAACCCGTTCATCGACGACTACACCTTGGCCGACCGCGTGGGCAAGGACGCCTTCCGCTACGATATCGCTCCGCGCGGAGCGGACTTCAGGTCTTCCGGCCGCCGCTCCTCCAGACGGTAAACGGGAGCAGGATCGCGGCCGAGGCCGCGCACGCCGAGCCGAAATAGAAGGGCGCCGACGGCGAGACCTTCGTCCACAGCAGTCCCGCGAACGCGCTCGCCGCGAACGCCAGAACTCCCGCCGCTCCCTGGAAAACGCCCTGCGCCAGCCCGCGGTTCTCGGGCTCGCTCGCGTCGGCCACGGCCGCCCGAAAGGAGCCTTCGATGAGGGCGGCCTGCAGGCCGTACAGCGCGAACAGCGGCCACAGCGCGCCCTCGCTCGCCGCCCGCGCGAAGCCGAGGTAGCACAGCGAGTACACGCCCATGCCCGCCGCCACGGTCAGCCGCTTGCCGAAGCGGTCCGCCAGCTTTCCCGCCGACGTCGCGAGAGTCGCGTTGACAAGATTGAAAAGCACATAGGCCATGACCACCGCGGAGCTCGTCATCCCGGCGCTGCGTCCTTTAAGAAGGATGAAGGAGTCCGAAGAATTTCCCAGCGCGAACAGGCCGTATACGAACAGGAAACGCCAGAATTTCGGCGACAGCGGCTTCGTCGTTCCCGTCTTAAGCGCCGCCGGCGCCGGCGATTCCCGCTCCACTGTTTTCTCGCGCACGAAAACTACGAGCACGAACACCGCCGCGAACGCGGGCACCCCCGCCAAGGTGAAAATCGCCCGGTAGGAGAGGCCGGCCGAGTTCAGCAGCCACAGCCCGATCAGCGGACCGGCGACCGCCCCGGCGGTGTCCATCGCGCGGTGCAAGCTGAAGGCCTTGCCCCAATGCTCCTTGCTCGTCGAGGACGCGATGAGCGCGTCGCGCGCGGAGCCGCGCAGGCCCTTGCCCGCCCGGTCCATCGTGCGCGCGACGAGCAGTCCCGGCCACCCCGCGGCGAGGGCCAAAGCGGGCTTCGCCGCGGCCGACAAGGTGTAGCCGAAGACGACCGTCGGCTTGCGCGCGCCGGCGCGGTCGCTCCACCAACCGCCCACCGCCCGAAAGACGCTCGCGGTCAGATCGGCCGCGCCGTCCACGAACCCGACCGCCGTCGCGGGCGCGCCCATGACGGTCGTCATGTACAAAGGAAGCAGCGGCGCGATCATCTCGCCGGCGACGTCGGCGAAGAAGCTCACCACGCCCATCCAGACGACGTTGCGCCCGACTCCGGGGATCATTGGAGCATTCTAGTATTGATGTGCTAACATAGGCCGAATTTAAAGGAGCCCGATCATGAAATTCACCTTGCTCGCCCTCTCGCTCGCCGTCTCCGCGGCCGCCGCCGACGCCCCCAAGGCCGAAGCCCCCAAGGCCGCCGCCGCCAAGCCGGCCGCCGCTCCCAAGCCCGCGCCCGCGCCGTCCGTGAAGGACGGGTTCAAAAGCGACGACGAGCGCGGGGTGTACACGATCGGCTACCTGATGGGCCGCAACATCGCGCCCTTCAACCTTACCCCGGCGGAGATCGGCATCGTCTCCAAAGGCATCGCCGATGCCGCCGGAGGCAAGCCCGCCTTGGTCGACATCCGCTTCCACCAGTCCCGCATCAACGATATGCTCGCCAAGCGCATGGAAGGCGCCGCCGCCAAGGAAAAAGAGAAGGGCAAGGCGTATGTCGACAAGTTCGTCAAAGAGAATAAACCTCAGCCGATTCCCGGCGGGGGCTGGTACCTCGAGACGACGGCCGGCACCGGACCCATGCCCGGCAAGACCGACACCGTCAAGGTCCACTACCGCGGCGTCACCGTCGACGGCCAGCAGTTCGACTCGTCCTACGACCGCGGCACGCCGACGGAGTTCGCGCTCAACGGCGTGATCGCCTGCTGGACGAACGGAATCTCGATGATGAAGCAGGGCGGCAAGGCCAAGCTCGTCTGCCCCTCCGACGTCGCCTACGGCGACCCGGGCCGTCCCGGCATCAAGCCCGGCGCCACGCTCATCTTCGACACCGAGCTCGTCGAGGTCGTCGCGGCCGCCCCGGCTCCGGTCGAAACGAAGAAGAAAAAGTAGCCCGGGTCAGTGCGCCCGGCTGTGCCGGCGCATGAGGCAGTCGTTCGACACGACGAGCAGTCCCGCTTCGCGCGCCATGCGCTCGCCTTCGTCGTGATAGACGCCGTCCTGCAGCCATAGCGCTTTCGCCTTCTTGGCGATCGCCTCTAAAATATGGGGCAGGGCTTCCTCGGGACGGCGGAACACGACCACGACGTCCACGGGAAAGGGGATGTCGGCCACGCTCGGATAACACGTCTCCCCCAGCAACGTCTTCTGGCCGGGATTGACCGGAACGATCGTGTAGCCCTCTTCCTTTAGATAGGCGGAGACGTAATGGGACGGGCGCTCGGGCTTGGGGGACAGGCCGACCACAGCAAAGGTTTTCAGCGCGAGAATGCGCGTGACGGCCTCGGAGGAATTCGGTTCGGGAAGGCGGCAGGAGTCGCCGTCTTTAGGCGGCTTCAACGCCTACGTGAGCCTCGCCCTCGTCGATCTCGACGTGGGCGACGAAGGAGCGGCAGCACACCGTGCAGTCCTGGTCGATCGAGTTGCCGTCCATATCCGCGATCACGTGCAGTTCGGTGCCCTCGCCGCAATGCGGGCACTCGATGGTGACCCACTGATCCAACCGTTCCGTCGAAGCCTCGACGCTCTGCTCCTTGAGCACCGTCTCCATGATCTTCTCGGCGGTTTTGTGCTCGGGCGCGTCGTGGTGATTGTCGGCGGCGCCCTTTTTCGCCTTCTTCACCTTGGCGGGGGCTTTAGTCTTCGGCATGCTTTCAGTGTAGAGCGTGATCCTTTTTCCGTCAAGACCTATCGCCGGGCTACGGCGCGGGCGAGACGACGACCGCCACGCGGCGGTTCGCGGCGCGGCCCTCGCCCGTGTCGTTGGGCTTGACGGGCCGGAACTCGCCGAAGCCGGCGGCGGAGAGCCGCGCGGGATCGAGGCCGGCGTGCTCGTGCAGCCAGCGCGCGACCGAGGTCGCGCGCGCGGCGGTGAGTTCCCAATGTCCGGCGTAGCCGCCGAGCAGGCCTTTCTTGAAAGCGGAGTTGTCGGAGTTCGCCTGGACGAAAAACGACTTCCCGGAGAGACCTTTCAGAGCCGTGCCGACGCGCGTGAGCAGGGCCTCGCCCTTCTCCCCGAGCTTGGCCGAGCCTTCCTCGAACAGCGCGGAATCGGACAGCGACAGCGTGAACGTTTCCCCGGACTGATCGACGCGGGCGAGCCCGTTCTGCATGTCCCCGAGCACGGCGTCCGCGACCGAGCCCATCTCCTCGCGCGTCTTGAGCACGGCCGCCGAGCGGGCCTCCGCGGCGGCCTTGACCGTGGTGTCGGCGCCGGCGACCTTCAGGAGAAGCGCTTCGCGTTCCCCTTTCAGCTTGTCGAGCTCGCGCACGGTCTTCTCGCGCGCGGACTGATAGACGGTTTTCAGGCGCTCGAGCGCCAGCTTCTCCTTGAGCGTGTCGGAGAGCTTCTTGGCGAGCGCGTCCTTTTCGGCGACGACGGCGTTGAGCTTGCCGCCGAGATCGTCCTTGCTGGCGCCGATCGCGTCGGACAGGGACCTGTTGGAATTGGACAGGCTCGCGACGCGGGCTTCGGCGGCGTCGGCGCGGCCCGAGACCTCGACTAACCTGGCCTCAAGCTCCGCCTTGGCGGCCTTGAGCGTCTCCGCCTCCGTGGCGGTTTCCTTGAGCTGGCTGTAAAGGGAGCCCGCCTTGGTCTGAAGCTCGTCGATCTCCTTTTTTTGCTTTTCGAGCTTGGCGCCGGCGCAGCCGGTGA
Source organism: Elusimicrobiota bacterium (assembly GCA_016212855.1). Taxonomy (GTDB): domain Bacteria; phylum Elusimicrobiota; class Elusimicrobia; order UBA1565; family UBA9628; genus GWA2-66-18. Next base: position 19,754 of record JACRDP010000011.1, read on the forward strand.
GAGCGATCAGGACGAGGAGAGGGAGATATCGGTTCATGCGGAGATGATAAAACATACTCGCCGTCGGTAAAAGTCCGTATTGCGCCGGAGAGCGGTTCGGGCTATCCTTGGCTCATGGATAGCGTGTTGATTTCCCGCGGGCTTCGCGCGTTGGCGGCTCTGTCCGCCGCTGCGGCGCTGCTGTGGGCGTACACGCGCTATGAAGCCGGCTCGCCGCCGCCGGTGGTCCCCGCCGCCGCGCCCGCCCCGTCCAAGGAGACGGCCCCGAAAGCAGCCGCGGCCGAACCGGTCCAACCGCCGAAACAACGGTCGGGGCTGAGCGATGAAGGCGAGGCTCTGGGCGGAACCCCGCCCAAACGCGCCGGCGGACGCTGAAGCTCATCATGGGTCATTCGATTCTGCTGCTCGGACTGCTCGCCGCGCCTCTGGCCGCGGCGCCGCCGAGGCGGCCGCGGCTTCCGTCCGGGCCCGTCATCGCCTCGATCACGATCGAAACGCACAACATCTTCGACACGGACTTCCCGCCCGAGAACAAGCTGCTCTACCGCCTGGCCAATCGCGCCCATATCAAGACCTTCGACTCCGTCATCGAGCGCGAGCTGCTCTTCAGGGTCGGCGACCGTTACGACCCGGCCCTCACGGAGGAGAGCGAGCGCCTGCTCCGCAGCCTGGGCTTCATCCGGCGAGCCGAAATTTCGGCGACGGTCAACAAGTCGGGCGCCATGGACGTGCTCGTGAAAACCTACGACGCGTGGAGCCTCGAGGTCGTGGCGAACTTCAAACGCGCCGGCGGCGCCAACAACATCAAGGCGGGCCTCGCCGAGCACAACATACTGGGCCAGGGAAAGTCCGGCTCCGCCGTCTACAGCCGGGACGGGGGCGCGGAGTCGAAGACCTTCAGCTACAAGGACGTGCAGTTCCTCCACTACAAGCGCCTGCAGTACTCGATGGTCGCGCTCACCGCTCCGGGCAGTCAGAATTACTCCCTCTCCCTGAACCGCCCGTTCTACGCCTCGATCGCGAAGCACGCCGCCGGCGCCGCCGTCAGCTACGCCTCGAGCGCGCGGGGCGGCGGCGTCTCCCGCCGTACGGGAGAGGCCGAGGTCAGCTACGGCATCGCCGTCGCGACCTCCACGGAGCGCGCACGGCGCGTCAACTTCGGCCTGCTGACCCATCGCGCCGTGTCCAACGGCCCCGTGCCCGACCTCGAGCAGTTGACCTTCCTGAAGCTCGGCGGGGAATGGGAAGAGCTGGACTTCATCACCGCGCGACGCATCCAAAATTTCACGCGCGACGAAGACTTCAACCTCGGCTTCGGGATCGTCCCCGCCGTGGCCTGGTCGCCGAAGCTGAACGCGCTCGACACCACGCAGTCGCAGATCATCCCCAGCGTCTCCGCGCACAAGGGCTTCACCTGGGCGAGCCAGCTCCTGCTCCTGAAATCCGGCTACAAGTCCAAGTACGTCAACGGCGCCAACGGCAACCGCGTCGCATCTTTCGACTCGACGTATTACGCGCGCGGCGTCAAATACCAGACCTTCGCCCTTCACGCCGGCCTGGACCTCGGCTGGCGGCTCGACGCCGACAATCAACTGGGCTTGGGCGAGCTCAACGGCCTGCGCGGCTACGGCCTGAGCGAGTTCACGGGCGACCGGCGCTTTCTCTTCAACATCGAGGACCGGCTCTACGTCTACGACGACCTTTTCCGGATTCTCGACGTCGGCGCGGTCGTCTTCTACGACTCCGGCAACGTGTGGCAAGCGAATCGCTCGATGAAGTTCGGCGACCTCAAGAACTCCGTGGGCTTCGGCCTGCGCGCGGCCCCTTCGCGCTCGGGCAGCAACAGCCCCGTGCGCATCGACCTGGCGTTCCCCCTCCGTCGACAGGCCGGCGGCGCGCGCTGGTCGCTGTCCATCCTCGCGGGCCAGGCGTTTTAACCGCGCGCGGGGCGAAATGATAAGATGAACGGAGCGTCGTCATATAAGGAGCGCTCCCTCATGAAGACCCCCTCTCTCGACAGCTTCAAAGCCCGCAAAACCCTCACCGTCGGCTCGCAGAAGTTCGACTACTTCAGCCTCGCGGCGACGGGCTTTGATCTCGCGAAGATGCCGTTCTCGATGAAGATCTTCCTCGAGAACCTCCTGCGCCACGAGGACGGGCTGGTCGTCAAGAAAGGCGACATCGAGGCCGTCGCGAAGACGATCGGGACCAAGCCCGCCGAGCGCGAGGTGTTCTTCATGCCCGCGCGCGTCGTCATGCAGGACTTCACCGGCGTGCCCGCCGTCGTCGACTTGGCCGCCATGCGCGACGCGATCAAGAAGCTCGGCGGCGACGCCAGGCGCATCAACCCCTTTCAGCCCGTCGACCTCGTCATCGACCACTCCGTCCAGGTGGACTTCTTCGGCGCCTCCGACGCCTTCGACAAGAACTCCGAGCTCGAGTTCGCCCGCAACAAGGAGCGCTACGCCTTCCTCAAGTGGGGCCAGAAGGCGTTCTCCAATTTTCGCGCCGTCCCTCCCGAGACCGGCATCGTCCACCAGGTCAACCTGGAGTATCTCGCGAAGGTCGTCTGGACCGACGGCGGCGTCGCGTATCCCGACACCGTCATCGGCACCGACTCGCACACGACCATGATCAACGGCCTCGGCGTCGTGGGCTGGGGCGTGGGCGGCATCGAGGCCGAGGCCGCCATGCTCGGCCAGGCCATGCCCCTCTTAATTCCCGAGGTCGTCGGCTTTCGCCTGACCGGCAAGCTCGCCGAAGGCGTCACCGCCACCGACGCGGTGCTCACCGTCACGCAGCAGCTGCGCAAGAAGGGCGTCGTGGGCAAGTTCGTCGAATTTTACGGGCCCGGCGTCGCGGGTCTGGCGCTGGCCGACCGCGCCATGATCGCCAACATGGCTCCCGAGTACGGCGCCACCGTCGGCTTCTTCCCCGTCGATTCGCGCACGCTCGACTACCTGCGCGTCTCCGGACGCCCGGAGAACGACATCGCCCTCGTCGAGGCGTACTGCAAGGCGCAGGGACTGTGGCGCGACGACAAGTCCGAGCCCTCCTTCGCCGAAACGCTCGAGCTCGACCTCAACTCGATCAAGCCTTGCGTGGCCGGCCCCAAGCGCCCGCAGGACCGCATCGAGCTCGGCAACGTCAAGAAGCAGTGGCTCGCCACCGATCTGCCCGGCTTCTTAAAGGAGAAAGACAAGAAGGGCAACGTTCCCGCGCCCGCCGGCACGGAAGTTCCCGTCAAGAACTATAAGCTCGGCCATGGCGCGGTCACCATCGCCGCGATCACCTCGTGCACGAACACCTCCAACCCCGGCGTCCTCATCGCCGCGGGCCTCGTGGCGAAGAAGGCCGTCGCCAAGGGACTGACCGTGAAGCCGTGGGTGAAGACGTCGCTCGCTCCGGGCTCCAAGGTCGTCATGGATTATCTGAAGTCCGCGGGCTTGGTCGAGTCGCTCGAGGCGCTCAATTTCCACCTCGTGGGCTACGGCTGCACGACCTGCATCGGCAATTCCGGTCCTCTGCCCGAGGAAGTCGCTAAAGCCGTTTCTGAAAATAATCTCGTGGTCTCGGCGGTGATCTCCGGCAACCGCAACTTCGAGGGCCGCGTGAACCCGCTCGTGAAGGCTAACTATCTCGCGTCCCCGCCGCTCGTCGTGGCCTACGCCTTGGCGGGCAACGTGGACATCGATCTCGCCACCGGGCCGCTCGGCACGGGCAAAGACGGTAAGCCCGTCTATCTGAAGGACGTCTGGCCCACCAACGACGAGGTGTCCGCCGCCGTCGACAAGCACGTCACGCGCGCGACCTTCGTGAAGCAGTACGCGGACGTCTTCGCCGGCGACAAGAACTGGCAGTCGCTCAACGTCGCGGCCAGCGAAGCGTACTCCTGGGACCCGAAATCCACGTACGTGCGCCTGCCGCCGTACTTCGAGGATCTCTCGCTCAAGCCTCGCGCTCTCGCCGACATTGTGGGCGCCCGCGCCCTCGCCGTGTTCGGCGACTCGGTGACGACCGACCACATCTCCCCCGCCGGCAACATCGCCAAGGACTCTCCTGCCGGCCGCTACCTCGAGTCCCAAGGCGTGAAATCCTCCGACTTCAACAGCTACGGCGCGCGCCGCGGCAACCACGAGGTCATGATGCGCGGCACGTTCGCCAACATCCGCATCAAGAACCTAATGCTCAAGGACGTGACGGGCGGCTACACCATGCACATCCCGTCCAAGACCCAGCTGGCGATCTGGGACGCGGCCGAAAAATATATGACCGAAAAGACCCCGCTCATCGTCATCGCGGGCAAGGAATACGGCACCGGCTCCAGCCGCGACTGGGCCGCGAAAGGCCCCGCGCTGCAGGGCGTGAAGGCCGCGATCGCGCAAAGCTTCGAGCGCATCCATCGCTCAAACCTCGTCGGGATGGGCGTGCTGCCCCTGCAGTTCAAGGATGGGGACTCGGCGCAAAGCCTCGGACTGACCGGCTACGAGACATTCGAGGTAGTTGGGTTACCCACCGTCAAGCCGCGGTCGGAACTCATCGTTCGAACGACGAACGATGACGGTAAGACGACCGAATTTAAGGTCATTTGTCGTATCGACACCCCGATCGAGCTCGAGTACTACCGCTACGGCGGGGTGCTGCGCTTCGTTCTCGGCCAGATGCTGGCCGGGACCGGCAAGACCCCCGTAGCGGCGTAAGGCTCAACGCGAAGCCCCGCCCCCCCTTGCGGGAAGTTCTGTTGCGTGGTATCCTGTCGTGATGGCACGCAAAGCCTTCGGCCTGCTGCTGACCGTCGCCCTGTCCTTCTCCTGGGCGGGGCCGCTTTGCGCCGAGTCCGGCGTTCAGAGCCATGCCTGTTGCGTGAACGGCGCAGCGCCGATGTCCGCGCCCGATGACAGCCAGGCCCCGGCCTGCTGCCGCGCCTCCGATGCCTTGCCTCAGGGCTTAGCCACGGCGGTTTCAGCTCCCGCGCCGGCGCTTCTGTCTTCCTGCGCGCTCGCCGCCGAGCCGACCGTCGTTTTCCGCGGCGTCGCGCCGCGCTTCGTGCCCGCCGCCCCGCAGGCGCCGCCCGGGACGCACTCCGGGCTGTCGCCGCCTTCCTCCGGACTGTAAGGTCCGCCGTTCGCCCGCGTTCTAAGGGCGATCCAGCTAGTCTTTTCCGGAGGAACCGTGTTTCAACTAATCGTCGCCGTCCTATCCCTTGTTACGGCCGTCCCGTCGCGCGCGGAAGCGCCCGCCGCCCTGACCTTGCCCGCCGCGCTTGAGGCCGCGCGCCGCGACGCGCCGTCGGTGCGCGCCGCGGCGATGCACCGCGAAGCGGAACGCGTCCTCGTCAGAAGCGAGGCTACGCCCGACAAGCCCGTGCTCGAACTCGAGCGCGAGCGCGGACCCGTGGGGAGCAGCGCGCTCAACGGCCCCGAGAAGTCCTGGTCGGTGAGCCAGCAGCTGCCCTTTCCGACGACCTTGTTCTACCGAGGACGCGCCGCCGCGCGCGAGGCCGACGCCGCCGCCGCGATGTCGCGCCGCGCCGTCATCGAGGCCACGGCCCGGGCGCGCGAAGCCTATGCCGGTCTGTACGAGGCCGAGCGCTCGCTCGCCCTGCTCGATGAGATCGTCGAGCTCCTGCGCCGCTTCGCGCGCGTCGCGGAATCCAAGTACGCGGCGGGCAAGGGAACGCAGGCCGACGCGATGAAGGCTCAGCTGGAGCTGTCCCGGATGCTCAACGAGAAGGCGCTGGCCGAGGCGTCCGTCGAGAGCGCGCGCGGCGCGCTCAACGCCGCGATGGGGCGGGAGGAGGACAGCGCGCTGTCCGTCCCGGCGGCGCCATTGTCTCCGATGCCCGAGGCCTCGTGGGCCGAATTGCGCGCGATCGCGTTGTCCGAGAACCCGGCGCTGGCGGCCGCCGGTTACGAAAGCGAAAAGGCCCGCGCCGAGCTGGGCATGAAGCGCTCGGAGTGGCTGCCGGATATTTCGCTGCGCTACCGCCGGCGCGTCGAGAACGGCCTGCGTTCGCACGACGCTTCCCTGGGATTTTCAGTGCCCCTCTGGTTCTGGAAACAGGCCGCGACGGCGTCGCACGCCGGTTATGAAGCGCGCTACGCCGAGGCCGTGCGCGACGGCGAGAGGCTGGACACGCTTGCCGGCCTGCGCGCCGCGTACGCCTTCGCCCGGACGGAAGCGCGTCTGCGCGAGGCGTACCGCACCACGGTGATCCCACAGGCGGAGGCGGCGCTGCGCTCGGCGGAGGCGGCGTATCAGGCGGACCGGGCGAGCTTTCTCGACCTGCTCGACGCGGGGCGTTCGCTCGTGACCGCGCGTCTGGAGTCGGTCCGGCACGAGGCGGATTTTGAACGGGCATTGGCGGCGCTGTCGCGGTCCGTCGGGCGAGAGACGGTTCCCTAGAGGATATGAATATGAATAAAAAAATATTGATCGCGGGTCTCGTCGTCCTGGCGGGCGCGGGCGCCGCGTCTCTCGTTTATCGCCGCGGTTCTTCGCCGCACGAGGCGCACCAGACGGCCGGCTACCATTGTCCGATGCATCCCAGCTACACATCGGCCAATCCGGGAGACTGCCCCATCTGCGGCATGCAGCTCGTTGCCATCGAGCCCTCGGCGGCGACGGCTTCCGCCGCGACGACGGGAAAATCGATGTGCGTTCTGCACAAGTGCACGATGGCGAACTGCAAAATGGAACTGCCCCTGGCGCCGGGGGAAACGGTGACCTGCCCCGTCTGCGGCACGCACACCGCGCCCGCCGCCGGCGCGGCCGGGAAGATCCTCTACTACCGCAACCCCATGAATCCGGCGGCGACTTCTCCGACGCCCATGAAAGACTCGATGGGCATGGACTACATCCCGGTTTACGCGGAAGCAGGCTCGCAGACGGCCGTCTCCGGACAGGCCTCGACCGTCATCTCCGCGCAGAAGCGTCGACTCATCGGCATGAAAACCGAGGCGGTCGCCAAGCGCCGGCTCAAGTTCACCGTGCGAGCCTCGGGCAATGTGGCTCACGATCCGGATCTGTACAACGCCATCGCCGAACATCACAGCGCCCTGGTCGCGCGTACCGGAGTCAAGGACAGCCCCTGGCCCGACGCCCGCGAGCGCGCCGAGGCCTTGGTGCGCGCCTCGTCCTTGCGCCTGCGCCAGCTCGGGCTGTCCGAAGCGCAGATCGCGGCGTATACCGGCCACGAGGCCTCACCGACCAATCTTCTCATCGGCGGCGCGGACGGATTCGTGTGGGTGTACGCTCAGATCTACGAGTATGAAATCTCCTCGGTCCGTCCCGGCCTGGAAGCGGAAATCACCACCCCCGCCTATCCCGGCCGGGTTTTCCGCGGCACGGTCAAGGCGGTCGACGCGAATCTGTCGCCCGAGACCCGGTCGCTGCGCGTGCGCATCGCGGTCCCCAATCCGGGCGGCCTGCTCAAGCTCGAGATGTTCGTCAACGCCGCCATCAAGGCGGATCTGGGCACGGTGCTCGCCTTGCCCGAAAGCGCGCTGCTCGACAGCGGCGCGCGCAAGCTCGTCTTCGTCGATCTGGGGGAGGGCCGCATCGAGCCTCGCGAGGTTCGCGTGGGCCGCGAGGCCGACGGCTACTATGAGCTCCTGTCGGGCGTGCGCGAGGGCGAGACAGTGGTGACGACCGCCAATTTCCTCATCGACTCCGAGTCGAAGCTGAAGGCGCTGCGATGATCAAAAAAACGATCGCCTGGTCGGCGCACAACAAGTTCCTGGTTCTGGCTCTGACGGGCGTGGCCATGGCGGCGGGCTGGTACTGCATGAAGAACATGCGGCTTGACGCGATCCCGGATCTGTCGGACACGCAGGTCATCGTCTACTCGCGCTGGGACCGCTCGCCGGACATCATCGAGGACCAGGTCACCTATCCGATCGTCACCGCGCTTCTGGGCGCGCCGAACGTCAAGGCCGTGCGCGGATTCTCCGACTTCGGCTTCTCCTACGTCTACGTGATTTTTCAGGACGGCACCGACATTTACTGGGCGCGTTCGAGGGTGCTCGAGTACCTGAGCAAAATTCAGTCGCAGCTGCCCGAGGGCGTGCGCACCGAGCTGGGTCCCGACGCCACGGGCGTGGGTTGGGTCTATCAATACGCCTTGGTCGACCGGACCGGCCGTCACAGCCTCGCGGATATTCGATCCTTTCAGGACTGGAACCTGCGCTATCACCTGCAGGCGGTCCCCGGCGTGGCCGAGGTCGCCTCCATCGGCGGCTTCCAGAAGCAGTACCAGGTCCAGGTCGACCCCAACGCGCTCTCCGCGTATCGCATTCCTCTGGCCAAGGTCGTCGACGCGGTCCGCGACGGCAACAACGACGTCGGCGGCCGCCTCGTCGAATTCGGAGGCGCGGAGTACATGATCCGCGGCCGCGGCTACGCCAAGTCGGTGGAGGACCTCGAGCAGATCGTCGTCGGCCGCGACAAGAAAGGCACGCCCGTGCTCGTGCGCAGCGTCGCCAAGGTGACCTTGGGCCCGGACATCCGGCGCGGCGTGGCCGACCTCGACGGCGAGGGCGACACGGTCGGGGGAATCGTCGTCATCCGCCACGGGGAGAACGCGCTGCGCGTCATCGAGAAGGTCAAGGCGCGCCTGGCCGAGCTTAAGCCCTCCTTGCCCGAGGGCGTCGAAGTCGTCGTGACCTACGACCGCTCCACCTTGATCGAAGGCGCCATCGCGACTCTGAAGCACGAGCTCTTCACTCAGATGCTGCTGGTCAGCCTCGTCCTGCTCGTCTTCCTCTGGCATATTCCATCGGCGATCGTGCCGATCGTGACGATTCCGATATCGACCTTGTTGGCCTTCATTCCCCTGTATTTCATGGGTGTCAGCGCCAACATCATGTCGATCGCCGGGATCATGCTCTCCGTGGGCGTGCTCGTGGACGGCTCGATGGTGGAAGTCGAGAACGCGTATAAAAAACTTCAGCTCTGGGACGCCGGCGGCCGCAAGGGCGACTACCACGCCGTGCGTCTGCAGGCCATGCAGGAGGTCGGTCCTTCGGTGTTCTACTCCTTGCTCATCGTGGCGGTGGCCTTCCTGCCGATCTTCGCGCTCGTCGATCAAGAGGGCCGCTTATTCAAACCGCTGGCCTATACGAAGAACCTGACCATGTTCCTCGCGGCGTTTCTCGCGGTGACCTTGGATCCGGCGGTGCGGATGATGTTCTCGCGCATGGATTTTTTCGTGTTCAAGCCGAACTGGCTGGCGTGGACGGTCAACCAAACCCTCGTCGGGCGCTACTACGCGGAAGAAAAGCATCCGATCAGCAAGGGCCTGTTCCGGCTCTACGATCCGGTCTGCCGCTGGGTGCTCGAGCGGCCGTGGAAGGTGATCGGCACCGCCGCGCTCGTCACCTTGGCGACCGTCCCGATCTACCTTCGGCTCGGCTCCGAGTTCATGCCCCCGCTCAACGAAGGGACGATGCTGTACATGCCCACCACCTTGCCGGGAATTTCGGTGACCCAGGCCGCGGAACTGCTCCAGAAGCAGGACGAGGTGCTCAAAAGCTTCCCCGAGGTGGAGCACGTCTTCGGCAAGGCCGGGCGCGCGGAGACCTCGACCGACTCGGCCCCGTTCTCGATGATGGAGACGACCGTGCTGCTCAAGCCCCGGGAGCAGTGGCGCGCGGGCATGACCTGGGATAAGCTCGTCGCGGAGATGGATCAGCACATGAAGTTCCCGGGGGTGACCAACGCCTGGACCATGCCCATCAAGGCGCGCATCGACATGCTGACCACCGGCGTGCGCACGCCGATCGGCATCAAGGTCCAGGGCGCCGACTTAGCCGAGATCGAAGCGCTCGGCATGAAGGTCGAGACCGCCCTGCGCGATGTTTCCGGGACGCGGTCGGTCTACGCCGAGCGCACGGCCGGAGGCTACTACGTCGATTTCCGTCTCAAGCGCGATCAGCTGGCGCGCTACGGCCTGTCCGTGAAGGAAGTCGAGATGGTGATCATGTCGGCCATCGGCGGCGAGCCGGTGACGGTGACGGTCGAGGGCCGCGAGCGTTACGGCGTCAGCGTCCGCTATCCGCGCGAGCTGCGCGACAATCTCCCGAAGCTTCGCCGCGTGCTCGTCTCCACGATGGACGGCGCGCAGATTCCCTTGGCGCAACTCGCCGACATCGAGCTGACGATGGGTCCGGCGATGATCCGCAACGAGAACGGCCTGCTCACCGGCTACGTCTACGTGGACGTCGCCGGACGCGACATCGGCAGCTACGTCGACGAGGCGAAGAAGAAGGTCGCCGCCGAAGTCGTCATGCCGGCAGGCTACGCCCTCCGGTGGAGCGGCCAATACGAAAATATGGCCCGCGTGCGCGAGAAGATGGCGCTGCTGCTGCCGCTGACTCTGGTCGGCATCATCCTGCTCATGTACATGAACACCAAGTCCTGGGCCAAAACGGGAATCGTCATGCTGGCGGTCCCGTTCTCGCTCATCGGCGCCTTCTGGGGCTTCTACCTCCTCGACTACAACCTCTCGGTAGCGGCCTGGGTGGGCATGATCGCGCTGATGGGCCTCGACGCGGAGACGGGGACCTTCATGCTCCTCTATCTCGATCTAGCCTACGCCGACGCGGTGCGCGAGGGCCGGATGCGGACCTTCGACGATCTGAAGGAAGCGGTGGTTCATGGCGCGGTCAAACGCATCCGTCCCAAGATGATGACGGTGTTCACGGACTTCCTCGGCCTGATGCCGGTGATGTGGGCGGTCGGCACCGGCTCCGATTTAATGAAGCGCATCGCCGCGCCCATCATCTTCGGCCTATTCACGAGTTTTACGATGGAGCTGGTCGTCTACCCCGCGATCTATCTTTTGTGGAAGTGGCATGGCGACATGAAAAAGGGCGCCGTCGTGCCTCATGCCGACGCTTTGCAGGTTATGCAGGACTAGGAGAGAAACAATGAGACAACTGACCATCGTCGCACTCGTCGCGGCCGCCGTCGCCGGAAGCGCCTGGGCCGCCGAAAGCCATATGGACCATTCGGGCAAGGCCGAGACGATCTCGGGCGAAATGCTCGACATGGCCTGCTACATGATGCACGAAGGCAAGGGCGCCAAGCACGCGAAGTGCGCCGGCGCCTGCGTGACGGGCGGGGCCCCGCTGGGCGTCTTGACCAAGGAAGGGAAGGTCTATCTGGTCGTAGGCAACCACGAGGACATGAAGCCGTTCGCCGCGGCCAAGGCGCTGGCGGGCGGCAATGCGAAGATCACCGGCACGGTCTTCACGCGCGGGGGCCTGACGGCCGTCGTCGTGAGCAAGGCGGAGAAGCTGTAAATGGAGTTCAAGCTCTACCATCTGCACCCGGCGGCCGTCCACTTTCCGATCGCGTTGCTGGCGCTCGGGGCGGCGGCCGCCGGACTGCGGCTGCGCAAGCGCGCGCCGGCATGGCTCGCGCAGGCCGAATCATGGCTTCTCTGGCTGGGGACCTTGTCCGCTTGGACGACGCTCGGCCTGGGGCTGCTCGCGGAGAAGTCGGCGCCTCACGTGCCGCTGGCCTGGGAGGTCCTGGCCGAGCATGAGGAACTGGGCTGGTGGACGGCCGCCGTCTTCAGCGCGCTGTCGGGCCTGCGGCTGTTTGCGGTGCGGACCGGGCGCGACGCGGGGAAAGTCCGCGTCGCGCAGGCCCTTCTGTGGGTTCTCGGCCTTGGAGCACTGGTCGCGACGGCCATGCACGGCGCGGAGTTGGTCTATGGATTCGGCGTGGGCGTGCGGGCGCCCTGATTCGTGAGGAGAGAAAAATGAGAAACGGATTTCTGCTGTTGGGCGCGCCGGCGGTCATCGTCGCGGCTGCGGTCTCCTTCGCGGCGTCGTCCGAGGAGACGGCGGTCCGGAAGGTCCTCGCGGACTATCGGGCGGCGATGGAGGAGCGCAGCGTCGTGAAGCTCGCTCTTGTCGTCTCGAACGAACTTCTGGTTCTTGAGGGAATCCACAAGAACGACGGCTGGGCGGACTACCGGGACAAGCATATCGGCCCCGAGATGGCGGAATGGAAGGAGTTCAAGGTTTCCGGCTTAAAGCTCGCGAAGCTGGAAGTCGGCGAGGGACTCGCCTATGCCGTTCAGGAGGCGACCTACACCATCGTCGACGCGAAGGGGCCGGTCGTCATGCTGGGAGCCGAGACCGTGGTCCTCGGCAAGGAGCCGAAAGGCTGGAAGATCCGGCACCTGCACCTTTCCGCAAAGCGCGTCTCTGCGGCCAAGCCCGCGGCAAAGTCGCCGTGACCGTTTCGAGCTCCGGTCCCCTTATGTTGCTCGAGAATTCAACGAATTTGTCGGCCTGACACCGTCAGCGAAGTCAGAGAGCCCACTGGCAGACGTTCACGCCGGCCAGGGCGTCGCGGCCGGACTCGCGGCGGGTCGCGTCGAGGCCGAGCCAGAACAGCTCGATGGCGTCGAGCGCCTTCTGGCCGCCCTTCAGGAAACGCTTGGCATCGAAGCCGGGCAGTTCAAAAGTCTCCTCGAGCTCGCGCCAGACGTTGACGCCGTGGCCCGCCTCGATCTCGGCGTGAAACTTGAAGAAGCCGAGCGGGATGATCTCCAGACCGTCCGCCGAGCGCCGCTGGTTGACGAGCTCCAGGCCGCGGATCAGCTGACGCCAAAAATTACCCGCCTCCAGACGCGGACCGCCGCCCAGGCCCGACGCGGCCCAGCACTCGATGGCGAAGGACGCGCCGGCGTTGATCATCGGATCGTGCGAGCCGTAGGTCTTGTCGAGGCCGGTCAGGAAGGCGTGGGTCGCCTTCGTGCCGGAGCCCCAGCGCCCGAGCTTCATCGGCTCGATGCCCAGCGCCGCGCCGGCGTCGCGCAGCCAGTTGAGGTGGGCGTTCCCCGAGGCGAAGGTGCGGCCCTCGACCGAGCCGGTGCGCGGGTCGAGGCCCACGCCGCACTCGTTCATCAGGATGTTGCGCGCGCAGCGCTCGCCCTCGATCGTGCCGGCGTTGACCATGCGCTTCACCTGAAGCACGAGGAAGTGGTTGGAGAACACCGAGAACTGGACGAGCAGGTCGGAGACCTGGTCCTCGTCGGCCTCGCCGCGGGCGAACCACGCGGTGAAGGGGTTGGCGGTGATGACGGGGTGGGTGAACAGCTCTTTGCGCACGACATTCTTGAAGGCTTCGAGATCTTTCATGCCGACAGCATACCAGGAGGAGCGTGTTTCTGTGAAGTAGCTAATATTGACATAAGTGTTAACTCATGGTTAACTATGCCGTGGACCTCTACCAGCTGCGCTACTTCCTCGAGGTGTCCCGGACCTTGAACTTCACCCGGGCGGCCGAAAACCTGGGCATCTCGACGCCGGCCGTCAGCAAAAGCGTGGCCTTGCTCGAACGCTCCGTCGGTCAGCCCCTGCTGACGCGCTCCCGCCGGCTCGTGCAGCTGACGCAGGCGGGCGAAAGGCTCAAGGCCCACGCCGAGCGCGTCTACGATGAGCTTGAGGCCGCTCGCCTCGACCTGCGCGGCGAAGCGGGCTCTCCGGCGATGCTCAAGATCGGCAGCCGCGAGATGATCACCAACTATCTGCTTGGGCCTTCCCTGCTCGCATTCCGCAAGCAGCACCCAGCGACGCGCTTCGGCGTGTACGAGCTCGGTCCGCGCGAAATGGCCGCGGCTTTGCGCAAGAACCAGATCGACTTCGGGTTCTACTACAGCGCCGAGATCCCCGATCCCGCGCTCGAGATCCGCCGCCTGGGCCGGCTCGACTCGCATGTCTATGCCGCCCCGTCTCTTTGGGGAAAATCCAAGATTCCCAAGACGTTCGACGGCGTGCGCAAACTTCCCTTCATCGCCCCCCGCTACTTCGGCGCGGACCCCTCCGAGCCGAGCCTCGACGGCTTTCCCGATCAGGAAAATCCGCGCGTCATTCAGTACGAGGGCGAGTTCCTCGAGACCCACCGTCGCTTCGCGCTCGACGGCATCGCCGCCGCCGTCCTGCCCGACTTCACGGTCAAGCGCGAGTGGAAAGCGGGCCTCCTCTCCCGTCTTCCCGGCCCTGAGCTCGGCCGGGAGATCTTCTTCCTCAAGCGCCGCGGGCGCCCTCTGCCGAAGTCCGTGGACGAGTTCGTGGAGACCGTCGCTCGCTCGATCAAACGCGTCGCCTACTAGCTCACCTAACTCCGGAATTCTTCAAGCGATGGGCGGCCAAGAACGACCCTTCCCCGGGGAGAGTCGAATTGCGTTTCCAGTCATTTCACTGTCACCGCGAGGGTGAAATTCACACAAACGCAATTTTTTTGACGCCAGCAGCGCGCTCGAAAGCGTTTTGACTAGCCTTTGCGCAGCTTGAAACGCGAAAGCCGGAAGCGGTGCAGGTTCAGCTCCGACTTGCCGCCGATCATGAGCTCGGCCATGGACTTGCCGACGATCGGGGCGAACTTGAAGCCGTGGCCGGAGAAGCCGGCGGCGACGAAGCCGTTGGGCGCGTCGGGGAGGCGGTCGAGAATGAAGTCGTCGTCGGGCGTATTATCGTACCAGCAGACGTGGCCCTCGAAGTCGATGAAGTCGGCGAGCTCGGGCATGAACGAGCGGAGGAACTTACGGCACTCTTTCTCAAACTTCGGCGAGAGCGTGCGCAGCTCGTCGGCGTTCGCGGCTTTCACGACCGGGCCCTTCTTGTGGCAGCCGATCTTGATGAAGCCCTGGATGTGCACCGGGAAGCCGTAGAAGCCGCCGGTCAAGCTGGCGAAGACAGGAAAGTGCTCGGGGCGGTAGCGGCCGCGGCCCTGCTGAGGTCTTAAGAAAAGCTGTTCTTGTTTCGTAATCTTGATCGGAACGCCCCACGGCTTGAGCAGTTCGTTCGACCAGTAGCCGGCGGTGAACAGGAACTTCTCCGCCTCCCACACCTTGCCCGTCGAGTCTTTGACCGATTTGATGCCGGTCTTGTCCTTCTGGATCGAGACGACCTTGACGCCGTTGCGGATCTTGACGCCCTTGCGCTGCGCGATCGACGCGGTCGCGGCCACCGAGCGGCTGGCCCAGATCATGCCGCCGTCGGGATGGAACAGCGCCCACTTGAAGGCGCCGGACTTGTACATGGGATAGCGCTTCTTCACGTCGGGCGGCATCATCTTTTCGAAGCGGATCTTGCGGTCCTTGAGCACGGCCATGCTCGCCGACTCGTAGCCGACGGCCTTCGGCGCGAGCTCGAGCATGCCGTTCTGAAGAAGAAGCGTTTCTTCGGAGAGGGTATTGAGCTCCAGCCACAACGGCAGGGCCTTGAGCGCCATCTCGGTGTAGAAGGCGTCCTTGCCGTAGGTGAGGCGGAAGACGCGCAGGTGATCGCCCGAAGCGGCCCACTGGTTGGGCACGTCGCGCTGATCGAGCACGGTCACGGTGTGACCCTGCAGAGCCAGATGATAGGCCGTCTGCACGCCCATGATGCCGCCGCCCACGACGATCACCGAATTCTTCGTGCTCATTTGAAAAACCGCCCCCCGATCCGGCCCGCCACGCTTTCCGCCGAGGAGCCGTGGCCGACCTTCAGCCACTTGCCGCCCTCGGCTTCGGCCAGACGCCCCAGCTCCGCGTCCGCCGTCACCACCGTCGTCGATCCGCCGCCGCTCCACTTGCGCGAGCGAACCCGGTCGAGGATCAGGTCGTCGGCCGTCCTTTCGCGAGTGAAGCTGAGTCTAAAATTGTCCGGCCTCGGACCCCCGAAAGTCCGGAACGCCCCGTCGAAAAACAGCTCGATTTCGACCTTCTCCCCGGCATCCTCGCAAAGTCTCGCGAAAATAACGGTTATCCGGTCGGTATCGGCGTCTTCCTGAGCCGCGTGGTCCGGACCGCCGTAGCCGTAGGCGGTGCGGACCAGATTCGTCCCATCGATGCAGAACAACCGGACACCCATCGTAGCTTATTTTAGCAAACCGACATTCGCGGGAGGGCCCTTGACGGCCCACTCCCAGCTCTTTACACTGACGAGGGGCCTTTCCCTAATATGAAGAGGATTTTCGGGCTTTCCCTCGCTTTTTGCCTCGCCGCCGCCGCCCCGGCGCGCGCCGGTGAAGAATCCGACGCGCCCGCCGCGACTCCCGCGCCCGCGCCGCTGAATTGGCGCGTCGTTCCGGCCGGCTCCGGAACCGGCCTGAACCTGTCCGTCCCGAACCGCGCGAAGTCGCGCGTCGCGTTGCGCGACTTCAAGATGGCGCTCGCCGGCCAGCCGGAGAGCAAGGCTAAATCCGACCTCGCCGCCGCCGTCGAAGACCTGATTGTGGGCGCCGACGCGCTCGAGCCCGACCAGCAGCAGATTTGGATCGACGGGCACTTGGGCGAGCTCAACGCGACGGTCCGCGAAATGACCGCCGCCGCCCCCAAGGAGCTGACCATACTGGCGGCGGCGAAGGCCGCCGATCTCAACAACCGCGGCGAACGCTGGAAGGAGGGCCGCGAGCTCGCCGAGATCGCGCTCGGCTACGACCCGACGTATAAAGACGCTTTGATCAGCCGCTCCCAGGCCGGGTCCGCGCTCGGCGATTACTCGCGCGGCTACGCCGACGCCGACGCCGTCCTGCGCCGCTCCCCCGACACCTCCGCGGGCTGGACCGCGCGCGCGGCCGCCTCGTACGGGCTCGGCAATTATCTCCAGGCCATCGAGGACTCGCGCCGCGCGTTGGCGCTCGACCCGAACGACAAGACGGCCCACGAGCTGATGAGGCTGTCCGAGGGCCGGTCGGTCGCCGCGCCGAAGTTCGACAACATCGGCTTGTCTCAATCCATCGAACGCGAATACCACGGCATGGTGCAGCAGCTCAACCAGGTCGAGGTGCTGCGCCGCGCGCCCGTGGAGCGGCCGATGGAGAAGGCGATCAAGCGCTTCATCGAGGGCGCGGGCTCCAAGCTCGCGGTGAAGGATTACCTCGGCGCGATGGCCGACGCCGACAAGGCGCTCGAGCTCGAGCCGGACAACAGCAACGCCCTGTTTTACCGCGCCGCGTCGGAGAACCTGCTCGGGCGCTACAGCGACGCCGAGCGCGACGCCTCGCGCGGCCTGTCGATCGCGCCGTCGGCGGCGTTCCTGCGCGACGCGCGCTCCTGGGCCTACATCAGGATGGGCCGCTTCACCGAGGCCGTCGGCGACGCGAACCACTCGCTCGAGATCGATCCGAAGAACCCGTACGCCTTCGCCAACCGCGGCCACGCCAACGAGGGCCGCGGCGACTACGTCGCGATGGCGGCCGACCTGAAGACGGCGGCGGAGCTCAACGCCGCGTTCGAGCCCGACTACCGCGACACGACGCGGCGGCACGGCGTGGCTCCCGAAAACCTGACGCGCAACCTCTCCGACGCGGCCCTGTCCGAGCGCGTGTCCCCGCGAACACGGTCCTTCGGCGTGGTCCTGCTCTTCACCGTCGTCGGCGGCCTGCTCATCGGCCTGGGCCTCATGCACGTCGGCAACGGCTTCCGCGACGCGCGCAATCCGCGCGCTCTGCCGCCCTCGCTCATCGAGCAGCACTACGAGCTCGGCAAAGCCATCGGTCAGGGCGGCATGGGCATCGTCTACGAGGCCCGCGACAAGCGTCTCAAGCGTCCGGTCGCCATCAAGATGCTGCGGGAAGAATTTCTCCAGGACGTCGCGGCCAAGAAGGCCCTCGTCGAGGAGGCCACGATGGTGGCCGAGCTGCATCATCCCTCGATCGTCGACATCCACGCCGTCGAGCAGGACGAGCGCGGCGTCTACCTGATCTTCGAGCGCCTCGAGGGCCGCACCCTCGACGAGCTCATCGCCGAGCAGAAGCGCCTGCCCCTCTCCGAGATCAAGCGCGTGCTCGGCCCCGTCTGCGCCGCGCTCGCCTACGCGCACGACCGCGACGTCGTGCACCGCGACCTCAAGCCCGGCAACATCATGCTGACCAAGGAAGGGGCAGTCAAGGTCCTCGACTTCGGCATCTCGCGCCACGCCGCGCTCAAGGGCGGGAAGTCCGCGACGACGACGCAAAGCGTGGTCGGCACGCCGCACTACATGGCGCCCGAGCAGGAGTACGGCGTCATCCGCCGCGAGAACGACGTGTTCGCGCTCGGCGCGGTGCTCTACGAGATGCTCACGGGCGTCAGACCGTACGACGGCACCACTCCCGCCAAGCTCGCCAAGAGCTACCAGCGCCCCTCGGCGCGGGTGCGCGGCCTTAGCCCCGAGCTGGACGCTCTGATCGACCGTTCTTTAGAGCCGGACCCCGACCGGCGCCTGTCCACGCCGGGCGAGTTCTGGCGCCTGCTCGACGCTATTTAGCTCGCGCGACGATCGCCCTCCACTGCGCCGGCGTCACCGGTTGAACCGACAGGCGCGAGCGCTTGAACAAATCCATTTCCTGCAGCTCAGGCATGCCGCGCAGCTCGTCGAGCGGCACGAAGCGCGGAAATTTGGACACGAAGGTCAGGTCCACCTGGAACCACACCGGGAAGTCCTTGGTCGCGCGCTTCTCGAAGTACTCGCTTTTCCGGTCGAACTGAGTCGGGTCGGGATAGGACTCGCGGCTGACCTCGGCGATTCCCGCGACGCCCGACGGATCGGCGTTCGAATGATAAAACAGGACGCGGTCGCCGAGCTTCATGCTCTTCATGAAGTTGCGCGCCTGGTAGTTGCGCACGCCGTTCCAGCCTTCGGTTTTCCTTTTCGCGATATCGTCGATGCCGAACACGTCCGGCTCCGACTTCATCAGCCAGAAGGCCACGTTAGAAGGGCAGCAGCCGCCGCACGCGGCCTTCGATCAAAAACAGGGCGGTGTCCTCGCCCTTCGAGTGAGTGGCGGCGAGGTTGGCCTCGTCGACGGCGTGATGCAGGGCGTTCATGTACTGGCGCATGACGCTCGAGGACGCGCGCACGAGCTCGAGGCGTTCGCCGAACGGCCCGCCGCGGCGCTTGGCCATCGCGTCCCAGTAGCCGCGCACGCGGTCGAGAAGCGGCTCCATGCCCTTGGTCCGTCCCGGGAAGGTCCAGAACTTTCCGGGCTGGCGCGTGCGGTAGCGGCCGGGCGAGGTCGCGCGCAGGAGCTTGGCCTTCGCCAGCCGCTCGAGCGCCGCGGCCGCGTCCTTGGCCGGACAGCCCAGGCGTTCGACGATCATCGCGGCGTCCCAGGAGTCGCCGTCGTTGAGCAGGAGCTCCGAGGTCCAGTACGACGTCTCGTCGTGGGAGACGGCCGTGAACTGCTCCACGTTCATGTGCATCAGGTGCTCGCGCTTGAGGCGGTCGAAGCCGCCCTGGGCGAGCGTCGGCGAGACCTGGGGCGCGGTCGCGCTCAGACCGCCGACGACCAGCTCGTAGGCCTCCGGCGAGCCGAGCACGTCGAGCAGGTAGGCCTGGAACATCTTGCGCGCGCCGTCCTGAGCCGGAGCCAGGCGCAGGGCCTTGAGGATCGCGCCGAACGCCTCCGCGCGCGGCGCCTTGGCGCCTTTTTCCAGCCGGAGGTAATGAACGTAGGTGAACCCGAAATGGCGCCGGCCGCCGTTGCGGTGATAGAAGCGATACGCGGACGGGAATCCCGCTTCGCGGCGAAGGGCGAGAAGGGCTTCGGAGAAGGCGCTCATGTGGTCACCGGCGCCGCTATCATATCACAATGACAACTTCCCTCCGTTTACGAGCGCCCGATCGACTGTTCCTGGATATTGATTCTAAAGTATGCGCGGCGTGGCGTCGTCGTCCCACGCGACGGGCGTGAGGCCGAGGGCGCGGGCGGAGGCCGTCATGCGCTCGAGGTACGGGCCCAGCAACTCCGGAATCAGCAGCACGGCGTCGGCGCCCCCCGCTCGGGCGCGCTCGAGCTGCCAGACGTCGACGACGTAATCCATCATCGCGACCAGGGCGTCAGGGCAGGCCTCGCGAACGGCGTCTAGATGAGCGTAATCCCCGGCGTGAAAATTTCGTTCGGTCCACACGCCCAGCCCGGTCGCCCCGCGTCCGAGCGCCGAGACGGCGCGCCGCGCCGCGTACTCGGTCGTGACCTCGCCGCCGGAAACGAGCAAGCCGATGCCGGGAGACGCGAAACGAAGGTCCATGCAGACTCCGGATAAGGCCGGAGTGAAATCCCGCGGCGCGCGCGCGTAGCCCGCAAGAGCGCGAAGCGCCTCCACCGGTTTCTCCACTTTTAGACGCTCAAGCCTGCGCGCCGTATGCGCCGCCATGCCCTTCAAATCCGAAGGGTTACTCACTCTTTACCCGCGGGACGGCGGCGAACTGTTGTCGACAACAGTTCGACATGTATCTGTGGTGGATGGCGTGGATGACTCATCGAATAAAATTGGCCAGCATCTTGAGTCCGAGGGGCGTCGCCACGGATTCCGGGTGGAATTGGACGCCTTCAACGGGTCGATCCAGAAGCCGCAAACCCATTAAAGATCCGTCCAAGGCGCGGGCCGTCGCGACAATATTTTTCGGCAGAGGTTCCGCGGCTACGAGGCTGTGATATCGCGCGACACTAATTTGTTTGGGCAGCCCCTGGAACAGTCCCCTTCCGTCGTGGGTAATCAAACATGTCTTTCCGTGCATGAGCCGTTTGGCTCTGATGACAGGTCCGCCGTTCGCCAAGGCTATTGCCTGGTGGCCTAGGCAAACGCCCAGAACAGGGATCGTCTTAGGGGCTTTTTTGACGAGTTCCAGAAGCACTCCGGCGTCCTCCGGCCGTCCGGGGCCCGGAGAGAGAATGATCCGTTTCGGCTTCAGCGCCAAAAGCTTCTTCACCGCCATCTTGTCGTTGCGGATCACTCGACATTCGTGACCCAGCGCGCGCACCGCCTGATACAGGTTGTACGTGAACGAGTCGTAGTTATCCAGGAGGAGGATCACTTCAATCCTCCCAATGCTCTCCGGAGTCCCGCGAGCTTATGCATGACTTCCCGCCACTCCGACGCCGGCTTCGAATCGGCCACGATGCCGGCTCCTGCCTGCAGTCGCGCGAGCCCGTTGTTCAATTCCAGAGATCGTATCGCCAGGCACGAGTCCAAATTACCCGCGAAGTCGGCCTGCACGACGGCGCCCGCGTAAAAGCCGCGCGTACCCTTCTCGAGACCCGCGATGATCTCCATCGCCCGCACCTTCGGCGCCCCGCTCACCGTCCCCGCCGGAAACGAGGCCACGAGGGCGTCCCAAGCCGTTTTATCCTTGTCGAGCTTCCCCTCGACCTCGCTGACCAGATGCATCACGTTCGAAAATCGCCGCGTGAGCATGAACCGCGCGACCTTCACCGAGCCCGGCGCGCTCACGCGCCCCAGGTCGTTGCGCGCGAGATCCACGAGCATCAGATGCTCGGCGCGCTCTTTCTCATCGGCGCGCAACTCCTGCTCGAGCCTCTGATCAGCGGCGCGCGTCTTGCCGCGCGGCCGCGTCCCCGCGATCGGGCAGTTGCGCGCGACGCCGTTGACCACGCGCACCAGGCGCTCGGGCGAGGCGCCGATCCAGGCCCGTTCCCCGTCGAGAAGCAGAAACCCATACGGCGTCGTGTTCGCCGCGCGCACCGCGCGATACGCCTGGAAAAGCGTGGCCTCGAGACGAGCGATGAAGGCGTCGGACACGACGGCCTGAAAAACGTCTCCCGCCAGGATATGACGTTTGATTTTGGCGACGCTCTTGAGATATTTGGCTCGTCCGCGTTCGGCCTGTACGGGCAATAGGCGACTCGACGCCGCAGGCGTCCGAACCGGCCCGGCCCCGCGAAGGATCGTTTTGAGCCGGGCCGCGAGCTCTTTGGCCCGCCGCCGTCCGCCCGCCCCCTTGGCCAACGCCTTCAAGGTCGCCCTTCCGTTTTCAATTATGATGCATGCGTTGAAGAGCATCATGAACCCTTCGTCCACCATCGCGTTCATCTTCACCGGCTCGATGTGCCGGATCATCTCGTAGTCGAGAAGCCCGACCGCACCCGCGTCGAAGGGCCGCCCGCCGCGCGTTTTGATCTTGGCCAGACGCTTGCCGATGGCCTCGAACGGCTCGCCCTTGATCTTTTTCTTTGAGCGCGCCGTCACCGAGTACACATGGCCCCTGATGACGCGCAGCGTCTCGTAAGGCTGCACCCCGATCCACGCGCGGCGCCGACCCTCTTCGATCTTCTCGATCAGGTAGCCGCGGCCCCCCGGGCCGGCTAGGCGCTCGAAGCACGTCGCCGGATCGAGCCCGGTGAGGCCGAGAGGGACGGAGACGACGGTCAGGCGCTTGGGCATGAATGATTTTTACTATTGATAATCACTCTTACGGGGAATAGTTCCCGCCTACTTCAGCAGCAAATCGATCGCTTCAACATACGACTGCAGTCCTTTCCCATATTTCTGTCCCGCGCACACCGGCGCGATAACCGACGTATGTCTGAAAGACTCGCGCTTCTTGATATCCGACAGATGCACCTCGATCGTCGGCACCTTGATCGAGGCCACCGCATCGCGCAGCGCGTAGCTGTAGTGGCTGTACGCGCCGGGATTGAAGACGATCCCGTCGGCCCACTTGCGGTGAGCGTGCAGGATGTCGATGAGCTCGCCCTCGGAATTCGACTGACGCGCGCGCAGCGACGCCTTTTTCTTTTTCGCGTACGCGGCGAGCTTGGAGCTGAGCTGGGCCAAGGTCATCGTGCCGTAGATGCCCGGCTCGCGCTCGCCGAGAAGGTTCAGGTTCGGGCCGTTCAGAATCAAAATGTTCTTCACAGAATCTCCCGGACGGCTTTCAAGATTTCCCGGTCCGACACGAACGCCGTGACCGGCTTGCCCGGCGCGCGCAGAAGGACGAAGCGCGCGCGTCCGCCGCGCGCCTTTTTGTCGCGGCGCGCGAGTTCCAGCAGGCGGCGCGGCTCGATACGACGGGGCAAAGGTACCGGTAACGTCGATAAGAAGCGGTCGGCCTCGGAGGCGAAGGACGCCTTGAGACCGGAGCAGCGGTGCGAGAGCCGCAGCGCGGCGCGCATGCCCCAAATCACCGCCTCGCCATGGCGCAGGACGCCGAGACCGGCCGCGGACTCGAGCGCGTGGCCGAGCGTATGTCCGAAATTGAGCAGCTCGCGCGGCCCCTTGGTCTCGTGCTCGTCGCTGTCGACGATCTTGCGCTTCCAGGCCGCGCTGCGCTCGACGACGCGCGCGGTCAAAACAGGGTCGCCGGCCATGAGCTCGTCCCAACGTCCGGCGATCAGGCTCCAGAGCGCGGGCTCGAAGACGAGCCCGTACTTCAGGGCTTCGCCGAGGCCCGACACGCGCTCGCGCGCAGGCAATGTTCTCAGCACATCCGGGTCGCAAACGACGGCGCGGGGGCGGTGGAAGGTTCCCGCGAGATTCTTTCCGCCCGCCATATTGATGCCGGTCTTGCCGCCGAGCCCGCTGTCGAGCTGACCGAGCAAGGTCGTGGGCACCGTCACCCAGGGGATGCCGCGCTGATAAATGGAGGCCGCGAAGCCCGCCGCGTCGGTGACCGAGCCGCCGCCGAGGGCCACGATCGCGCAGTCGCGCCCGAGACCGGCGGCGAGCATCGAGCCGATCAGCTCGGCGACCGCGTCCCAGCTTTTCGCGGCTTCGCCCGACGGCAAAAGGTGGCGGTGAACTTTAAAACCGGCGCGTTTAAGGCTCTTCTCGACGCCGGACCCGAAACGGCGCCACGCCCCGGACTCGGAGACCAAGGCGACGCGGCCCGAAGCGGACAGCCCGCGCGTCCACTCCCGGGCGCTGAGACGTATGCCGGGCTCGACGAATAGTTTCTCGGACGTCATGGAAGCCTCCGGGCGATGATCCCGGCCGCGGCCGCGGGAGAGTTGGCGGTGGTGGAAACGGATAAATCCGTTCCTTCATAAGCCGCGCGGCGCGCGGTCAGCAGCTGACCCACGCGCGCGCTCAACGCGCCGCCGGCCAGCAGCGGCCGCGTCGCGCGCGACGGGCGCAGACGCCGCACGAGCTCCGCTCGCGAGCAGGACAATCCGACAAGCAGCCCCGTTCGCGCGACGAGGGCGCGGTTGCGCGCGTCGAGCAAGGTCCCGCCGCCGAGAGCCACGATCACGCCCTTGCGCTTAGCCGTCCGCGCGAGCGCCTTGCTCTCCAGCTTCCGGAACGCGGCCTCGCCTCGGCGGGCGAAAATCGAGGCGACATTCGAGCCGGCCTCGCGTTCGACGAACGCGTCGAGATCGACGAAGGGACGGCGCAGCAGCCGGGCGAGCTCTTTACCCACCGCGGATTTTCCCGCGCCCATGAAACCGGTCAGGTACACCGTCGTCCTCATGCGCGCCACGCCTTGAGCCGCGGCAGCAGTTCCTTCATGCTGTCGCCGCCGAACTTGGAGAGAAGCGCGTCGGCGAGCACGAGGCAGACGAGCGACTCGCCGATCACCGCCGCCGCCGGCACCGCGCAGGCGTCGGAGCGCTCGATATGCGCCTTGGCCGGCTTCATCGTGCGCAGGTCCACCGAGTCGAGCGGCTTCATCAGGGTGGCGATCGGCTTCATCGCCGCGCGCACGACGAGGATCTGGCCGGTCGTCATGCCCCCGTCGAGGCCGCCCGAGCGGTTGGAGCGGTAGCCGACCTTCCTGCCGCGCGGCTCGTAGGCGTCGTGCGCCTGCGAGCCCGGCAGGCCCGCGCCGCGAAAGCCGTGGCCGACCTCGACGCCTTTGATCGCGTTTAAGGACATCAGCGCCGCCGACAGCGGCCCCTCGAGGCGGCGGTCCCATTGCGCGTAGCTGCCCAGGCCGACGGGCAGGCCGTCGGCGAGCACCTCGAAGACGCCGCCGACGGTGTCGCCCGCGGCCTTGGCCTCGTCGATGCGCGTGACCATGCGACGGGAGATTCCGGGATTGGCGCAGCGCACGGGATCGGCGTCGGTGAGCGCGTTGAGCTTCGCGACGGGACAAGGCGAAGCCGATTCGTCGGTCTCGCCGCCGATCGAGATGACGCGACTGGCGACGATAATCCCGCATTCATCCAGAAAACGGCGCGCGGCGGCGCCGAGCGCCACCCGCATCGCGGTCTCGCGGGCGGACGCGCGTTCGAGAACATTGCGCATGTCGTCGAAGCCATACTTAATTTTTCCGACGAGGTCGGCATGACCGGGCCGCGGGATGTCTACCCGGCGGGCCGCAGGCGCGTCCGAAGGTTCCGCGCCCATTATGTTTTCCCAGTTCTTGAAATCGTTGTTAACAACCATAAGCCCGAGCGGTGATCCTAAAGTCTTGCCCGCGCGAATTCCCGACAAAATCTCTACTTTATCTCCCTCAATTTTTTGCCGGTTCCCGCGTCCGTGACCTTTTTTGCGACGCAGGAGGTCACGCTGAATATCCGCGCTCGTCAGCAGAAGCCCGGAGGGCAATCCCTCCAATATTCCGACCAACGCCTTCCCGTGGGATTCCCCCGCCGTCAAATAACGCAAATTCATGAGAGCTCCTCGATCAGTTCTTCCGCGATCTCCGCCCGCCGCGCGGGCGTCAGCGGCTTGTCCCAAAACTCCCAGGCGCGCAACGCCTGATGCACGAGCATCGCCGTCCCGTCGATGACCTTCGCCCCCGCCTCCGAAGCCCGGCGCTGAAACGGCGTCACCTTCCCGTACACGAGATCCACCGCCGCCCGCGGCGCCTTCAGCCCGGCCGGCGCCGGCGACTCATCATTATCGCCCTGCCCTAACGGCGTCGCGTTGATCCAAACGTCCGCGTTCGCCGCCGCGCCCGCGCTGTAGCGCGTCTTGGGAAACGACTTCGCCAGCGCCCGCGCCAGCCGGCGCGCGGTCGGCGCCGTGCGGTTGACGAAGCGCACCGCCCGCGCCCCTTCCTTGCCGCAAGCCCACCCCGCGGCGGCCGCCGCGCCGCGCGCGCCGAAAATCATGACGACGCGGTCTTTGACGGCGATGCCGGCGCCGCGCAGGGCGTCGGCGAGCCCGTCCGCGTCGGTATTATGCCCCACAAGCTTTGACTCAAAACGCAGAACGTTCACCGCGCCCACAGCCCGCGCTTGCGAGGTCAGACCTCCGGCGAGGTCCGCGGCCTCGAGCTTGAAGGGGATCGTGACGCTGGCCCCGCGCCAGCCCTTCGCGCGGGCGGCCTCGACGGCGGCGGACAGCGGACCGTCCACTCTCACGGCTTCGTACTCGATCTTCCGGTTCAGAATTCGTCCCAAGGCCGCGAACAGCTTCGGCGAGCTCGAGTGAGAGACTGGACGGCCGAACAGGCCCAGCTTCATGAGGCCCTCGCCATGAAGTCGCCGTAAAAAGACGGATAGGAGATCTTCGCGCAGTCCGCCCCGAGTACCGTCCCGCCGCCGGCGAGCCACGCGCCGATAAACCCCGTCATCGCGAGCCGGTGATCGGCCAGCGAGTCGATCCGGGCCGCGGCGAACTTCTCCGTCCCGGTCACGATCAGGTCGTCGCCCTCGATGCGCGACTGAGCGCCCAGCGCGCGAAGCAACGCCGCGACGCCCGCGAGGCGATCGCTCTCTTTATGACGCAGCTCGTCGAGACCCCGAAACCGGGAGGTGCCTTCGGCGCGAGCGGCGGCCAAAGCGAGAATGGGAATCTCGTCGATCAGCCCGGGGATCTCGGCCGCGCCGACCTCGACGCCGCGCAGCTCCGAGGACGAGACGATCAGATCCTCGACGGCCTCGCCGCCTTCGCCGCGCGCCGGCTCGCGGTGAATGTCGGCCCCCATCCGAGCCAGCACGGACAAATAGCCGGTGCGCGTCGGGTTGGAGCCGATGCCGCGCACGGCGAGCTCGCTGCCCTCGGCGAGCGTCGCGGCCACCACCCAAAATGCCGCGGAGGACGGATCGCCGGGAATAAGGACCTTGGTCGCCTTGAGCCGCGAGCCGCCGGTCACCGTGACCTTGCGTCCGGACAAGCCCACCGGCGCGCCGAAGGCGGAGAGCATGCGCTCGGTGTGGTCGCGCGTGGCGACGGGCTCGATGACGGCCGTCGAGCCGGAGGCGTGCAGCCCGGCCAGTAGGATCGCGGATTTGACCTGCGCGCTCGCCGTCGGCGACGCGTACTCGATCCCCTTGAGCCCGCCGCCGCTCACCGCCAGCGGCGCGGTATCGGCGGGAGTCAGGTCGACCTTGGCGCCCATCGCGCGCAACGGCTCGGCCACGCGCTTCATCGGCCGGCGCACGAGAGATTCGTCGCCCGTGAACCGAGCCGAAAATCCGTGGCCCGCGACGACGCCCGCGAGCAGGCGCATCGTCGTGCCGGAATTGCCCGCGTCGAGGTCCCCGGCCGGCTCCTTGAGCCCTCCGAGCCCGCGCCCGCGCACGCGCACGTTCGGCGCCGAGCCGGAGATCTCGACCCCCAAGGCCTCGAGGCAGGTTCGCGTGGAATGCACGTCCGCGCCCGACGAGAGGCCCTCGACGGCCGTCTCGCCGTCGGCGAGCGCGCCGAGGATCAGGGCGCGGTGGGAGACCGACTTGTCCCCCGGCACGCGCGCCTCCCCGCTCAGCTTCACCCGCGTCCCCTGAGCGCGGGCGCGGCCATGTTCCGGCCGAGCGCGCCCGCGATCGCCGCCAGGTCGCGCATCAAAACCGCGAAGTCGTCGGGATGCAGGGCCTGAGGCCCGTCGCATAACGCCTGGTCGGGCCGGTCGTGCACTTCGATCATGATTCCGTGCGCCCCGGCCGCGACGGCCGCCCGCGCCATCGGCGCCACGCGCGCGCGCACGCCGGTGGCGTGGCTCGGATCGACGATGATGGGCAGATGGCTCATTTCTTTGACGGCGGGCACGACGTTCAGGTCGAGCGTGTTGCGCGCGTGGTCGGAGAACGCGCGGATGCCGCGCTCGCACAGGAAAATATTCTTGTTGCCCTCGCTGAGCAGGTACTCGGCCGACATCAACCACTCGTCCAAAGTGGCCGACAGGCCGCGCTTGAGCATGACCGGCTGCTTGAGCTGGCCGAGCTCCTTGAGCAAGGCGAAGTTCTGCATGTTGCGCGCGCCGACCTGCAGAACATCCGCGTATTCGGCCACATCCGCCAAAGACCGCTGGTCCAACACCTCGGTCACGATGGGCAGGCCCGTCTCTTTTTTAGCCGCCGCGAGAAGCTGAAGCCCCTTCTTTCCCAAGCCCTGGAAGGCGTACGGCGACGTGCGCGGCTTGAACGCCCCGCCGCGGAGCATGTGCGCCCCCGCCTTCTTCACCGCGCGAGCGATGCGCATCATCTGCTCTTCGCTTTCGACGGCGCACGGGCCGGCGATCACGACAAGTCCGGGTCCGCCGAGATTAAATGGACCGACAGGTACCGTGGTGTCCGCATGCTGAAAATCGCGTCCGGCGAGCTTATAGGGCTTGGAGACGCGCACGGCTTCGCGCACGCCGGGAAGGGAATCGAAAAGGTGCGGATCAAGGGCGCCTGAATTTCCGGTGATGCCCACGGCCACGCTGAGCTTTCCGGGAATGACGTGTGGTTTAAGTTTGAGCGATTTGACACGCGCAAGCACGTCGGCCAATTGCTTTTTCGTGTGATCCGACTGCATGAGGATTAACATGTTTAAAGCTCCAAGGCGGCGATAAGCCGTTTAGCCAGTCGCCGTACCGCCGCCGGCCCGCCGGCAAAGTTTTCTTTGACGATTGCACTTCCCACAACAACCCCGGCGGCATGAGGCGCCAAGGCGCGAGCCTGAGCCGGTTCCGCCACCCCGAACCCCACCAGAAGTGGTTTCTTAATGAGCTTTCCAACGTGTTCCAGTCGTTTGGCTATGTCGCGCTCCAATCCACTCCGTATACCGGTCACTCCTTGCCTGCTCACGTAATACGCCGTGCTTCCGGTGAGCTTCCCGATCCGTTTCAGCCGTTCATCCGTCGTCGTGGGCGAAGCCAACAAGACGATCTCGATATTTTTTTTCTTGAGTATCGCGATCATTTCTATTGATTCTTCCGCGGGAAGATCCACGACCAGCACCGCATTCACGCCCGCCCCCGCGCAAGCTTTAGCGAAGCGCTCAACCCCCAACCGCAATATCGGGTTGTAGTACGTGAAGAGGATCACTGGAACTGTGACCCCATCCTTCCTAAGCGCCGCGACGAACGAGATCGCGTTCGTGAGACTCATTCCCTTCGCCAGCGCCCTCTGCCCCGCCGCCTGAATCACCGGCCCGTCCGCCACCGGATCCGAGAACGGCACTCCCACCTCTAAAATATCCGCTCCCGCCGCC
Source organism: Elusimicrobiota bacterium (assembly GCA_016212855.1). GTDB lineage: Bacteria > Elusimicrobiota > Elusimicrobia > UBA1565 > UBA9628 > GWA2-66-18. The sequence goes on from JACRDP010000011.1 coordinate 48,843, forward strand.
GCGAGCAGACGCGCCGCCATCAGGCTCGCCCCGCGCGAGGGATCCCCCGCGACGATGAACGGCACGAAGCCCGCCCGCCCGACGGATCGTCGGGCGGCTAAATACCGCGCGAGGCTCACGGGCATAACGTCCCCAAGTCCTTATCGCCGCGCCCCGACAGATTCACGATGACGATCGCGTTCTTGCCGAACCGCGCCTTATGCAGGTAGGCCAAAGCATGCGAGCTCTCGAGCGCGGGCAGTATGCCTTCGAGGCGGCACAACTCGTGCGCCGCCTTCACCGCCTGCTGATCCGAAGCATGCGCGTACGTCGCGCGGCCGATGCGCCGCAGCTCCGCGTGCTCGGGTCCGACGGCGGGATAATCGAGACCCGCCGAGATCGAGTGCGTCGGCAAGACCTGGCCGTTCTTATCCTGAAGAAGATAGGTGTAGGTCCCGTGAAGCGTTCCGGGCGCGCCCCCCGCGAAACGCGCCGCGTGCTTCCCGGGGCCGAGGCCGGTCCCGCCCGCCTCGACGCCGGTCAAGGCGACCTTCCTGTCCTTCAGGAACGCGGTGAAAATCCCGATCGCGTTCGAGCCGCCGCCGACGCAGGCGATCACGTGCGCGGGAAGCCGGCCCTCTTCCTTCAAAATCTGGGCCCGCGCCTCGAAGCCGATCACCGACTGAAAATCGCGGACCATGGTCGGGTAGGGATGCGGTCCGAGCGCGGACCCGAGGACGTAGAACGTCTCCCGGCTGTCCGCCGACCACGCGCGCAGGGCCTCGCTCGTCGCGTCCTTGAGCGTCTTCAAGCCCGAGGTCACCGCGACGACGGTGGCGCCCAGCATCTTCATGCGCGCGACGTTGGGCGCCTGGCGCGCCATGTCGTCGGTGCCCATGTACACGACGCAGGGCAGGCCCGCGCGCGCGGCCGCGGCCGCCGTCGCCACGCCGTGCTGGCCGGCGCCGGTCTCGGCGATCACGCGCTTTTTCTTCATACGCAAGGCCAACAGAACCTGCCCGACGGTGTTGTTGATCTTGTGCGCGCCCGTGTGGGTCAGGTCCTCGCGCTTGAGCCAGACGCGCAGGCCCAGCGCCGCGCTCAGCCGCCCCGCGAAGGTGAGCGGCGTCGGCCGGCCCACGTAGGTCGCCAGCTCGTTTTTGAGCGCCGCCCGGAACTTCGGATCGCGCCGGGCGGACGCGTAGGCCGCCTCGAGCTCGAGCAGAGGCTCGATCAAGGTTTCCGGCACGAAAGACCCGCCGAAGCAGCCGAAGCGGCCCGTCGAGGAAGGGGTCATGAACAGGGAGAATAGCACTCCCCCGCGGGGGGTGTCCATGCGGCCGCTTTTACCCCTTTTTATGCGAACCGCAACAGTGCCGCCATCGTCGAAAGCTATGCTCCAGCCATGGATAAGAAAAGCGTCCTTTTGCCGGGCCTGCTCGCCCTCGCCGCCGCCGCGTTCTACCTCGTCGCCCTGAGCAGCAAGGAGCGGACGCTCAGCGGACAGTATGAGACGACCAAGGTGCTCGTCGCGCGCACCGACATCCCGGAGCGGACTTTGATCAAGGAAGGCATGCTCGAGATCGTCGAAATGCCCCGGCGCTTCATCGCCCAGGACGCGTTCGAGATCCGCACGGCGTCCGACATGCGCATGATCCTCAACCTCGTCAATCGAGTGCGCATCCCGAAGGGCAACCAGATCAGCCAGTCCGCCTTGATGCCGCTCTCTCCCGACTCGGGTCTCGCCTTGAAGGTCCCTCCGGGCTACCGCGCGGCCACGCTCGGCATCGACGCCGAGATGCGCGGCATGGTCAAGCCCGGCGACCGCGTCGACGTCCTCATCACCTTCGACGCGGTGATGAGCGACGGTCGCCGCGAGAAGGCCACGGCGACCATACTGCAGAACATACTCGTGATCGCCGTCGGCCGCAACCTCGGCCAAGGCATGACCGCGGGCCAGTTCAAGCTCGCGGGCGAGGCCGAGGATAAAACGAGCGCGTTCTCCGAAAAGGCCGCGATCAGCCTCGCGGTGAACCCGCGCGAGCTGCAATTCCTCGCTTTGGCCGGCCAGCAGGGAACGACCTCGATCGGCCTGCGCGCCCCCGGCGACAACGACCTGCATCCGATCCCCGTCTCCCTCCTGCGCCAGCTCGTGGGAGGCTGAAATGCTAAATTCAGTCGCCCCGCATGGACGAGCTTCTCACCGCCGCCCTGACGATCTGGCGCTCTCCTGAGTTCAAGAGAGTCGTCGACGTCTTCGTCTGGCTGGGCGCCATCAACGGCGGCTTCTGGATCCTGGCGCGCGTCATGGGCGCCTTCGTGGATGTGTTCTCCGAGTTGTTCCTAGAGGAACTCTGGAGCGTGTTCGCGATCCTTTATAACATCTCGCTCGCCGTCTTCTTCTCCGCGATCCTGTTCGTCTCCGCGACCAAGGGCGCGCCCCCGGCCGACGTGCTGTGGCGCGAGTGCTGCGGGTTCGTGATGCTCTACATGGCGCTGGGCGCCGCGTACATGGACCAGACGCATCACATCATCGAGGACGCCCGCCCCGGCTACGCCTTGGGCCTGATCGCCTACATCATCTTCGCGGCCTTCCCGCGCGTCGTCGCCTATCCCCAGCTCTTCACGTTGATCGCCTTGATGAAGACGTTATCCGACAGCCTGCTCGGTCAGGTGATGACCACGCTCGTGGTCGGCGGCATCATTTGGGGGATGTTCACCAAAGGCCTGCGCGAGATGTTCTACCACCTCAGCCCCTTCCTCTGGTTCGTCGGCGCCCTCAAGCACCCGCCGATCCGCGTCCGCCGCCAAGACTAAAAATAAGAACCCCCTCGCAGTTTCCTGCGAGGGGGTCTTTTTCAGGCGGTGTTCGTCAGCTGATTAGAGCTTGCGAACGTTGCCGGCGCGGGGTCCCTTCTCGGACGACTCCACGTCGAACTCGACGGCCTGATTCTCAGCCAAAGTCTTGAAACCATCGCCCAGGATGGACGTGTGGTGAACGAAAAGGTCCTTGGACCCGTCGTCCGGCGTGATGAATCCGAAGCCCTTCTGATCGTTGAACCACTTCACTTTTCCGGTAGCCATTGTCTTGTATGTCCTCTTTCTTACGTCTTGCTCACGAACGTCTATGTGGCACGGGGAACGTTTCCCCTTACGTATATTGTAGCACGGTATCGCCCCGTCAATGATGCCGTTTTGTTGAAAAAAGAGTCCTTATTTTCGACGGGCGGAACCGGTTTAAGCGCCAGCGGCCCTGAAAAAGGCGCTCAGGAGCCGCGCGCTCTTGATCCCGGGCCGGCTCTCGACCCCGGAGCTGACATCGAGCGCCCAAGGGTGCGCCAGGCGGAAAGCCGGGCCGGCGCTATCGGGGGTCAACCCTCCCGCGAGGATGACGCGGGCGCCGGTCGTACGCCAGGAACGGGCCATGTCCCAGGCCGCGCGCTGGGCTTTGAGAGACGGCCCGCGCCCGGCGCGGCGGTCGGCGTCGCTACGGGCGGGTTCTATGAGGACCATTTTCCCGCGAAGCGGACGGGCGTTCAAGGTCACGGCCTGGATGACCTTCACGCCAATCCCGCGCGGGACGGAGCCGTAGATCTGGACGGCGTCGAGGTGGAGCTCGTTGACGACGCGGCGCAGTTCGTCGGCCGAAACGTGACGGAAGACGCCCACGGCGAGGACGCCTTTCGGAATAGCGGCGCGGACTCGACGGGCCTGCGGGGGCGTGAGGTAGCGGGGAGTATTTGGAACGAAGATCATGCCCACGGCCCAGGCGCCGAGCTTCGCGGCGAGCCGCGCGTCCTGGGGCCGGGTGACGCCGCAGACCTTGATTCTCATGAGAGGAAGGTTTTGAGGGCGACCGCGGGGTAGGGCGACTTCATGAAGGAGGTGCCGACGAGAAAGCCCTTGTAGCCCAACGCCGCGAGCGCGTCGATGTCGGCGCGCGAGCGCAGGCCGCTTTCGGAGACGGCGGTGCGGCCGTTTAGAAGCGGGGCAATGCGTTTTGAAACGGCCAAATCGACTTTCAATGACTTCAGATCCCTGTTGTTCACACCGATGACAGCGTCGCCCGCGGCTAACGCCGCGGCGGCTTCGGCTTCATCATGAGCTTCTATAAGAACCGATAATCCCAACGACCTGGCGGAATTGAGCATGGCCGAAAGGTTCGGACCCAACAAAGCGACGATCAAGAGAACCGCGTCCGCGCCGATCGAACGTGCCAATTCAAATTGATACGGATCGACCATGAAATCCTTCATCAACAACGGCGTGTTCGGCAATTCGGCGCGGGCCGCGGCCAGGAAGCTCGGATCGCCGTGAAAATACTCCGGTTCGGTCAATATCGATATCGCCGCGGCGCCGGTGCGCGCGTAGGCATGCGCGATCTCCGCCGCGGCTTTCGGCGAAGCGCCTGGGCGAAGAATCCCTTCCGACGGGGAATGAAACTTCACCTCGGCGATGATTCGGGGGCCGTCGCCGTGGAGCGCGGCGTCCAAGGACAGCGGCTGGCGGGCATAGAGCGGCGAATCCTTCAGGCTCGCGACGGGCCGCGTTTTCTTGAGGGCCGCGACGCGATCGAGCGTATGCGCGCCGATTTTTCCCAGCACGCCGAGCTCACCCACGGCGGCTCAGGTGCGCGAGGATGGCCAAGGAGGCGGCGGCGCGCCCGGAGTCGATCGACACGGCGGCCATCGCGAGGCCCTCCTCCCAGTTGCGCGCGAGGCCGGCGACGATCAGGGCCGCGGCGGCGTTGAGCAGGCACACTTCGCGCGCGGCGCCGCGGGCGCCGTACAGGATTTTCCGGGTGATGTCCGCGTTTTTCTTCGCGTCGCCGCCGCGCAGAGCCGCGAGCGGGCGGCGCTTGAGGCCAAGGCGCTCCGGGTGGATCCTCTCCGTCATGACGCGACCCTTGGACAGCCGCGCCACGACCGTGGGCGCGGACAAAGACAATTCATCGAGGCCGTCTTCCGAGGCGACGACCATGGCCTGCTCGCTTCCGAGGGACTTCAGCGCTTCGGCGACGGGCCGGACCAAGGACGTCGAGTACACGCCGAGGAGTTGGCGCTTGGCCCCGGCGGGATTGGACAACGGGCCGAGCAGGTTGAAGACGGTGCGCCCGAGCTGGCGCCGAACCGGGCCCACGCGCGCCACGGCGGGATGATGCGCGGGCGCGAAGAGAAAGCCGACCCCGGCGACGTCCACGCATTCGGCCGCGAGCTTGGCCGACACCTCGGTTTTGACGCCGAGCGCCTCGAGCACGTCGGCGGAGCCCGAGCGGCTCGACACGGCGCGGTTGCCGTGCTTGGCGACGGCCGCGCCCGCTCCGGCGGCGATGAAGGCCACGGTCGTCGAGATGTTGAAAGTCCCCGAACCGTCGCCGCCCGTGCCGCAGGTGTCGATGAGCGGGCGGCGCTTGGGCCTGACCGGGAGAGCGCGGGCGCGCATCGCCTCGGCGAAGCCGACCAACTCCTGGACCGTTTCCCCCCGCACGCGCAAAGCCGCGAGGAAGGCTCCGGCCTGCGCGTCGGTGACCTTCCCGCCGATCAGCGCGTTCATGGCGGCGCGCGCCGAAGCGCGATCGAGCGCCCGGCCGGACAGGACTATCTTCAGGACCGCGGAGAAGTCGTTCACTTTATTCACAGGAGGCGCGCCGAGTGTTGTCGACAACACTAAAAGACGTGCTTGGGGATAACGTCTAAATCTTCGGCAACGTGAGCTTAAAAGTCGAGCCCTTCGGCCCGCTCTCGTGGCTCACGGTGCCGCCGTTGCCCTCGAGATACTTCCTCGCGAGCGAAAGTCCGAGCCCGAGCCCCTTGGGCTTGGTGGTCATGAAGGCCTCGTACATCACGGGCTCGATCTTGGCGTCGACGCCCTTGCTCGTGTCCGTCACGGCGATGACGAGGCCTTCCCTGCCCGCGGAGGTGACGACCTTGACCGTCCCTTTCTCCTCCTGCGCGGCGAAGGCGTTGTCGACGAGGCGCCGCACCGAGTCGGCGATCGCCTTGGGGTCGAACTTGCCGTTCACGCCCTTGGCGCCGAGCTTGAGGTCGATCTTGCCGCCCTCGGGCGTCGGGTAGCCGGCCAGCGCGTCGCCGACGACGGAGTCGAGGCCCTGGGTTTCGGCGGCGGGCTCGTAGGGGCGCGAGAAGGTGAGCATGTCGGCCAGCAGCTTGTCGGCGCGGGCGATCTCGGCCTCGATGATCTTCAGGTGCTTCTCGACCTTCGGGTCGAGCTTGGCGGCGCCGAGCTTGGCGCGCACGAAGTAGGACGAATTGTTGATCACCGCGAGCGGGTTGCGCAGGTCGTGGCCGATCACCGACGCGGCGCGGCGCAGGAGCTCCTGTTCTCCTTTGTTCATTAGAGCCCCGGCTTGGTCATCTGCTCGGGCTTAATCCAGTCCCCGAACTGCTTCTCGGTGACGAGCTTGAGCTTCAGCGCCGCTTCCTTGAGGGTCAGGCCCTCGGCGTGCGCGGTCTTGGCGATCTTGGCCGCGTTGTCGTAGCCGATATGAGTGTTGAGCGCGGTGACGAGCATGAGCGAGCGCAGCATGAGCTCCTTGATGCGCGCCTCGTCGGCCTCGATGCCGGCGGCGCAGTGCTCGGTGAAGCCCCGCGCGCCCGCGGCGAGCAGCTTCGCCGAGTGCAGGAAATTGTGGATGATCAGCGGCTTGAACACGTTGAGCTCGAAGTTGCCCGACATGCCGCCGATGTTGATCGCCGCGTCGTTGCCGATCACCTGGGCGCAGATCATGGTGACCGCCTCGCTCTGGGTCGGGTTCACCTTGCCGGGCATGATCGAGGAGCCGGGCTCGTTTTCGGGGATGCGCAGCTCGCCCAAGCCCGCGCGCGGGCCGGACGCGAGCCAACGCACGTCGTTGGCGATCTTGTTCATCGAGCAAGCGAGCGTTTTCAGCGCGCCGTGCGCGAACACCAAAGCGTCGTGACCCGCGAGAGCTTCGAATTTGTTCGGCGCGGGCTTAAACGGCAGTTTGGTCAATTTGGCGATATGCGCCGCCGCTTTCTTGTCGAAATCGGGGTGCGTGTTGAGGCCCGTGCCGACGGCGGTGCCGCCGATGGCGAGCTCATAGAGACCCGGCAAGACGAGCTCGATCCGGTTCAAGTCGGCGTCGAGCATGGCCGCCCAACCGCCGATTTCCTGGCCCAACGTCAACGGAACGGCGTCCATCAAATGGGTGCGGCCTATCTTCACGATCTTGTCGAACTTTTTCGCCTTCTTCTTGAGTTCGTCGCGCAGGCCCTTCACGGCGGGAACGAGCTCGTGAACCAGCGTCTCCACGGCCGCGATGTGCATGGCGGTCGGAAACGTATCGTTGCTCGACTGCGACTTGTTCACGTCGTCGTTGGGATGGACGGGCTTCTTGCTGCCCATCTCGCCCTTGGCCAGCTCGATGGCGCGGTTGGAGATCACCTCGTTGGCGTTCATGTTTGACTGCGTGCCCGAGCCCGTCTGCCAGACCACAAGCGGGAAATGCTCGTCGAGCTTTCCGGAGATGACCTCATCGGCCGCGGCGGAGATCAGCTTCTCTTTATCCTTCGGCAGAAGCCCGAGATCGGCGTTGGCGAGCGCGGCGGCCTTCTTGAGCACGCCCAGGGCGCGGATCATCTCGCGCGTGAGCGTGTCGCGGCCCGCGCCGGCCTGGAAATGATGGAGGGAGCGCTCGGTCTGCGCTCCCCAGTAGCGATCGGCGGCGACGGGAATCTCGCCCATCGTGTCCTTCTCAGTCCGGGTTTTGGGGCTCATGCCCCCGATGATACTAAAACCCTATTCGTCTTCGCCGATGAGCTTGGCGCCGGCGTCGACCAGGCCATACCAGTCCGGGAACGTGTACACCATCTTGTCGAGCGCGGATTTCTGGCGCTTCCAGGCGTCGAGGACGATGCCCGTCTTCTTCCAGTCGGTGCCGGTGGGGAAGATGATGACCGCGTTGTGCGGGAAGGCGAACTTGAGCCGGACGCGGATCTTGCTCACTGTGAGGCTGCTCTTGTCGCCCAAAGCTTTCTTGACGGCGTTGTAGGTCGTATATTGATGCGAGATGCAGCCGCGCTCGAGGTTGCCCCCGCCGAACAGCTTGAAGGTGTCTTCGATATTGGTCATCGAGCCGTTGCCGTAGGCGTCGGCGACCGCGCTCGGATGGGCGGCGTGGAGCAAGGCGACCGCGTTGCTGGCGGCCTCGAGAGCCGGGCCCACGTCGGCGACGTTCGCCACCGACCATTGCATGCCCTGGTCGCTTTGATCGATGAATTTATACAGCGGAACCTTGGTCTTATTGATCGTCTCGTGCGAGGCGTTGAGCTTCTTGGAATCGACCGTGGTCGCCACGCCGGCGGAGGCGGTTTGAGCTAGGAGGGCCAGGACCATGGGAAGGACGAATTGAGGGGTCATATCTCCAGTATAGCCCCGGTTTTTCAGACGTCAAGGCCTGGAATTCAGGCCTTCAGTCGCCGAGCACCGACTCCGGGCGCAGGAAGTGGCAGGTATAGCCGTCGGGTTTGTTCTCGAGGTAATCCTGGTGATAGTCCTCGGCCTTCCAAAATTTTCCCGCCTTCGCGATCTCAGTGACGACGGGCTTGCCCCACTTGCCGCGCTCGTCGACGCGCTTCTTGAACGCCTCGGCGGCCTTTTTCTGAAGATCGGTGTGGTAGAAGATCGCCGAGCGATAAGAAGTGCCGCGATCGTTGCCCTGGCGGTTGAGCGTCGTCGGATCGTGCATGCGGAAGTACCAGCGCATCAAGGTCTCGAAGGGCAGCTTGCTCGGGTCGTAGACGACCTGCACCGCCTCCGCGTGGCCCTCGTGGTTCTCGTACGTCGCGTTCTCGACGGCGCCGCCCGCGTAGCCCACTTCGGTGTGGATCACGCCGGGGATCTTGCGCAGGATGTGCTGCATGCCCCAGAAGCAGCCGCCGGCGAGCTCGACGGTCTCGGTCTTGCCGGTCGGTTCCTTGGAAACGAGCTTCTCGGCCTTGCGCCGCGCGACCGCCTCTTTATTGAAGAGGGGCAGGTATTGTCCGTAGCCCTCTTTCTCCAGATCTTTGACGGGGATGAAGCGAAGCGAGGCCGAGTTGATGCAGAAGCGCAGGCCGCCCTTCTCCTTGGGGCCGTCGTCGAAAACGTGGCCCAAGTGGCTGTCGCCGTGCTTGGAGCGGACCTCGGTGCGGATCATGCCGTACTCGCGATCCTTCTTCTCCACCACGTTCTCTTTTTCAATGGGCTGGGTGAAGCTCGGCCAGCCCGTGCCCGAATCGAACTTGTCGGTCGAGGAGAACAAGGGCTCGCCGCTGGCTTTGTCCACGTAGATGCCGGGCTCGTGGTTGTTCCAGTAGGCGTTGTGGAAGGGCGGCTCGGTGGCCGAGTTGCAGATGACCGCGAACTCTTCGGCGCTCAATTTCTTCTTCAGCTCATCCTTCGAGGGCTTGGAGTAAGCCATCTTCTTGGCCTCCTTCTTTGGCAGGGTCGGGGCTGCGGAAACAGCGGCCGGAAACATCAGAACGGCGACGAGAACCGTCATCATTCGGGTGATCATAGCACTCATGAGTGTCGCGACGTCCGGGGGCATGACAGCCCGGGCCGAAATGATAGGATCAACGAAATGGGGAACGGAACGGTCGGCTTCGGCGCGGCGTTTTTGGGCGGGCTCGTATCCTTCCTGTCGCCCTGCGTGCTGCCCTTGGTGCCGGGCTACATCTCCTTCATGTCCGGCCTGACCTTGGAGGAGCTCTCCGGCGGCGCCGACGACAAGGCGCGCCTTCGTCACGCCGGCTGGGAGTCGCTGTTCTTCGTCGCGGGCTTCGCGCTGATCTTCACCTTGCTCGGCGCGACGGCCACGACGATCGGCCGCGAGCTGGCCGAACACGCCGCCGTCGTCAATAAGATCGCCGGCGCCGTCGTGATCCTTTTCGGCCTGCACATGACGGGCCTCCTGCCGATCAAATGGCTGTACTATCAGAAGCGCGCGAACACCGCGGCCTTCAAGCCCGGCTACGTCGGCTCCTTCTTCATGGGCCTGGCCTTCGCTTTCGGCTGGACCCCGTGCATCGGCCCGATCCTGTCGGGCATCCTGGCGCTCGCCGCCACGCGCGAAACCGTGGGCCAGGGCATGAGCCTGTTGTTCGTCTATTCGCTCGGCCTGGGCATCCCCTTCGTGGCCACCGGTTTCGCGGTCACCCGCTTCATGCGCTTCTTCTCGAAGTACAAGTCGCACATCCGCAAGGGCGAAATCGTCGCCGGCGCCTTGCTCATCGCCGTCGGCCTGCTCATCTTCTTCGACAAGCTCTCCATGCTCAACCGCTACGCCCCGAAGTTCCTGGACAAATTCCTGCTATGAGAACGCTCGTTTTCGCCGCCGCCTTGCTGGCTTTCGCCTGCTCCCCGTCCGGGCCTCCCGGCGCCCCCGAGCAGACGCCCCCCCTGTCGGGCAAGACGCTCGACGGCAAAACCGTCTCGCTCGCCGATTATAAAGGCAAGGTCGTCCTCGTGGATTTCTGGGCCACCTGGTGCGACCCGTGCAAGGACGAGATCCCCGAGCTCATCAAGCTCCAGAAGGAGCTCGGCCCCAAGGGCTTCACGATTATCGGCGTGTCCATGGACGAGGACGTCAAGGACGTCGCCCCGTTCGCCAAAGCCGCCAAGATCAACTATCCGGTGATCGTCAACGGAGGCGAGCTGGCGCCGAAGGGCTGGATCGTCCCCGGCCTGCCCACCGCTTACCTGATCGGAAAGGACGGCCTGGCCATCAAACGCATGTTCGGCTCGAAATCGGTGACCAAGCTCAAAATCGAAGTCGAAGCCGCCTTAAAGTAGGAAGGTGTCAGGCTTTCGGTTTTAGGTTTCTTCCTGAAATTCGACGTTGAGTAGAAACCTAAAACCGAAAGCCTGACACCAAGACCTACCGTCGGAAATTGGTACAATCCCTTTATGTCCTCCGTCGACGCGATGCCCGATACGCCGGTCATGCGGCAGTATCAGGACATCAAGGCCCGCCACCCCCAGAGCATCGTTTTTTTCCGGCTCGGGGACTTCTATGAGATGTTCGGAACCGACGCCCAGGACGCGGCGGCGATTCTCGGGCTCGTGCTCACCCAGCGCCAGGGCGTGCCGATGTGCGGCGTGCCCCATCACAACTCGCAGAACTACATGGCGCGGCTTCTGCGCGCGGGCCGCAAGGTCGCCATCGCCGAACAGCTCGAGCCGGCGACTAAGGACAAGAAATTAGTCCTGAGAGACGTGGTTCGCGTCGTCACGCCCGGGACCGTCGTCGAGGACGACCTGCTCGACCCCGCCGCGACCAATTTCCTGATCGCGATCGAACACGACCTCGTGGGCTGGGGCGCGGCGTGCCTCGACGTGTCCACGGGCGAGTCCTGGGCGACCCAGGTGCTCAACGACCGCGACCACCGCAAGCTCTACGACTTGCTGGCGCGCGTGCGACCGGCCGAGGTGCTCGCCTCCGGCGCGGCCGCCGACGCGCTGTGGCTGCGCTCGGTCCTGCCCGCGAAGACCTGCCTGACTGTCCGCGAGACGGTCAAGCCCACCGTCCAGCCCGCGTGGGCCACCGGCTCGACGTGGCGCAACCGTCATCTCGCCCTGAACGCCTCTTTGGCCGCGCGCGGCTACGTCGATGAGGCTAAATTTCGTTTACGCGAGCTCCCCGAACCGTCGTATAAAGAATCCGGCGCCGTCCTGCAGCTCGACGAGACCGCGATCCGTACGCTCGAGCTCATCGAGGCCGCCAGCGGCGAGAAGCGCCACACGGTGTGGGGCCTGCTCGACCAAAGCCGCACGCCGATGGGCAGTCGCAAGCTCAAGCACTGGCTGCTGCACCCGTCCACGGATCTGCGCGAGATCGAGCACCGCCAAAACTGCGTCGAGGACCTGTTCGACAAGCCCGGGGCGCGCCAAAGCCTCGGCAAAATCATCCAAGAGGTCGCCGACCTGCCGCGCGTGACGAGCCGCCTGGGCACGCGCCAGGCCGCGCCGCGCGACCTAGGCGCTTTGCGCCGCTCCCTGCTGCGCCTGCCCGCGCTCGAGCGCTGGCTCGAGGAGACCGCGTTCTCCTCCGGGCTCGCCAACCTGGCCGCCGGCCTGCGCGAGACCGCGACCGCCCTCGAGCCCCTGGGCCTGAAGCTCGCCGCCGCGCTCGTCGACGAGCCGCCCGCCAAGTTGAGCGACGGCGGGCTGTTCCGCGCGGATTTTAATAAGGAGCTCGAAGAGCTCCGCCGCCTGAAGACGAACTCGGACCAGGTCCTGGCCGAGCTCGAGGAGCGCGAGCGCAAGGCGACCGGGCTCTCCAGCCTCAAGGCCGGCTACAATTCCGTCTTCGGCTATTATCTTGAAATCAGCAAGGGCCAAAGCGCGAAGGCGCCCGCGTCCTACACGCGCAAGCAGACCTTGACCAACGCCGAGCGCTACATCACGCCCGAGCTCAAGGAGCTCGAGACCAAGATCCTGTCGGCCGAGGAGAAGATGCTCCGCCTCGAGGCGCGCCTGTTCGGCGAACTGCGCGACGAGGCGGCGGGACATTATCCGGCGCTGCTCCGCCTCGCCGAGCTGCTCGCCGAGCTCGACGCGTTCCAGTCCCTGGCCTCGGTCGCGGCCATGCACGACATGGTCAAGCCCAAGATCGATCTCTCCCATGACCTGGACATCGTCGACGGCCGCCATCCCGTTCTCGCCGCCCTTCTCCCCTCGGGCACCTTCGTCGCCAATTCGCTGAGCCTGAACGCTCGCGACCCGCAGATTTTGATTTTGACCGGGCCGAACATGGCGGGCAAGTCCACCTACCTGCGCCAAAACGCCTTGATCGTGCTGCTCGCGCAGATCGGCGCGTTCGTTCCCGCCAAGTCGGCGCGCGTGGGCGTCGTGGACAAAATATTGACGCGCATCGGCGCCCAGGACGCGCTCGCTCAGGGCGATTCGACCTTTATGGTCGAGATGAAGGAAACGTCTCACATCCTTCGCTCGGCGACGCCGCGTTCGCTGGTGGTGTTGGACGAGGTCGGCCGCGGAACCTCGACCTTCGACGGGATCTCGATCGCCTGGGCGGTGCTCGAACACCTGCACTCGTCCTACGAAACGAAAGGACACGCGCCGCGGGGGCCGAGAACGCTTTTCGCCACGCACTATTTCGAGTTGACTGAATTGGCCAAATCTTTGCCCGGCGTCGTCAACGGCAATGTCGAAGTCAAGGAGTGGTCGAATGGTTCCGGTCATACCGAGGTCGTGTTTTTGCACAAGATCGGCGCCGGCCCCGCGGACCGCTCCTACGGCATTCACGTGGCTTCGCTCGCCGGACTTCCCGCGACTTTGATCGCGCGCGCGCAGAAGATTTTGGCCGGGCTCGAGAGCGAGTCGGGCGCCGGGCGCCTGAGCGGGCGCGTCGTGCGCGAAGAGTCCGCTCCATCTCCCGAATTGCCGTTGTTCGAAGAGAATCCCGTTCTGAGGACCTTGAAGCTGATCAATCCCGAGACCATGACCCCCATCGAGGCTCTCCAGGCGCTCAACGCGCTGAAGAAGCAGCTCTAATGCCCACGATCACAAAACTGCCGGAAGAAGTTTTCTCGCGCATCGCGGCCGGCGAAGTGGTGGAACGGCCCGCGTCTTTGCTGAAAGAATTAATCGAGAACGCGCTGGACGCCGGAGCGCGCAAAATAGACATCGAAGTCACCGGCGCGGGCAAAACGACGTTGCGGATCTCGGATGACGGATCCGGCATGGACGCCGACGACGTGCGTTTATGCCTCGAACGCCATGCGACGAGCAAAATTTCCGCGTTTGAAGACCTGGATTCCCTGCACACTTTCGGCTTCAGGGGCGAGGCTCTCTATGCCATCGCGGCCGTCGCCAAGATCACGATCACGAGCTGCCAGGCCGACAGCAAGACCGGCTGGCGCGTCACGAGCGAAAAGGGCAAGGTCAGCGACGGGCCCGCGCCCGCCGTGCCCGGCACGACGGTGTTCGTCAAAGATCTGTTCTACAACACCCCCGCACGCCTCGAGTTCCTCAAGTCCGACGGCTCCGAGCGTTCGCGCCTGACCGCGGTCATCGAAGAGGCCGCCTTGGCCAATCCCGGCGTGCGCTTCACGTACAAGGCCGAGGGCCGCCAGGTTCTGCGCCTGGAGCCCGAGGACTCCGGCGACTTCTTTCAGGATTTCGACTTTCGGGCGGCCGCCGTGCTCGGCGACGACCTCGCCAACGGACTTCTTCCGATCGACGTCGAGCGCCCGGGCGTGCGCGTGCGCATGCTGGTCTCGCCGTACGACAAGATGCCGTCTTCGCGCAGCTTCCAGTACTTCTTCGTCAACAAACGTCCGATCACGTCCAAGATCCTGCAGACCGCGCTGTACAAGGCCTACGGCGAGCACCGCCCCGCGGGCAAACAGCCCGTGTGCGTCGCCCTGCTCGAGCTCAATCCCGATTCCTTCGACGCGAACGTGCATCCCGGCAAGCGCGAGATCCGTTTTAAAAAGGACGGCGAGATTTTCGAGATCGTCTCCGGCCTCGTCGCCTCCGCGCTCGCCAAGGCGAAGGCCGCCGCTCCCATCACTCTCGCGCCCGAGCCCGTCTCGGTCGTGGCCGACGCGCCGGCGCCCGCCGCCGCGCCCGAACCTCATTATCTGGGAGGCCGCGGCTTCATCCCCGACGAGTTCAAGCAGCTCAAGCTCGGCTCCGCCGTCGCCTTGGCCGCGCCCGAGGGCGCGCCCGCCTGGTACACGCCGCCGTTCCGTTACGTCGGCCAGATCGAACGCAGCTACATGCTCTTCGAAGCGAACGGCGGCCTGTTCGTGCTCGATCAGCACGCCGCCGCGGAACGGGTTTTGTTTGAAAAATTCATGGGCGAGATCGAGGACGGCGGGGCCAAGTCCCAGAAGCTCATGATCCCCGTTCCCGTCGATCTTCCCGCCTCGGCGGTGCGGGCGGTGCTCGACAAGGCCGACCGCCTGCACAAGATCGGCTTCGAGGTGGCGGCCTTCGGCAAGAACGGCCTGCACGTCACGGCGGTGCCTTCCCTTTTCTATAAATCCGACGAGGTCAAGAAGCTCGTCCACCGCATCGTCGACAGCCTGTCGGATCCCGTCGCGAAGGCCGAGCAATTGCGCCACGACGCGATCGCCACGATCGCCTGCAAGGCCGCGGTGAAATCCCACGACCGCCTGGGCGAGGAAGAGGCGTACAAGCTTCTCGACGCCCTCAAGGACTGCAAGGACGGCTCGGCCTGCCCGCACGGCCGGCGCGCCATGCTGGCCCTCAACCGCGACGAACTCGCCCGGCGCTTTCAGCGGCCCGGCGCCGTTCCGCTCGATTGACCGCTAAGCACGCGCATCCTCCCGCGCACGCGCATGCGCATGCGCATACGCGCGGCCATGGCCGGCGCCTCTTCGAGGGCTTCTTCGCCTTCGGCGTCTGCGTCGTCCTGTACGCGCTCGTCATGGTGGGCTCGGTGTGGGCCCCGCTGTTTCTGGGCGGCGCCAAGATCAAGCCGCTCGTCGCCTTCGTGCTCATGCCCATGGATCTGATGATGCTGGGTTGGAACCAGCCCTGGTACATCCTCCTTTTTCATCTCGGCACGACCGGCGCGGCCTTCGCCCTGTCGAAAGCCGGGACCGAGAAACAGTTCAAGCTGATGCTCATCGCCTTCGCGACCTGCGCCTTGGTCAGCGCCGTCAACGACGCGATCAAGGCCTATCGCGTCCTGCGGCACCCGCCGAAATGATGCCCGCGCTGGCGGACATCTACGGCCGCGGATTCTTCGCGGAGTGGGGCAAAGATCATGCTCGCTACGTTCGATCGGCCGAGATCATCGTTGATATTCTCCATGACGCCTTTCAACCGAAGCGTCTCGTCGATCTCGGCGCCGGCTGCGGCGTTTACACTCATCTCTTCAAACAAAAGGGCTCGGACGTCGTCGCCGTCGACGGAGTGATTCCCCCGCCCGAGTTCTCCTATCCGTTCGACGTGCAAGTGCGAGATCTCACCATTCCGTTCAAAAATCCGTGGGGACCTTTCGATTTAGCGCTCTGCCTCGAGGTCGCCGAACATATCCCGGAGGAGTTCTCCGGCGTTTTCCTCGATAATATTCTTCAATTCAGCGACCGCCTGATCCTCTCCGCCGCCCAGCCCAATCAGGAAGGGCACCATCACGTGAACATGCGGCCCAAGCGCTACTGGGTGGCCCAACTCGCCGCCAAGGGCTTCGCTTACAACCGCCCGGCCACCGGCAAGCTGCTGACGGCCCTCACCGCGGCACGGCCGCCCTATATGTGGATGATCGAACAGATCAGCGTCTACGAGAAGAGCCGGGCCGGACGTAAGGACAAGCTTCCGTTTTCAGTATCTTCTTCGGGTACTCCATGAACAAATCAGGGATTTGGGGGGTCATCGGCCTGCTCATCGCCGGCGCGGCGGTGGGCGTCTTCGGCGCGCGCTACTTCCTCGGGGCCGAGCCCGCGCCGGGGCTGTCCTCGCCCGTGACCGCGGCCCCCGCCCCCTCGAACCTGCCCCCGCTCGAAAACAGCGACGCGCTCGCGCGCGAAAAGGCGGCCGGCCTGTCCTCCGACCTGTCCTTTCGCGAGTGGCTCCAGCTCGACTCCGTCATCGAGCGGCTGACCGCGGCGATCAATCGCACGGCCCACGGCCAGGTTCCCCGGGATATTTTGGCGCCGTTTTCGCCGCAAGAGAAATTCAAGGTCAAGACGGCAAACGGCAGAGTCGTCATCGATCCCGCGGGCTACGCGCGCTACGACAAGGTCGCGGCCTTCGCCGTGTCGGTCAACGCGCTCGACGCGGCGAACGCGTTCACGTACCTGCTGCCCCTGTTCGACGCGGCTCAGCGCGGCCTCGGGGAACCCAACACGAGCGCCAAAGAAGCTCTCTTCACCGCCGTGCGCGAGTTGCTCGCCGCGCCGGTGCTCGAGGGCGAGATCGCGCTGAAGGCGGGCAAGAAGGGGATCGGCTGGGCTTACGCCGACGATAAGCTGGAAGCCCTGAGCCCCGCGCAGAAGCAGTTGATCCGGCTCGGGCCGAAGAATCAGGCCCTGATCCAGCTCAAACTGCGCGCGATCGCGCAGGCCCTCGGCGCGAATCTCTAGCCCGCGATTGGTACCATGTGGCACGGCATGGCCCATTTCGACCCGTATCAGCCTTATCGCAGCCGGCTCTTGACGATGGAGGAGATCAAGCGGCTGAGCGTCCTGCGCCCCGGCCGGCTCGTGCTCGACACGGCGCTGTGCTGGCTCGCGATCCTGGCGGCCTGGACCGTCGTCGCCCTTCGGCCCGCGTGGTGGACGGCGCTCGCCGCCGTCCCGGTGATCGGGTCGCGCTACTACGCGCTGTTCATTCTCGGCCACGACGGGATGCACCGGCGTCTGCTGGACCGCATCCCGGACAACGATCTCTACTGCGATCTTCTTCTCCTCGGGCCCATCGGCGCGATCACCCGGCTCAACAACAAGAATCATCTCTATCATCACATCTATCTCGCCGACGACCGCGACCCCGACCGCCACAAGCATTGCTGCGCGAACAAGGCCGATGCCTTCGCCTTCGCGGGATTCCTGACGGGCCTGACCAGCGTCGGGCGTTCCGCGGCGAACGTGTTCCTGCGTTCGCAGGCCGCGGCGAAGACGGACGGGTACGGCCTGAGAGACTTCCTGATCCTCGCGGCCTGGCAAGGCGCGCTGATCGCCGGGCTGAGCGCGGCCATCGGCTGGTGGGCCTACCCGGTCCTGTGGCTCGCGCCGGTGTACGTGTTCATGTTCCTCGCCGACAACGTGCGCTCGTTCGCCGAGCACTCCCAGCCCGAGGCCGATTCGCGGGCGGACCGCCACCGCCTGATCACCTATCGCAGCAACGCGCTCGAGCGGCTGTTCCTGGCGCCGCTGAATATGAACCTGCACGTGGCGCATCACCTGTTTCCGAGCGTCCCTTACTACAACCTGCCGCCGGCCGACGCGCTGATGCGCGAGCGCGGCCCCCTGGAAGGCCTCGAGTGGCGCGAGTCCTACCTGGGCTATCTCTGGCGCTATTTCCGCAGCCTGCCGCTTCCGGAGTGCCGCCGGGAGCTGGCCCGCATGGGCCTCTCGCGCCCATGAGCGCGAATGATTGGCGGCAGACGCCGCCGCCGGCGGAGTTCCTGGAAGCCGGAGCGCCGCTGATCGACTGCGAAGACGTGCCCGAGTGCGCGGTCTGCGGCGGGCGAGAGCACGGTCCGCGCGCGGTCGGCTTCGACTATGAACTGCTCACCTGCCGCAATCCGTGGCGGTTCGTGCGGTGCGCCGGCTGCGGCCACGTCCGGCTCAATCCCCGCCCCGCGCCCGGAACTTTGCCGGCCATCTACCCCGCGAGCTATTACTCCTACTCGTACGAGACGGCCATCAATCCGCTCGCCGTCAAGGGAAAAGCGTGGCTCGACCGGTCGAAATTCAAGCGCGTCTTAGCCGCGGCCGGGACGCCGCGCTCCTATCTCGACATCGGCTGCGGCAACGGACGCTTTCTCCGGCTCCTGGAGACCTACGGTTTGGCGCGCGAGAAAATCTACGGCCTGGAGCTGGACGCCGCGGTGGCGGAGCGGCTCGCGCGGGAGGGCTACCGGGTTTTCGCGCAGCGCGTCGAGACGACCGAAGCGATCCCGCCGGGCTCGATCGATCTGGCGACCATGTTTCACGTCATCGAGCACGTCGCCGATCCGGGCGAGACTTTGCGCAAGATCTCCTCCTGGCTGCGTCCGGGCGGCGTGCTCGCGCTGGAGACGCCCAATCTCGACAGCCTCGACGCCCGGTGGTTCGCGGACGGCTACTGGGGCGGCTACCATATTCCGCGCCATTGGCATCTGTTCACGCCCGCGACGCTCACGCGGCTGTTGAAGCAGTGCGGGTTCGAGGTCCTCGAGACGCGCTTCACGACGGGGCACTCGTTCTGGATGTATTCGGTGCATCACTGGCTTCGCTACCGCCTGGGACTGCGCCGGGTCGCGCGTCTATTCGATCCTTTCATCGGCTTGCCGTTCCTGATCGCCTTCACGGGCCTCGATAAGCTGCGGGCGGCGCTGGGATTTAAGACCTCGGCGATGCTCGTGCTGGCTCGCAAGCCGGCCCGTTGACTCCGAGACGTTCCGGGGCTATAGTGTCACCGCGATGTCCCTGATCCTGCTCGCCGACGACGACCCCGCCTACCTGACGATGATGACGGACTGCCTCAAGCTCGAGGGCTACGAGGTGGAGACTGCCCGCGACGCCGGCCAGATCGGAGCGCGCCTGAGCCAGCAGCCCTTCAACGCGGCGATCCTCGACATGCAGATGCCGATGGGCGGCGGCGTCGCGGCCGCCAAGCGCATCCGAGCTCACTACGCCCACATCACCATCCCCATCATCGTCTGCTCGGGCATGCCGGTCGACAAGACGAAGGAGTGGTTTCAGGGAATGCCCAAGCTCACCGTGTACCAGAAACCGCCCGACATCCGGACGTTGATGACGGAGCTCAAGCGGCTGCTGAGCGAAGCCTAGGTCCGGCCGCAGCGTCTAGGGCTTCTTGATGACGGCGCCTTCGGGGATGACGAAGACGTTCTTGACGATGGTCGAGTCGCCGCCGTTGGGGACGGCGACCTTGTCGATGCCCACGCCCTTGTAGAACACCTTGTGGTGCGCCCAGGTGCCCAGGCGGGCCCACCGCGCGCCGCGGTAAAGGGTCAAGGTCGTCGCGCCGTTGTCGCCGCCGTGATTGGTGAACGCGGTGACGATGAAGTTCCCGTCGGCGCTGACGTAAGAGCGGCTTTCCTCGCCCTCGTCGCCCATCGAGCAGCCCTTATAGACGAGGGTCGCGGTGCGCGGCGAGCTGTCGGGAATCGTGTAGTCCGTCAGCCAAAGCGCGAAGGAGATTTTTTCCCACGCGGAGGTCATCTCGTTGGTCTTGCACTCGAGGACCTGCGCGGAGGCGGGAGCGGCGAGAACGGCGGCGAGGAGGGCGGTCATGATCATGCTTATATTATACCGCGTTTCCGACGAGCCGCCTGAGTCAAAAGACCCTAACCGGCCAGGTGACTATTAGTCCTTGATGGCGGACTTTTTCTCGAGCCAGACGCCCAGAATGGAGTGAACCCGCTTGGCGATGCCCAGCTCGTTGTCGTACTCCTCCAGGAATTGGAGGAAAGCCTTGTTCTCCTCGGCGTTATGCGAGCCCTTGGTGTAGGCCCGGTAGTAGGATTGGCCGTCCTCGAAGTACTGGACGCGCACCGCGAGGTCCCGGGCCACTTCGCCGGCGGTGTCGAGGGTGCCTTTCGGGCGGACGGGGATCTTGGGGGGCAGCAGGAGGGTCTGTTTGACCTCGGCGACGGGCGCGGGGGCCGTCACGGGGACCGTCGACGCGACGGGCGCCGGGGCGGGCGCCGGCGCGGGCCTGGCGGGCTCGGGCGCCGGTTCGGTCTTGGTCTCGGTCTTGGGCTTGTCGGACGGCGCGTACGCGGAGCCGTAGCCGGGCAGGCCGGGGAGTTCCGCCGCGGAGGCGAACGGCGCGATCACGAGGAGAATCAAGAGGGTTTTCATGACGCTCATCCTAGCAAACACGGCCATCACTTGACGAAAACCGAAGAAGTGTTTTCAACCGAAAATTTTTTACCGTGGCTGGGTCTTGACGCTGGAGTTTTCGGGGCTATACTCATCGCAACACCCGCTCCGAAACCGGTGTACCGTCGGAAGCTCGGAGCAGCGAACCGGACGCCGAGTTGAGGCCGAGGCCGTAACCGGCGATGAAGTGAGTGGCAGCATGGTGCGAGTCGCAGTTGGGCGGTCGTCGCGGTCGTTCCCGTCGAGACGCGAGGGTCGCCCGGCGTTACGGGTTCGGGGCGGGTCTGTTGAGGCGCCGAGGCGGTCCCCTAGTGGACGCCTGTCTCGGCGCCTCCTCTATTTAGGGTAAATTCCAGAGGTGGTGCCACTGCGGGCGGACATGCACCTCTTTAACGACGCGCCGCGCGGCTTGCTCAAAGCGCAGGCAGCGCCCCGCGGGGATCGGCTTCACGCCGCCGATCGGGGTCGCGGGCTGGAGGTACAGCGGCACCGGAAACGGCGCTCCGCGCACGAGTTCGAGGACCTTCTCCCACTCCGCCCCGGTGGTCTTGTCGCTGAGCACGACCTTGATGAAGGTGTTTTTGGGCGCGACGCGCAGGAAATCGCGGTGCGCGCTCCAGGTGTCCCGACCGGTCGAGGACGGCAGCTTCACGTCCATCGCGACGGCGTCGCACAGCGGCGCCAGGGCCGACATGGCCGCGGGCAAGGTGCCGTTGGTCTCGAGATGGTTCTCGAGGCCCTTCTTATGCGCCCAGCGCATCAGCGGCATCAGAAATTGCGGGTGGAGCAAAGGCTCGCCCCCCGTCCAGGAGATCGACTTGTGAGCGCGCGTGCGGGCCAGGGCCTCGATCTCGCTTTTCACGTGCTCGGCGGAGCGCACGTGGCCCGACGGAATCGGGATGGTCTCCGGCTCGTCGCAATAATCGCAGTGAAGATTGCAGCCGCCCAGGCGCACGAAGATCTGGCGCTCGCCGAGGCGCGGGCCTTCGCCCTGGAGGGAGGAGAATATCTCGACGACGCGGCCGCGGTCTCCGTCTGACAATTTCAACACGATGCCCCCGCGGCGCGCGCCTTCCATTCGACGTTATTCACAAAAGTTCAGCGCTGAACTTTTGTGAATAACCGTCCGATGGCGCAGCGGGATCCCGCAGGCCGGCTTCGGAGAAGCCTTTCGCGCGGAGCTTACAGGAATCGCAGACGCCGCACGGCGTCTTGCCGCCGGCATAACATGACCACGTCAACGAAAGCGGGGCGCCGACGGAACGGGCAAGCTTGACCACGCCTTTCTTGTCGAGGCGCAGGAGCGGGGCGAGAATCTTAAGAGACTTCCCCTCGGAACCTCTTTTGGTGCCTTCTTTGGCGACGCGTCCGAAAGCATTGATAAAAGGAGAGCGGCAGTCGGGGTAGCCGGAGTAGTCCAGGGCGTTCGCGCCGATGACGATGACTTCAGCGCCGACGGCGTCGGCTAAAGAAACGGCTAGCGACAAAAAGATGGTGTTGCGTCCGGGCACGTACGTCGAGGGGACTCCGCCACGGCCGATTTTTTTTAACGGAATATTTGGCAACCGGAGCCGGGCATTCGTGAGCGACGAGCCTTTAAGCCACGGCAAAGCCAAGTCAACCTCATGGATTTGGACCTTCGCCGCGCGCGCAACGGCGCGCGCGGCGTTTAATTCACGGACGTGACGTTGACCGTAACGGATGGAGAGCGCGATCGGAGCATAACCTTCTTTTTTAGCCCAATATAAGCATGTGGTGGAATCCAAACCGCCCGACAGCAAGACAACGGCTTGCCGCTTCGCGGCCACTACTTCTTCTCCGGGAACTTACCCTCGAGCGCTTCGCGGCAAATTCTTATCACATCCGCGCTGAAGTTCCCCTTATCCACCATCCAGTTGATGTAGGATCGGTCACCCCGCACCACTTCCCTCAACGTTTTGCCTTTGTGCTTATTTCCAAATCCAAATGCCGCTTCGCCGTTCTTCCAAACGAACTTCCCATCCACATCGACCCGGCCCGGATCCACTTGCCCGCACCAAGCTTCCAATCCCGCCACATCCTTAGGCAAATCTTGATACTTCTCGACTTGCGCCCACAGGATTTCCGCCGTCGCGCGGACGTCGGCCTCGGCGCGGTGGGCGCCCGTCAGGTCCTTGCCGCAGTAGAACTTGTAGGCGGCGGTGAGGTCGCGACGCTCTTTTTTGGCGAAGATCGTGAATGAGTCGACGACTCGTTTGCCGGGCTCGGGCCACTCGGCGCCGAAGCGCTTATATTCCGCGCTCATGAGCGGGATGTCGTATTTCGCGGCGTTGAAGCCGGACAGATCGGCGCCCTTGAAGATGTCGGCCAGCTTCGGCGCGAGATCCGACAGGCGCGGCTGATCCTTCACCATGTCGTCGGTGATGTGATGGATGGCCGAGGCCTCGGGCGGAATCGGCACGCCGGGGTTCACGAGCGAGGAGAAAACGGTCTCGGTCCCGTCGGGCTCCTTGCGCAGCACGCAGATGTCCACGATGCGGTCCTCGAGGACGTTCGTGCCGGTCGCCTCCAGGTCGAAGATGCACAGCGGTCGGTCGAGCTTGATCATTGGGTGGCACCGGGGATGAGCGAGGATGTGGAGACCGAGACGGGAGGGATGACCATTACCGGCGAGCCGCTGGAGACCTTGATGACCTCGACGGGCGCGCCTTTCGGACGGCATTCGTACTTCATGTGCTGGAAGGGCGCGATCTTGAAGTGGTCCATGCCCGTGCCGAGGTTGGTGGAGATGTCCTCGCCGGCGTAGGCGATGTCGGAGTCCTGGTGCTGGTACTCATCGAGCACCTGCGGCGAGAGGTCCTTGCCGCAGTTCTTGCGCATCAGACGCAGGGCGTGCCGGCGGCGGCCGGAAACGAACCAGGGCCAGCCGTCGGTCGAGTAGCGAACCTGGCCGCCGCCCAGGTCGACGAAACCGACTTCCTTGATCGGACCCTTGCGCGGCCTGCGGCGCTCGACCGTCTCGGCCACGCAGGACTGTAAAAGCAATAGGGCCATGAAAAGTGCCGCGCGCTTCATTTCAATGCCCTCAGCTCGGCGGTTGACCCGGTCTCCGCCGCGAGTTCTCCGCCGGTCAGCCGCTCTGCGCAGCGCTTGCCGTCGAGGATGGTTTCTTCCATGAAGGAGTATTTCCAGCCGCCGTAGCGGCCGATGGACTCGACGCCGAGGGAATTCAGGTGGCGGAAGATCGCGTTCACCGCGGGCGTGCGGGCGCGGTCGTAGACGACGTAGCCGACCGGAACGGGCATCCAGATCTTGGCGGAGATCTCGTCGCTGCGCCGCAGCAGGCCGGCATCGCGCAGGCCCTTGATCATGGCGAGCTCGAGCTTGTCGCGGTCCACGCGGACGCCGCCGGGGCGCGCGGCCTCGAGATACAGGGCGGCGTGGCCCTCGGGAGCGAGGTGCGGCGAGAAGTTGCTCGAGTAGCCGACCCGGTAGAACGGATATTTCTTCTCGGGATAATAAATCCAATGCTTGTCGGCGGGCGCCGTGCGGTCGATGCCCACATTCAAATTCCAAACGGTGTTCCAACGCAGGTTCTTTCTCGCCGCTTTGACGTCGGCCGGCAAAGGCGTCGCGAGATCTAAAAATACGTTTAACGGGAGGGTGTTCACGAGGCGCTCGTAATGAACCTGGCCGAGGCCTTTCACCTCGGCGACCTTCTCGCGCAGATCGACGGCGATGACCGGGGACTCGAACCTTACGACCCCAGGTTCCAGGCGCTCCGCCAAAGCGTCGGGCAAGGCCTGGATTCCCCCTTTCACGGGGTAGCGGAACGAGGCGTTGTAGCCGAACAGCTTGTTCTGATCGGCCAGCGCGCCGTAGATCACTTCGGACGGAGACGGCTTGGGCACGAAACGGCCCTGCCATTCGGTCGTGAGCTTCTGGAGCGGCGTGCGCCACAGCTTTTCGTTGTAGGGGCGCATGAACCGGCGCGTGATGCCGTCGCCGAAGGTCGCGCGGCACCAGGACAGGAAGTCGGGATCGGAGGGCAGCGCCCTCGGGCGATGCACCGTCTCGAGGAAGCCCGCCAGGCACTCGGCGACGGTTTCCGGAGGCAGGCCCTTGGTGTTGGCTTGAAACGGATAGCGCGTGTACGCTCCTTGAGAGTAGATCCACGCCTTGCGCTCATGGCTCGCCACGTTCTCCTTGAGTAGGTCGAGGATCAGGGATTTTCCGTATGGATCGTGGAGATGGAGCAGGTGGCCGGTGTAGTCGAATGTGAAGCCGCGCGTCGTGACCGAGCCCGCCGTGCCGCCGACGGTGTCCTTGGCCTCGACGACTAGGCGCGAGCGCGCGCCGCGCAGGCCGAGGTGATGCGCGGCCGAGAGGCCCGCGAGGCCGCCGCCGAGGATCAGGACGTCGACCTTCATTTCATCTCGACGAGCGCCATGCGGCGCCCGAGCCAGAGGACGAGGATTGCGACAATGACATACACCGCGATCGTGCTCTTCAACGGAAGCTGGGTCACCAGGAATGCGCAGAAGCTCATAAAACCCGCGGCGGCGGCGGCCATGAGCACGACGCGCTCCCGGGGATGGCCCATTTTTTCCAAACGCAACGCGAAGTGGTCTTTCGAGCCGAGAAACGGCGACTTGCCCTGGTTCAGGCGCAGGAGGCTGACGAACAAGGTGTCGAAGGCGGGCACGAAGAGGATCAGCAGCGGCGCGAACACGCCCGCGTCGTTGACGTCGGAGTAGCGCGTGCCGAGCGAGATCCCCGCGAGCAGGAAGCCGATGAACAGACTGCCGCAGTCGCCCATGAAGATCTTGTGCTTCTTCGACAGGTTCCAGGGTATGAAGCCCAACGCGGCCCCCGCGAGCGCGGCCGACGCGAAGTTGACGTAGAGCTCCTCCGACGGGAGCGAGATCATGAGGAAGCCGAGCGCGGCGACCGCCGCCTGGCTCGCCGACAGGCCGTCCATGATGTCGACGATGTTGAAGGCGTTGGTGACGCCCACGATCCACACCACGGTGACGGCCGCGGCCACGTAGGAGGGCGAGATGAAGCGCATGCGCAGGCCGAACAGGATGAGCAGGACCGCGGCCAGGATCTGCACGACGAACTTGGGCTTGTAGTCGATGCCCTCGGGGCGCTTGAAGTCGTCGAGCAGGCCGAGCGCGAAGACGAGCGTGCCGCCGAGGACGAGCGCGCGCAGGTTGTAGAGCGTGCCGGTCGGGAAGCTCGTGTTCAGGCGCAGCAGAAGCATGGTCGCCATGAAGCCGAGCCAGACCGCCACGCCGCCGAATACCGGCGTGGGCTCCTTGTGCGTCTTCACGGACGAGGTCGGCGCATCGAGAAGTCCGAAACGAAGCGAAAGCAGGCGCACGAGCGGGGTCGCGAAGAAAGAGACGCCCGCCGCGCAGACGAACGAGGTGAAGAGCAGGCCCGCGTAGCTCATCAGAGGCGTCCCACCACGCAGCCGCGGCCCGCGAACTCGGTCTTGAGGGTGTCCTCGAGTATTTTCCAGTTCTTCGCGCCCTCCGGCGTCAAAGAGCCGAGCCCGGCGCCGAGGCGCTCCGCCTCATGCGGGACGATCATCACCTTCGTGAAGCCCTCGGCGCGCAGGGCGCCCAGAAGCGCGGCGCCCGACTTCGCCTCGTTGGCCCGGCGCACGAACAGGTTGGGCATGTGCACGGTGCTGGGAAGATGGTTCGCGCCGAGGTAGTAGCCGCGCTGCTCCCCGATGACGAGCACTTTATCATTCGCGGCGGCGTGCGTCTTGAGCCAATCCGCGCAGGCGTAGTAGTCGAGGCGGCGCGTCAGGAAGTCCTCGCGCTTTTCCAAACCAAACGCCGTCGAGCCCGAGCCGAAGGTCGAGTGCACGAAGGCGAACAGGAACACGTGCGCCGCGGTCATCACCGCGAGCGAGGAGCCGACGGCCCAGCGCGCCCACGGCGCCAGCTGTTCCCACAGACGCACGAGGCCGCAGGCGCCGAGCAATGCGAGGATGGGCACGAGCACGGTCAAGAATCGCAGGACGACGCCGCTCGAGAACCACGCCGCGCCCCACAGGAAGCAGAACAGCAGAAGGCCGCGAAGCGTCTTGTTCTTCGACGCGGCCCAGGCCCCGAGCGGGAGCAGCCACAGGATCACGTCCCAGCCCAGGTCGCCGAGCACGTCCATCCCTCCGCCGAAACGCAAAGGATTGCGAAGCAGGAGGATCGGCAGATTGATCAGGCTGTGGAAAAAGCCGCCGACATGCCCGTACTCCACGAGCACCCTGAAATATCCGGCGGCGAGCTCGGCGTTCCAGCCCGTGCCCGTGTTCTCGAAGTATTTGTAGAGAAACGGGAAGACCGGATTGCGCACGCAGATCCAGTTCTTGATCAGCCACGGGGCGAATAAAGCGGAAACGATTCCCGTGAACAGAAGCAGATCCTCGACGCGTTCCCGGCGCCGGTCGAAGGCCCAGGCATAGAGCAGCCGGAGGCCGAAGGCCGCCGCCCCGATGCCCGCGTAATACTTGGTGCCGAGCGCGAGCCCGGTGAACAAAGCCGAGAGGATCAGCCAACCGCGCGCCTCGCCGCCC
This sequence comes from Elusimicrobiota bacterium, assembly GCA_016212855.1. Lineage (GTDB taxonomy): Bacteria > Elusimicrobiota > Elusimicrobia > UBA1565 > UBA9628 > GWA2-66-18. The sequence continues at coordinate 75,957 of JACRDP010000011.1, forward strand.
TCGGGCGCGAGCTGGCGCCAGCGTTCGAAGGAAAGGGCCGCCGCGGTAATCCAAAGCATGACGAGAGGCTCGACGTAGGTCGTCGAGGACATGAGCAGGACGGCCGCGTGCGTGGAAATGAAGAGGCTCGCGAGCAAAATCGCGCTCATCGGGGCCTCGCGGCGTCCGAGCGCGAACACCCACCAGATCGACAGCGCGGTCGACAGCCACATATACATCTGCGCGAGCAGGTCGCTGCCGAGCAGCAGCGCCAAGGTGAACAGCATCTCGCCGTTCTGCGGGAAATGGGTGTAGACGATGCCGGGCGGCGCGAACAGGCGCCCCTCGCGCACGTACGCCTGGGGCAGGGCCAAATGATAGACGAGCGAGTCGTACTGGTGCGGCGGCACGAGGCACATCCACAGCGCCGCGATCAGCGGAAGGGCGACCGCCGCCGCGGCGAGCGGCCGCTCGCGCAGGAGGCTTTGATCCGGGGCCAAGGACTCGAGCGCGGGCACGAGCTGCGAATAGCCCGAGATCCACAGCCCCGCGAGCAAGGCCGAGGCGGCCCAGGGCTTGTACAGGCCGGCGGCGCCGAGAAAAAAGCCCCCGAGCGAGAGCATGCCGAGACCGAGCGTCATGCCCGCCAAGGTTTTCTGCGATTCGCTCATGTCGGACAGCCCGAGACGGCCCACGAGGGCGCGCCCGGAGCCGGTGGAGAGCAGTATGGTGAGCACGAGCAGCACGAAGGGCACCACGCCGGGGCGAAGCGCTACGAACAGCGAGTCCGCGGCCGACAGCGCGCCCAGCCCCGCCGTCAGCAGCGCGAACGTCGCCGCGGCGCGGCTCATCTCGGGGTTTTCGGCTCGAACAGCGCGAACTTGACGACGCCGAGCCTCTGCAGAACGTACTGGCCCAGGCACCACAGCGCCGACAGGCCGTACACGCAGGAGCGGCGGAAGTTGATCGACGAGGCCTCGGCGAAGTAGCGCGCCGCCACGGGCACGTCCCCCAGCCGCTGCTTCATATACGCGGCTTGGATCAGAAACTGCTGATCGAAGACGAAATCGTCGGAGTTGCCCTCCCAGGGCACGGTCTCCAGGCACTTGCGCGAGTAGGCGCGCAGGCCGGAGTGCCACTCGCCCAGGTTCTGGCCGGTGACCGAGTTCTCGAACATGGTGAGCAAGCGGTTGAAGACGTACTTGTACACCGGCATCCCGCCGTCGAGCGCTTCCCAGCGCGTGCGTATGCGGTTGCCGCAGACCATGTCGCAGATGTCGTTGGCGATCAGGCCCGTCATGATGGGCACCAGGCGCGCGTCGTACTGGTAATCGGGGTGGACCATGATCACGACATCGGCGCCCTTCTTGAGCGCCTCGGTGTAGCAGGTCTTCTGATTGCCGCCGTAGCCCTTGTTGACCTCATGGACGATGACGGTCAGGCCGAGCTTTTTGGCCAAAGCGACCGTCCCGTCCTTGGACCGGTCGTCCACCAAGATGACCTCGTCCACCGACCCGGCGGGGATGTCCCGGATCGTGCGTTCGAGCGTCTTTTCCGCGTTGTAGGCGGGCATGACGACGATGACTTTGGGCTTGGACATAAGAATGGAGATTATAGTTAACATCGGGGGGGTGGCGGCCCCCCTCAGAGCGTCAAAATCCCGGCCGCCGCTCCAAGCGCCCGAGATGGGTTATCCACAATAGTTCAGCGCTGAACTTTCCGGATAACGTCAGGGAACCGCCGCGCTAGGAGCGCAGGCCGAAGCGAAGCAGAAGGATCGGCTTGACGATCCCCCACCAGTCCAGAATGGGACGGATTTTGGAGTAATTCGTGCGGGAGGGATAGTTTTTCGAGACCGCGACCTCTTTGAAATTGTAGCCGAGGGTCAGCGCTTTGTAGTGCAGATAGTATTCCAACTCGTACTTGTCGAGCCAGGGCTGGCCGATCTTGATGTTCGGGTCCTTGAGCAAAGAGAGCTTGTAGCAGCGAAAGCCGTTGGTCACGTCGGTGAGCGCGCGGCCGATCAGCGCCATCCACATCACGGTGAAGCTCTTGATCATCAGGAACCGCGCGGGCGGCAAGTTGTTGAAGGAGCCGCCCCCGAGAAACCGCGAGCCCTGCACGTAGTCGGCCTCGCCCGCGGCGACCGGCGCGATGAGCTGGGGGATCTCGGCCGGGTCGTCCTTGCCGTTGCCGGCCATGACCACGGCGGCGTCGCAGCCCTTGGCGGCGAGCAGCTCCAGCCCCTCGCGGATGGCGCAGCCGACGCCGCGACGCTCGTCGTGGCGGATGACCGTCACGGGGAAGGTCTTGAGCAAAGCCGTGGTCCCGTCGGTGGAGCCGTCGTCGACGACGACGATTTCAGCGACGAGCCCGGGGCTAAAACGCGAGAGCACGCCGCCGATGCGGGTTTCTTCGTTATAAACGGGAATGATCGCGCCGAATTTCATCGGACGGCTCGCGTCAGCGTCCCGCGACGCGAACGCTCGCGCCGCCGCGCTTGAGCGACAGCTGCGCGGCCTCGATCACGCGCACCACCTGAAGGCCGAAGTCGCCGCCGCTGCGCGGCTTACGGCCGGTGCGGATGGACTCGACGAAGTCGGCGCATTGCAGGGCCAGGGGCTCGCTCGAGTCGATCTTGGGGCTTAAGATGTCGCCGCTGCGGTAGGTGAGCTGGAACTCGCCGAAGGTCTTCGGGTTCTTGAGTACGCCCTGGTCGTAGATTTTGACCTTCTCGGCGCTCGCCGTGTCGTCGTAGACCAGCATTTTTTTAGATCCCGTGATGCTCACGCGCCGCAGCTTCACCGGGGCGAGCCAGCTGACGTGATTGTGCACGAGCACGCCGCCGGGAAACTCCATCGAGACGTAGCCCACTTCTTCGATGTTTTTACGGACGAAGGAGCGCGCCTCGGCGCGAACGGAGATGGGCAGGCGGCCGAGCCAATACAGCGCGATCGAGACGTCATGCGGGCCCAGGTCCCACAGCACGTTCACGTCGGGCTGGAACAGCCCGAGGTTCACGCGGGAAAAGTCCATGTGGAACACTTCACCGAGGGCCTTCTGCTCCAGCAGCTGTTTGACCTTGAGCACGGGTGGGCTGTAGATGAAGGTATGGCCGACCATCAAGGTCAGGCCGTTCTTTTTCGCGAGCTTGATCAGAGCCGCGGCCTCGCGGCTCGACGTGGCCAAGGGCTTTTCGACGAGCACGTGCTTGCCCGCCTCGAGCGCGCGGCGGGCCAGGTCGAAATGGGTGGAAACGGGCGTGGCGATCACGACGGCGCGGATTCGCCGGTCCTCGAGCACGTCCTCGAAGCGCCCGGTGACGCTTAAAGCCGGGTAGCGTCGCTGAGCCGAGGCCCGGCGGGCCGCCGACTTGTCGCACAGCAAAAGCATCTCGGCGTCGGGGCTCTCCGTGAACACGCGCACCTGGTTGGGACCCCAGTAGCCGTAGCCGACGATGGCGACGCCGATTTTTCCGGACTCTTTCATATGTTCGAGATTCTCTTGCGCCAGGCGGCCTGGCGGTTCGACACCTTGCCGATGGCCCGGGCGGGATTGCCCGCCATCACGGTGCCGCGCGGCACGTTCTTGGTGACGACCGAGCCGGAGCCGATCACCGAGCCCGCGCCGATGCGCACGTAGGGCAGTATCGTCGCGTTGACGCCGACCTGCACGCCCTTCTCGAGATGCGGGCCGCGCATTTTCTCGGCCGAATACTCATGGCCGGGGTACATGTCGTTGGCGATGGTCACGCCCGGAGCCAGGAAGACGTTATCCTCGAGGGTCGTGAACTGCGCCACGTAGCAGTTGCAGTGGATTTTGACGCCGTCGCCGATGCGGCAGCCGTAGTCGATCGTGGAGTTGTTCCAGAGGCGCAGGGACTTGCCGATGCGGCTGTCCTCGCGGATCACGGCGTTGTGGCCGGTCTCAAGATCCTCGCCGATGATTGAGCCGGCGTAGATCACGGTGCCGCTGCGCACCGTGGCGCCGGGGCCGAGGTCGAGCTTGGCCCCGGCCTTGGCGCGCGGCGAGCGCACGCCGATGCGGGCGCCGGGCTCAACAACGGGCTTAGATATCTTTTTAGCCATCGGTTCTCAAAAGCTCGAGCACCACTTTACAAGATTCCCGGACGTCAATGCTTCAACTTCCAGACGCGCAGCCAGGGTCCCATCGTCACGCCCGGTTCATAGGGGAATTGCTTGACCAAGTCGGCGCCCGCGGCCAGTTCGGAGAAGAACGACGCCAACTCGGGCGAGCGGACCGGATCGGCGCCGAAGCTCGTGGTGACGACCCAGCGCGCGCGCACGGCGCGGACCGGATCGAGGCCCGGGCGAACGTCCAAATAATCCCCGTCGGCCTGGGACTCCTCGACGTGCTTGGGCACGGAATACAGGTCTGCGGCCGTGCGCTTGACGCGGTACACGCGCCACCCGGCGCCGGGATGGCGCTCGGCCATGGCCCGCCACAGCCGCGCGCGCGGCGAGCCCGCCGCCGCCAGGCGCGCGGCGAGCGCGGCGCACTGTTCTTGCGACGGCGTCGCCCTCGGCGACGCGTGGACCTGATCGAGCAGGATCGTGTCGCCCGCCGGCACATTAGCGGTCATCCAATTCTCGGCCTGGGCGCGCGTGTCGGGCAGACCGAGATCGCTCACGTAGCGCGCCGACAGGAAAAGCCCGGGCGCCAAGGCGAACGCCGCGACGAGCGCGCGGCGCCGCGGGCTCGCGCCGGCGAGAACGGACAGGCCCTCGCCCGACAGAAGGGCCAGCGCCGGGAAAGCGCCCAGCAGGTAGCGCAGCCAGCCGCCGTCCGGATTCGTCGCCAGCATCGCGAAGTACGCCGCGACGGGCAGGAGCAGCAGCAGGGCCCGCCGGGTGCGCCGCCACAGCAGGACGCCGGCCCCGAGCAAGGCCGCCGCGCCGCCGATCGAGCCTTCGCCGCCGAACGTCCACAGGTTGTAGGCGACGGCCCGCGCCATCGCCGCCGGATCGGACTCCCGCAGGCGGCCGAACTCGGCGTAGTCGTTCCAGTAGGCCGCGAAGCGTGCGTAGTCGAGCGCGATATAAGGCGACGTCAGGAAGAACGCAGCGGCCGCGAACGCGAGGGCCTGGAGCAGCCACGCCAGCGGCTCGCGTTCGTCCTCTCGCAGCAGCCATGCCAGCGGCACGACGAGCGCCGCCGGCGCCGCGGTGTACTGCGTGGAGCACGCCGCCCCGGCGCAGGCGCCCGCGGCCCACAGCCACCCGCGCCCGCCGCCCGCCTGGAAACGCAGCGCGCCGGCCCACGCCCCCGCGCAGAACAGCAGCATGAGCGAATCGGGCTTCGCCGCGTGCGCCAGTTCGACGAGCACGGGCGCCATCGCCAATATCATCGCGCCGTACGGCCAGCGCGACGCGTCCTTGCCCTTGCCCTCGCGCTCGCCGGAGGCGACGACGAGCAGGACGGCCGCGGACGCGAGCGCCGAGGCCAGGCGTGCGATCAAGTAAAACCCCGTCGGGGCGAACCCGTACAGCGCGGCGAAATCGAGCGGCGACTTGCGCAGGCCGAACAGGGACCACAGCCCGAACCAAAGCCCGTATAACCCGGCCAAAAGCGTCGGCCACAAGGAAGGATATTTGAACGAATACGGACGCAGGCTGCCCGCGCCGAAGGACACGGCGGTGTTCACGATGTGCGGTTCGTCGGCGTTGTACGTATGGGGTAGGCCGTAGCTTAGATACGCCAGGCGCAGCAGCGCCGCCGCGGCGAACACCGCGAGCGCCGCCCGCGTCCAGGGCGAGAGCGCGGCCGGGCGCTTACGCACGCCGGCGACTCAACAGCCGGCTCAGCCCCAAAGCCGCGAGCAGGCACAGAAACGGCTCGAGCGGCATGCGGTAGCGCAAGGACGTGAAGAACACCGAGTGCACGACGCTTAAGTAGGCGAACAGCGCCCACACCGGCGCCCAGTCCGGGTTCGACCAGACCGTCCGCGCGCCGAACAAGGCCATGGCGAACAGAATCGTGAAGTACGCGCTCAACGCGTACCGCTGCCACCACGTGTGCGGCTCGTACGGCCACGGCCGCCAATACAGCAGGGCCTTGCCCGCCACGATGCGCGCCGCCTCAAGCGGATTCTCGCGCGCGAACGCCTTCGTCTTCGCCATGAAGTATTTGCCGGTCGCGATCGGATCGCCGTACACGCCCGCGACCCGCGCCTCGTCCGCCATCTCATCCGGCCGGCGCCGGATCACCTCGCGGTCGGTGCTGAATCCCTCATAGATGTTCCAACCCATCACGTCCAGGTGATTCTGATGGCCGTATTTCCGCTCGTTGCGCTTGCTCCAGATGAACGACGGCGCCAGCCAGCCGATCCCCATGACCGCGCAGAACACGAACGCTTTCGCCAGTCCGCGCGCGCGCCACAGCGCCAAAAAAAGAAACGCGGGATAGCCGCCGAGCACCGAGCGGCACATCACCGTCAGCCCGCCCCACAGCCCGACCGCGGCGAGCCGCGGCGAGGGCTTGCGCTTGACCTCGTCGAGCAGCCAGATGAAAAACGCCAGCTCCATCGCCACGAACAAAGTCTCCGTCGCCAGCTGGGGCGTGAAGAAGATCAGGCCCGGATCGACCGCGACCCACACGGCGGCCCAGCGCGCCGTTTTCTCGTCGCACAGCCTCTTGCCGGCCCAGTACGTCATCGGCACGCTCAGCGCCCCCAGCACGCACTGGACCAGCATCACCGGCAAGGGATTGGCCGAGCGGAAAAAGCCCAGCACGGCGGCGATCATCGCGGTGTACAGGGGCGGGTGCGTCGCGTCGTAGGCGAAAGGCGGCGCCCAGCCGAGCCACGACAGCGCCAGGTTGTAATACAGATCGCGGCCGTAGGTCGCGTCCATGCCCCGCCACATGAACAGGGCGGTAAAACCAAGCCGGAGGGCCAAGGCCAAGGCCGCCGCGCCGAGGGCGAAGCGGCGGGAATTCATTTAAACGCGGCCGTCCATTCGTCTTCTTTGAAACCGACAAGCCCGCGGTTCTTTAATAAAACGAACGGGCGTTTGATGAGCTTGCCGTTCTTGGAGAGCAGGGCCAGGGCCTCGGCTTCGGTCATCGATTTGAGCTTTTCAGCGATGCCGAGCTCGCGGTACTGAATGCCGGAGGTATTGAACATCCGCCTGAGGCCGACATACCCCAACATTGCCTTGAGTTCGGTCACGGACGGGGGCGTGTCCACGATCGGAACGGCGGTGAACTCTATTTTACGGCCCGCGAGAAACCGCATGGCCGTTTTACATGTCGAACACTTGGCGTACTCATAAATCCGTACGTTCATATGCTCGTGATTATAGCCCTATGCCGTTATATTAGGAAGAGGGGGTCCAAGGGCCCGCCCCGGGAGGGGCTAAAGAAGCCCTGATCTTGGGACCTCCGGCCCCCGTCGTTTCCCCCGTGAATGGCTACACTGGGATCATGAGTCCGTTGCGCCGCACCGTCTCCGTCCTGCTCGCCGCCGCCCTTCTCCTGGGCGCCGCCCCGCAAAGCTCCTTCGCCCAGGTCGCGCGTGTCGCCGTCGGCGAAACGGGCTCGATGCCGGTCACTCCCGTCGGGAACGCCGCCGTTTTGACAGGCATGGCCCCGGCGCTCAACCTCGGCGCGGCGAGCCTCGACGGCTCCTTCTCCCCCTCTATCGCCCCCGCGCCGAGCGCCGTCGGCGCCCCGGTCGGCGCCAGCGCCGCTTCCGGCCAGGTCAATCCGGCCGGCCCCGCCCTGGCTTCTCCGCTGGCCGCCGCCGCCAAGCCCGAAGACAACCTCCCGACCGCCCCGAAGGCCGCGGCCCCCTCCGCCGCCCGCAAGTCCTGGTCCGAGCGCATCGGTTCGTGGCTCGGCCGCAAGCCCGCCGCTCAGACCCAGGAGCCGAAGTCCGGAGAAGCCGCCAAACTCGACGCTGACGCCTTGTTCGACGGCCTGAAGGAGCGTCCCGAGGCCAACGACGGGGTGGCCGCCTCCGCGGGCGACATCGAGATCACCCGCCGGAGCCTTCAGTCCAGAATTTCCGGCCGTCTTGCGGCTTCGCACGCCCAATCGCGTTCACATGTCGACGAATTCGGCGGCCCGCTCGCCGAGCCCATGAACTTCAAGCAGCGCGTGGGCTACGGCCTGCGCCAAGGCCTCAACCTCGTCGGCATCGGCGCGATCCTCGAAGTGACGCTCAAGCCCGTTCTCAATCTTTTCCCGTGGCCTCAGTATCTGTCCGATCAGACCTTGCGCGGCTTCGGGCGCGTCGCCCTCCTCACCAAGTACGGCCCCGGCGACATCGCCACGGGCCTGGCCGAGCACCCGGCCACCTTCCTCGGCCTCAACCTCCCCATGGCAGTCACCATGGAAGAGATCACCTATCGTCTCCTCGGCTTCGGCCTCACCTTCCTCATCCTGGCGGCGATCCGCCCGTTCTCGCGCTGGGTCGCCTCCATGATCGGCGGCCTGCCCGACGCGGCCGGCGCCGTCGGCGGAACGAAGAAAGTCCTGCGCATCGGAGACTTCATCTCGCATTTCGCCTTCCCCATCGCTGCGGTCTTGTCCTCCTTTAATTTTGCCGTGGCGCACTTCGCGACGTGGGGCTTCAGCCCGTTCATCCTCGCTCTCAACGCCATTTTGGGGCTTTTCCTCGCCCACACCGCCTACAAGAGCCGCAGCCTGACCTCGCCGATCCTCGCCCACCTCGTCTTCAACCTCGTCACCATGGGCGCGATCCTCGTCGGCCTCTCCTTCTCCCCCCTCGCCGCGAACGCCTACGTCATCATCGCGGGCCTGCTCGGCGTCGCTTCCCTGATCTACGGCTACCTCATGAACCGGAAGATCAAGAAGCACCGCGTCGGCCTCGGCGGCAAGGCCCTCGTCGCCCTCATGATCGCCGGCGCCTCGCTCTTCGCCTTCAACGGCGGGAACACCGGCTCCGCCAATCTCGCCTCGAACCGCGCGACCGTTTCAGCGGCCATTGTGCAGGTCCAGAGCAAGACTGAGACGGCCCCGGCGGCGGTCCGCGCCGACACGACCAAGGCCGCTCCCGCCGATTCCGCCGCGATCGAGTCCGTCGCGGACATGGTCGCGCGCGTAAAGCCCGCCGTCGTCAACCCGATCATCCACATGGGCCAGGGCTACGCGCTCGGCTCGGGCTTCATCCTGAGCCCCGACGGCGTGTTCGTCACCAACGGTCACGTCGTCGGCTCCAAGCAGCCCGGCGAATTCATCAACGCCCGCGTTCCGGGAATTCCCGGCGAACTGAAGGCCAAGGTCCTCGCCGTCAACCACGACAAGGATCTCGCCATCGTCCAGCTTCAGCCCCGCCCCGACGGCAAGCCCTGGCCCACCGTCAAGCTCGCGTCGCAGGCTCCCCGCGAAGGCGAGGAAGTCATCGCGATGGGCTATCCGCGCGGCCTGGGCTTCTCCGTCTCGGCCGGCGTGCTCAGCGCGCTCGACGGACGCGGGAACATGTACGTGAAGCACCTCCAAACCGACGCGGCGATCAATCCGGGCAACTCGGGCGGCCCCCTGTTCAACCGCAAGGGCGAGGTCATCGGCGTCAACACCCAGATCTACACGCAAAGCGGCGGCTCCGAGGGCCTCGGCTTCGCCATCCAGGCGCCCGAGGTGGCCCACATCATGGCCCAGTTCGCCGCCACCGGCAACATCGCCACGGCGTCCTTGGGCATCATCGCCAATCTCTCCGACCCGCAGGCTCCCGAAGCGGGCCTGGAAATCGAGTACGTGCGCCACGGCTCCGCGGCCGAGAAGGCCGGCCTGCTGCGCGGCGACCTGATCATCGGCGTGGGCGACGCGACGATCGAAGAGGGCGGCCAGGAAGCCGCCGGCCACATCGCCGCCGCGCTCTCCAAGATGGTCCCCGGACAGAAGGTCACGGTCGTCGTCCTGCGCGGCGACTCCCCGAAGTCCTTCGAGTTGGTCGCCGACGCGAAGGCGACCGTCGCTCCCAGCCACTAGGGGAGAGTCTCCCGCAACCTTGACACCCCGGAAGGTCGCGGCTATAGTGGGTAGCGACATGCGCTTACTTCTGGCGTTTTTTCTTCTCCCGGCCTTCGCCCACGGCGCTCCCGGCACGGGCACCAAGATGGAGGGCGAGGGCTACTTCCCGGACGCCCACGGCGCGGCTCTGGAGCTCGGGGGGTATTTCCAATTCCTCCGGCGGTCCACGGCGACCGCCGAGGAGGTGGAGCTGGGCCGCGAGCTGTTCTTCGATCCAAGGCTCTCGCGCAACGGCAAGATGAGCTGCGCCACCTGCCACAAGCCCGAGCTCAACTGGACCGACGGCCTCGCCCGGGCCCGGGGGAAAGACGCGCAGGAGCTGACGCGGAACACGCCGAGCCTGCTCACCGCGCACGACGGCCGGTTTTTTTTCTGGGACGGCCGCGCCGCTACCCTCGAGGAAGCGGCCTTGACGGCCATCCAGAACCCGAAGGAAATGAATCAGGACCTCGAGGGGCTCGTCGCCAAACTAAAAAAGATTCGCGGCTACCGTGAGCGGTTCGCGCTGCTCGATAAAAACGCGCCCCTCACCGCCGGACGGGCGGCCAAGGCCATTTCCGAATTCGTCCTGGCGATCCCGCGGTCGGAAGACAGCGATTTCGACAAGTTCATCAAGACCGGCGCGGGGCTCAGTCCGCAGGCGAAGCGGGGTTGGCTGGTGTTCTCGGGCCCGGGAAACTGCCGGACCTGCCATTTCTCGAGCAACCATTTTCACAACGTCGGATTGAAGGAGCGGACGCCGCCCGACCTCGGACGCTACGCGATCGATCCCAAGCAGGACAACTGGAAAGCCTTCAAGACTCCTTCTTTAAGAAACATAGCTCGGACGGCGCCCTACATGCACGACGGGAGCTTGGCCACGTTAAGGGACGTCATCGAATTTTATGTTCGCGGCGGCGACGAGCACCGGTACGAGGACGCCAACATGCACGCTCTGAAGCTCAGCGCGGCCGACAAGGACGATCTCGAAGTCTTTCTGAATTCCTTCACCTCGACGGTGGGCACAGTCGCGCCCCCCCGTTTGCCGCCCGATGAATAACCGGGCTTGGCTCGCCGCGGCCGTTTTACTTCTGCCGGGCTCGGCCCGGGCGGCGAACATCGGCGCTCTCGAGGCGCGATCGGCCGAGATGGAATCCGGCGCGCAGCGGATGTTCTCGGAGCTCGAGCGCTCGCTGAAGGCGCTCTCGGACGGAAAACCGTTCGGGATCCGGGCGGACGACGATTGGGTCGCGCCCGAGCGCTCCCGCGATTATTGCGCGCAGAACCTCTGGCCGCTCGACGCGGTGAAGAGCCCCGCCCGCATCTATTACATGTGCAAAGCCGTCGCGGCGGTCGATCCCGCCGTCTGCTACGAGATGGGGCCCAATTCGCGGGTCTCGATTTTCTTCAAGCACAGCGACTGCGTGCGGGGCTACTGGAACCTGCGCCTCTCTCACGCCCTCATCTCAAAGAGCAAGGATCTGGAGGAGATCTGCCGTAACCATGAGGATTTCAAGGTCGAGTTCACCGAGAACGACCGGCGCGTCATCTGCGGCTCGCTGCGAAACGGCTCGCCCACGTCCTTATGCGAGCTTCTCCAGCGCGACTATCCCGATCAGTTCCGGCATCCCGACCTGAAGGACTGCGTGACGGACAACAACGCCTTTTGGGGCGTCAACGACGACTGCGAGGCCTTCGGCTCGACCGGTTACGAATTCATGGAGGAGCAGCTGTGCATCGCCTCCTCCCGCTACCGCAAAGCGCGCGCCGCCTCGGATCCGCGGCTGTGCAAGAACTCGTCTTTGTGCCGGGCGCTCATGGGCGACACGAAGGCCTGCGACGAATCGATGACCGCTTTGAGGGCCGACGCCTGCAAGGCGGAGGGTTCGCCGCGCCGGTCTTCAACGAGCAGCGCCCGCGCGCAGCGCATCGGCGCGGAGATCGACGGCGCCTTGACGGCGACTTTGCGCCGGCCCATGACGCCGGCTGAAATAGAGGCGGCGAGGCGCCTGCATGAGGTGATGACGGGTTCCCAGCCGGTCGATCCGTCCGTCGTCGCGGACGTCGTGCTCTTGAGAATGGGCGGGCTGGGCGATCTCGTGACCCGGGGCGAAACGATCTGCACGGCCATCTCGGACGAATCGAGCTCCTGCCGGTCGCGCCTCGAGCGTCTCCGGAAGCTTCAAGCGCGTTCCGAGAAAGCCGTCGCGGATTTCGGGCGGGAGACCGGGCTTTCGCTCGACGTCAAAGCGTATCGCGAGCTATTTGCGCAATGAGCCGGCGACGCGGGTGAACGTCGTCGTCGAGCCGTCGACTTCCCGCAACACGAAGCGACTGCCCGAGGTCTCGAGGATGGGGTTGATGTCCTCTTTTCCCGGCTGGAAGTCGTAGATCCAAACGAGCGCTCCCTCCCGCACGAACCATTGCCCGACTTGCCTGCAGTCCTTGATTTTCACGCAGGTCCCTTCATACCGCCCGTTCATCCCCATGACGACCTTGCTCAGCGGACCGTGGACCGAGTTGCGGCTCGTCCAGATGCCGGCGTAACGCGGGTCGATGGTCACCACCACGGGTTCGGGCGAGCAGGCAGCCGTCAGCAAAACGGCGAGGAGAGTGGCCCGGAAGGTCATCGACCTGTATTATAAATCAGGGAGCCGGGGGAGACCCTGACCTTTTTTGGTTCTTTGCTTTAAAGCAAAGAACCAAATAGGAAGCGGGTCCCCCGCCTAGAGATCTTTCCAGACCATCTTCCGCCGGACCTCGCGGTGCGTGCAGTTGATGAAGACCAGACCGTACTCGGGGCTTTTCGGATCGTTCACGTAGCCCCAGCCGCCCAGGTCGTCCGCCGACTTCACCGAGCCGAAGTGGCGGATCTTCATCATGTCCTCGCGCGTGTGCACGCGCATGACGCCGCGCCCCGGAACGTTCGCGTACACGGCGAAGACGCGCGGCGGACGGGGCATGTACTTGGGATCGGCGATGACCCGCTCGAGCTTGTCGGGATATTTGCCCTCCATGTCCCCGTAGTAGATCGACATCGCCGCGCGGATCGAGCCGAGCTGGGTTTTGAGGTCTTCGGTCTCGTTCGCGGCCACGCGGCCGTGGTAGGCCGTGGGCGCGACCAGGATCGCCACGAACAGGAGCTCGATGATCAGCCATTTCTTCATGCTGAATCTACTTTCGAAGCGGCTTTAAACTTTCACGCTCCGGCTTCTTAGAAGCCGCGGTTTTTCGCCGGGGCGCTCGCGCCAGCGGAGTTCTTTGACGGCTTCCCAGCGCGTCGAAGGGGATTTCATTTGCGGAGGATTCCCATGTTATCCACAAGCTTACGATTTAGTGTTGTCGACAACACTTGGAGGCGCGCTTGTGGATAACGTGGCGCGTCAGTGAAGCGGGTAAGAGGCGCCGTCCGCTTCGTGGACGGTCTCGCTAAGCCCGTCCGGCCCGGCCTCGATCGACAGCCAATGGTGAAGCTTGCGCTTGACCGGGCCCGGGAACAGCGGCGAGCCGCCGCCGCCGGTGAGCACGTACTTCACGCCGCCGCGCTCAAGCACGCCCAGGCCGTGGATGTGGCCCATGTACACGCGCGAAACTTTTCGCGCGGACATCAGCATCATGAACTCGACGGCTCCTTCTTTAAAGCCCCCCGCCCCCTTGAAGCGCCCCCAATCCGTCCACTCCGAGAGGGGCGCCGGCGGGATGTGGGTGAAGACGACGGTCGGCGTTTTACCGTCGAGGACCGAGGACAGCCAGTCGAGCTGGGGCTTCGTGATCCGCCCCGCGCTCGAATCCACGACGACGAACCGCCAGCCGCCGCGTTCGAAGACGTAGTTCGGCGAACCGAAGGTGGCCTGGTACACGACGGAGTTGGTGACCCCGTGCGGCTTGAAGCGGTCGTGGTTGCCCAGGACGGTCAGATACGGCGCACGCAGGCCCGACGCGACGAGCTCGCGGAGGAAGGACCAGAAGTTGAGGACGGTGCCGCGACTGACCATGTCGCCGAGCTGAAGGATGAAGTCCGGCGAGGAGACGTTCGCCCGCGAGAGCAGGCGCCAGAACACGCCCGGCTCATTGAAAAGCTTGCGCGAGATCCAAAAGCGGCCGGGCTCGGCGTCGCCGATCACCGCGAATTTGACCGTGGACCCCGCCGGCTTGGCCGCGAGCTTGGCGAGCTGCTCGTCCGTGCGCCAAGGCCGGGCGTGCTTCTGCAGAACGCCCAGGACGCCCGGCCGCTGAGGCGGGGCCGGAGCCACGACGAGATTTCCGCGGCCGACGGCTTCTTCGATCGAGGCGTGCGGCGCCCGGCCGTCCCACAGTTCGAGCTTCGCGGGAATCGGCGTCGCCGCGCCGCCGGGAGCGACGGCGTGGGCCAGGCCGGTCGCGGCGACGAGGGCTTTGGCCGCCTCGATGTGGGCGGGCGTGACGTCCGGAGCGGGAACGCCCAACACCCGCACGCTCAGCGCCGCGGGCGTCAGCGGCGAGAATTCGAGAGAAGGCGCCGACATCAGCGGCGCTATCGCGGAAGGCACGACGGCCGGCGCGGAAGGCGCGGCCCGGAAAGACGTCACCTGCGAAAAAGCCGCGCCGGCGATCCAGGCGAGCATCGCCGGCGCGTATCCGACTATCATGGTGTCGTAATGTTTACGGCTTGACCAAACGAGCGGCCGTCGGAACACGGGGGCGAGGCACCGGAACCTTCGCCAAGATGCTGTCGATGACCATGTCCGTGGTCATGTTGTTCGCCTGGAAGCTGAGCACGATGCGGTGGCGCAGCACGCGCTTGGCGACCGCGCGGACGTCTTCGGGACCGACCCACGCGCGGCCTTCCATGAGCGCGTTGATCTTCGCGGACTTGAGCAGGAAGATCGCCGCGCGCGGGGAGGCGCCGTCGGTGATGACGTCCTTGGCGGCGACGCCGTACTGCGTCGGGTTGTGGGTCGCCTCGACGAGGTTGAGGATGTAGTCCTGCACGGACTCATCGACGTAAACCTGCTCGGCGACCTTGCGCATCTCGACCATTTCGTCGAGTGAGGTGATTTTCCCCGCCTTCGGTTGGTTGTCTTTCGTGCTGAAGCGGTTCATGATCGTTTTAAGCTCGCTCATGGCCGGGCGGGGGACCAAAACTTTGAACATGAAGCGGTCCTGCTGCGCTTCGGGGAGGCGGTAAACGCCTTCCTGCTCAATGGGGTTCTGCGTGGCGAGGACCATGAAGGGCTTGGGCAGCTCGAGCGTGTTGCGCCCGATGGTGCTGCGGCCTTCGGCCATCGCCTCGAGGAGCGCGGCCTGGGTCTTCGGCATCATGCGGTTGATTTCGTCGACAAGCAATATATTCGTGAAGACAGGGCCTTTCTCCAACTTGATGGCTTTCTGGCCGGTGGCGGGATCTTCTTGGAGGATCTCGGCGCCCAGAAGGTCGCTCGGCAGCTTGTCGGGCGTGCCCTGCACGCGCTGGAACTGGCCCTCGACCGCGTCGGAGAAGGCCTTGACCGTCTGCGTCTTGGCGACGCCGGGGACGCCTTCAAGAAGAACGTGCTCGGAGGCGATCATCGCGTTAATGATGGAGCCGATCATCTCTTCCTGGCCGACGATGACCTTGGCGATCTCGGCGCGGATCTTGGCGATGATCGCGGCCTTCTCGGTGACGGCCTGCGCCGTTTCGGCGGAAGCGCCGGAGGCGAGAGCGGACGGAGCCTCGGCGACGGAGGCCGCGGACCGCTCGCCGGTCAGCGCGAGTTCGAGCGCGGTGCCCGCGCCGCGCGAGTCGGCGGCGGAGGCTTTGCCGAAGTCGGGCAGAGCGGCCACGGCCGCGTTGACGGCGACCATGCGCGATATAGCGGAAAAAGCTTCCGCGCGCAGCGCGGGAGCCGGGGTCGCGACGAGCGCGCTCGGAGCAAGCGCGGGAGTCAGGGACAGGGCCGCGGGGCCGAACGCGGGAGCCGCGAGCGGGGCGCCGAGGCCTGAGCCGATCGTCGGGACGATCGCGGCGGAGCCGCCGGGGACCGCGACGCGGCCGGTGACGGTCTGCGCTGAGGACGCGAGGGGCGTGAACGCCATCGTGGCGGCCAGACCGAGTTTCGCGAGCTTCGAGAGGCAGGGGACATTCTTCATAACGCTCCTTAGGGCTTGAACGGCTGCTTGGCTTTGGGATGGAAGCTCTGCTCGAGAGTCTCGAGCGGGTCTCCCTCGGTGGAAATCGAAATCGGCGTGATGTGAGAGGCTTCAAAAGCGGCTTCGACGGCGGCCTCGCGGCGCGAGACGTTCGAGGCGGCCTCGGCGCGGCCGGCGCGCGACGAGGTGTCGAGCATGCGCGTCACGCCGGTCTCGGCGTCGACGACGGGCAGAAGGCCCACGTCGGGCAGCGGGCTCAGCTCGGCGGGGTCGGTCACGCGGATGGCGCGCACGTCGTGGCGCGCGGCGAGCGAGCCGAGCGCGTCCTTGAAGTCGGGAGCGATGAAGTCGGAGAGCACCGCGACCATGGAGCGCGCGCCGAGCAGCTTGCCCGCGGTCATCAGGCCGGGCTTGAGGTCGGTGGACGTGCCCGAAGGCTCGGCCTTGAGCATGGCGTCGATGATGGTCATGGCGTGGCGCGAGCCGCCGCGCGCGGGGAAGACCTGCTCGACGCGGTCGGAGATGAAGACGGCGCCGACGCGGATGGTGGAGTGGGCGGCGGCCAGGGCGAGCACCGCGGCGGCGTCCTCGATGGCGGTGCGCTTGTCCGCGCCGCGCGTGCCGAAGCGGCCGGAGCGGGAGACGTCGATGACGAGCATGAGCGGCATGTCGCGCTCGAGCTCGAATTTCTTGACGAAGAGCTCGTCCTTCTTCGCGCTGGTCTTCCAGTCGACGTCGCGGCGGTCCTCGCCGGCGTAGGGCCGGGCCTCGGCGAAGTCCGTTCCCCCCGCGCCGATGAAGCGGGAGCGGAAAGCGCCGCCGTTGACGGCGGTGGCCATGCGGCGGGCGACGAGCTCGATGCGGCGGTGGCGAGAGAGGATGACGCCCGGGATCGCCTCGCGGGCTTCGGGCTCGGAAGAAACGTCTTCTTTGGACGCGAGCAGCTTCCAGATCAGGTAGGCCGAAGCCAGGCCGAGGACGGTGAAGAGCATCCACGGCGCGAGCGCGGGAAGCGCGGCGGTCAGCATGAGCGGGGCGAAGCCGTGGAGCTTCTTGGGCGCGTCGAAGCCGGCGAGGGCCTCGTCGGCGGCGGCGATGGCGTCGCGGAGGATTTCCTTCTCGTCGTCCTCGAGAGCTTTCGCCGTGCCGTCGCTCTCCCAGCCCTGACCGGAGTCGAGCGTGGCCTTCAGCCAGGCGCGGATGGCGGCGACTTCGACGCGGGTGTAGGCCTGCTGATGGTCGCCGACCGAGGTGCCGGCGTTTTGGTCCATGAAGCCCTTTTCCTTGAGCTTATCGTTGAACACCGAGCCCGGGAACTTCGCGTAGCCGGCCTGGAGGGCGGGATTGAGGATCTCGGCGGCGGCGTCGGCGGGCGAGTCGCCCGGCGTGACGCCCGCGGCGACACCCATCGTCTCGAGGGCCGGCAGGACGGAGCGCGCGCGGGCGACGGCGGCTTTCTGAGCGGCGTTGAGCGGCTTGCCGCTCGCCTGGGCCTTCGCGGCGGCGGCGTTGACGGCCTTGAGCAGCGCCGCGTAGTGGCGCAGCTTGAACTCGGAGCGCCAGGCGTACTCGCTCTCGCGCAGGCCGGAGCGCGTGATCGCCTTCTTGAAGGAGTCGCCGAAGGCCGCTTCGCCCTGCTCGGCGAGCGCGAGGATGGTGAGGTCGGCTTCCTTCTTGGCGGCGTCCTTGAGCGAAGGCGTGGTCTTGAGCGCGTCGGCGAGCGCGGCGGTCGCCTTGGCCTCATCGGAAGAGCCGCGCAGGACGTCGCGCACGCGGATGAGGACGCCGCCGGCGTTGGCCGTGTCCACGCCGCGGGCGGCGAGCTTGATCAAGGTCTCCTGGGCGGACAGCGCGAAGGCGTGGTCGCGCGGGCGCGCCTCGACGGCGAACGCCAGGCGCGCCATGGCCAGGTTTTCCTCGCCGGGGCGGAGCACGGAATCGAGCAAGGACGCGGAGACCGTGGCCGCCGGGCCGCCGAGCTTGGCGATGGCCGCGTCGACGCGGTCGAGGGCCTTGGCGAGATAAATCTTCTCATCCCAAGTCAGCGGCTTGCGGGCGGCGTTGCCGTCCCAGCCCTGGCCGGACAGGACGATCGCCTTGAGCCAGGCGCGGATGGCCTGCGCTTCGGCCAAGGTGTAGCTCTGCTGATAGTCGGCCATCGTGTTGCCCTTGCCGGGCATCAGGTTGGAGGCGCGCAGGGCTTCGTTGAACGAAGCGCCGGAGAACAGGCGGTAGCCCTCGAGCAAGGTCCCGTTGATCTTGTCGGCGGCGATCTCCGCCGGCGAGTCGCCCGAGGGAGCGCCCGCGGCGGCGGCGAGGCTCTCGAGCCCGGCCAAGGTCTTGACGGAGCCGAGCGCCGCCGTCTGCTCGGGCTTGAGCGGGCCGCCGGCCTTGGCCTTGTCGGCGGCGGTCGTGATCGCCTCCGCCGTGGCGCGGTAGTGGCGCAGCTTGAGGTCCGAGCGCCAGCCGTAGGTGCCTTCTCGCACACCCGCGGCGACGAGCTCGTCTTTCAGGTTCTGGACGCTGAAGGCCTTCTCCGCCGCTTCGGCGATCTTGATCATGCCGGCGTTGGCCCGCGCGCGCGCCGCCGGGGCGAGGGCCGCGCCGTTGGGGCCCTTGAGCGCGACGGAGAGCGAGGCGAGGGCGGCGGCCTCGCGCTCGGTGCCGGCGACCACGCCGAGAATCTGGGTGATGACCTGGCCCGCGTCGGCGGCGTCCACCGGGCCCTTGGCGAGCTTCTCGATCAGGATCTTCTCGGCGGCGAGCGCGAACTCGGCGTCCTTGGGGTGCGCGGTGATCTCGAGGGAAAGCTTGGCCAAGGACAGCGACTCCAAGTTCGCCGTGGCCAGCGCCGGGGCCTCGGGGAAGTTCTTGAGGCGCGCGGCCTGGACCTTGTCGAGTATGTTGACCAGGTACAGCTTCTCGGACCAGGTCAGGTCGCGGGGCTTACCTTCATAGTCCCAGCCCTTGCCCGAGGCCACGATCCCGGCCAGGAGGCCGTGCAGCTGGGCGAGCTGGTCGGCGCTGAGCGATTCGGGGTAGGCGAGCGTGCCGGAGTAGTCGCCGACGGACGGCGCCAGGCCGTTCTCGCGCAGGACGCGCAGGAAAGCGTGGTTGGTGAACGCGGCCTCGCCGGCGCGCAGGTCGGGCAGGAGCTGCTCCGCGGCGATCTCGCCGGCCGAGCCCCCTTGGAGCATGCCCGCCTTGACGCCGGTCTCGAAAGCCTTCTCGAGCGTGGGCTCGACGCGGTCGAGCAGCTCGCGCAGGGCGGCGTTCTCCTTGGTCGGCTCACCGGCCAAAGGCGCGCCCATCTCCGCGATGGCCTTGCCGAGCGCCTCGAGGTGGGCGAGCTTGTACGCGTCGCGGTAATTGCTCTGAGTGACACTCGAGCCGCCGCCGCGTCCGCCGAACCAGCCGCCGTGGCCGTGGTAGTCGTCGTACTCGTCGCCGTAGCCGCCGTAGGAGTTCTGCGTGTCGGGCAGGACGACGCCGTCCTTGATCAGGCGCTCGTGCAGGCCGGGGATGAGCTTCTCCGCATCTTGGATCAGAGCGGTCGTTGCCTTGGTCACGAAATAGCGGGCCGCGCCGGAGAGCGGCGCGGGCGCGTTGCCGTCGCCCTGCATGCGGTCGGCGATATTCAGGAGCATCGCGACCATGGACGGCGGCGCCTGGACTTCCTGGTCGGGCGGCGTCTGCGCGTAGATCGCGGCGCGCACGCCGTCCAGGCGCCGGGCGTTGGTGAGCGAGACGTCGAGGAAGGCCTTGGCCTTGACCAGGTCGGCCTCGGTGACGTTCGGCTCGGCCAGGCGGCGGAAGGCGAAGGACGCCGTCCACAGCTGGAGCATGGGATCGTTGGCGTGCTTGGCCTGGACCACGAGGAGGTTGTCGTAGAACTTTTTGCCGTCGTCGCGGGACAGGTGGGCGTACAGGATGCCGGCCGCCGCCTGCTGGACCTGCTTGTTCGGGCTCTTGAGCACGCGGAACATCTGGGTGATCGCCTTCTCGTTGCCGGACTCGACGCCGAGCACCACGAGCTTGACGAGCAGGCGGGCCGAGGCCTCGTCGGAGCGGGACGTCGCGATGAGCTGGTCCATCGACTCCCACACCGCGTCGTTGTCGCGCTCGATCAGGGTCAAGAGCATGATGCTCTCGCCCTTGCCGGTCAGCGGCAGGACGCCGGCGCGGCGGAAGATCGCGATGAGGATGTTGTCGGCCTTGGGATCGGGAGACTCGCGGAGGATGGTCAGCGCGCGCTCGAAATCCGAGCCCGCGGTCTTGGGCGACTCGGTCCAACGTTTAAGGGCCGGGAGGACTTGTTCCGGAATGCGCGAGTCCACGTAGCGGTCGGTGAAGATGAACAGGTCCTCGGAGTAGAACAGCTTCGTCGACATCTCGGCGGCGACGCGCTGCTCCTCCTGGAACTTGACGGTGCCGATGGAGGACACCGCGGTGAGGCCGATCATTAAGGAGAGAATCGCGACCGTGCCGCCGCGCTTGACCCGCGCCCAGAGACCGAGGGGTTTGGGCGCCACCCACGCGCCCGCTTCGAAAGCGAGGGGTTGCCCGGCGGCGGCGGCCTCGAGCGCGGCGACGCGCTCGCGCGCGACGCTGTGGTCCATCCAAGAGATGTCGGCCTTGCGAGCGGCGATCCGGTCGGTGATCGGCTTGAGCGGCTCCAGGCGCGTCTTGCTCGTGCGGCGCAGAGCGCTGAGGATCTTCTCGAGCGTCTCGGGCGCGGCGCCGGAGAGGTACACGGCGGTGAGCTTCTCGCGCCACAGCGCCTCGTCGTGCGCGGCGACCGTGATCAAGGTGTCGCGCAGCGACTCCTTGCTCTCCTGCCAGCCTTTGACGAAGTGAGCGAGACGGCGCTCGTCGGCCTCGCGCAGATCGTAAAGATGAATCAGGTCCTTCGAAACGCCCTTCTCGACCGCGCCGTGCCAGTTCTGCCAGGTCTCGCGGATGCGCCGGGTGACGGCCCCGCCGGTCCACGAGTCGGCGGCGAGGTAGCCCGCGACGGCGGTCGCGAGCAGAACGAAGGGCAGAATCTGCGGCCAGGCGCCGAGCGGAATCAACGCCATGCCCATCAGGGCCCCGCCCTTGCCTGTCGTCTTGGGCTTGTCCTTCGCCTCGGGCTTCACGGACGCCGACGCGCGCTTGAGCAAAGAACGGCCGGGCAGGAGCAGATCGAGCAGGAGCAGCGCCAATGCGGGCCAGAGGAGCCACACGCCGACCGGGCGCGGCGACTTGATCGAGTCGCCCTTGTGGCCCTTCTCGAGGCGGGACACTTCGCCCAAAATGTTGTCGATCGAGGTCTTGCCGTCGGCGCGGAAGTAGGCGCCGCCGGTGCGCTCGGCCAGCTGGCGCAGGGGCGCCTCGTTCAAGCGCGTGATCGCGGGAGCGCCGGTCTTGCTGTCGATGATGTACTCGGTGCCGGTCCCGTCGGCGGTGGGCACCTTGATCTTGGTGCCCTCGGGCTTGCCCACGCCGATGGCGTACACGGTCACCCGGTGCTCGGCGGCGGCGGCGATCGCGGCGGCGAGCTCCTTATCGTCCACGTCGCCGTCGGAGATGACGATCAAAATGCGCTGACGGTCCCCGAGCTTCTTCGCGGTTTCGAAATGGTTCGCCGAGAACTTGATCGCCGAGGCGAGGTCGGAGCCTTCATTAAGTCCGCGCGCTTCCACATCAAGCCGATTGATTTTAAATTCGAAGTTGCCGTAGTCGATCGAAATCGGCGACGCGGTGCGAGACTGGCCGGCGAAAACGATCAGGCCGACGCGGTCGGTGCCCTGCAGGCGCGTGATGAAATCATTCAGCTCCTTCTGCGTGCGCTCCATTCGCCCGTCCTCGGCGTACACCATGGAGTGGGAGCCGTCCACCGTGACGACGATGTCCTTGCCGCCGAAGTTGACGCGCTCGTCGGTCATCCCGCCGCGCGGGTCGCCGGCGGCGAGGCCCAACAGGCCGGCCGCGGCCAAGGCGATCGCGGACTTACCCAGGAAGCGGCGCGCCCCCCACCAGGACTTGAACGTCTTGGGCGCGGTGCCGGGAGAAAGTTTCTTCGCGGCGTCCATGCGCTTCTTCAAACCGTACGCGAGCAGCAGCGCCAAAACCGGGAGACCGATGCCGACGGCCCACAGGAACGCCGTCGAAGAGAACACCAGGCCGTGACCCGCCATCGCCAGCGGCAGCGCCGCCATGCCCCAGACCCCGGAGCCCTTGCGCGTGATGCCCTTGCGCGCCTCGCCCTTCTCCTTGCCTTCCTGCTCGCCCAGCGCCTCGCCGAGCTTGTCCGCCCCTTTATCGGGATTGGGCTTCACTTCGCCGGGCTTGGGTTTGCCGTCGCCCGGTTTACCGTCGCCGGGCTTGCCGTCGCCGGGCTTCCCGTCGCCGGGTTTGCCGTCGCCCGGTTTGCCGTCGCCGGGCTTGCCGTCGCCGGGCTTGCCGTCGCCCGGCTTGCCCTTCTGCTTGCCGGGCTGGCCCTTCTTCGAATCCTTGCCCTGCTTGCCTTCCTTCTGCTCCTGCTCCTTCTGCGCCTGCTTGAGCGCCTCGAGGTTCCACTTCGCGTCCATGTTGGACGCGTCGCGGCGCAGGGCCTCCTTGTAGAGTTCGACGGCCTTCTCCGCGTCGCCGGCGGCCAAGGCGGAGTTGCCGAGGTTGAAAATGGTCTGGGACTGCTTCTTCGCATCCTGCGTCAGCGACAGGTACTTCTGCCACGCGGCCTCGGCCTTCGCCGTCTCTCCCAGCCGGAGATACGAGTCGGCCATGTTGAAGTAAATCTCGGGAACGTCGGGATGCCGCTCGATCGCCTCGCCGTACTTCTTGAGCGCCTCGGCGAAACGGCCCTGATTGTAAAGCTTGTTTCCCTCGATGACTTCCTCGGGCACCTTCTCCGTCGGCGAGCCCGTCGTCGGGCGCGGGTCGTTGACCTGGGCCGTCATCTCGATCGCGACGGGGTTCCGGGTGCCGAGAATCTCCATCATCGGCACCTGCGTTCCGCTGAGGCCCATGACCAAGGCCATCCCGTACAACGTGCGCAGGCGGGTGTTCGCGAGCAGCAGTTCGCCGCCGAGCATCAGGAACGCGAGGAGCGCGAGCAGGCTGGTGTAATCCTTGATCGACACGCTCGACACGATCTTGGCCGGGCTCTTTTCCAGGCGCGAGATCTCGAGCAAAACCGAGCGCATGCCGTCGGCGTCGCCGGCGCGGTAGAACTTGGCTCCGGTCTTCTCGGCCACGGTGCGCAACGTCGCTTCGTTAAATCCTTCGTTGGGGCCCGCGATACCCACGCCGTACACCTTCACGCCGAGCTGGGCGGCGATATCGGCGGCTTCCTCGGGCTTGATGCCGGCGTTCGAATCTCCGTCCGTGAAAATCACGACGATCTTGGCCCGCTCGGGCTGCAGGATCTTCGCCATCAGGTCCGGGTACTGCTTGGCGTAGGCCAGAGCCGCGGACAGGCCCTGGTCGCGCAGCAGCTTCTGGACCTCGAGTGCGCGCGGGTCGGCCTTGCCGTCGAGATCAAGGGCGTTCAGCTCCAAGAAGTGGGCGATCGCCGTCAGCATGGACTTGCCGATCGCGGTCGAGCCGGTGGTCTGGAGCTCCTTTAAGTGAGAGATCAGGGCGTCGTAGTCGGTCGTCAGCTTCACGTCTAAGTACGAGTTGTCCGAGAAGGTCACCATGCCGACGCGGTTCTCGGTGCCTCTTCGCTGCTCCTCGACGTAGCCCTTCACGGCCTCGCGCACGCCCTCGAGCTTGGCGCCGCTCATCGAGCCGGACAAATCGATCGAGACCATGGTGTCGGTCGACGGAATAAAAGTTTCCGAGCGCTGAGTGCCGATCATGGGGCGCGCGAGCGCGACCAGGATCAGGCCGACGGCGGCCAGGCGCAGGACGCGGGGCAGGCCCGCGAAGCGCTCGCGCAACGTGCGCTTGGCGGGCGTCTGCGCGGCCGACGACAAGGCGAAGCGCTCGGTCTTGGCCTTCGACGCGCGCCACGTCCACAGCACGTAGGCCGCGTACGGGATCAGCAGGGCCAAAACCCAGGGGCTGCCGAAGGTCAAACCGGCGGCTCCGGGGAGCAAGGCCAGCGGCATGAGCCCGTTGAGTCCGCCGTTCTTGGGCTTGGCCTCTTCCTTGCCGGCCTTGCCGGCCACGCTCTCCACGAGCGCCTCCAAGCGCGCGAGCATGCGGCCGCGCTCGGTGACGTCCTTCTCGTTACCGGAGAATCGCGCGACCTCGGCCTGGGCGGCCAAGCGCGCGGCCACTTCGGACTGGCCGTCGGCGTAGAAAGACTTGGCCAAATCCTTGTGGAACGTGCGGGCGTCGCGGGCGGCCTTGGGCATGCCGGCGAAATCCACCATGAAGCCGGTGACGAGGTCCTGGTAGCGGGCGTAGAAAGACTTCGTGTCGAGATTTTCGGATTCCGCCTTCAGGCGCTCGATCTCGGCCTCGGTGGAGGCGAGCAAGGAGATGCGGTTGGCGTCGAGCTTGGGGTACAGCTTGCGCATCGCGACCAGGCGCTTCACGCCGACGAGCAAGAGCAATCCGAGCGGGATCGCGGCGAGCCACATCCAGTTCGGGCCGTTGCCGCGCTGCACGCCGACGATGTCGCGCAGGCCCTTCTTCTTCCAGTCGGCGGTCAACGTCGGCTTGACCTCGAGCGTCGTCTTGGGCAAAACGATCTCGATGCCTTCGGGGTACTGCGCGATCTCGCCGACGGTCACGACGGCGATGCCGCCGTCAAGGGTCAAGGTCCCGGTGCCGAAGGGGATCGCTTCGTAGGTGACGGTCTTGGACTCGCCGGGAGCCAAGGTGATGGGCTGTTCCGCCTCTTTACCTTGGATCTCGAGGTCGGCGGGCACGGAACCCTGCAGGCCTTGGCGCAGATTCGTCAGCGTGATGGGCTTGTCGGACGTGTTCTTGATCGTGAAGGTCAGGTGGACGCGCTCGCCGACGGTCACGCCCTGGCGGTCGATGCTCGCTTCCGCCTGAATCGGCCGGGGCAGCTCGACGCGGGCCTCGACGGTGTCGCTCGCCGCCGGGTTGGCCGGGGGCGGCGCGACCTGGGCGCCGTTCTGCGCCTGCTGGGCAGCCTGGGCCTGCTTGATGGCCTCCTCAATCTGCTTCTTCAGCGCCTCGGGGATATTCTGTCCGCCCTTCTTGAGCGGAGCCTGCTGGGCGACGGGCGGCGGGCCCTGGTGAGGCACGGTCTGGGCCTGCGCGGCGTTCTGCGAGAGCATCATGCCGGCGGACAACGTCAAAATCGCGAGTCCCTTCTTCAGCGCGCGGCCGATGCCGCCGAACACGGGCGTCTCGAGCTCCGCAACCTTCTTGGCGCTGGAGCCGTCGAACATCGCGCCGGTCTGCGCCATCTTCTCGGGGGCGCTCGCGGCGGGCATCGCAGCGGTCAGAGCGGTGGGCATCGCTTCGGCGGCCTTCGCGGCGGCGGCCGCGGGCTGAGCTACGGCGGCCTGGGCGCCGACGGCGGCAGGCACGGCGACGGAGAGCGCTCCGACGGGAATGGCCCTTGCCTCGGGCGTGATCGCGGGCGCGGACAAAGTCAGCGCGGGACCGGCCAGCACCGACGGATTCAGAGAGGGAATCGGGGAATTCAGGGTCGCGGCGTTGATCGCGGGGACGACGCGTCCTGCGGCGCCGGCTTCAGCAGACGCGCCGGCTCCGATGGACTGGGCGGCGGCGTTGTACGCGGGGTAGCCCGGGGCGCTCGCGACGATGAGCAGCGAGAGGAGGGCCGACAGCGCGCGGCTCAGGGGGAAGCGCCTCATTTGTTGATCCAAATCAATAACATCAATTGGATTATGGCAGACCTATATAAGGATGGTCGTGGGCCTATGGGGTTGGAGTGGAAAGGCAGTCGGCCTAGGTAGGTATGGGCCTGAAGTTAGGGCCGCCTGGGCCTCATGTCCGGTGCCGGAGTTTAAGGGTTGAAGGGTGGGGT
The DNA here is from genome assembly GCA_016212855.1 of Elusimicrobiota bacterium. GTDB lineage: Bacteria > Elusimicrobiota > Elusimicrobia > UBA1565 > UBA9628 > GWA2-66-18. Next base: position 101,998 of record JACRDP010000011.1, read on the forward strand.
TTTCTTGCGGGGAGCTGTCACGAGGGGTCGAAGTGGGCTTGGCGAGGTGCGGTCTATCACGGTGACAGGCGTCGTCATGCGATCCTGGAACCTCAGTTCAAACTGGCCTGATTATACGGGGTGACGTCAGGGGAGACGTCATGAGCGGCAAACGGATTAACGACAGAATGGGGCGCCCAGAACCAAGCTGGCGTTGATTGTGCGACCAGATTATCTACAATTTGTCATTCTTCACCCTTCCAATGACCGCTGCGGAATAGGTGGGGCCCTGCCATGATTACCCACCTACAGATCGCATCTTTTAAATCTCTCGAAAATGTCGAACTTGAACTAGGCCAAGTTAATGTTTTCATTGGGGCCAACGGAAGTGGCAAGAGCAACCTTTTAGAAGCAATCGGCGTCCTGGGCGCAGCAGCTTTCGGCCGCGTCGATGATGAATCGCTGCTAAGGCGCGGTGTCCGCCCCGGCGTGCCCAAGCTCTACAAATCAGCATTCCCACACAAACCTCACGAAAGACGTCCCCATATTTTTTTCGGAGCGCGGAAGGAAGACGCAGCGTACGAAGTTGCTTTATTCAATCCGTTGAACGATCCTAAACCGGCATGGCGTTACATGTCCGAGAATTTCGAAGGTCCAACGGGAAAAATCGTCGGGCGTTCACCATTCAAGAAGCAGGAGCTTGGTCCCGGAAAAGGATTAAACCCTGAACAGGGTTATGCGGCACTTAAGTCCGTCGAACTTAAACCTGGGGACTCAGCTCTCGATCTGTTGGACGGCCTCCGCAACTACTGTATTTACTCTGCCAACACTGCAACACTCCGCGGACTTGCACCTGATCAACAGCAGCGCGAACCCGTCGGCCTTTCCGGCGGTCGCCTTCCCGAAGCTGTCTTAGAACTACTGCAATCGCGCAGGAAAGAAGGCCACGCTTGGCTAAACGACAAGGTCGCAGAGATTCTGCCCCTTATTGATTGGGCGAAAACATTTGGCTCAGGGCCTTCCAGTGCGATGCCGCTGTCACCGTCTGCTGCGGCATCAAAGTATGTGGTGCGCTTTACGGATCGATATATGGCAGACAAGCGCAACATTCTCACCGGATACGACGCAAGTGAGGGCGCACTATACGTTCTTTTTGCGGCGGTCATCGCCCTCCACCCGAAATCCCCAAGCTTCTTTGCCGTAGACAATCTTGATCAAGCAATAAATCCCCGTCTCGCGAAGCGGCTCACGCAGGCTTTTTGTAGTTGGATTTTAGATTCCCAAACAAGTCGGCAGGTTATTCTAACTGCACACAACGCGGCAGTGCTTGATGGCCTTCCTCTAAAAGACGACCGAGTCCGACTCTTTTCTGTTGATCGCGACAATCTCGGGCACACGGTAGCGCGCCGAATTATATTGAGTGAAAAGCTGCTCGCTAAGGCCGCCCAAGGATGGACTTTATCCCGTCTCTGGATGAATGGATTAATTGGTGGCGTCTCCACTACCCTCTGAGCCGCTAAGAATTGCGCTCGTGGGAGAAGGCCCCACGGATAGGGTCGTAATTGAAGCAGCCATCACCAAGCTGTTGGGTGACCGGCACTTTATCCTCCAACAGCTCCAACCTGAGGATTCACTTGCCTTTGGATCGCTGGGAACAGGCTGGGGTGGCGTTTACCATTGGTGCGCCCAATCTATTAGTCGCGCAGGGGGCTCGCTTCGTAGTGACCCGCTTTTTGACACTTTCGATCTGCTCATATTGCATCTCGATGGGGATGTGGCCAACAAACAATATGCTGATTACGGCATTATAGACACGGCAAACGACCTCCCCTGTGATCGGCCCTGTCCACCCGCATCCGCATCAACGAACAAACTCCGTGAAATTCTTCTCCGATGGGGTGGTGAAACCGATTTGCCACCTAAAACCGTTCTTTGCACACCATCGAAAAATTCTGAAACTTGGGTATTAACGGCATTATTTCCATCAGATAGCGCCGTCGCATCTGGAAACACAGAGTGTTTTTCAGATCCGGAGGCTCGCCTTAGCTTGCAGCCCAAAAAAAATAGAATCCGTAAATCCGTATCTGACTACCGGAACTGTCTTCGTGACATCAGCAATGCTTGGCCAGTTGTACGTTCCAACTTAAGTGAGGCCGAGCGATTTAGCATCGATTTTCTCGCTGCCATACCATAAGTTAAGAGTTGTCGAAATTGTGGGCGGGGGGTGTCGAACCATTGGATTGGCCAGCCGGCGGCTCGGTGAGGAATAGACCCGTAGCCGCCGCTGATCATCCTCATCGCTAGCCATACCTACATGAGATACCCATCGAAATTAAATCTTTCTCGTAGTGCTCGGGCCGCGCTGATAGGCGGTAGCATCGGCTTGTTGTACGGCACTGCTTTTGTAGTCAACAAGGCGATGCAAGATATCCGTTCATCAAGCATGGAAGAGCAGGTGCGCTCGAAATACACAGATATGAACGGCGGGGATTATATTTGCAAAAGCGCCTATTTCGAAAGCGAATGCCTTGCGCGCGTAAGCAAGTCCCGACAGTGCGTAGAAAGCATTCAAAACCTGATTGGAAAGCCCCTTAAATACCCACGAGTCGTGGAAGGTCTAGCAGTACCGTCTCTGGCCGGCTTAGAACAATCCGTCCTCTCTGCTAAATTCTGTGAAATCACGCCCCCAGTTTCTCTATTTAGCTGGTTTGCCAATGAATCAGCAGAAACTATTCTTGCCCCTCTTCTGGCTTTCCTCCTGGGTGGGATGATCGTTGGTGTTCCGTGTCTGCTAATTCTTTGGATTCTTGATTATCCACATCTAGGTTGGCGACGCCTCATTGTGGTATCAGCTCCCGTTATCGGAGTAATTGGAGGGCTGCACCATCATTCGCAGAGAGAGTCCTTTCTAGAGTCCATTTGGTTTGGTTTGACGATCACCGTAATGAGTGCGATTGTTCTCGTCGTAGGCCGAGAAGCATTCCTGTGGGTAAGAGACGGATTTCACAGCGAGGCCAAGAATGGTTAACCATTCTGCTGACCGTCGCCTTATTGGGTGGGTAATTTAAGCGGGGGCAGCGGATCGCCTGCGCTAGATATCCCGATTCCATGAAAGCGAAGCCAAAACGAATGACCGCCTGGGAAATTCAAAGGATGCTTCACGATCATGGGATTTCCTTGGTGCCCCGAGAAGATACTCAGGAAGAAGAACTGACGCGGCGCCTTGAGCTCCGCAAGGGTACCTCACGCGATCTGATATCCGTAATGATGCCGGACTCAATTGAAGTACCCGATGAAGTCACTGGCATGCTCTCCATGCTTGGGATATGGATTGAGCGAGTATCCGATTCGGAACACGGATATGAGGTGTCCGCTCGGGAGCCCGATTTTGAATATCTGCAGAATCACAGTCGCGGCAAAGCTGCCAACAACAATGGCAGATTAAGCGAGAAGGATTTCCGCTCTTGGTGCTTCAAGCGGGGCTATCTGTATTTGAAAACAAAATATCTGCCCGCGCACTTCCGGAAGCAACCTCGGACCCCGGACAAGGGGTTCTGGAAAATATTTGGTGTAGGCGTCTCGCATATCTCGAAGCCGACACTGGCCGCCATACAGCGCTATACGCGGAAACACGGGTTTGGAATTTACGGGGAGATTTCGGGCATGGCGGATTATTATGTAATTCGCGAAAAACGAAAGCGCGATCAGTTCTTTGTTGAGGTGAAGGCGCACTCACGGATCAAGCTGAGCGAATCCCAATTGAGCGCTATTGCGTATTTTAAACGGAACGGCGTGAAAACGAAAATATGGCGGGCTGACGCCGGTGGGTTTGACGGGGAATAACTTATGAGACTACTTCTGATTGCTGCAAGCGTATTCGTATTTCTGTCCGGAGCCCCGCTCCAAAGCTCGGCTCAGCAGGCAATTAAAAATACTCCCTCTTCGGGGCGCATTCTTGTTTTCGACGCAAAATCTCTCACGAATCAACCACCGCTACGAAAGCCCTCCGCCTTCAGTTCCGAAGGCGATCCCCTTGCCCCGGAGCAGACCTTCGGCAAGAAGGCGAAAATTGCAGGCATTCTCTCGAATGAAGAGGGCACATATCTCGTTGCCGACATGGTCGGCACTAACGAGCGCATCTATTTCTTCTATGGCGGCACCATAGATGGGAATAGAATTCCCTTGCCGCCAGGAACCCACCTTGAAAGCGCTCCTGTGTCGGCGAAACCCATCATAGCTGATGGGAAGAAGGCCGCGGTCCCCCCCACGCAGTTACCGCCTATTGCACAGCCAAAGGATAGCAGTGCCGGCGCGAATCTAACGGGGTGGGCACTCGCGGTATTTTTTTCACTATGCGCAGGCGTTCTTGGAACATGGTATCGCGAAGCGCGCAGCCAGCTTGAGCAATATAAGCCGCTCATAAATATCGACATGGAACTCGTCACCCGGCAAAAGGCGGTTTCAATCGCGCAGTCTAGGGAACAAGAGATCTTAAAGAGCCTTGCCGAGAGCCAGGCCCAGCTTGCAAAGTTAGCTTCGGACATCGCCATCCTCACGGACGATCACGATTTGTTGTCGGCCGGCTTCTACAAGCCGCGATATGCATTCGCCGACGCCAAACAATATGCCGAACGTCTTGAAGAAATCAGAGATCGTCAGAAAAGGATGATCAAGGAGAAGACGGCCATTATCTGTAGCACGGAGTGGAGCGTTGGAAACTCTAGGGCCGAAGGAAAGAAGATGACAGATCGAACCATTAAACTCGGCCTTGCCGCCTTCAACGTCCAATGCGACAACGAGATATTCTCCGTTCGTTTCGATAACATCGACCGCTCAGAGCTGAAGATGGCGAAAATACGGGAGAACGTGGACCGTCTTCTTGAGCCCAATCGCTGTAAAATTGTGGAACCTTTCTTTAAGTTGAAGCTGGAGGAACTCTACCTCGCATACGAATACGAGGAACAGCGCGAGAAGGAAAAGGAAGAGCAGCGCATGCTTCGCGAGCAGATACGCGAAGAGGAAAAGGCCCGCCGCGAAGCGGAGCGTGCGGAAGTGGACGCCAGGCGCGAAGAAGAGCGGTTTGCCAAAGCGCTGGTAAAAGCCAAGGAGGAGCTCGAGGAGAAATCCGGCGCCGAACGGGAGGCGCACGCGACCAAAGTCGCCGAGCTCGAGGCGCTACTCCAGGCCGCGAATGAGAAGAAGGCTCGGGCCAAATCTCTTGCCGAGCAGACACGCATGGGTCATGTTTACATCATCTCCAACATCGGCTCGTTCGGAGAAAACGTCTTTAAGATTGGGATGACTCGGCGCTGGGATCCGATGGACAGAATCTGGGAGTTGAGCGACGCATCTGTTCCGTTTGATTTCGATGTCCACGCCCTAGTGAAATCGGATGATGCGCCTGCGTTGGAACGAAAGCTTCATATGGCGTTTATCAATCACCGAATCAATAAGGTTAATGAGCGTAAAGAATTCTTTAAGGTCAGCCTCGAGGAAATCGCGGAAGAATGTCGGCGACATCATGGGTCTGAGTTGGAGCTTACGCTTATCGCCGAAGCAAAGGAGTATCGCCAAACTGTCGCTCTAGCATCGAGCTAGGCAACCTATGAAACCAATCGATATTCTCCGAGAGGATTTCGCGCAAACCCTTGGCTTTATCGACAAGTGCGATGACCACATATTCAAGATCAAGAACTGGGCCCTTCTCACCTCTTCAGCTGTAATCGCCTTCGCTGTCGCACAAGATCATGACTCTTTTGCTCTAGCCAACCTTGTGCTGCTGCTTGCCTTCCTCTATCTGGAACTGATTTACAAGTCTTTCCAGGACACGGCCATAGAACATACCACCGACATATCGAAACGTATTGATAAATACCTGGCTGATCCTTCGAATGCCAACCTGCTCGCGGGCTACAGGCATGGCTTTGGCCGAAAACTCCGCTATCCCTCAGTCTATCGAGTATTCAGCATTCTCCCCGACCCAGACCACGGGCATTTCAGAAACTTCTATGGCCTTCTTGCAGTGTTCTCAATCGGTGCGTTTGTAGTGGCACGTTATGTTTCTAAATAACCGACACAGCCGCCCTGCGTTTTATACCGTGCCGTTAGATCGAGGATAAGGTGGGATTTTGAGCGTGGCCAGCGCCGCGCGAGATGCTCGCGCTAAACTTTAAGCCGCGCCGTTAAAAACGCGAGCGCAAACAGCGCCCGCGTAGGCAGGTCAATCAAGACGGAGAACATCCCCTCCGTGCGCGCTGAGTTGAGGTCCTCTCCGAGCCACAAAATCAGCAGCAGCGACCCCGCGAACCGCCACACAGCGGCGATCTTCGCATTGCGCGAGTCCGCAAGAGCCGTCGAGTCGAAATACGCGCGCTCCTTCCAGAGCCGCCAACTCACGACCCCGAAAGCCGCCGTCCAAGCCCCCACGAAGAAATACATCAGAATGGAGGGCAGTTCGATGAGCATGCACAAGCGCGCGACGATGCGCGCCCCGGGAAGCCAAATCGAAAAAGCCGCGACGGCCCACATCCAATCCGACCGGTCCCCCTCGCCTTCTTCTGAGAGATGGAGGACGCGACGCGAAAGCTTCCAGGCCCCCCAAGCGAAAAGGAGATCGGCCAAAAGCCACGTCGCCCCCAGCATGCGCTCGGCCCGGTAGAAGTTGAAGGCAGTGTGAACGCCGTAGACGACCAAGGAAGCGCCCAACCCGAAGGCGAGAAAAACGACCGTGACCAGCGGCGGCTCAGGGTTATCCTCCGTACGCGGCACCACCCGAGCGGCCAAATGCGAGCCGAGAACCGCGATCATCCCCCAATCGAACAGCGCGCAAGGAACCGAGAGCCAGTCGATGCCCAAGGGATGGAATCCGTGCTGAAGGTCCTTGGAGTAGATTCCGCCGTAGAACAGGCCCAGAGCGGCGCCGGCCGTGAAAAGAACGGCGTCATCGACCTTACGCCTATGTCGAAGCGCCTCCAACAACAAGAAGAACCAAAAGTACGGAAAGACCAGGTGCCACGGCTGTACCGCGTCCCACCCGAGACGCACCGCGTCGCCGCTGATGAGCAGCGCCAGCAAGGCCGCGACCGCGGCCCGCGCGTACACTAAGATCTAACCGCGATCGCGTCGATCTCGACTCCCGCGCCCTTGGGGAGAGCCGACACCTGCACGGTCGCCCGCGCCGGAAACGGCGAGCGAAACCGCTTCGCGTACGCTTCGTTCATCTCGGCGAATTTCGAGAGGTCGGTCATGTACACGGTGGTTTTAACGACCGCATCCATGGTCAGCCCCGCGCCGAGAAGAACCTCGAGGACGTTCTGCAGGCATTGCGCCGTCTGATCCGCGACGGACCCCGTGACGAGGGAGCCGTCGGGCTTGAGCGGCGTCTGCCCCGACACGAACACGTGATCGCCGGCCGAGATGCCCTGAGAGTAAGGCCCGATCGCCGTCGGCGCCTTGGCCGTGATGACCGGGACGATCTTTTTCTCGGAAAGTCCGTCGCTCATTTCAGGGACTCCAGAAGCGCCTTGTTGGTTTTGTACACGCGCATCATTTCAGTGAGGTGCTTAATGGCCTCGATGTCGCCCATGCCCGCCACGAGACGACGAAGCTTGTACACGCCTTCCAGGTACTCCGGCGGGAACAGCTTTTCTTCTTTGCGGGTGCCGCTGTCGCGAACCTTCAGCGCCGGAAAAATGCGCTGCTCGGCCGCCTGGCGATACAACACCAGCTCCATGTTGCCCGTGCCTTTAAACTCCTGGAAGATGATGTCGTCCATCTTCGAGCCCGTGTCGACGAGGATCGTCGCGAGGATCGTCAGTGATCCCGCCCCCTCGAGCTTACGAGCCGCGCCGAAGAAGCGGCGCGGAATTTCCATGGCGCGAGAGTCGAGACCGCCGGACATGGTCCGTGAGCCCGTCGCGAACTGGTTGTACACGCGCGCCAGGCGCGTGAGCGAGTCGAGCAGGATGAACACGTCCTCACCCGCGACGACCTTCTCAAGAGCCGTGCGGAACAGGTCCTCGGCGATTTTCTTGTGCTGCTGATAAGTCTGGTCGGAAGAGGACGCCCAGACCTCGGCCGGCACGGAGCGCTTGAAGTCGGTGACTTCTTCCGGGCGCTCGTCGACGAGAAGGCAGTACTGACGGACCTTCGGATCGAACTCGTGGATCGCGTTCGAGACTTGTTTGAGGAAGGTCGTCTTACCCGCCTTGGGAGGAGCCACGATGAGGCCGCGCGTGCCCTTGCCGATAGGCGCCAACAAATCGAGCGCGCGCATCGACGGGTCGGTGGAGCCCTTTTCAAGCTGGAACCACTGATAGGGATCGACCGGGATGAGAGCGGAGAAGGCCTGCTCGACATCGGAGCGAACGGGAGCCTGCGGGACCTGCGGAGGCCGCTGGCCGCCGCCGTTGGGAGGACGGTTGTAGTGCTGGCCGCCCTGGCGCTGCTGCTGGCCGTGCTGCTGCTGGCCGCCGCCGCCTTGGCCGCCGCTGCGGCCGCGTCCGCCGCGGCGACGTCGCCGCCGGCGTCCGCCGTCGCCCTGCCCCTGGCCGCCTTGGCCCTGAGGCTGGCCGCCCTGATGGGCGTGCTGGCGCGGAGGCTGGTCGCCCTGAGGCGCTCCCGAATCTCCGGTTTGTCCGTTCGTCTCTTCGTTCATCATCTCTATTTAACCTCTCGAAATTTTAGCGCCCGACCACATCTCTTCGGCCCCGGGAAATTCCCCGGGCCAGCGGCTGTCAAGCGCCTTGAGCGCGTGACCAAGGAAAACGGCGGCGGCGGGAAGGACCTCTTCGGCCTTGCGTCCCGGCCGCGTCGCTTCGGCGAAGACGTGGCCCCAAGGAAGGCCCTGGGCCGAGCCGCGGGCGAAATCGGCGACGGAGCCCAGCACGGCCTCGATGGCCGCGGCGGGAACGTCGTAGGCTTCGCCCCGTTCGCGCAGGCGCACGCTCGGCCAATGCGTTTCCCAGTCCGGATCCTGGAGCTCGGAAAGCGCCGCGACGGCGCGCGACGTCGAGTCTTTTTCGGAAACCCAGCGCATCATGAGGCAGATTTCGGCGAGGCCGCGGAGGATCGGCAGGGCCTCGTTGGCGAGCCCCCTTTCGGATAAAGCCATCACCGCGTTGGCCTGCGCGATCGCGCGGGCGGCCATGATCATGAGGGCCCGGTCGGCCGGGTCGTTGGGCGACAGCTTGCGCCCGACGCGCGAGAAGCCCGCGTCGACGCGAGTTTTGGCGAGACCCGTCAGGGCGATCATGTCTTTCAATCGAATTTGTGGAGCTTGACCTTGGAGACCGGGGTGCCGAGCATGCGGCGAGCCAGGCGGCCGAAGCGCTCGGGCGCGTCGGAGGCGTAGAACTCGCGGCGGCCCTTGCGGCCGCGCGGCGCGCGCAGGCCGAGCTTGCAGAGGACGCTCTCGGTCTCGCGCGCGATTTCTTCGGCGGAGTCGATGAGGCGCACGCGCGAGCCCATCACTTTCGCCAGAACCGGTTTGAGGTACGGATAGTGGGTGCAGCCCAGGATGACGGTGTCGACCTTCGCCGCCCTGAGCGGAGCGGAGTATTTCTTCGCCACGGCCTCGACGACCTCGCCCGTCCACCAGCCTTCTTCGACGAGCGGAACGAACAGCGGGCAGGCGGCGGAGGACACGCGCGCTCCCTTCCTAAGCTTCTTGATCGCCTTCACGTACGCCTCGGACTTCACCGTGGCTTCCGTGCCGATGACGCCGATGCGCCCGCCGCGGGAAACGCCCAAAGCCGCGCGCGCGCCAGGTTCGATGACGCCGACGACGGGGATCTTCACCACCTTGCGGATGGCGGGAAGCGCCCAGGCCGAGGAGGTGTTGCAGGCGACGACGAGAAGCTTGATACCCCGGCCGGCGAGGAACTTCGCGACTTCGGAGGAGAAGCGCGCGATCGCCTCCGGGGATTTCGAGCCGTACGGAACGTGGGCGGTGTCACCGAAATAGATGAGCGATTCCTCGGGCATGCGCCGCGCGAGGACTTTGAAGACGGTCAGGCCGCCGAGGCCCGAGTCGAACACGCCGATGGGCGCGGTTTTCTTCATTCGAGCCATCCCTGCCTCCGCGCGTAGTCCGCGATGCCGGCCGCCACGCCCTCGGCCATGGTGCGCCGGAAGCGGCGCGAGGCGAGGCGGGCTTCGTCTTTGACGTGGCTGACGAAGGCCATTTCGACGAGAATCGCGGGGGCGTGCGTGCCCCGGAGAACGTAGAAGCCGGCCTGCTTCGCCCCGCGCGCGGCGACGTCCACGCGCTTGCCGATGGCTTTTTCCGAGAGCGCCGAGAAAGCGGCCGACTCGTTGATCATCTCGGTCTTGGTCATGGCGAGGAGGATGGCCTTGGCGGTTTCGTCCTGCGGATTCTTGCCTTCGAGCTCGAGCACCGAGTTTTCCGCGTCCGCGATCGCCTCGGCCGCGGGATCGGAGGCGGTCTCGGACACCGAGTACACTTCAAAGCCGTTCTCGTGCTTGTTGCTCGCGGCGTTGCAATGGAGGGACACGAACAGGTCCGCGTTTTTCTCGTTCGCCAGCTCGGAGCGCTCGGATAGAGGAATGAACACGTCCTCGTCGCGCGTCATGACCACGTCGAAGTCGCCGCGCTCCTTGAGGACGTTCGCCAACTCATGAGCGGCGGCCAAGTTGACGTCTTTCTCGCGCGTGCCGTGGCCGCCCGTGGCGCCGGGATCCTTGCCGCCGTGGCCGGGGTCGATGACGATCAAGCGCCGTTTCTTCTCGCCCGATGGCTGGGCGGCCTTGGCGGGGGCCGGTATTTTCGCGGCCGCCACGGGGGCCTCGTCCGAGATCTCCGCGCCGGGAGCGTACACGTCGAGGGCGACGCGACGGGGATCGGTCAGCTCGACGGCGCGCCATTTTTGGCCGTTCACGGCGAAGCGAATGGAGAGCCGCACGAGCTTGGCTTCCTGCTTGAAGGCGTAGGAGGCGACGACGCCGTCGTCGATCTCGGTCTTCTCGTCGCCCTCGGCGACGCCGTAGTCGAAGACGAGCTCCGCGCCGCCGGTGCCGCGCGCGGAGGCCCGGTAAACGGCGTCGGGCGCCAGTTCGACGGCCAGGCGCGTGCGTCCCTTGTAGGAGAAGACCCGGGGCGAGCCGATCGTCCCGGTCTTTTCGACTACGACCGTTTTCATGCGCTCGTCGTAGCGCGTCTGGAAGCCGCTCCAGGCCGAGAAGTCGGCGCCGGACAGGAAGGAGAGCGGAATGAAGGCGCGCGAGGTCCGCACGAGCAGGGGCTCGCCCATCTTGAATTCCTGGTCGCCGGCCTTGACCGTCTTCGACTCGGCGACGAACTGCAGGGCGCGCCCGCGCAGGCTCAGCTGCACGCGTCCCGACACGGCGTACCAGTATACCTGGCCGCCGTACAGCGCGCCGGCGCTTTTCGCGTCGAGGAACAGCTTCCCGTCGGCCCGGTACGTCTCGGCCGCGTCCTGCGGCTTGCCGGCGACGACGACGGCGACCTCGTCCGCTCGGGACCCCATGGGTCCCGCGCAAAGAGTGAACAACGCCGCCGACACAAGGACGAGTTTCTTCATTTACTCGAGGACGATGTGATAGTCCTCCCACATGAGGTTCGGATCGGAGTTGATGCGGATCGAGCGCTGGACGTTCTTCTCGATGATCTGCTGCTGCGAGCGGAAGGTCTCCGCTACCGAGGGGTGAAGCGAGACGCGCACGGAGCCGCCGGGGCGGCCGCCCGTCATCTCGAAGATCTCGCGCTGTATCTTGATCCGAAGGGTTTCGGGCGAAAGCACCCGGCCCGACGCCCGGCACTGAGCGCACTCGGCCGTGAGCAAAGCCGCGGTGGACATGCGTTTGCGCTCGCGCGTGAGCTCGATGAGTCCCAGGCGCGTGATGGGAAGGATGCGGATCTTAGCCCGGTCCCCCCGGCACGCGTCGGCGAAGGCCTCCATGACCTTGGCGCGGTTGCTGGCCTTGCGCATGTCGATGAAGTCGACGACGATGATCCCGCCGATGTTGCGCAGGCGTATCTGCTGAGCCACCAAGGTCGCCGCCTCGATGTTCGTCGCCGTCACCGTTTCTTCTTGAGACTTCGAGCCCGTGAAACGGCCGGTGTTCACGTCGATGGCGCACAGCGACTCGGCTTCCTGGATCACGATCGAGCCCCCATTGGGCAGGGGAACCTTGGTCTCGCGGATGGTCTCGATCTGTTTTTCGATATTAAAGGCCTTGAAGATCGGCGTCTTGGCCTCGTAGAGCTTGATGCGGTCCTTGAGCTCGGGCGCGAAGCCCTCGACGAACTCGACGACCTGCTTCTGCGACTCCTTGCTGTCGAGCATGTACACGTAGACCTGGTCGGAGAGGATGTCGCGCGCGATCTGCATCGCGAGCCCGAGGTCCTGGTGCAGGATGGCCGGGTTCGCCGGCTCGGCGTATTTCTTCTGGACGGTGGCCCAGAGGTTCTGGAGATACTTCACCTCGCGCTCGAGCTCTTCCTCGGTGGCGCCTTCGGCCTCGGTGCGCACGACGACGCCCTTGCCGCCCAGGTGCGCCTTCACGAGCTTATCGACGATCTTCTCGAGGCGCTGACGCTCCTCGGGCTCGGCGATGTGCTTGGAGATGCCCACGTACTCCTGGTAGGGAGTGAAGACGAGGTAGCGGCCGGGCAAGGACACATCCATCGTGACCTTGGGGCCCTTGGTGCTGATCGCCTCCTTGGCGACCTGCACCATGACGGTCTGGCCCTTTTTAAGGGTCTGATCGATCGGCGCGTTTTTGTCGCCGAGCACGTCAGAAATGTACAGGTAGGCGTTCTTCTCGAAGCCGATGTTCACGAAGGCCGAGGAGATGCCGGGGAGCACGTTCTCGACCGTGCCCTTGTACACGTTGCCGACGATGTTCTGGGAGCTCTTGCGCTCCCAGTGCAGCTCCGAGAGACGGCCGTTTTCCAAAATGGCGATGCGCGTCTCTTCGAAGTTGGTGTTGGCCAGGACCTCGCGCTTGACGGGCGCGCGCGGGTTCTTGCCCGTGTTGGTCCGCTCTTGGGATCGCCCGGTTTCGTGGCCGTCATGTCGTTCGTGCCGTTCATGACGGTCCGAGCGGTTGCGGTCGCCGCGTCCGCGGCCTCCGTCCCGACGGTTCTCGTCGCGTCCGCGGCCGCCGTGGCGGCCCTGGTCGCGGCGCGCGGGATCACGGCGATCGCCGCGATCGCGTCCG
>JACRDP010000013.1 GCA_016212855.1 Elusimicrobiota bacterium
CTTCACTATTCGAACAATTCTCTAAGAGAATTGTTCGAATAGTGAAGCCTGACCCCTCTCATATCAGCCTCTTATAAGCCTCTTCGATGGCCAACGCCGCGCGTTTGACTTGGCCGGCGCGCACGCCGCGCCAGTCACCGGAGTCGGGCGGGAGCCATTCTAGGGTCAGCATGGCCTTGCCGGTCTCTTCGTCGCCGGTGAGCTTGACCGCGGGCTCGGGCTCGCCCGGGGCCGCGAAGGACAAGCCGGTGAGAAGCTTGTCCTTCCACAGGGCCAAGTTCACGACCGACATCCCGGACGGGCCTTTCAGCGGGTGGTCGAAAAGGAGCATCGCGAAGATCATCAGCTCGGCGTCGGGCAGGGCCAGGCCCGCGGCGGGCACGCTCACGATCGCGAGGTTGTTCTCGAGCAGGCCCCCGGCGCGGAGGTCTTCGACCGTGCGCAGGGCCTCCGGACCGAAAATGACGATCGCGCCGTCGGAGAGGCTCATGAGGGCTTGACCGTCGACAGATAGCCCGCGTGAAGCGACCAAGCCGCCATGACGCCCAGGGTCGCGTAAACGGCCCAGCGCCACGGCGAGCGGCGCAGACGGTCGGCGAGCCCCGCGCCCGCGCCCCAGAACGCGGCCGCGCCGATGACCGACCACACGCGCACCGGGATGCCGTCCTCGCCTCCGCCGGAGCCGCCCCCTCTCAGGCCCGCGGCCAGGTGGGCCGGGAAGGTCAGCGCCCCGTCGAGCGCGTACAGGATCAGATAGCCGAGCCCGTAGCGCTTCCACTCCCAGATCGTGAAGCCGTTGATCGCCAGGAAGGCGGACATCGAGAGCCCGACGAAGAGCGCGACGACGGCGACAAGTGCGCCTCTCTTCATGGCCGCAGGTCGTCCTGGGTGGCGCGCTCGGGGAACAGTTCGGTCTCCCAGTCGCGGCGCGGGGCGTTCTTCGGGTCGAAAGCCCCGAACTTGAGGTCGATGCGGATCGACGCCTCGCCCACGCCGCCCGGGCGGAAGCGCCCGGCGACCTTGGTGTAGAAGTCGTGCCAGCGCTTGGTCCAGGAGAACTCCTTCTCGAAGATGCGCAGGCCGTGCAGGCCGCCGACGCCGCGCGCGCTCTCGGCCTGGCCGCGGATGCCGAAGGCCAGGCGCCAGGTCGGCGACGACGGCGCGATCGCGAAATCGAAGCTCGCCACATATTTGCGGGAATCGGCGGCGTTCCACGCGAAGCCGCCGCCGAGCGCGGCCCCTTCCTCGTCGCCCCAGCGCGCGTCGAAGATCGAGGCTTGATTGCCGAGGTCGAGCGCGTACTCGTCGCGCACGGTCAGGTTCAGGCGCGAGGTCGGCGCCCAGCTCGCGTCGGCCGTGATCGGCTGCACGCGGCGCCGGAAGCCGATCGTGCGGTCGCGGAAGGTGCGGAAATCGTAGCCGGAGGAGAGACGCGCGTACATCTTCGGCGCCGGAATGAACACGTCGGACACGGTGAGGAGGTTCTCCTCGACGCCCTTGTCGATCGCGGGGCGGTCCCGTTTGAAGGAGCCGGATTGCAGGCGCTCGCGGTAGGACTGGGTCACATCCACGCCGCCCAGCGGCGTGTCGAAGCGCAAGGTCCCGGACGCCGCGGGGCGTCCAACGGCCGCATCGAGGACGGTGGTCGTGGCGGCCATCACCGTCGCCCGGTCGAAGCGGTTGTAGTAGGTCTCGCGCAGGGCGACCTTCGGGGCGAAGCTGACGCCGCGCATGACGGCGAAGGTGCGCGTGCCCTCCCAGCCGGCGCCGACGGTCTTCTCGATGTAAGGCCGGCCTTTCAAGTAGGTGTTGTCGGCGAACCCGTCGAGCGTGTTCAGCCAGGGCAGGCGGCCGAAGCGCAGCGGCTGGCTGATCACGTCCAGGCGCGGATAGCTCTCGGTCGTCTTGTCGAAGTCGCGGCGGTCGAGCGTCGCCGTGTCGAGCCGCGAGTACGACAGACGCGCCGTCGCCTGGGAGAAGCGGTGCGTGAGCGCGCCGCTGTTGACGAGCTCGGGCGTGACGCGGAACGTGCTCGAACGAGCGTAATTATTATTGAAGTCGGAGTCGGATTGCACCTGCAGGCGGCCCTGGAACGACGAGGAGGAGGGCAAGGACTGGTACTGCTGGCCGAGGACGGCCCAGCGCCGGTCGCCGGTCGAGGTTTCCTTGATCGTGTAGCCGAACAGCGCGCCGCGTGACTCTTCGCCGTCGCGGCGATGCAGTTCGCCGCCGAGGCCGGTACCCTGCTTCATGTAGTAGTCGGCGTACAGCTTGCTGTAGACCGTCTCGCCGTGCTCGGTGGTGAGCGTGTTCTTCACGAACGGGCCGTTGCGGTGATCGAAGCCCGGCTGGGTCTTCCAGCGCAGCCAGTGGCGCGGCGACAGAGACTTGTAAAGCAACGGAAGATAGAAGACCGGCACGTCGCCCAGATAGAACAGCACGTTGCGCGCGAGCATGCTCTTCTTGGGCTTGACCGTGATGCTCGACGCGCGGAAGTGGTAGTGGGGCTTCTTGTTCGAGCAGCTCGTGAACACCGCGCCCTTATAATCGAGCCGCCGGTTCTCGCCGACGTTCGCCGCGTCGGCGCGGATGCGCCAGTCCGCGTGGCCGGCGCTGGTGCGCTCGAGCCGGCCGGTGTGCTTGGCGAAGTCGAACTCGCCCGACTCGCCGTACACGGCGGAGATCCCGTCCTCGACGAGCAGGGGGCCCGCGGAGCGCCCGCGCCGGTGCTCGGTGTCGATCCACAGCTCCTTGCCCTTCACCGTCCAGGTGGACTCGTGGAGCACCACCTGGCCCTGCAGGTGCAGCTGCTGCCGGTCGGCGTCGAACTCGACCTGGTCGGCGGAGTAATCCAGGCGCGGCCCCGGAGGCGGCGCGGGCAGGACGTAGTCCTCGGCGCGCGCGGCGGCGCCGAGGGCGAGGACGAGGAAAGCGGCTCGGATCAACGCCGCTCCCGGGACAGCAGGGCCGCGCCGACGACGCCCCAGTCGCGGTCAAGCGGGGCGGCGAGGACGACCTTGCGGAACGGCTCGCGGAAGGGCTGAGCCGCGAACACCCGGCGCACGGGGCCCAGCACGAGATCGCCCGCGCGCGCGACGCCGCCGAGGATGAGGACGGCGTCGGGATTGAGCACGAGGATCAGGCTCGCGAGCCCTTGGCCCAGGCGCGTGCCGACTTCGTTCCATACCGGCCCGGCGGTCCGGTCGGCCGCCAGAGCCTTGGGCGTCAGCGGGGACGGAAGCCGCTTCATCTTCGCCCGCGCCAGGCGCAGGATCCCGGCGGTGCCCGCGTACGCCTCCAGGCAGCCGCGGCGGCCGCAATGGCACAGCGGGCCGTCGAGCTCGAGGGTCATGTGGCCGATCTCGCCGGCCGAGCCGGTGGCGCCGCGGTGCAGGACGCCGTCGATGACGAGGCCGCCGCCGACGCCGGTGCCGAGGGTGACGCCGATGACGGTGCGGGGTATCTTTTTGAGAGCGACGACGTAACCGCCCCAGACGGCGACGTTGGCGTCGTTATCCACATGCACGGAAACACCTAACGACTTAGAAAAAGCTTTTTTGAACGAAAAGCCGGTCCAGCCCTTGAGATTCGGAACGAACAGAAGAGTACCGGTCTCGGCGTCAACGCCGCCCGCCAGGCCCAGTCCAACAGAATCAAACTTCCAATCCCTAATTATCTCCATAGCGCGGCGTACGAAGCTGAGCGGACCGGCGGACGGATTGGTGGGCAACTCAACCGAGCGAACGACATGACCCTTCGGGTCCACCAAACCGATTTTGGTGAATGTGCCCCCGACATCCATACCGACGGAAAAGTTTTTCATCTTCGCCCCGCCGCTCTTAATGCCGCTCCGGCCAAATACAACGAGCCGGCGCAAACGGCGACGGCCGGACTTCTCTTGTCGCGCTTCCAAGCATCGATCGCCTTGCGCGGATCGCTTTCGATCGTGATACGCGCTTCCGGCGCGACGCGTTTGACGACGTCGGCGAACTCCATCGGCTCCATCGCGCGCGGGCTCGGCGGACGCACGATCACGACGTCGCGCAGATAGGGCGCGAGCGGCTTGAGCACGCCGCGCGTGTCCTTGTCCTTCATGATGCCCATGATCCAGCGCGCGGGACGGCGCGAGAATGAAGACGACTTCCAGGTGGCCGCCAGGGCGCGCGCGGCCTCGGGGTTGTGGGCGCCGTCGACGATCATGGTCTTGGCGCCCATCTTAATCGGCTCGAAGCGGCCGGGCCAGACGACGTTCGCGAAGCCTTTCGTCCAAGCCGCCTCCGCCACGATCAAGCCGGAGGCGTCCACGGCGGCGAACGCGAGCGCCGCGTTCCAGCCCTGGCGCGAGCCGAGCAAAGACAACGCGTAAGTTTTGCCCGACGGCGCGCGTAAACTCTGACGGCCGCGCGACCAGTCCGTGCTCGCCGTCGTCCAGGGACGACGCACGACGAACGGAATCCCGCGCAAGGCGGCGCGGCGCAGCACGGGAAGGTCGGGGTACACGGCGGGGCGCCCGGGCTTGAAGATACCCGTCTTCTGCCGCGCGATGGCGGGCAAGGTGTCGCCCAAAAAGGCCTGATGGTCGAAGTCCACCGAGGTCACGATCGCGGCCAGCGGCGCGGGCACGACGTTGGTCGCGTCGAGCAGGCCGCCGAGGCCGGTCTCGAGGACCATCACGTCGCATCTTTCTTCGGCGAAGTGCTGAAACGCGATCGAGGTGAGCAGTTCGAAGTAGGTGAGCTTCTTCTTCGGATCGGCGACGAGCGCCTTGTCCATCAGCCGCGAGAAGGCCTCCTCCGAAATCGCTTTGCCGCCGACCGAGACGCGCTCACGCACGCTCAGCAGGTGCGGCGACACGTATAGACCCGTCTTGCGTCCCGAAGCCTTAAGCACCGCGGCCAGCATCGCGCACGTCGAGCCCTTGCCGTTGGTGCCGGCCACGTGGAAGGCCGGGACCTTCAGCTGCGGGTTGTCCAGCCGCGCGAGATGCGCGAGCACGCGGTCCAGGCCCAGCACGATCTTCGTCTCCTGACGCTCCTCGAGGACGGCGAGCGCGGAGGCGTAGGTCATTTCTGGCGCTCGAGCCGGGCGCCGGCCCCGGCCAGCTTCTTCTCGACGAACTCGTAGCCGCGGTCGATGTGATACACGCGCTGGATGGTGGTGCGTCCCTTCGCGGCGAGCCCCGCGACGAGCAAGGCCGCGCCCGCGCGGATGTCGGAGGCCATGATCGGCGCTCCGGAGAGCGACTCCTGGCCGGCCACGACCGCCGCGCGGCCCGACACCGCGATCTGCGCGCCCATGCGGCCGAGCTCGGCCGCGTGCAGGAACCGGTTCTCGAACACGGTCTCCGTCACCTTGGCGAAGCCGGTGCACAAGGTCATTAGGGCCATCCAAGGCGCCTGCAGGTCGGTCGGAAAGCCGGGATGCGGCTTGGTGACGACCGAGACGGCCTTCGGGCGGCGGTCCATCGAGAGCTCGATCCAGCCCTTGCCGGATTTAATTTTGGCGCCGGCTTTCTTCAGAGCGCCGATCAAATCGGTCAGGTGAGCGGCCTCCGCGCCGAGCAGCTTCACGCGCCCGCGCGCGGCCGCGCAGGCGAGCAGGAAGGTCCCCGCCTCGATGCGGTCGGGAATGACGCGGTGCGTCGCGCCGTGCAGCTTGGATTGGCCCTCCACCGTCACCGTCGCCGTGCCCACGCCGTGGACCTTGGCGCCCAGGCGCGACAGGAACACGCCCAGGTCCTCCATCTCCGGCTCGCGCGCGGCGTTCTTGATCGTGGTCTTGCCCGGCGTCGCGGCGGCGGCCATCATCAGATTTTGGGTGGCGCCGACGCTCGGAAAACGCAGCTTGATCGTCGTCGCCTTCAGCCGCGGCGCGGACATGATGATGTCGCCCTGATCGGCGATGCGCCGCGCGCCCATGGTCTCGAAGCCTTTGAGGTGAATGTCGATGGGGCGCAGGCCGATCGCGCAGCCTCCGGGGATCGGCACCCGCACCAGCCCGAACCGCGCCAACAGCGGCCCCGCGGCGAGAACGGAGGCGCGCATCTGTTTGACGATCTCGTAGGGAGCCTGAGTCTTAAGCGATCCCGTGGAAAGAACTTTGACCGTCGAGCCGTCGACGACCACTTTCTTACCCAGGCTTTCCAGAAGTCGGAATGTGGTGCGCAAATCGCGCAAGGTCGACGGAACGTTTTCGATCACGCAGGGCTCGTCCGTGAGGAGCGTCGCGATCAATATAGGTAGCGCCGCATTCTTCGCCCCACTAACCTTGATCGAGCCGTTGAGCGGCTTGCCGCCGTCGATGACAAGTTTATCCATGTTTTTTCGGCCGGGACGGTATTAAAGCAATCCCAGACGCTCCGCCTCCACTACTCATCCGGCCGGGAGGACCTTTCCTCCATTGGTTCTTTGTTTTAAAGCAAAGAACCAAAAAGGGAGACGGTCGTCCCCCTGGTCAGGCGGGCAGGAAGCCGATCGCGAAGCGGTCGAGGCCCTGGGCGTCCTTCTTGATCGAGATGTCGCGGAAACCGAGGTGAGCGAAGAGCTTGGTGACGGCCGGACCTTGCTTGGAGTGAATCTCCATGGCGAGCACGCCGCCGGGCTTGAGCATCTTGGGCGCCATCGCGGCGATCGCGCGGATCGCGTCGAGGCCGTCCTTGCCGCCGTCGAGAGCCATGCGCGGCTCGCGCTGAACCTCGGGCTCAAGATCGTCGAGCTCTTTCGTCGGGATGTAGGGCGGGTTCGAGACCAGCAGGTCGGCCCAGCCGCGCAGGCCCGGGCGGTCGGAGAATAGGTCTTCCCGGACGAAACGAATCCGGTTCCCGACGTGCTGGGCGATCGCGTTTTTCTGGGCGAGGTCGAGCGCCGCCTTCGAGAGATCGGTCGCGAAGATCGTCGCCGTCGGCAGCAGCTGGGCGAGCGCGATCGCGATGCAGCCCGTGCCGGTGCCGATCTCGAGGACCTTGGGCGTCGGCGTCTTCTTGAGCAGGCGCTCGCACTCGATGACGAGCTCCTCGGTCTCCGGGCGCGGCACGAGCGAGTCGCGCGTCACCTCGATCTTGATGCCGAGGAAGGGCTGATGTCCCAAAATGTAGGCGACCGGCAGGCGCTTGCCGCGCCACTTGATCCAGTCCCAGAATTGATGCTGTTCCTTGACCGTCAGCGCACGCCCGCTTTGCAGGAGCGCCGCGGGACGCGAGACCCCGAACATCTCCGCCATCAGGAACTCGGCGCTGGCGCGCGCCTCCGGGACGCCGCGGTCGTCGAGGTACTTCTCGCCCTTACCGAGCCAATCGCCGACCGTCGCTCCGGCGCTCACTTCGCTTCCGCCATCAAGAGGCGGCGCTGCTCGTCGCGCAGGGCCTCGAACACCTGGCCCAGGTCGCCTTCCATGATCCCGGCCAGGTTGTGCCAGGAGCGCTCGAGGCGGTGGTCGGTCACGCGCGACTGCGGGAAATTGTAGGTGCGGATCTTCTCCGAGCGGTCGCCCGTGCCGACCTGGGTTTTACGGGCGGACGCGTTAGCGGCCGCGGCCTTTTCGCGCTCGGCGTTGGCGAGCATCGAGTACAGTCGCTTCATCGCCTTGTCGCGGTTGCGGCCCTGCGAGCGCTCCTCCTGGCACTCGACGATGATGCCAGAGGGGATGTGCGTGATGCGCACCGCCGTCTCGACCTTGTTGACGTTTTGGCCGCCGGCGCCGCCGGCGCGGTAGGTGTCCACCTTGAGGTCGTCGGACTTGATGACGATCTCCGCGCTTTCCTCGACCTCGGGCATGACCGCGACGGTCACCGTCGAGGTGTGGATGCGGCCCGCGGCCTCGGTGGCGGGCACGCGCTGGACGCGGTGCACGCCGCCCTCGTAGCGCAGCCAGGAATAGACGTCTTTTCCGGCCACGTAAATGACCGCGCCCTTGACGCCTTTGCCGGCCGAGGACATCTCCTGCACTTCCACCGACCAGCGCTTCGTCTCGCAGTAGCGCATGTAGGCGCGCAGCAGCTCGCCGGCAAACAGGCCCGCCTCGTCTCCGCCGGCGCCGGCGCGGATCTCGAGGTAGCAGTTCTTCGAATCGTTGGGATCCTTGGGCAGGAGGTCGGCGGCGATATCGGCGGACAGCGCGGTCCAGCGGGCCTGGAGCGCCGGGCGCTCCTCGTCGGCCATGGCCTTCATATCCGGGTCGCTTTCCATCGCCTTGAGATCCTCGAGCTCGCCCTCCACGCGCAGCAGCTCGCGAACCTTGGCCATCAGCGGACCGAGCTGACTGTGCTTGACCGCCAGCTCCTTGAGCTCGGCGGACGACAGCCCCCCCGCCGCGAGCTTTCCTTCGAGCTCGCGGTAGTCGGCGTCCAGCTTGGCGATTTTAGGGTCCATGTTTTCCTGGTGTCAGGCTTTCGGTTTTAACTTTTTCTTCGAAATCCGACCTCGAGAAAAAAGTTAAAACCGAAAGCCTGACACCAACCTACAAAAGAAGCGGGCCCCGGCCTTTCGGCCAGGGCCCGTTTTGGAGTCAGTCCGCTAGTCCTTCTTCGCGGGCTTATCTTTCTTCGGTCCGGCCGGCTTCTTCGCGTCTTTGTCGTCCTTCTTCACGGCGGTGGAGAGAACCTTCTCTCGCTTGGCCGTATGGCCGACGTGGACGAGGCGCTTGGTCTGCGTCTTCGCGACTTTGCGGTCCTTGGTCTTGCCGTCGGTGGCGACGAAGCGCTTCTTGAAGCGGTCGATGCGGCCGGCGGTGTCGAGGACCTTCTGCTGGCCGGTGTAAAACGGGTGGGAGAGGGCCGAGATGTCGAGCTTGACCATCGGGTAGGTCTTGCCGTCTTCCCAGACGACGGTGTCCTTGGCGACGACGGCCGAGCGGGTCAGGAAGCCCTTATTGGCGGAGACGTCCTGGAAAACGACGGTGCGATAGAGGGGATGCAGGTTCTTCTTCATAAGACCGTCAGTATAGCAAATATTCCCCGTCGAGGGAACCCTATTTCCCCTTTTCGAGGCCCCACCGGCCCGTCCCGCGGCAGGCGATCAGCAGGAAGACGAAGCAGTACACGACCGCCGGCTCGCCCTGGTTCAGGCTCGGCCAGAACATCGAGTTAAACTGGAATTTCCAGTGAAATTGCGCGTAGGCAACGGCCATGGTGCCGCTGGACAGAAAGGCCGCCTCGCGCGTCCTCAAGCCGATCGCGATCATCAAGCCGCCGATCAACTCGATCATGCCGCCCCACCAGATCTGCGAGGGGAATGCGATGGGCGGCATGGACGGGTGCGGGTAGAGGCCCAGGATCTTCTGCGCGCCGTGGAAGGCGAACATCCAGCCCGTCATGAAGCGCAGCGCGGCGTAGGCATGGTCCTCGTACTTCTTGAGAATATTCATGTCCCGATTTTACAAGATCACGCGCTCGTTGAAGCGCGTGACGCCGAAGCACAGCTCCGAGTTCTGGGCAAGCAGGCGCTCCTCAATACGGAACTGCAGGCCGTCGGTCGCGGTGTCGGGCGCCAGCGGCATCAAGGCGATGCGCTTGACCCCGGCGGCCGCGGCGAGATCGACGACCGGCTCCCAGGCCCCGCTGCCGATCCCGTCTTTGGGCGACTCGTCGACGAGCGAGCGGCGATAGCCGTGCAGGAGCAGGTCGGCGCCTTTGAAGAAATCCCGGAACTTCGCATGCTCGTGTTTATTGAGCCGCGCCAGGTCGGGATGAATTTCGTGCGCGGGGCAGTAGACGATCGCTCGCCCCTGCAGCTCCACGCGGTAGGCGAGACAGGTGCCGGCGTGCTGAGTCAGGCGCGAGACGGCCCGGATGCCGGGAGCCAAGGCGAACTCGCCCTCGCGCTGGGGATAGAGCAAAGGCGTGGCGCGCGCGCCGTTCGGAAGCGTCGCGCACATCGCCGGCGCCAGCTGCTGCAGCTTCGACTCCGACTCGTCGGGCCCGGCGACGTTGACGCGCGCCCCCTTTTTAAGCAAGAGAGCGCCGGCCGAAATTTCGGACGAATTCTCGGGGCGGTAGCGGCTGATGAGAAACCAGGCCAGGGGCGCCGACGAGGTCTGGCGCTCGAGCAGGCCCTTCAGGCCTTTGCCGGCGTCGAAGACGATCATCATACCCGCCGTCTCCGCGACGACCGCGCCGGGCAGTATGGTCACGACGACGGGCGGGGCCGGCGGCGCCGCCGGAGCCGGCAGATCGGGAAGTCCCAGCACGCGGCCGATGGAGCCGGCGAAGGCGCCCGGGTCGAAGGGCTTGTGCAGGAACAGGTCGGCGCCGTAGCGCATCGCCGTGGCCTGATCCTCCTCGTAATTCTTCGCGGTGAGGATCGCGATCTTCGCGCCGCGCGTCGCGGGATTGGACTTCAAGGTCTTGCAGGCGGTGAGGCCGTCCATGCCGGGCATCATGATGTCGAGGATCACGAGCTTGGGCTTATTTTCCTGCACGAGCTGGACGACGCCGGCCCCGCTCAGAAAATGAGAGACCGTGAGCCCCCGCCCGCGCAGCAGTTCGCCCATGAGGTCGCCCACGCTCGGGTCGTCGTCGAAGATCAGGACGTCGGCCATCTCAGCCCAGCCTCGCGATGAGGACCCGCGCTTTCGCGGCGAGGGCCGCGCGCTCCGTCTTGATCATCTCTTTGAGCTCAAGCTCATGCAGCCCGGCACGGCGCGCCGCTTTCGACAGCAGCTCGCGCTCCGACGTCTCGATGAACCCGTCGGCGAGGCTCATGCGGATCAAGCCGCGCAGGACGGCTTCGCCCGTCTCGTGCGTCATCGGAAAATCGAGCTTCCCGTCGCGCGCCTGCGCGATGAGCGCCTCGGCTTTCGCGGTCGGGAATCCCCTGCGCCCCGCATAGGCGGAGAGATAGGCCACCTCACGGTCGTGGACGGCGCCGTCGGCCGCGGCGAGCAGCGCCAGCGCGCCGAGCGCGGCCTCCACCGGCACCAGGTCCCCCCACTCGCAGCCGGGCAGGACGAGGGTCGCCGGCGCCTCGGCGGGCCGCTTCCACTCGCCGAACGCCTCGATGCGGGCCAAGCGCCAGCCGGTGCGCTCCCCGCAGTACGCGCACGCCGCGGCGTCCGCGCTCTCCACCGCCGCGCCGCACGCGGCGCAGCGCGTCGCGCTCAGTCCCGCCTTCCAATTCGTCGCGGACCCGGCGGCCCGGGCGAAGATGAAGTAATCCGTGCGGCGCTGCCGCCCGTCCTCCCAGCGCACCTGGACGTGCACCTCGTCCTCCTCCGGCCCCGGCTGGAACGCGACGGTCTCGACGGCGCCGAGATGCGCCTCGGCGGCGCGCCCTTCGCGGCGCCGTTGCGCAATCCAGCGCCAGAACGCGACGGCCGTCCTGTCCTCGAGCGCTTCCAGGCTCAGATTCGGATCGTCCTCGCGCAGATCGTTCCACCCCGTGATCTCGCGGCGCGGATCCGGGAACCGCCATTCCCACGGCGCGGTCGAATCCGCCAAAATCCAGTCGAACTCGCCCGAGTTGATCCAGGCCTTGCACGCCTCGCAGCGCGCCGCGTCGGTGATGTTCAGCGGCGCCCCGCACGAGGGGCACAGGCCCTCCATCGCCCCGGGGCCCTTCAGCGTTTTCGCGGTGGGCCGGCGCAGGAAGGTCCACACTTCCTCGTATTCCGCCTGTCCGCCGTCGAGCCTCGCCTTCGTCCTCTCATCGATGCGCTCGCGAACCGCGGCGATCTTGTAGCCCACCGAGATCGAGTCGTAATGCGCGCCCGTCGCGTAGCCGAGGGCGAGGATGTCCTTGACCTCCACGTCCTCCACCTTGTCGCGCACGCCCGCGGCCCCGGTGCGGTCGAGTTCGTCGCGCAAGCGCTCGTACATCCCGTCCGACACGCACGCCCGCACCAGTCCCGGCTGCCTCCGGCTCATCGAGCCCTGCACCTTCAGGAACATCTCCTTCGCCTTCTCGAGAAACAGCGCCTCCTCGAACCCCGGGTCCCGCGCGCGCAGTTCCCGCAACGCTCCTTCGCGCCTCAGGATGTTCTGGGCCTCGTTGCCCTTCGCGATGGTGACGCTGTCCCGCCTCACTCCCGCCTCGCGCAGCATCACGTAAACCCAGTACGCGACGCACGCGCCCATGACGGCGAGCATATAAGAGAAGCCGGGCTTATGGACGAAGGCGCTGATCGCGGCCGCGGCGGCCTTGTCGCCGAACGGATCGGGTCCGAAGTCGAACCCGAGGTCGCGCATCGTCGTGTATTCTTCGGCCATACCGAGCAAGCGTAGCCGGGGGCCGGGGGCCTGTCAAGGCAAGCGTCTAGGGACAGGGTAAGGGCTTTCCGCCCTTGATGAACTCCTCGCGAAACCAGGTCTGGTACTGTACGGCCATGCCCTCGGCGCTGTCGTCTCCGGACAGATCCTCGAGGCCGTAGCCGAGGTATTTGACCTGGATGTGATGGACGAACTCGTGCGCGAGCGAGTCGTCGAGGGCGCGGCCCGAAGCCTCGTACCATTTCGCCTCATCGGAGAGAAACACTTCGCCGGTGTCGACCGAGTACATGTTCGAGATGACCGTCGCGCCCGGAGCCTGGCGCCTCACCGCGCGCTGGAACTCCTCGAGCGTCGTCTCGCTCTTAAGGCGCACGCGCGGCGTCGTTTTCGCCGCGTCGGCGATGGCCGCCGTGAACTCCGGACCTCGATAACGGCCGATGTCCGCGGCCATCTTCCCCGCCACCGCGTGCAGCACACAGCGCGGATCGAAGCGCAGCTTGGCCGGCGCCGGAGTCAGGTACACGCCGGGCAATTCGGCGGAAGCCGGCGAAACGAGGGCGAGGACGACGGCGGCAAGCAGCGCGTTCATGAGCTGAGTATGCGCCGGCGCGGCGTCCATCGCATGGGGCATTCGGCCTACGGGTTACTGACCGGCCAGGTTGCTAGTCCCGGACAGCGGCTAGAGGCGCTTCAGGAAGGAGACCAACCGATCGTTGAAGGCGGCGGGGTTCTCGGCGTTGGAGAAATGACCCGCATCGGGGATCACGTGCAGCTCGGCGCCGGGGATGCGCGAGCGCATCGTCTCGGACAACGGCAGGGGCGTGATCTTATCCTGGGAGCCGACGAGCACCGCGGTCGGGACCGTGATCTTCGAGAGGCCCGGAACCTGATCGGGGCGCGCCGCGAGCGCGGCCAGGGCCGCCATGACCGCCTCCGGCGAGGATTTCGCGGCGACGGCGCG
The DNA here is from genome assembly GCA_016212855.1 of Elusimicrobiota bacterium. Lineage (GTDB taxonomy): Bacteria > Elusimicrobiota > Elusimicrobia > UBA1565 > UBA9628 > GWA2-66-18. The sequence goes on from JACRDP010000013.1 coordinate 13,161, forward strand.
CAGCATCGCCGTCGCCGACTGATTGTGGATCGCGTCTTTAAGGAACGGCGTCAGGAACGCGTCCACGCCGTTCCTACGCACGAAATCGATGGCGGCGGCGCGCTTGGCTTTGTTCTCGTTGGCGTCGGGCTCGGCGCGCGTGTCGCACAGGACCAGGCCCGAGACGCGCTCGGGCGCCGTGGCGGCGATCTGCAGCGCCACATAGCCGCCCATGGAGAGGCCGACGAAGACGGCCTTTCCCTCGAAAGTCTCGAGCACATCGGCGGCTGCGTGCTCGACGAGCCACGGCGAGGTCAAAGGCGTCCCCCCGAAGCCGCGCAGATCGGGGATGAGGACGCGAAAGGGCTTGAGCGCCGAGACCTGCGGCTCCCACATCGCGCTCGACATCGGGAAGGCGTGGAGCAGGACGACCTGGGGGCCGGACGGGGTGCCGTACTCGCGGAAAGAGAGCTTCATCGCTTGCCGATCTTGGCCGTCGGGTTGACGGCCTTGCCGTTCTTATCACGGACTTCGAAGTGAAGATGAGGACCGGTCGAGATGCCCGTCGAACCGACGCGGCCGATCATGGTCTTGCCGCGCTGGACGAGGTCGCCGACCTTGACCATGATCTTGGAGAGGTGGCCGTAGCGCGTGGTCTCGCCGTTGTTGTGCTTGATGATGACGATCTGGCCGTAGCCTTCGTTCCAGCCGGCGTCGGTGACGCGCCCGCTGCGCGCGGGATAGACGGGCGTGCCGTAGGGCTTGGGGATGTCGAGCCCGTCGTGCATGCGCCGACGCTTGAGCACCGGATGGTAGCGCGAGCCGAAGCGCGAGGAGATGCGCGGGAAGGCCTGGGATTCGAAGGGAAAGCGATAGGTGTCGAAGTTGATGCGCACGCCCGGGATCAGCACGCGGTCGCCGCGCTCGAACTCGTAGGACTCGAGCAAGGCGATGCCGGGCAGCATGTTGGCGCGGACGACGAGCTCCTTGAACTTCAGCCGCTCCTCGGCTCCGACCTTGAATTTGGCGACGATCGCGTCGAGCGTCTCGGAGTCCTTGCGCACCTCGTAGAGCTGACCGTCGTGGTTGTGCACGACCATGCGCATGCCCGGATACATCAGGACGAACTCGTTGTTGTTCGTGGCCTGCAAGGCGGCCAAGGTCGTGCCGTAGCTCTTGGCCAGGTTACCGACCCAACCCTCTCCCTTCTGAACCTTATGCTCGGCGTACAGCAGGCGCTTGGACTTGGCCAGGACCTCGGGATTGGACTCGTCGGGGCCGGGAGGAGTCAGCACCGAGAAGCGCTCGAAGGCGACCGCTTCCGGGGAGCCGGACGCGATCACGGCCGCCCGGGCGGTCGCCGCAAGCGCCAGCAGAAGGGCGATCGCCCTCATCAGCCGACCATGTTGGAGAGCTCCATGGACTTGAGGAACTCTTTGTTGGATTTGGTGGAGAGAATCTTCTCGCGGAGCAGGTCCATCGCCTCGACGGACGCCAGCGGAGCGAGGACTTTGCGCAGGATCCAGATCTTGTTGATCTCGTCTTCCGACATCAACAGCTCTTCCTTGCGCGTGCCGGTGCGGTTGATCTCGACGGCCGGGAACATGCGGCGATCCGCCAATTTCCGGTCGAGATAGGCCTCGGAGTTGCCCGTGCCTTTGAACTCCTCGAAGATGACCTCGTCCATGCGCGAGCCGGTCTCGATCAGCGCGGTGGCGAGGATGGTGAGCGAGCCCCCCTCTTCGACGTTGCGGGCCGCGCCGAGGAAGCGCTTGGGGCGCTGCAAGGACGTGGCTTCAAGGCCGCCGGAGAGGACGCGTCCGGAGGACGGCGTGCAGGTGTTGTAGGCGCGCGCGAGGCGGGTGATGGAGTCGAGCAGGATGACGACGTCCTTGCCGAGCTCCACCATGCGCTTGGCCTTTTCGAGGACCATCTCGGAGACCTGGACGTGGCGCTCGGCGGGCTCGTCGAAGGTCGAGGAGATGACTTCGCCCTTGATGGTGCGCTTGCACTCGGTGACTTCTTCGGGACGCTCGTCGATCAGGAGGACGAGGATGACGGTGTCGGGATGGTTCTTGGCGATCGCGTTGGCGATCTTGCAGAGGATGATGGTCTTGCCGGTCTTGGGCGGAGCGACGATGAGGCCGCGCTGGCCTTTGCCGATGGGGCAGATGAGGTCGAGCAGGCGGCCGGTGACCTCCTCGCGCGTGGTTTCAAGCGTATACTTGGCGTCGGGATGCAGGGGCGTCAGGTTGTCGAACAGCGGGCGCTCCTTGATGGTCTCCGCGTCGATGCCGTTGATTTTTTTGACCTGGAGCAAAGCGTAGAAGCGCTCCCCGTCCTTGGGCGGGCGCACGAAGCCCGCGACGGTGTCGCAGCGGCGCAAGCCGAACTTCTTGATCTGCGAGGGCGACATGTAGATATCGTCCGGACCGGGCAAATACGAATAGTCCGGGGAGCGCAGGAAGCCGAAGCCGTCGGGCAGGATCTCGAGGACGCCTTCGTCGTAGATCATACCGTTGGCCTTGAGCTGGCCCTCGACGATCTTGGCGATAAGCTCCTGCTTTTTCAGGCCGTTGACGCCCTCGAGCTTGAGCTCGGCCGCGATCACGTTGAGCTGGGCGATCGTCTTCTTGGCGAGCTCGGCCGTCTCCAGGGGCTTGAGCGCGGCGGCTGAAGCCGCGGTCGGCACCGGGACCGGGGCGGGCGTCGCGAGCGGCTTGGGGGTTTCGGGCATAGGCTTAGTCGGCGTGTCCATGAGATGATCCTCGGTATGTCAAATCAAGACCTAAAAAATATTCGCGGATTTTGGCGGAAAGCTGATTGATGGATTTGTCGTTGTGTATGGTCAAATCGGCCATACTCATCTTCTTGGCCAACGGAAGCTGCGCGGCGATTCTCCGTCGTGCTTCTGACGAGCTCACTCCATCTCTGCTGATAATCCGTTGGAGTTGTTTTTGGGGCTTACACGCTATCACGATCGTCGCGTCGAAATTCTTCTGCAGCTTCTTTTCAAACAACAACGGAATGTCCACCACGACGACCCCTTTTTTCTTACCGATCAAACGGGCCATTTCTTTCAAAATCAAAGGATGGGTCACCCGTTCTAAGCCCTCTTTCGCGCGCTTGTCGCTGAAAATCACTCGTCCGAGGAGCGCGCGGTCGATGGAACGATCCTTGTTTAAAATACATTCACCGAAATCCCTGACGATGCGCTTGTACGCCGCGCGGCCCGGCTTGGCCTGCTCGTGCGCGATTTGATCGAGACTGACGGTCGCCGCGCCCAGACGCTTAAAAGTTTTCAATGCCGACGACTTCCCCGTCCCGATCCCGCCGGTCAAACCGACGACGAGACGCTTGGACTTCACGATGGCTTGTTCCTTTCCGAATACTTGTGCATGACGTTCTTCTCTTCGTCGGTGAGGGAGCCGAGGCCGTCGGACAGGATCTTGTCGAGGATGCGGTCCACCTCGGCCATCTCCGCGTCGGGAGCCGAGGCCTTGGGCTTGGCCGGGCGCCGGGCGACGGGGCGCGGCGGGGCTTCCTCGTCCTCGGGCTCGGCGCTGACCGCGCGACGCCACAGGGACTTGAGTTGGAGCTTGGCGACCCACCACCAGCGGATGTAGAGGTAGCCCGTGATCATCCCGCCCAGGTGCGCGAAGCGCGCGACGCCCGGAGTCGTGCCCGACGCCCCGGCGAAGAACTCGATCGCGCCGAAGAGGATCGCCATGTGGGCGGCTTTGATCGGGATCAGGAAGTAGAGGTAGACGACCGCGTCGGGGTAAAGCATCGCGAAGGCGACGAGCAGGCCGTACACGGAGCCGGACGCGCCGATGACGGGAATGGGCGAGTGCGGCGCCAGCGCCAGATGCGCTCCGGCCGCGCCGAGGCCGCATAGGAAGTAATACTTCAGGAAGTCGCGCTCGCCCCACTGCGACTCCACGGGCATGCCGAACATCCACAGCGCGAAGAGATTGAAGATGAGATGCCACATGTTGCCGTGCAGGAAGAGGTAGGTGACCGGCTGCCAGATCCAGCGCTGGAAGACCACCTGCTGAGGCACGAGGCCGAAGAGCTGGTTGAGCTCGGGGCCGACGACCAGGGCGGCGACGAAGCCGACGAGGTTGGCGATCATCAGCATACGGATCGCCGGGGGCAGGTTACGGAAGTCGATCGGGTCGTGGCGGAAGATGCGCGTCACTTTAATTTCTCCATGTCCTGCCAGTTCGGTCCGGCTTTGACGTCGGCGACGACGGGAACGCGCAGCGTGATCGCTTTCTCCATCACACCCTTGACCCAGGCGCCGAACTCGGCCGCCTCGGACTTCGCCGTCTCGAAGACGAGCTCATCGTGCACCTGCAGCAGCAGGACCGCGCCCTTCCCGTGCTTGTGCAGGTCCTTGGCGATGTGGAGCATGGCGAGCTTGATGATGTCCGCCGAGCCGCCCTGGATCGGGGTGTTGCGCGCGGCCCGCTCGGTGAACTGCCGGACGGCGGCGTTCTTGGCCGTCAGATCCGGCAGCCAGCGCACGCGGCCGAGCAAGGTACGAACCGAGCCGTCGGCCTTGGCCTTCTCGAGGTTTTTCTCCACCCACTCGGACACGCCGGGATAACGCTGAAGGTATTTCTTGATGTAGGTGGAGGCTTCCTGCTGTGAGATGCCCAGCTGATTGGACAGGCCGAACGCCGTCTGGCCGTACACGATGCCGAAGTTGATCGCCTTCGCCGCGCGGCGCTGATCGGTGGTGATCTCCGACGCCTTGACGTGAAATATCTCGGCCGCGGTGCGCAGGTGGATGTCTTCCCCGTTCGCGAACGACTCCATCAGCGTCGCGTCCTGGGATTCATGCGCCAGTACGCGCAGATCGATCTGCGAGTAGTCGGCGGAGACGAGGACCTTGCCCTTCGGGGCGATGAAGGCGCGGCGGATGCGGCGGCCGGCCTCGGTACGAATGGGAATATTCTGTAAATTGGGGTCTAAAGACGACAAACGGCCCGTCACGCTTCCGGTCTGGTCGAACGTCGTGTGCACGCGTTCGGTCTTCGGGTCCATCCGTTCCAAAAGCCCCCGGACGTACGTGGACTCCAATTTGGCGATCTCGCGGTACTCCAGGATTTTTCCGGGGAGAGCGTGCTGCGCGGCCAGCGCCTGCAGAGTTTCTTCGTCGGTGGAGCGCCCGCCCTTGGCCGTCTTATGCAAAACCGGAAGACCCAGCTTGTCGAAGAGCACCTCGCCCAGCTGCTTGGGCGACTGCGCGTTGAGCGGCGCGCCCGCGAGCTTGTCGATGTCCTTCTGCAGCCCGGCCAACGCCGCCACGAACTCCTTGGAGAGCACCTTGAGATAGTCGCCGTCGACGAGGATTCCAGCGCGCTCCATCCCGAGGAGGACGTCGGACAGGGGCATTTCCACATTCTTGAACAGCTCGTAAACCCCGGCTTCGTTCATCTTCTCGATCTTGTCCGCGCGGCCCGAGCAGGCGGCGGCGCGGGCGAGCACGGCCGCCTCGGCGTCGGTCTCCTTCGGGTCCTTCGCGGAGCCGGGGTCGAGGCAGTAGGCGGCGAGCTTGTAGTCGAAATCGGGGCCGCTCAGCTCGAGCCCGGCGACGTCGAGGGCGCGGCGCGCGCCCTTGAGGTCCCAGCCCGACTTGAGGGCTTTGCTCCCGAGCGCCGACGTGACCGCTTTGTCCTTCAGCGCGTGCTCGTCTAATACCGCCACACGCCCGTCCTCGAGTCCCAGGCCCAGGCGCACGCGCGAGACGGAGAGCAGCTCCCCTTCTCCCGCCGAGTCCGGCACGGCGGCGACGAGAATCGACGAGGTTTTGGCCAGTTCCTTGGCGATCGCCTTGAGCTCGACCTTTGACACGGTCAACGTGGAAGCGGCCGGCGCGGCCTTGAGCGACGGGGCGGGCGCGGTCGCCACGCCGGCGGGCCGGGGCGGCAGCTCGGCGCCCAGGTCGCGGGCGAGCGTGCGGAACTCGAATTTCTCGAGGCCCGCGACGAGAACCCTCGGATCCGGGTCCTTCACGCGGCAGCCCTCGGTCGTGGCCTCGAGCGGCACCTTCTCGTCGAGCGCGATCAACGCCAAGGACAGGTCCGCCGTCTCTTCGCCGTCCTTCAGGGACTGCAGGAGCTTTGGGGTCAGGGCCTTGTCGCCCTTTTTCGCCGCCGCGATCGCGCCCTTGAAGGAGCCGTACGCCTTGAGCAGTTTGACCGCGCCGACCGGGCCCACGCCCTTGAGGCCGGGCACGTTGTCGGAGGAGTCGCCGACGATGGCGAGATAATCGCGCACCTGGGACGGGGCGATTCCGAACTTCTCCTCGATCTGGGGCGGATCCATGAACGCGTCCTTGGACGCGTTGAAGACGCGGATATCTTTGTCGACGAGCTGAAGCGCGTCCTTGTCGCCGGTCACCAGCACGGCTTGCCAGCCGTCGTTGACGGCGTTGCGCGCCATGGTGGCCATGATGTCGTCGGCCTCGAAGCCCGGCTTCTCGACGCAATGGAATCCCATCGCCTCGGCCAGGGGCTTCGCCTGTCCGAGCTGAACGATGAGATCCGGGTCGATCTCCTTTCGGGTGGCCTTGTACTTGGCGTACATCTTATCGCGGAAGGTCGGGCCCGGGGTGTCGAAGCAGACGGCGAGGCCTTCGGGCTTGTCGCGCTTGAGGATCTGGATCAAGGTCCGGGCGAAGCCGTAGAGAGCGCCCACCGGCTCCCCCTTGGAGTTCGTCAGGGGCGGCATCGCGTGATAGGCCCTATGCAGGTAAGCATGGGCGTCGACAAGGTAGAGACGGGGTTTCATCGACCGGAGGTCGGATTAAGGGACGACGGGGCGGCTGAACGAAACGGCGGTTAGGCGATCAGACCGTCGAGGAGCTTCTTGATGTCGGCCTTGGACTGCACGCCGACGCGCTGCTCGACCATCTTGCCGCCCTTGAAGAACAAAATCGTGGGGATGGCCGAGATGCGGAAGCGGCCGGGCGCGCCGGGATGCTCGTCGGTGTTGAGCTTGCCGACCTTGACCTTCCCCGCGTACTCCTTGGCGATCTCCTCGATGATGGGGGTCAGCATACGGCACGGACCGCACCAAGGCGCCCAGAAGTCGACCAGCACGGGCTGGGCGGACTCGAGGACTTCCTTGTCGAACGTGTCGTCGGTGAGCTGGATTTCGGCCATCGGGGGAAGTCTCCTATCGGGGGAAGGACGTCGTATTCCCATGATAGCAGGCCCGACGGAACGTGTCAAGCTCGACGACAGCGGCCGATCAAGGCTTGACCTTCAACATCATCCCATCGGAGTGCGCGGTCATCTCCGGCGCGTACATCGATTGCAGCACGGCCGCGCCGATGCGGTAGGTCCCGGGCGTGGTCGGCCGCACGCGGTAGGAGAGCTTGTACTCGCCGTGCGGCAGCCAGTCGATGAAGAAGTTGGTCAGCGAGTCGCGCGGCTCCTCGTAGCGCGAGAGGAGGTCCCACTTCCAGCCCGAGCGCAGCTCCTCGGCCTCGAAGCCCGCGCCGCGCGGGTCCTTGAGCTGGACGTACTCGAACTGCGAGCGCGTCTTGACGGTCAGGCGCACCTCGATGGTGTCGCCGACGGCGACCGTCTCTCCGGAGGATATCGGCTGAAGCCGATATCCCGATACGCCGGTCTTGTCGCGGCGGAAAAAGGTCCGCTCGACTTCCAGCATCCCGGCGCCGGAAGCCTTGGGGATTTGGTCGGTGCTGTAGATCCATGTTAAGGAAGCGAAAGCGAAGCCGGGACCGGTCTTATCGATGACGGCCTTGCCCTGGCCCTCGCGGACCTCGGAGCCCGTCTTCGTCCAGCGCAGGGGTGCCTCGAGCCAGTCGAGCGGCTCGACGCGGGCCGTCTCCGTGTCGGGGCCCCACTTGATCTTGAAGTCGTCGCCCTTGTCGAGCGCGCCGCGCGACTTGAGGATGTCGAGCAAGGAGTAGATCGCGGCGGCCGAGGCGCGGGTGGACTTCCACTCGTTGCCCTTACGATTGAATAACAGCCACTGGACCATGCCCGGGATGCGCGGATCCTTGGGCTTCATCGTCAGCAAGGTCCGCAGGAAGAAGGCGTGCTTCTCGACCGTGTCGTTGTACCACAACCAGGAGATTTTCTCCGGCGCCCAGTACGAGCCCGCGATCGGATCGGTGCGGAGCCCGTCGAGGGCGCGCGCCAAATAATTATCCGCCTTGTCCTTCTCGCCCAGGCGCCAGTACACGTAGGCCGCGTAGCCGCGGCCGAACGGGGTCAACGCGTCGCCGTGCTTGTCGGCGTAGTCGGCCCAGACCTTGGCGAAACGCCAGCCCTGCTCGGCGCCGGGCATGGTCTTCGGGAAGGAGGTGACGACGTAGGCCGAGTACAGGATCAAAGCGATCTCCCCTTCCTCGGGCTTCATGTGCTTGGGTATCTCATTGTTGGCGTAGGCCAGCGCGCGCGAGACCACCTCGGCGGGCGGCTGGACGCCGTAGCGTTGGGCCTCGGCGAAGCCGGCGAGCACGAGCATGGTCATGTACGGGCTCGGGCGGCCGCCGGGGAACCAGGGGAAGCTGCCGTCAGGAAGCTGGTAGGCCTTGAGCTTGCTCAGGGAGTCGTCGAGTTCGGCCTCCACGATCTTGGGATCGAACATGTCGACCAAGGGCCAGATCGTTTTACGTCCTTTCGAGATCTCTTCCCACGGCGACTCCATGAGCCGGGTCAGGCGGCGCGGGTCGTTGCGGTCCCAGGCGGGCGTGAGCGTGTCGCGCTTGGGAATCTTCTTCGTCGCGGCGGCGAGCGCCGGGTATTTCTTGTAGAAGGCGTTGACGATGGCCAAAGGCACGTAGCGGTCGAGGACCTGCTCGGTGCATTCGTACGGATAATGAATGAGCGAGGGCAGGGAATTGAGGATGATCAGCGCCAGCTGCGGGTCCACCTGCAGATGGATCGACTCGTGTTCGCGCGTCGGGTCCGGCGTCGCCCACGTGGGTAAGGTCAGAACCTTGCGCAAAGCGCCGTCGAGGACGACGAACGCCGTTTCGATGAGGCGTTCGCGAGAGGGCAAGATCGGAAGCTCACGCTCCTCGGCGTCGGCCAAAGCCCCGGAGCGGGCGATCGCGCGGATCAGAAAGGTCGTCGTGCCGCGCGGCGCCTTCACGGTCCAGGACAGGGGCGCGATCCCGTGCGGTTTCGCGGTGAACGAGACGGTCGTGCCGGTCAAGCCGAGCTTGGCCGCCGCGTCTTTGCCGTCCTCGGTGACCGCGAGCGTCACTTCTCCTATCAACGGAGCCCCGGTTTCGTTGTGGACGATCGCCTGAAGCAGGCCTTCATCGCCTTCGCGGTAGAAGCGCGGCATCTCGACGCGAACCATCAGCTCCTTGCGGGTGACGGACTCGGCCTCGACGGTCCCGCGCTTGACGTCGCGCGTGAGCACGACGGCGCTCGTCTTCCAGCTCGTCAGGCGCTCGGGCGCCTTGAATTTGAAGAACGCATTTCCATCCTTAACCTTGAGGTGCGCGTCGAAGAAGGCGGTCTCGGAGAAATCCTTGCGTGACGCGACCGGCGGCTCCGCCGGCTTCGCCTCGTTTTTGGCTCCGGCGTCCTTGCGCTTGGCCATCCCCTCCTCGCGGGCCTCGCTGAGACGCGCCGGGGCCGAGGCGGGCGCAGACCGTGAAAAGGCCATGCCCGCTCCGCCGATCATGTCCATTTCCTGGTCCAGGGCGCCGGACGCCGCGCCGCGCACGGCGGCCAAACCTTTGTAGCGCCCCCCGAATCCCGGCCGGTATACCCGGCTGCGGTTGAGGCGCAGGCCGGGTTCCACGGGCTCGCGGATCGCCTCGTAATAGAGGTCCAGCATTTTCTTAACCCAGCCCGTCTCGACGGGCATCTGATGGCCGTACGGATTGAACAGCGAGCCCACGGCGGGACTGTAGGTCCAGCGCGGAACGTAAAGAGAAGAGGTCCAGTCGCCCGCGCCCGCGGCGTAATACTCGAGTGAGCGGTCGTAGACGCGCACCGCGGCTTCGCCGGAGACGGGCTTGTCGGCGCGGTCGCGCACGGACAAGGACCAGGAGACGGCCTGGCCGGGCTTCATCACCGCGTCGTGGCGCAGCTTGACCGTCAGTTCGCGATCCTTCCAGGGCACTTCCACGCGGACCTGGCCCGCTCGGATCGCGAAGTCTTTGGCTCCGAACCAGCGCACGGTGAAGCCGCCCTTGTGGTCGTCGCCCACCGGAATCTCGAGCGTCTGCACGCCGCCGCCGCGCACGACGCGGCGCGCGAGCAGGTTCTGGCCGCCCCAGATCTCGACGAACATGGGCTTCGAGAGGCCGGAAGAGCCGATGAGCAGGCGCGCGGTCTCGCCGCGCAGGACGGTCGCGTGTTCGGCCAAGGAGACGGACGGCAGGCGCAGGCCCGTCCGTCCGGTGCCGGCGGAGAGCACTATGACCGACTGCTCGACGTCGGCGGCCCTCACGACGAGGCGGTACGCGCCCTCGGACAAACCGGCGAAGCGCGCGTCGACGGCCTTATCCTTGGAAAAGCGGAGCTTGCCGGCCGCGGCTTCGACGCCGTTGGGCACGTCCTTGTAGAGTTGCTCGAGCGAAGGGCTGTCCGTGAAGTGACCGCCCCATTGCGGATCCCCGGGCGCGGCGGGCGGGTCGTTCTCCAGACGGTAGAGGGTAAACGAGCCGGCGCCGTCCTGGGTCTGCTCGTTGAGATTGAGCAGCTTGAGCGCGACCGAGTACGCTTTGCCGGCGCGGGCGAAGCCGGCCGCAGGCTCGATGGACAGCAGATATGATTTTTCACCGGCGGTGAAGGAACGCGACGCGGTGATCGTCCGGCCGCCGGGATCGCGGGACTCGACGTTGACGGTGAAGCGCGAGGGCGGGCCGTTCTTCGCCGACGGATCGTGCGGCTGAGGCGTGAAGGAGAAGGAGAATTTTCCGTCGGCCCCGGTCTTCGCATCCCCCCGCGCGACCTCGGCGTCGCCGCGGCCGGCCCACTGCCAGCGCCACCACCAGCAGAACCAGGGGATGTACACCGAGCGCGTGATCGTCCAGCTCACCGGCGCGTCCGGCACGGCGCCGCCGAAGTAGTATTTCGCGTCGCCCGTCACCGACACGGCGCGGCCGTAGCGCCACACCCCGGTGCTCTCGTCGACCTTCACCTCGAATTCGGGACGCTTGTACTCCTCGACCGCGAACTGCAGGCCGCCGGAGAAATTGAGGTCGAAGTCGGAGATCGACGCCGACGCGGAGTACTGGCCGAGGAGGCGGCCGGTCGGAATCAGGCACGAGATCGAAGCCGAGCCCATCGCGTTGAGCTGCAGCACGGACTTGCACAGCTCCTGGCCGTTCGCGTCGCGCACAAACACCGTCGCTTTCGAGAGCCCGTCGTAGACCTTGTAGCCGCGGGGAATGCGGCGCAGGACCGTGGTCTTAACCTTGACCGTCTGACCGGGACGGTAGATCGGCCGATCGGTTTCCAGGTGCAGCTCGATGGGAGCCGGGACCATTACGTTGAAATAGGATGGCGATTGCCAATACGCGCTGCTGTCGCCCGAGCGCGCGAGCGGATCCAGGGAGAAGCTCCGCGAGTTGGAGTAGACCAGGCTCACCTCGACGGGGACCTCGGCGAGGCCGCCCGCGTCGGCCGTCAGCGCCAGCCGCTCGGCCTGGCTCCAATTCGTGCGCTTGAACGCGTCGATGGTGGCACCGGCCGCGGGCTCGCCGGTCAAGGCGTTCACCGCGTACAGATGGAAGCCGGGGACGTTTCTCACCCGCGGCCCCTGGGGATCAAAAATGAATTCGCGTTCCGGGCCCTGCGGCCCGGACGTGCCGATCAAAAAAAGCTCGGTCACGTTCACGAACACCGCCGTCAGCAGCGAGGAGCCGATCTTGGGCCGCGCGTCGTTGCTGACGAGCGCCAGGTAAATTCCGGGCGTCAGCGCCGGAGGCGTCGCCTGCGTGTCGGCCTGCTGGTATGGAGCCGGAGCCTTGATTTGGACCGAATAGCTCGAGGCGGGCTCGCGCGAGAGATAGTCGGACACGAGTTCCTTGTCCGCGCCGCGCACGACCGACCACTCTCCGCCACGACGCCGCGAGTACCGTTCGAGATCCTCGGGGCTCACGCGATGCAAAGCGACGTAAGCGCGGTCCAGGTTGCGCGTCGACAGGCGCAGGATGTCCTTGCCGGGCGGCGGCGCGAAGCGCCCCGAGGCGGACAAGGTCGGCAGTTCGATCTGGGCGCGAAGCTTGGCGGCGGCCTTGGCCGCCCGGGCCGGAATTTTCTCCACGATCTTGCAAAGCTCGACGGCGTCGCCGGGAAGACCGTCCTCGTTGAGCAGGAAGGCCGCCTGATAGCCGGCCTCGCCTTTGGCCGCGTCGGTCGCGAAGGAGCCCATCCAAGCGCGCAGTTGGGCGATCGCGGCCTTGCGCGCCGCCTTCCGTTCCTCCGGAGTCTGAGCGGCGGACGGATGGCGCACGGTCAGCAGCAGGCGCTGGATGCGCCACATCTCGCGGACCGTCTCGCGGCCCTCGCCGCCCATGCGCGCGGCTTCCTCATAAACGACCCCGGCCCGAGCGACGGGCGGATCCTGGCCCGGGTCGCTGGGCGCCTCGGTGAGAAGGAACCCGGTCCAGCGCAGGACCGCCAAGTCCCATAAAGTCGGGGCAAGAGAGGCGTCCGCGTCCTTCAAGTCCACGAAATAGGCCTCGTCCTCGATGCGGCGCGCGGACAAGGGGGCCCGGATCGCCCACAGCTGCTGATAATCGGCGCGCAGGTCGCTTTGCCATTGCGCGCGCGTGCGCTTGGTCAGATCCTCAGCCTCCTGCCCGTCTGATTCCTCCTCCGTGTCCGTGGGCGCGGCCCAGCCGTACTGCTTCAGGTATTCGCGCGCGAGCTCGGTGCGCAGGAGCAGGAAGCGGCCGCGCCAGACCGGATCGGACGGAAGCTTTTCGGGGAATATACGCTGCGCCGCCTCGGCATAACGGAACAGAAGGGCCTGGGATTCGGCGGCGCGGTACAAAGCGGTGAGCCGCTCGTCGCCCGAGGCGGACTTCAGGACCGCCTCGTACTCCTGCAAGGCCTCCTGATAGAGCTTCTTCTCGAATTGGGCGTCCGCGGCCTCCAAGCCTGCGTAGGCGGGACGGACGGCGGACGCAAGGACGGCGAGAACGAGGAGGATTCGTTTCATGGTTTTAGGACAGCGCGCGGGTCAGCTTTGTTCCATGGCGCTTCCAAAGCTCCTCGAAGCCGGCGCCGGCCAGCATCAGCACGATGATCACGAGGGGCACGCGGTAGCGGATCGGCGACTGGCTGATCGAGAAGGCCCCGGTCACGAGCACGACCATCGGGACGAGGAACCAGCGGACGTTGGCGTCGCGGCGCTTGAGCCACAGGCCGAACAGCGCGAGCGGGATGAGCCAGCCGTCGGAGGCCAGCGCGGCTCCCGCGACCACGAGATAGCTGTGGGTGTAGCCCCGGGTATGCGGAAGCGGGCGCCACATCTTCAGCGCGTGCTCGGCCTGGCGAGCGAGAAAGCGCGCGGGATGCGCGAGGAAGTAGTCTTTCGCCGCGGCCATATACGCCTTGTGCCGGGAGAGCTCGTCGAGCTTGGAGATGGCCTGAAACCGTTCATCGGCGCCGAGGAGACGCGTCTGCTCCTCGCTTCCGAGAAGCTCGTAGGGAATCGTCATGGCGATGTAGATTTCCCCGCCCACGTCGGAGGAGAACGGGATCACCTCGTGAAAGACGCGCCAGTTCCGCCCCGCCCACAGGCCGATGAGAAGGACGACGGGCGCGGCGAAGGCGGCGGCGCGCTTGAACTTCAGCGCCGGCTTCTCCGTCGCGTAAAGAGCGAGGACCGACCAGGCGCAGCCGAGGGCCCAGGCGCCGTTGGCGAGGCACAGCCAGCCGGCGAGCGAACCGGCGGCGGCCGCGGAGACGGCGTCTTTCCAGCGGACGAGCAGGAGGAGAATCGAAACGAGCAGGAAAGCCAGAAGGACTTCGCGGCAGAAGTAGGCCGTATAGTAGATGAAGTAGGGGTAGAACACGCAGGACCAGAACGCGAACCGGGCGGCGACCGGAGAGAACAGACGCTTGGTCAGATCGTACAGCAAGGCCGTGGTCAAGGTGGAGAGAAGAACCTGGACGAGATACACATAAATCCGCTGATCGCCGAAGACTTTGTAGATCAGATAGATGAAGAGAATGTAGCCCGGCTCCCGGCTGGCCGTCGGCACCCCGCCGGGCGGGTTGCTGTACACGCCGGAGGCGAGCAGGCCGCGCGCGATGGGCTCGTACGCGTAGCCCATCGGCGTCGGCTGGTCCGCCTTATAGTAGGCGTGGACGGTGAAGCCCAGGCGCAGGAGCAAGGCGAGCGCCAAGCCGGCGAGAAGCTCGTTGCGTCTCACGCCTTCCCCTTCAGACGGTAGATCTCGATGAGCGGGTTGGCCGGCGTCGAGGTCGGATCGAGCGCGATCCACGGGAACAGCCGCGGTCGCGGAAACGAGGCGACCAGTTCGTAGCGCGCGAGCGAGGCGCCGAGACCGGGCCGGTCGTCGTAATCCGGCATGTTCAGAGCGAGATAGGCCGGCAGCCGCTTCTCGGGCAAGGAGGCGAACGCCTTAGGCTCGGCGAAAAGCAGGCGGTAGCGGTCATAGCGGAAGAAGGGAGCGTTCGACGGCTGAGGAAAGCGCATCAACCCGATCGTCTCGCCGGCGGGCACGTTCTTCTCGATCCAGGCGCCGGACTGGAAGTGGTTCGACGCCTCTCCCTCGCCACGGCGGAAGTTGTCGGCGTAGGACAGGCCCTGGCACAGGAGGCCGGCGAGGATGACGGCCGCGGCCGCCGTGCCGAAACGCCCGGCGGGGCCTTTCAGCGCGCGCAGTTCTTGGAGAAGCCGTCCCGCCATGAGGCAGCCGACCGCGATCCAGCCGAGGAAGTAGCGCGCCTGGCCCGTCCCGGTCACGTAGGAGACGGTGGACATCGCGGCGAACGCGATCAAAAAGGAGACCGCGCACAGCCGGAGGAAGGGTTCGCGGCGGCCGCGCAGAAGCGCGAACGTCACGCCGCCGAGCATCACCGTCGCGACGGGATCGGTCACCGCGCGGCGCAGGGCGCCGCCGGCGAAGATGAACGGATGCGTTAAATCAAACCCGCCGTTGAGGCTGCCGAGAAGCCTCATCTCGAGCATCGCCTCGTTCCAGTCGACCAGCCAGTAGGGGCTGACGAGGAAGAACGCGCCGGCCGCGCACAGTCCGGAGAGAACGAGCCCTTGGAGCTCGGCCTTGGGCTTGCCCCCCCGCGCCAGGCGCATGGCGCCCGCGGCGCCGACGGCGAGGCAGGCGGGCCAGGCGCCGAGGAAGGCCGCGACGGCCAGCCCCGACGCGGCCCCGGCCGCCGCATAGTCCTTGAGCCGGCCGCGCTCGAGCACGACGGCGCAGCGCTCCAAGGTCAGCAGGATGAACACCGGCCAGAAGGCGTGATTCTTCAGCACGTGGGCCTGGGCGACGGCCGCCGGCAGCATGAGATACAAGGCGCCCGCGAAAAATCCGGCCTCGGCGCCGGCGTAGCGGCGGCCCAGACGCAGGAGCAGCAGGGCGGTGACGATGAACGAGGCGACGGAGACGAGTCGTCCCGCGAGATACATCGCGGCCATCTTCGGCGGATCGTCGAGGTAGTACCGGATCGAGCTCTTGAGCGTGACCGCCCCGGTCGCCGCGCCGAGCGCCAGCGCCGCGCCGACCGCATACAAATGGGTCGTGCTGTAGGTGAACACGTGCGGATTGAGCTGCAGCTTGTGCGGCTTCAAGCGCGAGAGCATCAGCATCACGCTTTGCTCGTCCTCGTTCTCGGAGCGGAGGAAGAACGCGCGGTACGAACCGAGCAGCGGCTTCGGCGGCGTCTTCCAGCCGGCCGGAGTTTCGACGACGCCGAGCACGCCGTTGAACGAATTGGGATTGGCGAGAAGGTCTTCGCCCAGCTCCTTGTGCATCGCCGACCACGAGTCCGCGAGCTGCCCGCGGAACTCGGGCCCGTCGAGACCGGGCGGCATCACGCGCGCCAGGCGCTCCGGGCCCGGCAGGCCCCAGCGGATCCCCCACAGCCCGAGAACGAGGCCGAGAGCGATCAGCGCAACCGCGGGTTTCCTAGAGGACGTAACCCGCCTTGACCGCGTCGTTGCGGAACATCTTCACCGTGTCGAGCGAGTACTCGCCGAGGTCCTTGTCGACGAGCTCGAGCTTCTTTATTAAGTCGTTAGTCGCCGTGATGATATGGCAGCCGGATTCGTCGGCTTGAAAAATATTGAGCAGTTCGCGCGGGCTGGCCCACAGCAGCTCGGCGTTGGGCGAAGGCTTGAGCAGGGCCACGGCCTCCTTCATCATCGGGACCGGGTCGCGGCCCGTGTCGGCGACGCGGCCCGCGAAGAGCGAGACGATGGAGGGCGGCCCGCCCTTCAGGGCCGCGCCGACCTCCTTGACCTGCTGGAGCGTCATGATCGCGGTCACGTTGAGCTTGATGCCGGCCTTCGCGAGCTCGGCGATCAGGGGCACCGCCGAGCGGCCGGCGGTATTGGTGATCGGTATTTTCACATTCACGTTCGAGCCCCAGGCCGCGATCAGGCGCGCCTGACGGCCCATGTCCGCGAAGTCGTCCGAGAACACCTCGAAGGAGATCGGCCGGTCCTTGATGGCGCCGAGAATGTCGAGGGCGAAGGCCTTGAAGTCCGTGATTCCGGCCTTGCGCATCAAGGTCGGGTTGGTCGTAAAGCCCTTGATCAGCGGATGGCGGCACATCTCGAGCATCCCCGCCTTGTCGGCCCCGTCGGCGAACAGCTTGATGCGCAGGTCAGTGGCTTTCATGTTCGATCGTCCTCAGGATGATCTCCGCGGCCCCGGCGAGGTCGCGGGCGGTCCAGTCGGGACGGCAACGCCCGGCTTGACTGTAGCTTTTCTTGATCAGGATGCCGCGGCACCCGGCGGCGCGCCCCGCCGCCACGTCGCTCCAGCGGTCGCCCACGATGAAGCTGCGCTTGAGATTTAAACGCCAGCGCGCCGCGGCCTTGCGTAACAGGCCCGGCTTCGGCTTCCGGCAAAGACAGCCATCGTCGTTGTCGTGAAAGCAGGTCAGCACGCCCGCGACGGGCAGCCGCGCCGACACCCGGGCGTTCATCGCCGCCACGCGGGCGCGGGTCTGCGTCCCGCGGGCGACATCGGGCTGATTCGTGACGACGACCAGCTTGAGGCCGACGCGGCGCAGCTTGCGGCACGCCGCCGCGACCTTGGGTAGGAACACGAATTCCCTCAACGCCCGAGGAGGGTGCGGGACGCCCTTCGCGACCGTGATCCGGTTGATGACCCCGTCGCGGTCCAGGAAGACCGCGGCGCTCAGCGGACGGATTCCCATTTCGTCTGGGCGGCCTTCAGCGCGGGATGGGAGACGAGCAAATGCCAGACGACGGCCTGGAAGGCCTCGCTGTGAGGGGTGACGGTCTCGGGATTGACGGTCGGCACGATCACGCACACGTCGGCGACCGACTTGGTGTAGCCGCCGTCGCGCCCGACGATGCCGAAGATCTTGGCGCCCACGGACTTCGCGTGCTTCAGCGCGAGGACGAGATTCGGGCTCACGTTCTTCTCGACGTTGCCGCCGCCGACCGAGAACACGAGCACCGCGTCGGCGGCGCCGAGGCGGCTGACCTTCAGCCAGCCCTCGAACACGCTCGCCCAGCCCTCGTCGTTGGTCCGGGCGGTGAGCTCGGAGACGTTGTCGGTCGGCGCGTACGCCTCGAGACCGACGATCTTGCGGAAATCGTTGACCGCGTGCGAGGCGTTGCCGGCGCTGCCGCCGACGCCGAGTATGAAGAGGCGGCCGTGCTTGGATCGGAGCTCGGCAAGTGAGGCCGCCAGGCGCTCGATCGCGTCGGCGTCGAGCTTCTCGATGATCTTGGCGGCTTCGGCCAGATGGGTCTTCGCGTAGCTCATCAGTTTCGACCGTCCTTTTTGCGCAGGTCCTCGGGCATCGGCCCGTAGGCGAAGCCGTTGAGCAGGAACTTCAGCCCCTTGAAGTAGCGCTTGATGTCCTCGAAGCTGCGGGTGGCGAGAATCTTCTTGAGGATGTACTTCGGCCGGAAGTAGAACCGGCGGAAGGCCGCGTTGTTGATCGCGCGGACGGCTTCCTTGTCCTTGTAGCCCTCGGGCAGGAACACGATGTTCCAGCCCTGGTACTCGGAGAAATCCTCGGTCGTCAGCTTTCCCCACTTGCCGGCCTTGATCTCGTCGTAGAGCTTCGTGCCCGGGTAGGGCGTCGTCGCGGAGAACTGGGCGTACTCGGGATCGAGCTCGAGGGCGAACTTGATCGTCTCTTCCGCCAATTCCGGGGTTTCCCCCGGCAGGGCGACCATGAAGGAACCGCGGACCTCGATGCCGGCCGCGCGCGTGTCCTTCATGATGCCGCGGATGCGGTCTGCGTTCGTGTTCTTGCGGTCGGCGCCGATGTTCTTCATCAGCGTGGGGTTTCCGGTCTCGATGCCGTAGAAGATGTTCCAGCAGCCGGCCTTCTTCATGAGCTTGAGCAAGGGCAGGTCCACGGTGTTGACCGCGGCGTAGCAGGACCAGATCACGTCGAGGTTCTCCGCGATGAGCAGGTTGCAGAACTCCCGCATCCAGCTCTTGTTGAAGCTCATCGTGTCGTCCCAGAACGAGATCTCCTTGATGCCGTAGTCGCGCACGAGCGCCTTGATATCTTCGACCGCACGTCCCGCAGTATTCATACGCGCGCCGGTCTCGGCCTGGTCGCAGAACGTGCAGAAATAGGGGCAGCCGCGGATGACGACCATGTGGGCCAGCGGCGTGCGCTTGTATTGATTGGGCAGAGGGATGTACTTCTCGCGCGGCAGAAGCTGCCGGGCGGGCATCGGCAGGGAATCGAGGTTCTTGATGTCGGGGCGCGCGGGCGTCTTCACGATCTTGCCCCCGTCGCGGTAGACGATCCCCTGGATCGCCTGCAAGGTCGCGGCCGCGGCGAGGAAGGACTTGCGGTCGTAGGCGGTCTTGCGGAAGGCGTCGAGGAGCTCCGCCGTCGTGTGTTCGCCTTCGCCGAACACGACCAGATCGAAGAAGGAGTATTTCTCCATCGCGTGCAGCGGCACGGCGTTGGCGTGCGCGCCGCCGAGCACGATCAGCAGGTCGGGGAAAGCGTCGCGCAGACGGCGCGCGAGCTCGACGGCCTTGGGCAGGGCGTACGTCGTCGAGGAGATGCCGATCGACTTGGGGGCTTTGCGCTTGACGATGTCGATGATCTCGTCGTATTGAAGACCGAGCGCGCAGCCGTCCAGCAGGCCGACGCCGTAGCCCTGCTTGATCAGGTAGCCGCAGATATAGGTGATGCCCAGCGGCGGCAGGTCGCCGCCGGCCTCGCCGCCGTCTTTCTTGCCGTAGCGCTCGGAGAGCGTCGTCGGCGTGAAGATGAAGAGCATGTCGACGACGCCCTTGACGGGCGCGAAGCCGCGCTCGATCAGCGCGTCGCGATCGACGGTGGGAGCGGGATGGAGGATCCGCTGCAGCAGGCTCATGTCAGGATTGTACTCCTTCCGCCCGGGCCAGAACCACGACGTCGTCCTTGAAAAAGCGGGCCAGCCCCGCCTCGAGAAGCGGGCGCACGACGGGCACGTCGAGCAGGCGGACGAGCCAGCGCCGGGACGGCGCGAAGGACGTCGAGTACCGCATGCTCGAGATCGAGCGCTTCCGGCTCGCGCGCTCGGAGCAAAGGACCTTATAGCCCGCGGCTTCGGCGGCGAGCCGGAGGGAGCGCGTCGTGAAGTAAACCAGGTGCTCGCGCGGTTTGATCTGCAGGCGACGCGCCATGAAGCTGTCGATGTCGGGCGTGGCGACGAAGAGCAGACCGCCGGGCTTGAGCACGCGGCGCACGAGCTTCATCAGCGCGACGGGCTCGAGGACGTGCTCGATGACGTCGCCCATGTGCACGGCATCGAACTTGGGCAGGCGCGCGGCCATCTCCTCGTCGAAGAAGCCCTCGTGGACCGTGAAGCCGCGCTCGCGCGCGGTTTTGGCCGTCTGCGGGTTGGGCTCGATCCCCGCCGGGGTCCAGCCCGCGTCCTTCGCGGCCTGAAGAAAGGTGCCGACCGTGCAGCCGATGTCGAGGACGGTCCCGCGGGCGACGCCCGAGGCGGCGATGATGCGCTTCATGCGCAGGACGAAAGCGTCCAACGAGAGGGGCTCGGCCAGCTCGTAGTACTCGAGCGGCGACGTTTCATTGTTCAAATACTGCCGTTTGGTCTCGGCCATCGAATCCGTCGGTCTGGGGAACCAGGCGAAGCCGCAGTCGGGGCAGCGATGCAGGCCCTCGTCCTGGACGACTTTCCAGCGCGGAAGGATGTTGGCCCCCCGGCAGATCGGGCAGCTCACGCTTTCTCGACCTTGCTCCGGATCTCGGCCTCGCTCGGCAGGCCCGTGCCCGTGACGGTCTTGAGCAGCTCCCCCGGCTGATAGAAGATGCTCGCGATGATGGCGCACTCGAAGGTGCAGCGGCACTTGGTGTCCTTGATATACGCCGAAATCTTTCGCCCGAGCGGGCTGTCGACGGCCTTTTGCACGTCGCAGTCCCAGTCGCGCACGTTGCCGTAGGTGAAGCCGTTGTGCTCCTTGCGCACGTCCTCCGGCAGCTCGCGCGTCTCCAGGATCTCGCAGGGCGTCAGCACGCCGGTGTCGTAGAGCACCACGAGGCGGCTGCCGGCCACGCAGTTGACCTGGAAGGCCCCGTCCTTGGCCGTCTCCGCGACGATGCGCCGCGTGCGCGTGGTGAGCTTGCGCACCATGGTGCTCGTCACGTTGGCCGCCCGTTTGAAATGGAGCTGCTTCTGGTACTCGAGGTAGTCCACGCACTTCTCGTACTCGTCCGGCGGGACCTCCTTCGCCTCGAGGTCCTTGGGGATGCCGCGCGTCAGCTGCAAGGTGTAGTCGTCGGCCGGGAACTTGGCGAAGAACTCGTCGACCAGGTTCTTCATGTCGTGGATGTTGAAGCTGGAGACGACGCCGGACAGCGTGATGATGAGGTTCGGGTATTTTTCCTGCAGGCGCCGCAGCAACGCATGCGTCTTGATGATCTTCGCGTACGACTGGTCCCAGCCGCGGATGCGGTTGTGCACCTGCTCGGTGCCGTCGAGCGAGATGCCGACCTTGAAGGTGGCCGCGGGATATTTCGCGAGCACGGCGGTCATCACGCGCTCGGTCATCTCGGTGTAGGTGCCGTTGGTGGGGATCGTGAAATTACGGACGCCGGAGTTCTCGGCGAAGTAGCCGATGATCACGTCCAAGTCTTTTCTCAAGAAGGGCTCGCCGCCGGTCATCGTCAGCTGCATCAGGTTGGGCAGGCTCTTGCTGACCTTCTCCATCTCGGCCAAAGACAGGCCGTCGCCGGTCGGAGCGTTGAGCGAGTCGGCGTAGAAGCACATATTGCACTTCAGGTTGCAGCGCGAGGTGACGTACAGGATCAGATACGACACGCTGTTGAAGCTGAGATAGCTCTTGGCGAGCGTCGAGTAGCGGTCGATGGCGCTCACGGTCTTTTACCCCGGACCATGGACCAGGCCACGTCGAGCAGGCCGAGGACGATGCCGAGCGACGCCAGCCAATAAAACCAGAGGATCATCAGCGAGAACAGCAGGCCTTGAGCGGGTCCCGCGGCACGAATAAAAAATAACGTTTCCGTTATATTGAAGAGAAAGTGCGCCGCCAGAAGGACCGGGAGAAACCGGCCGACGGGGACAAACGGCGACAGAACGAGACATGCCGTCATCAAAGACGGAATGAGCACGTTCGGCACGTTCGAGACCCGCGTATGGCCCGTCTTATCCAGAGATTTTCTCCTGAACAGCAGGTGCGTCCACTGACGCGACCGTTTGAAGAAGTTCTTCGAGCTCGCCGCGAAGCCGCCGAAGTGATGCTTGATCTCCAGCGTCCTCGTGAAGACGATCGGCGTGACCTTCGCGAGGTTTTTCGAGAAGTCGTAGTCCTCGACGTCGGCCTTCCTGTAGGTCGTGTCGAAGCCGCCGACGGCGCGGTACAGCTCCTTCGTGACGAAGCCCAGGCGGGGGTTCCAAGTCGAGGCCGCGCCGCCCTCCGGTATGAGGTTCAACGCGTAATAGGAGTATAAGGCATGAAACCGGGAAATCAAGCCCGGAGAGGCGCTGTCGGGAGAATTGATGCCCGTAAAGCAGCGAGCCGAAGGATTCTTCGTCAAATATTCACGAACCCTTTCGAATGTGTCGGGAAGGAACACGACGTCCGCGTCGAAGAACAGGAGCGCATCCGCGTTCGCGGCGTCGACGCCCATGTTGCGGGCGGTCGCGGGGCCGGAATTGACCGGGGTCTTGAGCAGCTTGATGCGTCCGGCCTTGGGATGGCGGCGGATCAGGTCGCCGGTGCCGTCGGTCGAGCAGTCGTCGATCATGATCAGCTCGAAATCCTCGCCGAGATTATCGGGGATCGAGTCGAGTACGCCGCCGAAAATGTCGGCCGCGTTGAACACAGGCATGATCACGCTGACGAAGGGCTTACCCGGCATTCTGTTATTTTATTACTTTCGACGATGCTGAATGGTGCCTGGCCGTTCGAAGTTGCAAAGTGCAGGCGCGTGAATGACAGGCGGCTTGCAACTTCGAACGGCCAGGCACCAATTTAACGCAGGTGGAGGCGCGTCTCGGCGAGACCTTCCGGAGACCCGATCTCGTAAAAGCGCGTCGTCGCCTCGTAAGCCGCCAGTTCACCGCGCGAGAGCAGATCGCGGTAAACCGTTTCTAAATCGGCGCTCTCCCCCGCCTTCAAACCGGAGAAGGCCGAGCTCTTGAACACGCCTGCGCCGTAGTCGATGTGCTTCATCTCGGGCGTGCGGTTCTTCTTGTCGTAGGCGAGGATGCGTCCTCCGGCGTATTCGACGTTGCTCGCGTCGAACTGACCGTCGTTGCGATACACGGTCATGAGGCCCGTTTTCCCCGACTTCTCGAACGCGGCCTGAACGGCGGCCATGTTGCATTCGAGGTAAGAATCGCCGTATAACGTAAAGAAGGCGTCCCCGAGACGTCCGAGCGCGGCGCGCAGGGCGCCGGCGGTGCCCAGCAGACGCTCGCCGTCGCGGGCGTACTCGACCGCGAGCCCCAAGCGCGAGCCGTCGCCGATCGCGGCCTCGATCTGATCGCCCAGGTGGCCGACGCACAGCACGGCCTTTTTGAAACCTTGCGAGGCGAGCAAGCGCAGCTGGCGCTCCAGAAAAGGCTTGCCGTTGATGTCGACCAAGGCTTTCGGAAGCTTCGCGGCCTCGGGTCCCAGCCGCGTGCCCAAGCCGCCCATCAAGAGGGCGACGGGGAGCATGCTAGATGATCACCTTGGTGCCCTCGAAGTCGAAGCGGAAGCGCACCTCGGTGAGGCCGGCCTTGCGCATCGCCTCGCGCAGGCGCGCCTGGTCCTCGGAGTAGAGCATCAGGAAGCCGCCGCCGCCCGCGCCGATGAGCTTGCCGCCGAGCGCCCCGTTCTTGCGCGCCAGGTCGTACCACTCGTCGATCTTGCCCTGGGTCATGCCCGGCGAGCGTTTCTTCTTATGCTCCCAGTGCACGTTCATCAGCTCGGCGAAGCCGCGCAGGTCCCCGCTCTCGAGCGCCGTTTGGCTCTTGAGGCCGAGCTCCTTGATGAAGTTCAAGTTCTCGATCATCGCCTTGTCGCCGGTCTTGGTCTTATCGTCCTGGTCCTTGAGGATCGCGCTCGCCGTGCGCGAGTAGCCGGTGAAGAACAGCAATAAATTATCCTCGAGCGTGTGGACCGTTTCGTCCTTGACCTTGAGCGGCCAGGCTTCGACCTTGCCGTCGGCGTGATACCGGAAGCAGGTGAGGCCGCCGTACGCGGCGATATACTGGTCCTGCTTGCCGATGGGCTCTTTTAGGAGCTCGAGCTCGATCTTGCAGGCCTCGGCGGCCAGCTCCTGCGGGTGGATCAGGTCCTTCTTGTACGCGTGGAGCACTTTCAGGAGCGCGGTCGTGAAGCTGCCGGAGGAGCCCAGGCCCGTGCCCGCCGGAATGTCGGCCATGCTGGTCAGCTCGAGGCTCATCGTGTCGAGGCCCACGAGCTTGAGCGCCTCGCGCACGATCGGGTGCTGGATGTCGGCGATCGACTTCACGCGCTCGAGCTTCGAGTACTTGATGATCATCTCGTCGACGAAGGTCTTGTGCAAGGTCACGTACACGTACTTGTCGATGGCCGCGGCGATGACGAAGCCGCCGTGCTCCCGGTAATACGAGGGCAGGTCGGTGCCGCCGCCGCCGAGCGAAATGCGCAGAGGACTGCGGGCGATGATCATCGTTTTCCTCCGTAAATCCTGCTCACGACGTCGAGCATGGCCTTGGCGTCGGCGAGGCCCGCGCCCGTGCGCCGGCCCGTCTCGATCGCGCGCGCGAAAGACTCGAACTCGAGGCGCCAGGACTCGTCTTCGCCGGGGTAGTCCCACGACGCCGTGTCGGGAGGCCCAAGCTTCGGGCGCATCTTGTACAACGTCAATTTTTCCACGCCGTAGCTGCCGCCGAGGCCCGTGATTTCGATTTTGGCGCGCTTCGTGTAGATCTCGAAGGAGAACATGTTCTTCCATTCCGTCCAGCTCGCGTGCAGCCAGGCCGCGCGGCCGGTCTTCGTGCGCAGCAGGGCGAAGCCGTTGTCCTCGACCTTCATCTTCCAGAAGTAGGTATGTACAAACCCTTCGACCATGCTGAATTCCCCAAGGAACCAGCGTGAAAGGTCGATCAGGTGTGCTCCTTGGTCGAGCAGTTCCCCACCGCCGCTCACCTTCTTGTTCGCGCGCCACTCCTTGTCGTAGCCCGGGCGTCCGCCGTGGCCGTAGCGCCCGCGCACGTACATGAGTTCTCCGAGGCCGCCGGCGTCGATGAGCTCGCGGGCCTTGCGCAAAGCCGGGTGAAAGCGGTGATTAAAGCCGACCTGCACGATCACGCGGGCGCGCTTGGCGGCGGCCATGACCGGGACGAGTTCCTTCGGCGCGCGCGCGCCGGGCTTTTCCACGAGCACGTGCTTGCCCGCCTTCACGGCGGCCATGGTCACGGCCGCCAGGGAGTCGTGCGTGGTCGAAACGACGACGCAGTCCACCTCTTCGCACTGGACGAGGCGGCGCCAGTCCGCGAACACGGTCGCGCCGGGATGAGCGGATGCCAGTTCCTTGGCGCGCGCCGCGTTCGCGTCCGCGACCGCGACGAGCGAATGGCGGCCCAAGGCCTTGGCGCGCTTGCGCCCCACGAGCCCGCAGCCGACGAGGCCCACGCGAAGAGTTCTCGTCATGATCCCCACTTCAGGCCGCGGTCCTTGGGCACGATGCGCCGCAAGGCGTAAATATCGCCGCCCTCGAGGTCGGCGCGGTGCTCCCGCAAGGTTTGCCACGGATCCCATTGGGCGCTCAGCAATTTACCCGTGATGCCGTCGCCGTCGGACGACAGAAGGTACGCGCACAGCGCCGCGCCCTTGTCCATCGGCGCGCCACCGTCCTTCTTCTGCTTGACCGACCGGGCGTAGAAATCGGGACCGACCTTATCCGGCCCGGCCTCGAGAATCTGATCGAGAAGACGCGTATTCAGAGGCCCCGGCGCCAAAGCGTTCACGTCGATGCCCGTGCCCTTGAGCTCGGTCGCCAAGGTCTCGGTGAAGTGCACGATCGCGCCCTTGCTCGTCGCGTAGGCGCTCATGCGCGGCAGGGGCCCGGAGGCGCCGCCGCCGGAGAGGTTGATGATCTTGCCGTAGCCGCGCTTGCGGAAAGCGGGCAGGACGGCGCGGCACAATGCGACCGTGCCGAACAGGTTGATCTCGAGCGTCTTGACCCACTCCGCCCAGTCCACCTCGTCGAGCGCGCCGGGAGGCCCGTAGATCCCGGCGCAGTTGACCAGGCCCTGCAGGTTGGGCAGGGCCTTCAGCGCGGCCTGGACCAGCTTCTCCACGGCATCCGGCTTCGACACGTCGGCGGCCAAGGCGTGGACCTTCTTGCCGGGCGCGGCCTTCTCCGCGATCTCGGATTGCGCCCGTTCGAGTTCCTTGGCCCCGCGCGCGCACAGGAACACGTCGGCGCCCTCCGCGGCGCAGGCCTCGGCGATGGCCCGGCCCAGGCCCATGCTGGCGCCCGTGATCAGCACGCCGCGTCCGTCGAGTCTCATGAGGGCCTCCTCAGGAAGCCGCCCGCGTCGACGACGACGGGCGTCCGGACCGGGATCATGCGGAAATCCGGCCACTCGACGGCCACGACGAGCGCGTCCGCGCCGCGCAGCGCGTCGGCCGCGCCGTCGCAGAGGGTCACGGCCTTCAGCGCCGCGGGCAGAGTCCGGACCGCGGGATCGTAGGCCTGCACGCGGGCGCCGGATTTGAGCAGCCAGCGGCAAAGTTCGATCGCCGCGGATCGGCGGATGGAATTCGTTCCGGCCTTGTAGGACAGGCCCCACACGGCCACGGTCTTCCCCTTGAGAGTGCGCAGCCGTTTTTTGAGCTGCTCCCGCGGCCACAGCTTCTGCTCCTCGTTGCTCTCGTACACGGCGGCGAACAAGGTCGAGGGCGTTTTTGTTTTCTTGGCGACCGCGACGAGATAGTTGATGTCCCGGGCCAAGGTCCCGCCGGAGAACGCGCCGCCGGGGCGCAGGTACGCCTTCGGGCCGATGCGCGGCTCGCTCTTGAGCCCGCGCTCGACTTCCTTCGCGTCCGCGCCGACGCTCTCGCACAGCCGCGCCGTCTCGTTGATGAAGACCACCGAGGTCGCCAGGAAGGCGTTGAGGGCGTGCTTGGTCATCTCCGCCGATTCCGGCGACATCCTCTCGAGCCGGCTGCAGAACGGGCTGAACAAACCGGCCAGGCGATCATGAGACGCCGAGTCGCGCGCGCCGACGATGACGCGCTCAGGCCGGCGGAAGGCGTCGAGGGCGCGTCCGAGCTGAAGATTCTCCGGGGAGCAGGCGAAAGCGGCCTTCGCTTTCGGCCGCGACTTCTTGAACGCCGCCTCGGCCCAGGCCGTGAAGCCCACGGGGACCTGCGAGGAGATGAGGACGAGTCCGCCGTCCGGAACGTGCGGCAGGAGTTCCTTCATCCGCTTCTCGAGAAAGCCGACGTCGGCCGCGTCGTCTTCGCTGACGGGCGTCTCGTGCGTGAACCAGATCAAGTCGGCGCTCTTCACGGCCTCGGCGAGACTCGTCTTAAACGACAGACGGCCCGCGGACTTGCCGGCGCTCAAAGCCTCGTCGAGGCCAGGCTCCGAAATCGTCGCGGGAGCGAGATCGTAGGCCGCGACGTCGAAGTGCGCCGCGGCGCACGCCGCCGTCACCGTGCCAAGATGCCCGAGGCCGATCACCGCGACCTTCATCGCTTAAAGCCCCTCAAGGTCATCAGCACGCTCTCGCGGATCGTCCGCTTCGGCTTCCAGCCGAGCCTCCTCATCTTGGAGCAGTCCAGCTGAATCAGCGGGCTGTCGCCGACCCAGCCGCGCTTCCCGCCGGCGTAGATCCTTTTGGGCTTCACGCCCAGCTCGGCGCAAATCCAGCCGATCGAGTCGTTCACCGTGCAGGTCTCGTTCGTGCCGAGATTGAGAATATTCACCGGCGCATCCGCTTTCCTCGTCGCGAGCAGCACCGCGTCGAGGCAGTCGTGCACATACAGATATGACTTTCTCTGCTTGCCGTCCCCCAGAACCCGAAGTTTCTTCGGATCGGCGCGAAGCGCCCTATAAAAATCGAGCACATGACCGTGGCTGTAGCGCTCGCCCAAAATGGAGACGAAGCGGAAGATCCACGCCTGGAACCCGTAGGACGAAACATACGCCTGAATGAGGCCTTCCGCCGCGAGCTTGGAGGCGCCGTAAAACGACGTCTGCACGGGGAACGGCGCGTCTTCCGGCGTCGGGAACGTCTCGGGCTCTCCGTAGATCGAGCCGGTCGAGGAGAACGCGATCTTCCTCACGCCGCGGGCGCGCATGGCCTCGAGCACGTTCGACGTCGCGATCACGTTCTGCTCCAGATCGCGCCGGGGGTCGTCCGCGCCGAAGCGCACGTCGGCGTTCGCGGCCAGGTGAAAAACGAAGTCGCGCCCCTTCAGCGCGCGGGCGACCGCCGCCCTGTTCAGCAGATCGGCGCGCACGAGCTTGAACTTCGGGTTATTTAACGCACCCCTGATGTGCTCCTTTTTACCGGTCGAGAAATTGTCCACGCCGACGACGTCGTGGCCTTCCTTCAACAGGCGGTCGACGAGGTGGCTCCCGACGTAGCCCGCGCAGCCGGTGACGAGGCTCCTCATGTCCCCGCCGCGATACGCATCAGATCGAGAAAATTGCGCACGTTGCCCGCGAACAGGTCGAGCCGGCTGTCGCCGTCGTCGCGCCAGCGGATCGGCACCTGCTCGATGCGGCAGCCGGACTTGCTCGCGTGGACCAGGATCTCCACGTCGAAGATGTAGCCGTCGATCTTTTGACGCCCGAACAGATCGAGCGCGGCCTTCCTCTTGAAAAACTTGAAGCCGCACTGGGTGTCGGCGATGTCGGGCAGTCCGACCAAGGCGTGCATCGCGAGCGCGAAGCCCTTGGCGCCGACGCGCCGGTACCAGCGCTGGGGGTTCTCGGGACGCTGGCTCGCGTCCTTGCGCGAGCCGATCACGACGTCGGCGCCCTTCTTCAACAAGGGCTCGAACTTGTCGTACTCGTCGATCGGCGTCTTATTGTCCGCGTCCACGAAGCCGATGATCTCGCCCTGGGCCTGAAGGACGCCCTCGCGCACACCTCGGCCTTTGCCGCGTCGCTCGGGGCCGCCCAGGACCTTCAGCGCCGGGTCGGACTTGGCCATCTCCGCGACCTTCTCGCGCGTGCCGTCGTCGCCGTCGGCGACCACGATGATCTCGCAATTCCGGCCCCGAGACTTGAAATAGGCCCGGGCCTCACCGACGGTCTCGGCGATGCGTTTGACCTCATTAAATGCAGGTATGACCACGGTAACCTCGAAGGGAGCGGTCATTGTATGGCGGCATTATATTAGATTATTGATAACATAGCCCCCCGATGAAGAAAGCGTTTTGGTCGGACAGCGCGCAGTCCGCCGCCGTCTTCGCGGTCGTCTTTCTGCTCAACCTGTGCGTCCGTTCCTTGTACTTCAACTTCGACGGGGTCGCCTGCGCCATCGCGGTCGAGCTGGGCGACTTCAAGCACCTCGTTCACGGCAACCATCTCGGCTACGGCGTGCTGGCCTGGGCCTTCGACCGGTTGTGGCGGCTGTTCGGCTATCAGGGACACGCGGTGCTGACCCTTCAAGTATTGGATTCCGTGCTGGGGGCGGCCGGGGCCGCCGTGTTCGCCTCCCTCCTTCGGCGCCTCGGTCGCGGCGAGCGCGAGGCCGTTCTGGGAGCGGCCGCCCTCGCGGTCAGCCATGCCTGGTGGTTTTGGAGCCTCGAGGCTCAGGTGTATATGTTGGGGGCGCTGTTCATGACGTTGGCCGCACGAGAAGCGCTGTCGGATCAGCCCAAGCCTGGCTGGGTCGGACTATGGCACGCTCTCGCAGTTCTCGGCCATGTAGGGCATCTGATGGCTTTGCCCGCATTCATTTACGCTTTAACCCATAAGAAGGGCCGCCGCGAGATCTCCCCTTATTTGGTTTTTCTATCCGTCGTCGTTTGTCTTGCTTATGTCTGCGCCGGTCTCTTTGCCGTTAAGCCGTCTTCAATTCTCGAATTAAAGTTATGGCTGCTCGGTTCCGCCGCCCTCGGCGTCGATCGCAACTTCGCATGGCACGGGACATCGTTGCTCGTCGCGCTCCCGCATTGGCTCCGCATGTCGCTGCGCGTCTTCACCGAGTTCGTCGGTCAGACCGGACTGCTGTGGTCGGCCGGCGTCGTTCTGGCCGTTCTTCCCCTTCTCGCCGGCGCCCGCGCCGCCGCCGACAAGTCGAGAGAATCCCGCTTCTGGCTGACCTGGCTCGCCGGCTACGCCCTCCTCTTCCTCAACTGGGAGCCTCACACCATCGTCTACCGCGTCACCGACCTGATCGCGCTCTGGGCCTTGGCGACGCTCGGGCTTCAAAGCCTGTCGCCCCGCTGGCGTCAGGCCGCGCTCGCGTCCTGGACGGCCGCGGCCCTCGCCTACAATTACGCCTTCGTGATCAAGCCCGCCTCCGAGTTCTCCAACAACCGCGGCCTCGTCGAGGCCGAGTGGACCAAGGTCAGCTCTCCCCCCGAGGCCTGGGTGCTCGTCAGCAACATCGGCGCGGTGTACGTCCCCTACTTCGCCGGGCGCCGCACGTTGAACCTGCGCTACTACGCGGACGAGGCGGTTCTGCGCGCCAAACTCGACGACTTGAACAAAGCCGGAGAGTCCGTTTATGTGAGCGGGCTCACTTTGCAGGATCCAGGCTTGCGCGCCGCGCTCGAGCGCTACGGCCTCAAGCCCGTCGCCGAGACCGCCGGGCTGTCCTTGTTCCGCGTTTCCCGCCGCAAATAGACGGAACTTTTTCGGGGTCTCAATCGTCTGGTATAGATGAAGACGATGGGCCTTGACGGCGTCCAATACTCGTATTATCCTAATATATGAATCTAGGAGATAATATGAGCAAACTCGTCGCCGTATCCCCCATCGGAAAGAACGGCCAGACCGTCGTTCCCGCCAAGATCCGCCGGCTGTTCAAGCTGGAACCGGGCAGCGGCATGGTCGGCTTCTACCTCAACGCCGGACATATCGAGCTGGCGCCGATATCGGTGGTTCGGGAAAAGTTCGAATACACGGAAGCCGAACTCGACAAGGTCGAAAAGCTGGGCCGGGCCCGCGGCGGGAAGAGCTTCAAGAGCGGACGCGCCGCGAAGGCCCATCTAAAAACGCTGTAGAGCCGTGCGCGTCGTCTTCACTCCGGCGTTCCTAAAGCAATTGGGCAAGTTGGATCCACAGGTGAAGGAGAGCGTGAAGGCGGCGACCGGGAAGGTCATCGACTTCTATGAGCGGCGGGGCAAGGCGCCGGGGCTTGGCGTGAAGCGGCTGCGCGGGAGTATTTGGGAAGCGCGAGCGGGCCTAAGCATCCGCATTCTCTACCTTCTGGATGGCGACGAGTTGAGGTTTGTTCTGGCCGGCACGCATGAGGATGTCAGGCGATTCTTGCTGCGAGCTTAACTCTCCCCAGGGGAGAGTTCCCGTTACTATTGATAATCACTATTCCCGGGAATAGTCCCCAGCCAAGTCGTCAACGCCGAGGCTCAGCCGCCGCAACTCTTAGATGTCCACCCAAACGAGGTTGCGGGCGGCTGTAGCCATTGGTTAGGGCGCAGAGCTGATTTGCGCGGGGGGCAGAAAGCTGCCAAGTTATCGATTGCCTTTGGCTCTGTTGTGGGTGACACAAAGCATCTGACAGTTCTTGGCCGAACTATCGCCACCCTTGCTCCAGGCAGCAACATGGTCGGCGTCCATTTCGTCGAACTTATAGATCCTGCTGTTGTTGGCGTTTTTTCCGATTGCACAAAGCGGGCAGTTACGACCTTACCCCCAAGAACAGGGCCAAGTGAAAGTTGAGTCCGAAGTGGTAAAACACCCAACGGAGGACTCAAAAAATGGCGAAGCGGAAGACGGAAGAGCAGATTATCGCGGTGCTGAAGGAATCAGAAGCCGGGATGAA
>JACRDP010000012.1 GCA_016212855.1 Elusimicrobiota bacterium
CTCGACGGCGGCGACGCCCGGGCGGTGGGCGGCGATCGCGGCTCGCAGGCCGCGGGCGATCAGGGCGAGCCGGCTGCCGAGGTCGTCGGAGGGCGCGGTGCGCAGGGTGCCGCTCGCGACCACGCGGGGGCGGCCCGGGCCGGGCTCGAGGACGGCCCACCCGGTCGCGGCGAGCCCGGGGTCGACCCCGAGCACCCGCGCCGCGCGGCCGGCGGCGGCGGTCACGCCACGCGCCGCATCCACCCGAAGGGGTCCGGGACCGCGCCGTACTGGATCCCGGTGAGCGTGTCGTAGAGCCGCTGCGTCACCGGCCCGACGCCGCCGTCCCCGACCGGGTGCGCCTCGCCCCGGTAGCCGAGGACGCCGACGGGGGAGACGACCGCGGCGGTCCCCGTGCCGAAGGCCTCGGTCACCCGGCCGGCGCGCAGGTCCGCGAGCAGCCCGTCGATCGCCACCGGCCGCTCCTCGGCCGGGATCCCGAGGTGTCCGGCGAGCCGGAGCACGGAATCGCGGGTCACGCCGGCGAGGAAGGAGTCGGAGAGCGGCGGGGTCACGAGGCGCCCCCCGGCGACGAAGAAGATGTTCATCGCGCCCACCTCCTCGACCCAGCGGCGCTCGATGCCGTCGAGCCAGAGGACCTGCTCGTACCCGAGCTCCTTCGCCTTGAGGCCGGCGGCGAGCGATGCGGCGTAGTTGCCGCCGGTCTTGGCGGAGCCGGTCCCCCCGGGGACGGCGCGCACGTAGTGGTCCTCGACGAGGATCCGCACCGGCGTGAAACCCGCCGCGTAGTACGCCCCCGAGGGGGAGAGGATGACGAAGTAGCGGCAGCGCGCCGAGGGGCGGACGCCGAGCGTCGGCTCGACCGCGATCAGGGTCGGGCGGATGTAGAGGGAGGTCCCCGGCGCGCCGGGAATCCAGTCGCGCTCGAGCCGCACGAGCTCCTCGATCCCGCGGAGGAAGAGCTCCTCGGGCACCGGCGGCAGGGCGAGCCGGACCGCGGAGCGGTTGAAGCGGGCCGCGTTCATCTCCGGGCGGAAGAGCATCGCCGCCCCGTCCCGCCACCGGTAGGCCTTGAGCCCCTCGAAGATCTCCTGGCCGTAGTGGAAGACCTTCGCCGCCGGGTCGAGGCTGATCGGCCCGTAGGGCTCGATCCGGGCGTCGTGCCACCCCCGCCCCTCGTCCCAGTCGGCCGTGAGCATCCGGGCCGTGAAGAGCTGGCCGAACCCGAGCTTCGCGGGGTCGGGCAGGCTCGCCGGTCCCCGCGCCGGCAGCGGTTCGATCCTGATCTCCATGGCGTCTCCTTGCGCTGTCGTGAAGCCCCCCCGGCGGCGCCTAGGAGGCCTGCTCCATCACCGAGGCGTCGATGTCGAAGTTCGCCGACACGTTCTGCACGTCGTCGTGCTCCTCGAGCATGTCCATGAGCTTGAGCATCTGCGTGGCCTGCTTGCCCTCGAGGCGGACCGTGGTCTGGGGGATCATGCTCACCTCGGCGAGGCTGACCGGGATCCCCTTGGCGTCGATCGCCTGCTTGACGGCGTAGAAGGCCGCCGGCGAGGTCGTGACCTCGTAGGTCCCCTCGACGAGCTTCATGTCGTCGGCGCCCGCCTCGAGGACGAGCTCCATGAGCGCGTCCTCGTCAGCCTTGTCGGCGTCGATCTCGATGACCCCCTTCTTGTCGAACATCCACGCGACGCAGCCGTTCTGGCCGAGGTTGCCGCCGTACTTGTCGAAGATGTGCCGGACGTCGCCGACGGTGCGGTTGCGGTTGTCGGTCGCGGTCTCGACCATGACCGCGACGCCGCCGGGGCCGTAGCCCTCGAAGACGACCTCCTCGATGATCTGGCCGGGGAGCTCGCCGGTCCCCTTCTGGATCGCGCGCTTGATGTTGTCGGCGGGCATGTTCACCGCCTTGGCCTTCTCGATGACCGTGCGCAGCCGCGGGTTCATCCCCGGGTCGCCGCCGCCGATGCGGGCCGCGACGGTCATCTCCTTGATGATCTTGGTGAAGGCCGCGCCGCGCTTGGCGTCGGTGGCCCCTTTCTTGTGCTTGATGGTCGCCCATTTGCTGTGACCGGACATGCGCTCCCCCCTCCGGAACCTGTTTCCGCCTGCAATAAATGCCGGATGTTACCCGTTTTCGGGGCGGTTGAAAAGCGCGGCCCGGGACGCGGCGGAGGAGAAGCCGCGCCGGCGCAGGAAGAGGTAGGCGCGGCGGCGCTCCTCCGGGACGTCGGCCGGCCCCCGCGCGCGCTCCCGGCGCTCGAGCGCCGCGGCGGCGAACCGCGCCTCCTCGCCCGGGGGGAAGAGCTCCGCGGCGACCGCTGCTGCCGTCTCGCGCCCGAGCCCGCGCCGCGCGAGCCCCTCGCGGACCCGGCGGGGGCCGAGGCCGCGCGCGTGGGCCGCCGAGGACGCCCACGCCGCCGCGGTGCGCCGGTCGTCGAGGTAGCCGAGCTGCGCGCAGCGCCCGACCGCCTCCTCGACCTCGGCCGGGGGGTAGGCGCGGCGGAGGAGCCGGCCGGCAAGCTCCTCCGTCGTGAGGGCCCGGAGCGTGAGCAGACGCAGCGCGACGGCGTACGCGGTGGCCCGCCGGCGCCCGGCGGGCGGCGGGTCGCCGGTCACCGCGAGCGGTCGAAGCGGTCGATCTTCAGGGGGCCTTCGGCCGGGCCGGCCGCGGCGCGGCCGCCGGGGGCCGTGGGGGCCGGCGGCTTGCCCCCCCCGAAGGCCTCGGCGCTCATGTCCTCGGTGGACTGGATCCCGCGGACCTTGAGGGCGAAGTCGTCGGGGTTCGTCGCCTGGTGGAGGGCTTCCTCGTAGGTGATGAGCTCGCGGTGGTAGAGGTCCATGAGGGCCTGGTCGAAGGTCTGGGTGCCGTACTGGGAGGTCCCGGCGGCGATGATGTCCGTGATCTCCTTGGTGCGCTCCGGCGCGATGATGCACTCGCGCACGATCGTCGTCGCGATGAGGACCTCGACCGCGGGGACGCGGCCGGTGCCGTCGGCCCGCGGGATGAGGCGCATCGAGATGATCCCCTGGAGCACCGTCGCGAGCTGGAGGCGGATCTGCTGCTGCTGGTGGGGGGGAAAGACCGAGAGCACGCGGTTGATCGTCTCCGCGGCGTCGGCTGTGTGCAGGGTCGAGAGGACGAGGTGCCCCGTCTCGGCGGCGACGAGGGCGGTCGAGACCGTCTCGAGGTCGCGCATCTCGCCGACGAGGATCACGTCGGGGTCCTGGCGCAGCGAGGCGCGCAGCGCCCCGGCGAAGCTCAGGGTGTCGCCCCCGACCTCGCGCTGGTTGACGAGGCTGAGCTTGTCGCGGTGGAGGTACTCGATCGGGTCCTCGATCGTCATGATGTGGCAGTTGCGGGTGGCGTTGATGTGGTCGATCATCCCCGCGAGGGTGGTCGACTTGCCGCTCCCCGTCGTGCCGGTCACGAGGATGAGGCCGCGCGGCTCGAGCGCGAGCCGCTCGATGATGGAGGGCAGCCCGAGCTCGCGGACCGTCAGGATCTTCATGGGGATCACGCGGAGGACGGCCCCCATCGTGCCGCGCTGCTGGTAGATGTTCACGCGGAAGCGGCCGAGCCCGGGGACGCTGTAGGCCATGTCGAGCTCGGTCGTCTTCTTGAAGGTCTCCTTCTGGTTCGGCGACATGATGCCGTAGAGGGTGTCGGCCATCCACTCCCGGCTGATGCGCTCGCGTTCCTGCAGCGGGGTGAGCTTGCCGTCGATGCGCAGCACGGGGTAGGCGCCGACCTTCAGGTGCACGTCGGAGGCCTTGCGCTCGGCGGCGAGCTTGAGCAGGTCGTTGAGCCCGCGCTGCCCGGCGGGCATGCCGGCGGGGGCGCCGGCGGCCGGGGCCGGTGCGCCGGCCGGGGGAGGC
>JACRDP010000014.1 GCA_016212855.1 Elusimicrobiota bacterium
GACCGAGTCGGTGGCGAGCTTGTTGGTGTCGACCGCGCCGTCGTTGATCTTAACCGTGGTCACGGCGCCATCGGAAAGCTTCGTGGTATCGACCGAGGCGGCCGCCAACTTGATGCCCGTGACGGCGAGGTCGTTGATTTTCACGGTCGTAACGGCACCGTCCGAGAGCTTCGTGGTGTCAACCGAGCCGGCCGCCAACTTCAGGGCGCTCACGGCGCCATCGGCGATCTTAACACTGGTGACCGCACCGTCCGAAAGCTTCGTGGTATCAACCGAGGCGGCCGCAATCTTGATGCCGGTGACGGCCCCGTCGTTGATCTTCACGGTGGTCACCGCGCCGTCCGAGAGCTTAGTGGTGTCAATCGAGCCCGCCGCGACAGTTCCCGCCATGGCCAGCTGAGCCTGGATGGTGGCGTTGAGCTTGGCGGTGTCGATCGTGGCGTTGAGGATCTTCACGCCGGTGACCGAGTCGGTCGCCAACTTGGAGGTATCCACCGCGCCGGTGTTGATCTTGACGGTCGTGACGGCGCCGTCCGAGAGCTTGGTCGTGTCGACCGAGCCGGCAACGAGCTTGAGGGCGGTCACGGCGCCGTCTGCGATCTTCACGCTCGTGACCGCGCCGTCGGACAGCTTCGTGGTGTCGACCGCGGCGTTAGCGAGCTTCAGGGTCGTCACGTTGGCGTCGAGAATCTTGATGGTGGTGACGGCATCGGTGGCGAGCTTGGTCGTGTCGATCTGGCCGGGGGCGACGGTGCCGGCCATGGCCAGCTGAGCCTGGATGGTGGCGTTGAGCTTGGCGGTGTCGATCGTGGCGTTGAGGATCTTCAAGCCGGTGACCGAGTCGGCCGCGAGCTTGGAGGTGTCGACCGCGGCGTTGGCGAGCTTCGCGGTTGTGACATTGGCGTCCAAGATCTTGATGGTGGTGACGGCGTCGGTGGCGAGCTTAGCGGTGTCGACCGATGCCGCGGCCAGTTTGATGCCCGTGACCGAGCCGTCGAGAATTTTGACTGTGGTGACCGCGCCGTCGGACAGCTTGGTCGTGTCGACCGCGGCGTCGGCGAGCTTGGCGGTGGTGACGTTGGCGTCCAGGATCTTGATGGTCGTGACCGCGTCGGTGGCGAGCTTGGCGGTGTCGATGCTGCCGGGAGCGACGCCGCTGACGCCGGTCAGCTGGGAGCCGTCGCCGACGAAGTTGACGGCGACGACGGCGCCGTTGACGTTGAGGGTGCCGGCCCCCACGTTGATGCCGGAGGAGGTTCGGATGCTGAAGTTGCCGGCGCCGGTTTGAGTGAACGTGCCGCTCGAGGCGGTCAGGCCGCCGGAGAAGGAGGCCGAGGTCGCGACGATGCCGTACGGGACGAGCAGGTTGCCCGCGCTCGTGAAGGTGGAGTAGGCGTTGCCGGCGGTGATGCGGGCGTTGCCGGTTGCGGTCAGTTGGGCGGCGATCAGGGCGTAGGGGCTGGAAACGAGCTGCTGGCGCGGGGCCATTTCGCCGCCGGGGAAGACGTCGGGCGCGGCGGTGATGCTCAGGAAGGTCGTGCCGCCGGTGAACAGATCCGGGGAGAGGGCGGTGACGGCGCCGAGCTGGACAGCGAAGACGCCGTTGACGAGGACGGGGGTCTGGGTTTCGGGGCCCCACAGGAGGGTTCCCCCCGCCGCGGCGTCGAAGATGCGGAATTCCATCGCGACGGCGCCGTTGCGGGGAATGAACGTCGTGTCGAGGAGCTTGCCCTGGAAATTGATCCTGTAGGGGAGCGAGGCCGCCGAGCCCAAGGAGGCCGGCAGCAGCAGCGTCAGCAGGAGGAGTAGTGATCTCATTATAAAGCGGAGCAGACACTTCCGTCCGACATACCAATATAGCCCGCAAACCATCACACACTCAATTCAAATAGCCGTTTAAATTGCGAAGTATACTTCGCAAATACTTCGCTTGCGGTCCGAGTCACATCCCCCCTTCTACTGTTAAACTGGGTCCGTGCGTCGAGTGCTCTTCGCCCTCACTTTTGTGGCCTCTATCGTGTGGGCGGGACCATCTATGGATAGCGGAACGAATCATCTTACGAGGAATGCGGACAACGCCGGCGGCGACAGCGCGACGTCGCCGACGAGCCGTCTCGTCGGCTCGGCAGGCGAGCCGGTTGCCTTTACGACGGCGGCGTCCGCCGGAAATACGAACGTCGTCCGCGCCGGCTGGGGAGAGCTGCACGCTTTTCCGAGGACGGTGACCGATCTGGGGGGCACGAGCATCGGAATCTCGAGCGTGACCTTGCAGTGGACGACGCCGGGCTACGACGGCCACGACGGCACCCTTCAGATCGGAAGCACGTACTACATCAGCTTCGCGTCGTTCACCGTTCCCGACATCTTTTCAAACCACCGCCTTGCGAACATCTCGTTCTCGACGAACGGAGTCGTGCCGGGAGAGCAGGTGAGCATCGGGCTGATGGGCCTACAGTCGGGGACGACGTATTGGGCGCGTATCTGGACGACGGACGGAGACAGCAATATCGCCTACGAGTCGAATCTCTCCTCCTTCGTCTTGAGCGGAGCGTTCGCGCCGACGTCGGGAGAATTGCTCACGGTCAACGTCACATCGATCACCGCGTCCTGGGCGATCTCGTTCGCCGCGGAGAATTACCTGCTGGTCGCTTCGACGGCGGTGAACTATATTCCCGTCGCCGCGTCGTCGTTCACGGCGGCGACCACCGCGACCTTGACCGGGCTCGATCCGAACACGACCTACTTCCTCGGCGTGTCGGCGTGCCCGGGCTGCTCGGCGGTGACCTCGCTCGGATCGACGATCACCTTGGCCGCCCCGGCGCTGAGCCTGTCCACGACGGCGGTCTCCTCGAGCACCATCAATCTCGTCTGGAACCCCAACGGCAACCCCGCGAATACGCGCTTCGTCGTGCGTCGGAGCACGGACAACATCAACTTCGTCTCGGCCGCGACCGTCACCGCGGCGGCGGTCAATTTCGCCAATCTGCTCAACGACACGACGTACTACCTGTTCGTCGTCGCGCTCAACCAAGTCGGGACGCAGGCGCCGCCGTCGAACCTGCTCGTCGTCAGGACGCCGATCGGGCCGATTCCATACGCGCCCACCGGCCTGGCGGCGACGTCGATTCTGCTGGGCGCGAGCCTGACCTGGGATCCCCTCCCCCCGGACGGGGTGGGCGTGGGGCTGCTCTTCTACCGGATCTCGCGCTCCACGAACGCCGGCTTCGGCTACGTCAGCGTGAGCACGACCTTAGCGAGTTCCTTTAGTGAGCGCCCGATGACCTTGGGGCCGACCTACTACTACAAGCTCTCCGCGCGCGACATCGGCCAGGTCGAGAGCCCGTTCACGTCTACCGTGTCGGCGGTTCCGTTCTCGATCGCGCCGATGGAGCCCCTGGGCGTGAAGATCGTCCCGGGACCGCTGAGCGTGACTTTGTCCTGGTCGACGACGACGCGCTTCGGCGACGGGACGCCGTTCATCAGCACGGCCGCGCCGCTGGCCGACGAGTTCATCGGCTACCAGGTGATGCGCGCCAGCGACACGTGCGCGCTTACCTACGGCGACGTCTCGACCCAGCCGTTCACCGGCACGTCATTGACCGACGTGACGGGCGGGTTGAACTATTTCTACCGGATCCAAGCGTACAACTCCGTCGGACCGTCGACCATCGCCGTGACCGTCTCGAGCTTGGGCGAGCGCAGCTACTTCCTCAGCGACTGCGCCTCGCGCGTCGTGCTCGACGACGCGACGGCCATGACGCTCAACGCGGGCGTGAACGGAATCGGCGACATCCGTATTGATCGCCGGCTCCGGCCTGAGGACGTGCACGATGGGGTGTTCCAGTCCGCCAATTTCACGCCGATGCTCAACGGCGTGACGCCGCTCAATAATTATCCGCTGCCCAAGCCCGTGCGGATCGTCCTCCATTTCGAGATGCTCAACGGCAAGCCGTTCGCGCCGGCCGGGGTGATCGCCGAGGCTCCCAATGTGTCCGTCAAGAGCCTGGGCCTGTTCTGGTACAATGGCGCCGAGTTCAAGAAGGTCTATGGAACCGTCGACGCCCTGTCGCAAACCGTCACCGTGCAATCCCCGAACCTCGGCAACTATCAGATCCGGGCGCTCGCGCGCTCCGAAGGCACAGTGTTCGACCTGTCGAACATCTCGGGCCGCGCGATCACGCCCAACGGGGACGGTCTCAACGACGTCGTGATCTTCACTTACGATCCCGGCCCCGGCAACGAGAACGTGACCGGCCGGATCTACGACGTGATGGGCTCCCACGTCGCGGACATGACCGCGGGGCTCGTGCCGAACACCTTGGTCTGGAACGGCCGCTCCGGCGGCCGCACGGTCGGCAGCGGGGCGTATATCTACCGGATTCAGGGCGGCGGCAAGACCTATACCGGGACGGTCGTGGTGGCGAGATAATGAGACAAGCGAAGAAGGCCGGACGGGCGGCGTTGATCGTGTTCGCGGCGTTCGCGTTCGCCTTGTTCGGGCTCGCGCTTTCGCGGGCGCAGAGCGGCAGCATCCAGTTCTATGGTCCCTTGTCCCGCGTCATCACGCCTAACGGTGACGGCATCAATGACCGCGTCTTCTTCTGCTTCGAGAACCCGTCGGACAGCGGCATCAGCGGCAAGATCTACACGTTGCTCGGCACCGAGGTCGCCTCGATCGGCGCGCGGACGGACCGGACCGGCGTCGCCGGCGTCGCCTGCCCCGCGTCCGTCATCCGGGCTCAGTTCGCGACGTGGGACGGGACGGCCGACAACGTGCGCGTGCGCAGCGGCCTGTACGTGTATCGCATCACTTCGGAGGATCAGGTTTTTTCCGGAACTTTGCTCGTTGTCCGTTAATTTATGAAACACATCCGCATCCGACGTATCGCGTGGAGCGCGCTGGCGGCGATGATCATCGCCCGCCCGGCGCTCGCCGCGTACGAGGATGTGGGCGTCGGCGCGCGCGTGTCGGGCCTCGGCCACGCCTACACGGCCGTCGCGGACGACGTGTATTCGATGTACTACAACCCCGCCGGCCTCGCCACGCTCGACCGGCCGGAGTTCGGCACGACCTACTCACGCCTGCTCACCGGTCTGTCCGACGGTTCGAACGTGCAGAACTCCTTCCTGGGCTACGCGCACCCCATCGACGGCGGCCGCCGGGGTACGGCCGGGGCGGCGTGGAACAATTTCGGCGTCGGCGGCCTGTACTCGGAAAACCAGCTGATGTTCTCCTACGGGCACAGCCTGTTCGCCCGCACCGTGCCCGACCGCTACTACCTCGGCGGCACGCTCAAATACATGAATCGTTCGATCGGCGGCACCTCGGCGGCCGCCAACGGCATCTCCAACACCGGCGTCGCGACCGGAACCCCCGACCCCGGGCTGCAGAACACGTCGAAAATGAATATCGACGCCGATCTGGGCTTTCTCTGGCGCATCCGCCCGCGCTGGACGGCGGGTGTGATGATCCAACATCTGATGGAGCCGAACATCGGCTTCTCGGAATCGGACAAGCTCGGCCGCAACATCAAGCTCGGCGGCGCGTATAAGACGCCCTTCTCGACCTTGACCGGCGACGTGCGCTTCCAGAGCGCGCCGGACGGGTCCACCGACAAGATCCTCGCGGTCGCCGCCGAAAAGTGGCTGCCGACCTTGCTGCACGGCATGTTCGGCGTGCGCGGCTCGCTGTCGATGGGCAGCCGCGATTTCCGCCAGGTCGCGATCGGCCTCTCCTACAAGATCAACCGCATGCAGTTCGACTACGGCTTCGCGCTTCCCATCGGCGGCCTGAACTCGACGTCCGGCAGTCACCGCCTCGGCTTGACGATGCGCTTCGGGCGGCCGAAGCAGGCGGAAGCCGCGTTCGGCGAGGCGATCCTCGAGAACCTGCGCGACCTCGCGGCGGTCGGCACCCCCGAGTTCCGCTATCAGATGGAAGACCTGGCGTTGTACAAGCGTACGGCGATCGACGAATTCCTCCGCCAGGCCAAGCTCGACGCGAGCGCCGGACGCTTCTCCGACGCAGCGGACAAGCTCACCCAGGCGATCTCGCTGAAGCCCAAGGACCCGCGGCTGCAGCAGAGCCTGGAGCGCATGGTCGCGGTCGCCGACATCTACCCGGCGGTCAAGGATTATCAGACCGACGCGGCGCAGGCGGCCGTCTACGAGGGCGCGCTCGACTTCATTTCGGGCAACGGCAAGGAATCCCTGCGCAAGCTCGCGTACGCGGGTACTCTCAACCCGACCGACGAGCGCATCGAACGCCTGGCCAAGGCGGTCGAGGCCAAGAGCGGCCTGACCCGCGAGGGTCCCCCGCCCGAGGATAGCGGCAAGGCGCCGACGATGGGCGCCGAGAAGGTCGTCGGCGGCACGATGGCTTTGATGGAGGTCGCTTTGCGCGAGCGCGACTTCGAGCGCGTCGTGAAGCTGGCCGACCAGGTCCTGCAGATCGACCCGAGCAACGCCCTCGCCTATAAGCGCCTGGGCGCGGCGCATTACGCGCTCCACCACAATTCCGAGGCTCTCAAGGCCCTGCGCTCGGCCTATAAACTCGAGACCGATTCCGACTCGCGCAAACAGATCAAGAGCTATATCGACGCCCTGCAATCGCTCATCGAGCGCGGGCGGCGCGACAGCGCCCCGGCCAAGACGGCCGAGCCCGTCAAGAGTTCCGGCTTGTCGCCCGTCGACATCGAGCGGCTGTACGAGCAGGGCGTCGATCTCTACGCTCAGGGCAAACTGACCGAGTCCGCCGCGGCTTTCCGCCGCATCCTCGAGTCCGAGCCCAACAACACCTCGGCGCGGCGCGCGCTCGATCGCGTGCAGTCGGAGATCATCACCGGAGGCCAGAAGAAGTGACGATCCGCACGCGTCTGATCGTCAGCACCTTCCTGCTCCAGGTCTTTTCCATGGCCCTGCTCGGCTGGGGAGTACTGGCCGTGCGCCGGCAGTTCCAGGAGAACGACCTGTTGAAATCGGCGACGATGATCGAGCGCGCTGTGGAACGGGCCGCCTCGGATTCCCTCATTCAAAAGGACGACGTGGCTTTGCTCAGCTACATGAAGTTCCTGCTGGGGCAGTATCCGGCGATCTCCTCGGCGTCCATCCGTTGGAAGACCAAGGGACGGGAGCACAGCGCGACCGTAGGCATCGGAGCGCCAGGCTCGCAGACCCGCATGTCCCGCCTCACGGTGTCCGATCCCGCGGATCCTCAGCGCGCGGTCGACATCGACCTGAGTCTCGACTACGGCGTTCTCGAGAAGCCGTTCTGGGAGGCGAACCGGCGCCTGGCGAAGATCATTCTATCCGTGTGGGGCGTCACGAGCCTCCTGGGCCTGTTCGTTTCCTTCCTGATCGCGCGCGGACTGACCAAGCCGATCGTCGAACTCAGCCGCCTGGCCGGCGAGATCGGCGGCGGCAAACTCGGCGGCAAGCTCGCCTGGGACTCCGACGACGAGCTCGGCGGGCTCGTGCGCGCGTTCAACGGCATGTCGACGCGCCTCGAGGAGTTCGACACGGTCAAGCGCAACTTCGTCTCCTCGGTGACGCACGAGTTGCGCTCCCCCCTGGGCGCCATCGAGAGCTTCCTGCAGCTCATCCGCGAGAAGGTCGCGGCGGGCGCGCCCGAGGGCTTCGCGCAGTCCAAGGACTACATCGAGCGCATCGCGGTCAACGTGCGCCGCCTGTCGGGCTTCATCAACGACCTGCTCGACGTGGCTAAGATCGAGAAGGGCAAGATGGAGTGCGTCCTGCGTCCCATGGAGCTCCCGGTCGTGGCCAACGAGGTCTGCCAGTTCTTCGAAGCGAAGGCTCTTCAGCAGGGAATCGCGATCACGAACCGCCTGCCGGCCCTGCCCTCCGTGCTGGGCGACGCCGACCGCGTGCGTCAGATTCTCGTCAATCTCGTGGCCAACGGCCTGAAGTTCACGGCCTCGGGGGGCCAGATCTGGATCGCCGGCGAGCAGTTCCGCGACGGCGGCGCCCGCTGGATCGAGGTCACCGTCGGCGACACCGGCCGGGGCATGGACGCGGCCGATCGCGAGCGCCTGTTTCAGCCGTTTTCCCAGGGACGGAACATTTCCGAAGGCGTGACGGGTCATAAAGGGACGGGGCTGGGTTTATATATCGTGAAGTCGATCGTGGATCAGCACGGCGGCAAGCTCGAGGTGCGTTCCGTCCCCGGTCAGGGGACGAGGATCAGTTTTTCGCTGAAGGTCGCGGCCTAGCCGCGGGGAGCAGGGATTATGGCGACGAAAGTTTTGGTGATCGACGACGAAGAGGACTATCGCATCATCATCGAGGACGTCCTGCGCGGCGCGGGCATGGAGGTGCGGCTCGCCCGCGACGGCGAGGAAGGCCTGCGCATGTTGAAAGAAAAGCCGGCCGAAATCGTCCTCGTGGACTGGATGATGCCCAAGCTCGACGGCGAACATTTCTGCCGGGCCATGCGGGCCGAGGCGAAGCTCAAGGATCTGCCCGTGATCATGCTGACGGTCAAACAGACCGCCGACGAGGAGCTCGAGGCCCTGCACTTCGGCGTGGACGACTTCGTGGTCAAACCGTTCAAGGCGCCCGAGCTGCTGGCGCGCGTGCGCGCGGCCCTGCGCCGCGCGGAGTCGAAGCCGGCGTGAGCCGCAACGGCCTCATCGCCGGCGCCGCGGCGCTGGCTCTCGCGGGCGCGCTCGCCTGGGGTTTGCGTCCCGGCGCCCCCGTCCGCGTCGAAATTCCCTCCGGGCTGAGCGCGCGCCAGACTGCCGAGCTCCTGGGCCGCGAGGGCGTCGTTCAATCCGTGTTCGTCTTCCGCGTCTTCATCAAGCTGACCGGATTCGACCGCCAGCTCAAACCCGGAGCCTACACGCTGCGCGTTCGCGAATGGCCGACGGTCATCGCGCGTAAGCTGACCTTGGGCCTCACCGACGACATAAAGGTGACGATTCCCGAGGGCTACATGGCGAGCCAGATCGCCGAGCGCCTGGCCAAGGCCGGCGTCATCACGGACGCGGGCGCGTTCCAGCGCTACGTGGACGCAAAACGTCTCGAGGGGCGCCTGTTTCCATCGACCTACCATTTCCCACCGCGCTACGCGCCGGAGAAGGCGGCCGCGGTCATGAACGCGGAGTTCGAGAAGCAGATCGGCGCCGCCTACGCCGCCGCCTCGCCGCGCCCCGAGCGGACGTTCGAAGAGACCTTGGTCCTGGCCTCGATCGTCGAGCGCGAGGCGGTGCTCCCGCAGGAGCGGCCGATCATCGCCGCCGTCTACCTCAACCGCCTCAAAAAGAAAATGCCCCTGCAGGCCGATCCGACGGTGCAGTACGCGCTCGGCCGCGAGGATGGAAAATGGAAGAAGGGCCTGACGCGGTCCGATCTGCAGCTGCCCTCGCCTTACAAC
The DNA here is from genome assembly GCA_016212855.1 of Elusimicrobiota bacterium. Lineage (GTDB taxonomy): Bacteria > Elusimicrobiota > Elusimicrobia > UBA1565 > UBA9628 > GWA2-66-18. Next base: position 9,392 of record JACRDP010000014.1, read on the forward strand.
ACATACGCGCGCCGCGGCCTTCCGCCCGGGCCCATCTGCTCGCCCGGCCTCGAATCGTTCCTGGGCGTTCTCAACCCCGCTAAAACCTCCGCGCTGTACTTCGTCGCGGACACGACCGGCGGCCACCTGTTCTCGGAAACCAACGAAGAGCACTCGAAGGCGCGCATGCTCTATAAGAAGGAGCTGAAAAAGATCAAGGCGCAGCTGAAGAAGGACGCCGCGGCTAAGACGCCTTAGCGTCGCGCACGCGCCAGAACAGCGCCGCGGACAGAAGCCCCAGCGCCGCGCAGCCGCCCCACAAAGCACCCGGGCCCCAGGAGTCGAGGGCCGTCAGCCCCGCCCACGGCCCGACCATGAACGAGAGACTGAAGCCCATCATGTACAGCCCCATGTATTCCCCGCGCCGGCCCTCGGGAGAGATGTCGGTGACGTACGCCGTCATCGACGGCATCAAGGTCATCTCGCCGAAGGTCCACACCGCCGTCGCCGCGGCGATGCCCCAGGCGCCGCCGCCGAGGCCGTAGCCGCCGAAGCCCGCCGCGAACAGGGCGCAGCCCAGGGCCAAAGAGCGCCGGTAGGGCCAGGCCGCGGTCGCGTGATTGAGCGGAATCTCGAAGGCGATGATCAGCGCCGTGTTCACGGTGAACAGCAGGCCGTAGAAAGACGTGCTCATTGCGAGGTCACGTACGAGATAGACGGGCAGGGCCGCCTCGTGTTGAAAAAAAACCAGGCTCACGGGGAATGCGGCAAGCAGGCACCAGAGCAGGAGCGGATCGCTGAGGCCGCGCGCGGACATGACGACTTCCTCGCCTTTCACGGCGCGCGCGGGGCGGGGCAAAGCGGCGACGAGCACGCACGCGGCCGCGAGCGTCGTGGCTCCGTCGACGATCCAGATCGCCGGGAACGACGCGGCGGCCAAAAAGCCGCCGAGGGCGGGGCCCAGGCTCATGCCGATGTTCACGGCGAGGCGATTGAGCGCGAAGGCCTGCTTGCGCATCTCGGGCGGCGCGCTCTCGGAGAACGCCGTCATCACCGCGGGCCGGAAGCCCTCGGTGGACAAGGCCCACAGCACGGTCATCGCGGCGACCTCACCCGGCGTCTTGGCCAGCGGGAACGCCAACATCACGAGCCCCGAAACGGTCAGGCAGCCGGTCATCATGCGCGTCGTGCCCCAGCGGTCGCAGAGCTTGCCCGCGACCGGGCCGGCGAGGAAGGCGACCGCGCCGTAGAGGCCGAGCATGGCGCCCGCGCGCGCGGGCGTGAAGCCGAGCGCGCGCGTCAGGTACAAGGTCAAAAACGGCAGCGCCATCATGCCGGCGCGGTTGATCAGCGCGGACGCGGAGAGGATCCAGACTCGGCGGGGAAGCTTCGCCAGCGCGCGCCAGGATTCCATGCGGTGCCCCCTAAAAAAGTCGCCCCCCTTTCGGGGGGCGGTTTGAGATTGGTGGACGTGACAGGGATTGAACCTGCGACCTCATCCTTGCGAAGGATGCGCTCTCCCAGCTGAGCTACACGCCCGTCAGGACATTATGCCAAAAACACGGCGTCGGAGCAACGTGCGGCGCGGGCCCAGCGAAGACATACGCAATCCGATTCTAGCACGGAGGAGTTGCATTCTGCAGCCCGTCGCGCCCGGGCAGGCGGAAGCGGCCGAGCAGGGAGAGAGTGACGTCCGGCGTGCGCATGCCCAACGAGCAACCGTCGTGGACGAGGTTTTCCGTCGGAGCGATATAGGCCTCTCCGGGGCGCATGCGCAGCTTGAGCACGGGATAGTCCGGGAAGCCGCGGCAGAAGGCCTGGGCGGCTCGCGAGCCGCTGGCATGGCGTGGTGTGCCCGATAGCTCGTAGACGCGCCGCATCGGAAGGTTGAGGAAAAGAAAAAAGCGGTCTTCGCAGCCCAAGTTTACGCAGATACGGTTAGGGGACAAGTGCCGACGCGAGACCGGCGCCCGGTACCAGTCGTCCACATGCAGTCCAATGCGGCGCCTTCCCACCGGGTTAATGGTCGTGGCTTCCAGTCCCGGGTCGTTGACGTGGATGCCGCCGGGCTCCCCATCGGGCTGGTGACCGGCGCCCCAGCGCTCGACGGCGTAGTCCAGGAAGGCCATCGCCTCGTGATTGTGGTTCCTCATCGAATGCCGGAAGGCCTCGGCTCGTCGCGCCCTCGCCGCGGCCTCGCGCAGTTCACGAAACGGGGCGAGCGCCGCAGTTGGCAGGCCGAAGAGGGCCAATGACGGCGGCTCGGCCTCGAGGCTCAGCGCGCGCCATTGAGAAGCGGTGAGCGGTCGCCACGGGCCACGCGGCACCATGGAGCCCGGCTCGAAGCGCGGACTGCCGCCGCGGCGCGCCGGCTCCGTGCCCGCCGACGCTTCCAGACGGGAGCGGGCAGGGACAGCGACGCCTAGGCCGGCGAGCACGCCTCGGCGGTCCCCGGAGCCGCCTTCCTTTTTGTCTTCTCCTCTGCCGGCGGGATGAACAGCGTTCCTCCCGCGTATTCGTTGTAGGGCACCGAAGCCAGGTCGGCGAGCCGCGTCCAGCGCAGGAAGGGCGCCCCATTGGGACCTGCCGCAGACCGGACGAAGACGCAGCGGTGCCCGCCCGGCAGGTACTTGAGCAAATGGTTGCGCAAGGGAGCCAGGTCCCGGCCGCATCCGCGTAGAGTCAGATCCGCCTTATCGGAGAAGAACGCCGAGGGCTGGAGGAGCACCGTCGCGGCGCTCGGCACGACCGGGATGCCGTGCGCGACGAGGTCGGTGGCCTCGTAAAAGGCCAGGCCCCCTGCCGGGTCGTAGCCGACATCGGCCAGCAGCGTGTCGAAGCAGGAGATACCCGGCAGGACGGTGGCCGTCCATCCCCGGGCTTGGGCGGCGCTGAGCAGGGCGGTGGAGACACTGTCGAAGACGCGCGGGTGCCCGGGTGTGAGCCAAGCCGCTGGACGGCGCTTTTCTGCCAACTCCAGCACGCGCCGCGTGACGTCGCAATAGTTGCGCGAGCGCTTGCGGCCGTCCTGATAGAGCGGCCAAAGGCTGACGCACTTGCTTCTCAGCTCACGAGGCAGCGCCTCGAGCTCCTCCTCACGCAGGTTGGTGCAGATGACGGCGCATTCCTTCAGGGCGTCGTAGGTCTCCATCGTCAGTTGGGAAGGGAAAGAGACGCCCGAGCCGAGCACGTAAAGGTCGGGGCCGCCGCGTGGAGGCTGCGCCAGTTCGTCTTCGGCTCTCTCGAGCACGACGTCCGCCACGGCTTGCATGTGGAAGCGGCAATAGTCGGTCTCAGAGGAGTCGAAGGTTCCCAGCTCGGCGAGCTTGTTGCTCGGGCAACCGCCTCCGCAGAGCGAGAAGTAGTCGCAAGTGCGTCGGCAGCGTTCGACGCCGCTGGCGATGTCGCGATGCGCGCGTAGGAAGCCGGGATGCTTGGCCATGGACTTCCACGGGTCGGTCCGCACGTTTCCCCATTTGAAAGTTCCGTAGCGGGGATGGCTCGTGGCCAAAAGCTCGGGCGAGAAGGTCGTGTAATCCCCCTCCACGTCCACGTTCAAGATCGAGCCCGGCCGATTGTCGGAGCGCTGGAGGACGATGCCGTCCGGCGCGCTCAGATGGCTGCGCGTGTCGTCGAGCTCACGGATGCGGATGCCGGGAATGGACCGGCGGCGCTCGGCTATCCGGTTCAGGAAGCGGCGGTAGGCGGGCAGGCGCGAGGGTCGCGTGGTCCCGGAGCGCTTGTGCGTGCCCTCAGCCTCTTCCACGTTGAAGCCGACGCTGGCCGGGCCGAGGCTCTCGATGAAATCCCAGTAGGCGTCGGCCGCCATGAACGTCTTCTCCGTGGCCACCGAGAGCACCGCGAAGCCCAGGCCGTGCTCCTGAAGCTTGGCCACGCCGCGCATGGCCGCGTCGAAGGTGCCGCGTTCAGCGCGATCGACCCGATGCGAGTCATGCAACTCGCGAGGGCCGTCCAAGCTCACGCCCAACTGCACGTCCCAACGCTTGAAGAGCTCGCACCAGGCGTCGTTGATGAGGGTGGCATTGGTTTGGATGTTATGGCTCAAGGGCAGGCCGGCGGCCTTGAACCGCGCGAAGGCGTCCTCGTAGAACGCCGGAGGAACGGCCAGCGGCTCGCCAGCGTGCCAGACGGCGGTCAGCGTTTTCTCGGCCAACGGGACATCGCGCAAGAACCGCGCCAGCGCGTCCAGCGTCTCCGTAGACATCCGCCGCTTGTCCGCGCGGTTAGGCAGATAGCAGTACGAGCAGTCGCTGTTGCAGAACGGCGTCGGCTGGACGATCAGCAGGTCGATCGGGACCAGCTTTACGCCGGCGTCCGCCACGTCAGGGCACCCGCTTAACAAAGTTGAGGAAGTTGTTCCAGGGGATCTTGTCGAAGTTGTTCCACGGCTTCTTCTCGAAATTGTTGAAGGGGGCCTTGTCGAAGTTGTTCCAGTACTTCGCGAAGGCTAGATAATCCGCTTTGGCCCAGCCCTTCTTCTTCGCGCCTTTAGTGGCGGTCTTCTTGCGCGCCGCCAGAGTGCGGCGGAGGCGGCGGATACGAGCGGCGACTGTCTCCTTCTTTTTTGCCGGGCGCTTCTTCGAGACTCTCTTCTTAGCGGCCATGCTCCCCCCTGTGTATCAACGCGACGTGACGTTTGCGCTCGAAAGATGGAACTCCGGCTCGCCCAACATGGCCTCGAGGACGGCGCGCGTGGCGGCGAAGTGGTTGCTGCCGTAGACCACCAGCACATCGCGCTCGCGCAGCAGGCGCCGCGACAGCAGCCGGATCAGCGACCGGTTGCGGGAGCGCTCGGTGGAGGCCGAGAGTCGCTGCGTGAAAAGCCTGCCGTACTGGCGAGGAGCGTCCTCGTCTGGATCGAAGCGGTCCGGCTCGAAGGCGAAGCCGTTGCGCTTCTGGTACCAACGGCGGAAATCCGCGTAGGTGAAGCGCGCCGCTGCGGCTTCGCCGGCCATGGCCTCGCGGTCGCCGCGGTTCTCCTTCCAGAGTCCCAGGATTCGGTCCGGATCCAGCCGGCCGCCGTTTCGCAGTATGGCTAGCGAGCGGAAGAAAGCGTAGCCGGCCAGATCCTCCCGCGTGAAGCCGTCGAACCTAGCCTGTTCGCCCTGGTTCTCGAGGGAGGATTCGCCGCCGACTGCGGGGATGCCCTTCTCCGCGGCCAGCATGGCCGTGTAGTAGGGCTCCCCCTCCTCGCAGAAATCGCCGCCGCAGGACTGCCGCGCCTCTTGGACAAATTCCGCCGCGTCCGCGAAGCGAGGCCCTCGGAAGCCCTCGATGACGGCCAGGCGCACGCGCCGGCCGCGCAGCGTTTCACGGATAAGGGCTAGCGTGGGGCCCTGCTTTGCATGCCGGGCGGCGATGAAGTAGAGGTTCATCCCATCTTTGTGGAAATGGGCCAAGAAGGGCGCCTCAGGCATCTCCACTCCGTCGCCGTCTCGAAGCAGGGAGAGGTCAGGCTCGAGTGAAGTCCCTCGCGCTGGCATCGCCAGGGCGGCGGCCAGTAAGAGGATAGGAGGAAGCCTCATGTTGCGATTATACACCACTTACAATTCCCAGCGCCCTGCTTTTTTCAAGGCGGACAGGACGTCGTCGACGGCATGGTCCGCCATACGTCCCGGGGCCTGTAGCGAAAGGCCCGGGCCGAAGCGGAAGCCCCATTCGCGGGCTTTCGTCGGGCCGAAGAGCCCGACGCCCGGCACCCGAAATAGGTCGGCGGCGTGCAGCATGCAGGAGTCCATGCCGAGGAATCGGTCCGCCTGCGAGACGAGAGCGAAGCTCGTCGCCAAATCCAGGCCCCGGCAGTCGAGCACGCGTCCCTTTGCCTCCCCGAGGTCAAGGTCCAGCGCGCATTCGCCGAGCAGGCAGACGCCGTAGTCTGGGTGCGCGGCCAGGAAGCGGCGCAGCGTGGCGCCGAGACGTTTGCGGCCCCATCGTTTCTCCCGCTTTGTTTCTCCGTGCACAGCCAACATTCTGGGCGTGCCCAGGAAGTGCCGACGCACGACGACGGCGTCCTTGACGCTGGCGGCCGGAAGGTGCGGCGGCTCGGAGAAGGATCCGATGTCGATGGGGCCGAGCACGGCGCGCGCCACCGAGAAGGTATGATCAGCGGAATGCTTCCAACGCCCTGGGTTGGCTCTGAGCCGGAACGCCGAGGTTAGTCCCACAGTGGGCACGGGCCCGAGAGCCGACATCAGCCGGTGCAGTGAGCTCGTCATCCAAGGTGAGAGCGAGATGAAGAGATCGCAGCGGCCCAACTCCTGGCGCGCCGCTTGGTCGTCGAAGTCCACCTTCTTCCCGCGTCGTTGCAGCTGGATGATGCGCTTCACCGGCAGTTCACTATACAGGAATAAGGGAGCGCAGGCCGCCCCGAGCAAAGTCAGGCGCCCGGCGAAGGCGCGCGCGAGTGCGCGCAAGGCTGGCAGGGCAAGGAGATGGTCTCCGATCCCGTTGTAAAAGAAAATGGCCGGCCGCTTCGTGGCGAGCAACCGCGCGCGTTCCGCGGGCCGGGACTCGAACGTTGACGGCGAGTGTATCACCAGGCTGAGTGTAGCTCCGAGGCCACCTCCAGTCAAGCCAACCTGCAGCCTGCAGCGCGGGTACGATGGAAGACAGTTTTATCGCAAGATAATTCTGTCTCTCAAAGAGCATGGCACGGCGTTGAACAAATTCGGTAGGATGAGAACGTGGCGAAAGCTCTACGCGGCCTGCTACCCCTCGCGGTGCTGCTCGCCGGCGTCGGCGTCCTTGTCCTGGCGGCCCGCCCCGCCGAGGTTCTCCACGGCGTCGAGCTCAAGACCCTCGATTGGCGCTTTCGGCACCTGTCCACGGCCTCCCGCCATGATCCGCGCGTCGTGCTCGTCGCGATCGATCAGGCGAGCATCGACCACTTCGAGTCGGAAGGCATGTACTGGCCCTGGCCGCGCGGCATCTACGAGGCGCTGTTGCGCTTCATGAAAAAGGGCGGCGCGAAGGCCGTGGTCTTCGACGTGCTGTTCACCAATCCGTCGACCACGGCCGACGACGACGCGGTGTTTGGCAAGGCGCTCAAGGAGTACGGCTCCGCCGTGATGGCCATGGAGACCGGCCCGGACGCCGATCCTCGCCGCGGGGTCGCGCCGGCCGAGCGATTCGCGCTGAAGTCCGGCCCCGCGATCTCGGCTCGGGCCCGCAGGTCTGTTCGCCTCCCGGTGCCCGCCCTCCTGGCCGGCGTCAAGGCGGTCGGCGACGTGAAAGCCGACTCCGATTTCGATGGGATATTCCGGAAGGTCCCACTCGCCTTCGAGATGGGCGGCCGTCGCTATCCGACGTTGCACGCCGCTACGGCGATGCTGGCCACGGGGAAGACGCTCGACGAGCTGAATCCGAAGCTGACGGACGGCCGCTTGCTGATCCGTTTCCACGGCAAGTCGCTGACCGGTAATCCGGCGATCAAGACCTACGACATCTATTCGATGGGCGACGTTCTGCTCTCGTGGCAGGCGATCGAGGACAAGCGGAAGCCGACGCTCGATCCGTCCTTGTTCAAAGACAAGATTGTTTTCATCGCGATGACCGCCTCCGGCCTGCTGGACAATCATCCGTCGCCGATCGCGGCCGTTTTCCCGGGCACTGAGATCGTCGCCGCCGCGACGGACAACCTGATGAACGGGGATGGTTTAACTCGCGCCCCATTCGTTGCCGTTCTGGCGCTCGTTCTCGCGGCCTTGCTGCTGGCCGGGCTCGCTTCCCGACTGTCTTCCCATGCCGTCGCCGCATTGGGCGTCGTGCTCGCCTCGAGCGCCGCGCTCGCCGGTATTTCCTGCTATGTCTTCACCTCGGGCGTCTGGCTCGACATGGTCGGCCCCCAACTGTCGCTGTGGCTCGGCTTCGCCGCCGCCTCCGCCTACGGCTACGCCGTCGAGGGCAAGCAGAAACGCTACATCCAGGGAGCCTTCTCCCAGTATCTTTCCCCCGAAATCGTGAAGCAGATCGCCGACAGCCCCGAGATGCTCGTCCTCGGCGGCGAGCGCCGCGACGTGACCTTCTACTTTTCCGATATTCAGGGCTTCACCACGTTCTCCGAGCAGCTCCCCCCTGAGAAGCTGACCCAGCTGATGAACCGCTACTTGGGCGAGATGACCGACACCATCCTGAAGTCCGGCGGCACCCTCGACAAGTACATCGGCGACGCGATCATGGCCTTCTGGGGCGCGCCGGTGGACTGTCCCGGCCACGAGTTGGTCGCCTGCAAGGCGGCGCTCGCCAACCAGAAGCGGCTGGCGTCGCTACGTGACGACTTCGCGCGCCAGGGCTATCCTCCCGTGCGCAACCGCATCGGCCTCAATTCCGGGCCCGCTTCGATCGGGAATATGGGCTCGGCCGCGCGCCTGAGCTACACGGCGATCGGCGACAACGTGAATCTCGCCTCGCGGCTCGAGGGAGCGAACAAGGCCTACGGCACGTACATCCTGATCTCCGAGTCGACGCGCCTGGGCGCGGGCGACGCGATCGAGGTGCGGGAGCTCGACTTCGTGAAGGTGAAGGGAAAGAACACGGCCATTCGGGTCTATGAACTACTGGGGCTCAAAGGGGAGCCTTCCGCCGCCGTCATTCAAAAAGCTAGGCTCTTCGAATCGGGGTTGCCCTTGTTTCGCGGGCGACGTTTCGAAGAAGCGATCGGCGTCTTCAAATCGGTGATGTCCAAGCACGGCGAAGATCATGCCTGCGAGAATTACATCGAGCGCTGCGAACACTATCTGAAAGAGCCGCCGCCGGCCGACTGGGACGGCTCCCACGCCCTGACGGAGAAATAATGAGACCCCGACTGCTTCTCGCCGCCGCCGCTCTGCTGACCGCCGCCGCGGCCGCCGCGACGACGATCACCGTGCTCGTTCAACAGGCGCCGCTGCGCAAGCGCGCCCAGTCCTACGCGCCCGTGGTCAAGACCGCGAGCCTCGGCGACAAGTTTGAGTCCTCCGGTCTCGAGTCCGGCTTCTACAAGACCGAATCCGGCTACATCCACGCGAGCGCGGTGACCGCGCGCAAAGTGTCGTTGGGCTCCTCCGACTCCGTCGGCTCCGCCGCGACGGCCGAGGAGATGACCTTGGCCGGCAAGGGCTTCAACGCCCAGGTCGAGAAGTCCTACGCCGACAAGAACGGCTCCGCCAACTTCTCCGCGGTCAACGCGATGGAGCGTCGCTCTGTCTCCGACTCGGCGCTGCTGGAGTTCCTCAGCGCCGGCGGGCTCATCCCGGGAGGCGCCAAGTGAAGCGCTTGCTCCCCCTCGCCGCGCTTCTCGCCGGCTGCTCCGGATTGCAGAATCTCAACATCGGCGGTTACACCGGCTCGTCGATGGGCCAGCGTCTGCAAAACGTGGACGTGACCAAGGTCGCCAAGGGCGTCAATCAGATCCGCAAGGGCTTCTCCGACATCAGCGAGTCCGAGGAGTACTACATCGGTCGCGCCGTGTCCGCCCAGGTGCTGGCCAAGTACAAGCCGCTCAACGATCCCGGCCTCAACGCCTACGCGCAGAAGGTGGCCCAGGCCGTGGCGGCGGCCAGCGACCGGCCCTCGACCTTCAAGGGCTATCACGTGCAGATTCTTGACAGCGCCGAGATCAACGCGTTCGCCGCGCCCGGCGGCTTCATTTTCGTCACCCGCGGCATGCTCAAGCTGGTCAAGAGCGAGGACGAGCTGGCCGGCGTGCTCGCGCACGAGGTCGCCCACATAGCCAAGAAGCACGGCCTCAAGACGATCCAGACCGCGCGCTTGACCTCGGCCTTCACCATCCTCGGCTCCGAGGCGGCGAAGAGCTATACGCCCCAGCAGATCGGCCAGCTGACGAGCGCGTTCGAGGGCGCGATCGAGGACGTCGTCAACAAGCTCGTCGTCAACGGCTACAGCCGCGACAAGGAGTACGAGGCCGACAAGTTCGGCGCGCAGTACGCCAAGGACGCCCACTACGATCCCGCCGCGCTCAAGACCTTCCTGACGCGCATGGAAAAGGCCGCCGGCGCCGGCGTCGGGGGCATGTTCAAGACCCACCCCGCCGCGGCCAAGCGCGTGTCCGAACTGGGCTCGCTGTCTCCGGCCTCCGGCTATAAGAAATCCTCCGAACGCGGGCGCCGGTTCAGCGAAGCCGTTCAGCTGTAGTCGCGGAATTACAGCTAAGCCGCCGTCTGGACAACTATCCTCAAGGATAGTCATCTCGTCCGCATCCATGTCAATCCAAAGTTATCCACGAGCTCGTCGCGCGAGTTTGTGCATAACTCACCAACGAATCGCCTTAACTGAGGATTTGCCCTCGGTTTGCCGTGTTTTAACGGTGAAATCGGGGGTCAGGGGTCATGCTATCGGCATGAATACCCCTCCCTTCGCGGGCCCCGTTCTCAGGATATCCGCCGCTTTGCTCGTCGCGGCCGTGTGCTTCCAGATCGGCCGCTGGACCGGTCAGCTCGAAAGTCGCGCCTCGATCGACACCGGTACCGAGCTGATCACCGCGAAGAACGGTATCCCCCCCGGCCCGACGCCGGCCGAGGTCAAGCCGGCCTCCGCGGCGCAGGGCGACCCGGTGGGCGAGAGCGGCGACATCATTACGCCTCTGAATGTGCGCGACCCTTCAGCCTTGGTCATGGGCCCCGGGGCGGGCTCCGCCTACTCGGGGTCCGTCATTGCTCCGCCGGAACCGCCGTCGTCGCCGTCGCGCCACAAGCTGCGCAAGAAGCCTTTGCCCGAGGGAAAGTTGCTCGACCTGATGAAGAAGCAGGACGCGACGCCCGAACAGCCCAAAGTATATTAGGGCCGGCCGCAAGCGGCCGGCACAGACGCAGCAGCGGGAATCCTCGTAGCGTCTAGGACTTCGCGGGAACGGGCGCGGGCGCCGGCAAGTCGAGCTTGATGTGCAGCTCCTTGAGCTGCTTGGGCTTGACCGCCGAGGGCGCTTCGGAGAGCGGATCTCCGCCTTTCTGCGTCTTCGGGAAGGCGATCACGTCGCGGATCGACTCTTCGCCGCAGATGATCGCGGTGAGGCGGTCGAGGCCCATGCCGAAGCCGCCGTGCGGCGGCGCGCCGTAGTCGAGCGCGGATAAGAGCAGTCCGAACTGGCGCTGCTGTTCCGCGTCGTCGAAGCCCATTAAGCCCAAAATCTTTCGCTGCATCGCGCCGCTGTGGTTGCGGATCGAACCGGAGGCGAGCTCGACGCCGTTGAGCACGAGGTCGTACTGGTGGCTGCGCACCGAGCCGGGATCCGTGTCGAGCTTGGGCGCGTCGGCGTCGAGCGGGCGCGTGAACGGGTTATGCGCGAACGTCCAACGCTTCTCCTCGGGCTCCCACTCGAGCAGCGGGAAGTGCGTGACCCAGGAGAAGTGCCACGGCGTCGAGGGAGCGGGCTTGAGGCGCGCGATGATCTCCTTGCGGATCGCGCCGAGCACGGTGGAGGCCGGGATTTCCTTGTCGGCCGCGAAGAAGGTGTAGGTTCCCGCCTGGCCGCCGACCTTGGCCTTGATCGCGTCGAGCTCGGCGGGCTTCATGAACTTGGCGATCGGCGTCTCGGGCCCCGCCGCGGTCCACTTGATCCAGGCAAGGCCTTTTGCGCCGTACACCTTGGCGACGTCGGTGAGCTTGTCGATCTCCGAGCGGGAGTAGTCCGAGGCGCAAGAGATGGCGCGCACGACGCCGCCGTCCTTGATCGCCGCCCCGAACACCTTGAACTCGCAGTCCTTGAGCTCGGCGGTGAGGTCGAGGATCTCGAAACCGTAGCGCTGGTCGGGCTTGTCCGAGCCGAAGCGGCGCATCGCGTCGAAGTAGTCGAGTCGGGGAAACGGGGTTTTGATTTCAATGCCGAGAGCGGCCTTGAAAATCGCGGCCATCATCTTCTCGCAGGCGGCGTGGACGTCCTCCTCGCGCACGAAGGACATCTCGACGTCGATCTGGGTGTGCTCGTATTGCCGATCCGCGCGCAAGTCCTCGTCTCTAAAACAGCGTCCGAGCTGCATGTACTTCTCGATGCCCGAGGCCATGAGCATCTGCTTGAAGATCTGGGGCGACTGCGGCAAGGCGTAGAACTGGCCCGCGTTCAGGCGCGAGGGCACGAGGAAGTCGCGCGCGCCTTCGGGCGTGGCCTTGGTCAGGATCGGCGTCTCGACCTCTAAAAAGCCCTCGGAGGCGAGCGCATTTCGCGCGGCCATCGCGATCGTGTGGCGCACGGTCAGGTTCTTGAGCATGCGAGCTCGGCGCAGGTCGAGGAAGCGGTACTTGAGCCGCGTCTCCTCGTTGACGTTGATGTGCTCGTCGATCTCGAAGGGCAGGACCTTGCAGACGTTGAGCGTGGTCACGCTGTCGGCGTTCAGCTCGATCTGGCCGGAGGGAAGCTTGGGGTTCTCGGTGCCCTTGGGGCGCTTTTGAATGACGCCGGCGATGCTCACCACGTATTCGGCGCCGAGCCTGGCGGCCGCCAGGAACGCCTCCGCCTTCTCCGGGTGCACGACGACCTGGACGAGGCCGGAGCGGTCGCGCAGGTCGAAGAAGTAGACGCCGCCGTGGTCGCGGCGGGAATGGACCCAGCCGGCGACGCGGACGGTCTTGCCCTCGAAGGAGGCGTCGAGCTTGCCCGCGTGGTGCGTGCGCATCGGGTGGTCCATCAGGCCTCGATGCAAAGCCCGGCGAGTTTATCGGGCGCGGGGATGCTGTAGCGGCCATCGTGCTGGGAGACGAGCCCGGCGCGGCGCAAGGACGAGAGGGCGCGGGTCAGCGGCTCGCGGGTCGTGCCGACGACGTCGGCGAGCTCCTGCTGGGTGTAGCGCTCCTTGAGCACGAGCCCGCTCCCGTGGTTCTCGCCGGAGCGGCGGGCGAGGTCCAGGATGGCCTTGGCCACGCGGCCGAGGATGTTCCTAAACAGCAGGCCCTCGATCTCCTCGTTGGCGCGGCGCAGGCGCATGCATACGGTCTGGAGTAGGTAAAGGGCGAGCTTAGGGTCGTTGGCGAGCAGGCGCTGAAAGTCCTTCTTGCGGATCACCATCAGGCGCGAAGGCTCGACCGCCTGGGCGGCCGCGGTGCGGGTGGTGCCCTCGAGCAAGGACATTTCTCCAAAAAACTCACCTTCCTTGAGATACGCGAAAGTTTTGCGTTTTTTAGAGGCGGAATTGGTGAAGATCTTGATGCGGCCGGAGAGGACGATGTACATCGCGTCGGCGTCCTGGCGCTTGGCGAACACCGACTGGCGGTCGTGCAACGTCAGCTCCTCGGCGAGGCGGTAGACCTCACCCAGGTGCTTCGCGCTCAGGGCGGATAGAAACGGGATTTTTTTAAGGAGACGCGCGCCGCTCATGCACCCGATACTAGCTTTCTTGCCCGGGGGCGTTCAAGACGGTCAGTTTGGTAAGATCGGCCCATGAAACTCTGCGGCGTGCTTGCCGGCGCCCTCCTGCTGGCGGGTTGCTCGGGCGGACGCACGCTTCGCTTTGAAAGCTCGGTTCCGGCCTCGGTCGAGGACTCAGGCGGAAAGACGCTTTGCGCACCCACGCCCTGCTCCTGGCGCGTCTCGCGCGAGACGTGCGGCGTGCTCGATTCCTCGAGCGGCTATCTGCGCGTCAGCGCCGTCGCGAGCGATGGGGCGCGGCTGGACGCTCCGCCGCTGAAGACCTGCGCCGTCCTCGAGGGGACGCTCGTGAGGTTTCGTTTCGCGGGTTCGGGGGCGCCGGAAGGTCGAGTCGACGTTCTCTCTAGAGAGACCAAGCCGTAAGCGCTTGGAGCGTCGCCCCGTCGGTGCTGTCGATCTTGAGCGGCGTCACGGACACCCGTCCTCGCGAGACGACGCCGACGTCTGTCCCGGGCTCGTTCACGCCGCTGACCTGACGGCCCGCGAGCCAATAGTACTCGAGGCCGCGCGGGTCGGAACGGCGGGTCACTTCGGTACCGTAGATACGGCGGCCGAGCCTGGCGGGCTGCCCGGCCTTGTAGGGCTTGCCGCCCGCGGCCGGGAAGTTCACGTTGAGGCAAACTCCCTTCGGGAGTTTCTTCTGCAATACCTGCTTGGCCAGGCGCTGCGCGAAGACGCCGGCGCCCTTCCAATCCTTCGTCCCGTCGGGGTCCATGGAGAAGGCGATCGCGTCGATCTTGAGCAAGGTGGCTTCCATGGCGGCGGCAACCGTGCCGGAGTAAATCACATCCTCGCCGAGGTTGTAGCCGCGGTTGATGCCCGATACGACAAGGTCGACTTTCCCCTTCAGGATCTCGAGCACGCCGAAGCGGCAACAGTCCGCGGGAGAACCGTTCAGGGCGTAGACCCCCTCGGATTTCTTGTGGATGCGGATCGGCTTATGAAGCGTAAGCGAGTGCGAGTCGGCGGAACGCTCGTGGTCGGGAACGGAAACGGTGACCAGCCCGATCTTACGCATCGCGGAAATTAAGGCGGGCAAACCGGGGCCGTAGATGCCGTCGTCATTGCAAACAAGAATCCGTGGCCGTTTCATATTTATTTTAAATTCTCGAGTTCGTCAACAAAAGTCGCTGTCGTCCGGTCTGCCGCAGGCAGACCGAGCTTAGACCAATCCGGGTGAGGCGGTGACATTAGCAAATCGGCCAGCGCGGCTCCCAGAAGGTCACCCAAGTCGTTGTCGTTAATCCGTTTGGCCGTGCCGGCAATTTCAAACACGCGGGCGTTAGCGTCCTGATGATTCGCCGCCGCGTGAGGGTACGGGACTAGAATGCTCAGCTTCCGTTGCGCCGCCAGTTCCGCTAAAGTGCTCGCTCCCGAGCGGCACACGACGATATCTGCGGCGGCGTAAGCCGCCGCCATGTCGTCGAGATATTCAAGTATCTTTGCCGAAACTCCGGCCTTTTCATAGGACGCGCTCGTTTCCGCGCCCTTTCCATTGCCGGTCAAATGCAGCACCTGCGCCGAAACTCCGGAAGCCTTCAACGCCGCCGCGAAGCCGGTATTGATCGCCGTCGCCCCCTGCGATCCACCGAACACGAGGATGGTCTTCTTCGTCGGGTCGAGCCCGAGTTTTTTGCGGGCGGCTATCGCTTCCAGGCGCTCATGTAATTCGGGTCTTACGGGAGTTCCCACGACTTGGCCCGTCCCCTCGATCGGCGGCAGCCCCCAAAACAATTTCGCCCCGAACTTCATCGAAGCCTTATTCGCCAGCCCCAAAATCGCGTTCGACTCATGAAGCGCGACCGGTACCCCGCGCCGCCAGGCCCCGTACGCGCACGGAAAGGTCAAATACCCCCCCATCCCGACGATGAGGTCCGGTTTGAAATCGCGCGTCACCTTGGACAGCAGGCATAGGCTCGACAGCAATTTGGCCGTAAACGAAAACAGCTCCGGCCCCAGCGACCGCGGCAGCCCCCGCAGATCGACCTCGAGACAGGCCAGCCCCGCCGCTTCGAGCTTGGCCTTCGCCGGATCGTCTTTCTTCACGACGAGCAGTGGCTCCCACCCGCGCTTCTTTAATTCCAAGGCCGCGACAAGGCCCGGATAAAAATGGCCCCCGGTTCCGCCCGCGGCGATCAGCACCCGCCTCACTTCAGAGCCTCCGCGCGCGACTGCCGCGAGATGTTGAGGAGCACGCCGACGCCGAGCATGGTCGACAGCAACGAGGACCCGCCGTAGGAGAAGAAGGGCAGCGGAATGCCCTTGGTCGGCAGGAGCCCGATCGACATCGCGATGTTGAAGAAGGCCTGAAGAGTGATGCTGAACGACACGCCGCAGGCGAGCAAGGTGCCGAACAAGTTGGGCGCGGCGCGCGCGATGCGGATGCCGCGGATGAGGATCGTCGTGTACAGCGCGAGGATCACGGCCGCCCCGAGCAGGCCCAACTCCTCGCACACGACGGGGAATATGAAATCTGTGTGAGGCGTGGGTAGATACATCAGCTTGAGTTTAGAAGCGCCGAAGCCCTTGCCGAGCCAGCCGCCGGAGCCGACGGCGAGGATGGACTGCGCGAGTTGATAGCCCGCGCCGCGGATGTTCTCGAAGGGCGTGAGAAAGCTCAGCAGGCGCGCGCGGCGGTACGGCTTGCGCCACAGCTCGATGGCGATGACGGGGACCGCCAGCGCCAGCACGCCTAAGATCGCGCTCACGCGCGCGCCCGCGACGAACAGCATGAGCACGGCGACGGAGAAGATCAGGGCCGGGGTGCCCAGGTCGGGCTCGAGACCGATGAGGATCAGAAGGACGCCGACGACGCCGAGCGGGATCGCCAGGCCGGGGACGATTTGTCCCAGCTTGCTGTGCTTCTTGTCGAGGTAGGCGGCGAGGAAGAGGATCGAGGTGAGCTTGGCGAACTCGGCCGGCTGGAGGCCGATGGGGCCGAGGCGGATCCAGCGCTTGGCGCCGGCGACAGCGGGAAAGAACAGGGCGGCGACCAAGGTCAGGCAGGTGACCGCGAAGATCGGCATGAGCCACTCTTTCAGGCGGTTGTAGTCGAGGCGGCTCATGGCACCCATGGCCAGCATGGAAATGATCGCCCAGATAAACTGGCGCTGGAAGAAGTACAGCGGGCGGCCGAGGTTCTTCTCCGCGTAGATGGCGCTCGCGGAGTAGACCATGACCACGCCGATGGACAGCAAGGCGACGGCGGCTCCGAACAGCGCGTAGTCGATCGGCGCGCGCCGGCGCGCCGAGGGACGCGGCTTCACTTAGCCTTGGCCGCCGCGGCGACGAGAGCCTTGAAGCGCCGCCCGCGGTCTTCGAAATCCCGGAACTGGTCGAAGGACGCGCAGGCGGGCGAGAGGAGCAAGGTGTCCCCCTTCTCGCCGATGCGCAGGCCGGTGTCCACGGCCGTCTCGATAGTCCCGCACGGGAAGATCGGAACGAGGCCGGAAAGGTCCTCCTCGATGCGCCGCGCGGCGGAGCCGATGGTCAGGATGCCTTTGACGGTCTTCTCGATCCAGGGCTTGAGCGGAGTATACGGGAAGCCCTTGTGCAGACCGCCCAGGATGAGGAGCAGGCGCTTGCCGCCGGGCTCGAAGGCCTTGAGCGCCACCATGGTGGAATCGACGTTGGTCGCCTTGGAGTCGTTGACCGCGGCGATGCCGCGCACGGTGCCGCTGGGCTCGATGCGGTGCTCCACGCCCTTGAAGGTCTTGAACGCCTTCGAGATCGCCGCGGGCTTGATCCCGCGCGCCAAGGCGAGCAGGCCGGCCGCCATCGCGTTCTCCAAGTTATGGCGCCCCGGCAGTTTCGGCGGAATCAGGACGGTTTCCTTTTTCGCGCCGGGCAGCTTGAAGTGCAACTTGCCCTTCTCCTCCCAGGCGTGAATTTGGGGCCCCTTCGTTCCGAAGTAGAGGCGCTCCGACGGACATTGGCGGGACATTTTATAGACGGTGGGATCGTCCGCGTTGAACACGCAGGCGTCGCCCGGGCCCTGCTCTCGGAAGACCTTCGCCTTGGCTTCTAAGTAAGCCGCCATGGAGCCATGGTGATCTAGATGGTCCGCCGTGATGTTGAGGATCGCGGAGGCGCGCGGCTCGAAGTAAGAGGAGTCCTCGAGCTGATAGCTCGAGCATTCGATCACGAGCACGTCCTTGGGCTTGGACGCGGGCGCCGTCGTCGAAATCGGGATGCCGATGTTCCCGCCGAGCAGAGCCGCGCGGCCGCGCGGCAGTCCGGCCTTGAAGATCTCCCAGGTCAGCTGGGTCGTCGTGGATTTGCCGTTGGTGCCGGTGATCGCGACCACCGCCTTCGCCTTGGAGAACGCCAAAGCGATCTCGAGCTCGCTGAACACGGGAATGCCCTTGCCGGCCAAGAGCTTGAAGATCGGGAGGTCGGGCTTGATCCCGGGGCTTTTGACGACGAACTTGCACTTGAGCAGGCGCTCGGAGTGGCCGCTCCACTCCCACTTGACCGCTTTCGGAAGGCCCTTCAGCGCGACGGACAGCTCCGCCTTCGGTCGGGAATCGGAGCCGAGAACCTTGTAGCCCTTCTTGAGCAGAAGGCGCGCGACCGACTGGCCCGAGCGGCCGAGGCCGAGGACGCCGGCCAGCTTGCCCTTTTTGAAGGCTTTCGGGTCGAATCCCTTCATCGGATCTTGAGCGAGGCGAGCGCGGCGAGCATTAGGACTATGCTCACGATCCAGAATCGCACGGTCACCTTCGGCTCGGCGATGCCGCCCAGTTCGAAGTGATGATGGATCGGCGCCATTCGGAAGATGCGTTTGCCGCCGCGCAGCTTGAAGGACGCCATCTGCAGGATCACGGAGAGCGTCTCGAGGACGAAGATGCCGCCGACGATGGGGAGAAGCAGTTCCTGTTTCACGCACAGGGCCACGACGGCGATCACGCCGCCGAGGAACAGCGAGCCGGTGTCGCCCATGAAGATCTGCGCGGGGTACGAGTTGAACCACAAAAAGCCCAGGCACGCGCCGATGAGGCCGGCGAGGAAGATGGAGATCTCGCCCGCGCCCTCGATGTGGACGATGCGCAGGTAGTAGGCGAGCTTGACGTTGCCGGCGACGTAGGCGAGCACAGCGTACGCGAGCGCGCAGAACATCACCGTGCCCGCGGCCAGGCCGTCGAGGCCGTCGGTGAGGTTCACCGCGTTCGAGGAGCCGACGACCATCAGCACGGCGAGGGCGAAGTAGAGCACGCCGATGTCGACGAACAGCTCCTTGCCGTACGGGATATTGAGCATCGTCGTGAAGGCGCCGTTGGGCGGGCGGACGGCGAGGTAGGCGGCGACGCCGAGGCCGACGACGATCTGGATCAGGAACTTGGCCTTCGACGGAGCGCCCTTCGCGTCCTTCTTGATGAGCTTCAGGTAATCGTCCCAGAAGCCGATCGCGGTGAGGCAGATCGTGACCGACAGGAGCAGCCAAGTGAAGCGGTTGTCGGGGCGCATCCAGAGGATCGACGAGGAGACGACCGCGAGGAAGATCAAGGCGCCGCCCATCGTCGGCGTCCCGTGCTTGGACATGTGCGACTCGGGGCCGTCGGTGCGCTGCATCTGGCCGACCTTGCGTTCGCGCAGCGCGCGGATGAGGGCTGGGCCCAGCAGGAGGCTGACGGCGAGGGACGTCACGGCGGCGCCGGCGGCCCGAAACGTGATGTACTGGAAGACGTTCAGCGGGCTGAACAGCTCGCGGTACTGCGAGAGGTAATAGAGCATGTTAAAGCGCCTTGGCGAGCTCCTCGAGCCGCATCGCGCGGGAGGCCTTGAACAGCACGGCGTCCTTGGGCGTAAGCGCGGCCTTGATCTTCGACGTCCACGGCTTGGCGTCGAGCGCGTACTCGACGGGAAAACGGGGCTTGGCCGCGGCCAGAGCGTCGGCGGCAGGCTTCATCTCGGGCCCGGCGAGGTACACGGCCTTCAGGTCGAGCGTCGCCAGCCATTCGCCGAGCTCGCGATGGAACTTGGGCGAGCCGGGGCCGAGCTCGCGCATGTCGCCGAGCACGACGGTTTTCGCGCGCGAGGGATACTCCTCGAGGAAGGCCTCGATCGAGGCGCGCATCGAGGCGGGATTGGCGTTGTAGGCGTCGAGCACTAAGGACGCGCCGCTGGCGTGCGGGAGCGGCTCCTGTCGCATCATGCCGGGCTTGTAGGCCTGCAGGCCGGCGCGGATGGCGTCGGGAGCGAGGCCCATCGCCGTGGCCGCGGCGGCCGCGCCGGCGGCGTTGTAGCGGTTGAACGTCCCGAAGACGTTGAGCTTGACGGTGAGCCGATGCCGGTCGATGACGAGGGAGTCCTTACCTTCGATGCGCACGCGGCAGTTCGTCCCCGTGCCGTAGGCGACGGCGCGCGCGCCGAGGCGGGTTTCGAGCGCGGCCAGCCAGGGATCGTCGGCGTTGATGACGGCGGCACCGTCCTCGGGAAGGACGGCCACGATCTCCGAATTCGTCTGGAAGGTGGTCTCGATCGTGCCGAAGCTCTCGAGATGGTCGGGCCCGATATTGGTCAGCAGGGCCACGGTCGGTTGGACCACGCGCGCGAGCTCCGCGATCTCCCCCCTCCGGCAGGCCGCGAGCTCGAAGATGCCGTAGCGGTGCTCGGAGAGCAGCTCCAGCACCGAGAGCGGCACGCCGATCTCGTTGTTCCAGTTGCCCGGCGTCGCGCACACGGGGCCCACCTGGGCGCAGATGGACTTGAGCATCTCCTTGGTCGTCGTCTTGCCGTTGGACCCCACGATGCCGGCGACCGGGATGTCGAAGCGCTTGCGGTGATGATTGGCGAGGGCCTGCAGAGCCTTGAGCGTGTCGGGGACCTCGACGACATGAGCGGGACGAGCCCCGTCGGGCGCGAGCTTGCCGGTCGCGACGATCCAGCCCGCGCAGCCGGCCGCGAGCTCGGGAGTCAGCAGGTCATGGGCGTCCACGCGCTCTCCGACCAGGGCCCAGAACGCCTGCCCGGGCTTGAGCGCGCGCGTGTCCGTGGTGATGACGTCGATGGGCGCGGCGGCATCGCCGGTAATCAGGCGCCCGCCGGCGGCGCGCGCCAGCTCCCCCCACGTCAGATTGAGTTTCATTTTTTGAGGCTGTTTAAAGCGCTTCGGGCCGACTCGCGATCATCGAAGGCGATGGTCGCATCCTTCAATATCTGATAGTCCTCGTGGCCCTTACCGGCAATGAGAACAACATCGCCGGGCTGGGCCATCGAGATCGCGATGGCAATTGCCTCGCCGCGATCAGGCACGATTCTATAATTTTGGAAACCGGCCGCGCGCACACTCACTTCGATATCGTTCAGTATGGCCTGAGGGTCTTCGGAGCGCGGGTTATCGTTGGTAAATACTGCGTAATCTCCGCCGCCGCAGGCGGCAAGCCCCATCGGCCCGCGCTTGGTTTTGTCGCGGTCTCCGCCACACCCGATGACGGTAATAATCCGTTTATGTGACAAGGACCGAAGTAGGCCTAAAATTGTTTCCAGCGCACTATCCGTATGGGCGTAATCCACAAAAACGTGAAAGTCTTGGCCGCAATCGATGGCCTCAAGCCGTCCCGGAACCGCGCGAAGCGCGGAAAGTCCGTTGAAAACCGTCTCAGGAGAAGTGCCCAGTCCAAGCATGGCGGCGCCAGCCGCCATGGCGTTAGCCACGTTGTGCTTGCCCGGCAGCCGCACGTGGGCGTCGTACTTTTTGCCCCGGAAGGTTACCGAAAACTCCGTTCCGTTCAAATCCGCTTTGCGAATCGTCGCCCGTACATCGGTCGCCCCTTCCGTTAATCCGTACCGGATAATTTCGCATCCGACCGCATGCTTCACGAGCAGATGGGATTTGGGATCGTCATAATTCAGCGCCGCCACCTTCGGCCGCTTCTTATTGTCTGCCCGCGCCAGCAGATCGAACAGCCGCGCCTTCGCGTCGAAGTACGCCTCCGTCGTTTTATGAAAGTCTAAATGGTCGCGTGTCAGGTTCAAAAAAACCGCGGCATCGAAATCCACCGCTTCCACCCGCTTGAGCGCGAGCGCGTGCGATGAGACTTCCATGAGCGCGTGCGTCGCTCCCGCATCGCGAAATCGAGCCATCAGCCGCGTCAGCGACAACGAGATCGGCGTCGTATTGATCGACTTCTCGAGCCTTTTCCCGTCGAGCCGGTTCTCGATCGTCCCCGCCACCGCCGGTCTTCCCCCGGCCGCCGCGACGATCGCCTCGAGCATATATGTCGTCGTCGTCTTTCCGTTGGTGCCCGTCACGCCGACGACGGTCATCGCTCCGGACGGGTGCTTGAAGAAAATGTCGGACATGGCCGCCATCGCCTCGGCTATATCGGCGACTTGGACCCAGGTCCCTTTTATCACCGCGGGCGGCGGCGGCGGCTCGAGTTCGCTGACGACCGCCACGGCGCCGTTCTCGAGGGCCTGCTTGAGATGCCGGTTGCCGTCGGTCTTGGCCCCTGGCATGGCGAAGAACAAGTCGCCGGCGAGGACCTCGCGGCTGTCGTGGCGCAGGCCGGAGACGGGAAGGTCGACGGGGCCCGCGACGCGCCGCGTCGCGGCCGCGCTCAGGAGCTCGGCGAGCGTCATGGGAATCTAGCGCCGGGCCGTCGCCAGCGCGGTGTCGGCCGGACGGTCGGGCGGCAGTCCCTCGAGCGCCAGCAGGCGGCTGCCCAGGCGGGCGAAGATGGGCGCGGCGACGAGGCCGCCGTAATAGGCGCCCTTCGGCTCGTGGAGGACCACGAGGATGGTCCAGCGCGGCGCGGAGGCGGGCAGGAAGCCGGCGAAGGACGCGGTGTAGGCGGTCGTCGAGTATTTGCGTGTCAGCGGATCGATCTTGCGCGCGGTGCCGGTCTTGCCCGCCGCCCGGTATCCTGGAATGCGGGCGCTGCCGGCGGTGCCGCGATCGACCACGCCCTCGAGCATGCGAGCGATCTCATGCACCGCGCGCTCCGAGGCCACGCGGCGCACCTTCACCGGAGGCTTGCCGTCGGCGATCAGCTTCGGCTCCCAGAGCGTGCCGCCGTTGGCGATGGCGGAATAAGCGCCCAGCACCTGCAAGGGGCTGACGGCCAGGCCGTAGCCGTACGCCGAGGCCGCCAGGCCGACCTTGGTGAGATCCGACAGGGGCTTGAGTTCGCCCGCGCTCTCGCCGGGCAGCGGCGCGCCGGTGCGGGCGCCGAAGCCGAACGCGCGCGCTAGACGGTAGAAGCGCGCGGCTCCGACCCGGTCCGCCACCTTGGCGATGCCGATGTTGGACGACTTTTCCAGGATCTGCGCCAACGTCATGTCCCCCTCGGGCTCGTGGTCCGTGATGGTTACCCCGGGGGTGATCTGATACTTACCCTGCTCGCCGTTGAAAGTCTCCTCCGGGCGCACCAGGCGGTCGTCGACGGCCGCCAGGGCCGTCACGACCTTGAAAGTCGAGCCGGGCTCGAAGGCGTCCTGGACCAGCGGGTTTCTCAGGGAATTCGGCGGCCAGGCGGCCATGGCGAGGATCTCCCCGTTGCGGGGATCCTGGATCGCGATGCTGCCCTCTTTGAACATGCCCTTATCGCCGCCTTCGCGCAGGGACTCTTCGGCGAGGTACTGCGCGGTGCGGTCGAGCGTGAGCTTCAGCGGCGCGGGTTCGTCGCCGGCGTCGCTCACGTTCTTGTAGATCGTGCGGCCCTGGCCGTCTCGAATCACGTCGAGCCGGCGCGCGCGGCCGCTCAGGCGCTTGTCCTGAGACAACTCGAGCCCCGCGAGGCCTCGGCCCTCTGCGCCCACGAGCCCGAGCACGCTGCGGGCGAGATCTCCGTTGGGGTACACGCGCTCCGAGGTGGGCACGAGGCCCAAGCCCTCGACGCGGGCCTCGCTGAGCTTCTGGAAGGTCTCCTGCGGAATCCGGGTCTGAATCCAGGCGAAGCGCTTCGCGGCCCGGGTCTTGCCCGCGATCTCGGATGCGGGCATGCCAAGCAGCGGCGCCAGCCGAGCCCCGAAGGCGGCCGGATCCTTGACCATCGCCTTGTCGACGAAGCAGGACCACGACGGAATCGAGCGCGCCAGCACCCGGTCCTTACGGTCCAGCAGATCGGCGCGCGGCGCGGCTTCTTGGGCCGTGCGGCTGAACTCACCCGATGCGCGCGTGGACAGGTTGTCGTGGCGCAGGACCTGGAGATAGGCGAGCCGCGCGCCGAGCGGGAGCAGCGGCGCCACCGACAGGGAGGCGGCGACCGTCAGGCGCAGTCCGAGGTCCATGACGGGGCTCTCTCTCAGCTGCGCGCGGGCCCGACGAGAGGCAGTCGCGCCCAGAGTCTCGGCAACAGGCCGAGCTTGCCGTCCGAGAGGCCCGACAGCGAGCGCAGCGAATCGGGAGTGACGGGAATCATGCCGAGCTTGGAGGTCGCGCGCGCGGCGAGGGCCGCGGGCGCCATGGTCTCATCGACGCGAAGGCGGAGATCGGCGACGCGGCTGCGGATCGCGCGCGCCTGGCGGCGGGTGGATTCGACCTCGTAGCCGATACGGGTCGCCTGAACGTGCTGCCAGCACAGGAATAAGAGCAACGCGCCCAAACCCGCGAACTTCGCGGCCCGTCTTGGATCGAATCCCATGAGCGCGTCCATCATACCATGTTCCTTTGAGAGATGAGGGGCGGGCGTCCCCGCCGAGAGGGACGCCCGCCCTGATTAGTCGGCGGCCCGCCCCCCGCCGAGAAGGGTGAGCCGCCTAAATCGGCCGGACCCCCCCGCCGAGAAGGGGACCGGCTTTAACGGCGGGCGGGTGGTGAGGCCGGTATCCACCCGCCCAAATCAAACTGTCAGATCTGGTGGGGCGGCCCTTCCCCGCCGAGAGAGAGAGCCGCCCCGAATCGATGGCGAGCGCCCCGCCGAGAGGGCGCCCGCCAAATTGTTTTTACCGGCTTGAGCCTCGACCCTTCAGGAAAACGCGACGCCACACATAGCCGGGGGAGTTGACCTTGCCCACGGGCGAGACCGCGACGGTCTGCCTGCGGTCGAGGAGAAAAGACACCGTGGTGTCCAGTTTCGTCAGGGCCGCCATCGCCACCGTCGATCCGCTCAGGAACGAAGTATTCTTCATCATCGTTTTCCCCCTATCGCTTCTTCTCGATCACCCGCAGTTTGGCGCTGCGGGAGCGGGGGTTGCGCGCGATCTCATCGTCGGTCGGGGCGATCGCCGACTTCGCCTCGCCTTTGCCGAGATATACGCACGACCCCTGCGCGACAAACGAAGCGAAAACGTTCTTGACGATGCGGTCCTCGAGCGAGTGGAAGGTGATCACGCAGACCCGACCGCCGGCCTTGATGAACGGAATGACGGTCTCGATTCCGCGCGTGAGGGCTTCCAGCTCCTGATTGACCGCGATGCGCAGAGCCTGGAAGGTCCGCGTCGCGGGGTGATGCCCCGTGCGCGGAACCACGGACTCGACGCAGTCGGCCAGCTCCAAAGTGGTTGAGAAAGGCTTCGCCTTTCTCGTGGCGACGATGGCGCGGGCGATCTTCTCCGCCTCCGGCTCCTCGCCGAACTCCGTCAGGAGCATCGCGATCTGCTCGGCGGGCCAGCGGTTGACGATCTGCTCGGCCGTCAGCCCCGAGTCGGGCCCGAGGCGCATGTCGAGCGGCCCCTCGCGAAGAAAGGAGAAGCCGCGCGCGGGCTTGTCGAGCTGCAGCGAGGACACGCCGAGGTCGAACATCGCGCCGGAGAGCGGGAAGAAGCCCTCTTTCTCCAAAACGGCGCCCAGGGAACGGAAGTTCGAGCGGACCGAGTGGAATCTTCCACTGTGGGCTGCGAGCCGGTGGCCGGCTTCAGTCAGCGCCTCCGGATCCGCGTCGAGACCCAATACCTTTCCCTGGGCCGAAAGCATTTTGAGGAGAGACTCGGAGTGGCCGCCGAGGCCGAGGGTGGCGTCGAGGTACAGCCCACCCTTGTCCGTGACGAGCCGTTCCAGCGTTTCCGCTAGAAGGACCGGCTCGTGCGTGTAACGGCGCTCTTCCAAGATCATATCTCCAGGCTCTTCCCGATCTTCTTGTACGCCGGCGCGATCGTCTTCTTCTCGTACGCCGACCAGCGTTTCGAATCCCAAATTTCGGCGCGGTTTCCCGCTCCCTGCACCAGCACGTCAAATCGAAGGCCCGCGTGCTCCTTCAGGTACTGCGGCACCAGGATGCGGCCTTGCGCGTCCGGCTCGACCTCGACCGCCTCGGAGAAGAACTTGCGTTTGAACGCCCGCTCCTGCTCCTTGTCCGGCATCGAGAACATCTTCAGATCGTCGGCGAGCATCTTCTCCCACTGCGCCGGCAAGAAGAGGTACAGGCAACCGTCCATCCCGCTCGTCAGATAAAAGCTGCGTCCCTTCTCCTGCGCCAGAACCTCGCGGTAGTTCGGTGGAATCGCGAGCCGGTTTTTCGGGTCGAGCGAGTAATCGTAACGACCGATCAGGAGGGCCATATTTCCCCACCCTCGCCCACTCGGTTGTTATTTCTCACCACTTTTCCCCACCGGGATCAGGAGTATAGAGGACTGATGTGTTTCTGTCAATAGCTGTTTTTCGGAGAAAACATTCTCCGTCGAGAAACGGGCTAAAAAATCCCCCGTTTCGCGCGGGCGTCTTATTGATTCCGCGCGATCAGGCCGCGCTAATTTATCCGCGTCTTCACGGTGAGGCCGTACTCACGCAGCTTCGCGGCGATGTCGGGCTCGACGCCGTCTTTCGGCGAGAACTTCGCGGCGCGCACGAAATCAGCCTTCGCCTTGTCGCGCTTGCCGAGCGTTTCGTAGGCGAGCCCGCGGTGATGATACGCCGCGTAGTACTTCGCCTGACGCTTCAGTCCCTTGGCGTACGCCTTCACGGCCTCGGCGTCGCGGCCCGCTTCGTGCAAGGTCCGGCCCGTGTGATAGTAGACGGCCATCCCCGGGCCGGAGCCGGGTCCATCTTCGTCGCGCGTTTCAGCCTGCTTAAGCGCGGCGAGCGCCTCTTCATAGCGCTTCTGGTCGCGACGGAATATGCCGAGCATGATGTAGGTCCACGCATTGCGTGACTTGTCGAGGGAGATCGCTTCGAGCTGGTCAGCGACGGCTCGGTCGAACTGCCTCTCGCCCTGGTAGGCCTGAGCGCGGACCTGCAGCAGGGAGACGCGCCCGGCCGGTGTCAGCTCTCCGCTCAGGCAGGAGTTGAGGCGAATCACGGCGGCGGGATATTCTTTGCGCTGGAGCGCTTCATTGCCGGCGGCGCACTCATCGGCGCTGGCGGAGGACGCGGCGGCGAGCAGAATGGCGATGATCGCCGAGCGGCTCGTCATTGCCCCCCCAGCTTTGCCATTGAAGCGCGCGAGAGCTCATAGCGCCAGGCGTGTTCAAGGGCGACCATGCGGGTGTAAGGCGCGCCGTACGCTCTGTAGAGAGCTTCGGGTGCAGGCCGACCGTCACGCAGGTGAGCGGAGAACTTATAGAAGGACGAACGGTATTGAGTGCGGATCAGAAAGCGGACGAGGCTGTAGGACTGCGCGTACCAGAGGCGGACCTTCGCGTCGGGCCAGCCCGCGGTGGACGTGACTCCGGTCAGTTTCTCGATGGGATAGCCTTCCCCCGCTTCGAGCTTCTCCAGATTCTCTCTCAGCCAGTTCGGCGCGGCGAGGCCGCGCTCGACCTGCACGAGGGTCGCCATGCCTTCGGAGAGCCACAGCGGATCGGTCGTGCCGTCCAAAAAGAATCCGTCGAAGTAGATATGAGTGAGCTCGTGCGCGACGATGCCGGGCAGCTCCTCGCTTTCGTAGACGTAGAGCTTGCGCTTGCCGACCGAGCTGGCGCCGCCCGACCAGACCGGGCGGCCGGTGACGCGGCGGTAGGTATCCTGGTTCTTGAACAGGAAGATCAGCGTGCGTTCGCTGCTCGCCCACGGAGAGAAGGGCGCCAAGTCGAGCATGAGGTTCGAGTGCAGGTTCTCGATGAGTTCGATGAAGCGGTCGGAGGCCGGATACTGCTCGGAGAATACGGTGAAGTGGCGCGAATCGCGGCGCACGAAGCCGGCGGGCGTGGGCATGTCGCCCGAGTCGGTGCGGTCCTCGCGCGAGCGCGTCGGACGGGCGCGGGACGGCGGTGGAGCCGGCGGCGCGACGGGCGCGGTCTCGGGGTTGTTCGGCCGGCGGTCGTCGGGCGCCGTGCCGACGTAGTCTCCCGACGGGATCACGTTGGGCGCGGAATCCGGGGCGGGAGTCACCGGCGGGGCCGGCGGCGGGACGACGGGCACGGGCGACGGCGCGTAGGAGGCGACGTCCTGGGGCGGCGCGGCCGGCGGCGGCGAATCGTACGACGAGGGAAGGGGCGCCGGCGCCGTGGGCACGGCGGCGTACGGGGCGATGTGCTTCATCTTCGACGCGTCCTTTTCCTCTTCGCCCAAGTACTGATAGACCATCACGCCCCAAAGGCTGATGACCACGAGCCAGATCAGTACGCGGAGGCGTAAAAGGACGTCCACAGGGTTAGTTTAGCCCCTCCGCACGAGTTTGACCACCCTGGGACCCTAGCCCAGATTGTGGTCGCGCATGCGCAGGGCCGTTTGGGCCAAGCTGTGCACGAACAGGGCGAAGATGACGATGAACACGGCGTGGGAGAGAACCATGCCGAGCGCCGGACCTTCGAGCGGCTGACGCCAGCGGATGATGCCGATCATCGAGCCGGCGGCGGCGATCGAGCAAAGGATGGTCTCGAGCCGGGAGGTCGTGAGCGCGGCCGCCGTCGGCGCGAGCACGAACAGCAGCCACATCGGGCCCCAGTAGGGGTAGAGCAGGTAAAACAGCGGAATGGCCCAAACGAGGTTGAGCCATACCTGCATCTGGCGGAAGCGCCCCGCCCAGCCGACCCAGCGGTACTGGTTCTTGCCGATCCACCAGTTGGCGAACACGTCGGCGACGAGAATGCCGAGCGAGATCTTCGTGATGTGGCTCTCGGCCTCTCCGAACTGAACGGCGAGAAGGATGAGCACCAGCGCGAACGGCGTGAAGTAGCGGCTGAGCATCTGCATCGGTCAATCCTCCCTGCGCGCGAAGAGCACCAGGCGCCGGTCGCGCGCTTCACCCGGACGGCGATAAGGGCAAGACTTTAGCACTGTGGCCCCTGTCCCGGCCAGAGACTTCGCGAGCGCGGGCTCGGCCGGATCGGGCTCGTCCGATTGAAACGCGGCGAACAGCCCTTTCGGTCCGAGCAGGGGCCAGGCGAGGCGCACGGCCTCGGGCAGTTCGGCGAGCGCGCGTTCGATTACGCAGTCCTGATCGCGTTCGTAGGCCGTGAGCGCCGCGCCCGAGCCGGCGCGGCGATTGAGCACGCGCAGCCCCTTGAGCCCGGTGCGCGTCGCGGCCGCGTTGAGGAAGCGGTACTTGCGCTCGACGGATTCCATGAGCGTGACCTCGGCCTCGGGCCAGACGAGCTTGAGGACGATGCCGATGAAGCCCGCGCCGGAGCCGAGATCGAGTATGCGCGGGGCTTTGGGAAGGAGAGTTCTCAGGATCGACGCCGCGAAAATTCCGTCCGAGGCGTGCTTGAGCACGAGGTCGTCCCAGCCCGCGTCGGCGGTGAGGTTCACGTCCTCATTCTTTTCCCGTACGAAGGCGAGATAGGCGGAGATCTTCTCGAGCGCGGCGGGGCCTACCGGCTCGCCCCATGCCGCGGCGGCGCGGGAGAGGCTCTCGAGCGCCGTGCTCATTGCTCCCGGACGGACAGTTCGGAGTTATCCCCGGCGTTTCCAACGTTGGAAGCGTTGGGGATAACTTGACGCCTCGAATGGACCCAGAGGATCTGCACATCGGCCGGGGTCACGCCGGGGACGCGGCCGGCCTGGCCGAGCGTACGGGGCTTGAGGCGAGCGAGCTTCTGGCGCGCCTCGTTGGTGAGCGCCCCGAGCGTCGTGTAGTCGAGCGCGGCGGGAAGCTCGGTCAGCTCCGCGGCTTTCAGGCGCTCGGCGCCGGCGCGCTCGCGCGCGATATAGGGACCGTAGGATTCGCGGACGGCGCGCTGGTCGCGGACCTTGTCCATGGACCACGGCGCGAGCTCCTCATCAGGTTTGTCGCCGGTGCCGGCGACGACGAGTTCTTTATACCGGAGGAAGCGTTCGCGCGCTTCCGGAGCGATGAGGCCGAGCGCGAAGCCCTTCTCCATCAATCTCATGTCGGCGTCGTCGGCGCGCAGGCTGAGGCGGTTCTCGGCGCGGGCGGTGAACATGCGGTAGGGCTCGTCGACGCCGCGCAGGACGAGGTCGTCGACCATGACGCCGATATAGGCCTCGTCGCGCCGGAGCGTGAACGGAGCTTGGGAAGCGGCGCGCAGCGCGGCGTTGATTCCGGCCAGCAGGCCCTGGCTCGCGGCCTCCTCGTAGCCGGTCGTGCCGTTGATTTGGCCCGCGAGGAACAGGCCGGGAACGGCGCGGCATTCGAGCGAGTCGGTGAGCTGGGTGGGCTGGCAGAAGTCGTATTCGATCGCGTATCCGTAGCGCGTGAGCAAAGCGTTCTCGAGGCCGGGGATGGTGGAGACAAGCTCCCGCTGAGCCGCCTCCGGAAGGCTCGTGGACATGCCGTTCAGATACATCTCGCTCGTGTTCCAGCCTTCGGGCTCGAGGAACAGCTGGTGCCGCTCTTTGTGCGGGAACTTGACGACCTTGTCCTCGATAGACGGGCAGTAACGCGGGCCGACGCCCTCGATCTTGCCGGAGTACAGCGGTGAATTCGCCAGGTTGTCCCGGATCGTCTGGTGCGTCCGGGCGTTCGTGTAGGCCACCCAACTGGGCAACTGCGGGGTGGCGATCCGCTCGGTGAAGTGTGAAAACGGCTTGGGGACCGGATCTCCGTCTTGGCGCTCGAACTTCGAGAAATCGACGGTGGCCGCGTGCAGG
This sequence comes from Elusimicrobiota bacterium, assembly GCA_016212855.1. GTDB lineage: Bacteria > Elusimicrobiota > Elusimicrobia > UBA1565 > UBA9628 > GWA2-66-18. The sequence continues at coordinate 39,619 of JACRDP010000014.1, forward strand.
CGCGGCGGCGTGCCGGTTTTAAGCCGGCCGACGGCCAGGCCGAGCGCCTTGAGCGAGGCGGAGACGCCGAGGGCGGGCGGTTCGCCGCTGCGGCCCGCCGCGTGCGAGCTCAGGCCGACGTGGGCGAGGCCGTTGAGAAAGGTCCCGGTGGTGAGGACCACCGTCTTGCCTTCATAGCGGGTGCCGCGCTTGGAGATGACGCCACGGACGGCGCTGCCGTCCGTCCAAATATCCCACGCCTCGTCCTGGACGGGGTCGAGGCCGGGCGCGGCTTCTACGACCTTCTTCTGGCCCGCGCGATACGCGGCCTTATCGCATTGCGCGCGCGGCGAGCGCACGGCCTGGCCCTTGCTGAGGTTGAGCGTCTGCGAAAAATAGGAGGAGCGGTCGGCGGCCTTGGCCATCTCGCCGCCGAGCGCGTCGAGCTCGCGCACCATCTGGCCTTTGCCGACCCCGCCGATCGAGGGATTGCAGGACATCGTCGCGATCGTGTCCAGGCTTTGCGTGAGCAGCAGAGTCTTGCGGCCCATCCGCGAGGAAGCGAGCGCCGCCTCGACGCCGGCGTGGCCGGCGCCGACGACGATGACGTCGTAGCGTCGCGGATAAAGGCTGAAGGCCGCGTCAGCCATAGAGCAGGGCTTTGAGCGTCTCCTTGGGCAGCCAGCCGAGCATGAACGCGGCGATGACGACCACGATCTGCAGAAGCAAGGCGAAGAGCAAGGGCAGGAGCGCGCGCGGCAGGGGCCGGCCGGGCGGCAGTTTCTTAAGTCCGAACGCGCCGGCGAACAGCATCCACAGGCCCGCGCCGCCGACGACGGCCTTATACCCCGTCTCCCAACGCAGCATCGTCACGACCGCTTCCGGAACGTATGTGAGCAGCTGGATGACGTTCATCACGAGGAGGAAGGCGGCGAGAGGCCGCCACCAGTCGGAGGGAACCCTCTTCATCGCGTAGATCGTCGGCAGAATCCACAGCGTGAACAACACTCGGAACTGGAACCCGTTGATGATCGACGGCGCATGCTCCCGGGGCAGATATAAAACGATGAAGATCCACGGTATGACCGACCAAAAGAAAGAGGTGAACAACTTCAACGGCAGCCAACCGTCCTTCATCCAGTGCAGCAGCGCGCCGGTAAATCCGATGAGGAAAGCCATCAGCAGGGGTTGCCACAGCATGACCTTGAGCCAGAACAGGAAGTCCTGCGTTCCCAGCGGCACGGCGGCGTTGGCGTCGGGAAAGTCGAAGGGCTTCCAGTACTGGAAGACGGCGGCGCCGAGCAAGGTGAGACCGTAGACGACGAGCGCGTCGCGCAGCGCGCCGTGTTCGGAGCAGGCCTCCGCCGCCCGCGACGGCGAGACGATGAACATGCGTCCGAACGCCAAGGCCTTCTTCACGCGATCGCCTCCGCGGCGTCGGCGTCGACGCCGAAGCCCTTGCGGGCGTACAGGCACACCCCGCCGCCGACGCCGAGCGCCAGGCAGGCGGCGAGCAGGGACGGGGCGAGGCCGAAATGATCCGAGCCCCAGCCGATGATGGCGGGCGAGGCGGCGTCGCCGAGCAGATGAATGACGAAGATATTGGCCGCGAAGGCCATCGAGCGCTTCTCGACACGAGTGACCGACACGATCGCAGCGTTGAGCGGGCCCATGTTGAGGAAGAGCATGGTCTCGGCGAGGAACAGGCAGACGATCGCGGCCTTGAGCGAGGGCGCGGCGATCGCGGCGGCGGCGAGCGGCATGCCGAGAAGCAGGCCCCAGCCCGAGACGAGCAGGTCGGCCGTGCGGTCGGTGCGGCGCAGCCGGTCGGACAGGAAGCCCCCGATGAGGCTGCCCGCCAAGCCTCCGGCGACGGTGACGCCGCCGAACAGCAGGCCGGCATGGCCGACGCTGAGCCCCCACGCGCGGTGAAAAAAAGTGGGCATCCAGACGGCGAAGCCGCCGAGGGCGAAGGTCATGCCCGCTCCGGCGTAGGTGGCCATGCGGAAGGTGCGCACGCTCCAGACCTCGCGGTAGCCGGTCAGCGCCGGCGGCGTGGCGCGGTGCGGCGCGTCGGCGGGCAGGAGCAGGCACAGCGCGGCGAGGAGCAGGCCGGGCAGACCCACGACGAGAAACGCATGGCGCCAGCCGAGGATTTCGCCGAGCTTGCCCCCTCCCGCGTAGCCCAACGCCGAGCCGACCGGGATCGCGAGGCTGAAGAACGCGAGCGCTCTTCCGCGCTTCTCGAGCGGGAAGCGCTCCGCGACGAACGCGGGCGAGATCGCGCCGTAGCAGGCTTCGCCGATGCCGACGACCGTGCGCGAGAGGAATAAAGACGGGAAGCCGGTCGCGAACGCGGCCGCGCCGGTCGCGACGCTCCAGAGTCCGACGCCGCCGGCGATCCAGGGCTTGCGGCCGCGCGAATCGGCGAGCCAGGCGATGGGCGGCGCGGCCAGCATGTAGATGATCATGAACGCGGAGGCCAGGCTCCCGGCCTGCGCGTCGGTGAGGGCGAGCTCGCCGGAGATCAGCGGCAGCAGGGCGTAGACGATCTGCCGGTCGACGTAATTGAGGATGTTCACCGAGAGGAGCAGGGCCAGCACTCCGTTCGGCGAGGAGATCACGGTGTTCGGACCTTATACACGGCGTCGCCTGCTCGAACCCGGTCGGCGACGGAGATCGCGACGGTCTCGCCCGCGAGCGCGCTCTGCACGCAGCGCTTGCCGACGCACAGGCGCTCGACGCGCTGGGACAGGTCGGTGTCGCGTCCCTTCACGCGCACCGCGTCGCCGGCGGACACGGACTCTTCCAGGAGAATGATCATCTCGCCTTTCTTGGCGTCGTAGGCGCGGACCTTGCCCAGCAGGGGCGCGCCGACGATCTGCTCGTCGGGCGAGATGCCGGTCACGGGAGTTCGGTGCAAGGGCTTGGCCTTGGGGGGTTTCGGGGGCTTGGTGGACGGCATGATCTTTTTATTCCTCACTTTCCGATGCAGAACTTGGAAAAGATTTCATCGAGCACGGCTTCGGCGGCGCCGTCGCCGCGAGCCTCGTTGAGCAGGGCCAAGGCGCGGCGCAGGCGGTCGGCGGCGCGGTCCTCCCACGCTCCGGGGCGCGCGGCGAGTTCGGCGCGCGCGGCGGCGAGCTCGGCGAGGGCGCGGGCCAGCGCAGCGCTTTGGCGCGCGTCGTCGAGCAGGCACTCGCCCTCGTCGGCGGCGGCTCCGCCCGCGGCGGCGGCGATCGCGGCCTCGAGCGCGTCGAGGCCGTGGCCGGTCAGCGCCGAGCAGGAGACGCCGTGCTCCGCGCGCGCTCCGGGCAGGTCGGATTTATTATGCGCGACGATGAGCGCGGCGCCGCGGCGCTTCGCGGCGGCGGCTATGTAGTCGCGCGTTCTGTCGTCAAGCTCGTCCGGGGCGCGAGCCGAATCGACGACCAGCACCGCGACCTCGCAGGACTCAAGCGCGCCCTCGGCGCGGGCGACGCCTTCGCGCTCGGCGCCGCCTTCCGCATCCTCGCGCAGGCCCGCGGTGTCCACGAGAGTGACGACCGCGCCGCCGAGCTCGGCCTGCTCCTCGAGGACGTCTCGCGTCGTGCCGGGCATGGAAGAAACGATGGCTCGAGGACGTCCCAGGAGGGCGTTCAACAGCGACGACTTGCCGGCGTTGGGACTGCCGAACAGGCCCACGCGCGCGCCCTCGCGGCGCGAGCGGCCGCGCGCGTAGCCCGCGAGCAATCGCTCGATTCCCGCGGAGGCGTCCCGCAGAGACGCGTCCGCCTCTGAAGGAGCCAGCGGCGCGATATCCTCCTCCGGGTGGTCGAGCCGGACCTCGAGCGCGGCAAGCAGCTCGAGAATCGGAGCGCGGACCTCATCCAGGGCGTCGGAGAGCCCGCCTTCCAGGCGTCTCAGTGCGGCGGATCTGGCGGCCGCGCCGCGGGCGGCGATCAGGTCGCCGACGGCGCGCGCCTGGGCGAGGTCGAGCCGGCCGTTGACGTAGGCGCGGCGCGTGAACTCGCCCGGCGCGGCGGCGCGCGCGCCGGCCTCGATGGCGGCCGACACGATCTCGCGCAAAATCTCCGGCGAGCCGTGCGCGGCCAACTCGAGCAGGTCTTCCCCCGTCGGCGTCACGGGCCCCGCCCAATAGGTCGCGACGACGCGATCGACAATCACCTCGCCGCGGCGCAGGCGGCGCGCCGTCGCCCGCCGCGGCTCGAGCTCGGTACCGAGCAGAAGACGGGAGATCTCCCGGCAGCCGGGGCCGGACAGCCTCACCACGCCCAGCGCGGAGCGGCCCGGCGGGGTGGCGAGCGCGACGATCGTCTCTTCCGTCGAGCTCATCCTTTTCTGGATCGGATCACGAGCTTGCGCCACGGCCCCTCGCCTTCGGAGCCGGTCGTAACGTCGGGATCGGAGCCGAGCGTGCGGTGCACGAGGCGGCGCATCGAAGAATCCATCGGTTCCATGCGCACGGGTTTGCCGGTCGCCTTGACCGAGTCCGCGGCCTTGCGGGCCTCTTCGAGGACCGCCTTCTCGCGTTTTTCCCAATAGGACAGCGCGTCCACCTGGATCGCGATCGGCGCTCCGCTGCCGCGGGACAGCATCAAGGTCGCGAGGAACTGCAGCGATTCGAGCACGCGGCCTTCGCGGCCGACGAGCAAGGACGCGTCCTGCGATTCGACCGCGATCTTCACGCGCTCGAGATCGGCGTCCCAGACCGCGGTCGCCGACGGCGCGGCGATGCCCATGAGCTTAAGCGTTTCGAGGACGAGCTTCTGCGCGGCGTCGCAGGCCGCGGCGCTTTCGGCGGCGGTGATCGGACGGGGCGGCGCGTTGACCTCGCGCCGCGGGGCGCGAGGCTCGGGAGACCGCTGCGGCGCCCGCTCGGGCGCGCGTTCCTGCGGACGCGGGGACGGCCGCGACGGAGCGGAGGGACGGGCCGGCGCGCGCGACGGAGCGCGGGACGGGGTCTTGGCCGGCGCCGAAGGCGCCGCGACCGGCGAGTCCGGGCCCCAACGCTTCTCGGTCAGGCGCACGCGCGCGGGCTTGGAGCCCAGGCCCATGAAGCCGGCGGAGCCCTCCTGCAGAACGGTGATTTCGACCTGATCGCGGCGCAGACCGCTGGCGCTCAGCGCGGCTTCGACGGCTTCGGCGACGTTGCGGCCTTCGGATTCGATGGGCTGCATGTGGGTGAGTCCTCCTCGGGCGTCAGGCCTCTAATTGCTCTTTAAGCGCGATCTGCACCACGGTGCTGACGAGGCTGTTCGTCAGCCAGTACAGGACGAGGCCCGACGGGAAATTCATGAACATGAAGGTGAAGATCAACGGCATGAACATCATGACCTTCTGCTGCGCCGGATCGCCGGCGGGCGGGTTGAGCTTGCTCTGCAGGAGCATCAGCGCGCCCATGACGATCGGCAGGACGTAGTAGGGATCCTTGGCGGAGAGGTCGCGGATCCAAAAAATCCAGGCCGCGCCGTGAAGCTCCCAAGAGTTGCGCAACGCGTTGAACAGCGCGATGAAGATCGGCATCTGCAGAACCATCGGCAGGCAGCCGCCGAGAGGGTTGGCGCCCTTCGTCTTGTAGAGCTCCATCGTCGCCGCGCTCAGCTTCTGCGAGTCGTCGGCGTACTTCTGCTGGAGCTTCGCGACTTCGGGCTGGAGCTTCTTCATCGCGCCCGCGGCGCGCAGGCTCTTCCAGGTCAGCGGGAAGAGCAGGACTTGGAGGCCCAAGGTCAGAATCAGGATGGCCCAGCCCCAATTGCCGGTCTTGCCGTGCAGGAGCTCGAGCGTGTTCAGCATTTTCCGCCCGATCCAGGAGAAGAACCCGAAGTCGATGGAGCGCTCGAGGCCGAAGCCGTAGCGGGAGAGCCAGGTTTGGCCCTTGGCGCCGAGGTAAAAGGGAATCTCCCAGGTGAACGAACCTCCGGGCGCGATGGCGACGGTCTTGGCGGTGAGCACGAGCTTCGTGGGAGCCTCGACGCGGGCCGGCGTGAACAGTTCCGGCGAAGGCATCAGCGCCGCCAGGAAGTAGCGGTTGTCGATTCCGATCCAGCGGAAGGGCCCCGGGTGGGCGCCGGGTTTTAGATGTTCGATGCGCCCGTTGAGCCCCGCGGCCTCGGGCGTCAGGGCGAGGGCGCGCTGGAGCTTTTCGTTCTCCTTCACCTCGGTCTCGATGGTTCCCAAGCCGGGGCCGACGCTCAGCGTCCAGGCGCCGGAATCGAGCACGCGGCGGGTCGGGTTGATCGCGACCACGCGCACGCGCGGCAGGACGGTGCCGGCGCCGGGGAGGAATTCCTTGGCGATCTTCAGCCCGTCGGGAGTGACCGCGGCGTAGACCAATCCGTTCTTGACCGTGAGGTCGCGCTTGAACTCGAGCTCGGGGAACGTCGTGAACAGGCCTTGGTTCGCGTCATGGACGAGTTCGACGCGGCCGAGCGGCTCGGGGTACAGGAAGCTGACGATGGCCGCGCCGCGGGGATGGATCTTGGCCACGGCGTCTCCGATGTTCACCGTCTCCGCGGCGGCGAGGTCAATTTTTTCAGGGGCGGCGGACGCCGCCGGGGGGACGGGCGAGGACGCGGTCGAGCCGTGGGCCGACGCGGGAGCCGTGATGCCGGGCTTCGCCGGAGGTTGCGGGACGAATTTCTTCTCGAAGAAGCCGAACCAGGCGGCGTACACCGCGACGGAGAGCGAGACGGCGAGCAGGAGGTTTCGGTCCATTGGTTTTATCGGGTGCTGGGAACGGGATCGTGTCCGCCGGGATGAAGCGGCTGACAGCGCAAAACGCGGCGAGCGGCGAGGACCAGTCCGGCCGCGGCGCCGTGAGCCGCGACGGCGTCCCGGGCGTAGTCGCCGCAACTCGGGTAGAAACGGCACGCGGCGGGCAGCCACGGCCGGACCGCGGCGCGGTAGAGATCGAGGAACGCGAGAAGGATCGTTTTCATGGGCGCAGGAGCCCGGCTTTCCGGCACAGGTCGAGGACGTCCGTCCGGGCGTCGGCGAGCCCCTTCCAGGAGCAGCCCGCGCGCGGATAGGCGACCAGCTCGACTCCGGGACGGAGCTCCGAGCGGCGCGTGCGGAAAGTCTCGCGCAGCAGGCGCTTGAGCCGGTTTCGCCTCACGGCGTTGCCGACCTTGGCGCTCACCGAGAGCCCCAGACGGGGCTCTCCCTCGGAGGCGTCGACGCGGTGCCAAAGGATCAGCGCGCGCCCGACGGTCTTCTTGCCCGACTCGAAGACTCGACGGAACTCGCGGCGCTCCTTTAAGCGCGCGTCGTCGCCGAAACCGGACGGCGGCGTCACGCCTTCTTCTTGATTAAAGTTTTGCGGCCTTTCGACCGGCGGCGGTTGAGCGTCTTGCGGCCGCCGGGCGTGGCCATCCGAGCCCGGAAACCGATCTTCTTCATGCGCTTGCGATTATGAGGCCGATATGTAGGGAGCATTGAGGGGCCATTATAAGAAAAAATGCTACGATTCGTCCATGGAAAACGCGGTCAAAGAGCGGTCCATCGATGTCTTATTAAGGGAAGGAGCGTCCTTCCCCCCTCCGCCGGCTTTCGCGAAGACCGCCCGCGTGCCGAGCAAGGCCGCCCGCGCCAAGCTGACCGCCGCCGCCGCGAAGTCTCCCGAGAAGTTTTGGGACGCCGCCGCGCGCGAACTGTTTTGGTTCAAGCCGTGGCGCAAGACCCTGCAGTGGAAAGTCCCGCACGCGAAGTGGTTCGTCGGCGGAACGACCAACCTCTCCTACAATTGTCTCGACCGTCATCTCGACGGACCGCGCCGCAACAAGGCCGCTCTGATCTGGGAAGGCGAGCCCGGCGAGGTCCGCACCTACACATATCTCCAGCTCCACCGCGAGGTGTCGCTGTTCGCCAACGGCCTCAAATCCTTGGGCGTCGCCAAGGGCGACCGCGTCGCGATCTATATGCCGCTCGTGCCCGAGGCCGTGATCGCCATGCTCGCCTGCGCTCGCGTCGGCGCCGTGCACGGCGTCGTCTTTGGCGGCTTCTCCGCCGAGGCCCTGCGCGACCGGATCAACGACTCTCAAGCAAAAATCGTCGTTACGTCCGATGGTGGTTGGCGTAAAGGCGCTATTCTGCGCTTGAAGGACGCGGTGGACGAGGCGGTGAAGGGTTCTCCGTCGGTGAAAGCCGTCGTGGTGCTCAAACACGCCGGCAACGAAATCACCATCAACGAAGGGATGGATCATTGGTGGCATCGCCTGACGGCGAAGTCCTCTCCTGTTTGCCCGGCGGAAAAACTCGACAGCGAGCATCCCTTGTTTATTCTGTACACCTCGGGCAGCACGGGCAAGCCGAAGGGCATTCTGCATACGACCGGCGGGTATATGACCCAGGTCGCGTGGACGACGAAGAACGTCTTCGATTTAAGAGAAGAGGATGTGTACTGGTGCACGGCCGACGTGGGCTGGGTCACCGGCCACAGCTATCTCTCTTACGGCCCCTTGCTCAACGGAGCGACGGCCTTTATGTATGAAGGGGCGCCGCTCACGCCCGGTCCGGACCGATTTTGGTCGATGATCGCGCGGCACAAAATATCGATTTTTTATACCGCGCCGACGGCGATCAGAACGTTCATGAGGCTCGGGGACTCTCATCCCGGCAAGCACGATCTCACGTCATTGAGATTGCTTGGGACGGTCGGCGAACCCATCAACCCCGAAGCGTGGAAGTGGTACCGCCGTACGATCGGCGGCGAGCGCTGCCCGATCGTGGACACCTGGTGGCAGACCGAGACGGGCGCCATCATGATCTCCCCCCTTCCCGGCGCGACCGCGGCCAAGCCCGGCTCGGCGACCTTGCCCCTGCCCGGCGTCGACGCCGATGTCGTGGACATGCAGGGTAAATCCGTGCCCCTCGGCTCCGGCGGATATCTGGTCGTCAAGCGCCCCTGGCCGTCGATGCTGCGCACGATTTGGGGCGACGACGAGCGCTACAAGGCTCAGTACTGGTCGCAGATCCCGGGCATGTACTTCACCGGCGACGGCGCGCGCAAGGACAAGGACGGCTACATCTGGATCCTGGGCCGCATCGACGACGTGCTCAACGTCTCCGGTCACCGGTTGTCCACGATGGAAATCGAGTCCGCCTTGGTCGGCCACGCGTACGTGGCCGAGTCCGCCGTGGTCGGCCGCCCAGACGAGATCCACGGCCAGGCCGTGTGCGCCTTCGTCACGCTCAAGGGCGGCCGCACGCCGAGCCCGGAGCTCAAGGACGAACTGCGCGAGTTCGTCGCCAAGGCCATCGGCGCGATCGCCCGGCCCGCCGAGATCCGCTTCACGGACTCCTTGCCCAAGACGCGCTCGGGCAAGATCATGCGCCGGCTGCTGCGCGAGATCGCCGCCGGCGGCGCGGTGAAGGGCGACGTGACCACGCTCGAGGATTTCGGCATCCTCGCGAAGCTTCAGCAGGACGAGGAGTAGCGCCCTGGGCGAGCGACTCTTCGTCTCGGCCGCGCTGACCGCCGCGCTGTTCTTCGTCTTCGAGGACCGCAAGGCGTGGAAGGCCCCGGTCGGCTTGCGCCTGTTTCTGTTCGGACTTTTATCCTGGTACGCGCTCGGCTGGACGAAGAACGTCCGGCTTTTCCCGGACGCGTTTCCGCTCGAGCTGACCGCGGGGCGCGCGCTCCGCCTCCTGCTCGGCACCGTGCTCTGCGCGCCGGCGGCTTTCGCCGCGGCGCGCGGACGGCGCGGCCTCGTCCCCGGCGCCGCGTTCGGCTTTCTCGCCGCGGCCGTCGGCGCCTGCGCCTCGCGCTGGCCTCAGCTGGGGCGCGCGATCGAGCTGTGCGGCGGCGTCTTCACCGCCTACGTGCTGAAGATATTCCTGACGACGGCGCTGGCGGCGACCTGCGCCGCCCTGGCCGCCGCGCTCACGCGCGAAGACTGGCGGCCCTATTCCCGCCGGCTCGTGCTCGCGCTCGCCGGGTCGTGGGCGCTGGGCACGCTCGGAGCCGAGCTCGCGCTGTCGCGCGTCTGGGGCTACGGCCCGCCCTCGCTCGCCGCGGCCGCCGGCGTGCCGACCAACCGCGACGCGCGCACGCTCGCCGTGGCCTGGCTGTACCCGACGCGCGGGCGCTCCTATCACGTCGATTCGCGGCGGATGTCCTCGGAGACCACGGATTTGTCCCCGGACAGCATCGACCGCATCGAGTCCTTTCTCGAACGCACGCGCCTGCGCGGCGTCTTCGCGGAGGAGGCGCTGGAGGCCGTGCGTCTGGGGCGCCTGCAGCGGTGGGACGAGGAACGGGCGCTCGACGCGATGATGATCACCGTTCCGGGACGGGCGCATCCTGATTACCGCCGCGCGCTCGAGCTGCTGCGCGCCGGCCCGGTGACCGCCGAGCGCTTCGGCAAGCTCGAGCAGCTGTCGGCGGCGACCGGCCGCCGCGTCGAGGGCTTCGAGAAGGCCACCGAGTCGCAATACATCTTCGAGGGCTTCTCCGCGGCCTACGCGCGCTTCGGCGACGAGGCCAAGGCGCGGGAGTGGCTGACCCGTCTCGACGGGCTCTGGGCCGTCAGCGAGAAGCGCATCGAGGTCGGCTCGCTCGAGGACATGCGCGAGGGGCGCGTCTCGGGCTCCTTATTCCTCGATGAGCGCCCCGCGACCGGCTTGCGCGCCGGCCTGTTCTACGTCTGGAACAGCTCGGCGACCAAGACCACTCATTACTGGCTGTCGGGCTCGCGCGTGCCCGACGAGGACGGCCGTTTTTACTTCGACAACCTGGGGCCGGGCCGCTATATCCTCGGCCTGCTCGGCCGGCCCGAGGATCTGCGCGGAAGCTTCACCGGCGTGCCGGGCCAGTTCGAGGTCACCTACGAGCGCCCGGACGTCCTCCTCGAGCCCGTCCGCGTGCGCCGCGAGCCGGAGCCCGCCGAGGACGCCTTCGGCCCGGGCGGCCTTCGCGAAGGCCGCGTGCCCATGGTCCCGGAACCGCCCCTGAGGTTCGGCCGATGACCCTCGCCTCCGTCCGCGCCTTGGTCTCCCGCCGCGCCTTCGCGGAGCTCAAGGCCGCGCTCTCCGCCGAGCCCGCGCGTCTGGCTGGCCTGTGGCCGAAGCTCTCGCCTCTCGAGCGGGCCGTATGCTGGCGTCTCCTTCCTCCGAAGTCTTTGGCCGCGGCCGCCAAGGCGCTGCCCGCCGCGGCGCGCTGGGAGGCCTATCTCGCCTCGTCGATCGACTGCGTCGCTCCTCTGCTCGAGGACGCGCATATCGGCGCGCGCGCTCACTTCCGCGCGCCCACGCGCCGCGAGGCCGCGCTTCTGCGCGCGGAGCTCGAAGAATGATCGTCAATACGGGCGGCGTCGTCCTGTCCCGGCGCTCGCACCGCGAGTACGACCGCCTGTGCACGATCTATACCGAGCAGTTCGGCAAAATCCCCGTCCGCTTCATCGGCGTCAACCGGCCGCGCGGCAAGATGAAAGCGCTCAGCGAACCTGGGGTTTGGGGCGAGTACCGTCTCCACCTCTCCCCCCGCTCCGAATACGCCAAGGGCGTGGGCGGCCGTCTCGTCACAAGCTTCCCCTCCTTGAGAAACAGCCTCAACTCCACCTTCGACGCCCTCGCCTGCTGCGAGATGCTTGAGCGCCTCACGCCCGACCATCAACCGGGGCCCGAGAAGTACAAGCTCCTCTGCACGACGCTCGCCGCGCTCGACGAGACCCCGAGCCGCTGGCTCGTCGCGTCTTTCGGCCTGCGTCTGGCCGACCGGCTCGGCCTGAGCCTGCGCGAACGGGCCCCGGCGGCGGCGCGCGCAGTTTGGCATACTCTCCATGAAGCGGAGCCCGGTTCGCTCGCTTCATTGCCGTACGACGAAAACGCCGATGAGTCCGCGCGCCGGCTACTCGACGAGCATTTCGGCGCGCACGCCGGCCGTCGTCTGCGCGCGTTCGAATTCCGCGAGAATTGGAGCAAGACCGTCGACCAAGGAGTACCCGCGTAAGATGACCTTCCAAGAGATCGTGCTCGAGCTGCAGTCCTTCTGGTCCAAGCAGGGCTGCGCCGTCGTCCACCCCTACGACCTCGAAAAGGGCGCGGGCACCTTCAACCCGGCCACCTTTTTCGGCGCGCTGACCGCCGCTCCCGCTCGCTTCGCCTACATCGAGCCCTGCCGCCGCCCCACCGACGGACGCTACGGGGAGAACCCCAATCGCCTGGGCAAGTACTATCAGTTCCAGGTCATCATGAAGCCCGTCCCCGCGGGCATCACCGACACCTATCAGAAGTCGCTCAAGGCCATCGGCCTCGACCCCAAGAAGCACGACCTGCGCTGGATCGAGGACGACTGGGAGTCTCCGACCCTCGGCGCCTCGGGCGTGGGCTGGGAGGTCTGGCTCGACGGCATGGAGATCACTCAGTTCACCTACTTCCAGCAAATGGGCTCGATGCCGCTGTCCCCCATCTCGGTCGAGCTCACTTACGGGCTCGAGCGCATCGCGATGTACCTTCAGAAAAAAGATTCGGTGTACGACCTCGACTACGGCGGCGGCCTCACCTACGGCGACATCCACAAGCCCCAGGAGCGCGAGCTGTCCCGCTACTCCTTCGAAACCGCCGACGTCGCCCTTCTTTCCCGGCACTTCAATGAATGGGAAACCGAAGGCGGCCGCCTCGCGGCGCTCGGAGACCCGCTTCCCGCGTACGACTGCGTCGTGCGCACCTCCCACCTCTTCAACACGCTCGACGCCCGCGGCGCGATTTCCGTGACGGAGCGCGCCCAATATATCGGCCGCATCCGCGGCCTCGCGCGCAAGGTCATGGAACTCTACATCGAGAAGAACACCCCGAAATGAAACCTCCGAAAAAAACCGATTTCCTCCTCGATATCCATACCGAGCCCTTCCCCGCGCGCTTCGTCCCCCCCGCGCTCGATCAGCTCAAGCTCAACGCCCAAAAATGGCTCGAGGGCAAGATCGAGCACGGCGAGATCGAGACGTCCGGTACGATGCGCCACCTCATCCTGACGGTCAAGGGCATCGCTGCGAAAGGCTCGGACAAGTCCGAGCGCTTCAAGGGCCCGAAAGAAGGCGCCCCGGCCCTGGCCGTCGAGGGCTTCGCCCGGAAGTACGGATTATCGCCGGCCGACTTGGTCGCCTCCGAAGGCATTCTCTACGCCGAAGTCCACAGCAAGGGCGAGCCCGCCGCGGCTCTGTTCGCGGCGATGATCCCCGAGCTCATGAAGTCCCTCCAATTCCCCAAGTTCATGACCTGGGAAGAAACCGGCTTCAAATTCGGCCGCCCTCTGCGCGCGATCACCGCGATTCTCGGCGACAAGGTCGTGCCCGTTTCGCTGGCCGGCATCAAATCCGGCCGCTCGGTGTACGGCCACCCCGTCCTGGCCAAGGCTCCCTCCATCCTCAAAGACATTTCCAAGCACGCGGCCATTCTCCGCCAAGGCCTCGTCCTCTCCGACCCGGCGCAACGGCGCGCCTATCTTCTGAAAGCTCTCGAGCAGGCGACGAAGTCCACCGGCGGCAAGACCGAAGCCGACGAAGCTCTTATCGACGAGACCGTGTTCATGGTCGAGCATCCCGTCCCGGTGCTCGGCAAGCTGCGCGATTCGCACATGAAGCTCCCTGCCGAGCTCCTCAAGCTCGTGATGAAAAAACAGCTCAAGTTTTTCCCCGTCGTCACGAAAGACGGCCTCCTCCACCCCTTCTTCGTGGGCGTGCGCGACGGCCTCTCCTCCGGCAACGAGCTGGTGCGCGAAGGCTATCAGCGCGTGCTCGAGGCCCGCTTCAACGACGCCGCCTTCTTCGTCGGCCGCGACTCCGCGACCACCTTAGAAAGCCAATTGCCCAAGCTCGAGCGCGTCACCTATCAGAAAGCTCTCGGCTCCATGTCTCAGAAAGCCGCACGTGTCGAGGAGCTCGCCGCCTGGATCGGCGAGCGCCTGCGCCAGACCGCGCCCGTCGACGAGCAGGCCGTCCGCCGCGCCTCCAAGCTCGTCTATGCCGACCTCGTCACCGACGTCGTGAAAGAATTCCCCGAACTTCAGGGCCACATGGGCGGCGTGTACGCCCGCAAGGACGGTGAATCCGAAAAAGTCGCGCTCGCCATCGAGCAGTTCTACTACCCCGTCGCCGCCAAGTCCCCCGCCCCGGCCACCGCCGAGGCCGCGGTCGTCTCCCTCGCGGGTAAGCTCGACAGTCTCGCCGGCTGCTTCGCCGCGGGCCTCATCCCCACCGGCTCCGCCGATCCGTTCGCTCTGCGTCGCCCGGCGCTGGGCCTCATCCGCATCGTCCTCGAAAAACAGCTTCCGCTCGACCTCGACGAGGCCGTCGCCCGCGCGCTTTCTCTCCAGCCCGTCGCGGTTCCCGAACCCGCCAAGCTCGCGGCCACGCTCAGCGACTTCATCTGGGGCCGCGCGCAATCCTTGTTCGAAGACATGAAGTACGCCGTCGACGAGGTCCGCTCCGTCCGCGCCGGCGCGCTCAAGAACTTTCCCAACGCCTTCCTTCGCCTGGCGGCATTGCGCGCGGTGCGGCGTGACCCCTCCTTCGAGCCTTTGGCGGCCGCCTTCAAGCGCGCCTCCAACATCCTCAAGCAGGCCAAGTCCGGAGACGGCGTCGCCTGCGACCGGGCGCTGCTGCGCGACCAGGCCGACTACGACCTCTACGACGCGCTCGTCGCCGCCGAAGGCGCCGCCAACGACCGCATCGTGCGCGGCGACTTCGAAGGAGGCCTCAAGAGCCTCGTCGGCGTGAAGCCGCACCTCGACACCTTCTTCGACAAGGTCATGGTCATGGTCGAGGACGAATCTTTGAAATCGCAACGCATCGCGCTCCTCTCCAAGCTCGTCCGCGCGTTCCGCCGCGTCGCCGATCTCTCCGAGATCCAGACCGCCGCCTCGTGACGCGCGGCCTCTGCGCGGTCCTCCTCCTCGCGGGCTGCGCGGGGGCTCCGCCGGCGGAGATGCGCGTGATCCTCGAGCCTCCCATGTACAACGTCGCCATGTCCTCGAAGCTCGGACTCGCGCTGACGGCGGTCGCCGAAGCTCCGCCCGGCGTCAAGGTCCGCTATCTGTGGCGCGCCGACGCGGGCTTCTTCCTCGTCCAAAAGGAATCCACGGGCGAGATCCTCAACCTCGGCCGCGAGACCAAAACCGACGACGTGAAGATCCTCTGGTCGTACGATCCCTCGGAGGCCGCCGCGCTCGAGAAGCGGCCGATCGCGATCCACTCCATCGCCGAGAACGCGAAGAACTCGCGCTCGCTCGCGCGCACCGACATGACCTTGTTCTGGGACGGGGAAGGCGTCCGCGCCGTTCACTAGCCGACGATCACGCCCGTCATCGACATCGAGTTCTCGACGTTCTCATTGAAGAACGTCACCTTCTCTCCGGGATGCTTGAGGCCGAGCGTATAGAGCAACGGAACGTAATGCTCGGGACCGTGGATCGAGAGCGCGGCGTCGGGACGGGCTTCGTAATCGGCGATCCCCTCGAAATCCCCGGCGACGATCATCCTCTTGATCAGCGCGTCGAACCGCGCGGCCCAGTCGTAAGGCTCCCTTCGGCGCGGATCGTAGAAGCCCAGGTTATGCACGATGTTCCCGCTCGCGACGACGAGCACGCCCTCCTCGCGCAGCGCGGCCAGCTTCCGCGCCAGCGCCAGGTGGCCGGCCCCGGTGCGGGCCCTGTCGAGGCTCAGCTGCACGACCGGCACGTTCGCGTCCGGGTACATCCCGGCGAGCACGCTCCACGCTCCGTGATCGAGACCGCGCTGGCCGTCGAGCGCGACTTGCTCGAGCCGGAGCAAGGCCGTGACCGTGCGCGCGAGCTCGGGCTCGCCGGGCGCGGGGTAGCGGAACTCCTGGAGCGCTTTCGGGAAACCGCCGAAATCGTGGATCGTCTCGGGCGCCTGTGATTCCGTGACAGCGAGCCCCTCGGTCTCCCAATGCGCCGAGACGCAAAGGATCGCCTCGGGCTTAGGCAGTTCGCGTCCGAGCCGGGCCCACTCCCGCCGGTACGGGGTGTCCTCGATCGCGTTCATCGGCGAGCCGTGACCGATAAATACGGCGGGCATCAGTTCCATGGCAAAGACACTAGCAGAAACCGTCGTTTATTATCGCGGCACCTTAACGCCGCGCTGTGCCGCGCGCGCTATTGAAACTCCATAAAGAAAGCGCGCGTCGGCAGAAGCGCGAAGTTAGCCATCGCTAATTGCGGCATGTCCACGAGCGGGATTATCGAGCCGATGCTACAACTGCGGGCTTCCTAGTTTTCAGCCAAACCCAAACGGCAAGTACGAGGTAATAAGGCAACAGCCCTACGACAGATAGAAACACCATGAAATCTCGGAGCCTGTATTTATCCTCACCAATCCCCAGGCCATATAGGACTGATTCATCCAGCCGATTTGCAGTAGCAGTGGAAAGGGCACTGCCATTCCAAACATAAACCTGCCTCACCCCATCGTCATCTATCTCATCACAGTAAAGCAAACGCGGAGTGATCCCCTGATCGGCGATCAGTGCTATATGTGTTTTTAAGCTGCCATCTGTGTGCTGATAGGGTAGGCGCAATATTTCCTTCACGCCATCTTCTATAACTATGCTGTTTGCTGGGACAGTGCCGTGTTCCGGCCATTTCCGGATTGTCTCTTTCTTTCCGTCCCCATTGAAATCGGCGACTGCAATTCTGTTATTGAAATCTGAATGCTCCACATTCAATTCATACCGACTAGCTAAATCAAATGCCTTCGTATAGGGATGATATATCCCCGCCCAAATTCCCATCGGACCTAACGCCAAAAAAAATACTTTTGCTCGAAACTTCGCATCAATATTCATGGGGCCACCTTTTTATGGGTGCGACTACGATTCGTTTATGCGAGATGGTATGGCTAACGCAGGGGCTGACCAGCGGCGGCTTCAACAGTCCAACCAAACGAGGCCGCCGGCTGGTCTAGCCAATGGTTAGCGTGCGACTGCTACCTGCGACTTGTGAAGACCGTCCAGAATGAACATGCGCATCAGAACCTGGTAGGGAACGCCGCGCCACTCAGCGAGTGCCTTCAACTCGTTGATGGTGCTTTCCTCGAGAGCGATGCTTGTGGGCAGTTTGCGGCTCTTCTTCAGCCGTTTGGCGGCCGCAAGGATCTTCTTCCGCTCGAATGCGGAAGTGCTTGCGTATGCCTTTTCAGATTTCGCGTAGATAGGCTTCATAGAGTTCTCTCTCCTTCTTGTGAGCGGGTCGGGCGCTAATGGGTCTGACTTTACCGTCTCTGAGGGTGAAAACCACGTGCAATATCCGGCCTTCTGTAGTCGTTCCAACGATTCCCAGGCGCTCCTCATGGACGACTGGGCTTACCTGAACACCCAGAGGTGCCGCCTGACCTAATGTGAAGACTTCCTCCGCCTCTTCCGTTCGGACTGAGTGCTTTGCGGCGCTCTTCGTTCGGTTGCCCTCGTCCCAATCGAATTCGAAGTGCGAATTCTCCTGGAGCCAGAGTAGAAGCCACTCGACGAATTTAAACTTAGCCATTCAGATAGTATAGTGTAGCACACTATATAAGTTCTTTCCAGGGGTAATGCTGAGTGGCACGCTAACTTGTGAGTATGCTGGTCAGCCTAGTATGCCGACTAGTTCGGTCCGCATTTACGAATTATAGAGTGAAAATTAGGGTTTCGTCAGGTTGTGGACAAATATTAATCCGACAAACACTGGTCAGCCTATCACGTCGGGGGCTACAGCCCGGCGCGGACGCGCCAGCCGGCCTTCGCGATGGGCATACGCCTCCCCACCCCGAACGCCTTGGAACTGATCTTGATGGACGGCGGCGCCTGGCGGCGCTTGAACTCGCTCCAATCCATCCGGTCGAGCAAGGTCTCGGCCACGGCGCGGTCGCCGACGGCGCGCGCGACCTTGCCCGGCTCCAGACGCGACTGCACCCAGGCCTCGAGCGCGTCGTCCACCTGATCGTACGGCGGCAGATCGTCCTGGTCTTTTTGATCGGGCTTGAGCTCGGCCGACGGGGGCTTTAAAATCGAGTTGGAGGGAATGATCTCGTGGCCGGCGTTGAGCCAGTCCGCGAGCTCGTAGACGAGGCGTTTGGGCGCGTCGGCCAGAGGCGCCAGCGCGCCGCACATGTCACCGTACAAGGTGCAGTAGCCGACGGCGAGCTCGCTCTTGTTTCCCGTCGTGAGGACGAAGCCGCGATGCGACTTGTTCGCGAGGCCCATCAAGATGACTCCGCGCGCGCGGGCCTGCAGGTTCTGCTCGGCCAAATCCGGAGCGCCCTTCCCCCACTTCTCGCCGAGAGTCTGCAGAAGCGCCTGCTGGACGCCGTTGATCGGCGCGTCGATGAGCTCGATTCCGAGATTCGCGGCGAGGACGCGAGCGTCGTCGATGCTGCCCTTCGACGAGTACGCGGACGGCATGGATACGCCGGCGACGCGCTGCGGGCCGAGGGCGCGGACCGCGAGCGCGGCGACGACGGCGGAATCGATGCCGCCGGAGAGGCCGATGAAGGCTTTCTGCAGGCCGCACTTGAGCGCGAAGTCCTTGATGCCGAGCGTGAGAATCTCGCCGACCTGGCCGACGGGCGAAGGTTCGGGCGCCAACGAAGCGCCCTCCCAGTTGGACGAGTCGATGACGAGCAGGTCCGAGGCCGCGAAGGCCGCGCGCGCGCGGATCTTGCCCTTCGCGTCGTAGGCGAGGCTGCCGCCGTCGAAGACGATCTCGTCGTTGCCGCCGACCGCGTTGCAGTAGAAAAGGGGTTTCTTGAGCCGTTTCGCGTGGTCGGCAAGCAGCTTCTTGCGCACTTCCGTTTTTCCGCGGAGAAACGGCGAAGCCGATAGATTGAGGAGGATGTGAGCGCCGGCCTTGGCTTGCGCGGCGACGGGGTCAGCGCTGTAAAGGCGACGCGAAGTGGACGGATCCTTCGCCCAGGCGTCCTCGCAGATCGTGATCCCGAGTTTGAGGCCCCCGAACGACACCGGCTTGTTCTCGGACGCGGGCTCGAAATAGCGGGCCTCATCAAAGACGTCATACGTCGGAAGGAGGGTCTTGTGCCGGATCGCGACGACCTTGCCGTTGTGGAGGAGGGCCGCGGAGTTGCGCACCGGCTTGCCGATTTTATTTTTACTGCGCGAGACGAAGCCCACGAGGGCCGCGGTGCCGCGGACTTTTTTAGCGAGCGCGTTCAGCGCCTTCTCGTTGGCCTCGGCGAAGCCGGGCTCTTCCCAAAGGTCGAGGGCCGGATAGCCGCCGAGGGATTGTTCGGGGAACACCGCGAGGGCGGCGCCGCGGCGCGACGCTTCATCGAGCGCCGAAAGTATTTTTTCGGAGTTGCCGCGCAGGTCGCCGACCGTGGCGTCGATCTGCGCGAGGGCGATCTTCACGCGCCCGCCGTGGCGCAGGCGCGGGCGAAGACGGCCCCGGCGCCCATGAAGGCCTGATCGATGGCGTGCTCGACGGCGGCGCGCGCCGGTTCGCCCGCCATGGTGGCGACCGGGGCGATGCCTTCCATGGCCCAGGTCATCATCTCGGCCGGGTCCTGGTGGGTCTCGTTGGCGACGGCGCTCATCTGGGAGAGGATCGCGACGGCGGCGGGCGCCAGGTCGCGGCCGGCGATGAGCATGCCCGACATCAAGCCGCGGCAGACGGCGGTGACGCTGATGCGGGGAGACTGGCGGGCCAAGGTGCCGGTGACCGCCTGGGTCACGATCTTGCGCGCGACCTGGCCGGCGCCTTCGGCGACGTCCGCGACCTTCTCGAAGCGCTCGATGACGATCTGCTGAGCGAGCTTTTCAAGGTTGAAATCGTCCATAGGAGGACGTGATTATACCATTGCGCGAGAGAGCTTCCGGTGATACACTCACGCTCGTGAAGCGCATGATTCCGGCGATCGCGATCGCGTTGTCCGGCTGCGTGACGACGTCCCGCCCCCCCGCCCAGGCGTCGTCGTTGGAGCAGGGGATGCTGGTGGCGCGCGTTCAGACGCACGGCGCGCTGTTTCGCAAATCGACGAAGCAGGCGGATCTGGCGACCTTGGTGATGCTCGACGCGATGGGCGCCCCCATCCCGGGCCTGGCCGCCCGTTCCGGCTCGGCCGCCGAGGGCTATGTCGTTTTTTACGATCTCCCGCCGGGACGCTACGCCCTGCGCTCGGCGTCGTTTCCCGCGCGCGGCGTGCGCTACCGGGTGGACGCTCCGCTTGACGGCGAGTTCAAGCGCTCGGTGGTGCTGAGGCCCGGAAGCTCGGCGTATCTCGGCGACCTCGCCTTCGACACGCGCTGGCCCGAGTTCGCCGACGGCGCGATCCGCGCGGGGCGGATCATCCTGCATTGGCTGACGCCTTGGATGAAGCGGCCGGTGCTGACGCGCGACTCGCCCCTGCGCGGTTACGAGGCGGGGCCGGCCGAGGAGACGCGGGCCTTGCTCGCCGTGCGGCAGTCTTTGACCGGCACGCAGTGGCGCCGGCTGGCGGACAAGCGCCTGCGCGAGCTGAGCGCGGCCGAGCCGGTGAAGGAGGAAGGGAAGTTGAGGAGCAAGCCGCTGGCGCTGCGCGAAGAGCCGATTTTTTCCTGGCGGGACACGCTGAAATGGGGCGAGCCGCTTCGCGCGCCCGAAGGGCTGGCGTGGAAGCGGCCCGAGGGCGAGGCCCGGATCGTGGTGTTCTTCACGACGGCGTCGGCCAAGGGGTTCAAGGGCTGGGACGCGGCGGTCGCGGAGATGAGGCGCACGGCGGCGGGAAGCGTCGAGGACAGCTCGACCGTGTACGAGGTGCAGGTCGCGACGCGCCCCGGGCTCGCCGCGCGCGCGACGAAGTATATTTATCCCGACGGCAAGCTGGTGGGCAGCGAGACCAAGGTGCTGGTGACCGAGACGATCTTGGTGCCCGACGGCTACGGGCTGTACACCGCGCGCCTGCGCGCGACGCGCGCGGAGTTCGACGCGGTCCTGCCCGCGTACCGGGAGTTTTTGCTCCAGCTCGTGCTCGGGCCGCCCAAGCCCAAGCCCCCGCCCAAGCAGGAGTCCGTGCTGCCGTTCACGGGAATTCCATGAGCGACGAGCGCCGCGACGGCACGCGGATGATCACCGAGCTGTCCGTGACCCTGCGCGCGGTCAAGGGCGGAGAGGTGATCGACGAGCGCGCGACGGCGCACGACATCTCGACGAACGGATTTCGAGTGGAAACCCAGGCGCAGATGACCGAGAAGACCTTGATCGCGTTCACGATGGATCTGCCCGGGGGCGAGCGCGCCTCGGGTTCCGGGCGCGTCGTGTGGGCCAGCCGGGAGTCGTGGGCGACCTGGGCCGGCATCGAGATCACCTCGATGTCGTGGAGCGACAAGAGGCGGCTGACGAACCTGCTGCATCCGCCGCGCGTGGATTGGAGCGGGCTCTCGAAGACGTCGACGAAGCTGCTCATCGCCTTGGTGGTGATCACCGCGGCGCACCGGCTGCTCTACAGCCCGATCGCGCAGGGAGTGCTGGCGAAGATGGCGCCGAAGATCATCGCCCTGGCGGTGATGTGGTGGGCGCTGAGCGAGCTGCTGAAAAAGGAGCGGCGCTAGATGTTTTAGGAGTTTCCTCCGCACATCTGTGCCGGGCGTCTCGCGCCCGGCCTAAAATCCGTCCCGGCAGCGCGGGTCCATCGCGTCGCGCAGGAACAGGCGCGCGCCCGAGGCGCGCAGGACGAAGCCCCAGCGCTCGTGGCCCCACAGCGGTTCGCCCATGGTGTAGGCGAGGAGGAAGGGATTTCCATTGCCGCCGGGGTCGTAGGAGACGAAGCGCAGCTGGGCCGTCTCGGAGAGGAGGTCGTGCGGCATCTCCGCGCAGGTTCCGAGGAGACGGCTGCCGTCGGCCAGGCGCAGGCAGCGGCGGTGCGACGAGGAGATCTGCGCGTCGGTGACCAGCGCCGTCGGCGCGCGCACGCCCGCGACGGCGGGATGGGCGGCGAAGTCGATCTTCATCGCGACCTTGTCGGGGCGCGGGTCGGCGAGGAAGGCGGAGGCGCCCTCGTCGTCGGGGCGGAAGCGCAGGGCGCCGGATTTCGCTTCGTCCACGGCGACCGCGGTGAGCGTGGAGCCGATGAGGGCGTACAGCGCCTCGTCGACCTTGTTGGCGAGCGAGTCGTAGCGCGCGTTCGAGCCCTTGAGGCGGAAATCGTCGGGGACCTTGATCGCCATGACGGGGTCGCCGACCTCCGAGCGCGGGCCCTTGAGCAAGGCGGCGCGCAGCTTCTGCGGCTTCTTGCCGCGGCAGGCGCCGCCGTAGGTCGCGGAGGTGCGGCCGACGACGAACAGGTCGGCGCCCTCGCTGCCGATGATGAGGAATTTCGAGCCCGCCATGAGGTCCTTGGGATTGGCGGACTTGCGCGGCTTGTCGAAGATCACCCACTGGTTGCCGGATTGATAGACCGGGAACAGGCCGCGCGAGCCGTACTCGTCCTGAGCGAAGGACGTGGACGCGAGGAGCAGGAGCAGGAGGGCGAGCCGCATCGACGACAGGATATCAAATCCCGCGCGGCAGGCGCAGGTCGGACGGCGGGCGCGGGCGGCGGCGCGGGAGCTCCGACTCGAGCCATTGCCCCAGCTCTTCGCCGGTGGCCGCGTCGTAGAGGACGGCTCCCTCGCCCGGCGTGAGCACCGCGACCTTGGTGAAGTCGGCGCTGTAGAGGAGCTGGACGCCGTCGCGCAGGTTCACGAGCCCTTCCGCGTCCCACTCGGCGAAGCGCCGCCAAGTCCAGGGCTCCCCCTCGTGCTGGACGAACCAGACGCCGCGGCGTTTGCTCCACCACAGGCCGTGATGATGGAGCAGCGGCGGTCCGTCGGGTTCGGGGGCGGCCCACCAGCGCGAGCCCTTGGTCCACAGCCACAGCCAGCGCGCGTCGTCGATGAGGCCGCGCGCTTCGCCGTCGTGCCAAAGAGGGCCGGCGTCCCAGTGCGGCTTTTGGCGGCGATCGAGGGCCGCGCCCGCTTTGCGCGGGTCGAGGGTTTCCAAGCGCAGGGGATCGGGCGCCCGCGTGGGCACCGCGGCGCCTTCGGGCAAAGCAGACGGGCGCTTGTCTTTCAGGATCGTGAGGTCCGGCGGCTTCAGGGTCGAGGGCGGAGGCCGCAAGGCGCCGCGACCGAGCAGCTTGGCGAGCAGAAGGGGCCGGACGCGGCGGCGCCGGGCGGAGTAGGCGCGCTTGAAAGCGGCGGAGCGTTTCGGCGGGCGGAACAGCGGGAACGCGGCGCGCCGGCGCGAGGCGAGGGCGGCGCGGCGGCTCGCTCCTCCCGCGACGTCGACGGCCGTTTGCTCCGTCGCTTCCTCGTCCATTTCCCCGTTCACGGGCGCCGGGCCTTTGGAGAGCAACGCGCGTTTCGCGGGAAGTCCGTCCGAGGATGAAGAGGAGGACGGAGTTTGCGGAGGAGCGCTCGAGGTTTTCTTCGGTGAGCTCTCCGTCGGACCGGACTCGCCGGAGTCCGGCGAAGGCTCTCCTCTTCGATCCGGGCGGCGAAGCGCGGGCGCGGACGCGGAGGAGGATCCCGCTCGCGCCGAGCTCGTCGCGTACGGGAAATCGGCGGGGGCGTCGCGCAATGCCGCGCGTTCGAGCGCCGCGGCGGCATCCTGGGCGGAAGTGGCTTTTTCCACCCGGAGGGCCGAGTCCGCCGAATCGGCGGACGGCGGAATGATCCTGGGCGCGGGCCAGGAGAGCGCGGAGGCGAGCGCGGCGGGCGTCGAAGACCCGGGCGGCACGCCCTGCGCGGGAGTTCGAGCCCCGGGGAGAAGCCGGGGGACTCCGACCGGCCGGTACAGCGCGAGCCCGGCGCCGATCAAGGCGGCGGCGATCGCGGCGGGGCCGATCGTTCGTCTCGCACCCATACCGCGAGGATGTCCCGCGCCGGGCGCGGCCGTCAGGGCCTCCGGTCCTATGGTTCGAGTGGGTCTAAAGTCCCGGGTGATTTTATCCATCCCTTCATACGATCGAGACCCCGAAAAAGTTCCCCAAAAGAGCGCGATCCCCGACTTGTCTTTGTAACACTCCCCTCCTATACTGGGGGGGCCCATGGATCCGCTCCACGCCTGGAAGGACGACTTCAACCGCGAGGTCGAGGAAGTGCTCGCGACGCGCGCCCGCGTCGCGAGCGAACGCCCCGAGGATCTCCCCCAGACCGGCTTCGGCGGGCATCTCGCCGATCTCGTCATCCCCCCCGCCGGCGTGTACGCGGAGCTGCGCGACGCCCAGGCCAAGCTGGAGACGGCTTCGGCCGAGGCCGCCGAACTGCGCGAGCGGCTCGCGGAGAAGGAGCGCCAGCTCGAAACCGAGCGCGGGGCGCGCGAGCGGTTCAGGGATGGGACGATGCTGCTCACCTCGGAGCTGCGCGAGGAGCGCGCGGCGCAGGCCGCCGCGCACGAGGACGCCAAGCGCGCGCGCCGGGACGCGGAGGCCGCGATGCACGCGCGCGACGGCGCCCGGCTCGACGCCGAGCACGCCGCGGCGCGCATGGAGGACTGGGAGCGCGAGGCGATGGCCCGCCAGCAGGGCGCCCGCGAACTGCAGGCGCGCCTCGATCGCGCCATGCTCGACGCCGACGCGAAGAACGCCGAGGCCGCGTCGTTGCGCGCGCGCCTGGACGCGGTGATGCGTCGCGCGGAGGCGAGCGAGACCGAGCTCGCGGCCGGACGGGCGGCGGAGGCCTCGCGCGCGTCGCTTTCCGCCCGGCTCGACGCCGAGCGCGCCGAGCTGCTGCGCGAAACACGGCGGCTGGCGGAAGAGGTGGTGCAGGCGCGCGACGAGTCCGTCGCCGCGCAGGTGCGCGAACGCGCCGCCGCCGCCGCGCTCATCGCCGAGCGCGAGCGCGTTCAGGCCGAGGTCGCCGCCGAGTTCGAACGGGCGCAGGCGCATCGCTCCGAGGGAGACCGCGCGATCGAGCGGGCGCGGCGCATGGAGGCCCTGCTGCCGGAGCGGCTCGAGGCCGCCTTGATCGAGGAGCGCGCCAAACTCAAGGCGGAGCGCGAGGCCGCGGACCGCGAGCTCCATATGGCCCGCCAGTCGCGGCTCGAGGCGTCGGCCCGCGTGGCCGAGAACGAGGCCAAGCTCAACGAAGCCCGCGCCGCGGCCATGCGCGAAGCCCACGAGCAGGGCCAGGCCGCGTACGCGTCGGGTCTGAGCGCGGCGCGTACGCACGCCGAGCACTCCGAGCGCGCGCTCGAGAACTCCCGCCGCATGGAGGCCGCCGCCGCCGAGAGAGCGCGCATGGCCGTCGCCGCGCTGGCGGAGTACCGCGACCGCATGCGCGAGGAGATCGCGCGCCTGACCGCCGCGACCAAGGAGGAGCGCGATCGGGGCGAGTCCGCCGTCGTCGCTTCCCGCCGGGCCGAGACGACGGCCACTTCGCGGCTGGCCGCCGAACTCTCGCGCCGCGACGCCGCGCTCGAAGAGGAGCGCGCCCGCCTGCGCGGCGAGTTCGAGGACGCGCGCGCGAAGCTCGAGGACGAGATGGACGCCGAGCGCCGAGCGCTGCGCGAGCGTTGGAAGGAGCAGTCCGAGGCCCTCGACCGGCTGCGCCAGGAACTGAAGGATGGACGCGCAGGAGCCTAAGCCCGCCGACGCCCCCCCGCGCGCGCCCGCTCCTTCGGAGCGGTCGGACGACACCCTCGACGCGGTGCGCCTCGAGGTGCGCATCGACGAGCTCGAGTCGCGGCTGCGCGCGCGCACGCTCGAGCTCGAGACCGAGCTCAAGTCCAAGGAGCGCCTGCGCGAGCGCGTGCGGGAGCTGACGTCGCGCGCCGACGAGCTCCAGGAGACGGCCTCGGCGCTGCACCGCGAGGCCGCGTCCGCGACCTCGCTGACGCGCGAGCTCGAGGAGACCTTGAAGGTGGCGGCCGAGGCGCGCGCCCAGCTCGGCGCGGCCCTGGAGGCGGAGCGTTCGCGCCGGCTCGCGCTCGAGACGGAGCTGAGCAGCTCCGAGTCCGCGCTGAGCGCCCGCGCCCGCGCGCTCGAGGCCGACCTGAAGCGCGTGTCGGAGGAGCGCGACGCGGTCGCCGCGCGCGCGGACGACGCTCTCGAGAAGGGGACACGCGCGGAGGCCGAGCTGGCGCGCGTGCGCGACGAGGCGCGGGCCGCTTCCGCCAAGCTCGAGACGCTCACCGGCGACGCGCGCCGTCGCGAGGAGGAGTTGGGCGGGGCGCGGCGCAATCTCTCGCAGCTGCGCCAGAAAACCGCAGGGCACGAGGCGCACATCGAGTCGCTGAGGGCCGACCTCGAGCAGTCCCGCGCCGCGAAGTCGGAGCAGTCGGAGGCCGCCGCCGCCGCGCGCGCCGAGCTCTCCGCCGCGACCGCGCGCGCCGAGCGCGCCGAGCTCGAGCTCAACGCCGCCCGCGAGGAGCTGACCCAAACCGCGCAGTTCCGCGCCGACTTCAACGGCTTGCACGCGCGCGCGCAAAAGGCCGAGGCCGAGCTGCTCGCCGCGCGCTCCAAGGCGGAGGAGACTGGCCGTACGCTGAACACGGCGCAGTCCGCGCTCGAGCAGGCGCGCCTGCTGACGCGCCGCGGCGAGGACGAGAGCCGGCGCCTGCAGGCCGTCATCGACGGCCTGGAGAAGACCTACGACGAGCGCCGCCGCGACGACGAGGACAAGGCCCGCCGCGCGCTCGAGGCCGCGGAGCAGGTCCGTCGCGAGGGCGTCGAGGCCTTCGAGAAGGCGCACGAGTCCACGACCCGCCTGGACTTCGAGGCCGAGCGCATGCAGAAAGAGCTCGCCGAGGGCATGCGCCGCATCGCCTCGGAGAGCGAGCAGCACAAGCTCAAGGCCGAGAAGCTCAAGCTGGAGCTGCGCGCGCGCAGCGACCGCGAGATCGCGGAGATGCGCCACGCCCTCGACGAGGAGCGCGCGCGCCTGTACGCCGACGTCGAGGCCGAGCGCGAGTCCCGCGGCCGCCGCGCCGCGCCCGCGCCGTCTGAGCCGGACGCGGAGGCGCGCAGCCGCGAACTAGGCGAGTCCCGCCGCCGGGAAATCGCGCGCGAAGTCGAAGGCTATCTGACGCCGCCCTCCAGGCCGGTTCCCGTCGAACCCGCCGTCGTTCCCCCCGCGCCCGAGGCGCCCGCGCCGGCCCCGGCCCCGGCGCAGCCGGACGGCGGCACGAAAACGCAGTGGGACGAAGAACTGCGGTTTCTGTTGTACGTGGCGACCAGCGTGGCCGTGGTCGCCGCGGTGCTCGCGAGCGTCCTGCTTTACGTGGGTTGACGCGGTCCGCCGGCCGCAAGCGGCCGGCGCGAACGTGCTGAGGAAGGGCTTATAACGTTCAGTCGGCCGCGCGCGGCGGGCTGGTGTAGCCGGCGCTCTTGACGAGCGACTCGCGCTCGGCGATCGCGAGATCCTCGCGCGTCATCTCGCGGACGAGCTCTTCAAAGCTGACTTTCGGTTTCCAGCCGAGTTCGCGCCGCGCCTTGGCGGCGTCGCCGAGCAAGGCGTCGACCTCGGTCGGTCGCAGGTAGCGCGCATCGAGCTCGACGATCGCGCGGCCGGTGCGGCGGTCGACGCCCTTCTCGGCGGCGCCCTTCCCCTTCCAGACGAGATCGAAGCCGAGTTCCGCCGCGGCGGCCTCGACGAACTGCCGGACGGAGTTCTGCCGGCCTGTCGCCGCGACGTAATCGGAGGGCTTGGGCTTTTGGAGCATCAGCCACATCATCTCGACGAAATCCTTCGCGTGTCCCCAGTCGCGCTTCGCGTCGAGGTTGCCGAGCCAGATCTTCTCGTCGAGTCCGAGCTTGATGCGCGCGAGCCCGCGCGTGATCTTGCGCGTCACGAAGGTCTCGCCGCGGCGCGGCGACTCGTGGTTGAAGAGGATGCCGTTGCAGGCGTACAGGCCGTAGGCCTCGCGGTAGTTGATCGTGATCCAGTAGGCGTACAGCTTCGCGGCGCCGTACGGCGAGCGCGGATAGAACGGGGTCGATTCGCGTTGAGGCGACTGCCGGACCTTGCCGAACAACTCGGACGACGAGGCTTGGTAGAACTTGGTCTTCTTCGCCCAGCCGAGCGTGCGGATGGCCTCGAGCAGGCGCAAGGTGCCCAGCGCGTCCACGTTCGCGGTGTACTCGGGCTCTTGAAAGCTGACGGCGACGTGGCTTTGCGCGGCGAGATTGTACACCTCGTCGGGCTTGACCAGCTGGAGCACGCGCTGCAGGCTTGAGGAGTCGGTCATGTCCCCGTAGTGCAGGATGAAGCGCAGCTTCTTCTCGTGCGGATCCTGGAAGAGATGATCGATGCGGTCGGTGTTGAACAACGAGGCGCGGCGTTTGATGCCGTGCACCTCGTAGCCCTTCTTGAGGAGGAACTCAGCGAGGTAGGACCCGTCCTGGCCGGTGATGCCCGTGATCAGCGCCCGTTTCATGGCGCCTATTTAAGCAAAGAACGACGGTGTCAGGCCTACCGATTTCCGATTCTCCTCGGATGAGCGCAGACTGAGAGAATCGGAAATCGGTAGGCCTGACACCAACTAACGTTACGGTTTCGGGAGGGAGTAGGTCGCGCCGGGGCCGAGGGGGGCTGGCGAGCCCGCGGCGGGGAAGACGACCACGGTGCCCGAGGAGACGTCGATCGACGCGACGGAGCGAGTGGAGAACGCGAATTTAAAGGATGAGCCTTCCCCCGCGGTGACGCGCGTCTTGCCGTTGCGGAACTCGGCGGTTCCGGCGACGATCGTCACGATCGAGTCGCTGATCACGGGAGGCTGGGGCGTTGAGGCGGTCGCGATCGCGCTCGTGTCCCAGCCGTCGAGGCGCATCGTGCCCTCGAGCTTGGCCACGCACAAGGTGCGCGTGCACGGCTTGGGGCCGGCGCAGGCGGCGAGCAGGAGGAGTGCGGCGAGCGAAGCGGCTTTCATCCCGGCTATCTTAGTACATCGTCCCGGTCGTGGTCACGGTCTCGCTGTAGGAAGGCAGCTCGAGCTTGACTCCGGCCGGCCGGCGAAGGTCGGTGACCTTCGAATGGTAGAAGAGGACGACCTTGCGCACGTAAGCGCGCGTGCTCGGGAACAGGTTCAGCTTGGTCAGGAATTTGGGGCCCGCGTGGTAGGCGGCGATCACGCGCTGGACGACCCACATCGGCGCGTCGGTGTAGCGCACGCCCTTGAGATTAAATATCTTCCATGCAGCTCTGAATAACACTTGGATGTAGGCGGCGCCGGCCTTCACGCCGGACATCGGATCGTGGAGCTTGGAGGGCGAGATGCCCACGCCCTGGGCGGTCACGGGCATGACCTGCATGAGGCCGCGGGCCCCGGACGGGGAGACGGCCTTGGGATCGAACTCGGACTCGGCGGCCATGATGGACTTGAGCAGGCGGCTGTCGAGCTTGTAGAT
Organism: Elusimicrobiota bacterium; assembly: GCA_016212855.1. GTDB lineage: Bacteria > Elusimicrobiota > Elusimicrobia > UBA1565 > UBA9628 > GWA2-66-18. The sequence continues at coordinate 68,904 of JACRDP010000014.1, forward strand.
CTTGGCGTAGCGCAGGATCATCTCGTCCCAACGGTCGGTTTTCTCGGGGTTGGCGAGCATGATCTTGAAGGTGCGGCGGTAGGCGGGGGTCTCGTTGGGGACGGGGACGACGAGCTGCTGGTGGAGGTCGCTGACCTTGGGGCGGCTGTAAAGGGTCTCAAGACGTCGGTTCGGAGAACCGACGTGTTCGAACTGAGGCGCCGCCACGACGCCGGCATGCGCCTTGGCCGCGTCGAACATATGGGGGTTGACGATGGCCATACGGGCCTCGCCCATGATGGCCGCGCGGCGCAGAATAGGGTCTTGGGAGTGTGCCGGTACCGCAATGCCGGAAACGAGGGCCAGGGCGGTCAGAGAGCCGATGCGGCGGGTCGTTTTCTGGTCGATGGTTGAGTATACCCTGGGCCGGCCGGCGGCGCATGGGCCTTCGGACCCCCCCTCCCAGGTCCCAAAAGGGTGAAAAGAAGCAATACAGCGCGTATTTGCTACACTTTCGGCGTGGAAGACAAGATGCTGGTCATCGGGGGCACCGGGCTGGTCGGAAACGCCCTCCTGAGGGCCTGGATGGCCCGCGGCGCCCGGGTCTCGGCCGCCACCTACCACTGCCATCCCTCCGGGAGCTTCCTGCAGTTGGACATGCGCGATGAAGGCAAGGTCCGCTCCTTCCTCGCCGCCCACCGCCCCACCGTGGCGGCGGTCCCCGCGGCGAACCCCTTCGTGGACTACTGCGAGCTGCACCCCGGGGAGACCCGAGAGGTCAACGTGAAGGGCACCCTCAACGTGGCCCGCGCCTGCCGGGAGATCGGCGCCCGGATGATCTTCTACTCGTCCGATTACGTTTTCGACGGCGTCAAGGGAACCTATACAGAGGAAGACGCGCCGAGCCCGATCAACGAGTACGGGCGCCAGAAAGCCGAGGCCGAGGCCGGCGTGCTCGCCTGCGATCCCAAAAACCTCGTGTTGCGCACCTCAGGCGCTTACGGCTGGCAGTGGGAGCCGAAGAACTTCGTCTTGCAGGTCAGGAACAACCTCAGCGAGGGCCGCAAGATGCGCGTCGCCGCGGGCGTGCGCTATAATCCGACCTACGTCGAGAACCTGGCTGAGATCACCGCCGGGCTCGTCGCCGAGCGCGCGGGCGGCATCTTCCACGTCGTCGGCGCCGAGGAGATCGATCGCTTCGAGTTCGCGACGCGCGTCGCCCGTGCCTTCGGCCTCGACGCGTCCTTGCTCGAACGAGTGAGCGCGGCCGAGTTCAAGGCGCCGGCCGCGCGGCCTAAGGAAAGCAGCCTCATCACGGAAAAAGTTCGCCGCCTCCTTCCCGGAACTCCCCCGGTCGGCGTCGCCGCCGGCTTGAACAGCATGCTCGCTTCGGAGCCCGCCTGGCGGGAGTACGCGAAGACCCTGCCCGATCCCGCGGCCAAGGTTAAACCCTAAGACGTAGCGTCTTAGGTCGTTTTTTGCTATCATTCTCCGTCGCGACAATTCCTGGAGGATAGACATCCGCTCATGATCAACGTTTCTATGAAGGCCATGCTGGAAGCCGGCGTGCATTTCGGTCATCAGACCCGCCGCTGGAATCCCAAGATGGGCCGCTTTATTTTCGGCGAGCGCAACGCCATCCACATCATCGACCTCCAGAAGACGGCCAAGGAGATCAAGAAGGTCGCGCAGTGGGTCTCCGACCAGGCCGCGGCCGGCAAGAAGTTCCTCTTCGTCGGCACGAAGAAGCAGGCCCAGGACATTCTCAAGACCGAGGCCGAGCGCTGCGGCGCCTCCTACGTCTGCGAGAAGTGGCTCGGCGGCACGCTCACGAACTTCGCGACGCTGCGCAAGTCCGTCAAGCGCCTCGAGGAGATCGAGAAGTGGCAGACCGACGGCATCTTCGCGGTTCTCCCCAAGAAGGAAGTCTCCCGCCTCAATAAGGAGCTCGCCAAGTTAAAGAGGAATCTCTCCGGTCTCCGCGGCTTGAACACGTTGCCTGATGTCGTCTTCGTCGTTGATCCGGTCGAAGAGGATCTCTCGGTCCAGGAAGCCCGCAAGCTGGGTATTCCGATCGTCGCCGTCTGCGACACCGACTGCGATCCCGACCTGATCGATCACCCGATCCCGGGCAACGACGACGCCGCGCGCTCCATCAAGCTGTTCTGCGCGCTCGTCGCCGACGCCGTCAACGAAGGCAAGGGCATCCTGGAAGCGGCGAAGAGCGCCGAGTCCGTCGCCGCCGCCGAGGCTGAGATGCTCGCCGCGGCCGCCGCCGAGACCGCCGCGGGTCAGCAGACCGCGGACGTCGTGTACGCGACCGAAGAACCCGCGGCCGAGGCCGCGAATTAATATGCCCACCATGGATTCCACCCAGCTGATCAAGGATTTGCGCGAGAAGTCCGGCGCGGGCATGATGGACTGCAAGCGCGCGCTCGATGAGGCCAAAGGCAATTTCGAAGAGGCGATGACGATCCTTCGTAAGAAGGGTCTGTCCGACGCCGCGAAGAAGGCCACGCGCGTGACGAAGGAAGGCGCGGTGTCCTTCAAGATCGACGGCAAGGCCGGCGCGATCCTCGAGATCAACTCCGAGACCGACTTCGTCGCCAAGGGTTCCGACTTCCAGGCGATGGTCAAGACCATCGTCGACAAGGCCGCGGCCGGCACGCTCAAGAGCGTCGAGGCCGCCAACGACGAGTTCGTCAAGCCGATGGTCGGCAAGCTCGGCGAGAACATGGCCGTGCGCCGCTACGTGCGCTTCGAGCTCAAGGGCCCGGGCCTCATCGCCGGCTACGCCCACCAGACCGATCCAGCCGTTCCCGCGAAGAAGGGCGCCTTGATCGAGCTCTCCGCCCCCACCGACGCGGCCGCGAAGTCGCCCGAGATGGCCGAGCTCGCGAAGGAACTGCTCCTGCAAATCGTCGGCAACATCCCCACCGCGAAGTATCTCGCGCGCGAGGAGATCCCCGCCGCCGACATCGCGAAGGAGAAGGAGATCCAGACCGAGATCCTGCGTAAGGAGGGGAAGCCGGAGGCTTCCCTTCCCAAGATCCTCGAAGGCAAGATCAACAAGCTGTTCTACCAGGCCTACTGCCTGCTCGAGCAGCCCTCGATCCGCGACCCGAAGACGAACGTGACGGCGCTGCTCAAGGCGGCCGGCGCGAAAGTCGGCGGCGAGATCAAGATCGCCCGCTTCGCCCGCTACCAGCTGGGCGAGTAATCGCGGAGAATGCCAGGGGCTAAGAAGTACAAACGGGTCCTCCTCAAGCTCTCCGGCGAGTCGCTGTGCGGAGAGAGCGCCCACGGCATTAAGCCGGACGCCCTGTCGTCGATCGTCGCCGAGATCAAGCTCGCGCACGGCGACGGCCTCCAAATGGGCATCGTCGTCGGCGGCGGCAACATCTGGCGCGGCGAGCAGGACCGCGGCGAGGCCATCGGCCGCGTCACCGCCGACTACATGGGCATGCTCGCGACCTTGATCAACGCGCTCGCTCTCCAGGACGCCCTCGAGCAGCTCGGCGTGCCGTCGCGCGTGCAGAGCGCCGTCGAGATCAACAAGCTCGCCGAGCCCTACATCCGCCGCAAGGCGATCCGCCACCTCGAGAAGGGCCGCGTGGTCATCTTCGCGGGCGGCACGGGCAACCCCTATTTCACGACGGACACCGCCGCGGCGCTGCGCGCCGTCGAGATCGAGGCCGAGGTCGTGCTCAAGGCCACGAAGGTGGACGGCGTGTACAGCGCGGACCCGAAGAAGGACAAGGCCGCGAAGCGCTTCGACAAGCTGACCTTCATGGACAGCATCAAGCAGCGTCTCAAGGTCATGGACACCACGGCCCTGACGCTCTGCATGGAAAACCGGATGCCCGTCGTCGTTTTCGACCTCGCGGTGAAGGGCAACATCGCCCGCGCTGTCGCCGGCCAGAAGGTCGGCACTCTCATCACCACGGAGTAAACCATGGCCACTCAAGCCGCCGACGCCGTCGTCGCCCAGATGGAAATCGCGATGAAGGAACGCCTGTCCCGCATGGGCAAGGAGTTCTCCGTCATGCGCACCGGCCGCGCCAACCCGATGATGCTCGAGTCGGTGAAGGTCGAGGCCTACGGCTCGCTCGTCCCCCTCAAGCAGGTCGCCGCGGTCTCCGTGCCCGAGGCGCGCACCCTTGAGATCCGGCCCTGGGATCCCTCCACTCTTCAGGACATCGAGAAGGCTCTTCAAAAGGCCGACGTCGGCGCGATGCCCCAGAACGACGGCAAGATGATCCGCATCTCGCTCCCGATGATGACCGAGGACCGCCGCAAGGACCTCGTCAAGACGGTCAAGAAGGTGGGCGAAGAGTTCAAAGGCGGCGTGCGCACCGAGCGCCAGGAAGCCCTCAACAAGATCAAGAAGTCCTTCCAGTCCAAGGAGATCACCGAAGACGATCTCCGCGGCCTCGAAACCCGCGTCCAGAAACTCACCGACTCCTTCACGAAGCAGATCGACGACTCGATCGCCGCGAAAGAGAAGGAAATCACCACCATCTAGGGGGCCGCTTCCTACGGCGATGGACGCGGCCATTTCCTCGCTAAGCTCGGTCACCTCCTATGTCAGACACAAATAATCTCCCCCGCCACGTCGCCGTCATCATGGACGGCAACGGCCGTTGGGCCGCCAAGCGCGGGCTTCCGCGGATCGCGGGCCATAAGGCGGGCGTCGATTCGGTCCGCGCCATCGTGCGCGCCGCCGGCGAGCTCGGCATCAAGACGCTGACGCTTTACTCTTTCTCGACGGAGAATTGGCTTCGTCCCAAAGAGGAGGTCGGCGAGCTCATGAAGTTGCTGTCCTGGGCGCTCACTAAAGAGACGCTCGAGCTCGACAAGAACGACGTGCGCCTGTCCGCGATCGGCCGCCTCGACGCCTTGCCCGCCGGCGTGCGCCAAGAACTCGACGGGGCGATCGAGCGCCTGGCCGACAACAAGGGACTCAACTTGGTTCTCGCGCTGAACTACGGCGGGCGCCAGGAGATTCTGGACGCGGCGAACAAGGCGCTCGCCGCCGGCGCCAAAACCCTCGACGAAGATGCGATTTCGGAGAATCTCTACGGCGAGGGCTTGCCCGAGCTCGACCTGATGATCCGCACCTCGGGCGAGATGCGCATCTCCAATTTCCTGCTCTGGCAGGTCGCCTACGCCGAGCTGTTCGTGACCCCGGTGCTGTGGCCCGACTTCCGCAAGGAGCACCTCGTCGCCGCGCTCGAGGACTACCGGAAGCGCGACCGGCGCTTCGGCGGCCTGTCGGCCAAGCCCTAGCCGACAACTATCCTCGAGGATAGTCGTGGTCCCGGCTCAGGCGTCCAATTTTTGTAGAATGGGCCTATGCTTCTTCCGCGCGTCCTGACCGCGCTCATCGGCATTCCCGTCATGCTGTTCCTCGTTCACGCCGGCGGCATGGCGTACGGGATCTTCGTCGCCGGCATCTCGGCCCTGTGCTGCTATGAGTACGCCCTGATGCTGCGCCTCGGCGGCCGTCCCGTCCAGTTCGTCCCGACCGTGGCTTTAGGCGCCGCGCTGGCGGCCTGCGCCTCGCTCGGCGGCCCGCTCGCGCTCGTCCTGGCGGGCGGCGCGGCCTTCGTCGTCCTCGTGGAGATGGCCGCCAAGGTCCACTCGCTCGACCGCGTCGCGCTGACCTTATTCGGCGCCTTGTTCGCGGGCTGGATGCCCGCTCACCTCGCCCTGATCCGCGATCTGCGCCCGCACGGCGAGGCCTTCGCCTTCCTGACCTTCGCCTCGGTCTGGGCGATGGACACGGCCGCCTACGCCGCGGGCAAGGGCTTCGGCCGCCGCCCGCTCGCGGCCACGCTCTCGCCCAAGAAAACCTGGGAGGGAGCCGCCGCCGGCTTCGCGGCCGCGATCGCCGTCTGCCTCGCGTTCCAGAAATTCTCCTTGAGCGAGGCGCTCACTCCGTTGCAGGCCGTCCTCGTCGGCTCTCTGATCGGCGTGATGGGCCAGCTCTCCGATCTCGCCGAGTCCATGGTCAAGCGCGACGTCGGCATCAAGGACTCGGGGTCTTTGCTCCCCGGCCACGGCGGCGTCTTCGACCGTTTCGACTCCTATATTCTCTGCGCGCCCGCCGTCTATTGGGCCCTCACGCTCAAATGAAAAAGGTCGCCATCCTCGGCTCGACGGGCTCCATCGGCGTCAACGCCCTGAACGTCATCCGGGAGATGCCCGACAAGCTCTCCGTCTTCGGCCTCGCCGCGCACTCCAACTCTCTGATGGTGGCGCAGCAAGCCAAGGAGTTTAATGCCGCGGCCGTTTCGATGTTCGATCCGAAGGCTTCAGTTCATCTGAAGACTTTGCTCAACGGCCGCGCCAAGCATCTCGCTCCGGGCGTCGAGGGCCTGTGCGACCTGGCCTCGCATCCCGACGTGGACGTGGTGCTCACCTCCGTCGTCGGCGGCGTCGGCTTCGCGCCGCTTCTCGCCGCGATCCGTGCCGGGAAGATCGTGGCACTCGCCAATAAAGAGCCGATGGTCATGGCCGGCGCGCAGTTCATGCGCGAGGCCGAGAAGTGGAACGCGAAGATCGTCCCCGTGGACTCGGAGCCCTCCGCCATTTTCCAGTGCGTGCAGGGCCTCAATCCGGACCCGCGCGCCGCGGCGCCGCTCAAAACGATCAAGCGCGTCATCCTCACCGCCTCCGGCGGCGCCTTCGCCAAATACAAGGGCGATCTCTCCGCGGTCACGCCCGAACAGGCCCTCATGCACCCGACGTGGAAGATGGGCAGGAAGATCACGATCGACTGCGCGACCTTGATGAATAAGGGTTTCGAACTTATCGAGATCATGAATTTGTTCGGCCTCAAGAGAGATCAAGTCGAAATCGTGATCCACCCCCAGTCCATCTTCCACTCCGGCGTCGAATTCTCCGACGGCTCCGTGCTCGCGCAGATGGGCGTGCCGGACATGAAGCTGCCGATTCAATACGGAATGACGTATCCTGAGAGAGGCGCGCGCGTCATCGAGCCCCTGGACCTGGTCAAGGCCGGCGCTCTCGAGTTCCGCGCCCCCGACTTTTCCCGTTTCCCGTGCCTGGCGCTCGCGCGTGAGGCGGCGCAGAAGGGCGGCGGGATGCCCGCCGTGCTCAACGCCGCCGACGAGATCGCCGTGGAAGCGTTCTTGGGCGGCCGCATCAAGTTTACCGACATACCGCGCGTGATCGAGAAGACCATGGCGGCGTACACCCCGAGCGGCGGCCTGCCCGGGTTCCAAGAAGTCGTCGAAGTCGACGCCTGGGCGAGAGCCAAGGCCGAGGAAAACTGCAAATGAACTCGATCCTGTCCATCCTTCACACCGTCGGCGCCAACGCCTTCGCGCTGGGGCTCGTCATCGTGCTCCACGAGTCCGGGCACTTCTTCGCCTGCCGCCGGCTGGGCGTGCGCGTCGAGAAGTTCGCCTTCGGCTTCGGCCCGGAGCTGATCGGCATCACCGACAGCGTCGGCACCCGCTTCTCCCTGTGCGCCATCCCCTTCGGCGGCTTCGTCAAGCCCGCCGGCGAGGATCCCACGACTCAGGACGCCGGCTACAAGCCCAAGAAGGACGAATATTTCGGCCAGAGCTGGAACCGCCGCCTGATCATCGTGTACGCCGGCCCGGCGATGAACTACCTGCTCGCCTTCTCCCTCTACAGCGGCCTGATCTGGTTCAAGGGCATGCCCGAGGCTTCGAAGGAGCCCATCATCGGCAACATGATGATCGGCTTCCCCGCCGACAAAGCCGGCATCGAGATCGGCGATAAGATCACCGCCTTCGGCGGCCGGGCGTTGACCGGCTGGGAGGATCTGGCGAGTTCGATCCATCGTTCCCCCGACAAGCAGATCAGCCTCTCCGTCGTGCGCGGCGACAAGACCCTTGAGATCAAGGTCACGCCGAAGCTGGACGACTCCGGCGAGCGCGGCGTCATCGGCATCATGCCCAAGGCGGAGTACAAGTCCGTCGGCCCGCTCGGCGCGGGCCGCGAGGCCCTGCGCCTGTGCTGGACGCAGAGCAAGCAGACGGTCACCACGATCGCGGGCAAGCTCTGGAAGCGCGAGCGCCCCGACTTGGCCGGCCCCGTCGGCATCTTCCAGATGGTCTCGCGCGCCTCGCGCGCGGGCTGGGAGGAGTTCGTCTTCCTGATCGGCTTCATCTCGGTCGCGATCGGCTTCTTCAACCTTCTTCCCCTACCGCTTCTCGACGGCGGCCACGCCGCCTTCTACTGGTGGGAAGGAATCCGGGGCAAGCGCGCCTCGAACGCGGCGATGGAGAAGGCCAACACCGTCGGCATCGCCTTTCTGATGTCGCTGCTCGTCTTCGCGACGTACAACGACGTCCTGCGCATCCGCACCGAGCGCGCGAGCAAGAAAACCGAGGCGCCGAAGGCCGAATTGAAAAAATAGGTGTCAGGCTTTCGGTTTTAAGTTTTGAGCGGAAGCCGGCATCATAAGTTAAAACCGAAAGCCTGACACCATAGAATCCATGAAACTCTCCAAATACCTGCTGCCGACGCTTCGCGAGTCGCCGTCCGACGCGGACAACGTCTCGGCTCAGCTGATGCAGCGTGCGGGCATGATCCGCAAGGTGGCCTCGGGCATTTACGACTGGCTTCCTCTCGGCCTTCGCGTCCTGCGCAAGGTCGAGCGCGTCGTGCGCGCGGAGATGGACGGCATCGGCGGGCAGGAAGTCTCGTTGCCCGTCATCCAGCCGCGCGCGCTGTGGGAAGAAACCGGCCGTTGGCCCGTCTACGGCAAGGAGCTTCTGCGCATCAAGGATCGTAAGGACGCCGACTTCTGCTTCGCCCCCACCGCCGAGGAGGTCGTCACCGATCTCGTCCGCCGCGAGGTCCGCTCCTGGCGCCAGCTGCCGACCATGCTCTATCAGATCGGCCTGAAGTTCCGCGACGAGGTTCGCCCCCGCTTCGGCGTGATGCGCGCGCGCGAGTTCCTGATGAAGGACGCCTACTCCTTCCATGCCGACGAGGCGGACGCGTCCGCGTACTACAAGACGATCTACGAGGCGTACAAGCGCGTGTTCACGCGCTGCGGCCTCAAGTACAAGCCCGTGCTGGCGCAAGCGGGTGCTATCGGCGGCTCCTTCTCCCATGAGTTCATGGTCTTGGCCGAGACCGGAGAAGAGACCATCGTCTCCTGCACGAAGTGCGAGTACGGCGCCAACATCGAGAGGTCCGAGATCAAGGACGCCTTTAAGGCTCCCGCCGCGTCGGCCTTCAGGCCCCTCTCCGAGTTCGACACGCAGGGCAAGACGACCGTCGCCGACGTGGCCGCGCTCGTCAAACGTCCGCTCACCGATTTCCTGAAAACCCAGCTGTACATGATCGACGGCAAGACGCCGGTGATCGCGCTCATGCGCGGCGACCACGAGCTGCACGAGGCGAAGCTCGCCGCGGCCGTCGGCGCGCCGAATCTATTCCGCGCCTCCCCCGCCCAGTACGAGACCGTTATGGGCTGCAAGGTCGGCTTCGGCGGCCCCCAGGGCCACCCCGGCGTCGCGATCTACGCCGATTTCTCGACGCGCGCGGTGCTCAACGGCGTTTCGGGCGCCAACAAGGACGGCCTGCACACCGACAACTTCAACATCGCGCGCGAGCTGCCCGACATCAAGGGTTTCTTCGACCTGCGCTCCGCGACGCTCGAGGATCCGTGTCCTTCCTGCGGCGCCGTGACCGAGTTCTTCAAGGGCATCGAGGTCGGCCACACCTTCAAGCTCGGCACCAAGTACTCGAAGTCGATGAAGGCCGAATATTTGGACAAGGCGCAGAAGCCCCAGGTCATGGTCATGGGCTGCTACGGCATCGGCGTGTCCCGCGTCGTCGCCGCCGCCATCGAGCAGGGCCACGACAAGGACGGCATCGTCTGGCCTTCCGAGATCGCCCCCTTCCACGTCGCCGTCGTCGTGCTCGACGAGGCCGACGATGCGCGCGTGCGCCCGGCCGTGGACGCGCTGGTTAAGGAGCTCGAGGCGAAGGGCATCGAGGTTCTCGAGGACGACCGCGACGGAAAGCCGGGCGTGAAGTTCAAGGATATCGACCTGATCGGCATCCCGCACCGCTTCGTGATCTCCAAACGCATGCTCGACGGCGGAACCGTCGAGTACAAGAAGCGCGGCGAGGCGGCGGCCGCCAACTGGACGCTCGCCGAGGCGGCGGACAAGCTCGCTGCTGTCCTGTCCGGCGCGGTCGCGGCCGTCGCTTAGCGGCCTTCGACAAACCGGGTTATCCCCACCAGCGCTCCTCCTAACTGTTGTCGACAACAGTTGTACGGGCACCGCCTGTGGATAAGGCGTCCAAGCGTATTCTCGCCGTCATCGCGGCGCGACAGTCCGTGCGGGCGTTCAGCGCGGGCCGAGATCCGGCATCGAGCCGACGTCCATCTTCATGTTCATCGGATCGTCGACGGCCTTGAGCGCGGCCGCGGCCTCCTTGCGCACAACCTCCTCCTTCTCTGAGGCCGCGAGCTTGACGAGGGCGGGCTTCGCGCGGTCGCTGCCGATGCGTCCGAGCGCGCGCGCCGACAGGGCGCGGATGAGCGCGCTCGGGTCGGAGAGCGCGGGTAGCAGCGGGTCGACGGCATTCGGGCTGCCGATCAGGCCGAGCGCCTCGATAGCGCTGCCGCGCGCTTTCGGGTCGGAGTCCCCGAGCGCCTTGACCAGCGGCGGGACGGCGTCCTCGTTGTCGGGGCGGCCGAGGCTCAGTGCGGCGTGCGCGCGCGCCGCGGGATCGGACGACGCGAGGTCGGCCAGCGCGGGCGCGTCGGGGTTCGGCGGCGGCGCGATCGCCGCCGACGGCGGCGGCGGCCGGACCGTGCAGCCGTTCTCCATGTTCGGCGGGTGCTTGAGCTTCGCTGAAAAGAACGAGATGAACGAGTCGTACTCGGCGGAGGCGTTCGCGTCGCGCTCGTCCTGTTCCGCGTAAGGCAGGCGCCCGTCGCCGTCCACGACCGCGCCCGAGTTCAGGAACATGTGTCCGCGCCAGATCTGCGCGCCGCTCGCGCTGCCGAAGAGCTGGGCCACGGCGTCCCGTTCGTACACGGCGCGTGTCGCGTTCGGTGTGCCCGGCGTCTTCAAGCGGTCGGAGAGGAAGCTGTTCAGCGCCTCCCCGCCGGTGCCGCGGGAGTATTTCTCTCCGCGCCAATCCGTGACCCACAGCACGAGCACGCCGATGCGGGCGTCGGGCCGCGGCATGCGGCTGAGCAGGCCTGACGAGACTTCTCCACCATTGCCCCACTTGCGCGGCGACGGCGCCGACAGGTGTTCGTGCGGGAGCTTCTTGCGCGACTCAGCGTGGCCCATGACCTCCCAGCAGCCGCTCTCCCGCAGGCGATTCTCGACGTTGTTGAGGATCATCTCCTGAGCGGCCGAGTACTGGGTGTCGCCGGCGACGACGATCAGATGGGTCAGGCCCCGGAAGGCGGCGGGATCGATGGCCTCGGCCGCGGGCTTGGGAAAGAGCACATCGAGGATCGCCGCCCTCGCGGGCACGGCGGCGAGTCCCAGCGCCAGGACCGCGACGAGCCGGATCACGCCTTTTTCGGCGTCCAGGCCATCCCGAGCATCTCGGCCGTATAGCCCGCGGGCACGGTGCCCGCCGTCGCGTAGCGGTAGAGGACGCACAGGTACACCTGCCCCGCCACGCCCAGCGTGTAGGAGAAGGCGATCGCGGCCATCAGCCAGCCGAGCAGGCCGACCGCGACCGGCCAGGCCGACTGGGTCATGTAGGCGCCCACGCCGGAGGCGATGATCGCGACGAATAAAGAAAAGCCGATCAAAAAGCCCCCGAGCTGCAGGCCCGCGTAGCCGGCCAGCGCCTCGCCCCAAGTCTTGCGGATCACGCTCGCGGACTGGCGCACGACCTCGATGGGATTGTTCGAGTGCTCTTCGAGTACGAGTACGGGAATCACGAATACCGAAGCCACGCTCCAGGCAAATCCCACGGTGCGGATCACCCAGCGTCCGAAGATGCCGAAGCGCTCCTCGAGCGACTTGATCAGGATGCCGATAAGCCCCGCGAACAAGGTCCACATCAGGATCGGCTTGACCTTGGTGAGCGCGAATTGGATTCCCTCGCCGACCGAGACGCTCTTGCCGTCGAGCGCGTCGAAGATCTCGTGCGTAAAGGCGACGTTGAAGAAGGTCGCGAAGAACATGGACAGGAAATAGCCGAGAACCATGTAGGCCATGAGCTGACGCGAGACTTCGACGTGCTGCTTGCGGCCGCGCAGAAGGTCGTATTCATCGGGCGCGCTCGTGACGATGAGCCGGGACCCGACCTCGGCCCAATGCGCGCCCTCGGAGTATTTGTGGCCTGAGGGCTGGAGAACGATCGGGGTCATGAACAGGAACCCGATGACGATGGTCAGAACGGCGGTCGCCGCGGGAAATAAGAGGAGGCGCGGGTTGGCGCCGATCACGGCGAAGGACGCTTTCATCAGGTTCCAACCATTGGCGAGGCGGTCGAGTAGGCTCATGGCAGGCAGTATAACCCCTGTCATTGTTGCGCGCCACCCCCATTTCGTGCTATAATTTGGTCGTTCGCCTCCCAACGTCTTGGGGGGCGCGCTTTCTTTCGGAGTGGCTGCCGTGTTGAGCCACTCTTTTTATTGGACCGAAAAACATGGATGCCAAGGAAATCGAAGCCCTTCTGACCCCCCTCATCGAGCAGGAGGGCGGCGAATTGGTGGACCTGCAGTGGCGCAAGGAAGGCCCGCAGTGGGTTCTGCGCCTCTTTTTGGACAAGCCCAACGGGATCACGCTCGATGACTGCGCTTATTTCTCGGACCGCCTCGGCGCCACGCTCGACGAGGGCGACAAGATCACGAAGTCGTACGTGCTCGAGGTGTCCTCGCCCGGCCTCGACCGCGTGATCAAGAAGGACAAGGATTTCGAACGCTTCGCGGGCAAGGCCGTGAAGCTGCGTCTCAAGTTGCCGGACAACGGCCAGCGCAAGTTCGCGGGCACGCTCGCGGGGCTGAAGGAAGGCAAGATCGGGATTCTGGTGGAGAATAAGGATCTCAAGGCGTTCCCGCGCGAGAACGTCGACGAGCTGAGGCTCGACGACTCCGCGGCGGTCGATTTCTCGGGGGATTAATTTATGAGCAAGTCCGAACTGATGACGGCGCTGGAGCAGATCGCGCGGGAGAAGAATATTCCCGTCGACGAGATTTTGTCCATGATCGAGGGCGCGGTGGTGTCGTCTTTGCGCAAGCACGTCGGCAAGAACGCCGACATCCGCGCTCAGATCGACCGCGAGAGCGGCGTGTTCTCCGCCGTCGTGGCGAAGAAGGTCGTCGACACCGTCGTCGACCCGGAGCTCGAGCTCACCGAGGCCGACGCGCAGAAGATCAAGAAGGGCGCGAAGGTCGGCGACGAGTTGATCTACCCCGCGCCCGCGGCCGACTTCGCCCGCATCGCGGCGCAGACCGCCAAGCAGGTGCTGACCCAGCGGGTGCGCGAGGTCGAGCGCGACAAGCTGTACGAGGAGTTCAAGCCGAAGGAAGGCGAGGTGGTCTCCGGCTCCGTGCACCGCTTCGTCGAGCGCAGCATCATCGTCGACCTCGGCAAGACCGAGGGCGTACTTCCCCCTCGCGAGCAGATCCGCCGCGAGCGCTACAACATCGGCGGCAACGTGCGCGCCGTCATCCTGCGCGTGGACAAGTCTCAGCGCGGGCCGGCCGTCGTGCTCTCGCGCGCAGCAGATTTGTTTCTTCAGAGGCTCATGGAGATGGAAGTCCCCGAGATCGCCGACCGCACCGTCGAGATCGTCCGCATCGTGCGCGACCCGGGCTTCCGCGCCAAGGTGATCGTCAAATCCAACGACCCCCGCGTGGACGCGATCGGTTCGTGCGTGGGCCTGCGCGGCTCGCGCATCCGGTCGATCATGAACGAAGTGGCGGGCGAGCGCATCGACTTGATCGCCTTCGCCGAGGGCGTCGAGGAGTCTCTCGCCGCGGCCCTGGCTCCGGCCAAGGTCTCGTCGGTGCAGGTCATGGACCCCGAGAACCGCATCGCCGAGGTGCTCGTCGCCGAGGAGCAATTGGCCCTGGCGATCGGCAAGGACGGCCAGAACGTGCGCCTGGCTCAGAAGCTCACCGGCTGGACCTTGGAAGTGAAGGCCGAGCCGGCGAAGCCGGCGTCGAAGGCGGCCTCGTCCGGCGCCGACGAATCGCTGACCACGCTCGAGGGCGTGGGACCCAAGACGCTCGAAGCGTTGGTCAAGGCCGGGATCACCGACGCGGCGAAGCTCGCCGCGGCCGAGCCTGAGGCGCTGAAGGAGGCCGGCATCGGCGAGAAAACCGCGGCCAAGATCATCGCCGCGGCGAAAACGGCTTCCGAAGCCAAGGCTTAGCCGCCCCGCAGTCTTTTTCCCATACGGGGCCTAGACGCTTCTAGGCCCCGTCCAAAATGCTATAATGCGTCTTGGAACAATTAATAATGGAAAAGAAGACCACGAAAAAGGCCGCGACGGCTAAGAAGGACGCCAAGTCCGCCGCTAAGGCCAAGGCCGCTCCGAAGAAGAAAGCCGCCGCCAAGGGCAAGACCGCTTCCGAAGTCGAAGGCGTGTCCAAGACCGCCGCCGAGGTCCGCACCAAGCAGGAAGAAGGCTCGATCGCGCCCCCCTCCTCGAATCTCGTCTCCGCGTTCGCGATGTTCAAGAAGCGCAACGTCTCGGCCGCCGGCCCGACGGTGACGCGCCTCGCCGCCGGCGCGGCGCTTCCGAAGCCTCCGGCCCCGAAGCCGCTCGTTGCGCCCGCTCCCCTCGCCGCCGCTCCCGCGCCTGCACCCGTCGCGCCTAAGCCCGTCGTGCCCGCGCCGGGCGTACCGCCCGGGTCTTCGACGCCCGTCGCCAAGCCGCCCGTCCCAGGCGCGTTGCCGCCCAAGCCGATTCAGCCCGTCGCAGGGGCGCCCGCCGCGCCGCCGCCTCCCGCGGCGAAGCCGCCCGTCACCGGCGCCTTGCCGCCGATGCCGCCCAAGCCCGGCACGTCCGGCCCGCAGAAGCCCGTGATCCTGCGCCCGGGCGCGATCACGACGCGCCCGCAGATGACGCCGCGCCCCGGCGCGCCGCGTCCGCCGATGCCCGGCCAGCGCCCCGGCCAGCACCGCCCCGGACAGGGCGGCGGCAACCGCCCGCACCAGAACCGGCCGTCCGCCGCGCCCTCCAAGCCGCTCGAGCCCGGCCAGAAGCCCGCGCTCAAGAAGATCAAAGTCTCGTCGATGATCACCGTCCGCGAGCTCTCCGAGAAGATGGAGATCAAGACGAACGACGTGATCAAGAAGCTGATGGGCCTGGGCATCTTCGCCACCATCAACCAGCGCCTCGAGACCGACGCCGCCCAGCTCATCGCCTCCGATTTCGGTTTCGAGCTCGAGGTCGTCGCGATGTACAAAGAAGAAGAGCTCGCGGTCGTCACGAAGGACAAGGAAGACCCGGCCAAGCTCAAGGCGCGCCCGCCCGTCGTCACCATCATGGGTCACGTCGACCACGGCAAGACCTCTTTGCTCGACGCGATCCGCTCGACGCGCGTCGCCGAAGGCGAGTCCGGCGGCATCACCCAGCACATCGGCGCCTACAAGGTGAAGATCGAGAAGGGCGAGGTCGTCTTCCTCGACACTCCCGGTCACGAGGCCTTCACCGCGATGCGCGCGCGCGGCGCCAAGGTCACCGACATCGTCATCCTCGTCGTCTCCGCCACCGACGGCATCATGCCGCAGACGATCGAGGCCATCGACCACGCGAAGGCGGCCTCCGTGCCGATCATCGTCGCGGTCAACAAGATCGATCTTCCCGGCGCGAACCCGCAGAAGATTCGCCAGGACTTGGCCCAGCACGGCCTCCAGCCCGAAGAGTGGGGCGGCAAGAACATCTTCCAGGACGTCTCCGCCAAGAAGCGCATCAACCTCGACAAGTTGCTCGAGTCGCTGCTCCTTCAGGCCGAGATCCTCGAGCTCAAGGCCAACCCCGACCGCCCCGCCTACGGCACCGTCATCGAAGCGAAGATGGACCCCAAGCGCGGCGCCGTTTCCACCGTCCTCGTCCAGGCCGGCACGCTCAGGGTCGGCGACGCGTTCGTGGCCGGCCTCGCGCACGGCAAGATCAAGGCCCTCATCGACGACGCCGGCCGGCGCGTCGAACTTGCCGGGCCCTCGACCCCCGTCGAGATCTTGGGCATTATGGGAACCCCTCTGGCCGGCGACGCCTTCACCGTCGTCGACAACGAGAAGGCCGCGCGCGACATCGCCGAAAAGCGCCGCCTGATCCACCGCGAGCAGTCGCTCGCCCACCAGAAGCACATGACCCTCGTCGGTCTGAAGGGCGCGCTGTCCTCCGGCGCCGCGAAGGCGAAGGATCTCAATATCCTGCTTAAGGCCGACGTGCAGGGCTCGCTCCAGGCGCTGCGCGACTCGCTCGAAGGCATGGCGACGACCGAGTGCCGCGTGCGCGTCATCCACGGCGGCATCGGCAACCTCAACGAGTCCGACGTCCTGCTCGCCGCCGCCTCAGACGCCGTCACCTTGCTCTTCCATACCGAGATCGAGGGCCGCGCCGTCGAACTCGCCGAGCGCGAGGGCGTCGAGGTCCGCAAGTACGAGGTCATCTACGACCTCATCGAGGACGTGAAAGCGGCCCTTGAAGGCCTGCTCGCGCCCGAGATCGTCGACGTTATCGTCGGCAAGGGCGAGGTCAAGGCGCTGTTCAAGGTCAAGACCGGCGTCATCGCGGGCTCCGCGGTGCGCGACGGCAAGATCACGCGCGGCGGCCTTATCCGAGTGATGCGCGACGGCAAGGCGATCCACACCGGCAAGGTCTCGACCCTGCGCCACTTCAAGGACGACGTCAAGGAAGTCGAGAAGGGCCAGGAGTGCGGCATCGGCATCGACGGCTTCAACGACGTGGCCGTCGGCGACCTGCTCGAGTTCTTCGTCAAGGAATCGCGCACGCGCCGCCTTTCGCAGTCTCCGCGGTAAGCGGCCGTGTACAACCGCAACGACCGGCTCAAGGAGCTTTATAAAGAGCTCGTGAGCACGCTTCTGCGCGAGATCAAGGACCCGGGCCTGACCGGCTTCATCACGGTCACCGGCACCGAGCTCGCCGCCGACCGAAAGACCGTCAAGGTCTACTACTCCGTGCTCGGCACCGAGTCCGAGCGTGAGCGCACCGCCCAGGCCCTTGAGCGCGCCGCCCCGTACCTGCGCGAACTGATCAAGAAGAAAGTCGCGGTGAAGACCATCCCGAACTTGATCTTCACGTACGACGAGACGCCCAAGAAGGCCTCGCGCATCGACGAGCTCCTCAACAAGCTCGAGCGCGAAAAAGGCAAGTGAACGCCCCCGTCGCGGGGATGCTCTTCGTCGATAAGCCCGCGGCCTGGACCTCGCACGACGTCGTCGCGGTCTTGCGAAGGCTGTTTCCCCGCGGCACCAAGGTCGGCCACACCGGCACCCTCGATCCCCTCGCCACGGGCCTGCTCGTCATCCTCGTCGGCCCCTGCACCAAGCTCCAGGCGCGCCTGCAGGGCATGGACAAGATCTACACCGGCACGATCCGCCTCGGCGTCAAAACCGACACCGGCGACATCACGG
Organism: Elusimicrobiota bacterium; assembly: GCA_016212855.1. GTDB lineage: Bacteria > Elusimicrobiota > Elusimicrobia > UBA1565 > UBA9628 > GWA2-66-18. The sequence goes on from JACRDP010000014.1 coordinate 86,492, forward strand.
GCAAGACGCTCGAGGAGAAGCCCGTTCCCGCGCTCGATCTCCCTGCGCTCAAGGCGGCCTGCGTTTCTCTCGTCGGCGAGGTGAGCGCCCCCGCCCCCGCCTACTCCGCGGTCAAGCACGAGGGCCGGCCGCTGTACGAGTACGCGCGCAAGGGACTCGCGGTGCCGGTCAAGGCGCGCACGTCGACGGTGCGCGCGTGGGAGGCGCTCGCCTGGAACGCCCCCGAGCTCACGCACCGCGTCGAGTGCGAGAGCGGCACGTACGTGCGGACCTTGGCCGAGGTGCTGGGCGATAAGCTCGGCTGCGGCGGCACGGTCTCGGCATTGCGCCGCGAGACGGTCGGGCCCTTCCTCCTCTCCGAGGCCCGCACGCTCGACGCCTGGCGCGCATTGCCTCCCGCCGAGCTCGCCTTGGCCCTCACGAACTCCCTGCCCAAGCTCGAGGCCGCGCTCAAGTGAAGGCGTTCAGCGGCCGCGTCGTGCGCGGCGAGCGGATGGGACGCAAGCTCGGCTTTCGCACGGCCAACATCAAGGTCCGCGGGACTCGTCAGCCTCCGCGCGGCGTGTGGAAGGTCTTGGTCAGGGGCACGACCATCGGCGAGCGCCTCGGGGCGTGCAACGTCGGGGTGCGCCCGACGCTCGGCGGCGCGCGACTCGTTGTCGAAGTGCATATTCCCGGTTTCGCCGGAAATCTGTATCGGCGAACCTTAACCTTGGCGTTCCTATCGAAGATTCGCCCGGAAAAGCGGTTCTCCTCCATGGGCGCGCTACGCTCCCAGATTCGGCGCGATGTCGCCTCGGTGCGATCCGCGCGAGCCTAGTCGCGATCGTACGGCTTATCCACAAGCAGGCGGTTTGGTGTTGTCGACAACACTTAACGGCGCCGCTGTGGATAACGTGTGTGGTAAAATAAGACCATGAACTCTAAACTTCTCGCCGACGGCAACATCCTGGGCCGCCTCGGCGCGCTCGCCTTGATCGTCGCCGCCAGCTTCGGCCTGCACCGCCTCAACTGCGGCGACGGGATGTGCCCGGTGATGAAGACCGACTCGTGCTGCGCCGGCGCGTCGAAAACAGCGCCCGTTTCCCCCAAGTAACCGGCCCGCGCCGGGCTCCGGCCGTGGTACACTGAGCGGTGCCCTTCGTCCGCTTCCTCGTCCCCTACCTTGCCTACGTCTTCTCCTCCTTCATCAAGCTCACGACGAGCCTGACGATCGTCCACGGCGAGCACCGCGTCGGCCTGCGCTCCATCGACCGGCGCTTCATCTACGCGTTCTGGCACCAGCGCCAGGCCTTCTTCACCGTCTCCCACCGGGGCGACAATATGTCCATGCTCATCAGCCGCTCCGTGGACGGCGAGATGATCGCCGAGACGATCCGGCGCTGCTGCGGCGTGCTCTCGGTGCGCGGCTCCTCGACGCGAGGCGCTTCCGACGCGGTGCGGGGGCTTATCAAGGCCTTGCGATCCGGCTACGATATCGGCATCACGCCCGACGGGCCCAAGGGTCCCAAATGCGAGATCAAGGAAGGCGTCATGTATCTCGCCCAGAAGCTGGGCGTGCCCATCCTGCCCATCACGAACGCCCAGTCCAACCGTCTGGTGCTCAAGGGCTCCTGGGACCATTTCCAAGTGCCGATGCCTTTCGGGCGCTCGGTCGTAGTCTACGGAAAGCCGATCGAGGTGGGCCCGCTCGACGACCTCGTCCTCAAGGCGGCCGAGCTGAAGCTCTCGCTCGACGCGATCACGTTGGAAGCCGAAGCGCTCGTTGCCTGACGGTTACGGCTTCGGCGACGGCGGACGCGTGGCCTGCGCGGACACGGTCCCCTTCGTGCGCGGCACGATCTTGTCGTCGACGATGTCCACGAGGCCCGCGTCGATGCCGGAGCCTTTGAGGATTACGACCGCCTCGATCTCGTCCTTGTAGATCACGCCGTTCTTGTGGAGTTTGGCCTTGTTGTAGCGGCCGCAGGCCTCGATGGGCTCGCCGGCGGCGACCTTCGGGAAATAGCCGAAAGCGAAGACCTGCAAGATCCCCGTGCCGTCGTCGAGTTGAGCGCGGAACAGATGCTTGCCGGTGGCGCGGCCGAATTTCTCGTCGAGCGCGACGACCTTCCCCGCCGCGCAGAGGCTGCGGCCGTCGAGGGCCTCGCGGTTTTTGAGCACGTCGCCCGCCTTGGAGAGCGCTTCGGCGGCAGCCGACGACGCGAACAACGCGAGCGCCAAAAAAGCAGGCTTCATCGCTCCGCAGTATATAGTTCAAGCCCAAAAATGACAAGGCCTTGAATCCGGCCCTTTGCGGGTCTACACTGCGGGGTATGAGGCCCCTCGTTCTGGCGGTTCTCCTGGCGGCGCCGGCCGCGGCTCAGCAGCATCCCCAGCTCTCCCAGTGCCTGGGCAACGAACCCAAGGTCAGGCGCTGGTTCCACGCGCTCAACGACGAGCAGAGGAAGGCCTTCCAACTGCTGTACAACGAGTTCGCGGAGAACGTCCGCCGTCGCAAAGACGACGGCTGGAGCAACGGCTGGCTCGGGAACTTCTGGACGCATTACGTCAACGACACCAACGCCCACGGTTCGCTCGGCGGTTGGGTCAAGCAGGCGAAGACGTGGTCGGACAGCCGCTGGAAGCTGGAGCACGTGGCCGTGCCAGAGGCTCAGAAGGATCTGGCGCGGGCCGAGGCCGCTCTCGCCGCCGCGCCGAACAGCGCCCAGTTGGGGCGCGACGAGGCCGCCGCGAAGCAGAACCTGGCCGATTTGCAGGAACTCGCCAGCCGCCAGTTCGGCGCCTGCAGCGACTGGGCGCTCGACACGTGCGACACGCTCAAGACGGTCGCGCAGGATCAGTTCGAGCTCACGACGTTCACGATCACCTTAACGTCCTGGCTCGGCGACAGCGGCGCGCACATGATCACGAAGGCCTGCCCGAAGGCCGGCGGTGAGTGCATCGTCCTCGACGCGTGGAAGCGCGGCCTGCCGGAGCTGGTCACGATGGACGAGGCCGTCAAAGGTCCCGCCAAGGCTCTGAGCTGCTTCCGCCCGCCCGGCGACTAGTGGCGTGCGCCTTCGTCGGGGCGCACCGCGAACGCCGCGTTGAACCCGATGAGGATGAAGGTCGCCACGAGCAGGCATACCGACAGCGCGTTGATTTCCGGCGTCACGCCGAATTTCATCATCGAATAAATCTTGATGGGCATCGTGACGATCCCGATGCCGGCGACGAAGAACGAGGTCACGAAGTCCTGGAAGCTCACCGTGAAGGAGAGGAGGGCGCCCGAGATGATGGCGGGCATCGCCAGCGGCAAGGTGACCTTGACGAAGGCCTGCCACTCGGTCGCGCCCAGGTCCATCGCGGCGTCTTCGAGAGAAGATTCCTGCAGGGAAATCAGCCGCGCGCGCACGGCCGCGACCGTGTAGGGCAGGCAGATCAAGGCGTGGGAGCTGGCCAGCGCCATGAAGTCGAGCTCGTAGCCCGCCCGGACGAGAAAGGTCAGAATGCCGACGCCGAGGGCGACCTCCGGCATCATCAACGGGACGTTGAGGAGCGCGTCGTAGGCTCCCCGCGCGCGGAAGGGCTTGTGCTTGACCATCGCGTAGGAGGCGAGCATGCCGAGCACCGCGGCGATGCCGGCGGCGGCGAGTGCCAGCTCGAGCGAGGTCAGCATGGCGCTCATGAGCTCGGCGTCTTGGAATAGAGCTTTGTACCACTTGAGCGTAAAGCCGCGCCAGACGACGTTGCGGCGCGCGTCGTTGAAGGAGAAGATGATCATCACGACGAGCGGAAGATAGAGGAAGCCGAACAGGGAGGCGCAGTAAATGCCCATGCCGCGGCGCTTGGCGCTCACGCTTTCTCCCACGCCTGATACAGCCACAGTCCGCCGACGAGGCCGATGAGCAGCAGGGTCGTCAGCGCGGAGCCGAACGGCCAGTCCTGGGCCATCATGAACTGGTTCGAAATCAGGTTGCCGAGCAGGTAGTAACGCGGGCCGCCGAGGATCTCGACGGTCAGGAAGTCGCCGAGGCAGGGGATGAAGGTGAGCACGCAGCCCGCGACGACGCCCGGGAGCGAGAGCGGCAATGTGACCCTGAAGAAGGCGGTCCAGCGGTCGGCGCCGAGGTCGTAGGCGGCCTCGATGACGGAGCGGGGCACCTTCTCGAGCGAGGCGTACAGCGGAAGCACGGTGAACGGCAGATAGAAGTACACGAGCCCGAGCAGGATCGCGAAGGGCGTGTACAAGAAGCCGATGGGCTCGGAGAGGAAGCCGAAGCGGATGAGGGCCGAATTCAGGAGCCCCTCTTTACCGAGCACGATCATCCAGGAGTAGTAGGCCACGAGGCACGAGCTCCAGAACGGGACCATCAGCCCGACGAGAAGCGCGTTGCGCCAGCGTCCGGCGCGGAAGGTCAGGAAATAGGCGAGTGGGTAGCCGGCCACGAGGCAGGTCAAGGTGGTCGCCGCCGCGAAGGCCAAGGTCCGGAATAGAACCGGCAAGTACTTGTGGTCGAAGGCGCGCGCGTAGTTCTGGAGGCTGAACTCCCAGACGATGGCGCCGTACGGTCCGTTCTTGGCGAAGGAGAGGATGATGAGCCCCCCCGCCGGGATCACGAGCAGGAAGATCAGCCAGAGCGTGGCGGGAGCGAGGAGCAGGTGGCTCGCCAGGGGCTTGCGGCCGCCGAGCAGCCACGACAGGGCGCGGTTAAGCGAGCTCACGCGACCTTCACGTCGGCCCAGGTCTGGTTCCAGAGTTCGCTCTGCTCGGGATCGAGGACCGCGTTGAGGCGCAGATTCTTCATCATCGCGCCGGTCGGGTAGACGCGCGGGTCCTTGAGCAGGACCGGGTCCACGAACTTGAGCGCCTTCTCGTTGGGGCTGGCGTAGCGCACGGAGTTGGCGTTGGCGGCGGCGACCTCGGGTTCGAGGAGATAGTCGATGAGGCGCAAGGTGTCGGCGCGGTGGCGCGAGCCGCGCAGCATGGTGAGGCTGTCCACCCAAAGATGGGTCCCCTCCTTGGGGATCACGTAGTCGAGGTCGGGGTTCTCGCGCGCGGTCTGGAAGAGATAGCCGGACCAGGTCATGGCCAGGTCGATTTCCCCCGAAACGAGGGAGTTCAAGTAGGAAGAGGATGAGTACTGCTTGACCAGCGGCTTCTGCTTGACGAGCAGCTCGCGCACCTTGCGGAAGTGCTCGGGGTCGCGCGTCGTCGCGGGAAGCTTGAGCATGAGCAGGGCCACGCCGATGCAATCGCGGACGTTGTCGAGCATCGAGACGCGGTCCTTGTACTTCTCGTCCCAAAGGTCCCACCAGGACGTCGGCGGTTTTTTGAGCTTCTTCTTGTTATAGGCGATGCCCGTCGTTCCCCACATGTAGGGGACCGAGCCTTCCTCCGGATCGTATTCCGGGCGGCGGAAGCGCGCGGAGAGGTTGTTGATGTTCTTGAGCGCGCCGGTGGGGATCGGGTCGCTGAGGTTCAGCGCGCGGAAGCGCGGGATCAGGTAGTCGCCGATGACCACGAGATCGTAGCCCTTGGCGCCCGCGCGGAGCTTGGCGAACATCTCGTCCTCATCGGCGAAGAGGTCGTAGCGCACCTCGATGCCGTCGCGCTTGGTGAAGTCGGGCAAAGTGTCCTTGCCGATGTAGTTCGACCAGTTGAAGAAGTTGACGACGCGACGGTCGTCTGCGCGCCGGCAGGCGTCGAGAAAGGCCGGGAGCAGCGGTGCTAGGACGGCGGCCTTGAGGAAGCCGCGGCGCGTGACCTTCTCAGACATAATCGGGTTCGAGGATGTAGACGTCGTCGGGCTGAACCGCGGCGATGACGGGCACGTCCATGTCGTCGTGGACGGCGTAGCGGTCGCCGCCGGCCCAGGCGATGGTCAGGCGCTCGGGGTGCTTCTTGAACATCTGCAGGTAGATCTGGCAGGCGTCGCCGAGGAAGACGGTGTCCTTGAGGATCGCGTCGAAGCGGATGAGGCCGAACGGGAGCTCGTCCTTGTAGAAGACCTTCACGCGCTCGGGGCGGATGGCGACCTTCACGCGGGCGCCGATGCCCGGCAGGGATTCGTTGGGGTCGAGCGGCACGTCGAGCTCGTGCTCGTCCTCGAGCAGCAGGTGCGCGCGGCCGGGCTCGCCGCGCAGGACCTTCGCCGAGAAGATGTTCGCGCCGCCGATGAAGTCGGCGACGAAGGATGTCTTCGGCGTCTCGTAAATCTCGCCGGGGGTGCCGATCTGCTCGATGCGGCCCTGATTGAAGACGGCGATGCGGTCGGACATCGTCATCGCCTCCTCTTGGTCGTGCGTGACGTAGATGAAGGCGATGCCCAGGCGCTTCTGCAGGTTCTTGAGCTCGAGCTGCATCTCCTTGCGCAGCTTGAGGTCGAGCGCGCCGAGAGGTTCATCAAGTAAAAGCACCGCGGGTCTTCCGGCGATGGCTCGCGCCAGCGCGATGCGCTGCATCTGGCCGCCGGAAAGCGACTGGATGCGGCGGGTCTCGAAGCCGGCGAGCTTGACCATGGCCAGCGCTTCGGGCACGCGCTTCTTGATTTCCGCCTCCGGCACTTTATCCATGCGCATGCCGAAGGCGATGTTGTCGGCGACGGAGAGGTGCGGGAACAGGGCGTAGTGCTGGAAAACGGTGTGCACGTCGCGGTCGTAGGCCGGGACGTCGGTGACGTCGACGCCGGAGAGGCGCACGCGGCCGCCGTCGGGGGTCTCGAAGCCGGCGATGATGCGCAAGGTGGTCGTCTTGCCGCAGCCGGACGGGCCGAGCAAGGTCATGAACTCGCCCTTGCGGACGGTGAGCGAAACGTCGCGCAGAACCGGGGAGGTTCCGAAGGCCTTATTGAGCGGGCCGACTTCGAGGAGGGCGTCTTCTGACACGGGCGCTCTAATTATACTACGCGGGGCCGCCTTCTAACGGCGTGTGGAGGCGGCATTCCCTCGCCATATGGCTCGGTCAGAGGGCGGCGACGGCCTTCTTGATGAGGGCGAAGGCGTCCCGCGCCTGGGCCTCGGTCAAGGTCAATGGAGGCGCGAAGCGGATGGTGTTCTCATGCGTGTCCTTGGCCAGAAGGCCGAGGCGCGCGAGGCGCTCCACGAGCGGGCGCACCTTGACCCTGAACTCGACGGCGAGCATCAGGCCCCGCCCCCGGACGTCCTTGAGCTGGCGGTGTTCCAAGGTCTCGAGCATGCCCTTGAGGTAGGCGCCGGTCTTGGCCGCCTTCGCGGGCAAATTCTCTTCGAGAATTACTTTTAACGCCGCAAGCCCGATGGCGCAAGCCATGGGACTGCCGCCGAAGGTCGAGCCGTGCGTGCCCGGCGTGAACAGCCCCAGAATCTCGTCGTCCGCGCACACCGCGGAGACCGGGTAAAGTCCGCCCGACAGCGCCTTGCCGAGTATATACAGATCGGGAACGACCGACTCGTGGTCGCAGGCGAACATCTTACCGGTGCGGCCCAGGCCGGTCTGGATCTCGTCGGCGCACATCAGGACCTTGTTCTCCGAGCAGATGTCGCGCACCGCGGTCAGCCAGCCCTCGTCGGGGATGATCACTCCCCCCTCGCCCTGGATCGCCTCGAACAGGAAGCCGACCGTGTTCGGCCCGATCGCGCGTTCGAGGGCGGCTGCGTTGCCGTAGGGGACGGTCCGGAAGCCCGGCGTGGCGGGGCCGAAGCCGTCGACGGAGTCCCGGTCGCTGGAGAATCCGACGATGGTCGTCGTGCGCCCGTGGAAGTTCCCCGCGCAGACGATGATCTCGGCCTTGTTCTCGGGCACGCCCTTGCGCCGGTAGCCCCACAGGCGCATCGCCTTGATCGCGGTCTCCACGGCCTCCGCGCCGGAGTTCATCGGCAAGGCGCGGTCCTTCTTCGTGAGGAGGCACAGGGCCTGAAGGAAGGGCCCGAGCAGTTCGTGGTGGAAGGCGCGCGAGGTCAAAGCGACCTTGCCTAATTGCTTCCTGGCGGCGGCGACGATCTTCGGGTGGTTGTGGCCCTGGTTGATCGCGGAGTAGGCGGCGAGAAAATCGAAGTAGCGCTTGCCCTCGACGTCCCAGACGAACGGGCCCTTGGCCCGCGCGATCGCCACGGGCAACGGATGATAGTTGTGGGCGCCGTATTTGTCGACGAGCGCGATGACCCGGTCGGTTTTAGAGGGCATGAGACGGCGATTCTATCAAATCCCCTCGCCGGCTCAGCCAGACGGCTTGGGCGTACTCGGCGCGGCGAAATCCCCGGCCGAGCTTCAGGCCCGCTTCGAGGAAGCGGACGATGTCCCGGTCGTCGAGCTCGCCCGAGTCGGGCAGGCCGATGCGGCGCCGCACGTGAGCGGAGACTGCCGGCGGGAGAAGCTCGAAGTCGGATCTCATTGCGCGCTCGTCGCCGAGCGCGTGCCGGCAGAGAGCGGTGTTGAACAGGACCCAGACCATGTGCCGGGGCGTGATGGTCTCGAGTTCCTCGAGCGCCTCGCGCGGGCGTCCGAGCTCGCGCTTGGCCTCGGCGCGCCAGAGGATCGCCTCCTCGTCGCCCGGGTAGAGCCGCAGCGCGGACTCGAGCTGCGCCAGCGCCTCGGCTTTTTTGCCCAGCTTGAGCAATGCCGCGCCCTTCCACGCGTGCCCGAACGGCGCGCCCAGTTCGCAGGCCTTCGAGGTCAGAGTCAGCGCGCGTTCGTAGCCGCCCAGCCACAGCTCGAGCTCTCCCCACCAGGCGTAGACCTGCGCGCGCTCGTTCTTCGGCGCCCCATCGAGACAGCGCGACATCTCGCGCCGCGCCTTCTCCGGCTCGTCGACGCACGCGTACGACTCGGCGAAATAGCCGTGCGCGCGCCAGTCGAGCGTCTCGTCGCGCAGGGCGACGCTGAACCAGCGGACGGCCCGGGCGAAGTCGCCCGAGAAGAGCGCCTCCATCGCGGCGTTGTAGTGCATCCAGCGGTAGCGCGCCTCGTCGGGCAGGGAGTCGAAATGGCGCAGGCCCTCGGGGCCCCCGAGGCTTCCGAGATAATAATCGCGCCACGGTCCCGCGACCGTCTTTAAGCCCCGATCGAGCGCGTCCAGGTCCGTCTGGGGCGCCAGCCGGTCCGGACGATTGTCCTTCTCCCATGGGTCGGAGAACGCGCGGAAATCCGTCAACGTCAGGCCTGAATCGAGGAGCTCCTCCGCGACGCAAACGGCCTCCGGGAAGCGCCCCAGGCGCATCAGCGCCTTGAAGCGGTCGGAGGCGCACAATTCGCCGTCGACGGCGCGGCTCAGGGCCGCGCGCTCCTGTTCCGGGCTGCCGATGCGGCGCATGAGCAGGCTTAAGGACAGGTGCGCGAGGCCGTCGCGGGGGTCGATTTTCAGCACGGCCTCCCAGGCCTGGCGCGCGTTCTGGTAGCGCCGGGGCGTGTTCGGCACGTCGTGCATGAGCGCGCGCGCCCGCAGAAGGCCGGCGACGCTCCTGCGGGCCTCGTCATTGTCCGGCGAGCGGGCCAGGATGCGGCGAAGTTCCCGCTCCTCCTCGGCGGCGCACTCGGCGGCGGCGCGGGCCGCGGCGCTGAGCCGGAGCAGCGCGTTTCGCGCGCCCGCCCTTTTCGGCCGCAGCGCCAGGGCGCGGCGCAGGCAATCCCGCGCGGCCGCCGCGCAGCCGCGATTGTGAAGCTCCCGGGCACGGGCCGCCTCGACGTCCGAGGGATGCGGCCCGCGACTCGCCGCGAAGTAGCGCCTGAAGCCGGAGGTCAACGCGGACGCGGCGAGCCGCGAGCGGCGCCGGCGCCGGTCGCGGCGGAGGCTCTCTTCGAGCTTCAGGCGGGACGCGCGCCGCATTTGAGCGAGCGTCCGCTCGAGCTGCTTGAGATGGCGGCGGGATCGCCCGTCGGGCGGCCTCGCCGCCTGCGCCGCGCGCACCGCTTTCGCCGCGTGTTGGAGGCGTCCCGCGGCGATGTGGCTCACGGCGCGCCGGCGCAGCGACTCGACGAGACGCCGTCGGGATTCCTTGTTCCGGGGCTCGAGGGCGAGCGCGCTTCTCAACGCGCTCTCCGCGGGCTGCGCCCGGCCGGCGGACAGGCAGGACTGCTCTCGCGCGTGCAGGATTTCGATGAGCTTGCGCCGGCTTTCCCGGTCACCCGTCTCCCAACGCAGGATCTTGCGCAGCGCCGCTTCGGCGTTCTCAAGCTCGCCGGCTGCGTGCCAGGCCTGCGCGCACGCGCGCAGCGTCTCGATGAGGCCGCGGCGATCCCTCGGGCGCTTCGGCTTCAGCGCGAGGACCCCGCGCAGCGCGGCGGACGCGCCCGGCTGTGCGCCGCGGCGCAGAAGGAGATGGGCGAGGCTCGCGTAGGCCGGCAGATAACGCGGGAAATGCTCGAGCGCGGTCGCGAACTCCTCGGCGGCCTCCCGGGGGCGGGCCGCGGCGTCGTGGACGTGGGCGAGAAAACAGCGCGTCTCGGGCCGGCGGTCGCCGCTGGCGAGCGCCGCCTGAAAGCTGGCCAGCGCTTCCTCGAAGCGCCCGGCGTTGAAGTGGGCTATGCCCTGAAGGCTAGGATCGTCCATGCCGCCGGCTCAATACTGGGACCAGATCGAGCCCTTGGTGTCGGTATGGCTGCAGGCGACGAAGAACTCGCCGAGCGCGTGGAACGGGCTCGCGGAGCACGCGGTGCCCCGCTCGTTCCAGTAAAGCCACTCCCCGGTGTTCAACATGTTGGCGGAACAGCCGAAGGGATTCGTGGTCCAGTTGTGGCGGATGACAACGGTGGTCCCATGATAGTCGGGGACCTTCACGCTGGCGATCGTCGAGAGATACTTGCCGTTGACGGTGAGCGAGTTCACGTCGTCGGGATAATACCCTTCCATGTCGGCGTAGTAGATCGACAGCGCCGATTTGATCGAGCCGAGGTTGCCTTTGATCTGGCCTTCCGAGGACTTGCGGATGAGGTCCGCGAACTTGGGAATGGCGACGGCCGCGAGAATGCCGATAATGGCGACGACGATCATCAGCTCGATCAGCGTGAAGCCGCGCGTTCGGCCCATGGCGGGAGTATACCCGGTCCGGCGGCCTTCTGACTAGGGGAAGACTTGTCTCACGCAACATGAGCCTGAACAGACGCCTGTTTCTCACGCAAGATGAGCCTGAAGCAGGCGCGGTAGGACGTCGTCGGCGCGGCGTGCTAACTTGGATCCATGATGATCATCATGGACGACACGCA
>JACRDP010000015.1 GCA_016212855.1 Elusimicrobiota bacterium
GACCTGCGTGTCGTCCATGATGATCATCATGGATCCAAGTTAGCACGCCGCGCCGACGACGTCCTACCGCGCCTGCTTCAGGCTCATCTTGCGTGAGAAACAGGCGTCTGTTCAGGCTCATGTTGCGTGAGACAAGTCTGCGAGTTTCATGGGACCAGTATATTTAATAGAATCGGCGTCATGGCGCGGATACTGCTCGTCGACGACGAGCGCGACGTCGTCACTCTCATCAAATTCATGCTCGAAAAAGACGGGCACATGGTCATTGCGGCCTACGACGGCGCCGAGGCTCTCGCCAAGGCGGGCGTCGAGCCGCGCGACGAGACCGCCGTGCCCCCCGAGCTCGTCATCCTCGACGTCATGATGCCGGTCATGGACGGCTATGCCGTGTATCAGCGCCTGCGCGAGGACGCCCGAACAAAAGAAGTGCCCGTCGTCGTTCTGACCGCCAAGGGCGGCTCTCCCGCCATCGCCGACCCCGCGGCGAGCTACCTCGAGAAGCCGTTCGATCCCAAGGCGCTGCGCGAATTGGTCGCGACTTTACTGGAGAAACGCTCATGACCGCGATCATGGTCGTCGACGACGAACCCGATATCGTCACCTTGCTGCGCTTCACCCTCGAGCAGGACGGCCACGCCGTTTACGAGGCGGGCAACGGCCAGATCGCGCTCGAACGCCTGGGCCTCGAGCCCGTCGACCCGACGTCGGCCTTGCCCGACCTGATCGTCCTCGACATCATGATGCCCGTGATGGACGGCTACCAGCTCAACATGCGCCTGCAGACCGAGCCGCGCGCCAAGGACATCCCCATCCTCGTGCTGACCGCGAAGGGCCAGAAGATGCGCGACCTGTTCGAGATGGCCCCGAACGTGGCCGCCTACGTGCAGAAACCGTTCGACCCCAAGATGCTGCGCGAGCTGATCGCCGGCATCCTCGCCTCCCGCGGAGAAAAAAAGAATGTCTGACGCGCCCTCGCCCAATCCGGTCGACGCCAGCGGCCTCGACAAGGTCATGGCCGACAAAAAGGCCAAGATCGCCGACATGCGCGCGCGCGGCATCGACCCTTTCCCCGCCCGCACCACGCGGCAGGACGACTGCGCGAAAGTCGTCGCGCTCGGCAAGGGGCTCTCCGGCGCCATGGCCTCCACCGAGGAGAAGGTCGCGATCGCCGGCCGCCTCGTCGAGCTGCGCGACATGGGCAAGTCCATCTTCGGCCGCTTGGCCGACCTCTCCGGCCGCTCCCAGGTTTATTTTAAAAAGGACGCGTTGCCCGAGGATGTCTTCAACCTGGTCAAGCGCGACCTGGCCGTCGGTGATTTTCTAGCGGTCTCCGGCAAAGTCTTTTTAACCAAGACCGGCGAGCCCACCGTCGCCGTCGAAAACGCGGTCATGCTCGCCAAGGCCGTGCGTCCGCTCCCCGAGAAGTGGCACGGCCTGACCGACACCGAACTGCGCTACCGCAGCCGCCACCTCGACCTGATCTCGACTCCCGAGTCGCGCGAGGTCTTCATCAAGCGCGCCAAGATCGTTTCGACGATCCGTCGCGTCCTCGACGCCCGCGGCTACATCGAGGTCGAGACGCCCGTGCTTCTCGGCCAGGCGGGCGGCGCCTCCGCGCGGCCGTTTCACACCCAGCACAACGCCCTCGAGCAGGACATGGTCCTGCGCATCGCCACCGAGCTCTACTTGAAAAAGCTGGTCATCGGCGGCTTAGATCGCGTGTACGAGATCGGCCGCGTGTTCCGCAACGAAGGCGTCGACACGACGCATAACCCCGAGTTCACCATGCTCGAGGCCTACGAAGCGTACTCCGACTACGAGGGCATGGCGACGTTGTTCGAGACCTTGCTGACCGAATGCGCCGCGGCCGTGGGCGCCACCGAGGTCGAATGGAAGGGCCAGAAAATCTCCCTGAAGGCGCCCTTTAAGCGCCTCTATCTCCCCGAGGTCTGGAAGGAACGCTGCGGCGAGCCCATCGAGAACGTCCTGCAGGGCAAGGGCTTCAACCGCCCCGGCTTGCTGAAGCTCGCCGAAAAGCTCGGCGTCGGCGCCGGCGAGAAGACCCCGAGCGCCAAGGTCTTCGACCGCATCATCGAAGCGAAGATCGAAGACCTCCTGATCCAGCCCACCTTCCTGCTCGACCATCCGACGGCGATCACGCCGCTGGCGAAGCTCAAGAAGGGCACCGAGTCGCTCGTCGAGCGCTTCGAGTGCTTCGCCGCGGGCATCGAGCTGTCCAACGCCTACTCCGAGCTCAACGACCCGCAGGACCAGCGCGACCGCCTGACCGAACAGATGAAGCAGAACGCCGCCGGTGACGCCGAGGCCGATCTTCTCGACGAGGACTTCATCCAGACGATGGAGGCCGGCATGCCCCCGATGGGCGGCATCGGCGTCGGGATCGACCGCCTGACCATGTTCCTCACCGGGCGCGACTCGATCCGCGACGTGATCCTTTTCCCGACGCTGAAGAACGAAAAGGCCGCGTGAGCCTCGAGCTTTTCATCGCCCTGCGCTATCTCAAGGCCAAGCGCAAAGGCCTGTTCGCCGTCGTCACGACGCTCATCGGCGTGGCGGGCGTGACGGTGGGCGTCGCCGCGCTCCTCACGACCCTATCGGTCATGAACGGCTTCCAGACCGACATCCAGCGCAAGATCGTCGGGGCGCAGGCGCACATCACCATCCTCGGCGTGCGCTCCCAGGCCGATCTCGACGAGACCTTGGCGCGCGTGCGCTCCGACCCCGACCACGAGGCGTCCTCCCCCTTCGCGCTCGGCCAGGCGATTCTCACCGTGCGCGACCGCTCCATTGGCGTCGTCGTCAAAGGCATCGAGCCGGCCGGCGAGTTCAAGGTCAACGATCTCGCCTCCAAGCTCACCTCCGGCTCCTGGGACATGATCGGCGGCGAAGGCAAAACCCCGGGCATCGTGCTCGGCGTCGAGCTCGCCGACCACCTGGGCAGCGAGGTCGGCGAGGAAGTCGTGCTCGTCTCCCCCAAGAGCGTGGCGACCCCGCTCGGGCTTCTCCCCAAGATGCAGCGCTTCCGCGTCGCGGGCACCCTGAAGACGGGTTATTACGAGTACGACAGCGCTACCGCCTGGACGAGCCTGCCCGCCGCGTCGAAGTTTTTAGGCGTCGACGCCGGCGCGTCGGGGATCGGCATCAAGCTCAAGGACCTGCGCCGCGCCGACGTGGCCGCACGCCGCCTGCGCGAGGCCGTCGGCCTCTCCAAGCTCGTGCGCACCTACGCGCAGATGAATCAGACCTTGTTCGCCGCGCTCAAGCTCGAGAAGACGGTGATGTTCATCATCCTGACCTTGATCACGCTCGTGGCGTCTTTAGGAATCGCCTCGACCTTGATCCTGCGCTCGGTGGAGAAGACGCGCGACATCGGCCTGCTCAAGGCCATGGGCGCCGGCCCCGGCCTCATCCGCCGCATCTTCCTCGTCGAGGGCTTCGTGATCGGCGGCTCCGGAGTTCTCATGGGCTTGGCTCTCGGAGCCCTGCTGACCTGGATCATCGGCAACTTCAAGATCGTGGAGCTTCCCGCCGATATTTATTACCTGTCGCGCGTGCCCGTCGACATGCGACCCTGGGACGTGGCCGCGGTCACCGTCATGGGCCTGCTGCTCTCCCTGCTCGCCACGCTCTACCCCGCCTCGCGCGCCGCCAAGGCCGATCCCGTGGAGGCCATTCACTATGGCTGAGCCCGCGATCGTCGTCAAAGGCGTGAGCAAATCCTACGGCCACGGCGCGGCCGCGGTCTCCGTCCTGCGCGGCGTCGATTTCGAGGTCGCCTCGGGAGAGTTCATCGCGGTGCTCGGCCCCAGCGGCTCCGGCAAGTCCACCTTGCTGAATCTTCTCGGCCTCATGGACCGCCCCGACTCGGGCGACCTGACCGTGCGCGGCCGCCGCGCCGCCGACCTGGACGAGCTCGCGCGCGCGAAGCTGCGCTGCGCCCACATCGGCTTCGTTTTCCAGTTCGACTCGCTTCTGCCCGAGTTCACCATCCTCGAGAACACGCTCATGCCGGCCCGCCTCGCCATGGTCAACGGCCTGTCCGCCGAGCCCCTCGCCAGCGCGACCGCGCGCGCGACGATGCTACTCGAATCCCTGGGCATCGGCGCCCTCAAGGACCGCTTCCCCTCCCAGACATCCGGCGGCGAGCGCCAGCGCGCCGCGATCGCGCGCGCCTTGATCAATAAACCCTCCGTCATCCTCGCCGACGAGCCCACCGGCAACCTCGACCGCGCCAACGGCGACCGCGTCTTCGCCGACTTCCGCCGCGTCGCCCGCGAGCAGGGTGCGGCCGTCGTCCTCGTCACCCATGACGAGCCCGCCGCCAAAGCCGCCGACCGCATCCTGCGCATGGCCGATGGCCGCCTCGCCTAAGACGCTTCTTCCGCTTTTCCTCTCCTCCGTCTGGCTCTTTATTACTTTAGCGACCGGAGGACTCGCCCCAGCGCCCGCCTTCGCCGTTTGTCTCGCGGCGCTTTACGCGCTCTCCCGTCCCGGCAAGAATATTTTCGACGGTCATCCTGACGCCGCTCTCGTCCTCACGCTGACCGCCTTCTATCTGTCGACGTTCCGCTGGCACGGCGGCGACGACGCGCCCAACAGTCTGCTTCCGTTCTGCCTGCTGCGCCACGGCACCTTATCGCTCGATCCCGTGATCGACCCGTGGTTCGTCGGCAAGCTCGACAACTTCACCGTCGTCCACCTCGGCCGGCGTCTGTCGACCTTTCCGGTCGGCCCGGCGATCCTGGCCTTGCCCGTCTACCTCGTGACCGCCCTTTCCGGCGTCGAAATCACCGAGCCCGCTTTGCACGGACTCTCGAAGCTCAGCGGCGCTTTACTGACCGCCCTGTCCGCCGCGGCCCTGCGCCGCGCGTTGCTCGGCCGCTGCTCGGATCGCTTCGCGCTGTCTTTGGCCTTCCTCTACGGCCTCGGCACCTGGGCGTTCAGCGTGAGCTCCCAGGCGTTGTGGCAGCACGGCCCGGCCTCGCTCGGAGTCGCGCTCGGGCTGTGGGGCTTCAATCGGCGGGGGTTCCGGTTCGACGCGCTCGCCGGCTTCGGCTTGGGGCTCGCGGTCGCTTCCCGTCCGGATACCGTATTCTTCGCCGTCGCCGGCGCCGCCTACGTCCTGCTCTTCGACCGTCAGCGTCTTCCCGGCTTCGCGCTCGGCGCGGCCATGCCCGCGATTCTGCTCGGCGCGTACTGGCTGGCCTATACCGGCGTTCTGCGGCCGCCGGAGTTCGCGATCCAGTCGCGCCCGTTCCGCGGCTTCCAGCCCTCGGCGTTCTTCGGAATGCTCGTCAGCCCTACGCGCGGTATTTTTCTCTTTTTCCCGCCCGCCGTCTTCTCGGCACTCGCGATCCGGCGCTCGCGCGACGCGCTGACGCGCCTGATGGCCGCGGCCTGCGCCGGAGTCTTCCTGCTGTTCTGCTTCCACAACGATTGGGTCGGCGGCTCCACGTTCGGCACGCGCTACCTCGCGTCCGTCGCGCTGGTTCTATGTTGGAGTCTAGCCCCTCTCGAGTCCTGGCTCGCGGCGTCCCGAGACCGGGCCCGAGCCTGGTCCGTCGCCGCCGCCGCCGCCTTCGTCATCCACGGCGCCGGCGCCTACTTGATGTGGCCCGGCTCCAATCAACTCCTCGCCGAGAAGGCCGAGCTATGGCGATGGACCTTGCACCCGCTCGCCAACGCCGTGACCCACGATGGGGCGCTGCGCTCCCTTCCTTTCCTCGCGCGAGCGCTGATCCTCATCGCCGCCGGCGCGCTCGCCTGGTCCGCAGCGCGACGGCTCCAGACGAAATAGCCGTCTGGCGGCGCATTGCTGATCATATCGACTCTCCCTGGGGAGAGTTCGCGATCGATCGGGGCAGCAGGCCGATCGGCGCGAGCGCGGCTCCGGCGTGACGGGTCTTCATTTCGCCGCCCGCAACTCACTGAGCGCGCGCTCGACGCCGGCGTAACGCGCGGGATCGGGAAGCGGAGCGACGACCGCTTTCAAAGCCTGCTCGAGCGCGGACTTCGGCAAGCGGATCGTCACGACGCAGCCGCCGTCGGCCGTAAACTCCGACTTGCGGATCTCGGCGCCCGAGATCGCGTCGTTGACCCGCGCCTCGAGCGCGGAATCCGCCTCGAGCGCCCGGCGCACCGTGACGCCGCCCTCGAGCTTGACGCCCTTGATCATCGAGAGCAGCTCGTACTGCGCCTTGACGATCGCCGCGTCGCGCGCCAGCGCCTTGCGCTGGGTGTCGGTGGGCAAGGTCGGATCGGACGCGCCGATGCCGATCGCTTCCAGATAGGAGCCGCGATCCGGCTTCTGATCGATCGTCCCGTCCACGGTCCCGCCGTGCACGCGCCGCGTCACGCCGCCGCACCCCGCCAGGAGGCACGCCGCCGCCAGCCCCGCCGTCGCGACCATCGTTCTCGATTTCATATTCGTTCTCCTCGTTTCAGCCTTCGCACAGGCCGTTCAAAACCTGGAGCTGCTCGAGTCCCCGGCCCAGTTCCGCGCGCTCCATCGCCGACAACGGGCTCGGCGCCGCGGCGTCGTAGCGCTCGCGCAGCAGCTTGTAGAACTTGCTCCGAAGCTCGGGGTCCTTGATCTCGGTCCCGGGGTTGCGCGTGAGCGAGCGCATCGAGAAGGACGGATCCTTGAGGCGCTCGGCCCAGTAGCGGGCCTTGAAATCGAGCATGCGGCGCTCGACCGCGTCGACGCTCGCCTGGCAGGAGGACCCGCCTTTGGGCGCGTCCTCAGGCAGTTCGGGAACCGGCACGACCCAGGTCGCGGACTCTTCGGTCTGGGGGCGATCCTCCCAGTCCTTCTCCGTCTTCGCGCTGGAGGCGGCCAGCACCTGGGCGGTCTCCGTATTGATGAGGCGGGCGTTGACCTCGATGCGCTCTCCCTTAAGCTCCACCACGGTCCCGGTCAAGATCGCGTCCACGCCCAGCACCTTGCCCAAGGTCTTCACCGTGCCCGGGTCCATGATGCCGAACCCGCCCAGGCGCTGCTCCTCGAGCACTTTCTCCAGGAAGCGGCGCTCGACGATGTCCAGCTCGCCGCGGGCCAGGATCTGGATGACCAGGCGCTCGGAGACGATCGAGCCGGAGAAGGTCGCGTTGCCGCGGGGGCCGGTAAAGGGGACGACCGCTACGCGCTTGATCTTGTGGGAGGCGGCCGCGCCGGCGACCTCTTTAGCCAGGGCCTTGATGTCGTCGGCCGCGCCCGCCGTACAGGCAAGGAGCGCGATCGACAACTTAGCGGCGCAAACCGTCCGGAAGACCTCTCTCATAGCTCGGTGAGGTCACCGTTTCGGCGGCCCGGCCAGCTTGGCGCTTACGCGCCGTCAGCTCCGTCGGCTTTGCGGCCCCGGGTTTCCCCGGGTGTGCCCTTCTCGGCCAATGACGACCTCACTAGCCTAACAGACGGAATGTTTACCGTAAATTCACCGCTGTGTTACGCGGTGTTACGGCTTGGTTACTTTGCGATCCTCTAGGAAGCAATAGCCGAAATTCTTCACATTAACGATCCTTTCGGCGAGGTCCGCGGGGAGGGATTTTTTCAGACGATTGAGCAGCACGTCCAAAGCGCGCGATAAACCGGGGTCTTCGACCCCTTCGACCATGCGGTACAAATCCTCGCGCGAGACCGGCTGGGGGCTCTTTTCCACGAGAATGTGGAACAAGGTGAAGCCCTTCGGCGTCAGGGCGGCGGTCGGGGCTCCCTTCCAGAGAACCTGGCGGTCGGAGATGCGCAGAATCAGGTCGCCCCGGACGAGAACGCCCCGGTCCTGCTGGGCGCGCCGAAACAGCGCGTCGAGCGTGGCCATCAGCTCCCGGGAGTTCTCCGACTTGCTCACGAAATAGTCCACGCCCTTCTCAAGGCCCTCGACCTTCTCGCTCTTGTGGCCGGTGAACAGGACGACGGGCACGCGCGCCAAATCCGGAATGGCCCGCAGTTTTTCGCAGACTTGGGCCCCGTTCTGGTCGGGTAGAAAGAAATCGAGGAGGATGCAGTCGGGCTTGCGCTGCACGGCGCACTCGAGCGCCTCGGAGCCGGTCACCGCGTATTCGACCGAAGCATAGCCGGCCGCCGGAAACCAGACCTTGAGCAACTCGATCCAGCCCGCGTCGTCCTCGACGACCAAAATCCGCTCAGCCCTCATGCGGGCCTATGATAACAAAACCCCCCGGCTGATTTGGATCAATGCCGTTTTTTGGACCGATTTGATATCCTTTCTTCGTCGGCCGGAGCCCCGGACCCGGAGTAATAAATGAAGATTTACATCGACGGCAAATATTACGACAAGGACGACGCGAAGGTCTCCGTCTTCGACCACGGCGTCCTGTACGGCGACGGCATCTTCGAGGGCATTCGCGCCTACAACGGCCGCATCTTCCGGCTCGAGGACCATCTCCAGCGTCTCGAGGAGTCCGCGAACGCGATTCTTCTCAAGCTGCCGATCCCGATCAAGGAGATCGAGAAGGCGATCATCGAGACCGTCCGCCTCAACGGCCTAAAAGACGCCTACATCCGCCTCGTCGTGACCCGCGGCGTGGGCGACCTCGGCCTCGACATGCGCAAGTGCAAGGCCGGCGCCACTTTGTTCATTATTGCCGACCGCATCGAGCTGTACCCCGAGGAGTTCTACGAGAAGGGCCTGACGGTGATCACGTCCACGATCCGGCAGAAGGGGCTCGACCAGGTCACTCCCGGCGTCAAATCCCTCAATTATTTAGCCAACATCCTGGCCCGGGCCGAGGCGACCGCCGCCGGCGCGCAGGAGGCCATCCTGCTCAACGCGACGGGTCATGTCTCCGAGTGCTCCGGCGACAACATCTTCTACATCAAGGCCGGCAAAATCTTCACCCCGCCGACCTCCGCCGGCATCCTCGTCGGCGTGACGCGCAACGTCGTCATGGAGTTGTGCGAGAAGAAGCTCGGCAATAAAGTCATCGAGCGCAACTTCCCGCGCTACGATCTCTACTCCGCCGATGAAGTCTTCCTCACCGGCACCGGCGCCGAGGTCATCTCCGCCGTCAAGATCGACGGACGCGTCATCGGCAAGGGCACCTGCGGACCGACGACCAAGAACCTGATTAAACACTTCCGGGACTACGCGAACTCCTCGGGCACGCCGGTGTACGAAGCCGTCAAGGCCAAGTAAGCCTCAGGCGATCACCTCGGCGTAGCGGCGCAGCGCGGCCTGGTAGCCGTTCTCGTTGAACGCCTCCGCGTTGTCGTAAAAGGTGCCGAACAGCCGGTCGAAGCCGAAGAAGCAGATGCCGAAGTTCGTCGGCATGCGCCCCTCCTCCGAAAACCGCAGATGGTGGATGTCGTGCAGCCGACGGATTTTGCGGTACCAGACCCCGAGGACCGGATTCGTCGCCATCCAGTAACCCTCCAGGTGCATCGAGTCGTGCATGTCGCCGAACATGAACTTTCCCCACAGCAAGGCCGCGGCCATGAACACCGCCTGGGAGGCCGCCGGAATCTTGAGGAGAACGCTGCACACGGCGACGGTACCCCCCAGAATCAGCACGATCGGCAGAAGCCACTCCGCCCCGATGCCGAGGAAGTCCCAGCGCCCCTCCACCGAGTCCTTGTAGGGCCCGGGCTGGCGCAGGGAGCGCCGCGGCCCGTAGATCTTCAGGTGGTGGATCATGTGGCCGCGCGACAGCCAGGCGATCTTTTCGCTGTGCAGAAGAATATGCAGGAAGTAGCCGACGGTTTCCGTGAACGCGCACCCGGCGGCGGCCGTCAACGCAAGCTTCAAAATCATGGGTGAAACCTCCGAAGAAACCCGTGTTGCGACGAAACGGCCAGCCTGGCACGATCGTTGCGACGCGACGCCAGGCCCCCCTGGGCAGGAGAACCATGCTCGAGACGAGAAAGCTCACCGTCGCCCCGCCGCCGCCCGCCACGCTCCAACCCAACGTCTTCCCCCTCGACTGGCCCGCCGGAGGCTCGATCACGCACGACCTGTTCGAGCTCGCCAAACGCGAGTCCTGGGACCCGGCGCGGCTGCCCTGGGAGCAGATCAAGGACTACAAGCTTTCTAAGGAAGAACGGCTCGGAATCGGCTACTGGTTCTCGCTGCTCGGCATATTCGACGCCGCCGCTCCGCCCGTGTTCGCGCACGCCCTCATCGAGATGTACAAGCATCACGAGGAGGACGGGGTGCGCAAATGCTTCTCGACCATATTCCGCGACGAGCTCAACCACGAGGAGATCTGTCGCTTCGCGACGCAAAGCTGCCTGCCCGGCGCCCCCCTGGGCCCCCTGCGCTGGGAGCCGAAGACGATCCTCGAGAAGGCCGCCTACTCGAACATCCAGTGGGGCTACTACAACGGCGGCCGCTACTGGGACGGCTACGTGGCCGCGCACGGAAAGTACCCGCTCGAGGTCCTGTTCACCTCGTTCCTCATGGGCGAGGTCGCGGCGACGACTCTTTTCGCCGAGATGGCCAAGGAGGCGAAGCTCCCGCTCTTTCGCCAGGTGTTCCACAATGTCTCGAAGGACGAGTCGCGGCACGCGCGGATGGCCCTGTACCTGTGCCAGCGCACGTTTCCGACGATGTCGCCGGAGCACAAGGCCTTCGTCACCCGCCAGCTGCGGGCGGGCTTCATCTTCCTGTCGATGATCCTCTTCAAGCCGTTTCCGGGCAAGTTTTGGGAGCTGCCCGACGGCTTCATGGACAACCACATGATCCTCCAGGAAGCCGCGCTGTCGGCCGGGCTGGGCCTGGTCTCGATGAAGAAGCGCGAGGAGGCGTGGAAGAACGCGATGCTGAAGGTGAAGGCGACGATGGACAAGTTCGGCATCGAGTTCCCGGCCATGCCCGAAGTGGGGCTGTCGGGAGCCGAGGTGCCCGAAGGCGGGATTGAGGACGGCCTGATCCCGGTTTTCTAGTGATGAGCGCGAAAGAAGACGGACTGAAAATCGGGTCGGCCCGGCACAAGCAGCTGCTCTGCCGCTTCTTCACGGACTCGTTCGTGAAGATCGACGCCGGCAACACACCCTGGCCGGAGCTGAGCTCCGAATCCGTCGCCCGGCTGAAGTCGCTCCCCGTCTGGGAGGAGGCGGTCAAGACCGAGGCGACGACCGCGCACCTCGTGCAGACCTTCGGCCGGGAAATCCGGGACGCAGACCTCAGCGAGGCCATAACGATGAACGGCTTCGAGGAGGGCCGTCACGCGCTGCTTCTCGAAAACCTGACCCGCCGCTACGGCATCGATGTGCCGCATTTCGAGCCCGAGGCGACCGACGACGCGGAGTGGGGATTCCTCAAAGTAGGCTATGGAGAATGTTTCGACTCCTTCTTCGGCTTCGGGCTGTTCGCGCTCGCCCGCGACTCCGGCTTCTTTCCCCCGGACCTGGTGAAAATATTCGACCCGATCATGCAGGAGGAGGCCCGGCACATCATCTTTCACGCCAATTGGGTCGCCTACACGCGCGCGCAGAAGCCGAGCCTCGAGAAGATCGACTTCGCCTTCCGGGAAGGCATGGCCCTGTACGTGCAGACCATGAGCCGGGCCAAGACCGCCCTGCGCTTCAAGAACGACAACGCCCAGGACAATTTTACGATGGCCGCGCACTCCTCGTTCGGGGACATCTCCGCGCGGCGCTTCCTCGAGGTCTGCCTCGCCGAGAACGCGCGGCGCCTGGCCGCCTACGACCCGCGGCTGCTCCGTCCCGACTTCATGCCCAAGCTCGCGCGCGCCGCTCTCGCGGTCATGTGATTTGATATTCTGACGGCGTGAAACTCGTCAGTTGGAACGTCAACGGCATCCGCGCCGTCTGGAAAAAGGGCTTCGGCGACTGGTTCAAGTCCGCCAAGGCCGACGTGGTCTGCCTGCAGGAGACCAAGGCTCAACTCGACCAGCTCGATGAAGACGCCATCCACCCGTTCGGCTATCACAGCGAGTTTCACTGGGGCGAGAAGAAGGGCTACTCCGGGGTCGCCACCTTCTCCAAGGCCGCTCCCTCGAAAATCGAGCGCGGCTTCGACATCCCAAAGTTCGACAACGAGGGGCGCGTCCTCGTCACGAAGCACGGCGACATCACCCTCTTCAACATCTATTTCCCCAACGGTAAATCCCGCGAAGAGCGCCTGAAGTTCAAGATGGGCTTTTACGAGGCGTTCCTCGGCGATGTCATCCCGCGCTATCGCAAGCGCGGCGACGACAAGATCGTGATCTGCGGCGACGTGAACACGGCGCACAAGGAGATCGACCTGGCGCGCCCCAAGGAGAACCGCAAGATCTCCGGCTTCCTGCCCGAGGAATGCGAATGGATGGACCGCTTCCTCGCCGACGGCTTCATCGACACCTTCCGCGAGTTCGAGAAGGGCCCCGAGCATTACTCCTGGTGGGACCAGCAGTCCCGCGCGCGCGAGCGCAACGTGGGCTGGCGCATCGACTATTTTTTCATCTCGAAGAATCTGCGACCGCGCCTGAAGAAGGCGTTCATCCTGCCCGACGTGATGGGCTCGGATCACTGCCCCGTCGGCATCGAACTGGCCTGACCACGGCGCTTACTTCGCGACCCAGATTTCCAACGGCTTCGCCGCCCCCTCGTGCGGGAACTTCGGCAGCGCCGCGGCGATCTCCTCGCGCCGGACCGTGTAATCCTGTTCGGGAAGGATCACGCGCAATCCTTTCACCGCCGGATCGGCGAGAACGGCCTCGAAGGCCTGCCACGTGCGCATCGGCTGGAACGACCGGCCGGGAGGTATGCGCTTCTTGTCGGTGTGAAGCACCATCACGGTGCCGATGTCTGAGCCCTCGAGTGAATACTTGATCACGTCGGGACCGGCCTTGACGTCGCCGTAGTTCTCTAGACCCGGGCCGAGAGCCTTGTTCAGCGCGGCGTAGGTGGCGGCGTCGACCTGGACGTACACTTCCTCGACGAACTGCAAGGTCCAGGCCTTGTTTTTCCCGCACCCGGCGCACGCGAGCGCCGCGATGAGGATCAGGGAGTGCCGCCGCATGCGACCATGGTATCAGGAAAGTCCCACGAAAGCCTAGGCCGAATGACGGGACGCTTTCTCCCCTTAGGTCCCGCGCGGCACGCGCCCCAAGCTCGATAAGATGCCTGCGTGCCCCGTGTTCTGCTCGTTCTGCTTTTTTTCTCGTTCTCGGCCCGCGCCCAGTACGTCGGCGCCGCGCCCGTCGAGCGCCAGGACGGCCTGCCCGATCTGTACCGCGATCTCTGGAGGCGACTGAAGGCTTTGCGGCCCACGCCTCCTCCTCCCCCCGGCGAGCTCGGCCGGATCGTCTCCTGGAACGTGCAGACTCTCGGCAAGAAGGCCTCGAAGTCCAAGAAGGACGCTTTGCGCTACGGCCTCGGCCGCGCCCTGATCGGCGCGGGTCCCGCCGTTCTCGCCGCCCAGGAGGTCGCCAACGACAAGGGCGCGGAGACGCTGACCCGGCAGCTCCCGGGAGAAGGGCGGGACTGGACGGTGAGCTTCCTCGACACCTCCGACGCGATGAACAACGCGATCTTCACGAGTCCGGGCGTCAAGCTGAACTGCTCCGGCAACCTGATGCTCGAGGGCGTGCGCCACCCGCCGCACATGGCGCACCTGACGGTGGGCGGCGCCGACTTCACCTTGCTCAGCGTCCACCTCAGCTACGACAAGGGCGACGCGGACTCCTCGGCGGCCGAGCTCAAGCTCATCATGAGCTGGGTCCGCACGCAGGCCGCCAAGCCCGGCGCCGATCCCGATTTCGTGATCGCCGGAGACTTCAACCTCGCGACGTCCCGGGGCAAGGCGCTCAGCGCGCGCTCCGAGGAGCGCTCCTGGACGCCCCTCGAGGACAGCCTCGGCGCGGGTTTCATCGCGCTCGTCGACGAACCGACCTCGCGCCACGGCCGCGAAGGCGTCGCCAACAACTACGACCACTTCCTGGTCAGCGACGACTTCCTCAACGAAGAGTTCGTCGTCGCCGGCGCCGTCGACACGGCCGAGGTCGTCGCGGCCGAGAAGCAGGCGGGCGGCCGCGCCTCCGACCACTTTCCGATCGCGCTGAGCTTCCGTCAGGCCGGCGCCGGGCGCGACGGCAAGCCCCTCGTCCTCGACGGCGCCGCGATCTGCAAGTAGCGGCGGCTACGGGCGAACGATCAGGCGGCCGGTGAGCCGCAGCCAGCCGCGACGCCAGAATCCGCCGCCCCCCCTCATCCCGCCGCGCTCGACCGCCGTGTCCGAGATCGGAATCGCCCTGGCCTCCGGCTGCGCGCCGAACAGGGCCATGATCCGGTCCCAACGCCCGATGCCGACGAGGCGCTTGACCGAGCGGCCGAAGGCGATCGTGCCGAGGTAAACCTCCCCGCCGTCGCCGTCGGAGAGATGGGCCTCCACCTTGAGCTCCTTCTCCTTGGAAAAGTCGAACACGCGCTGCAGCGGGGTCTTGTCCTTCTTGTCGGCGTCGAGACGCGCGCGCCAGGACTCGGCGATCGCAGCCGGCATCGTCTTTCCCGAAAGCAGGTCGCCCAAGGAAGGCTCCCAGAACGTCAGCTCGGTGCGGTCGTCGTGCTCGAGCGCCAGGCGCACGCGCCGTTCGCCCAGGTCGGCGACCGGGATCGGCGCGCCGAAGCCCTTGATCTCCGCAGGCAGCGGCTGTTTTGCGTCCATGAAGACGAGGCCGGTGTTCTCCTGCTTGCGCGCGAGGATGCCGGAGAACTGCGCCTCACCCGTCGTGAGCACGCGGATGCGGCTGACGCCCGGGGTCTTGGCGAGCTCGCGCAAGGTCGAGAGCTTTCGCCACCAATAGCGCAGGCCGAGGTCCATGAGGCTTTGGGCCGTGATC
The DNA here is from genome assembly GCA_016212855.1 of Elusimicrobiota bacterium. Lineage (GTDB taxonomy): Bacteria > Elusimicrobiota > Elusimicrobia > UBA1565 > UBA9628 > GWA2-66-18. Next base: position 14,821 of record JACRDP010000015.1, read on the forward strand.
ATCGGCGGCAGCTTGACGATCTCGAAGGCGAGCACGCCCAAACCGGCCGTGACCGAGCCCGACGCGTGCCAGACGACGCCCGCTTTCACGAACTGGAAGGCCGTCTCGAGAGCGTAGTGCAGGACGCGCGCGACCGGGCCGAGCTCGACGGTCGCGTGCAGGGGCTTGGACAAAAGGTGAACACGCGAGCCGGAGACCGGAGTCCTCGCTGCGTCGGGCGCGGCGGGCGGGAACGGGAGATCCGCCGCGGACAAACCGCCGCCCGCGAGCACGGGGGCCTCGGCGGCTTCCGCGCCGAGCGCGCGGGCCATGAGCTCGTCGGCGGCCCCGCGGGCCTCGGCGGCCGGAGCCGCGCTCAGATTGATCGTCTGAAATTGCGCGACCGCCGCGGCGACGGCGGGGAGCTTGAGGACTGACGGCGCGACGACCGGAACCGGGGCGATCGCCGGGGCCGAGGGCATCAGAGAAGGCAGCAGCGAGGGCGCCGACAAGGCCGGGGCCGCGAGAGCGGGCGCGCCCGGCAGGGTGACGAGCGGCGCGACGGGTCCCGAACGCGACAGCCCCGCGACGGGCAGAACGGCCCGTTGGGCGGCGGCCGGGAGGGCCGCGAGCAGGAAGGCGCCGATCAAAAGACGCTGAATGCCCATCTGATTAAGTGTGCTTCCCGCCGCTACTATAGGAAAGAGTCCTTGGTCCCGGCCCGGTGGGCCTAGGGCCTACTTCGCTCGAGCAGGCAGTCGCTCACTTGAAGTGGCGGGCCAGATGGCCCAATTCCCGGTATCGAGCCAGGACGTAGAGCATGTACTGGTTGAGGGAAATGCCTTCCCGGGTCGCCAGGTTCAGGTAGTCTTCATGGAGTTCACGCGGCAGACGGAGCAGGACTTTGCCGGCGGGACTTTTGGCGGCGAGAGGTTTGGGGACGCTCCATTTTTCAGACTTCGCCGTTTCGAGCCAAAGCTCGATGGCCGTATCCAATTCCTTGAGCGCCCGTTCGGAGGTTTTCCCGAACGCGGAGCAGCCGGGAAGCTCCGGCGCTAAAGCGATCCAGCCCCCGTCCTCCTTGCTGTAAAAAACCTTGCGCTCGTAGAGATCGATCATGTTCGCCGCCCCCCAATCGCAAGCCGGTTCTGGTCGATGCAGTCGAGCAACTGCCTCACTTGGTAGGCTTTCGCCGTTCCCCGGTCATTCTGGAAATTCATGATTCGTCTTGTCCCTTCGTGCGCGTAAATCCGGTGCGAACCCTTCTGGCGCCGCAGCCTGAACCCGAACGCCTCCGCGAGCCTGCAGAGGTCTGAAAATCGGAGGCCGCCGGGGTTACGTCGGGCCAACTGAAGGAGCTTGGCCAGCCTCACAATGATAGTATGGGCGATATCATTATATTTGTCAACCCCGCACGCACCTCTTGAAGTTCCATGCCTTCGTACGATTGAGAGGGACGAAAAGTTCCATCCCCCCGGAATGGGTTCACTCTATTGCCCTCGGCCTCCGTTCCGGCTATCCTTGGGATATGACTTTCCCCCTCTACCTGGCCCTCGCGCTGATCACCGGGCCGGCGCTCGCCGAAAATCCAAAGCCGCCAAAGAAAGCCTCGGCTCCGAAGAAGGTCGAAAGAACTTGGTCCTCACTGGTCGATCATATGATGACGCATGGCGCCGATCACAGTATTAACGCACCCGCCTCGCGAACGCTCGGCTACGACTCGGACAAAATCCCCGTCAAAGCGATGTATCTCGACCAAGATAAATCGAAAGACGGAAGAGAGCATTCCCTGATGATCGTCTACGACCTTGTCGATGGAAGACCGCGTCCGAAAGAAATGGTACTTGGTCGAATCAAGGTCGTCGAAAAGGACAAGATACAGGAAATCGTCAGCAACCGCTTGATATTGCGTCTCAACGGCGAACCGATCCGAGGCATGGGTGCCGATGGAATCGTCGGAGAGGTGAAGCAGCGGCCCCTGACGGCGGACACCCCGGAAGCAAAGAAGTTCCTCGCGGACGAGTCCTCGTTTTGGCTCAAACAGGTCGATTTGTCGAAGTTGGAAAATGACTACTAAGACTCTAGTGGTCCTGCTTCTGCTGAGTTCGACCTTCGCTTCGGCGAAGCCACAAGCTGTTTCCCCCGCTTCCGCCAAAGACAGTAAAAAGCCGGCCAAGCAGGCGGCGCGAACTTGGAAAACCGTCATCGACTACGTCATGAAGAACGGCGCTGACGATGCGATCATAGCTTCGGCCGCTCGAACCATCGGCTATGGCTCAGATGCCGTCGATTCCAAGGCTCTCTGCATAGAAGACGATAAATCGAAAGACGGCTGGGAGCATGACATCGATATCGTTTACGAGAAAGACGACAAGGGGATTATCAAGCCTAAGGAGTTGGTCATAGGCACGATCAAGGTGAAGACGTCAGGAGAGAATCAGGAGATCGAAAGCTATCGCATCCGCGTGTCGCTCGATGGTTCTCCGATCAGGGGAATGCGCGCGACCGGCCTGGTCGGACATGTCGTTCAAACGCCGCTCCCCGGCGATTCTCCCGAGTTGCTAAGAATATTCAAAAAGGAAAGCTCTCTCTATCTCCGAGAGATCGAATTGACCTCGCTGACCAAATGAGACATCTGCTCCTCGCCGTTCTGCTTCTGCCGAGCCCGGCTCAAGCCAAGAAACGGAATCTCGACAAAGCGGAAGAGGCCGCGCGCCAGGCCGAAGAGCGCCTCAAAACCCCCAACTTGACGCCCGCCGAAACCGCCGAAATCCGCCATCAAAAAGCCGCCGCCGTCGAGAAGATCGAAGCGATCGCCAGCGAGGATCCCAAAGACGTCGAGACTCAACTCGACGTGAGCAAAAGCCTGGCCTCCGTCGAGGAAGCCCCGCGCGCGATCCCCTACGCCGAGCGCGGCCTGGCCCTCGCCGAGAAGTCCGGCGACCCGAAACTGATCCGGACCGCTCTGCTCACCGGCTCCGAGGTGTACTACAAGGCGGGCAAGTACGAGCTCGCCGGCGAGCGCGCGCAGCGCATCCTCAAGGACAATCCCAAGGACCGGGACGCGCTGGCGCTGTACATGCAGGTCAAAGGCCGCACGTCCACGCCGTCGGGCTCGAATGGCGGCGGCTCGACGGCCGCCGCGCCCGCGGGCGCCGGCGTCGAAGCGAGCGCGACGGCGACCTCGCCCAAAGCCGCACCGGCGATGACGAACCCCGCCTCCCTCGAGGCCCGGCGCCATCTCGACGCCGGCTGGAGCGGCCTCACGCTCGATCCTGCGGCGGCGATGAAGCGCTTCGACGCGGCCGTCGCCGCGGATCCGAAAAACGCGTCCGTGCACCTCGAGCGCGCGAAGGCGCGCCAGCAAACCTCGGATTTTCGCGGCGCGCTCGAGGATGCCGCCGTCGCGGCCTCCCTGCAGCCCGGCCTGGGCGCCGCCTACGCGGCGCGCGCCGAGGCTCTGCGCGGGCAGGGAAGGCCGGACGCCGAGGTCCTCGCGGCCTACGAACAAGCGGCGAAGCTCGACGGTGCTTTCACCGGAGCGTACCGGACCTTGCTGGCGAAGGTCGCCCAGCCCGCGTCGGCCGGCGGCAGCCAGGCCGCGAAACCGGGGTCCATGGGCGGTTCGGCTTCCCAGGGATCGCTGACGGAGCCGCCGATCGCTCAGGCCGGACGCGGTTTGGGCGCGCTCTTGGCCTTGCTCACGTTGGCCGCCGTCGTGATCGTCGCCGTTCTCAGGCGACGGTCAGACGAAGAAGGCTCTCGGAGCCGTTGAGCCGCGCCTCGACGCGCGCGCCCGAGGCCACCGGCGCGACACCGGCGGGAGTCCCGGTGAAGACGATGTCGCCCTCGCTCAGGCCGTAAACCCGGTCGAGATGCTCGAGGATTTTCTCGACGCTGAAGATCATGTCCTTGGTCGAGCCGCGCTGTCGCGTCGCGCCGTCCACCGACAGCTCGAATTCCGCCGGAAGACTCAGCGGGACGAAATTGCCGACGGCCGCGAAGCCCGGCCGGCCCTTCGACGAAGTCCACGGCAGCCCCTTCTTCTTCGCTTCTTCTTGAAGGTCGCGCGCGGTGAAGTCGATGCCGACCGCCATCATCGGGTTCGGGCCGCAGGCCACGACCAGCTCGACCTCGTGGTCCACGCGCTTGCTGTCGGCGGGCAGGCGCAGGACGCCGCCGTCGAGAAGCAGCGACGACGCGGGCTTGAGGAATACGACGGGAGAAGCCGGGACTTCGCTGCCGAGCTCCTTGGCGTGCTCGGCGTAGTTGCGGCCGATGCACCAGATCGTGCCGGCGGGACGGCTGAGTCCGGGAAGGATCATCGCAGGTATCTTATAATTAACGCGTGATCTGCCAGAACTGCGGCGCGCGCGAAGCCACCGTGCTCGTCCAAACCGTGATCCATAATCACGTGACGAAAACGGCCCTGTGCGCGGACTGCGCCGCGCGCCTCGAGCCGGAGCACCCGCTCGACGCGCTGATGGCGGCCATGCAAGGCCTGACGTTGCGCGGCCGCGCCCATCCGACGCGTTGCGCCACCTGCCGCACGTCTTTCGCCAACTTCAAGGAGAGCGGGCGCTTCGGCTGCCCCAACTGCTACGAGCACTTCCGCGCGCAGGTGGAGGACCTCCTGCCGCGCGTGCACGCCGGCGCCTACCGGCACCGCGGCAAGACTCCGGGGAGGCGATAGATTGCAGCTGCACAACATGCTGCGCTTCAAGACCGCCTGGGCCGAGGCCGCCGGGCCCGAGCACGAGGTGGTGCTCTCCACGCGCGTGCGCCTGGCGCGCAACCTGCGCGGCCCGTTTCCCGGCCATCTCGGCCCGCACACGCTCAAGAAGACCCTCGATCACGCCTTCGAGTCGATCCGGCTCGCGGGCGTCAAGAACGCGGCGTTCTTCAAGATGGGCGATCTGGACGCGACCGACCGGGAGTTCCTGGTCGAGCGGCATCTCGCGAGTCCGCTCTTGGCCGCGCATCCCGCCCAGCGCGGCGTCGTGGTGGGAGAGAACGAGACGATCGTCGTCATGGTCAACGAGGAGGACCACCTGCGCCTGGCCTGCCTCCTGCCGGGCCGCCAGCTGAAGGAGGCGCACGCCGCGGTCGACCGTCTCGACGACGGCCTGTCCTCGGTGCTCGACTTCGCCTTCCGCGACGATTTGGGCTACCTGACCGCCTGCCCGACCAACCTCGGCACCGGCCTGCGCGCCTCCTGCCTGGTCCACCTGCCCGCTCTGACCCTGACCGGGGCCGCCGGCAAGCTGCTCGAGTCGCTCGGCCGCGCCGGGCTCATCGCGCGCGGGCTGTACGGGGAAGGCACGCGCGTGATCGGGGATTTTTTCCAGCTCTCCAACGCGACCGGCTTCGGCCGCACCGAGGGAGAGATACTCGCCGCGCTTGAAAAGTCCGTGGGCTCGATCGTCGCCCGGGAGAAGGACGCGCGCGCGGCGCTCTCAACCGGGTCGGCCAAGGTCCGGCTTGAGGACGAAGTGCACCGCGGGGTCGCGCTGCTGGGAGCGGCGCGCCTGCTCTCCTTCGAGGAATGCCAGCAGCACCTCTCGCGCCTGCGCCTGGGCCTGGCCCTGGGCTGGAAGCTGCCCGCGGACCTCTCGATCGTCAACGAGCTGACCTTGTCCACCCAGCCCGCGCACCTCGACCTACTGGCGGAGAAGCACCTCGGCCCGCACGACCGCGACGCCCTGCGGGCGTCCTTGGTCCGCCGCCGCCTGAAGCCTTAGTCCGGATCGTCGAACTTCTTGCCCTTGCGGGCCTTGATCTGGATCTTCTTGGGGAAGGTGTTGGCCAGGCAGAACGCCGCCTCGCCGAGAGGGCTGAGCTTGGCCTTCGCCCCGGCCTCTTCCTTCTTGTCGTTTTCGACGGCGAACAGCATCATCGCCGGCGCCAGGAACGGATAGAGGGCCTTTTGCATCACGGGCCGGTTCTCGTTCACCTTCAACGCGACCCCGCCCCATTCCGAGATGAAGGCGAAGGCGCGCAGCGCGCCCACGCGGATCTCCTCGGGCTCCTTGTCGTCGTGCCAGATCAGAGCCAGGAGCTTGGCCGTGCGCTCGGTGCGGTCCATCGTCGCCAAGGTCCCCATCGCGTAGACGCGCAGAGGGATGGTCTGCTTGCCCTCGTCGGGCGGGTTGATCGTGACCGTCGCGGTCACGGACTTGTCCCGGACCAAGGCTTCGACTCGTTCGCGGAACCTTTCGAAGCTCGTGATCGAGCGGATGACCGACAGGGCCTCGAGGACGGTCTCGGGATGCTTCGACCCGAGCAGGAGGTTCAGGGTCTCGGCGACCGCGATGCCGGGCGCCGACACTGTCTTGCCGTGGCTGGCGTACTTCGGGGCGCCTTTGACGGGGTACTTCGAGTGCAGGCAGGAGGAGTAGCCGGCGCGCTTCTTGATCGAGTCGTCGAAGCCGCCCACGAAGAAGTTGCTGTAGTCTCCGAGCCCGACGATCATCGCGTAGGCGTTGACGCCGCAGGTGCCGATCGTGCGGCCGCCGAAGTTGCCGCCGCCTTTGGCGTTGCTGATCGACCACTCGACGCGCCAGAGCAGATGCAGGTATTTCTTCTGGATTTCCTCGCTCGCGCCGTCGCTGATCCAGTCGGCCGCCGGAGGGATCAGGCAGATCTCGTCGAGCTTGCCGAGGTCGGAGGTCATCGAGATGTCGCGCCGCGACACGACGTCCCCCCACCAGGAGGTCTGAGGCGAGTGATAGTAGTAGCGGGGCTCCTCGGCCGGAGCGGCCGCTTCGCCCGGAGCGGGAGCGGCGGGGCCGGCGGCGGGAGGGCGAGGCTCGCCGGCGCGGGCGGACACAACAAGGAGGAGCGCGAGGAGGGACAGGAGGGGTTTCATGGCCCCCAGGATAGACCCAAAACGGGCCGGAAACAAGCCCGGCCGGAGCCTTGACCTAGGTCAATCCACCCCCCCGGTTGTCGTGCTAAAATGGGACATGGTCACCATCAAGCACGCCAAGCTCAAAGCCTGGGTCGATGAGATCGCCCAGATCTGCACCCCCGACGCCGTCGTCTGGGTGGACGGCTCGGAAGCGGAGAAAAAGAGGCTCGAAAAGCGCGGCGTCGCGCGCGGCCAACTGATCCCCCTGGATGAAGAGCGGTTCCCGGGCTCGTTCTACAGCCGGTCGAACTCCAACGACGTGGCGCGCACCGAGCACCTGACCTATATCTGCACCAAAGAGAAGGAAGCCGTCGGCCCCACCAACAACTGGATGTCCCCGGACGAGGGCTACAAGAAGGCGCGCGAAATCCTGAAAGGCTCGATGAAGGGCCATACCTTGTACGTCATCCCGTTCTCGATGGGCCCCGTCGGCTCCCCCTTCTCCAAGATCGGCGTCGAGCTGACCGACTCGATCTACGTCGTGCTGAACATGCGGATCATGACGCGCATCGGCACGAAGGTGCTGGAACAGCTTGGAACGGACGGGGAATTCGTGAAATGCCTCCATTCGAAAGCGGACCTCGACGTCAACAAACGGATGATTTTGCACTTTCCCGAGGACAACACCATTTGGTCGGTGGGCTCGGCCTACGGCGGGAACGCGTTGTTGGGAAAAAAATGTTTGGCTCTTCGTATCGCGTCCTGGCAGGCCCGCAAGGAAGGCTGGCTCGCCGAGCACATGCTCATTTTGGGCATCGAGCAGAACGGCAAGACCGAGTACGTCGTCGCGGCCTTCCCCTCGGCATGCGGGAAAACAAACTTGGCCATGCTCATTCCTCCCGAAGGGTTAAAAGGGAAGGGCTATAAAATCTGGACCGTCGGCGACGATATCGCCTGGCTGCGCGTCGGCCCCGACGGCCGCCTGTGGGCCTGCAACCCCGAGGCCGGATTCTTCGGCGTCGCGGTGGGCACCAACTCGAAGTCCAACCCCACGGCGATCAAAACCGTCCAGAAGAACACGATCTTCACCAACGTGCTCCTCGGCGACGACCTGAGCGTGTGGTGGGAGGACGGCGAGGGCGCCCCGCCCGCCTCCGGCACCAACTGGGAAGGCAAGCCCTGGAAGCCCGAGTTCAAGGACAAGGACGGCAAGCCCATGCTCGGCGCGCACCCGAACAGCCGCTTCACCGCGCCCGCCGGGCAGTGCCCGTCGATCGCGCCCAACTGGGAAGACCCCAAGGGCGTTCCGATCTCGGCCATCATCTTCGGCGGCCGCCGCGAGCGCGTCGCCCCGCTCGTGTTCGAGTCGCTCGACTGGAACCACGGCGTGTTCCTGGGCTCGACCGTCGCCTCCGAGCGCACGGCCGCGGCCGTGGGCAAGGTCGGCGAGGTCCGCCGCGACCCGATGGCGATGCTCCCCTTCTGCGGCTACAACATGGGCGAGTACTTCGCCCATTGGCTCGAGATGGGCAGGAGCATCCCCAAGCCGCCGAAGATCTTCCACGTGAACTGGTTCCGCAAGAACGAGCTGGGCAAGTTCCTGTGGCCCGGCTACGGCGAGAACCTGCGCGTGCTCGAGTGGATCCTGGCGCGCGCGGCGGGCTCGGGCAAGGCCGTGAAGACGCCCATCGGCTTCGTTCCCGCGAAGGACGCTCTCGACCTGCAGGGGCTGAGCCTGGCGCCCGGAGCGCTCGACTCTCTGCTCGCGGTCAAAGCCGACGAGTGGACCGGCGAGCTCGAAGGCATCAAGACCTTCTACGAGACCTTCGGCGCGAAGCTCCCCAAGGAGCTGTGGAATCAGTTCAACGCGCTGAAGGACCGTCTCAAGACCGCCGTCACGGCTTAGACGCGGTTCGGAGTTCTCCGCCGTCGTCTTGGCGTCCATCGGCTTTCCGTCATTGAGCCGTGGCGGCGGCCGCATGCACCGGCCCAGGACAGTTTTATCTTGAGATAATCATGTCTCCAAGTCATGGCTCGCCCTTGCCGTGAACCCGGATTTCACTTATATTGTCTTCCTAATGCCCGAACTCGACCTCGTCCGGGTCCTCGCCGAACTGCTCGTCATCCTCCTCAGCGCCAAGCTGTTCGGAGAGCTGGCCGAGCGCCTGGGCCAGCCCGCCGTCCTCGGAGAACTCATCGGGGGCGTCGTCCTCGGCACGGGCATTTTCACTTTCTTTCATCTCCACGACCCCACCCTCGCCCTCATGTCCGAGATCGGCGTGATCCTGCTCCTGTTCGAAACCGGCATCCACAGCGACCTCGGTCAGCTGCTCAAGGCCGGACCGACCGCCTCGGCCGTCGCCGCGATCGGCGTCGTCGTCCCGTTCGTCCTCGGCTGGGGCCTGATGATCGCGCTCGGCCGGGACGGCATGGAAGCCGTCTTCATCGGCGCGGCGTTGACCGCGACGAGCGTCGGCATCACCGCGCGCGTGCTCTCCGACATGGGCAAACTACAGCTCCCGGAGGCGCAGATCGTGCTGGGCGCCGCCGTTATCGACGACGTGCTCGGCATCATCATCCTGTCGGCGATACAGGGTATCGCGGCCTCCGGCTCGCTACAGTGGAGCGGAGTCATCAAGACGGTCCTCATGTCCGCCGGCTTTCTCGCCGCCGCGCTGTGGCTCGGCCCGCGCCTGGCCGACGGGCTCGTCAAGATCGTCCACCGCATGCGCGTGCGCGGCGTTCTGGTCGGCGCCGCGCTGTGCTTCGCCTTCGCCATGGCCCTCGCGGCGCGCGCGCTCGGCACGGCCATGATCGTCGGCGCCTTCACCGCGGGCATACTGCTCGCCCGCACCGATAAAAAGGAGGACATCGACGAGACCCTCCGCCCGGTCGTGGACGTTTTCGCGCCCGTATTCTTCGTCATGGTCGGCGCCAAAGTGAACCTATCCATGTTCAATCCTTCCACCGCGGAGAACCGCGCGGTTCTGGCCCTGTCCGCCCTGCTCATCGTCGCCGCCGTCGCGGGCAAGATCGTCAGCGCTTTGGCCGTGCGCGAGAAGGGCCTCAACCGCTGGGCCGTGGGCTTCGGCATGATCCCCCGCGGCGAGGTCGGCCTCATCTTCGCGCAGGTCGGGCTCGCCGCGGGAGTCGTCGCGCCGCCGCTTTACGCCGCCGTCGTCGCGATGGTGATCGTCACGACCTTCATCGCGCCGCCTTTGCTGAAAAAATCCCTCAGCTGACCGGGCGTGCCATCGCGCTGAGCGTCACGCCGGGCGCGGCCTGCACCGTCGCCTCGGTCCGGAAGGCCATGCGTTCCCAGAACGGCGCCGCACTCGGGCCGCAGATCACGTGGGCCGAAGGCACTCCCGCCTTGCGCAGGTCGGCGAAGAAAAACCGGATCAGCGCCGCGCCCGTGCCGAAGCCGCGGAAGTCGGCGGCGACGTTCATGTGCAGATGCGCGGGATGCTCGGCCCACAGCTTCACGAGCACGAGATGCGGAAAGAATTGGCGGGAGTCCGGCCGCGGGTTGAGCAGGCGCCTGCGCTCCTTCTCGAAGGACAGGGTGTCGGGGCAGCCGGTCAGGTAGCCGACGATCTTCTTGTCGTGGACGGCGACGAAGGTCCAATCCGGGCGCAGCTCACGGTAAGGGCCGATCCAATGCTCGGCGAAAGTCTCGCGCTCATCGTCGTCGACGGGATCGCCCTGACGTCCGGTGTCGGCGCAGAGAGCGGCGATTGCCGTCCAATCGGGCGTGCCGGCCTTGCGCAACGCCGGAGTCATCATTTCCCGGCGAGCTTTTCGGCCACGAACGCAGGGCCGATCAAGGCGTGGGACAGATTGTCGAGCAACGCGGGCCGGTTCTTCTCGTACACTTCGTGCCCGTAGATCTGGAAGGTCCAGCCGATGACAAAGGCGGCCCAGGCGGACCAGCCCGGCAGAAATAGGCTCAGCGCCGCGCAAAAGACGATGAACGCCGTGATGAGCCAGCCGACCCGGCGGTTCCACATGAAATACACCGGGAGCGCCAGAATCGCGAGCGGGACCGGCGAGCCGATCTGCGTCCACTTCACGACCGCGAATACGATCAGCGGGATGCCGATCGTGTGCGTGCGTTGATTCCCCTCGGTCAGGTGATACGTGGCGTAATCCGCCATGAGCCGCCTATAATCGAAGAAGTTCATCATGCGCAGGCCGCCATGGTCTTATCGAGGCGCCCTTCCAAATCCTTCGACGCGGCCGCATCCTTTAGGCTGCCTATATTGATACGCACGTTCTCGGCCGCGCACAGCGCCGCGGCCCTGAGCAGGTGCACCGCGCAGTTGATGTCGGAGACGACGGCCGGGCTCGCGAGCGGAGCCGCGGCCTTCGCCGTCGCGAGCGCGCCGGCGGCGATCTGCGCGGTCTTCAGCGGAACCTCGGCCGCGTGCTTGAGCTCGGCCTGGATGCGCGCGGGGCGCGACGGATCGTCCTTCGGCAGCGACATCGCCTCCATGAAGCGGTCGAAGGCCGCCGCGTCGTCCTTGGCGAGCGCGTCGAACGTCTCGCGCATGCCGCCGAGCGTCTTGAGCGCGGCCTCGAGCGCGGGCCGCTTGGCCTCGTCGAGCTTCTTCGACTTGAGCGTGATCCCGATCGCCATCTCCCCGAGCCCGCAGCCCATCGCGCCGGAGATCGCGGCCGCGGAGCCGCCGCCGGGCGTGGCGTCGGTGTTCGAGAGAGCTTCGCCGATGATCCGGCCCGCGGTCCGCCAATCCGTGCCGCCGAGCGCGCCGACCGCCTCGAGGCGGTTCTCGAGAATCTGGACCTCGGGATGGAAGTTTTCGAGCTGGAGCGTCTCGAGCGCGAAGTCGACCAGCGCCTGGCGCGGCAGGAGGCCGACGATCTCGGTGCTCTTGATGCGGGCCTTGTGCTCTTCGGCGAGCATCATCGTCTTGGCGAGCACGGTCGCCATCGAGCTCTTCTTGTAGTCGGTCAGCACGGTCGAGATCTGCACCTGCTTGCGCGCCGCGAGATCGATTTCCTTGCCGCGGACGGCGGGGAGGCCGCCGCCGGAAGCGCGCACGCGCTTGGCGATGTCCTTACCCGCGACCATGTCGTGGGTGTCGAGATTAAGATTAAAATTCACGATTTGCTGACGCGCGCCGACCGCCGTCGCGCCCGCCGTGGGATGGATCGCGTTCGGCCCGAAGTCGGGCGCGCGGTCCGGGTCCTTGCCGATCAGGTCCCGCAGGCCCTCGAACTGGCCCTTGCGCACGTTCGCCAGGTCCTTGCGCTCCGGCCGTCGCGCCGCGTGATCGTATAGATACGTCGGAATATTGAGCTCGGTACCGATGCGCTTCGCCAATCGCTCCGCCAGACCCACGCACTCATCGATCGTAATCCCGGCCACGGGAATAAACGGAATCACGTCCACGGCGCCCATGCGCGGGTGCTCGCCCTTGTGCTTGGTGAGGTCGATCGTCTCCGCCGACTTCTTCGCCACGCGAAAACACGCCTCGACGCACGCGTCCGGCCCGCCGACAAACGAAAGAACGCATCTATGGTGGTCGGCGTCGATCTCCACGTCGAGAATCGTCACCCCCGCCGACTTCGCCGCTTCGACGATCGCCGCGACCTTCTCTTTATCGCGTCCTTCCGAAAAGTTGGGCACGCATTCCACAAGCTTCATATAAGCTCCCTCAGATTGATTTCATCACGAGCGTCTTGGGTTCGGTGAAGTCTTCGATGGCGTAGCGGACGCCTTCGCGGCCTTCGCCGCTGTCTTTCATGCCGCCGTAGGGCATCGCGTCGGAGCGGAAGGACGGGATGTCGTTGACGATGAGCCCGCCGACCTCGAGCAGTTGGTAGGCGCGCTGGACGAAGGCGAGGTCATTCGTGAAGATGCCGGCCTGGAGGCCGTATTTCGAGGCGTTCATGCGCTCGAGCGCCTCCTCCCTGCTCGCCACCGCGTCGAGGGTGGCCACGGGGCCGAACGCCTCCTCGCAGGACAGCTTGCAGTCGGCGGGCACGCCTTCGAGCACGGACGGCGGGATCGTCAGGCCGTTTCTGGGCCCGCCCGTCCAGAGCTTCGCTCCCTGGGCTACGGCCTCCTTGAGCCACTCTTCGACGCGCAGCGCGGATTTTTCGTCGATGAGCGGACCGATGTCGGTTTTTTCGTCTTTCGGGTCGCCGACGACGAGGCACTTGATGTTCTCGACGAGCAGCTTGCGGAATTCGGAATGCACGCTCTTCTCGACGAAGATGCGCTGGACCGAGATGCAGACCTGACCGGAGTAGTAGAACGCCCCCCACGCGCAGCGGGCGGCGGCCCAGGCCAGGTCGGCGTCGGCGGCGACGAACACCGCGGCGTTGCCGCCGAGCTCGAGGCAGGAATGAGCCTTCACGGCGAGCGACTTCAGCTTCCAGCCGACCGCGGTCGAACCGGTGAAGGAGAACACGCGGAAGCGCTCGTCGCGCACCAGCGCCTCGGCGGCGGGCAACGGGCCCGAGACCACGATCGCGGCCTCGCAGGGCCAGCCGGCCTCGACGAGCAGAGAGACGAGCTTCTCCGCGGTTTTCGGGCAGCGCGGATCAGGCTTGAGCACGAAGGGCAGGCCCGCGGCGACGGCCGGAGCGACTTTGTGAGCGACCAGATTCAACGGGAAGTTGAACGGCGTGATGAACAAGGCCGGCCCGCGCGGCACGCGTTTGACCACGGCCCAGCGGCCCTCGAAGCCGGCGTCGAGATCGAGCGGAAGAACCTCGCCGCCGATGCGGCGCGCCTCCTCGCCGGCCCAGCGCACGGTAAACGCGCCTCGCGCCGCTTCGCGACGCGCTTCTTTTAACGGTTTTTTGACTTCCTCGCAGATCAAAGCCGCGAACTCGGCGGCCTGGGCCTCCATCTTCTCGGCGGTCTTGCGCAGGATCGCGGCGCGCGCGCTCGACGACAGCGCGGCGACCTTGGACGCGGCGGCCGCGCAGCGCGCGGCGACGGCGGACGCGGAGGCCGCGTCCGTCAGTTCAAATCGAGCCAGTTCAGCCATATCTTTAATTTCCTGAAGTCGCGAGCCAGATGGTCCGGCTTCGCGGCGACGAGCTCCTTCCACTCCGAGTAGCCGGTGCCCACGGCGATCGTTTTGTAGCCGGCCCTCTTCCCCGCCGATACGTCGAAAGGCGTGTCGCCGATAATGTACACGTCTTTGGACGTAAAACTTGTGTGAGCCAATCTTTTGGCCCGCTCAACTCCTTTCTTGAGGAGCTGGTGGCGGTGAAAGGCGTCGGATCCGTAGCCTCCGAACATGAAGTAGGCGTTGAACCCGGAGGGCTCGAGCTTGATGCGCGCGCCCTTCTCCATGTTACCGGTGCCGAGTCCGAGGAGCACGCGCTTGTCGCGGCTCAGGCGCCGGAGCAAGGTCTTCAGGCCCGGCGGGATGTGATAGGTCCGGGTGCGCAGGGCCGACTGGACGTAGTACGGCAGGAATTTGAGGTATTCGCGGTGCAGCTTCTCGACGGCGGCCGGCGTCGGACGCTTGCCTGTCGCGTTCCGGTAGGTCTCGCTGAAATTGTACAGGTCCGTTCGGCCGGCCAGCGACAGCTCGGAGCAGGCGTTTTTCTTCCCGTAGAGCTCGTACGCCGCGCGATTGAGCGCCTTGCGTCCGGCGCCGCCGCCGCGGATCAAGGTCCCGTCGATGTCGAAGAGGAGAACCTTCATGACGCCTTGTACACGACCTCCCCGCGCTTCATGACCCAGCGCGTCTTCGGCGCGCCGAACCAGTAGGCGAGCTCGCGGTGATCCTCCGCGTCGAAGCAGGCGATGTCGGCGGTCTTGCCCGGCTCGAGCGAGCCGTGCGTGGCGCCCAGGCCCAGCGCGTGCGCGCCGTTGATCGTGGCCGACACCAGGGCCTCGGCCGGCGTCATCTTCATCTGCGTGCAGGCGATGGAGACGATCATGCGCATGTCGTGGCACGGGCACGTGCCCGGGTTGAAATCGGTGGCGAGCGCCACGGCCGCGCCCGAGTCGAGCAGGCGGCGGGCGGGCGGATAGGGCTTGCCCAGGAAGTAGTTCGAGCCGGGCACGAGGCAGGCGACGGTCTTCGAGGCCGCGAGGGCGGGCAGGTCGTCTTCCGTGACGCAGTCGAGGTGGTCGGCCGTGACGGCGCCGTGCCTGAGCGACGCGCCGAGCGAACCCATGCGCGAGAGCTGCTCGGAATGGACCTTGAGCTTGAGGCCCGCCTTCGCGCCGGCGGCGGCCACTTTGTCGAGGTCGCCGAGATCGAAGTAGCCCTCCTCGCAGAACAGGTCCACGAACACCGCGAGCTTCTCCTGACCCACGCGCGGAATCATGACTTCGCAGACGCGATCGACGAATTCGTCCTTCTTGCCTTTGAGCTCGGGGGGCACGGCGTGCGCGCCGAGGAAGGTCGCGACGATCTCCAGCGGTCCGCGCGAGGAGACCGCGCGCATCGCGCGCAGCAGCTTGAGCTCGTTGTCGAGGTCGAGGCCGTAGCCGGACTTGGCTTCGATCGTCGTCGTGCCGGCGGCGATGAAGTCGTGGGCGCGCAGGCGCAGGCCCGCGACGAGATCCGCCTCCTTCGAGCCGCGCACGCCGTTGACGGTGGAGAGAATGCCGCCCCCGCGCCGCGCGATCTCCGCGTAGCTCTTGCCCGATACCCGGGCCTCGAAGTCGTCCAGGCGCGCCGCGGCGAAGACGGGATGCGTGTGAGCGTCCACGAAGCCGGGCATGAGCACCTTGCCCTCGGCGGACAGGATCTTGGCGCCCTTGGCCGCGGGATGGGCCAGCACGACCGGCTTGGGGCCCGCCGCGACGATCTGGTCCTTGTCGATGAGCACCGCGCCGTCGCGCAGGAGGCCGAGCCCGCCCTTGGCCGGGCCGGAACGGGGACCGTCCGGGCCGGCCATGGTCAGGACCTCGGAGGCGTTCAGAATCAAAGTCGCCATAGCGGCCCCTATTCTACGAAATGCGCCCCCGCGCCGTCGGCCGAAAGACCCAGCCGAAGCGGCCCCGAGGGCCCTGGCCGCGTTTACAGGAGGCGTTTACACTATGTATTAGGAATGAAACGAAGCTTGCTGGCGGCCCTGCTCATCGCCGCCGGCGCCGTCGCCGCCCCCGCCCAACGCATCTCTTTGCTGGCCCCGCTTTCCCCGGTCCCCGGGTCGGGAGTCGCCGGGGCCGCGCCTCTCTCTCAGTTGGAATACCCGATCGCGCTGAGCCTGTACACGCCCGGTTTGTCGGCCGCGTCGATACAACCTCCTTTCGGCGCCGTGCCCCTGGAGACGCCTCGCCCCTTGTTCCTTCGGGCGAGCGTCCCCAGCCTCGTTCCGGCCGCGTTGACCCCGCGTCAGATCGAGTCCGTGAAGCCCGGAATGCATTCGACCGCGAAGGTCATCGATGCCCTCCGCGCGCACGGTATCGAATCCGCGGGAATTTCAAAACTGGCCGGAGAAAACGGCAAGAACGCGCTCGAGTTCAATTTCATGTCGGCCGCTTCGCTCGGCGACGAAACGCCGGTTCCCCCGTCCGGAAGCGGCGACGCCTCGAATCTCCCTCCTCAGGACAACAACCGCCCGCTGCTCGACCGACTGCTCGAGCGCGTGACGCTCGACGACCGCGGCCGCGAGGACGAAAAACAGGCGCTCATGGACGCATTCAAGCACCTGCTCGCCACGCCCACCGGCGCGCGCTACGCCGAGGAGTTCCTCGCCGAGGGCCTCACGGCGAACGTGCATTTTGACGATTTCCCCGACTCTCAACTTTATCTCGTCAACAACCGCAAAAAGTTTTACGCGGCCCAGGCTTATACCGATTGGAAGCCGGATGAGAACCGGCCGGTGGTCCGCCTCAACCGCCACTACATCGACGGCGACCCCGACTATCTGCGCGAGTCGCTTCCCGCCGTCCTCGGGCACGAGCTGCTCGGCCACGGCCTCTTGTACGGCCGGGCGGCGAAGGAAGACCTCTACCTCGCGACCTTTTACCACGATCTCAACGAGACCTCGGCGCGCCTCATCGGCTGGGCGATCGACCATGAGCTCGACGGAAAATTCGAGGACGCCGGCGCCTGGAATTTCAGCCAGGACCCGGCGAACTACCTTACCCGGTTGAAGCTGAAGCTGCCCTATTACGCGGTCACATTCAACGCCGGCGAGATGGCCGACCCGATCGGCACCTTGCGCGCGCGCCTCGGCGTCGCCCGGGAGGGAATCGCGCGCGCCCAGCGCAACGTGGACTCGCAGAAGACCTGGCTCCCCGTCCTGGACCATTTCATCGAGGATCACGGCATCCCCGCGAGCCGCTTCGAGCTTCTGCGCAAAGAGCTGGCCGATCTCGAGGCGCACTACGCCGCCGAGGTCGCCAACGCCGAGGCCATCGTCAAGGAGGTCAGCGCGTTCATCGGACGCCTCGAAGCCGAGCCCGGGCGCGGCTCCGAGAACTATCTGAAAAAAGCGTCGGCCAACCCGTTCTTCAAGCGACTGGTCGAGGAGAACGAACGCCTGACGGCCCTCGTCCGGGGCATGGCCTCAGGCGGCTTCGTTCCCCCGCGCCCGCCGGCGCCGCGCCCCGCGGATCAGATCAGCTGGGACGAGTTCGAGAAGATGTACCGCGACGACATGGCCGCCGACGCCCATCGTTCCAAGAAGCACTGGAGCCGCTAGGTGTTAGCGGCTACCTGAAGTTCTTGAACTGCAGATCCAGGTCGAACTTCCCGGCCTTGAGCACGTTCATCGTGGCCTGAAGCTCATCTTTCGACTTGCTCGTCACGCGCAGCTGGCCGTCCTGGATCTGCGCGTTGACCTTGAGCTTGTTTTCCTTGATCGCGGCCTGCATCAGCTTGGCCTTGTCGGTCGGAATGCCGCTCTGGATCGTCACGTCGATGCGCGAGGTCTGGCCGAGCGCCGCCTCGGGTTTCGCCTTCGTCAGGTTCTTGATGGGCAGGCCGCGCTTGGCCATACGGGTCAGCAGGACGTCGTAGACCTGCTCGACCTTGTATTCGTCGATCGCGCGGATGATCATCTTCTTGTCTTTGACGACGAGCTCGATGGTCGCGTTGGCGGCCTTGAGGTCGAAACGGTTCTGGATCTCCTTGATCGCGACGGCGATCACTTCGGACACGAGATTCAAGTCCACGTCGGACACGCAGTCGAAGGAAAAGTCGCTGGCCATCAGGTTACCTCGCCATCGGGATTTTGAGAGAGCGGTGCTTGCGCGCGAAATTCTTGGCCGCCGGATAGCCCGCGTCGAAATGCCGGACGACGCCGAGCCCGGGATCGTTGGTGAGCACGCGCTCCAGCCGCGCGCCCATCTCCTTCGTGCCGTCGGCCACCGTGACCTGGCCGGCGTGCAGCGAGTAGCCCATGCCGACGCCGCCGCCGTGGTGAAAGCTCACCCACGACGCGCCGGAGGCCGTGTTGAGCAGCGCGTTCAAGATCGGCCAGTCGGCGACGGCGTCGGAGCCGTCGCGCATCGCCTCGGTTTCGCGATTGGGCGAGGCCACCGAGCCGCAGTCGAGATGGTCGCGGCCGATCACGATGGGCGCGCCGACCTTCCTCTTCTTCACGAGCCAGTTCAGGCGGGCGCCCATCTCGGCGCGCTCGCCATAACCGAGCCAGCAGATGCGCGCGGGCAGACCCTGAAAGGCGACCTTCTGGCCGGCGAGCGAGATCCAGCGCTTGAGGCCCTCGTTCTTGGGGAAGGCTTTGAGCACCTCGCGGTCCGTCGTGCGGATATCCTCAGGATCGCCCGACAGCGCGGCCCAACGGAAGGGGCCTTTGCCTTCGCAGAACAAGGGACGGATGTATTCCGGAACGAAGCCGGGGATATCAAAAGCGTTCTTAACGCCGGCTTCAACGGCGCGGGCACGGATATTGTTGCCGTAGTCGAAGGTGACGGCGCCTTGCTTCTGGAGAGCGAGCATCGCGGACACGTGTTTTCCCATCGACGCGATGGATTTCTTCGTGTAGGACTTGGGATCTTTCCGGCGCAATGCCGCGGCCGAGGCGATGTCGTGGCCCGCAGGGATATAACCGTAGAGAGGGTCATGCGCCGATGTCTGATCGGTCAGGATGTCGACCGGATAGCGCCGGCGAGCCAATTCAGGCAAGATTTCGGCGGCGTTACCAAGAAGGCCGATTGAAAGCGCCTCCCCTTTACGCTTTGCGTTTTCGAGACGAAGCAGAGCCTGGTCTAAATTCTCCTCGACCACATCGAGATATTTCGTCTTCAGGCGGAAGCGAAGCCGCGTCGGATCGACTTCGATTCCGAGGAAGGCCGCGCCATTCATCGTCGCCGCCAAAGGCTGCGCCCCGCCCATCCCGCCCAAGCCCGCGGTCACGACGGTACGGCCGGCGAGAGTCCCTCCGAAGTGCTTGCGCGCCGCCTCGGCGAAGGTCTCGTACGTGCCCTGCAAAATGCCCTGAGTGCCGATATAAATCCAGGACCCGGCCGTCATCTGGCCGTACATCATGAGCCCTTTCTTATCGAGCTCGTCGAAATGATCCCAGTTCGCCCACTTGCCCACGAGGTTCGAGTTCGCGATGAGCACACGCGGCGCCATGTCGTGCGTCTTGAACACCGCGACGGGCTTGCCGGATTGGACGAGCAAGGTCTCCTCGTTGCCGAGGACCTTGAGCGACTTCACGATCGCATCGTAGCACGCCCAATTGCGCGCCGCCTTGCCCCGTCCACCGTACACGACGAGGTCCTGCGGCCGCTCCGCCACCTCGGGATCGAGGTTGTTCATGAGCATGCGTAGGGCGGCTTCCTGCTGCCAGCCCTTGCAAGACATCGTCCGTCCGCGAGCCGCTCGAACGATAGCCATCTCAGTTATGCACAACCGGCCGTTTTAGTGTTGTCGACAACACTTGGGACACCGGTTGTGGATAAGTCTCATATCTCGGCTGCATCGAATGCGCCGGACAGAACCAGCTCTCGTGCGGTCTCGAGCTTTCCCGAGAGGACCTCGTCGCCTTTGGAGGCCTTCACCTTGGAGCGGAGCACTTTAAGTCCCGCCTCGACACCATGACCCGACTTCAACGGTCTGTGGAACTCGACGGCCTGGGCGGCGCAGACGAGCTCGATGGCCACGACCTGGGCGGCGTTCCAGACGATTTTCTTGAGCTTCAGGGCGGACCACATGCCCATCGAGACGAAATCCTCCTTGTTGGCGGAGGTCGGCACGGAGTCGGCGGACGCCGGATGCGCGAGGGCCTTGTTCTCGGAGGCCAAGGCGGCGGCAGTGTACTGGGCGATCATAAACCCCGATTCGACGCCGGGATCGCGGGTAAGAAAGGGCTTCAGGCGCGGCGCGGCGCCGGCGGTGACCTGGAAGGTGCGGCGCTCGGAGATATTGGCCAGCGCGGTCAACGCGCCCGCGGCGGAGTCGAAGGCGAAGGACAGGGCCTGGCCGTGGAAATTGCCGCCGGAGATGACGCGGCCGCCGGCGACGAGCGGGTTGTCGGTGACGGACCTGAGCTCCGTTTCTAAAATGCGGCGGGAGTCGGCGAGCCGGTCCCACACCGCGCCGTGCACCTGCGGGGCGCAGCGCAGCGAATAGGAATCCTGCACGCGCGGATCATCGACGACATGCGAGCGCCGGATCTCGGAACCGGCCAACAGCCGACGCAAAGAACGCGCGGCTGACGCTTGCCCGGGATGGGGCTTGAGGCGCGAGATGATGTCGTCGAAAGGGGCAGGCGTGCCGGTCAGCGCGTCGAGGCTCGCCGCGCAGGCGAGGTTCGAGGCGCGCCACACCCGTTCCGCCGCCAACAGCGCCAGCCCGCCGACGGACTGCATGGCCTGGGTGCCGTTGAGGAGAGAGAGCCCCTCTTTTTCGGCAAGAACAAAAGGGCTCAGTCCGACGGCCCTCAGCGCTTTTTCAGCCGAAACGCGACGGCCCCGGAATATAACGTCCCCCTCGCCAATGACGGCGAGGGCCATATGGGCCTGAGGAGCCAAATCTCCGCTGGCGCCGACGGAACCACGGCTCGGAATCAACGGAACGATCCCTGCTTCCAACATACGCGCCAAATGACGGACTAAGTTAGGACGAACCCCGGAATAACCACGAGACAATTCATTAATGCGCAGGAAGAGGATGCCGCGCGCTTCGGCCGGAGACATCGGCTCGCCGACGCCGCAGGCATGCGAGAGAACGAGGTTGCGCTGAACTTGAGCCAGGCGATCCTTAGAGATGCGCACCGAGGCGAGTTCGCCGAAACCCGTATTGACGCCGTAGACGGGTTTACCCGTGGAGAGGATTTTCTCGAGCGACTTACGCGCCGACGCCACCTTGCGCATGGCCGAGGATGGGAGCGCGGCCTTGCGCCCGCCTTCGACGACGGCGGAAAGGCCTTCGAGCGTAAGGGCCGACGAGTACTTAAACGAGCTCAAGGGCGATCGCGGTGGCCTCGCCGCCGCCGAGGCAGATGCCGGCGACGCCGCGCTTTCCGCCGCGCAGCTTGAGGGCGTTGATGAGCGTGACGAGAATACGCGCGCCCGAGGCGCCGAGCGGATGGCCGAGGGCCACCGCGCCGCCATGGACGTTGATCTTCTCGTGGGGCAAATTGGCGAGCTTGGCGACCGCGAGCGAGACGACCGCGAACGCCTCGTTCACCTCGAAGAGATCGACCTGATCGGCCGTCCAGCCGACGTTCTTCAAGAGCTTGGTCACCGCGCCGGCCGGGGCCGTGGTGAACCACTTCGGCTCCTGACTATGAGTCGCCCAGCCGACGATGCGCGCCAGCGGCTTCTTGCCCGCGGCACCCTTGGAGGACGCGAGCACGAGGGCCGCCGCGCCGTCGTTGAGCTTGGAGGCGTTGGCGGCGGTGATGGTGCCGTCCTTTTGAAACGCGGGGCGGAGCTTGGAAATCTTGTCGAGCTTGGCGCGGCCCGGCTCCTCGTCGAGCTCGATCCCATCGATGGAAACGATCTCGCTCTTGAACGCGCCCTTGGCCTGCGCGTCGATCGCGTTCTGGTAGGAGCGCACGGCCCACGCGTCCTGCATCTCGCGCGTGATCCCGTGCTCTTTGGCGCACAACTCGCCGCAGTCGCCCATGTGCACGCCGTCGTACGGGTCCATGAGGCCGTCGCGCAGGACGGAGTCGAGGAGCTTCGCGTCGCCGTAGCGGTATCCGGAGCGGGCCTTGTCGAGAAGGTACGGCGCCTTCGACATGGACTCCATGCCGCCCGCGAGCGCGAGCTCCTGCTCGCCGAGCGCGATGCCCTGCGCGGCCATCATCACGGCCTTCATGCCCGAGCCGCAGACCTTGTTGACCGTCGTGGCTCCGACGGAGACCGGGATGCCCGCGGCGATCGCGGCCTGGCGCGCGGGCGCCTGGCCGATGCCGGCGGGGATCACGCAGCCCAGGACCACCTCGCCCAGGTCGGCGGCGTTCACGCCGGCCTTGGCGATCGCGTCGGCGGCCGCCTTGCCGGCGAGCTGAGGCGCCGTGTAATTGGCCAGGGCGCCGTTGATGGAACCGATGGGTGTGCGGGAGCCGGAGAGGATCAGAATGTCGTTCATGGAAGCCCCTTAAGCGTAATAAACGGCGCGCGCCGCCAGTCCGCAGAGGACGGCGACCGTCGCGCCGGTGTAGAAGGTGAAGGTCGTCAGATCGAAGAGCCGGCGCCGGCGCAGGAAGAACATCACGCCCAGCCATCCCGCGGCGAGCACGCCCGCGCCGAGGGCCGTGGGAAAAACGAAGCACAGGGCGAGGACGAGCCGCTCGGCCATCGCGAGATGTTTCTCGTCGTCGCCGGGATAGTCCGCGCCCTGCAGGTCCTTTTCGAGGAAATAGATCAGCACGGTGCAGGCGTGCGTGATCAGCACGAACAAGCAGCCCAAAACGGGCCATTTCTCGGGGAAATAGCTCGCGCTGGCCGCCGACGTGGCCGCCAGCGGCGCCACGGAGAAGATCACGGCGTAGTGGATGATCTGATCCCACGCGAAGAACACGGTGTTGTCGGGCATCCCGTACTTGAAGATCGTGAACACGCGCCACCAATCCTCGAGGTAGTGCGTGATGAAGATGATCGCGATGCACGACCAGCCGTTGAGTCGGAAGAACGCGTTCTCGATCCAGAACTCGTTGAGAAACGGCCAGGTGAGGATGAGGTAGGCGGCCGGGTGCATCGCGCAGTGCGCGAGCAGGCCCCACTGGCTCGTGCGCTTCCAGCGGTTGATGAAGTTGGTCTGGAACGTGAAGTCGCAGAGCAGGTGTCCGAACAGCAGCCGCCAGAAAATATTCATTTGGCCGTGAGGTTGAACACCTGGTCCCAGTCGTCGGGGGGCAGGGCCGCGTAGTCCCGGGACTGGCTCAGGTAGAGCTCGCCGGGGCCGTCGCCGGGCATGAGCTTGGCGAAAGCCTCGAAGCCGGAGAGGGCGTCGTCGTATTTCTTGGCGTAGAAGGCCGTGATCGCCTTCTCCCAGACGGGCATGGCTTTCGTCCAGCCGGCGTCCAGCTTGCCCTTTTCAGCCAGCGGCTCGTACACCGGCACGGGCGTGTCCTTGCCGACCACGCGGGCCCTGCCGAGGTAGCGGGCTTCGACGGCGCCCTTGGCCTGCTCGTAGGTCGTGCCGCTGACGATGATCTTGGAGCCGAAGAATTTATTGGCGCCCTCGAGTCGCGACGCCAGGTTGACCTCGTCGCCGATGACGGTGTAAGCGAGCTTTCGCTCCGTGCCCGTGAAGCCGACGGCCATGTGACCGGTATTGATGCCGATGCGCACCGCCGGGGTCTCGGGCAGGCCCTTGTCGAGGTTCTTGTTCAGCTCGGTGAGCGCCAACTGGCAGTGCAGGGCGGAAATGATCGCGTCGGTCGCATGATTCTTGTTCTCGAGCGGAGCGTTCCAGAACGCCATGATGCAGTCGCCGATGTACTTGTCGATCGTCCCGCGCCGGTCGAGGATGACCGTGCTCAGAGCCGACAGGTATTTGTTCAGGAAGGCGATGAGATCTTCGGCGCTCATCTTCTCGGAGATCGTCGTGAAATGCGCGATGTCGAGGAATAACACGGTCATCTCGCGCTTCTGCGCGCCGAGTTTGGCCTTCTCGGGATCGTTCGCCAGTTCCTCGACGATCTCAGGCGAGACGAACTGGCCGAACTTCGCTTTGATCAGCTGTTTCTCGGCGCCCTCGGTGAGCACTTTGTGCACGGTGAGCGCGAGGAAGCTCACGATCATGACCAAACCGGGGGCGACCGGATAGAGCATCGTGCCGCGCGCCGCCAGATGAAGGGAGCCTCCGAGCATCGCGGCCAAGGTCATCGCGACGGCGACCGCGCCCCACGCCGGGGAGAGATGGCGCAGGACGAAATACGGCAGCCAGGCGGCGACGATCACCAGCAGGAGCACGAGCAGACGGCTCGTGGCCGCGAGCGCGTCGCCGTTGAGGACGTTATCGATGGCGGTGAGATGGAATTCCGGTCCCGGGGTATGGGGATTGAACGGACCTGGGTAATGGTCGAAGTAGCCCGTGCTGATCGAGCCGATCATGACCAGGGAACCCTTCAATGCGTCTTTCTGCTCTTTCGAGAGCTTGTCACCGACTATGTCCAGGATCGAGATCGTGCGGTAGGGCGAGTAGACCACGTCGCTCTTGTCGCCGCCCGGATGACGGGGCCAATCGATGGGGCGCCGGAAATTCAGCACCGGGATCGGAACTTGGTCCGCAGGATTCTCCTTCTCGACCTGCTCGAGAGTCTTGTCCATGTAGCTCGCGACGGCGGCGGCGGGCAGGGACGCCGCGGGATGCCCCTTATGGATCGGGTCCTCGATCTCGGGATTGAAGAGAAGGAAGGTGCGGATGTGGCCGTCCTCGTCGAGGTGCGAGGCGATGGCCGGCGAGCCCAAGACCTCCGACGCGTCCTTGAGCGGCTTGATCGCCATCTGCACACGAACATTCTCGTCGGGCTTCTCGACGACGAACAGGTGGACGACCTTGCCGTGCTTCCGGGTCTGCGCGGCGAGTTCCGCGTCGCCTTCGCGCGGCTCGAAGAAGAGCACGTCGAAGAGAACGGTCTTGACGCCGAGCTCGCGCAGCTTGCCGAGCGCGGTCGCGTACACCTTGCGCGGCAGCGGGAAACCCAGAGCGTGCACCGTGTCGTCGTCCGCCGCGACCAGGATGATGCGCGGATCGCCGGTCTTGATGCTCGACTCGCGCAGGTTGAACGTGCTGTCGTGCCAGACGCGCTCGACCGAAGCGAACATCCCGTTGCTCGGAATGCCCACGAGGACCGGCACGTAGCCGATCCCGGCGAGCACGCAGAAGACCGCGCAGAAGCGCTTGGGGAAGGATTTTCCGAGCAGATTCATTTCTTCACCTTGACGGGGGATTTGAGCCGGGACTTGAGCTGGGCGCGGGCGAACTCCATCATGCCGCGCGCGTTGGCGTCTTTCTCGCCTTTGATCGCTTTCTCGAGCTCGGCGATATTTTTCTCGTCGCCGACGAGGCCGGCCGTCTCGGCCGCCTGCAGGCGCGCGGTCGCATCAGGGCTCTTGAGCGCGGAGATTGCGACCGACAGACCCGACCGGTCGCCGCACTTGGCCAAAGAGGAGGCCGCCTGGAGACGCACACCGCCGTCCTTGTCGGTGAGGGCCGACATCAGCGCCGGGACGGCTTCCTTGGCGCCGATCTCGCCGAGCGAGGCGGCGGCCGTCTTGCGCGCGAGCGGGTCCGGATCGGAGAGCACGCCCGCCAGCGGAATCACGGCGGCGGGGGCGCGCATCTTCCCGAGGGTGCGCATCGCGGCGTGCCGCACGGGGGCCTCCGCGTCCTTGAGCGCGCCGGTCAGAGGGCCGACGGCGACAGGATCGGGAACGTAGACGAGGGCTGTCGCCGCGGCCTGGCGCACGTAGGGATGCTGATCGGCGAGCAGCTTCAGGAGCGCCGGGACGGCCGCCGGATTGCGCGTCCCGCCCAGATCCTCGGCGGCCTGCTTGCGGGCCTGCGGCTCGGAAGACTTGGAGGCGGCGATCGCCGCTTTGAGGATGTCGGGGGCTTGAGCGCGGCACACGGACGCGTCTATCGCCGCTGATAAGAGGAAGGCGGCCGCGCAAAGCGGTCGAAGTCTCACCGGGGGATCATAGCGAGTCCCCCCCCGGCCGTTCAAGTCATTCGTGTGAGTGGGTGTCAGGCTTCACTATTAACAATTCTCTTCAATTCAGCATTATGGAGAATTGTTAATAGTGAAGCCTGACACCCTCTCTCCGTGAGACTCAGTGGATGACGCCGATCTTGCGGATCGCGGTGGCGGTGCCGCCGGGGGCCTTGGCGCGGATGCGGGCGGTGTAGCCGCCCTTGGAGACGAGGATGCCGGCGTCGTTGCGGCCGTTCCAGGTGACGAAGTTCATGCCGGTCTTGCCGCCCTCGGAGCCGGGAGCCGCCGACAAGGTCTTGACCAGGTAGCCGAGGGCGTCGTAGATCGTGATCGTCACGTCCGCGTCGGCGTTGAGAGTGTAGGTGATCTTCGTGATGCCCAGGTCGCCGCCTTTGCGCGAGTCGAACGGGTTCGGGAAGTTGCTGACGCCGGACAGGATGGTGTCGCTCACGCCCGTGCCGGCGCTCTGCGCCAGCGGCGACCAGTTCGAGGTCACGCCCGCGCCGCTGATGGCGCGCACGCGGTAGGAGTAGAACTGCGACGCCTTGCGCGCGCCCTCGCCGGGGAAGGTCGGGTCGCCCACGTTGTAGGTGGTCAGGCGCGAGGCGACGACGTTGAGCGTGCGCCAGATCACGGTCTGAGCCAGATCTTTGGGATCGCCGCCGCGCTCCTGGAACTCGTATGCGGCCACGCCCGAGACGAGTTGCAAGGACGGAGACCACCTGACCGAGTACATCACCTTGCCCTGCTCGAGCGGCGTAGCCGCGCCGGGCGTCGTCGGGGCCCCCGGGTCGACGCGGTACACCCACATGGGCTGGGGCGGCGACATCGAGCCCGCCGCCGAGACGAACTGGGCGAAGAGGATGGCGCCGGAGTCCGAGAGCAGCTCGCCGGCGGTGTGGATGATCGGCGCGGAACCGCGCAGGCCGCGGCCGGTGAACGGCGCCGGGTCGCCGGACTGGAAGACGACCTCGAGCGTGTTCGCGATCGTGCCTTTCTTGACGCGCATGATCTCCGAGCCGACATAGACGAGGCCGGGCAAGGTGAGAGAGGTCCAGTTGTCCACGTAGAAGAAGGTGGTGTCCTGGGTCAGCGGCGTGAGAATGCGCGTGATATTGGGCACCTCGAGGACGAGGTTGCCCAGAGTCGCGCCCGTGATCGGCGCGCTGGCGGCCAGAACGCCGAAGTACGACGCCGCGGACAGGCCCGCGATGCTCGTCGCCGTCACCGACGACCACTTGTGGGTGATGCCGATCGGGTCGTCGTAGAAGCGGCCGACGGCGACCTGGTAGTAGCCGGACGTGCCGACGATGGGCAGGTTGAAGTTGAGCGAGCCGGCGCTCTTGGCCCACGCCGAGGGCGCCAGGCCCTGGCCGGGGTCGGCGGCGGTCTTGGCCAGGTTGCCCTGGTCGGCGACGTCGAGGCCGATGCGGAACTGCGGCTTGTTGGAGCCGGGCGCGAAAAGCACCAGGTCCACGATGCCGTCCTTGTTGATGTCGACGTCGAGGATGCCCGTGCCGGTCAGGTCGGTCGTGGGCGTGCCGTCGCCGAGCAGAGAGACCTGGGTCGGGCGCGTGCTCTCGCCGATCTTGAAGTTGTCCGGCGCGCCGTCTCCGTTGACGTCGATGAGCGGCGAGGCGCCGGAGCCGCAGCCCGCGGGCCACGGCGTGCCGTCCGGGCAGATCCACTTGGTCTGATCCGGGATCGGATTCGCGTTGGCGTCGTAGCAGATGTTGTTGCGCGGGTTGACCGGGTCTTTGCCGTTGTTGCAGTTGACCGTGTCCACCTTCGCCCACGCGGGGAAGCCGAGCGCGTTGCCCGGGACGCCGGGGCCGGCGCGCGTGACGATGATCGGCGGAACCATCGAGCTCACCGACACGCCCGGAACGGTCAGGGGCGCGATCAGCAGGGCCTTCGAGATGATCGGCGGCTGCTTGACCGGGTCCGGCGCGGCGACGACGGGCGCGCCGTCGGGAGCGATGATGTCGACGAACTTCTCGAGCTGGAAGCCGAGCGTGTGCGTCAGGGTGTTCCCGCCCAAGCGGTCGATGTAGCCGATGTCGGCGGTGACGAAGAAGCTCGCCGTGGCGGTCGTCACCCGCACGAACGGGAACGCGCCCTGGGTCAGGCTCACGAGCGCGACGCCGTTGGAGAACGCCCCGGCCGTCGAGACCGGCAGCACGCCGATCAAGGTGTCCAGGTTCGACGTGAAGACGCGGTCGCCGTTGTCGAGCCAGACCTTGATGAAGGACGCGTCGCCGTCGCCGGTGAGCGCGACCGAGGAGGTCGTGATCGTGCCGTGCTGCTTGAAGCGTATCTGCGAGACCGCGACGAAGTCGGACGTGGTCTTCATGTCCACCTGAAGGACCGCGACGTTGGCGTCGCCCTGGCCCGCGCCCGACGGCGCCAGCGACACGCCGCTGACCTGCAGGGTGATCGGGTTGATCGCGACGTTGCTGCCGACGTACGGATAGGTCGTCGAGCCCGTGCCGAGCGGGTTGATCCGCGTGATGCCGGTCAGGAAGGACGGCAGGACGGCGTCGCCGCGCGGCATCACGATCCACGAAGGATCGCGCACGGTCAGGTTGATCAGATCGTTCTGCACGGCCGCGTCGCCGATGTCGTAGGCCACGAAGAAGGCCTGCGCGGTCGGGCCGATGAACTGGTCCGCATTTAAGGTAACGAGCGCCTGGACGTCCGAGTCGTTGCCCTGGTTGTACACGTCCACCTTGCGCACGGGCACGCCGACCGAGTGGTTGATCGTCGGCGACGGGGCGGTGCCCAACAGGTCGCCGCGCGAGATGATCGCCAAGCAGGGCTTGCCGGTCGCGTTGTCGACGCCGGGCGTGAAGGCCGTCGGGCAGCCGGGGCCGGCGAAGGTCATCAGTTCGGCTCCGTTGAGCAGGATCTTGCCGCCGACGGCCGTTCCCGAGTTGTCGATGGGGAAGCCCTTCGTCGAGGTCACGACCAGGTCGAACGGCGCCGCGACGCTGCTCGAGACCGCGGTCACGAGCGTGGTGTTCACCTCGGAGATGTTGACGTCGTTGAGGTCGAGCGCGTCGTTCTGATTGATGTCCTTGAAGACGCGGATGAACTTGACGTTCGTGTTCCGGCCGAGAGGCTTGTTCGTATCCTGCGAGCCGCCGCCGCGCTCGACGCGCAGCGCGCGCCACGGCGCCAGAGCGATGTCCGTCGTCAAATTCATGCGCAGCATCGCCACGTTGGACTGGGCCTGCGTCACGCCTCCGATGCCCGCCGCGACGTCGTTGACGCCGAAGGTCACCTGCGAGATGACCTTCGTGATCGTCAGGAGCGGGTTCGATCCGAACGTCGGCGTGGAGAAGGCCACTATGTTGGGCACCTGCAAGGTGACGTAGTTCGGATTGAGGATCGCGACGCCGAGCTTGTTGCCCTCGGCGGCGAACTGAGAGATGTCGTAGGTCAGGAAGTAGTCGGACGGCGTCGTGCCGACCAGGATCGGCTTCTTGAGCACGAGGGTCACCGTCGCCGAGCTGAACGTCTCGTTTCCGAAGGAGATCAGGTTCGGGTAGTCGCCGAGCGGGCCGGGCGTTGAGTCGGCGATCGTGAAGTTGCTGTTGCCGTCGACGTCCTGCCAGAGCTTGATGACGTTGACGTCGCTGTCGAGCGCCCCGTTCGCCCCGGTGCGGTCGATCTTCAGACGCGTGACGATCGCGGTGTTCCGGTCGGTGCGCAGGCGCAGGCGGAGCATGGCGACGTTCTTGGAGTTCTGGAACGCCGTGTTACCGGAAACCTGGTCGAAGTCGACCGTGACCGTGTTGATCGTCGGGGCCACCACGAAGGTCGGGCTCGCCACGGGCGTCGTGCCCACGAAGACGGTCGTGTGGCCGGCGTTCGTCGGCGTCAGCTTGAAGCGCGTGCCGTCGGGCACGTTCACGCCGGTGACCTCGTTGGGCGGGGTCAAGGTCGGGTGAGAGAACTTCGCCGAGACCGACACGTCGAACGCCACGTAGAGCACGCTCGGCGTGGACGTGATCAACGTATAGCCCGGGGAGCCGATCTGCGCGTCGTTGAGCGCGATCGCGATGCGCCCGGGCGCCTCCGGCGGCGCGCCGAAGTACGAGGCGCCGAGCAAGACGTCGCTGATATTCAGACCGGTCGCCGGGTCGCGGTGGAAGACGCCGTCGGCCGATTTGTAGATCTTGACCGTGGACAGGTCGAGGTCGTCGCCGTTGAGGCCCAGCGGCAGCGAGCGGTTGAGCTTGAGCTCGCTGAGCTGGACCTCGAAGCCTCCCGACGTCAGGTCCAGGCGCAGGGCCGCGAGGTTGTTCTGGCCCTGCTCGATCTGCGGCGCCAGGTACGTCCCCGTCGAGTGCGCGGTCGGCACCGTGTTCAGGTAGCCGCGGATGACGTTGACGATGCCGGTGCCGGCGGGGTTGACGTCGGTGTAGCCGACGATCTCGCCGTCGATGAGCATGTAGTCCGTCGCGCCGAGCGCGGGCACGGGCAGGCCCTGCGTCGAGCTGACGAGCCAGACCGGCTCGACCGTGCCGGCCGGGTTCACGCCGATCACCGTCTCCAAGGTCGGCGCCGGGTAGGTGCCGCTCGAGGTGCTGAAGTACGGCGTCGCCTTGACCGACATGACCTGCGGCGCGGCGATGATCGCGCGGACCTTGCCGCCGAACGGCAGGGGCGAGGCGGGATCGTAGCTGTTGGGCAGGGCCAGCGAGTTCAGGAACGGGTTGTCGGTCACGGGCGACAAGGTCGGCAAAGACGTCGGCCGCACGTCGACGCCGAGCGTGCGCGGCTGGAACGTGAACTGGTCGGTCGGACGCGCGGTGGCCGACATTCGCAGAGCGACGAAATAGCGCTGCGGCTGCGGCGCGAGCAGAGCCGTCACGATCTTAAGCGGCGGGTACAAGTTGATCTGCGAGACGAGCGGCAGGCCCTGGTAGTTGCCGAACGTCCCGGAGCCCACGAGCACGTCGTTGGTCGGGTTGAAGATGCCGTCGTTGTTGACGTCGAACCAGAGCTGCGTCTCGTCCACGTCGCCCGCGATCGAGCCGCCCTGCGTGGCCGTGCCGGTGGCGTAGACCAGCATCCAACGCCATGAGGCGTCGGCGATATCGGCCGACATATTGACCACCGCGACCGCGACCGTGCTCTTCTGCTGGAGGTACGGGCCGAGCCCGCTGTCGATCGAGTCGAGCGCGGACATGCGCACGAGGTCGGCGTACTCGGCGAGGTTGGCCACGAACGAGATCGAGCGGCCGGGCGGCTGGACGCCGACGTTCGTCGTCGCCATCGTCTTCGGAGAGGCGATCTTGAAGTACGACGTCGTCGGGATCGCGATGCCGATGTTGGCCTGCGGCGACACCGTGGCGAGCGGGTTGATGTCGAAGGTGACGTAGTAGTCTTTCTTGCCGGTGTCGATGGTCTGCCCGCCGCCGCCGATGAGGCTCTGGATCGGGATGCGCGCCGGACCGGAGATCACGGTCCCCGTCGGGTAGTCCTGCGCCGCCGTGCCCTCCTGGGCGCGGTCGCAGTTCGTGTAGCGGTTGTTGCCCAGGTCGAGGCCGTGGCAGTAGACGACCTCCTTGAGCAGTTCGTTCGTCTGGTTGTCGTTGAGGACGAGGCGGCTCTCCTGGTCGTTCGGGAACGGGTTGTCCGACGGGAACATCGTCGCGATGCCGATCACGTCGAGGTTGATGCCGACCAAGGTCCCGGTCGCGTAGAGCGGGATGGCGGTCGGCGCCGACGGGAACAGGTGCACGACGGCGTTGAGCGGGCTCACCTGCGAGTCGGAGGAGATGTCGAGCAGGCCGTCGCCGTCCTGGTCGAGCCACACCTTCACGTTGGTCACGTCGGAGGCCTTGTTGTTGAGGGCGAGCAGGGAGTTGTAGCCGCCGCCGCTGAGCATCGTCGACGGCACCCAGCGGTCGAGCTTGAGGCCCGACCAGTCGGCCGCGCCGGAGTTGACGCGCAAGGTGACCTTGGCCACCGGCTGGTTCTTGTCGTTCTGAGAGACCTTCGACGGGATCGCGTCCGTCGCCACGGCGGAGGTGCTCGTGCCCTGACGGTTCCAGTCGGTCATGACGACCTGGTCGGGCGTCGCCATCACGACGACCTGGGTCGAGGCGATCGGCGAGAACGTCTTGACGACGCCGTTGCCCGCGAGCGGGACGATGTTCGCGTTCGAGATGCTCATGCCGTGCGTCTGCCCGGGTTCGGCCGAGGCGTCATAGTCGTAGACGAGGAAGTAGGTCTTCGTCGCGACGTCGATCGTGCCGTTGACTCCGAGCGGCGAGGGGATGTTGATCGCGGCCAGACGGGTCTCGCCCGGCGGGAACGTCGCCTCGGTGACGAGGCGGTCGATCGAGAAGTTCAGGATGCCGTCGCCGGGCGTCGTGACCTGGTTCGACTGCGTGTCCAGGTACAGCTTGACCTTGCTGATCGCGCTGTCGAGGCCGGTGCCGCTGTGGTTGACCGTGATCTTCGAGAGCGCGCCGGTGAAGCCGTCGGTCCACATCGACAGTCGCATCACGCCGACGTTCAGCGCGCCCTGGTTGACGTAAGTGTAGGTGGACAGGCTCAGCAGCGGCGGCTGCCACCACGCGTTGATGTCGTAGTCGCTGGTGCTGGCGGTCAGGACGTTGATCTGCGCGGGCTCGCGCTCGACCGACGACGTCGAGGTCTTGATCGGGAAGTTGTTCGACGCGACGCCGACCTGCGAGACCGGATCGAGCGTGATGTCGCTGGCGCCGATGATCGTGAGGCCGAAGCTGCGCGGCAGCTCGCCGTTGGAGTAGCCCGAGGACGCGATCTTGACCGTCACGAACATGAACTTGCTCTGCGCGGCGTTGATCGTCAGGTTGCCGAGCACCGGCGGCGGCAGGGCGTTGAGCGCGGTCTGGTTGTACGGGGGCGGGGCCGTGCCGAAGTACCAGGTTCCGGCGCCGTTGTAGACGGCGGTCGCGACGAACATGTCGGTGACGGGGTCGAAGCGGCCGTTCTGCGCCGAGGGATCATCGAGCCACAGCGCGACCTCGGTGACCTTGTTGGTGTCGAAATTGGTCTCAGGATCTCGTCGGTATACGCGCATGCCCTGCAACTCGCCGATCAGCGGCTGGCCGGACGGGAAGACGCGCATGTCCAGGCGCAGCATCGGGACCGGGTCCGGGGACGTCGGGACGTTGCCGTCGCCCTGGTTCAATGTGCGCTTCGTGACGCCGAAGGAGACCTTCGCCGGCGGAATCGGGCCGTTCGGCGGCGGGTTCGACTCGGGCGCGAAGTCGGTGGGCGTGACGATGATGCCGGCGAGGACCACGTCCGGGTCCGAGCGCAGGGCCGGGTTCGCCGGCAGGCCGAAGCGCGCGCCGTCGTTCGTGTAGCCGAACAGCGACGAATCCTGGTAGTAGGTGGCCTGCACGTTCAGATTTTCAACAACGGTGTCGACGAGACCGAGGTTGACGTAGGAACCGGCCTCGGTGGGAGTGAAATTGTGGAAGGTCGCTCCGACCGGCAGGCTGCCGAGGTCGAGCAAGGAGACAGTGCTCGTCGAGCCGTTCGAGGCGAAATTGACCGCGCCGGAGAAGATATTGCCGTTGGCGGCGTCACCGGCCGCGACGTTGCCGAACAGGTCTCGCGCCTTGACGGACAGCAAACCGGTAATTCCGACCTTGAGGGGGCTGGCCGCGGTGTAAGGATGATTGACCGAAAGGTACACGGCCCGGCCGGGCGTGATCTGATGGACCTGGGTGATCGGCGGGAACACCGCCGTGCCGCCTAACTGCGCCTGCGCCTGAACGGTGGCACCCCCCGCCAGGCGGCCCCACATATAGAACGGCCCCTGCGTGAGGCCGGCTCCGCCGGGGATCGTGACGTCGATCTGGTTGCCGAACAGCGGCGTCCAGAAGCCCGAGGGCGAGGTCGCGACGATGACGGCCGTCGGGTCGATGCCGGCGTACAGGTCCTGGGTCAGGATCGTGTTGTAGCGGATGATGAAGGTCGACGAGGTCGACGTGACGTTGCCGAACTGGTCGAGCAGCTGCGCCGCGACGACGGTGTTCGTGGTCACGCCGGACTCGTACTGGACCGTCGTGCCGGCGATCAGGCGGCGCGGCGGGGTGGCCCAGCCGATCTGCGCCGGCGGGCCGGGATTGACGCCGTAGGTCGCGTAGCCGACCTCCCAGCTCGGGTACGTGACGCCCGAGGCGCTCAAAGTGTGCGAGCCGCCGCCGACCGTCAGCAAGGTATCGATGAGGTAGAAGGAGGTCGCCGACTTGTTGACCTCGAGATTGACGACTCCGGGCGGGGGTCCGAAGTTGCCCGCCTGTCCGCCGGTCGAGAACGCGACCTGGCCGGAGGAGTTGCTGTTCACGCCGAGCTCGATGTAGCCGAGGCCGAAGTCCTGGCCGGGGCGCACCGGCGACGGGTTGCCGAAGAAGTCGCGCGTCTCGATGAAGATCGGCTGGGAGGTCGTCCCGGCGAGCAAGGTCTGCGGCACGCCGGTCGACAGCGCGACGCGGTCGATCACGTCGGGGATGATGAACACGCCTTGATTACGTCCGAACAGGCCGGTCGCCGTGAGCCCGATGACGGGCTTCGTGCCGCCGATGAGAGAGTAATTCGTCGTCGCCGTCGTATCGAGGTAGTAGAACGTCGCCTGATACTGGCCGAGCGGGATGTCGACCGTCTGCGTCGAGGTCACGAAGAACGGCGCGAGCGTGCGCGAGCCGTTGACCGCGTCGCTCGAGCGCGAGAACGCGACGTAATCGTTGTAGCGCGAGGCCTGGCGCGTGACCGTCGTCAGGTTGACCGTGTAGGTCTGAGTCGCGACGATCGGGTTGTTGAAGAGGTCCTGAATCTGGGGCGTGAACTTGGCCAAAGTGGAACCGAAGTCCACGGTCTTGCCGGCCACCTCGCTGCGCGCGGGGTTGGCGAAGCCGACGTGATCGGAACCGACGGGATCGACGCGCAGCTGGTGGCTCAGCGCGATGGTTCCGCTCGTCAGGTACAGCTCGATCGTCCACAGGCCGGGCCGCGACCCCTCGCCCGTGTTCACCGCGGGCGAGGCGCCGGAATACGAGCTCATGCGGCTGTGGAAGCGGAAGGGCGTTTCCGCGCCGGTGAAGCCGTCGAAGATCGTGAAGTTCGGGATGAAGGTCGTGTTCGTGTTCGACGGAACGCCCAGGTCGACGTTGCGGAAGCCATAGTCGCCCAGCGGGCTGCTCGTGCCCTGCGTGCGGCCGGCCGCGGTCTGGATCGCCTTTTCCGAGTTCGGCACTTTCAGCTGGATCAAGTTGTCGCCCTGGCGCGTCACGTTATTGAAGTCGTCCAGGCGCTGGATGACGTACTGGCCGCCGGCGCCGGCCACGTCGTCGATACCGGCCACTGCGGACGTCGGCGTCGAAACGAAGACGAGCTGGCTGGGCAGCCCGCCGATCGTCGTCAGCGCGCCGGAGATGTCCTTCTTCGCGGCGATGTACGGAGCGAGGTTCGACGGAGCCGTCATCGTGCCGACCCAGATGCGCGCGTAGTCGCCGGCCTTCGAGGAAACGTAGTATACGATCGGCGTGCTGACGCCGACTCGGCCGAACGCGTCGCTGATCACGGTCGTCGAGAAGCCGATGACGGGCTCGCCGCCGACCGTGATCGTGCCGGTCGCGCCGGACACCGTGACGACCTGGACGTAGACGGTGGCGCCCGCGGTGATCGGATTGTCGAAGGCGTCGGTCAACTGGCCGGTGATCGCCGTGTTGCCCGGCGCGCTGGGCAGCAGCGAGCCGGCGGAGATGCTCGTGTCGTCCAGCGGAGCGGCCTTCATCGAATCGGGCGAGGCGGGTGTCACGAGGATCGTCGTCGGCGTGGTGAAGCCGGCGACCTCGCTGTTGACGACGCCGGGATTGGCCGTCTCCTCGGCGCGCAAGGTGCGCGTGCCGGCCTTCTTCAGCTGGGCGAAGCTCGTCAGCGTCATCTGACCGACGGGCGGCGTTCCGGAGGAGAAGGTCACGTTGTTGGACGGCAGGAACGCCGGGTCCTGGTTGCCGCCGAAGAGCTCGGCGACGAAGGTCACGTTGCTCTTGTAGGCGTTCGGGCCCGTGGACAGGATGTTGCTGTACTGATCGTGGATCGTGAGCGCGCCGCTGAACGCGGCGCCGGCCGTGACCGACGCCGGCAATCCGCTCCAGTGGATGTGGTGGGCCGGGCCGGGATGGACCGGGAAGCCGGCCGACGTCGCGTTGGGCCACGTCGACGCGGACGACGAGATCGTCGCGACGATGACCGTATACCCCGTCGCGGTCGTCAGCGGCGTGAAGTTGAATTGGCGGTTGCCCAGAATCAGCAGCGCGAACGGCGGCGCGAGCGTGACGCCGGCCGCGGGGTCGAACGGGAAGTTCAGGCTCACCGTGGGCATCACCGCCGGCGGGTTCGTGTCCTGGTTCGGGCCGACCGGCAGGTCGGTGACCGGGTTGTAGAACTGGTCGACGAGCCAGACGTCGCCGAGCATCGGCGGCGAGGTGACGATGTACGGGGTCGGCGTGTTGTCCTTGCCCGGCAGGCCCTCGGTCGGGCCCAGCAGGCGGCAGACCGCCCCGGGCAGGTAGTCGCACTTGCCGGGCTTCTGCGTCTCGCCGGGCAAGGTCACCTGGAGCGCGAACGCCGTCGAGGCGAAGACCTTGAAGGGCGCGGTGACGGCCGCCGGCGCCGACGCGAGACAGATGTTCGACGGGCCGTTGGCCGTGCACACCTGGTCGGGCACGGTCGCCTGCGGGAACACGCGCACGACCGTGTTCGAGGCCTTGGTCACGAGCGCCAGGTTCGGCGTCCGGGTCATCGTCTGGAACGGCGCGCTGCCGCCGAGCGTCAGCGCCAAGGTCGACGGGTTGATGTCGTAGGTGTCGCTCGTGTTCAGGTACACCTGCGGGGGCGAGACGGCCACCGCGAGGTTCATGAACTGGTCGACGAGGTTGACCGTCGCGGTAAACGGGGTGCCCGCGGTCGGCGTCGAGATCGCGCCGGTCACGCCGCCGCTCGGGTAGTTGCCCGAGCCGGGAACCGCGGTCTGGCCCGGCATCAGCAGCTGCAGGCCCAGCGGGGCCGCCGCGATGACGCTGAAGGTCGAGGACTGCGGGTCGTTGGACAGGCCGGAGCCGCCGAAGTCGGAGGCGACGAGGTAATGACCGGTCGCCGCGCGGTGCAGGTTCACCTTCATCACCGGCGTCAGGCCCGAGAGCGTGTTCACCGCCGCCGTCGCGATCGAGGGCGCGTAGGGGTCCGACGGGACGATGAGCTGGACGACGAGCTGTCCGACGGGCGGGTAACCCGGCACCAGGTTGAAAAACGCGTCGACGACGCCGACCTGGACGTCGAAGGCCGGCAGGCCCGCCGTCTGCACGCCCGCCGTCCCGGACTTGCCTGTCGGCGAGCCCTGGCTCGGGGCCTCGCCGGGCAGGATGGTCAGCAGGCGCGAGGGCGTGCCGGCCAGAACGGGGATCGACGTCGAGTTGTCCGAGGCGAGCGAGGGCGTCGAGAGGCCGTCGACGAGTTCCGCGGTGAGGACGGTCGGAACGGCGGCCCGCAAAGTGACCGAGAATGTGGCCGACGTCGTGACGACCTGCGTCGTCGGCACGATCACCGCGAACGCGTCGTCGGCTCTGAGACGGATCTGCTGGGTGACCCCGGGCGTCAGGTTCCAGAACGAGTCGGCGATGTCGACCGTCGCGTTGAACACGAAGCCCGCCTGCGCGGTGTACACGGCGCCCGTGCGCCCGTTCGTCGTCGAGCCGGGCACGCGCGACTCCGTCGGCGTCATCACGCGCAGGCGCGTGGGATTATTCGGCAGAAGCGTCATGCCGCCGGAGACGCCGTTGGACAACGCGATACCGCCGCCGCCGTCGGCCGAGGTCAGCACGCGCGTGCCGGCCGTGCGCAGGAGAATCGACCCGAGCGGGGCCGCGCCGGCCGCCATCGCGACGCTGCCGAGGCTCGGCACGAACGGATCGTCGCTCGTGAAGACGATGCTCGGCTTGGCGACCGTCGTGACCACGTTGTAGCGCGAGTCCGTCGCGTACGCCGTGGCGTTGAAGAACACGCCGGCGGTGGACTGCGTCACGGTGCCCGCGACGCCGAAGGGTGCCACGTTCTTGCCGGGCACCAAGGTCTGGCCGGGCAAAGCCACGATCATGCGGTCCGGCGTTCCGGGGATGACGGAGACGTTCGACACGGTCTGGCCGGTCAACACGGGGAAGAGCACGTCGTTGTCCACGCCGCTGACGACGAGGTTGCCGGTCGCCGCGCTCGGCAGGAAGCCGGCGAAGATGGTCTGGCCGAGGGCCAACGACTGCGGCGCCGGGATGCTCGCGTAGGGGTCGTTGGCCGAGAGCAGGACCTGACGACCGTCCACCGCCCGGTTGTTGTACAGGTCGACCGCGCGCAAGGTCACGCCGTAGGCGGTGCCCGCCGTCAACGTCGACGGCGAGCCCGTCTTGCCGGAGAGCGTGCCCTCGGCGTACGTCTCGCCGGGCATCTGCACGAGCAGGGACAGCGGCGTGTTGGCCTGAACCGCGATGCCGGAGACGGTGTCCGTGCTGAGATACGTGCCGGTCAGATTCGTGTCGGTGATGCGCAGTTGCATTCCGGCGTTGCGCGTGACCGGGACGAAGGCCATCGTCGTCGTGCCCGCGACCAAGGTGCGCTGATACGGGTTCGGAGCCAGGCCGCGCAGTTGGATGTTCGGGTCGTTGAGGAAGTCGAGCTGGACGAGAGGCATCGTGACGCTCGAAGTCAACGGCATGAACGGCGTCGTCGCCTTCACGACGTTGAACCAGTCGTCCGTCATGTTCAGCGTGATCGTCGTGGTCACGCCGGCGGTCAGCAGGGCGGGTGCTGCGACCAGGCGGCCGCCGGTCGTCGGATTCGAGTCGTAGGCGGGCTTACCGGGCCCGGCGACCTGGCCCTCGACGATCATCTGCAGCTTGGTCGGCGGCGCCCACCAGACCGTCGCCGGGTTCGGAGTGATGTAGTTCGAGGTCGCGCCCGGCAGCGACGCGGACTGGGCTTGAAAAATCTGCGTACCCGCGACGACGGGCGTGAAGACGAAGCGCGTCGTGCCGAGCTGCAAGGTCTGCGAGATCGAGCCGGTGAAGGCGTCGCTGAGGACCTTGGCCGTCACCGGCAGGGCCACCGACGTGTCGTCGTTGTAGAACGGATCGACCGCGAACACGCGCAGGGCGATCGTCGAGCCGGCCTGCACCTGGTCTTGAGCTCCGAGCATTTTGCCGAACGGAGCGACCGCGAACTTGCCCTGCACGCGGATGTCGTTGGGCAGGAGTGCTACGAGGCGGTCGGCCGGCTGGCCGACGACCACGACCGGCGTCGCCGGGTTCGACGCGTTCGGGAAGGGGCCCGAGCCGGTGGATTGGACGACCTGGCCGACGACGTCCGCGGTCACGAATATCCGGTTGAAGCTCGCCGAGCCGGTGATCGCGACGGCCTGGTCGGGGCTGACGCTGTCGTTGTTCGGGTCGCTGGGGTCGCTGACCCAGACGGTTGTGACCGAACCGGGGTCCACGTTGTAAAAGTCGTCGGTCACGTTCGCGCAGTAGACCACGGTCTGGCCCGCGGTGCGCGCGCGCGGCGAGCCGGAGCGGCCCTCGGAGCCGACCGTGACCACGCCCGGCGCCGCCTGCTGGCCGAGCGGGTCGCAGTCGGCGATCAGCTGAACGCGCGTGCTGGGCTGGCGATTGATCGTCAGGTTCGCGACGCCGAACAGGGCGGCGTTGTCCGACTGCTGGACGCGCAGTATGCGGGCGCCCGCCTTGCGCATGCGAATCGTGAAGTTGCGCGTACCGTTGTGGAGGATGGCGTCGAAGATGGAATCCGCCGGCAAGCCGTGCAAGCTGTCGGAAACCAGATCATCGTCCGAGGTCTCGGGGCCGCCGGTGCCGTCGACCATCAGGAAGTGCACGGTGCCGGAGTAGCTCGACGCGACGCCGCCCGTGCCGCCGAGACCGTCGCGCGCGGTCACCGTGATCGTCTCGTCATTACCGGCGGTGCTCGGGTCCGACGAGAGGCTGATCGAGAAGCTTTGCGCGACGCCCGAGACGAAGAAGCGCGGGCCGTTCTGGATCACGCTCTGCTGGTTGCCGGCATTGTCGGTCGCGCGAATCCACGACACGTACGGATCGCCGCGCACCCAGCAGGGATCGGTCGGGATCGGCCGCGGGCAGGTCAGGCCGTCGTACTGCCAATTGCCGAAGGCATCGGTGAAGGCCGCCGGGACGAAGACCGGACCGCCCGACGCGGCCACCCAGGTCGAGCCGTTCCAGAAGAAGCCGGTCGCGTCCCAGCCGCCGAAGAGGACCGGGCCGCCGACGATCAGCGGGACGGTGTCGCGGAAGACGACGACGTCGATCGCGCCCTGGTGCCAGCCGAGCGTCGGCACGACGCCCACGCCGGAGCCGTTGATGCCGGCGCTGAAGCCGGGGTCGTTCGAGCCGCCGATCAGGATCTTGGTGTCGTCGTAGGTCGTCAGGTTCACCGGGTTGACGACGGACGAGTTAGGCCGGTCGGTGTCGAACAGGAAGCGCGACGAGCCGACGATGTTCTGCACGTTGCCGATGTTGTCGGTCGCCGACGACTTGACCAGGTAGTGGTGCGTCGTCGAGAACGCCAGCGAACCGCTCGTAAACGTCCACGACGACGGGAACAGGTTCGTCGGCAGGATCGGCAGCCAGAATTCCGGCGTGGACGCGAAGCTGGTGCCGTCGAAGTACTTCGTCGTGTCCTGGTCGAGGATTGAGAGCGAGACGGCGGCGACCGAGCCCACGTCGTCGACGGAGGTGCCCGACAGGTTGGTCAGGCTCCTGTAGCCGGAGTTGTTCAGCGGCGACACCGGCGCCGAGGTCGGCGGCACGTTGTCGAAGCGGAACGTGCGCGTCGTGAACACGACCTGCGCGTTGCCCGCGCCGTCGAGCGCGCGCGAGACGATGTTGAACACGTGTCCGTTGGCGCTGTCGTGCGTGCCCTCCTTCCAGGCGTAGTTCAAGGTGCCCGGGTTGGCGAAGTCCGGGATCTGCACGGAGTTGTACGTCCACGGGTTGATCGTCGCGGGCGGGCCGGCCGAACCGCTGACCGACCAGAAGCCGGAGTCGGTGAGCTGCCAGTGCGGGGTCGCCGGCGTCCAGTAGTAGGTCGAAGGTCCGCTCAGGTACCACATCTTGATGCCGACGTCCGTGATCGGCGACGTGTTGTCGGTCGACGTGCCGTTGATGACCGCCATCGTCGAGTAGGTCACGCCGTCGGCCGGCGGATACAGGATGCCGGACGCGGGACGCGTCGCGTCGAAGCTGAAGGTCGAGGAGACGATGTTGTAGTTGCCGGCGGCGTCGAGCGCCTGGACCTCGACGTTGAGGTTGTTGTTGCTGTCGGGCCACGGGATCGCCGAGGAGTCGAAGGTCCAGGTGAAGACGCCCGCGACCGAGGTCGAGTCCACCGAGTTGTTCCACAGATCCGGGAAGCCCGGGAAGGCCGAGGTCACCCAGCCCGTGCCGTTGACCCAGTACTGGTTGACCGTGACGTCGTGAATGCGCACGCGCGGGAAGGCCACGTTGAACGCGCCGGGCGCGGTATCCGCCGCGGTGCCGGAGATCAACGGCAGCGAGCTGTAACGGATGCCGTTGGCGGGCAGGGCGACCGCCACGGTCGGCGAGGACACGTCGAAGCGGAAGAGGTTGGCCGTCGTCGCCGTTTGCGTGTTCGTCGCCAGGTCGAAGGCGCGCGCGGAGATTTCATACAACAGACCGTCCTGAAGACCGCCGGGCGTGTTGTCCGCCGCCGGCAGCTGGGTCGCCTTGGTCCACGGCGTGCCCGCGACCGCGCCGAGCCAGGACGCGTCGGTCGTGCAGTTCGCGCCCCACGCCCCGCCGCCCCAGCAGTCTCCCGCCGCGTTGCGCTTGATCTGAACCTGGCTGCCGGCGACGCCCGAGGGCGCCACGCCGGGGTCGGAGGCGACGCCGGTCACGCTCGGCAAGGTCTTGCCGAACGTGTTGTTCGCCGGGACCGAGACCGTGGCGGCAGGCTTGCTCGTGTCCCACTTGACCGTGATCGCGGGCACGATCTGTTCGAGGCCGGCGGTGTTGATCGCCTTGACGAAGAGGTTGTAGTTGCGGCCCGAGGAGGCGGCCGGCACGGGGGCCGCGGTCGAGAAGGTGTAGGCCGGGGACGGGGTCAGGACCGTCGTCGGCGTCCATATCGCCGTCAGCGACGAGAAGGTCGAGAACGCCGGGTCCCAGTACATGTTCGTGTCGCCTTCCTGGTAGGCGATCGACGTTCCCGTGACTCCGAACGAATCGTTGGCGGTGCCGGACACGGTAAAGGCGGCGCCGAGGTTGCCCCCCGCCGCCGGCAAGGCGGGCGGGACGAGGATCGCGGCGCTGGGCAGGTTCGTGTTGTACGAGAACGTGATCGACGACGTGGTCGGCACCGAGGTCAGGTTGCCCGCGGGCGTCGCATTGTCGCGCGCGCGCACCGTGACCTTGTACGAGTACAGAGAGGTCAGCGGAGGCGCGTTGACGTCCCAGAACGTCGAGATCTGGTTGAAGTTCCCCGCCCGGTCGGCCCCGGTCAACGGGTAAAACGTGACGGGGCAGCCGGCCGCGGTGAAGGTGCCGCCCGCGATCGTTCCGTTCCAGCAGCCGGCGCCCGGCGACGTCTCCTGGATCGCGACCTCGATCTGGCTCGCGTTCGACACGCCGGCGAGCGCGTCCGCCGCGGTGCCGCGGATCTTGGACAGGCTCGAGATGATCGAGCCGTCGTTCGGGGCCGTGAACACGGCGACCGGGCCGACGAGGTCGACGGTCACCGTCGACGTCTTAAGCGGGTCGTTGAACGACTCGGTGTTGCCGCCGGGGACCGCGTCGTCGACGCCCGAGGTCGTGATGTAGTACGAGACGCCGTGCTGCAGACCCGAGGGCGTGTTGTTGGCCGGCGGCAGCGCCAAAGTGTTCGACATCGTCCAACTCGAGACGTGGATCTGGATGCCCTCGGCCGTCGTCAGTTCGGTCGGCGCGGGCGAGAAGCCGGCGCCCGTCCAGTACGTGTTGTCGGTCAGGCGCACGATGCGCAGGCGCAGGTTCGCGATCGTACCGCTGGCGGTGACAGGCTGGTCAAAGGCCGTGCCGGTCAGCTGGGGCAGGGCCGAGATCGTCGAGAACGAAATCGGCAGGCGGACGTCGGTCACCGGCGGGTCGATGTCGTAGACGACCGTCTGCGTCGAATAGGTCGTCGACATCGTGCCCGCGCCGTTGAACGCGCGCGCCTCGACGCGGTAGGTCTCGCCGGTGACGTGGGGCAGGCCGCTCGACAAAGTCCAGGCCGTCCACGCCGGGATCGACCCAGTGGCCGCGTTGAACCACGCCGTCTCGGGCGCGACCGACGGATCGATGTCGAACGGATGGCCGCCGGCGGGATTGGCGAAGCGGTTGACGCCGGTCTGGCGCAGGATGCGGACCTGGACCAAGGACAGCGAGGTCGGGATGGGGTCGTTGGCCGTGCCCTGGAGCGTCGTCAGGTC
Organism: Elusimicrobiota bacterium; assembly: GCA_016212855.1. GTDB lineage: Bacteria > Elusimicrobiota > Elusimicrobia > UBA1565 > UBA9628 > GWA2-66-18. Next base: position 58,296 of record JACRDP010000015.1, read on the forward strand.
GCGGCGGCGAACGCCCGTCGTCGGCACCGTGACCAGGACCGTGGGCACGCCCGTGTTGTACGTGAACGTGTTCGAGCTTACGCCCGAGCCGAACACGGTCTGCGTGTTGCCCGCGTTGTCCGTCGCGAGCGCGGTCACGCGGTAGCTGCGCGTCGTCAGGTACGGCGAGCCGGGCCCGGGCGCGAACGTCCAGGCGCCGGGCGCGCCGCCCGCCGCGATGAAGTTCGGGCAGGGAAGGTTGAAGGCGTTGCCGATCGGGTTGTAGCACAGGCCGGTGTCCAAGCGCTCGATCGACACGGAGACGGTCGAGACGTTCGTCCCCCCGAGCGGCCCCGCGCCGTCGGGATCGACGTCGCTGGAGCCGCCGGTCAGCACGAAGTTGCCGGTCTTAAACCCGCCGTCCACGGGATCCGTGATGGACGCCGTCGCGCTCGAACGGTCGAAGCGGAAGCCGAAGTCCTGATCGCGCTGATTGCCGGCGCGGTCGAGTGTGCGGGCGCGCAAGGTGTAAAGCGCGCCGTCGACGAGAGACGGATACGCCCACGACCAGTTGTCGAACGCGCCGATGACGTAGGAGCTCGTCGAGAAGAAGGTCGGGACGCCGCCGGTGAAGGTCGCGCCGTTGTACCAGTTGCCCAGGCCGGCGCCCGAGGAGATCGCCAGCGACAGGCCGTACACGCCGGCCGGCGCGTCGGTCGCGGTGCCTGCGATGTTGCCGAGAGCCGGGCCGAGCGCGCCCACGGACGGCACGGTCAGGCCCGCGGTCGCCGCGTTCACGTCGAAGGTGAACGCCGCCGAGGACAGCGCGGTCTGCACGTTGTTCGCGAGGTCGGTCGCCGAGGAGCGCAGGACGTAGGTCGCGGCCTGCACCCAAGGCTGGACCGGGAAGGCGTACGACCAGCTCGTCGTCGAGCCCTGCGCGCCGAACCAGAACGGGCAGGGCAAGGTGAAGGCGTTGATCGCCGGGTTGTAGCAGTTGCCGCTCACCGAGTCGGACAGGGTGAGCTGGACCGTGGAGACCTGGACGTTGTCGTTGGACACGCCGGAGAACGAGGGCACGGAGTTGCGGAATGTCACGTCGAGCGGGCTCGAGATGCCGGCCAGCGGCGCGGAGTCGTCGAAGGTGAACGTCGACGACTGCGCCGAGTTCCAGGCCTCGCCGTTGCCGCTCGGGCCCGCGTCGTCGAGGCCGGACACGGTCAGGTAGTAAGACACGCCCGAGATCAGGTCGGCGGGGCCGACCGGCGGGATGCGGATCGCCGCGATGGCCCAACTCGAGGTGAAGACCGTCACACCCTGCGCGGGGCCCAGGTCGACGACGGACGAGCTCCAGTTGCCGGCGCTGAAGCCGTCCCAGTACTTGCCGTCGCTGAGACGCTTGAGGCGCGCGCGCATCTGCGCGACGACGCCGGGGTTGCCCAACGGATAGTCATTCGTCGTGCCGGTGATCGCGGGCAAGGTCTTTATGATGGATCCATTGGCCGGCACGGAAACGCCGGATTGCGGCGCCGCGTTGTCGTACGTGATCGTGCGCGTCGCGTACGGCACCGAGTAGGTGCCGGCCTGGTTGCGCGAGCGGGCGACGATGTCGTAGATATCTCCGTTGACGAAGGGCACCGCGCTCGAAACGTTCCAGCTCGTCCAGTCCACGGCGTAGGTCGCGTCGAACCAGGCCAGGTCGCCGTTGACCAGGTTGAAGTTCAAGGCCGCGGCCGGGTTCGCGAAGACGGCGCCGGCCGTCTGCAGGACACGCAGTTCGACCTTGTTCACGGTGTTCGGCGCGGTCGCGCCCGAGGTGCCGGCGATCGTCGCCGGGATGCCGAGTGCCTGGCGCGGCGGCGCCGCGGTCGGCGTCACGATCGCGACGCCGGGCAGCGAGGAGTCGAAGCTGAACGTGATCGGCGCCGCCGGGATCTCGGTGTTGCCGTTCGCCGCGCCGACGGCCTTGTCCTCGGAGAACACGTCGAGCGTGTAGCTCAGGCCGCTCATCCAGGTCAAGGTCGGGGTGGACGACGTGTAGCTCCACGAGTTGCCGATCAGGTTGTAGACCGCGGTGCTCTGCGTGACCGACCCGGTCCACGTGCTGGTCAAGTGGTTCCAGTAGTTGCCCGTGTCCAGGCGCCGGAGCGTGAACTTGACGGTCTTGATGCCGGCGCCGTTCGCGGCGAACGGGTCGTTCGTCGGGCCGGTCAAGGTCGGCGCCGTCGCGAGGAAGGCCCCGGGCGCCGGGAAGCTCACGGAGGAGACCGGCGAGGAGCGGTCGATGTAGAACTGGGTCAGCTGCGCCGGCGTCTCGCGCTGGAGCGCATAGTTCATGCCCACCGACTGCAAAGTGAACGTCGTGTTGTTGATCGGGGTCCAGTCGGGCAGAAAGTCGCCGTTGACGGGGTACGTCCACAGCCCCGCCGCGGGAGTGACCGTGCGCGTATTCGTGGTGGTCGCGGGCACGCAGCTCACCCAGCCCTGGCCGACGCCCCAGCACTGTCCGGTATCCGCGCGCTTGAGCTGAAGCTCGACCGCGATGGCCGGGCCGGTGCCGGGGTACGGGCCGTTGGCCGTGCCGCCGAAGCCGTTGAGGATGTTGTAGTACTGGTTGTTCGTCGGCGCGGTGATCGCGGTGACCGCCGCCGGCGGCTGGAAGCGGGCGCGCGAGTAGGACGCTTCGCCGGAGACGGGCATCGGGCGGGTATTGCCCGCCTTGTCGCTGGCGCTCGAGCTGAGGATGTAATACGAGCCCACGAACAAGTTCGAATCGATCGTCCCCGACAGGAACTGCCAATCGGGAATGGCCGGGTTATAAACGGTCGCGTTCCAGACCGGCGTGCCGGGGACCCAGGTGTTGCTCGTCGCGTTCCAGTACGAGCAGGCGTTGGGATCGAAGTTGCCGGCGTTCACGCAGTCGTTTTGAATCGCGAGATACACCGCGTTCACGTCCGAGGACGAGGCGTTGATCAGCGGGTCCAAGGCCGTGCCCGTGATCGTGCCGAGGACCGTCGTGTCGAGGCCGTCCGGCGGCGTGGTCACGCCGGAGTTGGGCGGCGTGCCGTCGAAGGCGATCGTGGCGCGCGAGACGAAGTAGTTCGGGAAGGCGCCGGCGTTGCCCGCGAGATCGGTGGCGATGGCGCGGATCGCGTACTGGCGGCCGTTGGGCGAGGCGTCGCCGCGCACGATGTCCACGCCGGTCGGGAAGTTGAACAAAGTCCACGAACTCGAGTACACCACCGCGGTCGTACTGACCGGAGCGACCTGCCAAGTCGTGCCGTTCCAGTACCGGTTGCCGCCCGGGATCGCGTGAGCGACGGAGGCCAGGTCGGAGATGTCCTCGATCTGCAGGCGCACCTCGGACAGGCCCGAGGTCACGCCTCCGCCGACGAGAGGCTCGGTGAAGGAGCCGGAGGACAAGGCCAAGGTCGCCGTGCTGATCCAGTTGCCGTTGGACGGGCGCAGCAAGGTCGACGTCGGCGTGGAGCGGTCGACGATGAAGGTCGTGGTGGACAAGATCGACTCCTGGAAGCCGAGCAGGTCCTCGGCCCGCGCGATCATCTGGTAGCGGTAACCGTCCGCGAAGGCGCCCTCGCCGATCGACCCGCCCTGGCTGGCGAAGGTCTGCACGGTCTGGATCGCGCCGCCGAGAGTCGTGGGCAGGTTGAAGCCTTGGTCCACGACCGTGAACGTCGAGCCGTCCCAGTAATGCGGGTTGCTCCCCGCATCGAGCTGCACGGCCTTCATGCGCACCTCGAACAGGCCGATGCCCTTGGTCGCGGCCGCGCTCTGGTCGTCAGCGGTGCCGGTGACCGGCGTGATGTTTCCCGGCAACGCGGTGTTGTCGCCGGGATACGTGAAGCCCGAGACCGGCTTGTGGTAGTCCAAGCGCAAAGTCTTGCCCGTGCCGATGGTCGGCACGCCCGAACCCCGGTTCTCATTGCCCGCGGCGTCGATGCCGCGCGCGTAGAACTCATACGACAGAGGAACGGCCTGGCCGATATTGATCGCGTTCGACAGGTTCGCGTTTGTGAACGACCAAGAGGACGCGAAGATCTGCGCCGGGAGCCAGCAGGTGCCCGCGTTGAAGGACACGAAGGCCGAGCCGTCCCAGTACGAGCCGAGCGGGTTGCGCACCGCGATCAACATCTGCGTCAGCGCGGAGCCGACCGAGCTGTACGTGCCGGTCGAGCGGACGAAGGCGGTCGCGTAGCTCTGATCGATCGGCGTCACGATCGTCGTCGTCGGCGCGAGCGCGTCGAAGTCGAAAGTGTAGCTGACCAACGTCTCGACGTTGCCGGTCTTGTCGGTCGAGCGCAGATCGACGGTATACTTCTCACCGTCCTGCCAACCGGGCAAGGTGTCACCAGCGGGATTTGACGGCGGGTATGTCCACGAGGCGGGGTCGACCGTCGTCGTCGACACCGTGCGGAAGGCGACGGGAACGTTGAAAGATCCGCCCTGCCAGTATTGGCCGTCGGAGAACCGGCTGATCGCGATCTCCACCTTCTCCAGGCCGGACTTGGCCTGCGTGGACGGAAACAGCACCCAGTCCAGCGCGGTGCCCGACAGCGGCGTGCCCGCGAAGCTCGCCGGGTATGCCGGCTGATTAGGAACGGCAATCGTCGTCGAGGGCTTGTTGACGTCGTATTTGAACACCACCGGCGCGCCGAGCCCGGAGTCGTTGCCGGCCTGATCGATTCCTCCGACTTTGACCGTGTACTGCTTGTTGTCGAGCCACGCCGGCGCGGCATACGTCCACGGGTTCGTGGAGACCGCGGGCACCGTGCTGGCCGTCGCGGTCCAGGAGCCGTTCCAGTAGAGGGTCGGCGAGTCGGAGATGTCCTTGATCTCGATGTACACGCTGGCGACGCCCGCGGGAGAGTCGTTCGACGTGCCGCGCACGGTGACAAGCGGGCGCGCCGTGCCGTAGTTCGGATACGCGGGCATCGGCGTGGAGATCACGACGCTGGGCCCCACCTGGTCGAGGACGTACTGCGCCGTCGTCGGAGTCTCCAGGTTGCCGGCGTTGTCCTTGGCCTGGATCGCGATGCCGTACGGCGTGCCGTCGCCCTGGGTGATCGTCGGGAACGAGTGCCCGGTCGTGCCGGGGTAGTCCCAGGCCACCGTGCCGGAGGAGCCCGTGATGGTGACGGGCAACTGCACCGGCACGTCGGGCGTGCCCGTGTTCCAGCCGCCGCCGCTCCAATAGTAGCTGCTCGCCCCGACCACGTACCAGACGCGCAGGTAGTAGGTGGCCGCGCCGGACAGGTCGGAGTTCGACGTGCCCGAGATCGCGTTCAGGTCGTGCAGGAAGCCGGTCACCGGCGGGTTCTGTACGACGGAGATGGGAGGATTGTCGTCGACCTTGAAGTCCACGAGGCTCACGTTCTGCGTGAAGGTGTTGCTCAGGTTGCCGACGATGGAGCCGGCGACGTCCTTGGCGCGGTCGCGCGCGCGCGTCTTCGCGTGGTACTGCCGCTCGTTGACCCAATCCGCCGCGGTAAAGAGGACCTGCCAGGTCGCCGTGCCGGCGGTGACGGTCAGCCACTGCGCGGCCTCGACCGTGTTCGAGGAGAACTTGGTGCCGTTGGCGCTCGGCGGCTGGTTCACGACGCCGGTGTAGTAGTAGCTCGTGTTGCCCTGCACGTACCAGATCACGTTCTGCACGGTCTGCAGGGCGTCGTTGGCCGGGTACAGCGCCGCCTCGGGGTCGGAGGCCGTGCCGGTCAGGGCCGAGCCGCCGTTAAGCTGCGTGGATTTATAGGAAACGCCCTGCGCGGGCTGGGTGAAGCCCGCGCTGGGCGCGTTCTTGTCGATGTTGAGCGTGCGGCTCGACAACGGCGCGGTGAACGAGGCCTGGACGTTGCCCGCGAAGTCCACGCCGCGCGCGGTGATCGTGTAGGGCTTGCCCGAGGTCAGGGCCGAGGTCAGCGAGCCGTTCGAGTACGTCCACGGGTTCGTGCCGGTCGCGACGAAGAAATTCGGGCAGACCGTGTCGAAAGCCGACGTGCCGTTGTTCCAGCAGATGTCGTTGTGCGGCTCGCGGATCTGCAGTTCGACGCGCTGGACGTCGGAGAACTTGTTGTTCGGGTTCGCCCCGCCCGGGTCGAGCGAGGTGCCCGAGATCGTGGTCAGGTTGAGATACACCTGGCCTGAGGAAGGCTGGCTCAGGAGGCCTTGCGGCGTCGTCGTGTCGTAGACGAAGCTGAACGCGGCCATCGAGGCCTCGACGCTCTGGTCGTTGCCCGCCTTGTCCGCCGCGTGCGCGTACAGGACGTAGTCCTCGCCGTCCCTGAGCCCCGCGCCGGCGAGCGTCGTCGTGCTCCAGGTGTACGGGCCGGTGCCGGAGAAGTTGGGCGCCTCGATCAAGATCTCGGAGAGGCCGGGAGCGAAGGCCGTGCCGTTCCAGTAGTCGCCGGTCACCGCGTTCTTCAGACGCACCTTGACGCCCGAGAAGAGGATCGACGGCGGCGTCGTGTTCGTCGGGTCCGCGGCGGTGCCGGCGATCGACGGCATCGAGCTCAAGCAGGCGTTGGCGCCCGCGCACGGGACGACGACGGGAGCCGTGAAGCCCGCGGTCGGCAAGGTCTTGTCGAAGACGAAGGTGCGCGACACCGCGGTGCCGAGCAGGCCGGCGGTGTTGACCGGCGTCACCGTGAGGCTGTAGGAGGCGTTGTCGACGATGTACGGCGAGGCCAGCGCGATACCCCACGTCTGCGGGGCGCCGGGAGTCACATTGAGATCGGTCCACGTCACGCCGTTGCCCCAAGTGCCGGTCGGGTCGAACCAGTAGCTCGCCGGCTCGGTCAGGCGCTTGAGCTCGAGGCGCACGCCGTTGGTCAGACGCAGGTTCGTGCCGGTGCCGGTGATGGTGAGGACGGGAACCGACGTGGCCGGGCCGTAATGCTTGAGGTCGGGCGCCGGAGGCTGGACGAGGCTCAAGGACGGCGTCGGCGCCTTGAGGTAGAACTGGATGTCGTAGCCTGCGTGCGCGGCTTCGACGTTGCCGGCCTGGTCCACCGCGCGCGCGGTGACCGGGTAGGTCGAGTCGTCGGCGAAGGCGACCGGCGTCGTGTCGTAGGACCAGCCATAGGTCGTGCCGGTGATCAAGGCGCCGATCACGCCGGAGGAGAACTCCACCGGCCCGCCCACCCAGCCGCTTCCGGTCCAATACTGGTTCACCGGCGCGGTCTCGTGGAGGGTCAGGCGCACGACCGAGAGCGCGCCCGGGTTGTCGTCGCGCGCCGTGCCGTAGATCGACATGATCTGGTTGTTGAAGCCGACCGGCGACGTGGCCACGGACACGGGCGCGGCCGCGTCGTAGACGAAGCTGTTGGTCGAGGTCACGATGTCGAGATTGCCGGCCTGGTCCTGCGCGCGCACGACCGCGCGGTAAACCTTGGTCGAGGTCAGCGCGCCGCCGGGCATGGCGAAGGTCCAGGTGCCGCTCGAGGCGCCGACATAGACAGCCGGTAGCCACACCGGGACGCCCGAGCCGAAGGTGCCGCCGTTCCACCAGTTCGTCGAGGCCGTGATCTCGGCGACCGCGACGCTGACCACGCCCGCGCCGCTCAGGCCGGACTCGTACTGGCGCGACGGGTTGCACTGCGCGGCCTGAAGCGTGCAGTACAGGTCGTCGGCCGTCCCGCGGATGGTGACCGCGGCGGAGGAGACGAAGGCGCCGGGGTTGGGCCAGGTGATGCCGCTGACCGGGGTGCTCAGGTCGACGATGAAGGAGTAAGTCGAGACCGCGGACTCGACGTTGCCCGCGGCGTCGACGCCCTGGGAGTTCACGTCGAACTTATAGCCGTCCGTAAAGGTACCCGCCGGGAACGGGAAGGACCACGGATTGAGCCCGGTGAGGCCCGTATTGGAGAAGGCGGTGCTGGCCGACCACGTGGAGGAGAACAGGTCCCAGTATTCGCCGGTCGAGCGCTTCATGCGCAGCTTGACGTCCACGACGCCGCTGGGCTCGTTGGCCGGGAAGGCGTCGGCGGCCGCGCCGGTGATCGTCGGCGGCGCGTAGCCGATCAAAGGCGCCGGCGAGCCCACCGAGGTGATCGGGGCCGCGTTGTCGTAGCTGAACGGCCGGGCCGGGCTGCCGTCGGCGTTCTGGTCGGCGTCGAGCTGGGCGTTCGAGGGCACGGGGCTGACGTTGCCGGCGCGGTCCGTCGCGCGCACCCACAGGCGCAGGGCCTTGGACTCGGCCGGCGTCATGATCGGGAAGAGCTGGCTCCAGTTGAACGTGGATCCCACGACTTGCCATCGGCCGTATTTCGTGCCCGGGACCGTGTCGTAGTCGCTGGCGAAGACGCCGGTATTGCCGCCGTTCCAGTACGCTTCGGCGGTCTGAAGCTTCATCAGGATCTCGACCGACTGCAGGCCGGAGGCGCCGGTCAGCTCGTCGTTGGCCGTGCCGACGATCGCGCCCAAGGACGCCGCGTTACGGTAGGCGCCGTACGCCGGCGTCGTGAACGTCGCGGTCGGAACCTGCGTGTCGTAGCGGAACGCCGCGCCTGAGCCGACGGGCGTCGGGTTCTGCTGGAGGTTCGTGGCGTTGTCGAAGGCGTCGGAGACGACGCGATACGTGGCGCTCGACTCGAGCATGCCCGCGGGCACCGCCGTGGACCAGGCGAGCGAACCGAGGCCCTGGATCGTCGTGCTCGCGACCTGCGTCCACGCGGCGGAAGGCGGGGCGGGAGGCGGATCAGGGATGGCGCCGTCGAAGACGCCGGTGCCCCAGTTCCACCAACCGGCCGGGGCCGCGCCGCCGGCGGTGTGGCGGATCGCCGCGTAAGTGCGGTACACGCCCGACGGATTGCTTCCCGCGTCCGTCGCGACGCCGGAGAAGACCGTCAAGGCGTTGACGGCCGAGCCGTTGCCGGGGACCGAGACAGTCGACGTCGGGCGCGTCACGTCGTACATGAACGGCTGCGGCGCCGGGTGCGTGATCGTCGGGTCGCCGGGCAGGAGGCCGACGACGAAGTTGGTCGTGTTGCCCGCGAGGTCGCGCGCGTACACGAACACGGAGTAGTTCACGCCGTCGGCGAGCTTGGTCTGAAGCTCGGGGACGGAGTACTGCCAGCCCGTCCCGGCGAGATACACCTGGGTGGACCACGAGATCGAGGACAGGTTCGTCGTGAAGTCGCGGGCGGCGTCGTTCCACCACACGTTCTGCAAAGCGCCCGAGGAGATCGCGAGCCAGACCTGGGAAACGCCCGAGGCGCCCGCGCCGGGATCGGACACCGTGCCCCACGTGTACGTGCTCACGCGCGTGGACTCGCCGGTGTTCGAGTAGGGCGGATTGACCGGCGGGGCGGCCGGGAAAGAGATGGCGAGCGTGGGCGGCGTGCTGTCAAAATGGACGTCGTACTGCGGGACCGGCGACTGCACGTTGCCGACGTTGTCGGTGGCGCGCACGAAGATCTTATAGAGGACGTTGTCGTTGAAGGCGCCGGACACGCCGGCTAGGGTCCAGTTCGGTCCCGCGAGGCCGGCATTGTTCCAGACCGGAACGCCGGCGAAGGTGTAGGCGGCGCCGTTCCAGTCGGGGCCGGTGGCCGGGTTGGTCGTGATGCGGACCTCGACCTTCTGCGTGCCGGACAAGGTCCCGTCGTGCGTGCCGGTCAGCGACGCCAGCGAGCCCACGTAGGAGCCGTTGACCACGTTCGTCATCGTCGCGATCGGCAAGGTCGCGTCCACGATGAAGGACGTGATCGCCGTGTAGCCGCTGACGTTGCCCGACGACGTGGCGGCGGCGTCGCCGAGGACCGCGGCGTCGTGCACGCGCGCGCGCGTGTAGAACACCGTGTCGCCGGGCGCCGCGTACTGGGCGATCGACGGGATGTTGAACATCGTCCAGGAAGTCCCGCTGGCGTTGGCCGTGTCCAAAGCGGCCGCGAACACGCTTCCGTTCCAGTACCAGCTCGTGCTCCCCACCAGGTACCACAGTTGGATGTCGATTCCGGACAGCATCAGGCCGGCGGATGTGCCGTTGACCAGCGGATCGGAGGCCGTGCCCTGGACGCCGATCGCGTTCGCCCCGATCGCCGTGTAAGCCGGAAGGCTCGGCTGAGTGATCGCCAAGGTCGGCGCGTCCTTGTCCACCGCGATCGTGAAGGAGGAGTTCACGGCCGTGAACACGTTTTGGATGTTGCCGGCGAGGTCTCGCGCGCGCACCGCGATCGAGTACTGGCCGCTGACCAAGGCCGCGTCCAGGTTCGCGTTCGTATACGTCCACGTCGAGTTCGCGCCCGGCGCCGACTCGTAGAAGCCCGTCGCCGTCAGCCAGGTCGGCACGGCGGCGCCGAAGTTCGTGCCGTTGAAGTAAGAGCCGTTGGACAGCTTCTGCACGAGCACGTCGATGCCGGCCAGGCCCGACGGGGCGCTGCCGAAGCTCGCGGGCTTCGGATCGCGCGCCGTGCCCGCGATCGTCGCGAGCGAGTTGATCGTCGCGGTGGACAACGGCGCCGTCATGGCCGCCGTGGGCACGGAGACGTCATAAAGGAAGGCGGTGCCGGTGATGTTGCCGGCGTTGCCCGCCTTGTCGGTGGCGAACAGGTTCACGTGGTACAGATAGCCGTCCTCGAACATCCGCTCGCCGGACAGGTAGGTCGTCGTGTACTCGAACAGACCGCCGCCCTGGTCGGTGGCGGCCAGGTTGTCGCCGACGGCGACGAAGGTCGAGGCGCCGATCGTCCACTCGAAGGAGTCCTTGTTGCGGATGACCTTGAAGTACACGCTCGCGGCGTCGAGGCCGGGCGGCGCGGGCGCGGGCGCGCCCGGGTCGGTCACCGTGCCGGAGATCGTCGCGAGCTGGGCCGCCTTGACGTAGGCGACGGCCGGATGCGTCACGGCGTTGACGGGCGCGGAGGAGTCGATGACGAAGGTCTTCGTGTCGAGGATGCCCGAGCAGGCGGCCCCGTCGGCGTCGGGATTGGCGCAAACGCGCACGTCGACCGTGTAGTTGTGGTTGACGCGCCACAGGCCCGCGCCCGGGAACGCGTAGAGCCAGTCGTTCGGCGGCACCACGTTGATCAACGCGCCGATCGGGCTGGTCACCCACGTGCTGATGCTGATCCAGGTCGAAGAGGGGCTGAAGTACGAGCTGCTCTCGACTTCGAAGATGCGGACCTCCGCGTGCGTGTTGCCGACCGCGGTGCCGGTGATCGTCGTCAGGACGGTCGGCTTGTAGAACGGATAGGTGACATCGGCGCCCGAGGGCCGCACGATGGCGGCGGAAGAGCCCGGCGCCACGATCTGAACGCGGACGTGGCTCGAGTTCGCGGCCGCGGCGGGCGCGTAAACTTCCTGGTTGTTGACCACGTCGGTCGAGCGCGCGATCACGTGATAGAACACGCCGACGGTCCAGGCGGTGACGGCGCTGGTGTTCAAGCTCCACGACGCGCCCGCCGGCCGCTCGAACCAGTTCGGCGGGCCGGTGAACACCGACGCGGCCGTCGGGGCGATCGTCGGGTCTCCGGTCAAGCACTTGGTCAGATCGGGGTTGCCCGAGGCGTCCTGACAGATCATCACGAAGGTCTTGCCCACGCCCGAGCCCGCGTCGGTCGCGGCGCCGGCGACGGCCGCCACCGGCGCCGCGATGCTGGCGTTGTGGACGGGGTTGGTGATCGTCGTCGCGGGTGCCGACTTGTCGATGCGGATGCAGCGGACGTTGGTCGTGCTGAGCAGGACGCTGTTGCAGTCCGCAGGGTTGCCGGGCGCCTCGATGTTCGGGTCCCAGAACTTCGTCGCGTCCACCGCGGCGTCCTTGCCGCGCACGCGGATGCGGTAGGTTCCGCCGTCGACCATCGACTCCCAGAGGCTGCCGACGACGCCGATCTGCGTCGCATACGTATAGCTCGAGCCGGCGACCGTCATCGCGCGGAACGCGGGCGGAGTGCCGCACGTGGCGCCCGAGGTCAGGAACGAGACGCCGTCCCAGCACTTGCCGGTGGCGGTCTCCTGGATCTCGACTTCTTCCGCGCAGATGTTGGGCACGGCGCCGGGCGTCCCGGGGCCGCCGTTCATATTGCAGGTCGCGTTGGTACCGAAGCCGATGCCGGACGTCGGCCGGTCGAAGACCCGGGTGACGATGAAGGTCAGCGACGAGATCTGCGCGGCCCCGTTCCAGCCGGCGCTCGAGGAGAACCAGACGTTGTTGAAGCTCGTCGACGGCGAGACGAGGGTCGAGCTCGGGGGCTGGACCTCCCACTGGAACGTGGAGAGCAAGGTCACCGTCGAGCTGATGTTCGTGTAGGTCGAAACGACCTTATCCTTGGCCCAGGCATAAAGGAAGTAGGTCTCGGTGGACTTCGACTCCCAGAACGTGTCGCTGGGCACGCCGAGGTCGCCGAAGCGCCACTGCGGGTCCGTGACGATCGTGGCCGGCGGGTCGGCGCGCGTCGGGCTCCAGCCCGTGCCGATGAACCAGCGCGAGTCGCTCAAGCGCTGGACGCCCATCGCGACCGACAGCACGCCCGCCGCGTTCTTGCCGAACGAGCTCAGCTCGTCGTTGACGTCGGCGGTGATGTAGTGCGGCAAGGTGCCCGAGGGACCGCCGAAGGTCAGACCGGTGGTCGGGAAGCTGAGATTGGAGAGCGTCGGCGCCGAGCTGTCGAAGATGAAGTTCCAGTCGTACAAACGCTGGTTGCCCGCGACGTCGGTGATCTCGTAGTGGAGCCAGTAGTCCTGCGAGTTGCGCCACGGGATGCCCGTCGCCAGCGCGACCTGGAACGAGACCGCGGTGGTCGACGTCGCGTTATTCCAGATATAAGAGGGCTCCTGGAACGGCCACGAGGACCCGGCGACGGCCGCGGTCTGGTCGTACTGCGTCTCGCCGAGGATGCCGTTGTAGCGCAGGTTGTAGCGCACGCTGGCGATGCCCGAGCCCGGGCCGTCGCTCAAGTGCAGGCGGATCGAATTCAGCGGATTCGTGGACTGGTACAGGCCGACCGACGCGTTGGTGCCGATCACGACCGCGTTGTCGGCCAGCGGGCTCGTCGAGATGAGAATCGTGTTGATGACCGGCGGCGTGGTGTCCAGGCGCAGGTAGTAGGTGCGGATCGGCACCGACGCCGTGCCGGTGGAGTTGCCGGCCCCGTCGTGGCCGTACACCTCGATGCGGTAGATGCGGCCGTCGGTCAGCGCGGCGGCGGCGCCGGAGATGTCCCACGCCCACGCATCCGCCGCGTCCGGAGCCGACAAAGTGAACGGGGTGATGTCCTTGTAGGCCGTCAGCCCGGTGAGCGAGGTGTTGTTGAAGTCCAGGTTAAGCGGGTCGAGCCAGCGGTCGACGGTCTCGGGCCCGCTGACCGTCAGGCGCGCCACGCGGACCGAGACGAACTGCTGGTCGAGGGTGTCGGACACGTTGTCCTGGATCGTGCCTTGGATCGAGGCGAACGAAGTCACCCACGTCGCCGTCACCGAGCTCGTGGCCAGGCCGGTCGGGAAGGTGACCGTCACGGTGGGCTTCTGGGTGTCGTAGACGAAGGTCGTGTACGAGGTTTTCGCCGGCCAGGTCACGGCGGAGGTCGAGGTGTCGAACTTGCGGCCGGCCGCGTCCGCGACGCGGGCGGAGATCGCGTATTTGCGGCCGTTCTGCCACTGCGGAAGCTTGATCGAGGTCCCCCCGTTGATCTCGACGTTGGTCCCGCCGACCTGGCCGCCCGGGAAGAACATCTGAGGCGTGTAAGGCGCGGCGGTCGACATCCAGACTTGGACGCCGGGCTGGCCGTTGAGTACGCCCGCGGTCGTGAACGCGATCCAGGTGTCGGTCGAGCCGGTCGGCATGCCGATGTCCTGGACCATGATGCTGCTGGTCTCGACGCCGGTACCCGCGTCGCTGAAGAGGAAAGTGATCGAGGAGACCGAGTTCAGCGCGCCGGTCAAGGTCGGGGACGTGATCGGCACCGACATCTCGGCGGTCGGGGCGAAGCGGTCGAGGCTGATCGAGACCGTGCTGATCTTGGCCGGATTATAAGGATCGCCGATGCCGCCGTCGCGCGTCTGCGCGCGCACGGTGATCTCGTAGGGCCCGTCGTCGGGGATGCTCGCCGCATTCGCGGTGTCGAACGGGAACGCGTAATAGGTGCCGGGCGCGAGCAACGCGAGCTTGTTCCACTTCGCCTCCTCGTCGCTGAAGGAGGTCGTCATGACGCCGCCGAGACCGTTCCAGGACTTGCCGGTGGCCAGGTGGGTGATGCGCACCGAGGCGCTGGTGACGATCGTCTGGTTGAAGTTGTTGAAGCCGACCGTGCCGGTCACCACGGTGAAGCCCAGGTTGTTGCCCGGCCCGGGGCTCGTGATCGACGCGGTCGGCACGGTTACGTAGAAGGTGCCGGCGGGAGACAGCGCCGTGCCCGAGGACGGATTGGTCAGCAGGATCGTATATTGGCCGCCCGCTACCGCCGTGGAAATCTGCACGTAGCTGACCACGCCGGTCGAACCGCTGTAGTTCATCGAGGCGATGGAGATTCCCGGCTCGATATTGCCCGTGGCCAAGCTCTGGAACTGAATCTTGACCGTGTTCGTGCTGGGAAGGACGGTCGCCGAGCCCTGCCCCGTCCAGTTCTGGAAGCCGGCCCCGGTGATGCGTATCTGGCGGCTGAGCAGGCCAGTGACGGAGTTGTTGTAGACGACGCCGCCGGACGTGAACAACGGCGTCGACGGGATGTCAAAGTCCGAGACGTTCGTGAACGTCGGCGCGTTGAGCCGGAACGGCAAGGACACGTTCGAGCCGGCGCCGCCGTTGCGGTCGCGGCGCGTCGGATACTCCTGGCCGTCGCCCATGACGATGCGCATGTCGTAGTCGAAGCCGGTCGTGACGAAGGTCGAAAGCCGGATCGAGGCCCGCATCAAGCTCTTGCTGATCCAGGTCACCGTCCCGACGGTGACGGCACTCTGCGTCTCAGAGCTCGCCAAGATCAAGAACCGCGGCGTCGGCGTCGAAGCGCCGACGGCCAACTCGAAGTTGTTGCCCGTGATGATCACGTCGTAATTCGGCTGGGTCAGGAAAGCGTCGTAGGCCGCCGCAGTGCTGACGGCGACGCCGCTCGGGATGGCGAAGGTCGAGGTGATGATCTTGTCGAAGTAAGTCTTGTCGAGGTCGCTCCAGATGATGGGGAGAGCCTCGTTCTTCTCCCCCCAGAACCCCAGCTTGGGATTGTTCAAGTCCGTCCCGGTTCGGAATACACGCAAGCTGCATTGGGTCGCGAGCGTCACCGTGGAGGCGCAGGTGAAATAGTTGAGCTGGTCTTGGTTGGTCGAAATATAGGCGATGTAGAGCTCGCGATCTGGCTCAGCGCCTTTATAGACGATGGAAATGGAGGGCTCGTAGAGGGGCCTCGCGCCCGCGCCGGCAGTCCCGCTGACGTCAAGCCACAGCGGGCCCGTGATGATGGCCTGGGAATTACGGCGATAGTAGGCAAGGTCTCCGCCGCTGCTGATAAAGACCAGATGCGCCGAGCTGAACGACACCTCGTTGATCGCGCTCGCGCCCCAGCCGTCGAGTTCTCCGGCAAGGGGCTCGTAAACAAGCGGTATGTCGGGGTTCGAGTTGAAGGTGTCGAGCGAGATCTCGGTGGCGGAGGGGTCACCCCCTCCCGCCAAGGTGTCGACCGTGTTGTTGTTGTTGGCGTCCGGACCGTTGCTGTTGTTATCAAGACGCACAAACCCGCCGTCGTAGTCCGAACCATCGTTATTGGTAGGCATGTTGTCGACGCGCCCCAACATCATGACCCGCGCGTTGGTACCATCGAGGACGGGAACAGCCGCGGGGCCCGCCATCACGGGAAGACTGTTGTCGATGCTGGCCCCGCTCGCCTCCGAGCACATCGCATACACGTGCGGCACGTCATTCCCGTTGGCGCCGCCATAAGTTGTGTCTCCCGCCGTGTGGAGGTAACCCGTGACGTCGCGCGTCAGGTTCATGAGGCCGACGACGCCCATACCCTCAAGCGGGGCCAGGTTGCGATTAGCGTCCGCAAAAACGGAAACATATTCAAGGCCCGTCGCCGTGGAACTGGAGTAGACGATGACGGCGGAGCGCTGGGCCTGCGGATCCCAAGTCTGGTTGCTGCCGTTAGCCACGCTCTGGCACGTATTCGCCCGCACCGTCATCCTTTGACGCACGATGCCCGCGGTATCCCACGATATCGAGCCGTCCGTGTTGAGCGTCCCCCAACGGATGAAGACCTTGTTGCCAGACCCATCGCCCATGCGGCCATTGGCGGTGGAACCGCCTCCGCCCGCGTTGCTGGTGGCGTCCGCGGCCACGACGTAGACGCGGTTGAGGTTGGAGGCGTACCACACGCTGGGGTTGCCCCAAGCGGCGTCGGGCGCCAGGCTCAGGAACGGAAACACGTCGGCTTGGGCGACCCAATTGCCGCCGTCGTCTTTGGCCTTCCAATCCTGACCGTCCAGCGACCAGCGCCAGACGACGCGGTCGGAGTTGCTGGCCTTGAAGAATATCCAGTAGCCCTTACCGGGGACATAGATGGTATTGCGCTGCCCCACGTAGCCGCTGCTGGTGCCGTTGGTGCCGACGGTGCGCTCGGCGGCGAGAACCCGGCCACCCCACCCGGAGACTATCCCCGCGATGGCGACGGCGAGCGTCCAGCGGCCGAGGAAGCGGTTAAGCACCGATCCTCCTCAGCGCCTTGCGGGCCTGCTCGCGAACCCCGGCGTCGGGATCCTTCGCGGCCTTGCGTAGCGCGGCCGCCGCCGCGGCGGCGGATTTGCCGACACGGGCCAAGGAGGCGGAACAATACTGCCGGACGGCGGCGTCGGAGTCGGTCAAACCGGAGGCCAGCGCGTGAACGTAGGGCGCGGCCTTGCGCCCGGACAGCTTGAATACCGCCTGCAGGCAATAGTTTTTGACCGCGGGGAGCTTCCGCGCGCAGTCCAAAAGCGCGGGAATGAGGCCTTCATCGCCGGGGCCGAGAATCTCGAACAACGGTCCCCCCGCTTGATTTCCCAACTCAGCGTCGCCAAGCAAGGCGAACAGCGGATCAATGGCCTTGCGGCCCATCAGGACCACGGCACGTCGGCTTGCGTCGCGGCGTCTTGGATTGCGGCCGTAGCGCAGCAGGTTCTCGATCATGGCTGGGTCGGCGCGCTCAAGGATGGCCTTTGAGGCCTTCTGCGCGCCGGGCTCGGGTGTACCCATGGCGATGATCAACTCCCGGGCGTCCCGGATCGGATACTCCGTGTCGGCGG
The DNA here is from genome assembly GCA_016212855.1 of Elusimicrobiota bacterium. Taxonomy (GTDB): domain Bacteria; phylum Elusimicrobiota; class Elusimicrobia; order UBA1565; family UBA9628; genus GWA2-66-18. The sequence goes on from JACRDP010000015.1 coordinate 75,498, forward strand.
CAAGGGGGGTCGCGAGCACGCCCGCGCGCGCATAAGAAGCGGCACACGCCAAAGAGAGCATGGCACCGCAAACGGCGGTCCAGGCGCTCTTTCGCGCGCGCGCGTAATAGTAAAACGCACTCCACCCAAGGGTATGCATTAAGCCCTCTATAGTGCGGTTATTCGGTTGGGACGGGGTGTCGGAAATGTGTCACCGGCACGAGGTCCTGGGGACTACGTTGTCAGCTGGGTTGTCGAGTCTGCCTTCTCGCCGAGCGCGAGAAGGGGGGTTGGAGGTAGGTTAACAGCGGAGAACTTCGATGGAGCTTTGCCGAGAGCGCGAGAGCGCGAGCTTGGTCTGGGGACGACAACAGAACGTGACGGACATGGTCGCGGCGGCCAAGGCTAGACACCACAGAATGGCGAGCTTGGGACGCCCTCCCGGCAGGCCGGGCAGCAGCTCCGGGATGGCCAGAAGGTCGCCGGCCATGCGGAAAGCCGCGGCGGCCTCGGCCAGCAGTTCCAACGCGGACAGGACGGTTTGCGCTTTCGGCAACGAGCTCGTGAAGGCGTTGGCGGCAGCGCGCTTGACCGCCGCGCCCTTCAGGTCGGCCAGGACTTTTTCGCGGGTGACGGAACGGCCCTGAGCGTCGCGAACGTCCAGGCCCCAAGAGTTCTCGATCGCGGCCCGGGGATCGACACCTTGCGCATCAAGACCGGCCGCGGTCTCCGCGCGGCCCGACGGCGCCAGCAGCAGGAGGGCCAAAAATAGGCCCGGCCCCACCGACCATAGAACCCCTCTGTCCCGTCTATGGCAAGTAGAGGCCGAGCGAAAGTGTGCGAGCACGCCTTTATTCAGCATGTTTGGTTTCGGTAGCCAGGCGACCTCGGGACTTCGAGGCCCTTCGCTTTGCGCCCCGCCCTCGCGAACGGTTTGCCGGTTTGTCGCTCCAAGAACTGACGTCCTTCGGAGTATAGCAGGCGCCGTTTTATTGTCAAGACCCATGCGTCCGACAATCGCATTTCTCCAACAGGAAATCAACTTCCGAGAGTCGAGAAACAGCGCCCCCTGGACGATGGTTAGTTCGCTGGCACAAATCAAAGCGGCTCATCGGCGAATGCATATCAATGGACCTTGCGCAGGAGGACTACTCGAGAAGGCAAGTTCAATGACGCCGCCCGTCCCGCCCATGTCAAACACATCTGTCTCAGCCGCAAAAATCACGGGGATTTCGCCGACACTCCCGCCAAATGGCCCGCGGATCGCCGCCGCCAAATCCAAGACCGTCGCCGCAGCATAATCACCTCCAAACTCCGCCGTGCACTGGGAATCTTTGGCCGCATCACCGTCCGCTGGTGCCACCAGCGTTCGAGTAGAACGCACGGGAGCCGCTTTATTGACGCAGGCAATTTGCCCATTGCCGCTGACTCGGCGCACCAACGAGGGGCGATCAAAGCCCGCGTTCCCATCCCCATAAGACCAAAGATCAGACGTTCCCGCAAAGGTAAAGAACACATTGGGCCGATCAGACCCCCCGTTGCCACTTAGCGCCGCGACTTCGCTAATCAGCGCCGTCGCATATCCGTCGCCCAATTCGCTGACGCATTGAGCATCTTTACTAGCATCGCTGCCCGACGAGGCCAATTTTACACGCGTAAAGCGCAGCATAGGTCTGACCGCCGAGGCGGTTTCGCTCCTGATCGCATATGCGACGCTGACGATCCGCTGACGAGGCAAGATCACGGCGCCGACCTCAACCTCCATATAGCGGTCGTCGCCGTTGAAGACCGAAACCGGAATCCCCCCAGCCGTGAGCTCCCCGACGAGTACGTTAAAATTCCCAGCGCTGACGGTGACGGTGTTAGCAGCGGCATGAACCTCCGTAAATAGCGCCGCGCCCCCCGTCGGCGCGGCAAAGACTCGGAAGGTCATGTCCCGCGTGCCAGTGACGGGGGACCCGGACTCGGTAAGGAAGCCCTGGTAATTGAGTATTTTCGGAACGGCCCTGGCCGGCAACACCGCCAGCGCTAGAATCACCGCCGCAAATATCGCTTTCTTCATGTCCTAGCTCCTTACGTCAAAATCGACAACCGACATCGAACCGATGCGCCCGTCCAAGCTCGCCCATGGGTTTAATGCCGTAGTCCAGCCGCAGTGAGCCCATCTTGGCGCCGAACCCGAAAGCCAGACCTCTGACCGCGTCAAAGCCGGAGCCCCCCTCGGCCGCTCCCAACGTCCCGTAGCCGCTGCGAAGATAAACGCCGGGCATGGCCTCGTACTCAAGGCCCACCGCCGCATCGTTGCCTCCAATGCGCGGGCGATTCTCATAGTCGAGCCCGAGCCCGAGATGTCCTTTCCTGAATAAGAGTCCGAATGCGGCGGTCAGAGGCAAATCGTTCTTTTGGTCCACATATCTCAACCCCGGCCCCACGTTGCGCAGCGTGAGGCCCATCTCGGATTTCCAACCACCCAAATCCCCCGCCTTGGATAGCCCCACATCGAAGGCCACGGTCTGGGCTTCGGCCTCCGCGATATGACGGCGAATATATTTCAAAGCGACGCCCACCCGGCCTATTTCCTCCTTTCTGGCATAGGCCAAAGCCAGAGCCGCGTCAGAGGCTCCGAACCCCGCCGTAGGCCTACCTTGACCGTCACGGCCTGAGATCGAGCCGTGGCTCAGATAGGTAACACCCGCTCCCAAGGCACCTTGCTTGATCGGGTGAACGTAGCCGCCGAAGTCCAGCCGCGTGGATTCGGCGAGTTCCGCATGGCTGAAGACGCTCTCTCGCTTCTCGACCTGAGCGAGGCGGCTCGGGTTCCAGTAGAGCGCCGTGGCGTCGTCCGCGAAGGCCGTCCCCGCTCCACCCAAAGAGAGGGCCCGCGCGCCCACTCCCACGTCAAGGAACGAAGCGGTTTGAGCCGCCTGAACGGCCGACGGCGCGAGAAGGGCGACGATAAGAAGTCCCCTCATTTTATGACCGCCGTCTTGCCCGACTTATGGATGTCCGGCTGCCCGGCCTTTCGCGCCGTCATCACATAGGTGTAAACGCCCGAACCGACTCCGGACACGCCCCAAACATGGTCGTATGTATTCTGCGCGCCTTTGCCGTTTCCGTCGTCGAAGGCGCCCAGAAACTGGAAATCCGAGGAGGCGTGAACCTTGCGCCCTGCGACATCGTAGACGCGCACATCGATCGAATCCACCGAGCCGGGCTGTAGCCGGAATGTCACGGCCGCGCTGTTTCGGGTCGGATTGGGGAAGGCATAACCGTCGCGGAGGACGAAGTCGTCGAGGGCGGCGACCCCTATGCCTCCTAAAGCACCCACCTGGTAGGCCGAGAAGTGATTGGTCTGCGCGCTGACGGTCTTGGCGACCTTGTCCACGGTCGAAGGCATGGCTTCCCAGTCCTGGAGCGTCGGGTTCCAATAGTAGACCTTAAGATCGCCTTCTTTAAGCCCCTGGGAGGCGATCAAGCTCGCGTTGTAAGGCAAGGTCAAGGTCACGGGCGCGCTGAAAATCGTTCCTTCGGGGCCATAGGCGACCTCCTCGGAAACGGCCGTGACCTTCATTTCTTTGCGCTTGGCGGTCTTTTGCTCCTTGTCTTGATTCTCGTCGCCACTATCCACCGAGATCTCGAGATCGGCGGCCAAAGCTCCCTTGGGCACGAAGACGCCCGCGCCGTCGTCGCGCTCGACCTTCGCTCCATCCTTGTGGTCCACCAAACGCGAGGCCGGCTCGATCGGAGAGGAGGAGGCTCCGCCGCCGGCGGAGTAGGCCGCCGCTACGTAGCCCGCAACAGGCAAAGCGTAGCGCGCGATTCGGTCGCGGCCCGTGTCGGTGATCCAGATCGAGCCATCCGGAGCCATGGCCGCGTCGATGGGCTGGGTCAAATAGCGCTTGGCGTTCTTATCGGCATTGGACAGTCCCACCTTCTTGCTTCCGAATGCGAGAAGTCCCTTACCCAACGGGTCGAACTTCTGCGTTCGGTCGCGATTGGGCTCCACGATGTAAAGTGCCCCGAACCGGTCGGCGGCCAGGCCGCGCATGCGCGATATTTCGCCCACGACCGAGTCCGCGTCGCGGATGGTCTTGAGAAGGCTTCCCGCACGGCTGAAAAGATGAATGACCTGCAACTCCTTGTCCGAAACCCACAGACCTTCGGAGGTCAACGCGATGCCGCGGACTTCCGAGGTAGAGAGCAGTACCCCGAGTCCGAACTGGCGTTGGAAAGCACCCGAGGAATTGAAGACTTGTATGCGACGATTGCCGCTGTCGGCCACGTAAACGTCCCCATTCCCGTCCACCGCCACGTCCCAGGGCTGGTGGAACTCGCCGGGCCCCGAGCCAGACCGAGGACGGCCATGATGATCGAGTCTCGCGATCTGAAGCTGAACCAGCGAGCCATCGGCCGAAAGCTTGACGACCCGGTTGTTTCCCTTGTCGGCGACATAGAGACTGTTCGCAGCGTCAAGGGCCAGACCCTGGGGGCTATTGAAGCCTGGCCTATCGTCCTCATCGTCATCATGCCCATGACCGTGACCGTGCCCGTGCCCGTTCCCTCCATCCACCGCGGTCACGAGGGTGCCCGCAGGGGTCAGAAGAAGCAATGCGTCCTCGCCGGCGCTCGCAACCCATATCAACCCGTCTGAGCGGATCGCGATGCCGGTCGGGTTCTTTATTTTCGAGACGACGACATCGGAGTCCTTGCGGCCGACGGCAAATTGGAAGCTCGGGTTGCCGATGAAAATGTCGGCAGCGTTCACCGCCGTCCCGGCCGCGTTGACGGCGGTCAGGCGCAAGGTGTGGCGGCCGGACAGGGACGCCGTATTCCAAGCCGCCAGCACCCCGGAGGCAGGGCCGGCCCCGGTCGCGACCGCAGTAAACCCCGAGGTGGCTCCCGTGCCCGACGCCACGGCCAATGTCCAAGCCGACGCGCCTCCGGCGATCATCGCACGAACGTTGACGACACCCCCAAGCGTGCTTTCCACTTCAAGAGCTCCGGGCGCCGGATAGGAAAGGAGCGCCGTCGGCGCCAACACTGGAGTCGCCGTCGACTGTGAAGGCAACTGATAGATGAAGCCGGCCTGAATTCGAACTCCCCCGGCCGCAACGTCCCCTGCAACCGCTTGGCCGCCGGATGAGAGCAAAGTCAGGGCGCCGTTGGAGACAGTGCCGCCGGTCTCGTTCAGCGCCGAGGGAGAAACGACCTGCGCGCCGACGCCCAAGGGTAGGACCAGGAAGGTCCAGAAGAGAAGTCCGGCGCAACGCGGCATTGGCACTCGCATAACTCGGATTGACGAGCCGGGCCCAGTATATGCCCGTGACCGAAGTCACGCAAGACCTACTGCCTAGACGATCGCGTTTCTCGACGAGAAAAGCGTCACAGGCCTCCTTCTTTCCGCTTATTTAAATCCGGCGCGTCGCGCAGAAGAATCGGCGAGCTTTCCGGCCGCGGCAGGGCGCGGACTTGGTAGGCTAAGACGATCATCTCTTCCAGCCAGGCCAAACGCTGCGCGGGAGTGGCGTCGAACCCGGCGGTCAATTGCCGCTTACGGGCGTCCTCCCAACCGCATTGCCAATCGCTTTCGTCAGGCACCGGAGTCCCGCATGGCGGCGCGTTTTTTCAGCGCTTCCAGCGCCTCGATATCCGTTAAATCCTGAGGGCGCGCGACGGCCCGCTTCATCGCGATCAAATCGTCGATCGAGGCCACCCGCGTCTTCACGCCCCCCAGATCGATCGTCTTCGACCGCGACCACAACTCCTCGAACGGAATCGGAGCGCGAACAAACAGATCCAGGATGAGAAGGGGATTGACCGTGGAATATAAGCTGAAAACCGTCATGCCTTTGTCCGCGATCCACGACTCCCGCTGGGCGGGGTCGGCGAAAGCGACCGGGTCCACGGGAGCCCGCGCTTTCAAGCCGAGCTTCTTCAGAGCCTCCATGGCTTTTTTCGCGGAGACCGGCTCCAAATCCAGAACGATGTCCACGTCGGACGTCACGCGCAGATGCCCGTGAAGGACGACCGCGAGCCCTCCGACGACGACATAGCGCACGCCCGCTTCATTGAGCGCGGAAAAGACGGGCTCGAAGATAGGCATGTCCGGTTTCAGTTTAACATGGCAACGCGGAAGATTCTAGTCTCAAGATGGAACGCCCGGCGGCAATAAGTCTACGCCGGCCACAAGTCGAACCCGGCCAGGGCGAAATGACGGTCGAAAGCGAAGGCGTGCTTGATGCGGTGATGGCGCATGAGCGCGAAGGAAGCGCAGTCGGCGAAGCTGACGCCTTGGTCGGCGTATTTCTCGAACAAAACCAACGCCTCTCGCTCCTGGCGCTCGCTGGGCCTAAGAATCGTGAGTGCCCCCGAATCAAGAATGGAGCGCGCGCGCTCCGCGGCGAACGCATAGCCCGTCCGGCGCGCGAGAAGCGTAAAGGTTTCAGAGAGGACCAGGCTGCTGGTGAAGGCGGGAGCGCGTTCGCGGGCCAGGCGATCCCATCCCGCGACGGCCTGCGCATGAAGTCGATCCTCCGCAACATGGCGCGCGAGAAAAGCGCCCGTATCGATGAAGATCAATCCGGCTCGCCGTAAAGATAGCGGTCATGCTCCTGCGCCGTGTCTTTCGGCGCGGGGCCGCGGTAGACGGCTTTGTCGCGCAGAAGGCTGTCGCCGCCCGAGCCGGTACGTTCGCCGAGCAAAGTCGACGTCAGGCTGTTGCGAATGAGCTGGCCGAGGGACACCCCCTCCTCATGGGCGCGCCGTAGAGCGCGCTCGCGCAGGGACTCCGGAAGCATGATGGTTGTTCTATGCATAATGACATAGCCATAATACCATACAAATTAACGGCCGTCAAGGGCCGTCCATCGACTCACCCCCAAAGGCGCCTCGCGTCGCGAACGATGGTCTGTTCGCGGCTCTGCCCGACCGACACGATCGAGATCGGAACGCCCAGCCGCTTCTCCACCGCGAGCACGTATTCGCGCGCCCCGCGGGGCAGGTCGGAGAATTTCCGGGCCTTGGTCAGGTCGCCGGAGAAGCCGGGGTAGGATTCGTAAATGGGCTCGACTTCGAGCTGATCGCGGCGAGACACCGGGAAGTCGGCCAGGCGCTTTTTGCCCAGTTTGTAGCCCACGCAGACCTTGATGGGATGGACTCCGGTCAAGGTATCCAGCTTGGTCATGGTCACCGCGGTCATGCCGTTCATGCGGATGGCGGCCTTGAGCTGGGGGACGTCGAGCCAGCCGATGCGGCGGGCCCGGCCGGTGGTGGTCCCGTACTCCTTGCCGACCTCGCGCACGTAGTGGGCGACGTGGCCGTCGATTTCGGTCGGGAAGGGCCCCAGGCCGACGCGCGTCGTGTAAGCCTTTGTGACGCCCATGACCGCCGTGATCGCGGTCGGGCCGATCCCGGCGCCGGCGCAGGCGCCGCCCGCGACGGGGTTGGAGGAGGTGACGAAGGGATACGTGCCGTGGTCTAAGTCGAGCATCGAGCCCTGGGCGCTTTCGAGCAGGAGGCGCTTGCGCTTCTTGACCGCGCCGTCGAGCAGAAGGGACACGTCGGCGGCGAAGGGCGCCAGGAAGCGGCGCAGGCGATCGTAGTCCTTGAAGACCTCCTTTTCGATCTCCTTGAGGGGCTTCACCTTCGACAGCTCGGCGGCGCGGACTTTCAGGTTCTTGCGCACGAGCTTCTTGAAGGACTCGGGGTCGAGATAGTCGGCGATGCGCACGCCGATGCGCGCGACCTTGTCTTCATAGCAGGGGCCGATGCCGCGCTTGGTGGTGCCGATGCCGCGCCCCCCCTCCTCGCGAAGCGTATCGACGTAGATGTGGTACGGAAGAATCACGTGGGCGGCGAGACTGAGGAATAAACGGCCCCGCACTTTAATGCCGCGGCTCTCCAGCATCTTCACTTCTTTGATGAAGGCGTTCGGATCGACGACGACGCCGTTGCCGATGACGCTCTTGCAGCCTTTGGCCAAAATGCCCGAGGGCGTCAGATGGAGGGCGTACTTCTGCCCGCCGAAGACGACGGTGTGCCCGGCGTTGTTGCCGCCCTGATAGCGCGCGACCCAGTCGGCCTGCGAGCCCAGATAATGAACGATCTTGCCTTTCCCTTCATCGCCCCACTGGGCGCCCACGACCACTAAAGCTGGCATGACATCTCCTTCGGGGTCTGGCCCCACCGACAATCTAACCTTTAAAAAAGCGTTTCCACCATGATCCGTCGTCTCTTCCTTGCGCGCCGCCGCGCGCGGCTCTGAGCCGGCGATCGGTCGGCACGGTGGCGTCGCCCGCGACTCCGACGGCGAAGCGCACTCGAGCCAAGGTCCCCTCGGCGTTGGTCTCGACGGCCTCGACGGGAACTTCTATGGGCACCGGCCCCGAGGCGGTGAGTCCTCCGAACAGGCGCGCGAGATATTGAGCGATGTCGCGACCGTCGACGATGCGGGCGAAGACCATGTCGCCCGCGTGGATCTCCCCGGCGGGCATGCCCGCGGGGTCCTCCTCCAAAGTGATCTTGAGAACCAGCAAATCCTCCTCGGGCGGAGCGCCCGCGCCGGTCCTTCCGCGGCGGGCGGCCGGGGCCGGAACCTTGCGCAGCGACTGGAATTGGCCGAGGTCGAGGATGTCCTTCTTGATGCGCACGCTCAGGCTTTGGTCGTGGAAGTGCGCTCGCAACGGCGCCGCGAGCGCGTCCGTGGCTTCCTGAGGATTGGCGGCGCGCAGGCGGTCGAAGACCTCGGGGTCCGCGGCGCGAAAATGCGCGGCGAGTCTTTGCTCGACCTCCAGGCTCTCGGCGGGCAGGCTCCCGTCCCACAGGCGGCAGCCGTAGAGATGCTTCTCAAAAAGGAACCAATCCTCGTCGAGCCCGACGGCGCACACCGCCGGATCGTAGGACATGACCGCGCGCGCGCGCAGGACCTGGCGGCTCTTGAGGTTGAGTACCACGAGGAAAAGCCCGTGCTGGTTCCCCGCGGGCCGCACGAACTTGCCCTTGAGCGCGCAGATGTCGTTGAGCAGGCGGGGAATCCGCCGCACCGCCTCCTCGACCTCGTAGCCGCACATCTCAAGCGCAAGCTCCGCCTCGCCGCGGTCGCAGCCCGTCTCCTCCATCAAGAGCTCGATTTTGTCCTTCATTGGGAGCGGGTGTCAGGCTTCACTTGGGACTCCGGGGGTGGGAGCCGGCGTAGACTTCTTTCATCCGTTCCAACGAGACGTGCGTATAGATCTGGGTGGTCTGCAGGCTGACGTGGCCGAGCATCTCCTGGACGAGGCGGATGTCGCAGCCGCGGTTCATCAGGTGGGTCGCGAAGCTGTGGCGCAGGACGTGGGGCGTGATCTTCTTCTTGAGGGCGCTCGCCTTGACCCAGCGGGCGAGGATGAAGGTCAGGCCGGGCTCGGAGAGGCGCCCGCCGGAGCGGCCGGTGAACAGCGGGTCGCTGTCGTCGCCTTTGCGGGCGGCGAGGGAATCACGCAGGCACTTGAGCGCATTATCCCCTACGGGGATAATTCTTTCTTTAGATCCCTTTCCGAACACCCGCACCGTGCCCGCGAGGTAGTCGACGTCGCCGCGGTTGAGCGCGACGACCTCGGCGCGGCGCAGGCCGGAGGAGTAGATCAGTTCTAAAAGGGCGCGGTCGCGGAGCTTGTCAGGTCCGCCGACGAAGCCGGCGGACATCAGCTCGGACATCTCATTTTCGGTCAGGAACTTGGGCAGGGGCCGGGGGCGCTTGGGCAAAACGATGCCGAAGACGGGGTTGCCCTTGAGCTGGCCGGTGGAACGGAGGTATTTGATGAATGAACGCAAAGCCGCCATACGGCGAAGGATGGTGGCTCGCGAGAGCACGGCCTCTTTCTGAAGATCCGCCAGGAATGCACGAATGTGCAAACGCTCGATGGAGGCCGGCGGCAGATCGGGATAGCGGACGAGAAACGACTCCAGATCTTTAGAATACGCCCTGAGCGTATGCGGGGAATAATTCCGGGAGGCGCGCAGGTGCGTCAGGAAACGGGCGGCCTGAAGACGCAACGGTCCCGAGGGATCCGGGGTCGCCATGGTCCCGGGCGTCAGCTCGCGGCCGGAGGCGCCGCGGCCGCTTGGGCGGCCAGGCGAGCGGCGATCTGCGCCGCGCGCAGGCCTTCGCCCTCGACACGGAGCTTCTCGCCCTCGTCTTTGGACACCGGCTTCAGGTTGCGACACTTTGGATAGCCGGGGCAGGTGAGAAAGAAGCCGCGCTTACCGACGCGCAGCCACATGTGCTTCTGGCACTTATTGCACGGGCGCGTGGTCTGAAGCGGGCGCGAGCCCTCGATCTTCTTGCCGTCGGCGTCGAGCGAGAAGGTGTTCTTGCACTCGGGGTAGCCGGAGCAGGCCATGAACTTGCCCTTGCGGCCGGTGCGGATGACCATGGGCTTGCCGCACAGGTCGCAGTTCTCCCCCGTCATCTCGAGGACGACCTTCTGGCCCTCGGGCGTCAGCTGGATCTTGCCCTTGCACTTGGGGAAGGTCGAGCAGGACAGGTACTTGCCGAAACGGCTCTCGCGGATGAGCATGGGCGCCTTGCACACCGGGCACAGCTCGTCCGACATCTTGGGCTCGATGCGCGAGGCCTCCATCTCGGTCTCGGCGGCGATGAGCGCCTTGGAGAACGGCCCGTAGAAGCTCTTGACCACGTCGGTCCAGCCCTGCGCGCCCTCGGCGATCTTGTCGAGGAGGGCCTCGACGTTCGCCGTATAGGTCAAGCTGACGACGTCGGGAAAGTGACCCTTGAGCTTCTCGGTCACGAGGATGCCGAGCTCGGTGGGGATGAGCTTGCGGTCCTTCATGTTGCGGCGAACGTAGCCGCGGTCGACGATGGTCTTGATCGTCGGCGCGTAGGTCGAGGGGCGGCCGATGCCGTGCTTTTCCATCGCGCGGATCAGGCTCGCCTCGTTGTAGTGCGGGGGCGGGCTCGTGCGGTGCTCCTCGGGCTTGAGCTCGACGAGCTTGAGGATGTCGCCTTCCTTGAGGGGCGGCAGGCGGCCCTCTTCCTCCTCGGGCTCCTCGTCGGGCTCCTCGTCGCCCTTCGGGGCGTCGCGGTACACGCGCAGGAAGCCTTCGCTCTTGAGCGTGCGGCCGGTGCAGTGGAACAGCGAGTCGCCGTTTTCGATGTCGGCCGAGGCGGTGTCGTAGGTGGCCTCGATCATCTGCGACGCGACGAACCGCTTCCAGATCAGCTCGTAGAGGCGGATCTGATCGGGATTGAGGAACTTGCGGACCTCGTCGGGGGTGCGCAGGACGGAGGTGGGCCGGATCGCTTCGTGGGCTTCCTGAGCGCCGCGCGACTTGGTCTGATACGTCGGCGGCTCGGCGGGACGGTAGGCCGCGCCGTAGGTCTCCTGCACGAAGTTGGCGCATTCCTCGGCCGCGGTCTTGGCGATCGAGAAGGAGTCGGTGCGCATGTAGGTGATGAGACCGGCCGGATCCTTGCCGCCCAGGTCGACGCCTTCGTAGAGGGACTGAGCGATGCGCATCGTGCGCTCGGCCGCGAAACCCATCTTCTGAGAGGCGGCCTGCTGCAAAGTGGACGTCGAGAACGGAGGCGGCGGACGGCGGCGCACCTCTTTCTTCTCGACCTTCACCACCTTGAACACGCCGCCCTGGACGATCTTGGAGACCGAGTCCATCTCTTCGGCGGTGCGGAGCGTCGTCGCCTTGACGCGGTACTGCTCGGAGAACAGGTCGTAGACGCGGGTGGTCTCGACCTTCTCCTTCTTCCATAAGGAGAGCTTCGCGTCGAACGACGGCGGCGCGCCGGGCTTCTCGAGCGCGGCGGTCAAGGTCCAGTAGCCGTCGGAGATGAAGTCTTTGATCTCATGCTCGCGCTCGGCGAGCAGGCGCACGGCGACGGACTGCACCCGGCCGGCGGAGAGGCCGCTTTGGATTTTAGTCCAGAGCAGCGGCGAGAGCTTGTAGCCCACGAGCCGGTCGATGATGCGCCGGGCCTGCTGGGCGTGCACGAGGTTCTCGTCGATCTGCCGCGGCTCGGCGATCGCGGCCTTGATGGCGGTCGGGGTGATCTCGTGGAAGGTGATGCGTTTGACCTGGTCGGCCTTGAGCTTGAGCATGTCCGCCAGGTGCCAGGCGATGGACTCTCCTTCGCGGTCATGGTCGGTCGCGAGGTAGACGAAGGCGGCCTTGGAGACCAAGGTCTTGAACTCGGCCAGGATTTTCTTCGCGCGGGGCAAAACGACGTATTGGGGCGCGAAGTCGTCCTCGACGTTCACGCCGATCTTGCGCACCGGCAGGTCGCGCACATGGCCGAAGGACGACTTGACCACGAACTCGTTCTTAAGGAAGCGGGAGATGGTTCTTTCCTTGGCCGGAGACTCGACGACCAGGAGGCTGGGGCCCGTGCGCTTGTTTTTGCTCGCCTTTGCGGGCGCGGCCGCCTTCTCAGGCGCGGGCGCCGCGGCTTTGGTCTTGGCGGGCTTCTTCTCAGCGACTTTTTTCTCAGCGGCAGGCTTCTTTTTGGGCATATCGTTGTCCAGGCACGGAGATTACTCTTTCCTTTAACTCTAGACCGAACATTATAGAGGAAATAAGCGTGGTGTCAAGTCCTGACAGCTGTACCAGTTCATCTAAGGAGAGGGCGTCGGAGCCGAGCAAAGCCATGATCTTGGCCTCTTCTTCCGTCGGCGGCAGCGCCTGAGACGCCGGCCGGGGCGGAAGCTTCCTGGCCTGCAAAAGATGACCGTCGGGAAGAGCCCCGAGGACGTCTTGGAGCTCGAGCGCCGGTCCCGCGCCGTCCCGAAGCAAAGTGTTCGGAGCCTCCGCCAAAACCGAGTCGGCGGGACACGGAACGGCCAAAACGGATCGGCCCTGCTCCAGGGCGCAGCGCGCGGTGATCATCGCGCCCGACTGATGGCGGCCCTCCACGACTACGGTCGCCCAGGACAAGCCGGACACGATGCGGTTGCGGCGCGGGAACGCGTCCCGAGTGGGCGGCGTGTCGAGAGGCCTCTCCGAGATCACCGCGCCCCCCTCCGCGACGATCCGCCGCGCCAGGCCCAGGTTCTCGGCGGGATAGACGCGGGCCAGGCCCGTGCCCATCACCGCCCAGGTCGGAGCCCCGGCCCCGAGCGCGGCCAGATGGGCCTCGGAATCGATGCCGCGGGCCAGTCCGCTGACGACGGTGAGGCCGGAGCGGGCGGCGTCGCCGGCCAAAGTCCGGGCCATGCGCCGGCCGTACATCGAGGGCGCGCGCGTGCCGACGACGGCGACGGGAGGACCGCCGGCCAGACGGCCTTGGACGTAAAGCACGAGCGGCGGATCGTAGATCGAGGCGAGAAGATCGGGGTACTCCGGGTCGCCGCGGACGATGACGTTCGCGCCCAGCTCGGCGCAGCGGCGCTCCTCGCGCGCGACGTCGAACGCGCGGTACGGACCGGCTCCCGCGTTCAAGCCGACCGCGCGGCGCTGACGCTCCGTCCAAGCCGGAACCGCCACGAGCTAGAGCAGTTCCTCGTTGAAGGGCTTTCGAGTGTAGGTGGCGGGCGTGTGAGCGGCGAAGGATTTCGAGGGCTGCGGCTGGGGAGTCCGTGAAACGGCGGAGGACGCCAAAGCGTCGACGCGGCGAAGGAGCTCGCTGTTGGTCGTGAGCGAACGCCATTCCGACGGAATGCGGCCGGCGGCGACGAGCAGCCCGACCGCGTCGGTCTCCAAGATTTCGGCGATCCTCCGCAATGTTTCCTCGTCGGACGGCGGATTGCGTTTGCCCATCAAGACCTTCGACAGGAAGGACGGATCGAGCTTGGCCTGGCGGCACAGCTCCCGCAAGCCCAGGCCCTTGAGCTTCATGGCCTCGGAGACGATGCGGGAGAACGCGGGAAGGGTCTTCATTTGAATTTGATGTACTCCAGCTTCTGCTCGGCGGCCCGGCGCTCCTTGTCGTCGGGGAATTCCTCGATGAAGCGCGTCAGCGACTGGCGCGCGGTCTCCCAGTCGCGGTTCTCCTCGGCGGCCGAGGCCAGGCGCCGCAGCCCCGGCCCGGTGTAGGGCCCCGTGGAGTAGTCGGTGAGGAGCTGGGTGAACGCTTCCTGGGCCTTGGGGTATTCGGCGCGCTGATAGTAGACGAGGCCGACGTAATAGTCGGCGGCGGGAGCCCACTTCGCCTGCGGATTCTTGTGCGCGTAGACGAGCGTGTCGGCGAAGTTGAAACGGCTGCTGGCGTACCAGTAGGTCCCGTACAGGATCGCGAAGACGACCATTAGTTTTTTCAAGCGACTGCCTCCAGATTCGACCGCAGACGGTCGAGGCCGCGCAACGAAGCGGCCTCCAAAATGGCGCCGGCTCCCACCGAATCGTGATTCGCCAAATCGGCGATCGTGCGCGCCACGCGCGTGACCCGGTCCAGCGCCCGCGCCGACAGCACGGTCTTGCGCTCGACGGCGGCGAGAGCGGCGAGCGCCTCGGGCCGCACGTCGGCCCCGCGACGAAACGTCGCGGCGTCGACGAAGGCGTTGAGCGGCGACGAAGACCCCGCCCATCTCCTGTGCTGGCGTTCGCGCGCGGCCGCGACGCGCTCGCGCACGCGCGCCGAATCGTCGCCCGCCGGTTTCGCGCGCGCCCAGTCCTCGAAAGCGACGGCCGCGGTCTCGACCTGCAGGTCGATGCGGTCGATGAGAGGCCCGGACAGGCGAGCGAGATAGTGCGCGGTCTGGCCGGGTGTGCAGGCGCATTTCTTACGCGGATGGCCGCGCCACCCGCAGGGGCAGGGGTTGGCCGCGGCGACGAAGATGAAGCGGGCCGGATACTCGTGAACGTCGCGCGCGCGCGCGACGCTGACGCGCCGGTCCTCGAGCGGCTGGCGCAGGGACTCGAGCGCCGGCCGGGAGAACTCGGCCAGCTCATCGAGAAACAGCACGCCGCCGTGGGCGAGGCAGGCCTCCCCGGCGCGCGAGAACGGGCCGCCGCCGACGAGGGCGGCGGCCGAGCTGCCGTGATGCGGCGCGCGGAAGGGCCGCTCCTTCACGAGCCCCGGCGTGGCGCGGCCGCAGGCCGACTGGACCATGGTGACCTCGAGCGCCTCCTCGGCCGTCATCGGCGGCAGGATTCCGGGAAGGCGCCGGGCGAGCATGGACTTGCCGGTTCCGGGCGCGCCGACGAACAGGAGATTGTGGCCGCCCGCCGCGGAGAGCTCCAGCGCGCGCTTGGCCGCGTTTTGACCGCGGACGTCGGACAGTTCCAGCACGGGCGCGTCCGCGACGACCCGTGCGGCCTCCGTACGCAGACGCGCTTTCGCCCCTCCCGCGAGCTCCGCGGCTTCGCGCAGATCGGACACGGGCAGGACGGCGATCCCGGCCGCGCGCGCCTCCTCGGCGTTCGCCTCGGGAACCATGATCGCCGCGAAGCCCTCGGCCTTGGCCCGCGCCGCCATCGCCAGCACGCCCGGCACGGGGCGCACGCGCCCGTCGAGCGACAGCTCGCCGACCGCGCACCATCGCTTCATCAAATCGCCTTCGGCGATTTGACCGCTAGCGGCCAGCACCGCGAGCGCGATCGGCAGCTCGTAGTGACTGCCCTGCTTGCGCGGGCGCGCGGGCGACAAATTAACGGTCACGCGCCGGTTGGGCATCGCGTAGCCGGAGTTGCGCAGAGCGGCGGCGACTCGTTCCCGGGCTTCGCGCACGGCGTCGTCGGGAAGGCCGACCGTCGAGAAGCCGGGCAGGCCGCCGGCGAGATCGAGTTCCACGAGGACGGGATACCCGTCGACGCCTTTGAGCCCCATCGCGTGCACACGGGCCAGGCTCATTCGCCCCTCCGGGGAATCTCCACGGCGAGGCGGCCGTCGTCGGGCTCCACCGACAGCAAGGTCAAAGTCGAATCGGCGCGCAGCAGCCGCGCGGCCAGGCCGTCGATCCGGAGGCCGGCCAGGAACACGCGCAGGACCACGGTCTCCTCCTCGCCGCGCCAATTCGCGAGATAAGCTCCGGCGACGCCCTCGACCCCGCGCACCGCCGCGAGCAGGGCCTTGAGCCGCGCCGCGTCGTGCGCGCCGCTGACGAACACGGCGCCCTGCGAGCGGCCGCCGAGCGACTCCGTGATCGCCGACGCGGCCTTCCCGGCCGCCTCCTCTCCGACGTGCTCGAGGGCCTTGCCGCGGGCCGCCGCCGAGGAGACGTCGAGCGTGTTCGCCTCGGACCGGGACTGCGCGACCGGAGCGGCGTCGCTCACCGTGTACGCGTCGGCGAGCAAGGTCGCGTGCGCGCGCCAGGCGCCGCTGAGCGGCACGCGCTCGACGCTCGAAGACGCGGCCCCTCTCAGCAGCCAATCCGCGCCGAGGCGGGCCGCGCCGGCGGCGAGAGCGGCCGGCTCGGAGCCTTTCGCTTGAAAGTTGTTCATGTTGTCGCGCCCGTCGATGGCGGTGATGCCGCGCGCGTACAGGCCTCGCCGCACGGTGTCGCCGGCGGTGCCGATTCCCAGCAGGCCCAGGGGCTCGGACACGAGCAGCAGCACGCGCGGCTCGTGCGCGGGAAAACCCTTCGGACGCAGCAGCCCTTCCTGATCGAGCGCGGCGAGCACCTTGCCGAACTTCACCTCGATGACGCCCGCGCCGCGCTTCCACCGCGCGCGGCCGGTGAGCTCGCCGGCCTTCGCCCCGAGCGCCCCGGCCATGCGCGCGGACTCCGCGGAGCCCGGCGCCAGGAACAGCTCGAGCGAGCCGGTCACGGCGTCGCGCCGCGCCGCGTCCAGGCTGGGACCCGCCGCGGGCACCGCGGCCCCCTCCTTCGTCATGCCCGGCTTCAGCCGCCCGAAGGCGCAGGCGCCGAGTAAAAGCGGCGCGGCCAGGGCCGCGAGGCGCTTCATGCGCCGGCCTCCTGCTCGCGTCCGGCCGCGGGGACGACGAAGTGGAAGGTCGTGCCCTTGCCCAGCTCGGACTCAAGCCAGATCTTCCCGCCGTGCTTGTCGACGACCTCGCGCGCGATGGCCAGGCCGAGGCCGGTGCCCGGGGCGTTGACCTCGGCGCGGTTGCCCGCCCGATAGAAGCGCTCGAAGACCTTCTCGCGGTCCTCCGGAGGAATGCCGATCCCGTCGTCGGAGACCGACACCATCACGAATTCGCCCTTATCCTGCATGTTCACACGCACGCGCCCGCCGGGATGCGTGAACTTGATCGCGTTGGAGACGAGGTTGTCGAGCACGAGGTGCAGCCAGCGCTCGTCGCCCAGGGCCTTGGGCAAAGCCGCCGGGACGGCCACGGACAGAGTCTTGCCCGCCTCGGCCGCCGCGGGCTGATGATTCTCCACCGACTCGGCCACCAGCTTGCCCAGGTCGAGGGGGGCCGGTTGCATCCGTGCTCCCCCCTCCAGGCGCGAGAGGTCGAGCAGGTCGGAGACGAGCCCCGACAGCCTTTTCGACGCGGCCTTCGCGATATTGAGAAATTTCATTTGTTGCGCGTTGAGCGGTCCCGTGTCGCCCTCCAGCATCACGGTCAAAAACCCCGAGATCGTGGTCAGCGGCGTCTTGAACTCGTGGCTGACGGTCGAGACGAACTCATCCTTCATACGATTGAGGGTGGCCAATTGTTCCGCGGTCTTGGCCAAACGGCGGTTCAAAATGGCGGCCTCCACGATGATCGCCGCCTCCTCCGCGATGACCGAGACCAAGGTGATCTGCTCGTCGTTGAACGCCCTCTTGCGCCGGCTGCCGACGCGCATCACGCCGATGCAGCGGTCCTCCAAAACGAGGGGCACGACCATGAGCGAGTGGACCTTCCACATCTTTGCGTAGTGCGCGTTGACCTGCGGGTCGTTCTGGGCGTCCTCGGTCACGAACAGGCGCCGGGTCTTGAACACGCGCACGGAGGACGACGTCTCGTCGCTCAGCGCGAGACGGTACAGCAGCTCCTCGCCCTCGAGCCCGAACGCGCCGGGCTGGGTGACGAGCTCGCCGGTGCCTTCGTCGAGGATCAGGAAGGCCACCAGGTCGGCCTCGAGCGCCTTGGCCACGATCGTCACGATCGCGGCCAAGGTCGAGGGCGCTTGGCTCGCGCGCGTGCTCAGCGCGCCGGCGACGTCGTGCAAGGTCTTGATCTCCTTCGACTTCCGGATGAGCCGCTCGTGGGCCTGGGTGAGCTCCTCCATCGCGACCGACAGCCCGCCCTGCAGCTTCTCCCGGTTCGCCGTCAGCTCGGTCAGGCCCGCGGCGAACGACGCGGCGGATCTTAACGCCGAGGCCGCAAGGCGCAGACGCGGCTCGAGCGTGTCGCCCTCCTCCTCCGGTCCGGAGCGCACGGCCAGCACGACGCCGGCGCCGAGCTCGTCGCTCCAGCCTCCCGCCGTCGCGGCGCTGTAGCCCTGTTGGGCGAGCGCACGAACGAGCGCGTCGTCCTCGCCCGACACGCCATCGCCGAGGCTCCAGGACGAGCTGCCCGAGGCCACGGCGCGGGAGAGCAGGCCGCGATCGAACCGGAACGACTTCAGCTCGAGCCGCGCCCACGGCCCGCCCCGGTGGGCGAGCAAAGAGGCGCTCCCGTCCGGGCGACGGGCGAAGGCGGCCAAGGTCAGCTCCGGCCGGCGGCGGTGAATCGCGCCGAGCGCGCGCCCGGCCGCCTCCTCGAGCGAGTGGCCCGGACGGTGGATGACGTCGCCCAGGTCGAGCACTTCGGCGGCGAACGAATTGAGGTCGGCGATCTCCGCGCGCAGCGCTCGGGCCGAGCGCTCGAGCGGCAGAAGCCGGCGGAAGGCGAACCACCACCACAGAAGCGCGGCCGCGCAGAGAGACGAGAGGATGCCGGCGACGACCGCGGGCATCACGGTTTTCTTCCCGTATCCTTCGGAATCAAACCATTTCCTTCGGTCATGGCTCGAAATCGAGGTGCGCGTTGATGTAGTAAGCAGGGATCTGCAATCCGTTAAACGGCACCCAGCCGGTCGCGATGCCGCTGCTCTCGAGAATGCGCCGCACGGCATGGCCGAACTCGTTGGCCCGGGGCGCCAGCGGCGAATCCGGTCCCGGGCCGACCACGAGCGCGCGCGACACGCCGGCGCGCACGCATATGTCCGCGATCTGGAACGGGACGCCCACCTGGCGCATGGGGTCGTAGGCCTCCGTCAGCGTGTGGGCGTACGAACGCTTAAACCCATTCTTCGCCCCCGCGTCGTAGAACTGGGTGCAGACGTAGGCGGTGATCCCGGCGATGCCGCCCGGCGTGATGACCGCCAGCTTGTCGGCGTCGGGCGGGGCCTGAGGCGGGGTGAATGACGCCGCGGTCATGTTCGGCGCGGGCGCCTCGGTGCCGATCGTGATCGGCTCGTAGATGAGGCGCAGGATATCCTCGAGCTTGGCGGGCTGGGCCGCGGCCGCGCGCATCTTGCGCATGGTCCCCAGCCGCCGCGCCCAGAGCGTGAGATCCTGATAGCCCGACACGGTCAGCCTGTCGGCGAGCGCGCCGATCTCGTCGCCGCCGAGCTGCGCTCCGAGCCGGTCCGTGACCGCCCCGACGAGATCGCGCTGCACCGTCGGGCTCGGAATCTTCAGATCGACGGACCAACCCTTCGAAAACTGGAACTTCAACGCCTCCTCCAAAGCTCCGAGCGCCTTGGGCGGATACATCGAGGTCAGGACGACCTGCCCGCTGCGATCGAAGAACGACTTGAAGATCTTGGCGATCGCGTCTTTGTTCTGATCGGTGATCGCCAGCAGGTGAATGTCATCGACGAAGATCGCCTTGGACTCGGCCACCTTCTTGTCGATCGCCGCCATTCCCCCCTTCGCGACGGCCGCGCTGACCGCGCGCGAGAGCTTCGAGCCCGAGGTCACGAGTATCGACGCCGTTCCCAGCCCTTTCGAAATCAAGGTCGCGATCGCGTACAGGAGATGGGACTTCCCGGTCCCGGGCGCGCCGTACAGGAACAGCGGATTGTACATCGAACCCGGCGAGCTCACCACCGACATCGAGGCCGCGTGAGCGAAGCGGTTGTAGGCGCCGACGAGCAAGGTCTCGAACGTCCAGTCCGGACGCAGCTCATCGGTCAGCGCCGCGGCCGGGGTCGCCAGCGGCGTACCGCCGGCCGTCGCGGGCGGCGTAACGCCGGGCGCGGGCGTGGCCATGCGCACCTCGGTCGGCGGCGGCGCCGCGACCGGCGGCGAGGTCACGGGAGCGGGCGCCGGCGGCGGGGCGTCGGGGCCCAGCGAGACGAGCGGCTCTTTGGCGGCGGGCATCGGCGCGGGCGGCGGAGGCGTCGCGCCGGGAGGCAGCGGAATCGGAGGCAATATGTCCGTCGGCGGCTTCAAGGTGGCCGCCGACGGAATGCCGAGCGACGGCGCCGGTGGAGGCGGAGGAATCGCGGGCATCGGCGGCAACGCGGCCGGTGCGGGCGCGGGAGGCGGCGTCGCGGCCGGCTTCGGCGCTATTTTTTCCAGCCACTCGCTGAGCTTTTCGCGAATCTCAGGCGTCGCCTTGTGGAGAACGAAGCTGAGATTGAAGTCCTCGCCGTCGAGCGGCGTCGGCCGGCCGCACAGCGCGCCGAACTTCTTGAGCACGGCCGCGACATCGGTCGCGCCGCCGCGCACCAGAAGAAGATGGCGTTGCGGGTCGTCCGGAGTCGGCGCGGCGCGCACGTCCCAGCGGTCCATCAGCTTTCTCCCGGTAGAAGCATCATGTCCACGATGATATCCACCGCGGTGGATTTCTTCTGCGCGTCGACGGGCGCCACCGACCGGAACAGCAGGTTCGCGCGCGAGCACGCCTCGGACATATCGTCGATCTTCGCCGCGGGCCAGCCCTCGGCCACCGCGAGGATGGCGACGGCCTTGGCCTGCCGGGCTTTCTCGACCAAAGCGTTCGGATCGCTGGCGGCCGCGACCTCCAGCGCCAGCACCTCGCGCAGAAACAGCGGCTTCTTGGAAATCGTGCGCGCCGCCTGGCTCAAGAAAGCGACGAAGCCGGCTTTCGCCTCGGAGCAGGAGCTCGTGTAGACGTAAGCGACGCGCCGAATCTGCTCCTTAGGCGCATCCGCCGGGAAGTCGGCCGCGGCGATGGGCCCGGCCGCCGGCGCCGCAGCGGCGGCAGCTGGTGCAGGCGCAGGCACGGGCGCGGGCGCAGCCACGGGCGCGGGCGCCGCGGGCTTGGCGGGCGGAGGAGGCTGGACCGGTTCGGCCGGTTTCGGCGGCGGCGCGGGCTTAGCCGGCTCCGGCGGCTTGATCATCCCCTCGCGCGGCGCCAACTCGATGCCCGACGGTTTCGGCGGGGGCGGCACGACCGCGGGCGGAGGCGGTGGCGCTGCGGCGACAGACGGAGGAGACGGCGGCGCGGCGACGGGAGGTGGCGGCGGCGGCGCGGCCACGGGGGGCGCGACCGGCAGCGGCATTTCGATTTTGGGCGGCGGCTTGACTTCGGCGGGCGGCGGGGAAGCGGGCGCAGGCGCGGCCGCGGGCGGCGGCTTCGCCTTGGCGTCGCCCCCCATATCCGTGAGGATCGCGTCCAAGTCCGTAAGAATGGACTCGATATCCTCGGGATGATCCTTCTTCGGCTCGTCCGCCATCTCAGACGCCGCCGGCCGGGCTGCCCTGTGAGAGGCCCTTCAGGCGCAGAGCCACGTCCTCTGGGTTGGTCGCCTCTTCGAGAACCACCTTGTCGTCGATCTTCCCCTCCGAATATAACCGCAGAAGATCCTGGTCGAAAGTGTGCATCCCGTAATACTCTCCGCCCTCGAGAACCTTGCGGATCTCGGCGGTCTTGCCTTCGAGAAGGTGCCGACGCACGAGGCTGTTGCCGATCATGATCTCGGTCGCGGGGTAACGGCCCTTGCCGTCCTTGGACAGCACGAGGCGTTGGCCGATCACGCCCTTGAGGCAGTTCGCGAGCTGCTGGCGCACCTGGCCGTGCTGGTGCGCGGGATGCGCGTCGACGATGCGGTCCACCGTCTGGGCGGCGTCGAGCGTGTGCACGGTGGAGAGCACGAGGTGGCCGGTCTCGGCGGCGGCGATCGCGGCCTGCATCGTTTCCAAATCGCGCATCTCGCCGATGACGACGACGTCGGGGTCCTGGCGCAGGATGTGCTTGAGCGCCGAGCCGAAGGAGTGCGTGTCGAGCCCGACCTCGCGCTGGACGATCGTGGACTTCACGTCGGTGTGGTAGAACTCGATCGGGTCCTCGATCGTGATGATGCGGTACTGATGCATGCTGTTGAGATGATGCAGGAAGCTGTTGAGCGTCGTGGTCTTGCCCGCGCCGGTGATGCCGGTGAACAGAATCAGGCCGCGGCTCTCGTTGCCGAGCTTGAGGAACGCGTCGACGGGCAGGTTCAGCTCGGCGAAGGTGCGCAGCTTCATCGGCACGACGCGCAAGGTCAGCCCGAGGGAGCCCTTCTGGCGGTACACGTTGACGCGGAAGCGCGCCACCCCGTCGAGGCTGTAGGCGAGGTCGAGCTCCATCTCCTTCTCGAACTCGGCCGCCTGCTCCTTGTTCATGAGCTGGTAGGCGACGCCCTTGATGTCTTCGGCCGACATCTTCTGGAGGTTGGTGGCCAGGATCATCGCCCCGCGCACGCGAAGGGCGGGCACGGAGTCGGCTTTGAAGTGGATGTCCGAGATGTCCTTTTGGACCATCAACGTCAGCAGGTTCTTAATGTCGATCGCCATGATTTGCCTTTACTCCCGGACGACCTCTATTCCTCTTAGTATCAACCAATCCGACACTAAGGGGCTGAGGATCGCATTCCCCGGAATTGTAAGGCGAAGGCCGCCCGGCGTCAACCTCTTTTTTATGTCGTATTCGGAAAGAAATACTTTCCGAATCGGACCCGTCGGATCCCACTTCCGGACGGCGGCCGCCGCCCCCCTGGCCTTGGCCAAGGAGGCGATGACGATGTCGATGAGATCGTCCCGCGTGAGCACCTAAAGCCCGTCTAGCGCTCGAGTTTGATCGCGATGCGGTCCAGGTACTTCTCGAGGTCGTCGTGCGGGCGCGGGATCACGTGCACCGCCACCAGCTCGCCGACCTTCTGCGCGGCCGCGGCGGCCGCGTCCACGGCGGCGCGCACGGCGCCGACCTCGCCCCGGCACACGGTCGTGCACAGGCCGTTTCCGACCTTCTCGTAGCCGACGAGCCGGACCTTCGCCGCCTTGGCCATCGCGTCCGACGCCTCGATCATGCCGGTGAAGCCCTTCGTCTCCACCAGGCCCAGCGCTTCTCGAATCTCAGCCATAGTCCCCCGTTACTCCTTCCCGTCTTCGCCCAGGGCGTCCCGGCCCTCGGCGCCCGTCTCGAGCACGGCGTTGCAATGCGTGCACCGTCGCGGCGTGGTGTACGTCCTCTGGCACTCGTCGTCCTCGGGCCACCACTCCTCGAAGAACATCTCCACCTTCTTGTGGCACTTGAAGCAGAACTTCTGCATCCCCGCCCCGCACCCCGCGCAGAACTTGGGCAGCGGCTGATCCTTGTGCGTGTGCATGATCGCCGCGCACGCCCCGCACTGCAGGTCGATGTTGATCTTGTACTTCGGCGTCTCGTCCTTCTTCTCTTTCGCCATATCTGTCCTCTATCTGGTGTCAGTAGCCCTTCCCTTCCGACTTGGCGTCGGTGACGATCGCGATGGACGCGGACGTTCCCAGGCGCGTCGCGCCGGCGGCGATCATGTCGTTGGCGATTTTCGCGTCGCGGATGCCGCCGGAGGCCTTCACGCCCATCAGCGGGCCGACGGTCGTGCGCATGAGCTTTATGTCCTCGACGGTGGCGCCGCCTCCGCCGAAGCCGGTCGAGGTTTTCACGAAATCGGCGCCGGCCTTCTTCGAGGCGACGCAGGCGCGGACCTTTTCCTCGTTCGACAGGAGCGAGGTCTCGAGAATCACCTTCAAAACCTTTCCGCGCGTGGCGTCGCGCACGGCCTTGATGTCGTCGTAGACGACGACGTCGTTGCCGCTCTTGAGCGCTCCGATGTTGATGACCATGTCGATCTCGTCGGCGCCGTTGGCGATGGCGTCGCGCGCCTCGATCGCCTTGACCGTCGGGGTCGTGGAGCCGAGCGGGAAGCCCACGACCGTGCACACCTTCACGCCCGAACCCTTGAGCAGCTGGGCGGAGAGCGCGACGTACGAGGGGTTCACGCACACGGAGGCGAAGCAGAAGCTCTTGGCTTCTTCGCACAGTTTGCCGATCTCCTCTTGCGTGGCGTTGGGCTTGAGCAAGGTATGGTCGACGTAGCGGGCCGTGTCCGAGCCCTTCTTCGTCGGATTGCACACCGAGACGCGGGCCGCGCCGGCGGCCTGGATGATCTTGGCGTCCACATGAGCGTCCTCGTCATCCGAGGCCGCCGCCTTGGGCGGCAAAGCGGAGAACTGGCCCTTCGCGGGAGCGGAAACCTTGGCGCCCCATGAGGACGAGTCGCCGAACACTTTGCCGGCGGAGCCGACCGTGGTCGTGATCTGGCCCTTGAGCGGCTTCGGCCCGCCCTCACACTCGCAGGACTGCGCGGTGAGATAGCCCTTGGCCGCCAGCGCCTTCACCACTTCCTCGACGACGTTCTTCAATTGAGCTTCGGTCATATATACCTCAGAATTTTTTCGTGGTCCCGCCCGACACCACCGAGTCCACGAGTCCGACGATCACGGTCCGCACCGGGGCCTCCGCGTCCTTCAAAACGCTGCGCGCCGAGCCGCCCTCGTCCATCACCAGCACCACCGAGCCCGGGCCCGCGCCCGTGCCGTACTCGACCGCCATGATCGCGTCGCCCGTGTGCTTCTCGGTCAGCGGGTCGATGGGCCGCACGAGGAGCAGGCGGCGGTCGTTGAGCGACGCGTGCTTGCGCGTGCCCCACACGTTGCCCACGACCTCGGCTATGAACATTCAGCGATTACCTCGAAAATCCTTCACCTGGTGGCCGTCGACGATCCCGACGATCGCGGCGTCGACGGGCGGCGCGTCCTTGAACGCGGCGGCGGCGTCGCGCGAGGCGACCCAGAACACTTTTTCGGAGGAGCCCGCGCCGACCGCGTCGGCGGCGACGATGGGGTCGCCCAGGGGCGACTCGTCCTCCCAGCGCAGGGGCTGGATGAGGAGCATGGTCTTGCGATCGAGGCCCGGCTCCTGGCGGGAGCAGAACACGCGGCCGATGACGCGGGCGAGCTTCATTTGCGGAAATCCTCGATCGCGTGGACCTTCGCGAGGCGGCCCGAGTGACGCCCGCCCTCGAACGGCGTGCCGAAGAACACCTTGACGATCTCGCCGTGGATCAGCTCGCCGTGCGACTTGCCGCCGATGCACAGCACGTTGGCGTCGTCGTGCTGGGCGGCCATGCGCGCGGACACCGAGTCGTACGCCGCGACGGCGCGCGCGCCCTTGACCTTGTTGGCGGCCATGCACACCGCGCCGCCGAAGCCGTCGATGAGCACGCCCTTGTCGAAGCGGCCGGCGACGACCGCCTCGGCGACGAGCTGGGCGACGTCGGGATAGTCCACGGCCTCGGTCGAATGGCAGCCGTAGTCGACGACCTCGTGGCCGAGCGCCTGGATGGCCTTGATGATGAAGGCCTTCGCGCCGAAGCCGCCGTGATCCGACCCGACCACCACTTTCATCTTATTTGCCCACCGTCGCGAGAAGCTGGGGATCGGCCTGCGGGATCACGACGTGGCTGACGATCAGCTCTTTCTTGATCGCGTTGATGCCGGCCGCGATCGCGGTGCGCACGTCGCCGACCTCGCCGCACAGGGAGAGGTAGCCCTTGCCTCCGCCGACGACGGTCTTCACTTCGATGACGTGGACGTTGGCGGCCTTGGCGGCGGCGTCGGCCGCGAGCACCGCGGAAATAGCCTCCTTGGTCTCAATGAGGCCGACGGCGCCCAACACCTCGACGGGCACGCGCTTGTCGAGGGCGGCGAGCACCTGGTTGTGGATGTTGCGGATGAGAACCTCATCCACGAGCGTCTTTCCCAGAATCTCACGGCCCGCGCGCATCGCGCTCTCGACCTCGCCCTGCGCGCCGCTGATGAAGATGACGAGCTTGCCGCGCGCGACGACCGAGGTCTTCACGAGCTTGACCTGCGCCATCTTGACCATGGCGTCCGTCGCCTCGACGCCCTTGGCGAGCGAGGAGGTTTCCAGGAATCCGACGGCGAGGTTCGCGAGCATGTTTTATTTCCTCTTTTTAGACTTCGTTTCGACGAAGGCGATCACGGCGTCGCCGGCCTTCACCGTCATGACCTTCGCGCCCCAATGCGTCTTGAGCGGTCCGCGCAGGATCGAGGCCCCGCGGTTGGCGAGGTCCTTGTAGAGCTTGTTCAGGTTCGGCGTCGAGAAGTACAGGGTCGCCGCCCCGTGGCGCACCGGATAGCCGAGTTCCTGATCCTCGTCGCGCTCGTCGTCGCCGCCGATGACGATCGACTGCCCGGCGAAGGAGACGATGCCCGAACGATGGCCGCCGTCGCCCCACGTCTCGAGCGCCTTGCCGCCCGCGATCTCGGTCCAGAAGTTCCACGCGTCTTCGAACTTACCCGTCGGGATGTACAGGTGCTCGAGTCCTTTCACTTCGGGTTTCTTAGGCAATTCGGAAGTACCCCACGAGCGCGCAGTGCAGCGGGCGCGCGAAATGAGACGCCTTGGTGAGCCCGTCGCCGGTCGGCGTGCCGATCGACATCGTGGCGTAGCCCTCGCCGAGGCCGAGCCCGTACAAAGTGGGCGCGTTCTTGACGTAGATCGAGCACTGCATGCGCCGGGCCATCTTGGTCAGGTTGCCGACGTTCGTCGAATGCATCGCGGCCGTGTGTCGATGGCCGCCTTCGGCCTGCGCGGCGAGCTCGATGGCCGCGTCGACGTCGGGGACCACGGTGACGGGCAGGAACGGCATCAACTGCTCCGTCCAAACCAAGGTATGGTCGTTCGCGACGAGGGACCACAGCAGGCGGGCCTCGGCGGGACTGGTCAGGCCGATCCCCTTGGCGATCACGGAAGCGTCCTTGCCCACGTAATCCCTATTAAGGACGGGATCCTTGCAGCCCTTACCGCCTTCTTTGATGACGAGCTTGGTCAGCGCGGCGCACTGTTGCGCGTTCAACTCGTAGGCGCGCCGGTCGGCGCGCATCGCCTCGAGGAACTTCGCCTTCGCGGCCTCGACGACGATCACTTCCTTCTCCGCGGTGCAGAGAACGTTGTTGTCGAAGGAGGCGCCGAAGATCACGTCCTGGGCGCATTTCGGGAACACCGCGGTCTCGTCCACGACGACCGGCGGGTTGCCGGGGCCGGCGGCGATCGTCTTGCAGGTCTTGCCGACCGTCATGGCGACCTTCACGATCGCGGGGCCGCCGGTGACCATGTTGACGCGCGCGTCGGGATGCGCGAGCAGGTTTTTGGTGTTTTCCTGCGACGGCTTGTCGTAGGTCGTCATCAGCGCGTGCGGCCCGCCGGCGCCGACGATCGCGGCCGAGAGGACGCGCATCGTCTCGAGGCAGGTCTTGAACGACGCCGGGTGCGGCGCGAAGACGACGGAGTTGCCGGCCGCGAGGATCGAGATCGCGTTATTGATGATCGTCGCGGCCGGGTTCGTGGACGGCGTGATCGCGGCGACGACGCCGTACGGGGCGTACTCGACGAGGGTGAGGCCCTTATCGCCGGTGTAGGCGCGGCTGGTCAGGTCCTCGACGCCGGGCGTGCGGGTCGCGCACACCAGGTTTTTCTGGACCTTGTCTTCCTTCCGGCCCATGCCGGTTTCTTCGACGGCCATCTTCGCGAGGCGCTCGGCGTTGGCGATGGCGGCTTTGCGCATGGCGCGGATGATCTCTCGTCGCGCCTCGAGCCCAAGGTCGTGGAACGTCTCCTGGGCCGCGACCGCGGCCTGCACGGCGGCGTCCACGCTCGGGAATAAGACGGAATCTCCCGAGGACGCCGCCGGCTTCGCCGTCGCGACCGTTCCGCAGTCCTCTTTTTCCAGGCGCTTGAGGACTTCCGAGACGATTTTGGCTATCTCGTCACTTTGCATGCGCATCCTCGGACTTCTTGAACGCGGTCTTTCCGGACGCTTCGACCGTGTCGACGATGGCGAAGATCACCGCGTCGACCGGCCGTCCTTCCGTACGTGTCGTCTGTCTGGCACTGGATCCCTGCACGATCAGGACGAGTTCCCCCTCGCCGGCGCCGACGGAGTCGACGGCGACGAGGGGGCCTCCCTTGGAGGAGCCGGCGAGATCGACGGGCTGCACCAGCAGCAGCTTCGATCCGACCAGCTTCTCGTCCTTGAGCGTGCAGACGACCGTGCCCGTGACGCGGGCGAAGATCATGGTTTGTCTCCCTTACTTCTTGCGCGCCATGTGCTCAGGGGAAGAGATCGGCATCTTGCCCTCGAGATCCGGGTGCGGCTGCGGGATGACGTGCACGGCGATGAGCTCGCCGACCTTCTGCGCGGCGGCGGCGCCGGAGTCGCAGGCGGCCTTGCAGGCGGCGACTTCGCCGCGGAACAGGACGGTCACGAGACCGGTCCCGACTTTTTCATAGCCCACGATGCGGACGTCGGCGGCCTTCACGGCGGCGTCGGCGGCTTCGACGCAGGCGATCAAACCGCGCGTCTCGATCATTCCCAGTGCGTTCATCGGTATTCTCCTTACGCTATGTGCACGAAATCGCCGGTCTTAAGCCCGGCGGTGTTCGCTTCGTCCGTATCGACATGAAATTCCAAACTATACTTGGGCCCCACCCTCACCACGACGTCTTCAAACACGACGGCTCGGCCCCCGCCGGTCCCGGCGCGAACTCTCACCGTTTCTCCGGAGGTTATTCCCAAGGCCGCCGCTTCGGACGGCGAGAAATGGAGATGGCGCTGGGCGACGATGACGCCCTCTTTGATTTCCACCTGGCCCATCGGCCCGATCAAGACGGCGCCCGCGGAGCCCTTCACGTCGCCGGACTCGCGTACCGGCGGGTTGAGGCCGATCGCGAACGCATCGGTTGCGGCGAGCTCGATCTGGGTGTGGTCGCGGTAAGGCGCGACGAGGCGGATTTTTTTCAAGACGCCTTTCGGCCCCTTCACGTCGATGCACTCCTCGGCGGCGTAGAAGCCGGGCTGCTTGATGTCCTTGACGCGTTTGGGCTCGGCGTTCGCGCCGAACAAAATCTTGAAGTGCTCCTTGGTGAGGTGGCAGTGCTTGACCGAGACGCCCGCCGGGATGGCGAGCTTCGAGCGCTTCATGCGCTTGGCGATTTCCGCCGAAAGCCCGGCGATCTCGGAGGGGCCGATCACGCTTTCTGGAATCCCATGATGCGCAGGAAGTCTTTCTTGAGCGAGGCGCCGCCGACGAGCGCGCCGTCTACGTCCTCTTGGGCCATGAGGCTGTCCACGTTTTCGGCCGTGACGGAGCCGCCGTATAGGATGCGCGTGCCCGCGGCGAAGCCGTCGCCGTGAATTTTCTTCAGCCGGCCGCGGATGAACAGGTGCGCTTCCTGCGCCTGCGCGGGACTCGCGGTCTTGCCGGTGCCGATGGCCCATACGGGCTCGTAGGCGATGACGGCCTTGGCGAGGTCGGCGGGCGCGAAGCCCTTCAGGCCGTCCGCGATCTGGGTTTCGAGCACGCGCCAGGTTTTCTGCGACTCGCGCTCCTCGAGCGTCTCGCCCACGCAGACGACCGGCGTGAGGCCCGCCTTGAGCGCGGCGCCGAGCTTCTTGTTGATCCAGGCGTCGGTGTCGCCGAACAGCTTGCGGCGCTCGCTGTGGCCGATGAGCACCATGGAGCAGCCCGCGTCCTTGATCTGGCCCATCGAAATTTCGCCGGTGTAGGCCCCGGAAGGCTCCCAGTAGCCGTTCTGCGCGCCGAGGCGGACGTTCGTGCCCTCGAGAACCTGCGCGACGACGGTGATCGCGGTGGCCGGGACGAACACGGCGACCTCGCCTGAGGCCGATCCGGCCCCACCGGCGACCGATTTGGCCAGTTCGACGGACTGGGCCAAGGTGAGATTCATCTTCCAGTTGCCGGCGAGCAGCGGTCGACGTAAAGCTGAGGCCATTTTCTCTCCGTTTGTGGCCAACTTGGCCACACTTTCCCGTCTCGGAACGTCAGAAGAATTCTACAGGGTCCGTGCGGCCCTGTCAATGGGAAAATGGACGGCCTTGACAATTTTCTTTGGGCCACCTATATTTGGTGCCGACGCTGTCGCCCCCCAAGGAGAACCACAGACCATGACGACTATCACCCGCCGCCTCGCACCTTACGCCCTTGTCGCCGCGTTCGCCGTCGCCAGCGGCGGCTGCATGTACACCGCGCTGGTCAAACCCAAGGCGGAGAAGATCGTGACGGTCCAAGGCTCCAAGGCGGAAATCCTGGCCCAGCTGTCGGAGACGTTCAAGGAGCTCGAGTTGAAGTCGATCAACGTCAACGCGAAGGCGGGCTACGTCGGGGCCGCCCGCGGCTTGGGCTACGCCGAGTCGACCTTCATCGAGGCCCGGGTCATCGGCGACGCCGCGCCGCTGCAGGTGCGCGTCCAGGTCAAGTCGAGCGGAGACGGTCAGGCGCTGCTGGACCAGATCATTGCCGCATTCTCCAAGCGCGCCAAGGTCTCCTAATTTCAGCGGGTGTCAGGCTTCACTATTCGAACAATTCTTCCGGAAGAATTGTTCGAATAGTGAAGCCTGACACCCTCTCACATCAGAACTGCGACAACGGGACGACCACCTCCCCCATCTTTCCGGGAGAGTACTGGTCGTTCTTGACGGCGTGCTTGCCGCGGCGGATGCGCACGCCCAGCACGCTCACCTTCTTGGCCTCGAGCATGTCCTGGTCGCTGTCGCCGAAGAAGGCGACGAAGTGGCCCTCCTGCATGTGCAGGTGCTTGGCCGTGCCGTCGGGCGTGAAGATGAACGAGCGCGGAGCGAGCTTGCGCCACTCCTTCTTCAGGGCGTCGCCCTCGACGGCCTGCCGCTCGGCCATGATGACGACGCGAAAGCCGAGGATACGCAGCGCGCCGGCGATGGCGAAGGGGACGTACTTGACCGACTCGAGGTCGTAGGCGTTGTTGAGCGCGCCCCAGTACGACGGGCTGTCGCGCTGGGTGACGCCGGCGGCGGCCTTCTCGTACGCCTTGTGCGCGTCTACCAAGGTGTCGTCGTAGTCGAAGGCGACCGAGAGGCGGCCGATGGTGATGAGGCTGAAGAACAGGCCCCAGACGCTCATCATCGCCAGGATCTTCTTCGTCGTCGTCCAGCCCTTCTCGACTTTGGCGCGCGCGTCCTTGAAGACCATGTCAGTTCTCCCTCTGCTTGAGCCGTCCGATCGCGGGCGCGACGACCGTGCCCTGCTTGCGCGCGCATTCGTTCAACAGGTCGCGCGCGAGCGCGCCCGTCGCCTCCGACGAGACGAAACGGTCGAACATGGAGTAGCCGTCCCCCCCGTTCGTCAGGAAATCCAAGGTGCCGAGCGTATAGGTCTTCGCGTCGTCGAGCGGCGCGCCGCCGACGGTGATCGAGGCGAGGCGCGTCCCGGCCGGCGCCGGACGTTTATATTCGATGTTCGCCCCGGACTCCTGGACGATGCGCTCGAGGCCCACGCCGTGCTCGAACGCCGCGCGCAGGTCGGAGCCCTTCAGGACGAGCTTGACCAAGGAGTTGTCGAACGGCATGACGTTGAAGAGGGAGCGCAAGGTCACGGGCCCGGCGGCGAGTTCGGAGCGGATGCCGCCGCCGTTCTGCAGGGCCGCGTCGACGCCCATCAGCTCGCGGTAACAGTCCGTCATCCAGTCGCCCATGGCGCTCTCGTGCTCGGAGTCGCGGCCCATCGCGGCCGGGGCGGTGGCGATCACGGTCTCGAAGATCTTGCCGACGCTTTCGATGTAGCCGTCGACGATCTTCTTCACCGCCGGGTCCTCGCCGACGCGGTCGGGCCACAGGTCGATGAGCTCGTCGGAGGACGCGGTCACGGCCTCCGTCTTCGGGTCGATCTCGAGCGTCGTGCGCCCCGCTTTCACGAGGTATGAGCCCGCTTGCACGATCAAGGTCCCGTTCTCGCCGCGGATCGCGCGAGTCAGGAAGGTGTGGGAGTGGCCGCCGACGATGAGGTCGATGCCGGGGACCTCGCGCGCGAGGGTCTGGTCGCCCTCGAACTTCTGGTTTTCCTGCTCGAGGCCGATGTGGGTGACGGCGATGATCACCGTCGCGCCTTCTTTCTTCAGCGCCTTCACGCACTCTCGCGCGACGTCGACCTCGCGGCGGAAGTCGAGGCCGGCGATGTTTTTCGGGAAGGCCAGCCGGCGCATGTTCGTCGTGGTCAGGCCGAAGATGCCGA
Organism: Elusimicrobiota bacterium; assembly: GCA_016212855.1. Lineage (GTDB taxonomy): Bacteria > Elusimicrobiota > Elusimicrobia > UBA1565 > UBA9628 > GWA2-66-18. Next base: position 107,718 of record JACRDP010000015.1, read on the forward strand.
TCTTGACGCCGGCGACCTGCTTGACGATCCAGGGCCGGACCCAAGGCGCCAGCTTGCCGTCCGCGCCGTAGGTATTGGCGGACAGCACGGGGACCTTGATCTTGGCGACCAGGCCGCGCAGCTCCTCGGCGCCGGAGTCGTACTCGTGGTTGCCGATGACGACCGCGTCGTAGCCGATCGCGTTGAACACGTCGGCCACGGCCGCGCCTTTCGTGAGCGAACCCTCGGGGGTGCCCTGCCACCAGTCGCCCCCGTCGAGAACGAGCTTGGGGCCGGCCTCCCGTGAGATCAAGGACGCCAGCGCCGCGGCTCCCCCGATCATGCGGTTCGGCTGAAACTTGTCGGGCCGAGCCATGATCCAGCCGTGGATGTCGTTGGTGTGGTAGACGCGGATCTTGATCGGCTCTGCGGCCGGGGCGGAGACGGCGAACAGGACGAGCAGGAGCACCAGCTTCATTCGGCGAGGCTCCCGGACAGCGCGTCGCAGGCCTGCTGCACGGCCTCGGCCGCGTTGGAGAAGCGGTTCGAGACGGCCTCACGCTTGAGCGCGGCGGTCAAAGACGGATTCTCATGCGCGTCGGAGCGGGTCAGGCGGCGCAGACGCTCGGCTTCTCCCGCCCAGCGCTTAGCCTCGACGAGCGCGGCGACGCGCTTGCCCCCGCGCGCGGACGAAGCGGCGGTCAGGGACTTCGCCGACGCGCGCAGGGCCTCGGCGGTCTTGAGCAAGCCCGCGTCGGTCTCGACGCCGTAGCGCGCGGCCTCGGCGACGGCCTGGACGACGTGCTCGACGGCCTCGCGCAACGCGAAGGAGAGATCCGCCGCGTCGGCCTTGGCGAAGCCGCGCAGGGATTTCTGAGACGGCACGGCCGCCTCGCGCCAGCCCAGCGCGCGCAGGCGCGCGGTGCGCGCGGCCGAGAGCGAGGACGGAGCGGGACGGCGGAACCAGTCGGCGGCGGCGTTCGCCGCGGCGACCAAGGTGTCCAGCTGTCCCTTCAGGCTCTCCGAGGCGGTTCTGCGCATGGAGCGCAGTTTACGAAATTTTTTGGAGGACCGACAGCAGGCAGCGCACGCCGCCGCGCGCGGCGTCGAGCGACGTCTCGGTTCGCAAGGTCAGGCCCGCGGCCTCGAAGCGCTCGCGGAAGAAGCGGCGGTGGACGAACTCCTTGTCGCCCGCGTAGCCGTGGGCCAGTATCAGGCGGCCGCCGGGCTTGAGCCAGGACGCCACGCGGGGAAACAGGGCGTTGAACTCCTCCGCCACCCCGGGCCGGTCCAGGTAGTACAGCACGTCGCCCAGCACGATCGCGTCGAACGGGGCGAACAGGCCGGGGTCCCAGGTCATCAGGTCGGCCTCGATGAAGGCCGCGGGCGCCCGCTTGCGGGCCCGCTCGAGGGCCACCACGGAGATGTCCAAGGCGATCACGCGGGCGGCGCGCTTGGCGAGCTTTTCCGTGAAATGCCCCTCGGCGCAGCCGACCTCGAGGGCGGCCCCCAGGGGGACGGTCCCCAAGGCCTTGTCCATGGCCTCCAGGCGGGCCGCCTCGTAGGGCGCGGTCGTGTAGCCGAAGGGGTCCGGGCGCTTGCCGAACTGGCGGTTCATTTTGCGCCGGGTCTTGTAGGCCTGCCAGGAGACTTTCAGCCCCGACCAGAAGCTCACAAGGCCTCCTGGAGGCGCTGGGCGTCGCGGAAAGAGTCGCGGTGGGACAGCGCCACGAAGGCGGGTTTTCCGTCGACGGCCGCGGCGATTGTAGACAAATTGGCCACACTCAGCCCCCCCATGCGGGGCAGGACCGGGCGCAGGTAGCGGAACCCTCCGCCCCTGGGCGGAGGCTGGCGCAGGGGATCGAAGGCCCTGATCAGACCGAGCTCGGCGCACACCTTGTCGCCGAGGGTATGCCAATCGGCTCCCCGGGGGTGCCAGACGAACTTGAGCTTCCCCCGCGCCGCGCCCTTAAAGAACCGGTACAGGTCCCGCAGGCGGTCCGGCCCGGGCTGAAACGAGGCCGGGGTCTCGAACACCACGATCTCCGCCCCCAGGGCCTCGGCCGCGGCCTTTGTGGCCATCCAGGCCTCATGGACCTCCAGACTCTCCCGGAAGCCGCCGCATTGGAGTTGGCGGGACTTGGACAGTTTGCGCCCCGAGGCCGGAAATCCCGAGTCCTGGGGGCCGTGCGTGATCGAGCGCAGGGCCTGCAGAGCGGCGGCGCCGCCCGCCGGGATGTCCGCGCGCCAGGCCGCCAAGGTCTCGAGCTTCGGAAGGCCCTTCCCGGTGTCCGTCTCAACGAACGACAACGTTCTCCAATATCGGTCACGCCCGACGGGATAGCCGGCGCAGCCCACTTTGATCATGCTCAGTTGAAGAGGCTGAATTCCGGCTCGCGCCGGGGCCGCTTGATCGTCTCCGGCAGCCGGCGGGACCAGCGCAGGCAGTACCAGGCCAGGCCCAGGCAGGCGAGGCCGTAGACCAGCTCGAAGCGCGCGTAGCGCCCCCACTGGGCCTCGCTGACGAACGCCCACGGCTTGGGCGCATAGAGGTTGGCCTCGGGCTGGCCGCCGAGCACGTCGTAAATGCCCTTGAAAAGAACCAGCCCGCCCCACCCCGCGAACATCGCGGAAGCGAGACGGGCCAGACCTCTGACTTTGATGGTCTCTTGGGAGACCATGCGAATCAGCGCTTAGAGAACTGGAAGCGCTTGCGGGCTTTCGGCTGACCGGGCTTCTTGCGCTCGACCATGCGGGGGTCGCGGGTCAGGAAGCCGGCGGCGCGCAGAGCCTTCTTGTGCTTCTCGTCGAGCTTGACGAGGGCGCGGGAGATCGCGTGACGGGCCGCTCCGGCCTGGCCGGAGATGCCGCCGCCGACGACCTTGACGATGTAGTCGTGATCCTTGGCGGCCTCGATGATCGTGATCGGCTCGGTGACGTCCCGAACCTGGTGGGGAAGGCCGTGGAAGTACTGCTCGACGGTCTTCTTGTTGACGGTGACCTTACCCTCGCCCTTCGGCAGCAGGCGGCACTGCGCGACGGAGGTTTTGCGGCGGCCGGTGGCCCAAATCGCTTCGTTTTTACCCATGGTGTCCTTACTTGGCCTTCGGCGCGTTGACGGCCGAGTGCGGATGCTTGTCGTTGACGTAGATCTTGAGGCGGACCAGCTGCTGGCGCGCGAGGCGGTTCTTCGGCAGCATGCGGCGCACCGCGAGCATGACGATCTTGCGCGGGTCGCGGTCCATCTGACGCTTCATCGGCGTGACCTTCGCTCCGCCGGCGTAGCCGGAGTGCGAGAAGTAGGTCTTCTGATCGATCTTGTTGCCGGTCAGCTTGATCTGCTTGCAGTTCGTCACGACGACGAAATCGCCGCAATCAACGTAATCGGTATAAGTGACCTTGCCTTTTCCACGAAGTAGATCGGCGGCCTTCGTCGCGATGCGTCCGAGCACGAGGCCCTTCGCGTCGATGTGATGCCAGCGGCGGTCGATGCCGGCCTGGCGGGGAGGATGCATATAGCTGTTCTGAGGCATAGTGGTTAATCTTAACAAATTTTCCGTCGGAAAACAACCCAAAGACTTGTCTCACGCAACATGAGCCTGAACAGACGCCTGTTTCTCACGCAAGATGAGCCTGAAGCAGGCGCGGTAGGACGTCGTCGGCGCGGCGTGCTAACTTGGATCCATGATGATCATCATGGACGACACGCAGGTCA
>JACRDP010000016.1 GCA_016212855.1 Elusimicrobiota bacterium
CGCCGTCGGCCGTCGCCGAGCCGCCGCCGCCGGATCCGCCGTCTATGGGGAAAATGATTTCGTTGGACGATCCTCCGTTCACCGCCGCCCCGCCGTTGCCCGCGGCCCCCCCGTGGGCGCCGCCGCCGGCGCCGTTGCCGCCGGCCGCCCCGCCGGCTCCGGGCCCGGAGCCGGGCGCAGCCCCGACTCCGCCGGAATACCCGCGGCCGCGGACGGTGATCGTCGAGCCCCCCGACAGATTGAACGTCCCGGAGGCGTACAGCCGCAGGAAGGGCGGCGTCCCGGCCGTCGCCGGCGCGGCGACGAGGGCGACGCTCGTGCCGCGCAGGAGCGTGACGTCCACGGCGGTGATCGACGCGGAGGAGAAAGTCTGCAGCGCGGCGCCGTCGCTCAGCTGGAAGACTCCGCCGACGGCCAGGCCGGTGGACAACTGGAGCACCGCGACGGGCGTCACGCCGGCGGCGCCGAGGGTCAATGACGCGACGTTTAAGACGTCCGTCGAGTAGGCGACGACGGTGCCGGAGGCGATCGTGACGGCGTCGGCCGGACCGGGAACTCCGGTCGGCGTCCAGTTCGCGGCGACTCCCCAGTCTCCCGTCGTGCCGCCTCTCCAGTCGACCGCGGCCGCGAGCCCCGGGATCGTCCCGAAGGCCACAACGGCGACGGCGAGGAGAATTTTCCTCACCAATCCCACCGGAAGCCCGCGAGCGCGCTCGTGGCCTCATACGCGTAGCGATAAAAGCGCTCGAAGCGCTGGTTCGACGTCGCGCTGACGCGCTCGAGCGTGAACACGAGGCTGAAGCGCTTGACGATCGGGTAGGTCAAGGTCCCCGCCCACGACCACTCGGTCGTGGACAGCGGGCCGCCGTTGTAGACCCCGGCGCCGTCCTGCGCCGGGCGGCGGCCGTACGCGCGCCGGCGCCAGCCCAAAGACAGATCCACCGCCACCGCTTCGCGCGCGGGGCCGATCAGCAGTTTGACCGAGGGCGTGACGCTGAACTCGCGGTAATCGTAGAAGCGCGGCAGGAAGCGGCCGCGCGAGGCGTCGTAGCCGTTCTGGTTGGACGACATCACCCCCGCGCCGAAGGACAGCGACGCGAGCGCTTTCAGGTCGGCGTTCCACTCGTGGGGCATGCGCGCGGCCAAAGACACCGAGGTCAGAAAGTCCTCGCGTTTGGCGGCGTCGAACTGGCCGCCCTCGTTGACGATCCGCTGCCGGTCGTAGCGCGACCACACCGAGGAGAGCCCCGCGTCCAGGCGCACGCGTTCGCTCACGGGGACGTCGAAGGCCAGGCCCATGCGCGCGCCGTCGCGATCGAGCACCTTGTCGCCGACGAGCTCGCGCGCCACGGGCTGGCCCTGGAACTGGACGGCGGCCAGGGACTCGAGGCTCGTGTAGTTGGGATACGACGCCTGGAACCAGTCGAGCGACGCCCGAATCGAGTGCGGCTCGCGCGTCAGCAGCTCCGCCTCGGCGCCGATCGTCCACAGCCGCTCGTCGAACAGACCGTCGCCCCAGTCCTCGTCGCGCGTCTCCTTGAGCAGCGAGGCCTTGTAGGACAGCCCGGGCTTGAGCCGCCAGCGCGACGAGGGGTCCGCCCAGATCGCGCGGAACGCGGCCTTGTGCTCCATGCGCTGCTCGATGGATGTCCCGGTACCGAGAATATCGAGAACGCGGCGCGTGCCCTCGTAGGTGGAGCGCACGGAGGGAAGCAAAAACCAGCTGTCGTTGAGCCGGATCGCCGGGGCGAACACCGCGTCGGCGTTGCCCGACACCGACCCGCGGTCGCCCCGGAAGAAATGCGCTCCGCCCAACGCCTGCACTCCCGCGATGGGCGTCCAGTCGACGGCGCCCGCCGGAGAAGACAACAGGAGAGCCGCCGCGAGAAAATATCTCACGGGATCTGCCTCGTGACGGCGGGCGCGTTCGACGGCAAGACGATCCGTATCGTCTTGCCGGAGTATGAGTAACGGAGTTCCATGTTGCGATCTGTTGATCCGAATGAGGCCCGGGGCGCGACGCCCCCGCCGAATTCGACCGCCAGCTCCTCGCGCGTGATCGACGTGCCGTCGCCGTAGCTCTCCAGATAGACCCGTCTCGCCGAGGCCGCGTCCGGAAACGAGTTGCTGAGCACGACCACCGGCAGCGCTCCCGCGAGCGCCGCCCCGGTCAGGGGATCGTTGGTCGTGCTCGCCGTCTGGTCGTTGTACGACTGAAGCGCGACGCCGGTGTAGCCGCGCTTGAGTCTCCCGTCCGCGTACAGGCCCCAGCGGTCGAAGATCGTCTTGAACGCGGCCCCGCCCCCGGCGACGTCGTCGAGCGGGTCGGCGTTGCCGTTGACGTCCACCTGATGGCCGCCCGAGCCGCGCTCGACCAAGGACGACGCGGCGTTCGCGATCGTCGCGGCGTAATCCGTGACCGTCCACGGCGTCGCCGCGCTTCCGGACAGCGCCAGCCCGGCGAACACCGGCTCCAAATTCAGCGGCAAAGCGCGGTCGAAGGTTCCGGCCCAGGACCAGTAGGAGAGCCCGTCCGAGCGGCCGTTCATCACGACGAGGGCCAGGCGGTCGGCGGAGGGCCGCACCACGTACTCTTCGACGCGCACCCGGAGGCCGTCCGCGTCGACGAGCGCGCGGCCGAGCTCGCGCTCGGAGCGGCGGGACTCGCGCGCCGCCGCGGCGAAATCGGCGTCGCGGCCGAGCTCGAAGCCGAGCTCCCTTCGCATGATCGCTAACAAGTCGTTCTTGCGCGCCTGCACCGGCGTGGGCGCGGCCGTGGGCGCATGCAGGCCGGCCAAGTCCACTTCGATGCGCTCGCCCTTGGTGAGCAGCACCGAGGCGCCGCGGTTGTCCTCGACGCCGGCCGTGCCCTCCGCGACCTCGATCGTAGCGCTCCCGCCGCCCGCCACCGTCGCCCGGAAGACGACGCGGTCGCCGCGCGCGCGCACGACGCAGGTCGGGGTGCGCACCGAGACGGAGCGTCCGCCCGAGGCCGAGGCGGAGACGCGCACCGTGCCGAACAGCGCGTTGACGCTCACGTGGCCCGGGGCGTCCGCCTCGACGGAGAAGTGCGCGTTGCCCGCGGCCTCGAGCTTGGAGCCGCCGTTGAACTCGACGAGAGCGCGCGCGTTGAACCCGGTGCGCACGCCGTCGCCTTCGCTCACGGGGCGCGGGGTCTTGCCCGCCGGGCGCCAGCCGTCGGCGCCGGCCGCGCGCACCTGCACGAGGCCCGACGCCTCGCGCAATACGGCGGCGCGAACGGAACCGGCGGCGCATAACAGCGCCGCGAGGAAAAGGGCCCTGACCGGGGGCATTCCTCTTAGTGTAGCGGCGAGGCCGCGCCCGTCTAGGTCACTTTTGTTACAGGTTGGGCCTTATTTTTACGGCCGAATCTCAGAATTTGACCAGCAGGGAGAACCGGAACGCGTCGCCCAGCGTCCCGAACGGGATCCAGGCGAAGTCGAAGTTGGCGCGGTTGAAGGAAAGCCCGCCGCCGGCGGTCACGCCGGCCAGGCCGCCGTTGTCGCGGCGCGAGGACGTGTAGCCGGCGCGGAAAGCTCCGCCCACGCCCTCCGAGAGAGTGCGGCGGCCCTCGCCGCCGAGCGCCACGTACGGATCGCCGTCGCGCGCCTTGCCCACGTCGAGGTCCAGGGTAAAACCCTTGGTGAGGGCCGCCGCCGCGCCGAGCACCGCCGTCGTCGGCAGCGGGTCGGTCTGGCTGGCGACGTAACCGATGCGGTTGCCGATGTGACGGATGGCGGCCCCGAGCGTGATCGGCTTTTCCGTATGCGGATTGACGCGGTAGAGCACGCCCAGGTCGGCGGCCATGGCGCTGCCGCGGTAGGTGTCGATCGACTGCGAGACGTACTTGCCCGTGACGCCGAAGCTCAGGCGGTCATTAGGCGCGTGGGAGTAGGACAGCGCGTAGGCGGTGTCGGCGGAGTTGAAAGTGCCCACCGGCAAGGTCGAGTCGCCGCTGCGGCGCTCGATCTCCCCCACGCCGAGATAATAGATCGACAGGCCGAGCGCGTGCTTGTTGCTGTCGGTCTCGATGCGTTCGCGGCCCTCGGCCCGGCCGAAGGGCACGACGAAGGCGAGGCTCTGGTAGCTCACGCCCTGGAACAACGCGGAGTGCGCGCCGCCGAACTGCGAGCCCTTCAGGCGGGCCAGGCCCGCCGGATTGTAATAAGCCGCGAAGGCGTCGTCGGCGATCGCGGTGAAGGCGTCGGCCATGGCCCCGGCGCGCGCGCCCGCGCCGAGCTTCAGGAACTGCGCGCCCGAGGTTCCGGCGGTCGAGGGCGCGGCCGCAGCGGGCCCGGCGAGGGTCAGGAGAGCGACGACCAAAATCGAGGTCGGTTGTCTCACAGGCCGCTCCCCTTGATGATCGCGATCTTGAAGAACTTGCGCTTGCCGCCGTGCACGGCCTCGCCGATGTACACGCCGCTGGCGACCGTGCGGCCGCCGTCGTTGAGGCAGTTCCACGGCGTGTAGTAGGTCTTGCCGCCGGGCAGGTCGCCCTGCTCGATCGTGCGGACCTTCTCGCCCGTGACGGTGTAGATGTTGATCTTGAGAGGCGCCGTGTCGGAAGCGCCCGGAATCGAAGTGCGGATCATCGTGCCCGCGAACGGCGCGTGCGTGCCGCCGGCGCCGAACAAGGTCGCGTTCTGCGCGATGTTCGAGTGCGTGATGCAGTCGGCCGGGTTCGGGAAGTTCGCGACCGCGATGTCCGCGCCGCCGAAGGTGACGCCCGAGGTCGCGACGGGAGTCGAGTCGAGGACGACGAAGGTCGAGAAGTGGTCCACGCTGACCGTGATCGTCTTATTGACCGCGTCCAGGCGGCGGTTGACCGTCTCCGGCACGAAGCGCCCGAGCACGGCGTTGTAGAACCAGACCTGGATCTTGTCGTCGGTCGTCCCCGTCGACGTCGCCAGGCTGTAGGACAAGGTCAGGTCGGCGCGCTGCTTGAGCTGATGGCGGATGCCGGCGGGCAGGAAGATGGAGTAGAAGGCCGACAACGGGTTCGCGCCGCCGACCGTGCTCGTGGACGCGGCCGAGGCGCGGTACTTGCTCATCGCGGCCCACATCTCGGTCGGGAAGGCCGAGGGCACGTCGGGAACCGAGAGGGCCGCGGGCGCGTAGCCGACCGCGGCGATGCTCAGCGCCTTCGCCAAGGTCTGGTCGCGGCCCTTGGTCATGCTGACGTTGACCGTCGTCGTCGGGTTGGCGACGACGCCCGAGTCGGCCAGCGAGTCGGAGCCCTCGCCGAAGCAGCCCGGCGGCAGGTCGATGCGGGATCTCTCGTCCAAACCGAGGAGCTCGTCCTGGGACGAGGGCTGCATCGAGACCTCGCCGCCGTCGATGTTCGTCGCGCGCCCGTCGGCGGACGCGTCGAGGCCCGCGTAGAAGTCGAAGACCTTGTCGATGCGGAAGCTGTCGCCCGTGGTCGGATCGAGCTCGCTCGCCGCGGCCCGCACGCGCATCGTGAAGCGGGTCTCGGAGGCCGCGAGCGTGTACACGCCCGTCAGGCGCCGGCGGTCGGAGGAGAGCGCGCGGGCGGAGAGGACTCCGGTCCCGTTGGGCGCGGTGAACCCCGCGCCGGCCGAGGTGAAGGTGGACACCGTCAAAATCTGGGTCAGGTCGTCGTCGGCGGCGGTCTCCTGGCGCATGGGCTTGAGGCAGTCGATCTGCACCGAGAACTGCGAGCGCGCGGCGTCGAGCGCCTTGGCCGTGCCCAAGCAGTCGAGCGCGGCGGGCTTGTAGGTCAGGTTGATGGTCTTCGTCGTCGTGGACTCGGACGCGCCGAAGACCACGCCCGCGCCTTCGGGCGGGAAGGAGACCTCTTTGCCGCGGCTGCCGGACAGCAGGACGATGTTGTAGGCGATGCCTGGTTTGAATCCTGAAATTGTGTAAGCATCCACGGTCTTGGCCAAGGGGTCCACCTGGACGCTGCCGACGACGAATTCCCCCGCGCCGAAGTTCGCGGCCGCGACGCCGACCACCTCGGTCGAGTTGGGCGAGGAGCCGTCGGATTTGAGGATGCGACCCGTGGCCGTGGCGCCGCGCGCGAGCGTCAGCACGCCGCCGGGCAGGTCGTTGCTCGCCGTGTTCGAGCCGGTGAAGATGTGGAAGGTCGAGCCGATGACCTGCGCCGTCGCGTTGAAGACGGCGTAGCCGAGGCTCGTCGCGTGCAAAGTGTAGAGTCCCGTCGAGAGTCCCGGCACGCTGAAGAAGCCGCGCTCGTCGCTCGTCACCTCGACGTCGCCGAGCGGATTGTTGGACACCGTGCCGGAAAGCTGGAGGTTGACCGCGGCGGCCGGGAAGCCGCGCTTGTCGCCGAACGGGTAGCTGAGGGCACCGCCGGTCGCGGCATCGGCCACGACGACCTGCCCGGTGACCACGACCGACAGAGGATTGAGCAGGAAGTTCGCGCTGGTCTGCGTCTGCAGGTTGATGTTGCTGACGGTCGCCTGACCGTAATATTTCCCGTCGCTGGCCAGGTTGCCGCCGCGCGGAGCGGCGGTCACGGTGAACTGGTTCGAGACGAGGCTCGACACCCAAACGGTGTACAGACCCTGGCTGTTGGTGAAGGTCTGCACGACCAGGTCTTCGTCGCCGCCGAACGAGGGCTTGGCGACGACCTTGAGGTTCCCGAGCGGCAGACCGGTCGCGGTGGACTTCACCACGCCCGTCACGGACAGGCCCTGGCCGAGGGCGATGATGCCGACGTCGCGGATCTCGCCGGCCGTGAGCTTCACGCCGCCGAGCGTGCTCGGAGCGTAGTTCTGGCTTCCGTTCGAAAGGAAGTTGGGGTCCCAGCTCGTCTGGGCGAAGCGAAGGTCGTAGGAGACGCTCGGCAGCAGCGGGCCGACGCGGAAGTAGCCGTCGCCCTCGATCGGGCGGCCGGACATGGACGACGCGGCGAGCACGAAGCCGCCCTCGGTCCACGGGTTGGCCGTCGCCGTGATGCGGAAGTTGGGCGCAAGCAAGGTCGCGTTGGACGCGGTGAACAGCTCCCCGGTCGAGCCGTCCTTGAGGCGCCCGGTGGCGTAGGCCGCGCGCAGCATCGTCACGTCCTGGCGGATCAGGTTGGACTGCAGGCCGCTCGGCGACAGCGCGGGGTCGGGGAACTTGACCGGCCGGCCTACGTACTTGACCGGGAAGAGCAGTCCGCGCACGACGAGAGTGTAGAACTCGCCGGCGGGCAGGCTGGGAAACGCGTAGTCCACCGAGCCCGACATTTGGCCCAAGTTCACGTCGCCCAGGTAAGCCACGGTCGAGCGCACCAGCTCCTGGCGGCGGTTGTACACGCTCACGTCGAAGACGCGCGCGTCCTGGAGGCCGCCGTCGAGCGAAATCGTGCCCGACACGGTATAGCCGTTGGAGACCGTCAGCGTCACGCTCGACACCGCGGCGCCGGCGACGCGGACGCTGCGGCCGACGGACGGCGCGATGATCGCGCACGTCGAGCAGGAGCGCAGGTCGGCCGTGCGCACGATGTAGGCGCCGTTGGGGCAGTTGGGGATCGTGAAGTTGCCCGACGCGTCCAGGAAGCCGACGCGGCTTGAGACGGGATCGAAGACGGTCGAGATCGCGACGCCGAACTGGTCGATGTCCTGGCGGATCGCGATCACGCGCGCCGTCGTCGAGGACAGGCCGGCGGGATAGCCTTGCGGCGCGATGTAAGGGGCGTTCGCCAAAATCTTGGCGCTCGTATTGAACAGCGTGTCGGTGATCTGATTGAGCACGGTCCCCGAGATCGAGAAGGTCGAGGCGCTGAGGTCCGCGACGAAGCTGAAGGTCGAACCGTTGACCACCGAGATCGTCTGACGCGTGGACTGGCCGGTCGTCGAATGAAGGAAGCGGATGTCGAGCGTCTCGGTGTTGACGCCGTGAACCTTGAAGGTCGCCGAGGACACGCCGGCGGGGCAGTAGCCGGCGGCGTTAGCGGAGCTCCCGTCGCCGCACAGGAAGTTCGGCAGGCGCGTGGAGATATCCACGAACGTTTTACCCACTTCGCCGGGACGCAGCGAGGCGATGGTGACGCCGTTGATCGTCACGTTGACGAAGTCCGTCGCTCCGGCGCGCAGGAGGATGGTGCCGGAAACGACGCCAGAAGCCGGCGACAACGTGAAGCCGGCGGCCGCGTCCGGCGGGAAAAGCTTGATCGGGAAGCCGCCGGCCGGAGAGGTCAGGTCGTAGTCGCCGCCCTGAGCGTCGATATTCGCGTACAGCTGGTAGGTCGCGCCCGCGTCGAGGCCGGGCAGCGAGTACGCGGCGGAGTTCGCGGCGACATAGACCACGGTCGAACCGAAATTGAACGACCCGGGCGACCAGGCGTTGATGAAGATCGGCGTGCCGTTGGGCGCGACGACGGAGATCGTGCCGGAGAGCGCGGCGCCGGCAGGGAAGTTCGGGAAGTCCACGCCCGTGACCGCCGCCGTTCCCGCGACGACGATGGGCCCCGTGGTGATCGAGCTGAGGCCCTGCGTGTTGGCGCGCAGCAGGTAGCCGCCCGGATCGAAGCCGGAGATCGAGTACACGGCGTACGTCGAACCGGCGCTGATGAAGGTCCCGCCCGAGAGCCCCGTCGTCGCGATCGAGGTGGACAGCGCGATGCCCGTGATGCCGACCGACAGGCCCCCGGCCGGCGCGGCTCCGGCCAGGTTGACGTGCCCGGTGATGACGGCCTTCGGCAGGAACGGCGTCAAATCGAGACGCGCGCCCTCGGGGCCGACGTACACCGACCCGGTGCTTCGGGAATAGCCGTACAGATCGCCGACGACGCTGTAGGTCCCGACCGGAACGTTGAAGCCGAGCAAGGTCCGGGTGACGAACTGCTGGGTCGAGGAGTCCCACTGGCCGCCGTCGTCGAAGGTCGTCGCCCCGCCCTGCAGACGCATCGGCCCGTAGAAGGTGGACTGCTGGGAAACCGAGGTGGACGGCCTGACCTGCAGGCTGCCCCATTGATCGGAGGCGGCGGCCGCGACGGACGCATCGAGCGACGGCACGACGATCAGGCGCGGCGCGCGGCTGACGAACAGATCGAGGCCGCCCGTCGCGTTCGAGGAGACGAGCACTCCGAGCGAGCGCGCAATAAACGATGTCGCCGCGCCCGCGACGTTCAAAGTCATGTCCACCGCGCCGTCGACGAAGTCCGGCCGGGCCACGTTGAGCCGGTAGTTTCCGGCGCCGAGGCCGGGCAGGACGTAGTCGCCGTTCGAGTCGGTCGTGGCGGTGTAGTAGCCCGACGGGCCGTACACGCGCAGCTGCAGGACTGACAGCGGAGGGTACGGCGAAGTGCCGGAGTCGAAGGCGCGGCCGGAGAACTGCGGCAAGGACACCGTCACGCGAATCGTGTCGTCCTTGACGCCGCCGCCGCCGAGCTCGACGCGGACGTAATAGAGGCCGTTGGGCACGCGCCCGCCGCCGGCGATCCAAGGGCTGAAGCGGCCGTCCCAGGCCAGCTCGCCCTTGTTCGGCTGCCCGAAGCCCCAGCGCTCCCACACCGCGGCGGGGCGCTCGCCGGCCTTGAAGGGCAGGGAGGAAACGAGGACGTGCCAGGACTGCTGGGGGTCGCCGAGCAGGAAGTTCACGAACACGGAATTGGGCTGGCCGTTAGACGCCAAGCCGATCGACGCGCTCGAAAGCGCGACCCCGCCCGTCGCGGAGGACACGGTGACGTTCGTCAGCGCGTTCGCGGGCACGGCGCTCACGCCGAAATAGTAGGTCGAGCCGGGCGCGAGGCCGAGCGTCGAATGGACTTCGAGGTACTTGAAGCCGGTGGAGGCGGCGAGCACGTAGAAAGGCTGCGACGACTGGCCGACGGCGAAGCCGAGCGCGACGACCGCTTCGGTGGAGAGCACGGTGCTCGTCGCGACGCCGACCTCGGGCTCGGACACGAAGACGCTGCCGTTGAAGAAGCGGGCCGCAAGGTCGATCGTGGTCGCCGCGGCGACCGGGACCTTGGCGCCGCAGTTGTCGTACACGACGACGCGGCGCACCTCGGAGAACTCTCCGACCTTGACCGCGAAGTACGGCTCGTCGAGCGAAGCGTAGGTCGGGGCGCCGGTGACCACGGCGAGGTTCGGGGAGCCGAGGAACAGAGGCTGGGGCGACTCGGTGTTCTTCTCGACAGCGGACACGGTGAACGTCGCCGCGCCGACCGCGCAGGGCGCGTAGAAATTGGTCCACTCGAAGCGCACGGTCTGGCCGGGCAAGAGGCCGCCGGCACCCGCGACCGTGACGAAGGCCGAGGGCCCGGAGTAGGTTACCGCAGACAGCGCCGTACCCGTGCTGGTCGCCGTCACGCTCGAGCCGGACGCCGAGGCCACCGGGAACGGGAAGCCGGGCGGAACCGTGAACCCGACGCGTCCCGGCGTGCCGCTGCCGGTGCCCGCCAGGCCCGTCGCGCCGGCCGTGTACACGACCGTGACGCTCTGGACCTGGCCGGAGACCGCGTAGGTCGACGTCAGGACGGCCGTGCCTTCGCCGGCGACCACGCCGCTGGCCGTGACGCCGGGATCCTTCAGCGTGATGTCCACGCCGACCAAGGTCTGGCCGACCGGAGCGAAGAGCTGCTCCGCGCCCTGGCCGTTCGGGGCGTAGACGCCGCGCGGCTCGTCCGGCTGCAGCGCGAAGTCCCCGTTCACATCGAGGAAGGCGCGCACGTAATAAGGCACGCCGCCGGGAACGGCGGTGTCGTAGGAGCCGACCCCGGTCGGCACCTGGCGGCTGGCGATCGGGTGGCCGTTGAACTGCGAGCTCGACCAGAACTCGAGCACGAGCGAGCCGGTGCGCGCGCCCGCGTAGCTCGCCGCGCCGGTGACGTAGGCGGCCGACGCGGCCGAGGTCGTCGACGGGAACACAGCGATCTCCACGCCCGCGGCGACCTGGCCCGGCGCCAGGTAGACCGGGTTGGGCACGCCGCTCAGGCCGAACACCCCGCCGTCCTCGCCCGCGTCGGGCGCGTTGTTGGCGTTGACGTCGATGAAGGCGCCCAGATAGTAGGTCGTTCCGACCGCCAGATTCTCAAAAGCGAACGAGCGAGTGCTCGTCAGGACCATCCGTCCCACGTTCGTCGTGCTCGAGAAGGCGGGCGCGTCGAAGAGGCCGACGATCACGGCGCCACCCTGGCTGCCCGAGTAGTTCACGCGGCCGTTGATGCCGCCGAGCGCGCCCAGCGAGCCGGACAGCGAGAGCCGGAACGAACCGAATGAACCCGAGGCGTACGCGCCCGCGTCGATCGTATACACGCCGTCCTCGGGCAGGATGTAGTTGACGATCCGGGCGTCGCCGTCCCCCCCGCCGTCGTCGTCGTACTCGAGCCAGTCGCCGTCGGGGCCGTACAGGTCGAGGTAAGAGTCGTAGAAGCCGATCGCGTTCATCGCAATCGTCACCGGCTGGCCGCGCGTGCCGCGGAAGGTGTAGAGGCGGCGCGGCGCGCCCTCGCGGTCGGGTGAGGTGCAGTCCGTCGCGGTCAGTGAATGGAGCACGTCGACGTCGAAGGCGATCTGGCGGCGGTCGCATAGCTGCACGGGATCGGCCAGCTGCCGGCTTCCGCTCACGGCGGCGAATTCAACGCCGTACAAGGTCGACGCGCCGGTCGGCTCGCCTTCATCCGCGTTCAAGTTGCCGTTCGGGTCGATAAAGGAAACGATGTCGTAGAGCCCGTCGGGAATATTGTTGAAGAGGAAAGGGGCCGACGCCGAGAACGGCGCCGTCGCGAAGCGGATCGGAACGTCGCCGTAATACGGGATCAGGGACGTCCGGATCGTGCCGGACGTGATCAGCGAGCCGCCGTAGGAGACGGTCCCGGCGATGAAGTTGACGCCGTTGCTCGTCGTGATCGCGACGGGGGAGCCGGCGGCGCTGGTGGCCCCGCCGACGTTGCCGTTAAGGCGCAGAGTACCCCAGTCGAGATTCGAACCGTTGTTCACGGAGCCGGCGACGTAGACTTGCGAGGAGTTGTAGACGCCGACGCTGAAGGCCGTGTCTTCGAGAGAGTTGTTGAAACCGTCGTAGAAGCGTTGGCCGACGAGGTTCAGGTAAGGGTCGTATCGGAGCAGCATGTAGTCCCCGCCGCCCGTCGTGCTCTCCCACACCTCGAACAGATCGTCGGTGCCATGATCGAGGCTGATGTTGTGCAGGCCGCCGCCGAAATGCACCTTGATCGGGCCATAGGCGATCTCCCCGGTCTGAGTGATCGTCCCGGCGAGCGGGTCGACGTCGAACTTGAAAGTGCGCGCGGTGTCGTTGCCGACGGTGAAGGCGATGTACAGGGCGC
The DNA here is from genome assembly GCA_016212855.1 of Elusimicrobiota bacterium. Lineage (GTDB taxonomy): Bacteria > Elusimicrobiota > Elusimicrobia > UBA1565 > UBA9628 > GWA2-66-18. Next base: position 12,284 of record JACRDP010000016.1, read on the forward strand.
CGGAGTTCCCGATCGCCATGTTGATGCCCCCGCCTGCTCCGCCCGCGGGAGCGCCGAGAGAGGTCACTTCCCTGCTCGCGAGCAGTCCCATCGCTCCGGCCGCGTCGAAGGCGAGCAGAAAGTGCAGTCCGGGACCGCCGTCGGTCTGCTGATTGACGGCGGCGTACACGACGAAGAGACGGCCGTCCGGACTCAGCGTTCCGCCCAGCACGCGCGACTGGCAGAAGCCGCAGCTCGTCGGGTTGGGGAAGTAGCCCGTCGCGGCCGTCAGCAAGGTGGCGGGATCGATCTTCAGCGCGCGGATCTCGCTGTTGCTCGTGTAACGGGTCGCCGCGAACAGATATTGATTGCCCGGGACCGTCGAATAGCTCAGCCCGTCGAAGCCCTGATAGCCGGGGAAAACGGCGGAGTTTTGGAAGCCGAAGGCGGTATCGTAGGCCGTCAAAGTCATCGTGGAGTTGCTGGAGTTCGGAGTCTCGAACCGTTCGGGAACGTACAAGGTGCCGAATTCATCGACCGTCAGGCTGTTGACCTGCAGGTCGCCGACGAACAGGACCGCCGAGGACAGCATCACGCCGGCGGAGCTGTAGCGCACGGCGACGATGTCGTCGCCGTCGTTCTGCTTGGTGATGCCGAGCGTGATCACCTGCGGCGACGGCGCGGTGAAGGAGTCGATCGTGACGAGAACGCCGAGGTCGGTCGCGCCGCCGTCGAAGCGGGCGCCGCCGGGCGCGGCGAAATTGCCGGTGAAGGCGTCGACGCTGCCGCCCATGCCCGGATCGGAGATCGAGCCGCCGAATGCGTATTGATTCGGCTGCTGCTGGCTGACTTCGACCCCCTGCCCTCCGTTGAGCACGCCGTGCGCGTGCGCGGCGGGGTTATAGAATCCAGAGTCGCTCGGGTCGCGGAACGCGTCGAGATAGTATGTGCCGAAGGGCAGATTCTGGCGGTCGAACAGGAACTCACCGGAGCCGGCCGGCGGCATGCCCGAGGCGGGCAGACGCTGCGTATACAGCGGGGTCCCGCTGAAGAATTCGTTGTTGAAGAATCGCACGTACACCGGCCCGCCTTGGGTTCCCAGGTAGACGAGCTCTCCATGGATGCGGCCGGCCGACAGCGCGGCGCCGAGGCTGCCCGGATCGAGGAGATCGACGTTCGCGCCGTAGCTCGGGAACGAGCCCGCGCCGCTGGACACGGAAACGGGCGGACGGCTGCCGAACGGCTCGCCGTTGTCCTCGCGACGATTGTTGTTCGCGTCGATGAAGGCGCTGACGTAATAGTCGTCGGCCTTCAGGAAGTCGAGGCGGAAGGAGTAGGTGCTCACGCCCGGCGCGCGGAAAATGACGGCGAGGTGTTCCTTCGACTCGAATCCCGAGACGCGGGAAGCCCGCACGACCAGGTTCTGCACGGCCGGGGCGCTCCCCGTGTAGCTGACCGTGCCCCGCACCGAGCCGTTGGGCGGATCGTAGAGAAGGAGCTGCACCGTCGTGGGCCCGGTGACCGCGACGAAGATCTCGGGCGGCGAATCCAACGTCGGAGTGAACGAGAAGGGAACGGTGGAGCCGGCGGCCGCCGGCTCGCCCAGGTCCTCGTCCGGATTATTGTTGAGGTTCGTGTCGATGAAGCCGGCCATGTAGTACGTCGCGCCGCCCTCCAGGCCCGCTCGCTGGAACGGGCCGGTGGCGGGCAGGACGATCAGGTAATCGATGCTGCGAAACTGCGGATCGCGCGAGAGCCCGATCACGACCGGCCCGGTCGAGGCTCCCGAGTACGAGGCGGTGCCGAGCACCACCGCGCCGCCGAACGCGCCGGCGCCGCCGTCGCGCACGATGAGGCTGACCGTCGAGGTCGCGTTGACGTACACGGAGACGGGGTAGGACGAAATCGCCGGCTCGAGCGCGTCCTGACGTCCGTTGGAGTTGAAATCCGCGATCGCGCGCACGATATAGTTGGTCGCCGCGGGAATGAAGGGCAGGTTGTACACTCCGCCCGGAGCGACCGTCGTGAAGGAAACGACCGTCGAAATCTCGCCGCCGCAATTCGGGCAGAAGGGCAGGCCCACCTCGATGCGCAGGACGCCGGAGCCGGAGCCCTCGTACAGCGCCGCGCCGCGCACGACGCCCACGGCGGGATCCGAGATCGGAACGATGAACGGCGCGCCGGAGGCGAAGCCGCCGGCGACGTTCACCGGCAGCGTGGAACTCGCGGACACGCCGAACTGCCCGGCCGGATCTCCGCCGTCGCGCACGCCGTTGCCGTTGGAGTCGCGGAAGGAGCGGATGAAGTAGTTGCCGTCGGGTAGGCCGGCGAAGGAAAAGCTCGCCGGAATCCCGGCGGCGGTCGACGTGAGGATCGGCAATGACTGCTGACTCGAGGAGTTGAAGAGCTGGGTATAAACGATGCCGGGCTGCAGCCCGGCATAGGTCACCGACCCCGAGATCACGCCCGCGAAGCCGCCCTCCAGACGCGCGTTCAGCTGGAAGGCGCCTCCGCCGCCGACCTTAAAGCTCGTCGGCTCGACAAGGTACACGCCGGGCTGGCTGAGGGTCACGGTCAGATTGGCGCCGCCGACTCGATTGTCGCGACCGAACACGCTCCCGTTGGGGCCGAGCAGGAAGAGATCGGTCTCGAACGCCGTCGCGGTCGACATCGCGAGATTGATCTGCGTCCCGACGCCGAACGAATTCGCCCCGCCGCCGCCGACCTTGAACGCGAACAGGTTCGTCGTGAAGCCGGGGCCCTTGTCGAGCGCCGGGCAGCCGCCCGCCAGGATCGAGCCTCCGACGGCCGGCGGCTGGAGCGGAGACCGGTCGCAGATCGTCGCGTCGGCGCCCGACACGGCGTTCGCGTTGATGATCGAGATCGGGAAGGGTTGGTTCAGGCCGCCGAACGTGCCCGAGGGCTCGGTCAGCGAGTCCTCGATGGAGTTTCCGTTGAGGTCGCGATACGCGCGCAGGAAGTAGACGCCGTCGGCCAGCCCCGTGAAGGTATAAGTCGTCAGCGAGGCCTCCGAGACGCTCGCCGCCGACACGAAGGGCAGGGTGCTCAAGCGCACATGGAACGTGCCCCCCGACGCGCCGGTGTAGGCGCTGAAGTTGCGGATCACGCCCGAGATCGAGCCTCCCGCGGACGCCGCCGCCGACACGACGCCCGACGGCGCCGAGAGATTGCCGCCGAGGTCGACCGAGCGCACTCGATAGAGCCCGACGCCGCCGGGAAGAGGAAAGTTGTCGACGAAGGACGACGCCGACGACGACAGGGCGACCGGCGTCAACACGACGAAGGCGGCGGTGAGAGCCGTCGAACGCTCGACCTTGTAGCCGGCCAGGTCGATCAGGTTCGTGCCGTTGGCGTTCTTGGTCGGCGCGACCCAGGAGACGGTCACCTTGTTCGCGCCGGGAACGGCGAGCAGGCCGGCGGGCGCGCCCGGGGGCACGGTGTCGGAGGACACGATCAAGACGGCCGCGTTCACCGAGGACGCGCCGACCACGAACGAGCCGACGGAACCGGTATCGGCGACCGTCTGCAAGACCCCGGTGCCGGCGAGGTCAACGTAGGCGCGCACGAAGTATGTTCCGGCGGCCACGGGCAGATACCACGGCTGCAGCGCGGCGCCGGGCAAGGCCGCGGAAGACGCGCGCGGGAAGAAAGTCGTCGAGCTCGTCGACGCCTCGATGGCGAATCCGCGCCCGCCCGCGGTCTGCCCGCCGGCATAGCTCAGGAAGCCGTACAGGGCCGGCCCCGCCAAGGTCGGAGTCACGGTCGTGACGACGCCGGTGTAGCTCGTGCCCGCGTTGTTGCCGTTGAGCGCGCGCACGGCCCAGAAGTAGGTCGACGCGGGGCTCAAAGGGTTGAAGACGGACGTGCCCGTTCCGAGATAAACCCGCGTTCCGGCGGAAGCCAGCGCCGCGGCCGTGGCGCGGTTGAGCTCGAAGACGGTTCCGGGCGCGTTAGTCCCGCCCCAGGAGACGAGCGCCCCGGTCGAGGACACCGCGCTGACGACCGGGGTCGTCGGGATCGCGGCGAGCGTGAAGACGGGCCCGGCCAGCGCGGTCGTCGTGGACGTTCCGTTGCCGTTGGACGCGGTGATCGAGCGTATCTGAGACGACGTGTTGTCGGGCAGGACGTCGAAATAGTTGCTCGCCGCCGCCCCGAGCGAGGTGAAGATCGAATTGTTCGCGCGGCGAAGCTGATAGCCGGTCGCCCCCGGCACCAGGTTCCAGCTGAAGGTGATCGTGCTCACGGGCGCGGACACGGCGGTGAACACCGCGGGCGCCGCGGGCGCGGTCAGAGTGGCCATCGAAAAGTCGAAGCGGGCGATCCCTCCCGTGGGCACATTGATCGCCGCCGCCGCCGCGAACTGCTCTTCGCCGCCGGTCGGCAGGCCGTCGGAGTTCTTGTCGAGGAAGGCGAACAGGCTGTAGCCCGTCGCGGGCCGCAGCAGGCTGAGACGGTAGAACAAGCCCGTGGGAGGAGGTCCGCCCCCGGGCAGGGCGATCTTCGCGCGGTTCTCGGTCGCGTAGCCGAAAGTGCCGGGCACTCCCTTGCCGGTCTCGACGACCAAGGTCCCGGTGGCGCCCGGCTGCAGGACCGCCGAGCCCTCGATCCCGCCCTGGTCGAAGAGCGTCACGTTCACGCCGGCCGAGCTCACGCCGGCCCCCACGAATACCGGCGTCATGGAGGAAGAGAGGGTGAACACGCCCGCGCCCGGGATTCCGTAATAGCCGATCGGCTCGGGCCCGTCGGGGCCGCCGCTGCCGTTGCCGTCGCGGAAGGAGATCAGGTAGTACGTGGCCGGCGTGGGCAGCTCGCTGGCCGTGTACACGCCGGCGACCGGGGTGCTGACGCCGCCGAAGAAGTGCACGTCGCCGGAGAAATCGGTGACGGTCGCGACGCCGATCCGGAAGTCGCCCGAACCGACCACGCCGGAGTAGAAGATCATTCCCGTGATCGAGCCCGTGCTCTTGAACATGGTCGCGTCGAGGCCCGTGATCGACCCGGCGGCGACGTTCGCCTCCTGATTGCTGCGGCCGAAGTCCGCGTTCAGGCTGTTGGTGATGGACACGTCGTACGACCCGGGGAGGAGGCCGTCGATGAAATACCCGTAGATCGTCGACGCCGTCACGACGACGGTCGTCGACAGAGTCGGCACCGTGCCGTACCGGCGCGCCGTGACGGTCATGGTGCTGCCCGCGAGAGGCGACGGGTAGGAAATCGTCCCTGAGAGCGCGCCCAAGGTGGAGCCCGACACGGAGAACGTGGCGAGCACGACCCCGGAGTTGTCGTAGTAGGCGCCCACGAAATCGTTGATCGCCAGCCGCAACTCGCCTCCGTTGGGCGCCGGAATCGACGTGGAGGCCCCGATGCGGAACCACTGGGAGCTGTAGCCGCCGCCCCCCAGCACGCGCCCGATCAACTCGCCGCGGTTGGCGGCGGGCAGGACGGTGTTGAGCCCCGTCGTGCCCGGAGCGCCGCCGGGCCCCGTCGGCGCGTCGCCCGGGCCCGTGCGCCAGGTGCCGGTCGAGGCCACGTACAACTGCTGACCGGGAGAGGTGAAGAAGCCGGTCGGCAGGCCGCCCGCGAGTTCCGGCGCCGCGTAGTCGGAGGCGCGCACGCCCTTGAACACGGGTAGGGCCGCGACCTGGATCGGGAACGCGGGCGTGACGCTGAACGTGCCGGCCGCGAGCGTGAAGCTCGTGGCGGCGTCGATCATGACGCCGGCCGTGGAGACGCTCATGCCCGCGAGATCCACGGCCACGAAGAAATCGCGGGGAACGCCGGGCTGAAGGATCGCGCCGCTGGAGAACTGGACCGAGGTCGTGCTCGGCCCGCCGGAGAAGACGTAGGACACGCCGAGCTGGGTATCGCCGGAAGAGAACGCCCCGTCTCCTTCGTCGGCCCACACGGACAGGCCCACGGAACCGGGCGGCGGCGTGCCGAGGTAGCGGAGCTTCACGGCGGCGACCGCCGCGGTGGAAACCGCGGCGGTCAGGCGCAGCCGCAGCAGGGCCTGGGGATCCTGGGAGGCGACCGCGCCGAAGTGGACCGCGGCGCTGGACACGCTCGCCGCGCCGCCGGGCGCCGCGTTGCCGCCGAAGATGCTCAGGTTGACCGTCGTCGTGCTCAGAGAGGCCACGCCGACGCCGCCGGCGGTCGCCGACGCCTCGAAGACGTCCCAGAAGCCGTTGAGGTTGGCGTCGACGAAGGCGAACACGACGCTCGATTTCTTGACGCCCAGGAAGTCGGCGTAGGTTTGGAAGACGTAGCCGCTGCCCGGGAATGACTGGCCGCGCGCCTGGCGCGTGCTGAACGCGACGCCCGGCGTGTCCGACCAGGTCTCGACGAGGATCGGACCGATCTGCGCGGAGTTGTTATCGACGTAGCCGTTGACCGCGCCCCAGGGACGCGCCTGGAAGTTAACGGGGCCGGAGGCTCCGCCCGACGGCACGAACACCGGATCGGAGCGGAACTCGCCGTCGCGGCCGAAGCCGCCGCGCGGAGAATGCGCGCCCACGCCGCCCGAGCCGTCGTCGATGTAGGCGAACACGTAATACGTGCCCGGCGCGCGCAGCCCCGACATCGTGTAGGGGCGAGGCGAACCGGACAAGGTCGTGGACAGCGAGACGCCGCCGCCGAGGCCGGTGTCGTTGCCGCCCTTCGGAGACGTGGACGCCACGAGCAGGTAGGTCCCGAAGTCGCCGGGGGCCGCGGACAGCACGCCGGTGATGAAGCCGGAGGGGCCGCCGCCATCGGGGACCCACTTCACGACGTTGCCCGGATCGACCGTCTTCGGCGAGCCGAAAGTCGAGCCGCCGATGGCGGTCGAGTTGTTGAAGGTGATGGTGGAGCCCGGGAAGACGCTCGTCGCGATCACGCTGGGGTTGCGGCTCGACGGCCCGCCCAGCCATTTGTTGAACGCGTAGTCGACCTTCGCCGTCGTCGCGAAGGTCGCGTAGGGGTTCGACTGAGTGCCCAGCGTGTTGAAGTTGATGTTGTCGAAGGCGAGCACGACCGCGTCGTTGAAGTCGAGGTAATCGATGCCGTCGAACGAGGTCTGCGCCCCGCTCACGCTGACGGTTGCGCGATAGACCTTCAGGTACCACGGCAGCGACGGAATCGCGCGCCGGACCGTCCCGCCGAGGGCGTTTCGCATCACCGCACCTGTGCTGATCTCGGCGCCGATGCCGAGCTCCAAGTTCTGGCCGTTCATGTCGAACGTCGCCGTGTCGCGGGCGATGAGCCGGCCTTGCACGACGAACGTGTTGTACTGGCCGTTCGTGGACACGCCGAGCGAGAACGTCCCGCCGCGGATGAGGGCGTCGCCGTCGACCGTGAGGCGGTTGCTGAACTGGTTCTGAGGCTGCGCCAGCTTGACGCCCGCGGTGAACGCCGTCGAGACGGTCAGCGACGCGAGATTCATCGGCGCGAGGTTCCAGTCGCAGTTGTAGGCGCCGGAGTCGAAGACCACGCTTTCCCCGGAGAACGGCTTGCCGCCGCCCCAGTTCGCGCCGACGTCGGCCCGCGTCTCCAGGCCCAAGGTCCCGCCGAGCCAGGTCTTCGGCGTCGTCGAGGGCAGGATTTCGAAGGTGGCGCGGACGAAACCCGTGTTGCCCGCGTAGTTCGCGTCGTTGGCGGCGACGTATAAAGTCCCGGCCGACGCCGCCGTGATCGTCGAGGTCTGTCCGAGCAGGAACCACGGGCTCGAGCCGATGCGGCCTACGAGCGCGCCGCGGCTGAAGGCCCCCAAGCCCTCGTTCGGCGGGATGCCGTCGGCGTTCGTGGACGCGGACACGTCCCACAGGTCGCCGGGGACGGTAAGCGCGCGCACGCGCTGCCCGGCTTGGACGAAGAGGCCCGTGTCGAGGCCGCCGCTGCTCGACGCGCCGCTGACGGGGTAGGCGAAGTTGTTGACGCCGTTGACGGGATTGGCGAAGACCTTCACACGCACGATCGTCGCGGTGGAGTACAGCGGCAGGACGAGGTCGTTCGGGTCGGCCGTTGTAAGGTCGGCGCCGAGTTGGAAGCCGAAGGACAGCTTACGACCGGGCGGGACGCCGTTGAAGCTGACCGTGAAGAAATAGCGCGCCCCGCCGGCGCCGAAGGCGGGCTCGCCCGTCGTCGCGAGCATCGCGCGCGCGGGTAGTCCGCCGCCAGGAGGCATGAAGGGTTTCGCGTCGACGAGGACATCGGGTCCCGCGCTGAACACCCCGTCGCCGTCGTCGCGATAAACCGAGGCGGAGAGCTGGCTCGACGGCACGTCGCCGAACAGGTTGAGCGTGGTCGTCGCGCCGATCGAGGAAGTTCCGCCGCTGGCCGTGAGTCTGAGGGTGAGGACCGGGACGTCCGAAGCCGTCGCGTCCACGGACACCGGCGCGGAGGAGCCCGCGATCACGTTGACGAAAACCGCCGCGCTCGCCGTCGACGGCAAAAACGCCAGCGCCAGCCCGAAGGCTGCGAGGAAGGCGTGCGGCTTGAACGAAGCTCGGCGCGGCTCGATTTTCTCGGTGGTCACGGGCTCGGCGTTCCGTGATACGGCACGGCGGCTGTGGCTGAGTATAACACCCTATTAAGGTACGCGCTAGGTGATAAACGTCACATCAAGACTGGGCCAGCTCCTTGCGGCGGGCCTCGGCGACGCCGCGCAAGGTGCGGGCGACCGTCGGGTTCTTTTTGAGCATGCGGGCGAAATCGGCGGCGTGCAGGGCGAACAGGCGGGAGGGCTTGGTCGTGCGCACGGTCGCGGTCCGGGGCTGGCCGAACAGCAGGGACATTTCCCCGAAAAACTCCCCCGACTTGAGGCTCGCGACGGGCTTGTCCCAGCCCTTCTTCGTCACCTCGACGCCGCCCTCGTAGATCAGGTAGAAGCCGTCTCCCGGGTCGCCCTCGGCGCAGACGACGGAGCCCTTGTCGAACTGCACGAGCGCCATGTACGGCAGCACGCCCGCCAGGTCCTTCAGCGAGAGCTTCGAGAAAAAGCCCATGCCGCGGAGGCCCTTTTCGAGCCACAGATATTCCTTCTCCCCCATCCCGTCCAAAACGATTCCTTGCATGCGAGCCTCCGGTATCTAGTATTCGTATGAAACGCCGATGAGGTAGTTCATCGCGCGGTACGCGTACGAGTAAGACTTCTGGTACTTGTGGTTGGAAGACGCCCAGAGAATGTTCGTGCGGAACGTCATCGTCAATTTCGGCGCGATCGGATAGCCGTAGGCGAGCGCGAACGTGAAACGGTCGTGCCTTTGCTTGGCCGACCCGTAGACTCCGATCTCGTCTTGAACCAGACGGCCTAGATAGGTCTGGCGGTTCCAGCGAAACGACGCCGAGGCCCACGTCGGCGCCTTCCGGTCTCCCCAGGACAAGGTCGCCCCGGGCCCGCCGCCGAGGGACCAGTAGCTGTACGAGTCGCCGATGAAGCGGGCGAACGTGGCGTCGAAGGAATTCTGATTCGAACGGTTGTAGGAGAAATTCAAGCCGAAGTTGACGTTGAGCAGGCCGTCCGAGCCGAACACTCGAAGCGGGATCGGCCGCGCGATCGAACCGCCGAGGTTTTGCGCGAAGTCGCGGCGCCCGACATCCTGGAACTGGCCGTTGGACTGAACAATGCGCTGATCGAGGAAATCCTTGTAGACGAACGAGGCCGAGCCCGCGAGCACGTATTTGGGATCCGCGTAGGGCCAGGGGCGGTTCCCGGACGCCGACACCTGCCAGTTGTAGGTGTCGAGCACGTGCTTGGAAGCCAGTTCACGGCCGAGCGGGCTGCCGAACGGGTCCACTCCCGATCGCGATTCGAGCGACTCGTAGTTCGGGAAGCGCACCCGGAATACATCGAGCCCGGCGCGGAAAACGAACGGATCCTTGTAAGCGTTCTCGAGCTCGAGCCCGGCCGCTATTTTTTCGTAGTCGAAAAGGCCGCGACCCCAAGACTCGTTGCGGGTCTCTTTCAGGAACTCGCGCTTGTAGCCCGCCGACGGCTTGACGCGCCAGGTGGTGTCCGCTATCTTGCGGATCCCCGTAACCGACAGAGTGTGGTCCATTTGCTGCTGGAACAGGGTCCCCGCTCCGACGCCGTCGTCGAGCCCTTTCGTGCCGCGGTAGCCGCCGGAGTACATCGGCATCAGGCTCCAACGGTCGGACAGCTTCACCATGCCCGCGGCGGTCAGCGCCGCGTTGCCGCCAAGGCTTCCACGCTGGCCCTGGAAGAAGTACTGGCCGCCGGCCATGGACGCGTTGAGCACGGGCGTCCACTCGACCGCGGACGCGGGGAGGCAGAGGGTAAGCAGGACGACGGATAAGAGGGGTTTCAGCACGAAGACGGGATCAAGGGATGAGTCCGGATTGTATGAAGATCTTCGGTTCGACGACGAGATCGATCTTGCGGCCCGCGAACTCGGAGGCGGTCACGATGGTCTGGAAGTTCCAGCCCAACAAGGTCGTCTTGAACGACTGCCCGGAGAAACTCGTCGCGGCGAAATCGGCGGTCTTGGCGATTTTACCGGCGTCGCTGATGATGTAGCTGTCGTATTTCTCCCAGATCAGCCCGGTGCCGTCGGCGGCGTAGACGACGTCGTGAAAGATGCCCTCGCCGATCTCGTTGTAGGTGCAGTCCGGCGGCGCGCAACCCGGCATGTTCTGAACCGTGGTGACGTTGGTGTAGGCCACGTCGGTCGTGGTGTTCGTGATGTTGCCGCCGGGCTGAGCCAAGCCCGCGGCCGACTGGGTCCAGCTCTGGTGGCTGACGCCGTTGAAGGTGATGTTATAGGTGTTGAACAACGTCTGGAAATAGGGCTGATTGCCGGCTCCTCCGGGAGTCGGCACGCTGAGCGAGACGAAGGAGGCGGTCGCCGGATCGTAGGCGGCCTCGACTCGGTCGCCCGCCACGCCGTTGTTGTTCACGTCGACCAGGTGCCCTCCGCCCGCGACCTCGAGCATCGCGTCGGTCGTGTTCGAACGCCCTGTCCGGTACGAGGTCAAGAAATAGTCGCAGGCGACGTTGATGCAGCCGGGGATTTGTCTCAGCGCGGACGACATGTCGGTCGGAAGCGCCTGATTGAAAGTCCCTTGGTAGAAGAAGTAATCGAAGCGGTCCGGGCGCTCGTTGAGCACGACGAGCTTGAACTGGTCCGCGGCCGGGCGCACGATGTACTCCTCGATGCGCACGCGGTTGCCGTTGACGTCGATGAGCGCCTTGCCTTCCCGGAACTCGGAGAGCTTGCTTTCCTCGGCCGCCGCCGCCTGGACCTCCTCCTTGCTCATGCGCAGGTCCACCTCGCGCTTGGCGGCCTGGCGCGCGTCGCCGCCGCCGGTCTCCTCGCGCGGGCCGGCGTCCGTCACCTTGCCCAGGCCGTCGCGCGTCACGTCGAGGCTCTCCTTGTCCTTGATGAGCACCTCGTTGCCGGACTTGTCGGCGACGGCGAGCAGCCCGCCGAACATCTGGACGTGCGTGTCTCCGGTCCCGTCGACGTCGACGCCGAACTCCGTGCCGCGCACGGAGCAGACCGCGGTCGGCGTGCGGACCTGGAAGCGGCGGTTGAGGCTCTTCGAGATCCACGCCTTGAGCGAGCCGAGCTTCAGTTCCATGCCGCTCGCCTGCGGTGTCGCTTCTTTCAGGGTGAAGGACGAGCCCGGGTTGAGGTCCACGCGCGAGGCGTCGTCGAAGGTCACCGACGCGCGCGCGCCCGTCGCCGTCTTGAGCTGGTCTCCGGGCGACAGCAGCTGCCCGCTCGAGATTTGAGCCCAGGTGTACGACCCCGAGCGCAGATACAGGACCTTGCCTTCGGTGGAGGAGACCGCGACGGCGCCGGCACACATGGGACGCAACGCGAGGGCCAAGACGGCGGCGATCAGCGCCGCGCGCGTCCGGGTCCGCGAATTCCTCAGCTCGGACAGTCGGAATTCAGCGATCATCAGCATTATTGGAAGCCGAGGGCAGTATAGCGGACGGGTCCAGGACTGTCAACGCCGATTCGGTCACAAGGCCCCGATGAGGAACATGCTAGAATCCGGACATGGGATCTATGCTCGTTAGGCTGTTGGTCGACCCCTTCCTCGGCGCCTATGACCGCTTTTCGGGCGCGATTCCGACCTTGGCGGCGGCCCTGCTGCTGCTGCTCATCGGGATGTTCCTCGCCCGGGCGGTCAGCACCTTGATCGAGGTCGCCCTCGGCAAGATTCAGCTCGACCATTGGACCAGCCGCGTCGGGATCAACGAAATCATCTCCCGCCTGGGGCTCGGCAAGTCCCCGATCTTCGTCATGGCCTGGGTCGCCCATTGGTTCATCCTCTTCCTGTTCATCGTGTCGGCAGCGAACGCGGTGAACATGACCGTCGTTTCCGAGCTGCTCGAGCGCTTCGTCGCGGTCCTCCCCTCCTTGGTCGCCGCGGTGCTGATCCTCTTCGGCGGCCTCTTGTTCGGCCGCCTGCTGGCGAACATCCTCAAGAACGCCGCGATCGCCAACTCGATCCGCGGCGGCGCGGTCGTCGCCGTCGCCGCCCAGACGGTCGCGATCGGCGCCTCCGGCGTCATCGCTCTGGAACAGATCGGCGTGCGCCCCCAGATTCTCATTCCCACGGTGCAGATTCTCATCGGCTCGGCCGGCCTCGCTTTGGCCATCGCGATCGGCTTCGGCGCCCAGGATCTCGCCGCGGAATACATCCGCGAGCTGCTGCGCCCGCACAGGTAATGGCGAAGCTGCTGATCGTCGACGACGAGCCCACCCTAGTCCTCCTGATGCAGACCGTCCTTGAGAAGGACGGTCATGTCGTGGAGTCGGCCGAGAACGGCCAGGTCGCCTTGGTCAAGCTCGGCGTCGCGCCGGACAATGCGGAGGCGCCGCTCCCCGACCTCATCCTGCTCGACGTGATGATGCCGGTGCTCGACGGGCTGGGCGTGGCCGCCGCGATGAAGGATCACCCCCGCGCGGGCCGCGTTCCGATCCTGATCGTCACCGCGAAAGGCGACATGCGGCCGCTGTTCGAGGCCATGCCCCAGGTCGCCGGCTTCTTCCAGAAGCCCTTCACCCCCGCCGGCCTGCGCGAGGCCGTGCAGAAGGCCGTCAAACGCTAAGGCATCTCCTCAACGGCGTTTGATGTCCGACCCCTTGGGGTCGGACGCAAGCGTTATTTAGGGACGGGAACCGCGACGTTCTTCTGCTTGCGCCGCTGCACGCGCGTCAGCCTGATCGACGGCACGTGGGTCACCGACGTTTCCGTCTGTTTGACGGGCTTCGACACGGACTGCGGCAGCGGAGTCGCAATCGCCGCGACGTGCTCCTCGATCACCGGGAAGCCCGCCGACTCAGGCGCCGGAGCGCGACGGCGCCACAGCTCGCGCCCGACGAACCCAGCCAGGAGCAAAGCCGCGGCGAACACCGCGGCTTCGAGAACGGGATGGCGATGGTTTCCGCGCCGCATGCTAATCGAGATAGTCCCGCAGGCCCTTGCTGCGCGACGGATGGCGCAGCTTGCGGATCGCCTTGGCCTCGATCTGGCGCACGCGCTCGCGGGTGACGCGGAAGATGCGGCCCACTTCCTCGAGCGTGCGCGGGTAGCCGGAGTCGATGCCGAAGCGCAGCTTGATGATCTTCGCCTCGCGGTCCGTCAGGGATGATAACACCTTCTCTATCTCGGTCTTGCGCAGGAAGCCCGACGCGGTGCTCGACGGCGCGGCCGTCGTCTTGTCCTCGATGAAGTCCTCGAGGTAGCTGTCCTCGTCCTCGCCGATCGGCGTGGCGAGGGAGACCGGCTCCTGCATGATCTTCAGGACGTTCTTCACCTTGTCCATCGAGATGTGCAGCGAGCGCGTGTACTCTTCGAGCGAAGGCTCGCGGCCGAACTCCTGACGGTAGCGGCGCGTGACCTTGGTGAGCTTCGAGATGAGCTCCTTCATGTGCACCGGGATGCGGATGGTGCGCGCCTGGTCGGCGATGGCGCGGTTGATGGACTGGCGGATCCACCAGGTCGCGTAGGTGGAGAACTTGAAGCCGCGCTTGTACTCGAACTTCTCGACCGCCTTCATGAGGCCGAGGCCGCCTTCCTGGA
>JACRDP010000017.1 GCA_016212855.1 Elusimicrobiota bacterium
CCATCCCGGTCGGTCAGACCAAGACCTTTACCGTCACCTTCGACATGGCCGGCTCGCCGAACGACGGCGATCAATTCACGATGACTTTGCGCGACATTATCGACGACGCCGTCGATCCTGCCCCCAGGGAAACGCTCGTTCTTTTCGAAATTGATGGTGCCGCGCCCACGTTGCGCCTAATCGATGACAACTTTGACGACATTGCGGAGAATGGTGTTTCAAACGATGCCACGATCTTTGTCGGTGGCGATGACAAGGTCGCCGAACAGACCGGTTCTGGCATCGCAAAAATAGCGCTCAGCGGCCCTGGGATCAATGAAGCCCAAGACTACGTGTCTCCATATAACCAAGAGGAATCGGTCGTTTTCCCTATTTCTGCGGGTTCGCTTCCCGAAGGCGATTATGCGGCGATTGTACAGGACGCACTCGAAAACACGACGACGCGCCACTTCACGATCGACCGCACGCCGCCCGTCGTCACATTGACCGACCACGATGATGTCGAAATCGCGGACGACGCCGTCACTCCATCACCGTTCGTCACAGCGGAATGCACGGACGCGGTGGGGATAGGCGAGGTCAGCATTCTGACAAGCGCGGACGTCATCGTGAAGGGTCCGTTCCACTACGTCCGCGAGGATGGCGCGACGGACATCAGGCCCGCGTTCTCGTCCCTTCCGGATAACGAGCCGGGAAAACACTATGTCCTAAAAGTCGTCGATTTGGCCGGCAACGTGACCACGAAAAATTTCACGGTCCGCCACGCGCCGTTGGCCGAGCTGCGCTTTTCGGAGCATCTGGAGTTCGACTACGTTTTTGACTATTACGGCGTCAGCGTGCAGCAGTTCTCGATTCCCCAGGGCAAGGTCGAATTCGCCCTGCAAGACGACCGGGGCATCTCGAGATTCACGCTTAAAAAGAATGGGGCGATTTTCTTCGACAAGTCCTACCCGAATTCCAACCCGGTCAGCGAACCGATGATCCTTTCGGACGGCGTTTATGAATTCACCGTGGGCACGGAACGAGGACAAACCACCGGCGGCGTCTTCACGAAATACACGTCGGCCGGAGAGCCTGACTTTAGGATCCAAAACGTCGTCTCGAACTACACGGGCAGCCAGTTCGACATTTCCTTCCCGATTGATTGTCGAACCACCGGTCCCGCGGGAACCGGCTTAAGCGAGGTCCAGATTCGAACTGTGAATACGAGCCAATCCGGCGGACACTCTTATGGGGATTCCAAGGGGACCTTCGCCTGCGGTGGAAGATTCAGCGGACAACTGAGCGACGGGCTTTATGCGGTGAGTGGAGACGACCACGGCTACGAGATCAACACTTTTTTCAGGATCGAAAGCCAAATCGGGTTTCTTCGATTACCCGCCAGCGGCTCCGGGAATCTCGAATTTTACACTAACGAGTTCGGAGCCGACGGCTTGATCCTGCCCCCCACCGGGCTCGGCGAAGAGACCGTGCTCGCCAGCGGAAATTTCATTTCTCATCCCGTCGATCTTTTCATCCCTTCGCCGGACCTCCTCCCCCCTCTCGGCGCGGTCGCGGCGGCCCTTCTGGAGGCTCCGAGCAACGCGGTCGATTTCAAGTTTTACCCGAGGCTTGACGGCGTGGAGGATGTCATCGGCTTCACCGGAATCAGCCAAAGTTTCGCGGTCTCGAACGCGGGGGGCGAGGGAACGTTCCACGCGGCCGGGACATATAGGATGATCAGCGACGGGGCCGGTTTCCATTGGGATGGTTCGGATGCACCCCACGTCGCCCTCCGATCGCCGGTCACTCTCCTGCAGTCCCTAACGAGCAATACAGGCAATGTCTTCGGTCGTCTTCCCTTCACGGTCACTCCCATCGGGGGCTTCCCGCAGTTCCCGCTGACGTATCTGACCGCCAACGCAGCTCCGACGATCAATGATCTGCCGACCGATTCGTTCTCGGACGCCGCGGATTCTTCCGGACGCCATGCCTTCCGGATCAAGACCGCCGGGCGAGTGACGATCGGCCTGGCGAATTTGAACGATCCGGCGATCAAGGCGCAAATTCTCGCGTTGAAGGAACGAAAAATAAAGGCGGCAGGTTCTATTATCCTGGTCGATCCTCCGTTGATCTCGTTCAACCAGCCCGCGGAAGTGGAAATGAGCGTGGACACTGCGGCCGCGCTCGCCGCGGGAGTCGCGCCGGAAGGCCTCGAGCTTTATCAGGCGGAGCCGGGCGGCGAGTTCGTTCGAGTGCCGAATCAAATGCGGGATCTCGAGCACGGCGTCGTCCGGGCGAACATCTTCACTTTGAGCGATGGATCATTGTTCGGACTTTTCGGGACGGCGACGCCTCTGGCCGACCCGGACGACGTGCGCCCCCCTAGGACGACTTTGAGCGTGTCGCGTTCGCTGACGATCGCTGGGAAGCTCGTCGTCGGCTCCACGACGAGCTTTACTTTCAAGACGGTGGACGACAAGGTCGACGTTTACGATCTGATCGGGTCGGGTTCGACGCAAACCTTCGTCGCTTTCGACGGCGGCACTTTCGAACCGGTACCGGTCGATCTGACGCCAGTTGCCAGCGGAACGCACACTTTTCGGTACTTCAGCCGGGACGTTTCCGGCAACTCGGAGGTCGCAAAATCGACCCCGATTACGGTTGATAAATCGCCTCCGGTCTCGGTCGTGATCTCCAGCCGCGCGCTGTTCGCCGTGAACGCGGTCGACGCGGCTTCTTCGGTCGCTGAGGTCCGCATTCTGATCGACGTCAACCCTTCATCCTGCAACGGCGTCTTTGGGCAGAACTCTGGCGTCGGATTTGGAACGTGCGAGAATTCGCTTTACACCGGCGCGTTCCCTCTTACCAACGGCCCCCGCACCGTTTGGCTGTCCGCGACTGATTTTTTCGGTAACGTCGAAGCTTTCCACAGCACGGTCCTCGATGTCGTCGATCAGCAGACCGACGGCGGCCTCGGGATCGGCCGCGACTCCTTCGATTCGTTCTGGAACGTGATATATCACGTCGACACCGATCGCACCCTGAGCTTCGCCCGCGCGGACTCCTCGGGAACGATCGTCGCGTCGGCCCCGCTCGAGGGCGCGGCCGGCGGCCTGCCCTGGTCGGTGTTCTTCGACGCGGGCGGGCGCGCCTACGCCGTCGGCAGCGCCGACGGCGGCACGGGCCTCGACGTCGGGGTCTACAAGGCGTCGGAGTCCGGCGACGCGATCGAGTCGCGCCTGCTTTTCGACAGCGGATTTAGCAACAACGACTACGTCTTCGACGCCGCGCCCTCCGGCTGGATCACGGGCGGCGCGCAGTATTCGGGCTTGGGCGACGGCGGCGGCGAGGTCGCCCTGGCGCTGTGGCGCTTCGACCCGTCCGCGCCGGCCGTGACCTTGTCGACTCTCTCCGCGAGAACGGGCTTCGACTTCGGCACGGGCCTGGGCGTCGACGCCGACGGCAGCGTCTGGATCGCGGGCTATTCGATGGCGGCCGGAGGCGGATTCGACTTCTCGCTGTGGCACTACGCCGCCGACGGACGCACGCCCGTCGGCGTTCCCATCATGCGCCCCGGCTATTTGGACGAGCTCAACGGCGGCGTGACGGCGAAGGTGTTCGTCGCTTCGGACGCGGTTTTCATCGCCGCGCCGAAGACGAACGCCGCCGGCGTCAAGGACCTGGCGTTCATGAAGTTCGACAAGGCCACGGGGCTTCTCGCCGCGGAGAGCGTTTGGCGCTCCGGAGAAGGCGAGCCCGCCTACCCCGTGGCGATCTTGCCGGAAGCCGCGGGCCTGCTCGTGGCCGGCGGCATCGGCGGTGATTTCACGCAGGCCGCGCTGTGGCGCTTCGGCTATGACGGGGCTTTGCATTCGGCCACGACCGCGGACGCAGGCGGAGCCAAGGGCGCCGTGTTTCGCGGAAGCCAGCTGTGGCTGTCGGTCGACGGTTCGTCGGTACCGTATAAGGTGGAGTCCGAGACGCCCGCCGCCGGCGGGCTCATCGACGTCCGTCCGCCTCGAACGTCGTTGACGGCCGGAACGCCGTCGGCGGTGACGGGCGGGACGACTTACGTAAGCAGCGAGACCGCGCTCGGCTTCAGCGTCGCCGACGACAAAGCGACGCTCAACGACGGGCTCGGCGTCGGGGCCACGCAGACGTTTTTCGCCGCGGACGGAGGCGTAGCAACGCGCTTTACGGCGCCCTTCAGCCTCGTCGCCGAGGGCACGCACGCCGTTTCGTTTTTCAGCGTGGACCTCGAGGGCAACACCGAGGTCCTCGTGACGAAGACCGTGGGCGTGGACCTGACGGCGCCGGCGGCCGCCTTGGTGCGCAGCGGGACCTTCTACGCGATCGACGCGGTCGACCCCGTCGTCGCCGGCGCGGCCTCGGGGATCGGGACCGTGATGTATCTCGTGGACGCCTCGCCCTCGTCCTGCTCGGAAGGCGTGGACACGGCGGCCGCGCGCGGAACCTGTCTCAATCCGTTTTATGGAGGACCGTTCGAGCTGTCCATCGGAACCCATACGGTCTATTTCGAGCCCCACGACCAGGTCGGCAACGGGCGCGATATCCTGCACTCGAGCTACGTGGTGGTCGGGCCGGCCGACACCACGCCGCCTTTGGCGCGATTGGACTATCCCGCGCCGGGCGCTTTGGGCGTGGAGCGGGCCGTGGGCGGGGTCGTCAACGTGCGCGGCGCGGTGAGCGATGAGAACGCCGTGAGCTGGGCGCTCGAGTCGGCGCCCGGCGCGGGGGCGACGAGCGGGTTTGCGCCGATCGCCGCGGGCGGGGCTAACGCCGACGGGCTGCTGGCGGCCTGGGACACGGCGACTTTGTCCGGGGAGCGGACCTTGCGCCTGCGCGCGACCGACGCCTCAGGCAACGCATCGTCGACGACGGCGACCGTCTTTGTCGGCGAGCCCGTCTTCACTTTCAGCATCGGCCGCAAGGACTCGAATGTGATCGTCGACAGGATCAAGAACCCGACCGCAATCGCGGTTCGCTCGGACGGGTTGATCTGGGTGGCAAGCGCCGCCGAGGAAGACGAGTTGCTGCTGCTGACGTCCACGGGGGCGGTCGCGGCCGAGGCGGCCGGCGGCCGGGAGCGCGGTCACGGACGGAGCGAGCATGCGCACGACAAGAACGAGCACGGACACGGCGACGACCGCGATGAGGACGAGGATGATCGGGGTTTTAAGAATCCGCAAGGCCTGGCTCTCGACGCCGCGAACAGCCTCTATATCGCCGACGAGGGCAACAACCGCATCGTGAAGCTCTCGGCCGACGGCTCGCAGATGCTGCTTCAACTGGCCAAGTTCGACAGCCACGGCAAGCCCAAGTCCGGCGCCGGCCCGGGCGAGTTCAAGAATCCTTGGGACGTCGCCGTGGACTCAAACGGCGATATCTACGTGGCCGACAGCGGCAACAGCCGGATCCAGGTATTCAATGGAGCGGGCGCGTTCCTGAGACAATTCGGCCCCGGAGCTCTGGAGCCCGACGCCGAAGTTCGCGGCATCACGTTGACAGCCGAGGGTCTGTGGGTCTCGGACAAGGAATCGGAGCGCGTCTACCTGTTCAGCCGCGCCGGAACGTTGATCAAGTCGATCGGCGACGCCGACTCGGTCGTGGGCGAGATTTCGCGCATGCGCGGCCTGGCGTCCGACCGCTGGGGTGCTTTGTACGTCGTCGAGCCCAATCGCGACCGGGCGCAGAAGTTCGACGCGCAGGGCAAGGGCCTGCTTGCGTTCGGTTCCAAGGCGGGGCTGTCCCAGGCCGACAAGAAGGCGAAGCGCTATCTAACCCGGCCGATCGACGCGGCGACCGCGCCTGACGGGTCCATATGGTTTACCGATACTGGCCGCGACCGCATCGTGCGCTACGCGCTGCCATCGGCGGGCGGCTACGGCGTCGCGGCGTACTCGGCCGGGGGCGGCGCGTCTTCGTCTCAAGCGGCCGAACCGGTCGCGCGGCTGGTGAGCGCCAAGGACGGGGCCGCGGTGGAGCGCGACGACGGCGCGGGCGTCGTCGTGCCCGCGGGCGCCTTGGCCGCCGACCTCGAGATCACGGTGGACAAAGGCGACGAGAACCAGGACAAGGACCAGAAAACCGCCAAGCGAAGGGAAAAGAAGATCACCGCCGTCTCCGCGGAAGTTCAGTACGGTCCCGAGGGCACGACGTTCAGCGCGCCCGTGACCTTGACCGTGCCCTATGACGCGGCTTTGATCGCGTCCTTGGGGCTCAGGGAGGATGATCTCAAGGTCTACTACTGGAACCCGACCTTGCAGGACTGGCAGGCCATGCCTTCCAGCGTGGACAAGTTGAACAAGACGGTCCACGCGCAGACGACGCACTTCTCAGCCTATCAGGTGGGAGCTTTGGGCGGCATCGGCGTGGCCGCGCTCGATGACTACGGCCTGCGCGACGGCTACGCTTTCCCGAATCCCTCGCGTGACGGCAACGCCGTAACCTTCCGGCTGCAGCCGGGCTCGGTGGATTCGATCGAGGTACGGGTCTACGACGTCGCGGGGCGCAAGGTGCACTCGTCGTCGGATTTCGTCTTCCGGGGCCCCATCGATGACGGCAACGGGAAGGGCGTCCAGAACACGTACGACCATGTCTGGGGCGTGTCGGGGATCGGCTCGGGCGTTTACAGCTACGTGATGACGGCGAAGAAGGCCGGGCAACCGGACATACACCAGAGCGGCAAAGTCGGGGTGATTCGATGAAGCGGATCGCCTTAGTTATCGGCCTAATTTTCGTCACAGCAACGATACGTGGAGAGGAAGGCGCCGCATTTCTTAAGCTCGGCACCGGCGCGCGCGCGGCCGCCCTGGGCGGGGCCTACACCGCGCTCGGCGACGACGCGTCTGCTATCGGCTGGAACCCGGCGGGACTGGCGCGGCTTGAAAAGCGCGAGTTCAACGCCGCGCACGCGGAGCTGCACGAGCGCACGCGCCTTGATTTCGCGACCTACGCCCATCCGACGGGGAGGGGATCGTTCGCCGCGGCGCTCTTATACCTCAGCCACGGTTCCTTCACGGGCCGCGACGCGGCGGGACGCCCCACGGGCTCGGTCACCGCGTCCGACGCCGCGTTGACGGGCGCGTACGCGATCAAGGCCGGGTTCGCCGACATCGGCGTGGGGTTCAAGTTCATCACCAGTCATATCGCCGAGGCCGAGGCGCGCACGACGGCCGTGGACCTCGGGCTGAAAAAACAGGTGTACGAGCTCAAGGGCGGCAAGGTGTTCGCCGCCGCAGCCGTGCGCAATTTAAATCCCGGCGACGGCTTGCGCTACAACGGCGGTCAAAAGACGGAGCTTCCACTGCAGCTCGCGGCGGGGGCGGCCTGGGCGCACGAAAAGGGCGCGCTCTCGTTCGACCTGTTCAACGGCCCCTACGGCTCGGGTACCGACGCGGCCTTCGGCGGCGAGTATAAGGTGATGACGGGCTTCGCCTTCCGCGCCGGCTACACGACCGCGGGAGTCGCCGGCGGCTCGGGCATCGACGCCGCGCGCGGCTTAAGCTTCGGCGTCGGGGTGGGCAAGGACGGCCTGAGCGTCGATTACGCCATCGTCCCGTCGGGCGACCTCGGCGCGGCGCACCGGTTCGGCCTCGGTTATCGTTTTTAATTGAGGGTTGACGGAACCGCGTCCGGGCCTTAAACTAGCCCCATGTCTTCCCGCCTGCGCCTCCTGACGGTCCTCAACGCCGTGTTCGTGCTGGCGGCGTTCGGGTGCGGCGACGAGGGCGGAGGCTGCGGCGAGCCCCCGGCGAAGAAGGAAGAATCATCCGGCGGCGGCTTCGGCTCCGCTCCGAAAAGCGGCGGGGGGGCCGCCGCCCCGGAGCTCATCACCGCGGACAAGCGCGGGAACGTGCCCAAGCCGTATCAGCGGCCGGGCGCCGCCGCGGAACCCGAGAAATCCACGGCCACGATCTCCAAGCCCGAGATCGCCGTGTCCACGCCGACGGCGGCGCGTCCCGCGCCGGCGAAGGTCAAGGTGACCCGGCGCAAGGTGGACGGGATCGTGGACCGCGTCGAGCTGACGTGCAAGATCAAGGCGGTGTCGCTCGACGGCCAGTGCGCGAGCGCCAAGAACTACCTCGAGATCAAGGAGCGCTGCTGCCCGGGCGGCCTCGTCGAGCGGTGCCGGACGGTGATCGGCGGAGTGGTGATCGTCGGGCGCGGCTGCGAAAAGGCCCCCTAGTCTATTCGCCCAGAGCCGCCAAGTCCGCGAGATCCTTCGGCCGGCCCGCCGCGCGCTTATTCTTGACGAAAATGGCCTTGCCCAGATAATTGACCGTGTGGCCGCCGAACGGTCCCTCCTGGCGGCCGGCCCATATTTCGTCGGCCGTGACCCCGTCCAAGAGAGTGAGCAGATCGATACGAACGGGCGGATAGCCGATTTGAATGATCTTCCCGGACAGAATGTCCTGCTCCGTGAGCCCGAGGGACTTGAGCCCGAAGTCGTCCAGGGCGCGGAGCAGCGCCTGCGCGTTGGGAGCGAGCGGCCTGATCCAAACGTCGATGTCGCCGGTATACCGCGGGCTCCCCAAGAAGGCTAAGTTGAACGCGCCCACGATCACGAACTCGACGCGCTGACGGATGAGAGCCGCGAGGAAGTCCGAGAAATCGGGATGAACGTTCATTCCGCGCGATCCGATACGCGGAGGGCGTGGGCCAGCCTCGGGAGCGCCTTGTACCCCGAGAGCGCGTAGAACTGCTCTCTCAATATCTCCACGGCGTCTATCCGTTCAGCGGGGGAACGTCCCAGCCAATAGCGCAGATCGTCGCGGCCGTCTTCTTTCGCGACGATGCGCACGGGCGTGCGCGAGCGATCCGTCTTCGCCGCCGATAACTTGGGCTTGAGCCTGTGCGGCGTGTACTTCGAAACCCACGCCAGTTCGCTCCGGCGCGGCGGCCGCGACCGCGTGGCGTTGCGCAAGGTCTTTTCATCGCGGTAGGTTTCGATGTCTTCAAGCGGGAACAGGTCTCCAAGCATAATGGCGACGTAGAGCCCGAGGTCCTGTTTGACGCCGTCAAGAGTCCGGCGGTTGCGGCGCGCGATATCCCGCGCGCCCTCTTCACCCACGGCCGCGAGGCAGGCGAGAGTCACTTGTTCGCCCCGGGGGTCCCGCTCGAAATAATCGCGGATTTCCCTCTCCAGGGTCGCGTTCAGCGGCTCAAGATAGCGGGTGCGCTCCACGGTCCGGGCCTTGCGCGGCGAGAAGCGCGTCTGTGGAATCCACGCGTACATGACGCAACCCCCTATAACACTCCTAACACCATTCTAACAGGGATAATAGAAATTGTCAAGCCCCTGAATCAGTTATTTATTATCGAGCGTCGCGACGGGACGCCACGGCGACGCAGGCCGCGATCATGACGGCCGCGAAGACGGCGAGGATCAGCAGGCATGTTCGCGCCGGCGCGGCGCCGGGCGCCACCACGGCGGGCAATAAAGCTTGCTGCAGCCCCGTGACCGCGTAAGACACCGGGTTGACCGTGATCACGGCTTGTAAGAATCGGGGTGCCGTCGCCGCAGGGAACAATGAGCCGGACAGCATCCACATCGGGATCAGGAACAGGTTCATGACGGCGTGAAAGCCCTGCGAGGAGTCGAGCACCCAGGCGATGCAGAAGCCGAGCGCGGTGAGTCCGAGCGAGGCCAAGGCCAGGACCGCGAAGGCGAGGGCGAAGCCGTGAAGGCCCGGGTGCAGGCCCGCCGGCACCGCGAGCAGGAGAAAAGCCAGGCCCTGCGCTAGGCCGACGGTCGAGGAGCCCAGGACCTTGCCCAGCACGATCGAGAGGCGCGACACGGGGGCCGTCAGCACCGACTGCAGGAAGCCCTCGCGGCGGTCCTCGATGATCGAGATCGTGGCGAAGATCGAGGTGAACAGCACGATCAGCACCAAGGTCCCCGCGTAAAAATACTGGAGAAAGCTCATGCCCTCCGGCGCGCCGGGCACGCGCACCGCGGTGCCCAGGCCGCCGCCGATGAGCAGCCAGAACACGATGGGCGGCACGAGGCCGCCGATCACGCGCGGCTTGTCGCGGAAGAAGCGCACGATGTCGCGCTCCCACAAAGTGAGCATGGCCGTCATGACGCGGCCGCCGCGTCGTTGAAGCGTCGTCCGGCGTGATGAAGAAAAGCGTCCTCGAGGCTCGGGCGCGATAGGCTGATCGTGCGCAGGCGGCCGGGGAAGGCCTCGGCGAGCTGGGGGATGAAGGCGTGGCCGGCGGCGCGCTCCAGGCGGAGCTGATCGCCGAAGGCCTGGGGCGTCACGCCGAACTTCTTCGTGATCTCGTCGCGCAGGCCCGAGGCGTCGTCGGTTTCGATCGTGATCACGTCGCCGCCGATCTCGGCCTTGAGCGCGGCGGGCGAACCTTGTGCGACGATCTTTCCCTGGTCTAAGATGGCGACGCGGTCGCAGCGGTCGCCCTCATCCATGAGATGCGTCGTGGTCAGGATCGTCGCGCCGTCTTTTTTGAGCGAGAGGAGATGCTCCCAGAGGTCCCGGCGGGCGGCGGGGTCGAGGCCGGTCGAGGGCTCGTCGAGGAGGACGACCTTGGGGGCGTGGAGCAGGCTCTTGGCGAGTTCGACGCGGCGGCGGAGGCCGCCGGAGAGGGAGCCGCAGAGTTCGTCGGAGCGTTGGGCTAAACGGTAACGTTCCAGCATCTCTGAGATGCGTGAAGTTAAACCGTTGCCGTTAAGACCGTACAGGCGGCCGCCGTGGATCAAATTCTCGCGAACCGTTAATTTATTGTCGAGAGAGGGGTACTGAAAAACGATCCCCAGCAACGGCCTCACGCTGGCCGGCTCGGCGATTAAATCACGGCCTAAGAGGACCGCCGAGCCGCTCGTGGGGGGGAAGCAGGTGGAGAGAATACGGAAGAGGGTGCTTTTGCCGCCGCCGTTGGGGCCGAGAAAACCGAAGAGTTCGCCTTCGGCGACGTCGAAGGAAACATCATTGAGAGCTCGACGCGCGGACGCCTTACCTTTTTTGGGGTAATCGTGAATGACGCCCTTTACGACGACCGCGTTCACTTGCGAAGACCGGCCCATTTTGTTTCGGCGCGGTTAGATCGCAAGTTGGACCACCGCGCCGTTGTGAACAGCCAGTCCGAGAGACGGTTTAAATAAACGATAACGTCTTTGGGAACCGTGTCTTGCGCCGAAAGAGCGACGGCCCTCCGTTCGGCCCTCCGGCAAACGGCGCGTGCCAAATGTAAATGACTTCCGGCGGCTGCGCCGCCGGGGAGGATAAATTGCTTGAGCGGTTCCAAGTCGCGATCCCACTCGTCGATCTCATCTTCCAATCGCTTGATGGCGCCTTTCGGCAACGTCATCCCTTTCAATTTCCCTTCGGGAGTCGCCAGCATCGCTCCGACGACAAAACATTCGTCCTGAACGCGCGCCAAGGCCGCATCCAGTCCGGCGTGGCCGTGCGTGAGAGCTGCGCGTGCCACACCGATCGCACAGTTCAGTTCGTCAACGTCTCCATAAGCCTCAACGCGCGCGTGGCTCTTGGAAACCCGCGTGCCGCCGAAAAGGCCGGTCTCGCCCTTATCGCCGGTTCGTGTGTAAATCTTCACGCTCAGAATTGCGCTCCGATTCCCAGGTCGAAGCCCGGAATTCCGTGTCGTAATGTATACGCGCCGCGCAGGCTGATCAGCGGCAGCGGGTGAACGTCGATGCCGGCGGAGAACCGCGAGCCGCGCGCGGTGGCCTTCACGCCGGACACCCCGGGCGTCGCGGCCGCGCCGACCTTCACCTCGGTGACGTCGTAGCCGGCGAGGAAGTACGGCTTGACGATGGGCAGGTTCCAGGTCGCGGCGGCGTTGAGCGAGCCGTGCGAGGCGCTGAAGTAGGCGTGGTTGACCTTGTCGCCGAAGGCCGAGATCGAGACGTTGGGCAGGAAGGAGTCGACCAGGTCGGTGCGGTAAATTCCATAGCGCAGGCCGCCGCCGTAGATGGTGAGGCCGTGGGCGGTGATGCCGTGCGCGATCACGTCGATCTTGAAGGGGAGGCCGACGCCGGCCTCGATCAGGGGCACGCCGAAGGCGTGGACGCCCGCGTCGCGCAGGATCCGGTCGTCCTTGTCGGGGCGCGTCTGCACGCCGGCGACCGCGCCGACCCAGAAGCCGGGCATGCCCAGCGCGCGGCCGGTGTGAGCCGAGGCGCCGCCGAGCACGCCGCCGAGGTCGAGGGCGAAGGGCTTGATGAGCTCGTTCTGCACCCGGGTCTGGAAATCGGCGAAGGGATCGGCGTGCGCCGGCGAAGCGAGCGTGAGCGCGAGGGCGGCGGCGAGGAGTTTCAACATGCGCTCATTTTGCCAAATTCGAGGCGATTGCGGTACACTTCGACGGTGAAGCTTTCCCGCGAGGATCGGTGGCTGCTGTCCTGGCTGGCGGCGGCCCTGCTCGCGGCCTTCCTCCTGATGGCGGTCAACGCCCTTTTCTTCCATTACACCGGGATCAGCTACTTTCCGCGCGAGTGCTGGTGGCTCGCCTTCGTCGCGGTCGATCTGGCGATCTTCGGGCACTGGATTCGGGAGCGCTCGCCGCGCGCCTCGTTCGCCGCGATCGGCCTCGCCTTCTACGCGCTGGCGATGGCGGTGACGACGGGCGTGCTCGTCTCGGCCGTGCAATACACGCCGTTTCCGCGCATCGATCACGCGCTCGCGCGGTGGGACGCGGCGCTCGGCTGGGACACGGTGGCGGTCCTGAGCTGGATCGCGGAGCGCCCGCGCCTGCGGACCTTCCTTAACTGGTGCTACAACTCCACCGATCTTCAGCTCGCGCTGGCGCCCTTCGTCCCCGCGCTCGCCGGCGACCGGCGCCGCATGCGCGTGCTGCTCTACGCGTTGACGTACTCCACCATCGCGGGAAGCCTGTTCTACTATTTCTTTCCGAGCTCCGGCCCGGCGAGCGTGTTTCAGAGCCCCGACTTCCTCCAGGTTCAGCGCTTCACGCACATGAAGTACGAGCAGGTCCACCAATTCCGGCCCGTGACGACCTTGCTCGGCGGCCTGATCGCCTTCCCGTCCTTCCACGTCGCGTGGTCGGTGCTCGTGACGTACGCGGCGCTCCCCAATAAGAATCTGTTCCGGGCCGCCGCCGTCCTCAACACGATCGTGATCGCGTCCACCGTTCTGCTCGCCTGGCATTACGTCGTCGACGTTCCCGCGGGCATCGCGCTGGCTTGGATCGGCCTGTGGGCGGGCGAGGCGACGCACCGGAGGGTGGGCTCGTGAAGGCCCGGCCTTACCGCGAGGCCGCCGGGCTCGCCGCGGGGCTGGCACTCGTCTACGCGCCGGCGCTGACCGCGCCCGTCCTCTACGACGATACCTCTCACGTGCGCGACAACCCCGTCTTCTCCTTGCCGTTTCTCGATTTCTGGACGGGGCTGATCTCGCGCGATTACTTCGCGTTCGTGCGCGAGCGGACCTATCAGCCGTTCGTGACTTTGTTCCACTATTTCACCCACGCCTCGCCGCTCGTGTACCGGTCGGCCGGCCTGGTCCTGCACGCGTCGAACGCGGCGCTCGTTTTCGAAATCGCCCGTCGCCTGACCGGCCGCGCGAGAACGGCCGCCTTGGCCGCGCTGCTGTTCGCGGCCTTTCCGGCGCACACCGAGGCCCTGAACCTTTCCGCGTTCAAGGGCCATCCGCTCGCCGCGTTTTTCAGCCTCGCCGTCGTGCTCGCGGTCATGGAGGCGTGCGCCGGGAAGGGCAGGCTCGACCCGAAGCTCACGGCCGCGGCCGGGTGCCTGTTGGCCTTCGCTTTGCTCGCCAAGGAGTCGGGTCTCGTCGCGGTCGGGCTGGCCGCGACCTACATCGCGCTGTTCGCGCGCGCGCGCCGGCTCGCGCCGCTGGCCGCCGTTTTCGCGGCGCTGACGGCGGGCTATCTCGCGTTTCGTTTCGCCTGGCTCGCGGCGCCCCCGGCGTTTCCGGGAAGCTTCGCGCGTCCGACGTTTGAGTCGCTCGCGTTCTACGCCAAGACCCTCGTCCTCCCGCTTCCGCTGTGCCTCGAGCGCTCCTTGCCCGCGGGGCCGCTGTGGCTCGCCTGGCTCGCCGCCTTGGCGGCCGCGGCTTGGACTTTGCGAAAGTCCCGCGAGGGGCTGTTCTGTCTGGCGTGGATCGTCCTGAGCTTGCTTCCGGTCCTCCATCTGATCCCGTTCGCGAACGTGAGCTCGGTCGCCGACCGCTACCTTTACCTGCCCGCCGCGGGCTTCTGCCTGCTGCTCGCGCACCTGTATGGCCGCGAGGCGCGAGGCGAGCGCTTCCTCGGCGTTCTTCTCGCCGCGTGGACGGCGCTGACATTCGCCCGCAATCTGGATTACCGCTCGGCGCGCGCGCTGTTCGAGCAGACGGCGGCCTGCGCCCCGGGCAACGCGCGCGCCCAGTTCCTCGACGGCAACGCGCGTTTCGCGGACAAGGACTACGCCGGCGCGCGCGCGGCGTATGAGCGGGTGCTGGCGCTGACCGACAGCTCCGGCGCGCGTGAAGCCCTGGCCGAGCTCGACCGGCTCGAGAAGAAGAGAAACTAGGCGCTCAGTTTTTCGACGTCCCGGCGGTCGGCCCAGTTGTAGATGAAGATCCAGTGCATCGTCGCGCCGACGATCACGAGGATGTGGAACAGCTCGTGGGGGCCGAAGTAGCCGGTGAGGATCACGGGCCCCTGGATGTAGTCGATGACCGCACCCCCCGCGTAGGCGAGGCCGCCCAGGAACAACAGGACGGTCTCCTTCCAGCCGTAGCGGGCCGTGATGTGCGCGAAGGTGATGCCGCCCAGCGAGCTGACGCCGATGTAGGCCGACACGATTCCCCAGTACGGCAATTGATTGAAGTAATAGTCGATTAAAACCAATGCGGTGATCGCCGCCGTCCAGAACAGCGCGATCAGGCCCCAGCGCCAATGCCCCTTCATCAGGAGCACATGCACGGGCGTGGCCGAGCCGGCGATGACGATCCAGATTCCCGCGTAGTCGAGCCGGCGGAAGAAGGTCCGCGCGGGCCCGGGGGGAAGCCCGTGATAGACGCCGCTCATCGAGAAGAGAAACAGCAGCGAGGCGCTGAAGATGAACAGCGAGGAGGTGCGCAAGGCGTCGCCGCGGCCCTTCTTGTGGAGAAAGAATGTCCCGGCCAGCGCGGCGATCGCCGCCGCGCCGTGGCTGAGGCTGGAGACCGGATCGTTCAGTCCGAAAAAGTGGACGAGTTTCAGAGCGCCTTCTTCTCGCCGTCGTGGCGCTTCTCGAGCCGCGCGCGCAGCGAGCCGCGCAAAATACGCGCGGAGAACAGCTTCGAGGCCTCGACCAGGAGCTTCGTCCCGCCTTCGACGTCGGACAGGCGCACCTTCTCGGGCGCGACGGCGTCGGCGCCCCAGCCGTTGTGGTAGTTCACGAGCGGCACGGCGACGCCCCCGGCCTCGTAGCCGAAGGCGAGGTAAGCCGTCGCCTCGCAGGTGCCGCCGGTCAGGCGCAGGCGTTGGGTTTGGGTCTTCGACCCAACTTTCTTTAATATCGCCGCCGCGGCGTCGAGCAGAGCCGTCAGATTCGGGTCGAAGGCCGTGGCCTTGTCGCCGAGGCGGATCGTGGGGCCGCGGCCGGGTCTCGAGCCGGGCAGCTCTCGTGAGGACTCGATCGACAGATACGAGTCGTACTCGGACAGCTCGCCGGAGCGGATCATGTCGAGCGCGCCGACGAAGCCGACCTCCTCGGCGCGGTTGAGCAGGACCGTCAGGTTGACCTTGGCCTTCGCCTTCATCAGCCGGCGCATCGCCTCCAGGCTGATCGCGCAGCCGAGCAGGTCGTCCACCGAGCGCGAGAGCAGCCAGCCGCCTTTCGTCTCGCACGCGGGCAAGGCGAGCACCGCGAAATCGAGCCGCGCGCCCCGTTGGGGCGGAAGCGTCCAACGGATCGCCCATGGCGCGCCGTTCTTCTTCGGCCTAGGCCCGAGAACGCCGAGAGCGAGAGGCCGGTTGTCGCGCGGAACGGCGGGAAACGCCTCGACGGCGGCGCCTTCAAGCAGGTGCGGGGGCAGGCCGCCGCGAAGGCGTGCTGACGCACCGGTTTTAGAAACCTTCAGCAGGTCGAACGCGGGATGGTCGAGATGGGCCGCGAGGCATAAAGACGGGCCGGGTCCCGCGCCGCGGTAGGAAACGATGAAACCGCCCTTCACACGCTTGACCGAGGCGCGCGGCAGATGGGTTTTGATCCATTCGAGGGCTTTCTTGGAGACGGCCGTTTCCCGGAACGGAGCGGTGGGGACGGAGGTGAGGTGGCGAAAGAGGGGAACCGCGCCGGGTTTAGGTTTCACCCGAACATTTTAGCTTAACGGGCCCTGTACGTTATCCACAGACTCGTCGCGCGACGAGTCTGTGATTACTTGGGCGGAGACAGTTTTATCTCAAGATAATTCTGTCTATCGCTCTGTACAGGAGGGCGCGGGAGTCCGGGCGAGAGTGGTGATTACAGATTGCCGGGGTCGGCGGGCGGCGCGGGGGGAACGTCCTTGTCCTTGTCGAAGTCGTGCTCGAGCAGGTCCTTCTCGGTGCCTTTGTCGATGTTGAGGTCCAGGCCCGCGGCCTTCGCGGCTTTGCCGGCGCCCTGAAGCTTCTTCATCGTGTCGGGCGTGAGCTTGCCGCCGTCGCGCACGACCGAGTCGAGCAGATCCTTCATGTCGGGGCTGACGAAGCCCTGCTTCTTCATGAGCGAGTCCATGATGTCGCGCCCCATCCCGGGAGTGATCCCGTCCTTGCCGTCGCCGGCCGCGGCGTGCAGGCGTTTTTCGAGGGCGCCGATCTCCGCCCCTTCTTCCGGGGTCACCCGTTCGAGGTCCTTCTGCGTCACCCCGCCGAGCCCGCGGCCGCTCTTCGACGAGCCGTCGAGAACGACGCCGCTGTTGGCGAGATAGTCGCGCACCTCGGCGCGCTGCAGGTCGTCGATCTTCTCCAGGCGCTTGTCCGAGAGAGGTTTGCCCTTGGCCGCGGCCTCGTCGATCAGCCGCTGGCGGACCAGGTCCTGGCAGTCGCGCACCGAGTCCAGGTCGGGTTTATAACGAAGCCTGACCGCCGTCGTGGAGACGTGGATGCAGTCGGGGAGCTTCTCCGCGGCGGAGGCGGCCAGGGCGGCGAGCAGAAGGGCGGGGGCGAGCATGTCCCTCCGAGTATGACCCCGGTCCGGCCGTCCGTCAAGGGCGAGCTTAGATCGTGACGAAGCTCGCCGGCCCGTTCTTATCCTTCTTTTCCTTCGGCGGGATCGGCGCCCACTCGGGACGCTGCGGCTCGGCCGGCTTGGCCTCGCCCAAGGTCACGGGTACGACCACGTCCGCGCCGGCGCGCTTGACGCTCAAGGAGAGCTTCTCGCCCGGCGAGTGGTACTTCACGTAAGTGAGGAAGGCCTTCATCGCGTCCTCGGGTTCCATCACGCCGAGGTCGACGCCGTCGACTTTCAGCAGCTGGTCGCCGGGCTGAATCTGGGCGGCCGCGGCGGGGCCGCCGGGCGTCGCTTTGCCGGCCGTCAAAGTCTTGGTCGTCGACGACGCGGAGACCTCGAGCTGCAGGGCGCCCATCTTCAGGTCGCCGGTCCGCTTATACTGCTGCATCGCCAAGGTGATGTAGCCGGCGGGCACCGACAGGCTGATGCCCTCGAAGCCGCCGGACTGCGAGGCGATCATCGTGTTGATGCCGACGACGCTGCCCCACATGTTGAACAGCGGGCCGCCGGAGTTGCCCGGGTTGACGGCCACGTCGCTCTGGTTCGCGTCCAGGACGAACTGGCCGCTCAAGTTGTCGCGGCCGATGGCGCTGACGATGCCCTTCGACACGGAGTAGGTCAGGCCGAGCGGGTTGCCGATGGCGACGACGGTCTCGCCGCGGTCGAGCTTGGTCCAGATCGGAAGCGCGCGGCGATTGAGGCTCGCGTCGTTCAATTCGACGAAGGCGATATCTTTGGCGCCCCGGCTGTTTCCGTAAGCCAACACCTTGCCCTTGGTCATCTTGGGGCGGTTGTCGTTGCCGGTGTACAACCCGACCTCGACCTCGGCGCCGATCGCGAGCTTCTCGACGCAGTGCGCGTTGGTCGTGATGATGGACGCGCGGCCGAGCTCCTTCATCGCGTCGGTGAAGAATCCGGTGCAGGTCGCGTGTCCGGGCTTGGCCGGGTTTTCCTCGTTGGGAACCGTCATCGCGAGGAAGACGACCGAGCCTTCGACCTTCTTGATCAGGTCGAGCAGGGGCTTCTGCGCCAGAAGGATCGGGTCGTTGGGCCCGGTCTCCTGCGTCATCAGCTCGAAGCGGGGCCGGCCCTTGAACTGAGAGGGCTGGCGCATGACCGCGTCGCGGACGAGATTGATCGAGGACGCGAACTGGTCGTCGCTCGACTGAGCGAACGCCGGCGCGACGGCGACGAGCAGGGAGAGGGCCGTCAGTGAAAGCTTCATTTCGGGCTCCATTCGGACCAGAATTTCGTCTCGGCGTCGTACGCGGTCTTGATCTTTGGGTCGCCCGCCGCCGGTTTGTCGGGCGTCGGGGGAGCGGCCGGCTTGCCGTCGGGCGTCATCTGACCGGTCAGGTGGGCGGAGTCGGTGACTTCGCCGTAAACGTCGGTTTCGAACATCCACATGTCCACGTTGAAATTGCCGGTCTTGGAGTCGAGGGTATGCTTCATGGACACGATCATCGCGCCCATCGCCTCGAACTGCTCCTCGTCGTTGAGCATGCCGAGGAAGGTGATCGTGCGCTTCGTGTGATCGGCCTTCGGGTCTCCAGCGACATCCTCGAGGGTGAAGCTTCCGGGCATCATGATATTGCCGGCTTTGTACTTCCCGTCCTTCTTCACCGCTTCGACGATTTTCTGCCAGACGGCGTCGGGGGCGCTGGGGGCGACGGGCGCGGCCTGAGGAACGGCGGGCTTGGCCTTGGCGCGGCGCTTCTTCGGCCCGGCTTTCTGATCTTGGACCAACTTCTGCGTGGATATCTGAATGTCGCCGAGGACGTTCGCGAAGGAGGCGTCGCCGTTTTCGGCGGGGGAGGGGACGGCGAACGTCACGAGCAAAGCGAGGGTCGCGGGGATCATCATGACCCCATGATAGGTTCTTCGCGGCCCGCCTTCAGGCGCCTAAAGGCCCTTAATCGCCCGGCGTAGGGCCCGGCGTGAAACCGGACCTTTGGCCTACGTCAGGTGCAGGGCCAGGAAGGCTTCGGCCTTGGCGTAGAAGTCGAGACGGTTGGAGGGCTTGGCGAAGCCGTGGCCCTCGTCCGGGTAAAGCAGGTATTCGACCGGCTTGTTCTTGGCGCGAAGCGCCGCGACGATTTGCTCCGACTCGGCCTGTTTGACGCGCGGGTCGTGGGCGCCCTGCGCGATCAGGAGCGGAATCCCGATCTTGTCGATGTGAAACAGCGGCGAGCGTTCCTTAAGAAAGGCTTCTTCGGTGTCCACCGAGCCGACGCGTAGGTCGAAGATCCGTTTCATCGGCTCCCAGTACGGGGGGATCGACTTGATCAAGGTGATCAGGTTTGAGGGGCCGACCACGTCGATCGCGCAGCGATAGACGCCCGGGGTGAAGGCCGCGCCGGCCAAGGCCGCGTAGCCGCCGTAGGAGCCGCCGTAGATCGCGACACGGACGGGATCGGCGTGTCCCTGCTCGACGGCCCACTTCACGCCGTCGGTCAGATCATCCTGCATCTTCGCGCCCCATTCGCGGTCGCCTGCGTGAAGGTGCGCCTTGCCGAACCCGGCGGAGCCGCGGTAGTTGAGCTGCAGGCAGGCGTAGCCCAGGCTCGCCAGCCACTGCGCCTCGGGATGGAAGCCCCAACGGTCGCGGACCCAGGGCCCGCCGTGGACGCACAGGACGAGCGGGGGCTTGGACGCCCCCGCGGGGACGGTCAGGTAGCCGCGCACGGTCCGGCCGTCGCGCGCGTTGTATTTGATGGGCGTCATCGGCGCGAGCGCGTACGCGTCGAGGCGCGGCCGGGTCGAGAACAGCGGCGTGGCGACAC
This sequence comes from Elusimicrobiota bacterium, assembly GCA_016212855.1. Lineage (GTDB taxonomy): Bacteria > Elusimicrobiota > Elusimicrobia > UBA1565 > UBA9628 > GWA2-66-18. Next base: position 19,987 of record JACRDP010000017.1, read on the forward strand.
GGCCGACCCGGTTCCAGCGAAGAAAAGCCGGAGACTTATCGGGTTTGTTCACGAGCAGGTACCAGACCGTGTCCGCGTCGTTGCGCGAGACGATGGTCGCGTCGCCCTGGAGCGCGGCCATGGCGAAGAAATCCATCTTGAGAGACTGGTCGAGCACCTTCCACTGGAGGCGGTCGATCTCGAAACAGGCGGCCTCGGCGTGGTAGCGCCGCGGATGGATCAGCACCGCGCCGAGGTCGGACTCGGGGTGCTCGGCGAGGACCTTGGAAGGCCCGCCGTCGAGCGGGACCTCGAGAAGCGCCGTCGTGTCGCGGCCCACGCTCGATTCGATATAGATCGATTTTCCGCCGGGGGCGAAACCGTGCGCGCCGAGCTGGTCGTCGGGCCCGCAGGACAGAAAGTCGCGCCAGCCCGCGCCGTCGCGCAGGCGCAGGACCGTGCCGCCCTCGGGCGTCATCGCCTTGTGCAGGGCGATTTTGAAATCGTGATCCGGCAGCCAGCCGATGGAGTCCCCGGGGTTCGTCGCCTCGAGCGTCCGCTCGCCGGTCTTGAGGTTGATCCGCCAGACGTCGTGCAGCTTCGGGTCGCGGTCGTTTAAGGCGACGAGAATCTCGTCCTTAAAGCGGGGCTCGGTGGCGACGATCTGGGCCTGCACGCCCGGAAGAGGGGTCAGGTCGCGCGTGACGCCGGACTCGAGGTCGGTCTGGTATAAGTGCCAGTTCTCGTCGCCGTTGGCGTCCTGCACGTAGAGGATCGAACGCTCGTCTTCGGCCCAAAGAAAGACGCGAATCCCGCGGCCGCGGTCCTTGGTCACCGGGCGCGCGTCGCGGCCCTCGGGGCCGACCCAGATGTTGAGCACGCCTTCGTCCGGCGCGAGGTAAGCCCACAGGTTGCCGTTCGGGGAGATCTTCGGCGAGGCCCGTTCGGGATTTCCGAAGAGCAGCTCGCGGGGAACGCGGTCACTCATAGCGGGTTCCCAATTTTTTCTGGAGCGAGGGCAGATCGATCTCGATGATCGAGCTGAAGCCGGAGATCTCCGGGACGGGCGAGGGCACGGGCTTAGTCTCGGGCGAGATCAAGATGCGGTCGATCGTCTTCTTGCGCTCCGGGATGTCGTCTCCCAGCTCCAAGGTCCAAAGCCAGCCTTCCAGCGACCGCTTGGCGTCGGCTTCGGCCTCGGCCCGGCTTTTCAAGGAGGCGCCGTACACGCGCAGCATCCGTCCGTCGCGACGGACCCGGCTCTCCTTGGGAATGGGCCAGGGATTCGCGGCCGGCGCGAATGCCTTTTCCCACGTGGAGCAGGCGCCGGCCAGGAGGCAGAAGGAGAGGAGGAAGCGTTGCCTGATCATCGTCGGAATTGGTAAGATGTACTTCCTTCCGTCCTCGGGGTTCTGGTGGCGCGTTCGTCTAGCGGCCTAGGACGTCGCCCTCTCAAGGCGAAGATCACGGGTTCAAATCCCGTACGCGCCACCAGAACCCTGAGGACCTTTTAGCGCTCATCGCGCGCAATCCTATCAAATCAGCTGCGCCCGCCTTTCTTCTTCCGTCCGAGCCGCGCCTGCTCATCCAACTTTTGCACGTCTAGGCGATCCTGCCCGCGGTCGGCGGCCCGCTTGTTTTCCAGCAAGCATCCACGCGAGATAAAATAAGCGGGAAGCCTTTGATAAGTTCCCTTGACCCGCGTCCTCCACACTTTCTCCGTATCGACTCCGCTGAGGACTGATAATAAGTCGACGCGGTTCGGCGGATAGCCGAGCTGAACCACATTGTCCCCGGCGAAGTCCGCTTCTTTAAGCCCCAGGGAACCGAACCCGAAGTCTTTAAGCGCGGCAAGCACTCTTGGAATATTGGCCGGGGTGGACCGGATCAAAATGTCGAGGTCCTTGGTTCCGCGCGCATAGCCGTGGAAGGCCACGGCGTGCGCCCCCACGATCACGAACTCCACCTTGTTTTGATTCAAGGCCCTCACGAGCTCGGCGAAATCATCGGCAAGCTCCTCAGGCATCCGCTCTCCGTACGATTCGGACCACTCGGCTCACTCGCGTCGGCTTTCCGCCGTCTTCTGCGAGGCCGCCCAAACGGACTCGCAGGAGATCGACGTCGCCGACGCGCGCGCTGGGCGACATGGACAGCATTCCCAACAACATTTCCTGCTCGTTCTTGGCGAAAGCCTCGTCCGTCGTCCGAACTTGCGCGACGCGCGCGATCCTATCCGTCGATGCACCCTGTTTCCATTGGATGCCTAGCTCGATCAAGCGCCGCAGCGCCAAGCCTCGCGGTCGGGATCTCCCTTGGGCCCAGCGCCAAAGAGTCGTTTCCGCGATCCCGATAAGGACCGCGGCCTTGGCGCGCCCGCCGGATCGCTCCACGAACGTCTCAAGGGTGGTCATGAGGTTATTCACAGTATAATGCATATGCATTGCATTTGCAATAGCCGGTTCGTTCGGCTGGGCCGCAATCGCGGGCTCTTTCTTTTGTAGATTCGGCGTATGAAGAAACTCCTCGTCGCGGTGTGCCTGGCCGCCGTGCCCGCCGCCGCGTCGGCCCCCGAGCTGGAACGCGCCATGTTCCAGGCGACCGCGCTGGCGCGGGCCGCGCAGGAAGTCCCCGGCGGCCGCACGACCCCCGACGCCGACTCGGACGTCGAGCCGACCGAGGCCCTGGGCAACTTTCACGAAGTGGCGCCCGGCCTGTACCGCTCGGCCCAGCCCTCGCGCGAGGGCTACAAGCTGCTGAAGGCGAAGGGCGTGAAGACGATACTGACTCTCAAAGACAGCCTCGGCCGCGAACGCGAGGAGGCCGGCGCGGAGGGGCTCGCGGTCGAGAACGTGCCGATGAGCGGCTTCGCTCAGCCGAGCTTCGAGCAGGTGGACCGGGCGCTCGCGGTCATCGCCGACGTCTCCAAGCGCCCCCTGCTGGTGCATTGTCAGGTGGGCAAGGACCGGACCGGCTTCGTCATCGCGTCTTATCGCGTCGTCGTCGAGCACATGGACGAGGCTCAGGCCGCCGCGGAAGCCAGATCCTACGGTTGTTGCTTCGCTCCGTTCGGCGACCTGAATAAGTTTCTCAAGGAGTATCGCGCGCACCGCGCGCTGAGAGGCAGTGTTATCTTGAGATAAAATCGTCTCCCGGCTCCGAAACGAAGAAGGCCCCCGCTCGCGCGGGGGCCTTCCGACTTCCGGGGTGACCCGGAGCGTCTAAGACTTAGCTCAGGTGCTTGGAGACGAGCTTGGTCATCTCGAACATGTTGACGGTGGCCTTGCCCGCGAAAACGGCCTTGAGCGCGGTGTCCGCGTTGATGTTGCGGCGGTTCTTCTTGTCCTGCAGGTTGTTCTTCTTGATGTACGCCCAGAGCTTCTTGACGACCTCGGTGCGGGGGAGGGGCTTCGCTCCGACGATCTCCGCGAGCTTGTCGCTGGGGGTGAGGGGCTTCATGAACGCCGCGTTCGCCTTCTTCGCCATGTTGATGTATCTCCTAGAAGCCGGCGCCTCGAGGGGCGTTTCCCGGCGTTGATGAGTCATTGAACATGATTTCCCCTCGGAAATCAAGGATTCCTCGTCGAGGCCTCGACGAGGGCGATGGCTTCGCGGCCGGAATCGCGGACTTCCTCCGGCACGTGAGGCAGGCCCAACTCCTCGGGGGAGTGCCAGCGGATGTCGTCGCTTTCGTCGGGGCGATGCACGTGCGCGCCCGGCTTGGCGCGCAGGTAGTAAATGAAGTCGATGTGGTGGTTATGCCCCGGGATCTCCTCGATCTGCACGCGCTGAGGCTCGTGCTGGGACTCGACGCGGCCCAGGCGCATCACCGGCTCGCGCGGGGGGACGACGAACTCGGCCTCGAGCCCGGTTTCCTCGAGCGCCTCGCGCAGGACGGCCTCGTCGGGCGTCTCGCCCTCGTCGATGTGTCCGCCGGGGGGAAGCCACATCCTGAGCTTTTTGTGCTTGAGGAGGAGGGTTTTGCCGTCGCGCACGAGGTAGCCGGTCGCGACGTAGCAGTATCGCCGGCTCACGACGAGGCGTTGTGGCTCGACGCGAATTTGCGGCGCGCGGCGATGCGGGCCATCTCGGCGGCGGCCGCGGGGTTTTCGTCGAGCACGAGCTTGAAGTCGCTGGAGATCAAGGTGAACAGCAAGGTCGGTTCGGCGCAGACGACCGTCGCGGTGCGCGGTTCATCGGAGATCAGGGCGATCTCGCCGAGAAAATCCCCTTCTTTCAGAGTGGCGACTTTCTTCGAGAGCACGAGCCACTGCCGCAGCTTGATGTCGACGCTTCCCTTATAGATGATGTAGAACGCGTCGCCCTTCTGTCCCTGCGAGAAGACGGTCTCGCCCTTCTCGTAGGAGTAGAGCATGATCGCGGGCAGAACCTTGTCGAGCTGGCCGACGGTCAGCGGGGTGAAGAACTCGACCTTGCGCATCATGTGCGCGAGGACGCCCAGCTCGGAGGTTCCGATTTCCAGTTTCTTCACGAAACGACTTTACGCTTTTTTAAGACGCTTGGACAGCATCTCGCGCCAGTTGTCGTTGAGCGCGGGATGGGACAGCGCGCGCGCCGCCGCGGCTTCGGTCAGCCCGGGATCGAAATAAAGCCGCGCCAGCTCATAGACGGGAAAGGCTTCTGCGTGGGAGAAGATCTTCTCGACGCGGTCTCCGACCTTCACCGGGCCATCTTCGAGGACGCGGAAGTAGACGCCGAAGCGTCCCGCCGAGGCGAAGCGTTTAACCATCGCAGGATCGTTGAAGCGCAGACCGAGTTTGGAGCAGGGCAGGCGCGGCTGGACCGCCTCGAGCACTGCGCCGCCGGCGCGGTAGAGGTCGCCGAGGCAGGCCGCCGAGTCGTCGAAGCCCTCGATCGTCAGGTTCTCGCCGAAGACGCCGTATGGCAGGTCCACACCGGGAAGCTGAGCCTTCCACCAATGGTAATGGACGGCGGAGTAGCCGTAGACGGCCTTGTCGGGGCCGCCATGGACGGTGAGATCGGCTTGTTGGTCACCGGAGAGGCCGAGCTTGCCGATGGTCGCGGCCGGGACCGGAGACTTGAAGATGGCGGTGGCGACGGCCTCGCCCTTCCAGTCGAATGACTTGGCGCGGCCGATCTGGATCGAGAGGATATTCACGCCGGCAGCTCCGCGGCCCAGGCGGCGATCGCGGCGGCGAGCTCGGCCGGCTTGTCCAGCGGCACGTGGTGGAAGGCGCCGGGTATCGCGAGCCCGCGCGCGCGGGGCATCGCGGCGACGACCTTATCCATGACCTCGCGCGGCATGAGAGCGCTGAGGTCGCCGCGCACGATCAAGGCCGCCGGCTCGATGAGCGGCAGCTGCGCCCATACCGGGCCGTAGGGGAAGGTGAAGGAGCGCCAATCGAACTTCCAGGTCCAGCCCTCCGGCGTCTTACGCACGCCGTGGCGGCCGAGCTCGCGCAGGCCCGCCTCGTCGAGCAAGGTCCCGGGCGGTTGGAGGCGGAACTTGCCGAGCATGGTCTCCTCGTCCGCATACACCGGCTGGGCCCTGCCGCGGACCTTCTCGCGCCGCCGCCCGCTCGATTCGTGGGGCTCGGCGAGGAAGTCGATCGCGCAGACTCCGCGCAGGCGGTCGCCGTGGCGCCGGGCGTATTCGAGGGCGATGCGCGCGCCCATCGAGTGCCCGACGAGCACGAAGCGTTTCCAGCCCATCGCTTCGCGCGCCGTTTCGATGTCTTCGACCCAATGCGACGCGACGTATGCCTCGTCGTTGCCCAGCCACTCGCTGTCGCCGTGGCCGCGGAAGTCGAGCGCCGCGGCGTGGAAGACGCCTTTCCAGCGCGGAACAACCGGGTCCCACCAATGCGTATGCGCGGCCATGCCGTGGGTCAGCAGGAGAGGTATTCCCGGCCCGCCCCAGTCGCGCAGATGGACGGGACCGGCTTTACGGCTGTTGGACGACGGCGCGGGGGTAAATATCATCGTAGGTTCGCGCGGGGGTCAGGATGATCCCGTCGCGGACTTCCTTGGGAATGTCCTCGATATCCTTGAGGTTCGCCCAGGGGAAGATTACTTCTTTATAACCCATGCGGTGAGCCGCCATTACCTTCTGCTTAAGACCGCCGATGGGCAGGATGTCGCCGCGCATCGTGATCTCGCCGGTCATGGCGACTCCGGGCGCGACGGGGCGTCCCGTCAGCGCGCTGATGATCGCGGTGACCATCAGGCCGCCCGCGGACGGGCCGTCCACCTTGCCCGCCGGGGTGATGTTGATGTCCACGTCGATCTTGGTGAAATCGAAATCTTTCAGGCCGTACTTGGCGGCGTGAAGCTTCACGTGCTTGTAGGCGTTCTTGGCCGAGTCCTCGATGTCGTCGCCGAACTGCTTGCGCAGCTTGAGCTGGCCGGTGCCGGGCTCCATGGAGACCTCGACGTTCAGCGTGCTGCCGCCGTAGGTGTTGACCGCGAGGCCGGTCGCCACGCCCACGCCGTTCTGCGCGGTTTGGCGCGGGCTGAAGCGCTCGACGCCCAGATACTTCGCGATCATGTCCTCTTCGACGACGCCGGGGGCGGCCTCGCCGCGGGTTTCGGTCCAAGCGGATATTTTTCTTAATACGGACTCGAGCTGCTCGCGCAGCTTGCGCACGCCGGCTTCCATCGTGTAGCCCTCGATGACGCGCATGATCGCGGCCCTGGACAAAACCGCCTCCTCGGGCTTGAGGCCGACGGCCTTGAGCTTCTGCGGGATGATGTGGCGCTGCGCGATGGCGATCTTCTCGAGCGTCGTGTAGCCGTCGAACTCGATGATCTCCATGCGATCGCGCAAAGGCTCGGGAATGTTCGACAGCTCGTTGGACGTCACGATGAACAGCACTTCGGAGAGATCGTAAGGCACGTCCAGGTAGCGGTCGCGGTAGGTGTCGTTCTGCGAAGGGTCGAGAATCTCGAGCAAAGCGGCCGTCGGGTCGCCGGCGTTGCTCTGCCGGCCGATCTTGTCCACCTCGTCCATGAGCATGACGGGGTTGACGACGCCGGCGTTCTTCATCTGGCGCATGATCTCGCCGGGCATGGAGCCGGTGTAGGTGCGGCCGTGGCCGCGCAGGACGGTCTCGTCGTGGACGCCGCCGAGCGAGAGGCGCACGAACTTGCGGCCCAGGGCCTTGGCGATCGCCGAGGCGATCGAGGTCTTGCCCGTGCCGGGAGGCCCCGTGAAGGCGATGATGGCACCTTTCTTCGAGCCCGTCTTCAGGCGCAGGGCGAGGAATTCGAGCACGCGCTCCTTGACCTTTTCGAGACCGGAGTGGTCCTCGTCGAGCGCCTCGCGGGCCAAGGCGATGTTGATGTTGTCCTCGGTGCGCGCGTTCCAGGGCATGTCGAGCAGCCACTGGATATAGGTCCGCGCCTTCTGCGCCTCGGAGTCGCGCGGATCCATCTCCTCGAGCGCGGCGTATTCCTTCTCGACGATCTCGCGGATCGCGTCGGGCATGCCGATCGCGAGCATCTTGGCTTTTAAGGCCGCGAGCGAAGCGAGCGGGTTGTTGTCCTTCGGGGACGAAGGCGGGGAGAACTTCTTCTTTCCGGCCGGATCCTCGAGGCCGCCGAGGAACTGACGGACGAGGACGACGCCGCGCGTGAGTTGCGGCTCGGTCTTGGATTCGAGCGCCTCGCGGAAGGCGCCCAGGTTGACGGCCTCGTTGAGGGCCTTCAGCGCGGCGGGATCGGCGTCCTGGCGGCGCTCGTTGGAGTAGTAGGCGTAGTCGAGCCAAGCGCGCGCCTGACGGATGCCCTCGAGCCGGGCGTCCGTGGCGGGCAACGTCTTCTCCGCGTGTGTCAGAACGTCCGAGGCGACTTCGAGCTTCGCGTTGGCGAGCGCGATGAGGATCTGCTGGTAGGCCTTAGCGTCTGAGTCGAGATTCTTGCGGATGTCGAAATAGCGCTGGCGTACGGCGTCGAGGCGCGCGACGGCGCGCAGATGATCGCGCACGCCGGTCGAGTTGACGAGTTTGATCGCGTCCACGGCTTCGTTGTGCAGGTCCCACACGCCGTCCTTATCGTCCGCGGCTTGCCGGCGCAGGTCGAAATAGATCACCGCGCCGTTGGTCATGACTATGACCTCGCCGCGCGCGACGAGAGCCGCGACCACGGCGTCGATCTGGCGCCCGTCGAGGCCGCGCTCTCGCCCGAGGGTGCCCATCTTCTCGCGCGTCAGCGTCACCCCGGCCTGAAGGCTCGCGCCGAGCGCCGCGGAGAACGATTCGACGAGCTTCGGCTCCGGGGTCCACGAGCCCGGCGCGGAGCCCTTGCGGGCGGGGCCTTCGTAGAGGAAGTCGAGAGGGTCGAACCTTTCGAACAGGTCGAGAGCGGCGATGTAGCCGTCGGCGAAGTCGCCGGACGCGCCCGCCGGGTTCAGCGAGCCGAGCAAGGCGACGAGCTTCTTGTGCACGCCCTCGGGCATCGCCGGGGTCTTGCCGCTCTGCCAGGTGGCCGGCTTGAGCCAGGCGAGGACGTCCTCGGCGTCGAGTACCCGCTTCATCAGGGGCTGTGTAAGAGAGTCTCTCGAATCGAGTTCCTGCTTGTGGGCGGCGAGCATGCCCTCGGCGAACTCGAGCGACGCGTTGCCGCGCAGGGCCTTGGCCTCGGCGAGCGCGTCCGCGTCGCCCGCCGTCTCGTACGCCGCGACGGCCTTGTCCGCCCAGTACGCCGCGCGGGCGTGGTCGGCGGGATCGGCGCTGTTCATGAGCTTGACGGCCTTCAGCGCGTCCGCGTCGGCGCGTGCGTGGAAGCTGTGGTAGACGGCGTCTTTGTTCGCGCGGATCGCGAGGTGGCCGTCCTCGACCAAGGCGGTGAACACGGCGCCGGACTTTTCCGGCTCGAAGCCGAGCTTCGCGCCGATCTCGCCGATTTTCGCGTAGGAGATCACGGTGCCCGGCGCCGCGGCGCCGCGGATGCCCGCCAGGAACGCCGCTTTCGCCGCGGACGAGGCCCCGCCGCCGTTGCCGTTTCCGCCGCCGCCGCCGACCAAGGTGCCGGCCATGAGCAAAGGCATGAGGCCGGAGCCGGACGAACCGAATTTATAGAGGAGGAAAGCCGCGAGCGAGGCGGCGCCGAGGCTCACGGCCTGCGGCCACAGATTCCAGAGCCTGGAGCCGAGAGTGGGCCGGACTTGAGGGATCGGAGGAATCGTCTTCATCGTCCGGACGGAGGGCTCGGCGTGAGCGAGGGGCTTCGGCGCGGCGCTCTCGGCGGCGGCGACTTCCGTCGTTTCGCCCGGCTTGCTCTCCGTGCCCTCGAACGCGACGGCCGCGTCGGACTTCGCCTGGACGCCGCCCGTCTTCGGGGTCAGTTTCGCGGCCTGCGCGGCGGCACGATCAAGAGACGGCTTGGCCGCCGCGGCCGCCACGGAGACGGCGGCGACCGGAGCAAGAGCCGGCGCGACCGGCATCGAGGGCGTCAAAGACGCCGGCGCGAGGAGCAGCGAGGGAGCCGCGAGCGGCGCCGCGACGGGAGCAAGCGGCGTTGCGAGTCCGGTTCCTCCCGGCAACGAAACCCGGGTGAGCGTTTGCGCGAAGGACGGTCCCGGGGCCGCCATCGCGAGAGCGACGGCGGCCGCCAGGAAGCGAGTCCGCATCAGGCCTTGGGCGTCTCCGGAACGATCGCGTTCGGGTAGATTTCGTCGTACGTCTTGACCGGGGTGAGCTTGATGCCGTCGCGGACTTCCTTGGGGATGTCCTCGATGTCTTTGCGGTTCGCCCAGGGGAAGATCACTTCTTTATAACCCATGCGGTGCGCGGCCATGACCTTCTGCTTGAGGCCGCCGATGGGCAGGACGTCGCCGCGCATCGTGATCTCGCCCGTCATCGCCAGGCCGGGCGTCACCGAGCGGCCGGTGAGCGCGGAGATGATCGCCGTCACCATCAAGCCGCCCGCGGACGGGCCGTCCACCTTGCCCGCCGGGGTGATGTTGATGTCGAGGTCGATCTTGGTGAAGTCCATCTTCTCGAGGCCGTACTTGGCCGCGTTGAGCTTCACGTACTTGTAGGCGTTCTTGGCCGAGTCCTCGATGTCGTCGCCGAACTGCTTGCGCAGCTTCAGCTGGCCGGTGCCGGGCTCCTTGGAGACCTCGACGTTCAAGGTGCTGCCGCCGTAGGTGTTCACCGCGAGGCCCGTCGCCACGCCCACGCCGTTCTGCGCGGTCTGGCGCGGGCTGTACTTCTCGACGCCCAAGTACTTCTCGATCATGGTCTCGTCGACGGTGCCGGGGACCTTCTCGCCGCGCGTTTCCGTCCAGGCCGATATCTTTCGTAACAGGGACTCGATCTGCTCGCGCAGCTTGCGTACGCCGGCTTCCATCGTGTAGCCCTCGATGACGCGCATGATCGCGCCTCTCGTGAGCGTCGCGTCCTCGGGCTTGAGGCCGGTGACCTTCAGCTTCTGCGGGACCACGTGGCGCTCGGCGATCGCGATCTTCTCGAGCGTCGTGTAGCCGTCGAACTCGATGATCTCCATGCGGTCGCGCAGAGGCTCGGGGATGTTGCCGAGCTCGTTGGAGGTGACGACGAACAGCACCTCGGACAGGTCGTAAGGAACGTCCAGGTAGCGGTCGCGGTAGGTGTTGTTCTGGGCGGGGTCGAGGATCTCGAGCAAGGCCGCCGTCGGGTCGCCCTGGTTGCCGTTGCGGCCGATCTTGTCCACCTCGTCCATGAGCATGACGGGGTTGATCGTGCCGGCGTTCTTCATCTGGCGCATGATCTCGCCGGGCATGGAGCCGACGTAGGTGCGGCCGTGGCCGCGCAGGACGGATTCGTCGTGCACTCCGCCGAGGGAGAGGCGCACGAACTTGCGGCCCAGCGCCTTGGCGATCGCCGAGGCGATCGAGGTCTTGCCCACGCCGGGGGGGCCCGTGAAGGCGATGATGGCGCCCTTCTTCGAGCCCGTCTTCTTGCGCAGGGCGAGGAACTCGAGCACGCGCTCCTTTACCTTCTCCAGGCCGTAGTGATCCTCGTCGAGGACGACGCGGGCGGCGGGGACGTCGAGGTTGTCCTCGGTGCGCTGGCCCCACGGCACGTCGAGCAGCCACTCCACGTAGGTCCGGGCTTTCTGCGCCTCGGAGTCCTTCGGGTTCATCTGCATGAGCTTGTTGTACTCGTTGGTCGTGATCTCCTGGATCGCGTCGGGCATGCCGATGGCCTTCATGCGGGCCTTGAGGGTCTCGAGATTTTTCATGCTCTCGGCCGTGGTAGGCCCCTTGGCATTCCCTCCGGGCGCGCCGGGGGCGGCAGGCTTCGGCTTCGCCGACTTCTCCTTAAGGTGGGAGTTCAGCTCGAGGATCACCGCCTGCAGGAGATCTTCGGTCGAGGTCTCGGTGAGCAGCTGCTGCTTGACCGCGTCCGTCAGCGGCAGGTTCTGGGCGAGCATATTGGCCAAGCGTTCAGGGCTTTCCTCCTGGTAGGCGTGGCGCACGACGTCTTCATCGATCTTGGGATCCAACTGCGCGAGCGCCTGGAGGGTCTGCACGGCCAGGGCGCCGAGTTCGATCGCGCGCTGGGTGTTGCCCGCGCGCATCTTGGGATACGTGACCACGGCGACCGGAACGCCGTCGGACTCTTTGTAGCCGGAGATCGTGGCGGTGCGAACCGTGGTCATGATGACCGACGGCTTCTCGCCGGACATTTCCGGCTGGGAGAGCTTCACGAGCACGGCGGCCGGGCTGTGGCCCTTGGCGTCTCCACCGGCGGTGGTCGCGATCATCCAGCCGCCGGTGCGCAGCACCTTGGTCACCAGCGCGGCCGTCTCATCGCCCGTGAAAGAGAAGCGGACGGCGTTGACGCCGGGGAAGAAAACCTTGTTCAGCGCGATGACGGGCGCCTCGGCGGGATACGAGACGGGGACCAGGGCCCCGCCCCTCGGCTTGTTGCCGTCGTCGTTGCCACCGGGAGTCGAAGGCGCGGAGCCGGTGGGGAATAAAGCCGACAAAGGCTGGTCCTTCGATCCGTCGAAAGGAGTCGCGGCGGCGGACTTGACGTCGCCGCCGGTCAGCGCGGGATTGGCGAAGTTCTTCGCGGAAGCGGCCGCGCCGGTGAGAACGGCCTTCGCGTTCGCGGGCGTCGCGGCAGCGGCGGGGATGGCCTGCGGCGCGAGCGCGGTCGCCGCGAGAGCGGAGATGGGCGTCATGGCGGCCGGCGCCGAAGGGGCGAGCGACGGGGCGAGGCTCGCAGGCGCGAGCACCGCGGAAAACGCGGGGGTCGGCGCGACGCCGCCGAAGGTCGTCCCGATCGCGCCGAGCGCGCCGGCTCCGGAGCCGGCGGCTCCGACGCCCGTCGCGACCTGGGCGTACAGAGTGTTGCCCGGGAGCGTCGCGATAAAGCAGGCCAACATCACTCGCGACAAAGTGGTCGAGGGGCGGCGGGGGATGATCGTTTTCATGCGCTTATTGTAGTCGCGCGTGAGTTGGTGCGCGGGGGCCGAACGGGTGCGCGGAGCCGGGTAAAGGCCCTATTATAGGATGGGCCCTACGGGGCACCCTTGGCCGCGGGGACGCGGTCCGACCAGTCCACGTCCTTGAAGCGCCTATGAGCCCACAGCGCTTGGTCCGGCACCGCGCGCATCCAGGCTTCGACGCGGTCGGCGAGCTTTTGATTGTCGGCCTTGTCGTCGTCGCCGAGCGGAATCTCGGGTTCGATGATGATCCTCACCGTTCCGTCGGGATCGCGCGTGGGGAGCACCGGCAGGATCGCGGCGCCCGTGCGCCGCGCCAAGGGGGCGATCGCGGCCAAGGTGTGAACCCTGACTCCGAACAGGCGCATCGGCTCGCCCATCGGCGGCGACATGTACTGGTCCATCACGAACACGACGCCGCCGTTGTCACGGAGGGCCTTCATCACGGCCGGGATCGTGCGCGGCTGGTACGCGGCGCGCACGCCGACGGAGAGGCGCGTCTTCTCCATCCAATCATGCAGCCAGGCGGGTTTCAAGCGCCGGGTGACGATCGTGATAGGTATTTCCTTCAATGCCCCTACGGACGCGGCGAATTCCCAGTTCGCGATATGCGACCCCAGGAACAGCACGCCCTTGCCGCGCGCCTTCGCCTTCTCCCAGTTCTCGTAGCCCACGATGCGTACGTTGCGCTGGACGTAGGCGCGGAAATGCCCCGGCACGGGCGCGAACATGTGCGCGAGCTCCAGGACCATGCGGCCGTAGTGCTCGTAGTTCTTCCTTAGAAGCGCTTCTCGCCGCGCCTCGGTCCACTCCGGAAAGCACTTGGACAGGTTCTCGCGCGCGACGCGGGAGTGGCGCGTATTGAAAAGGAGCGCGAGCCGTCCGAGGAAGGCGCCGAGGGCCATCTCCCACGCCCGCGGCAGGGCCGCGACGAACAGGCCGGCGCCGTGGACCGGGACGCGCAGAAGGAGCGCGACGACGGGATTCAGTTGGAGCCGCCGCGGGGTAAGGTCGGCAGGATGGCGCGAGCGATCGCGGGCACGAACTCGGGCCGCAGCAGGCGCGGGTCGTACGGCGCGAGACGCTTCTCGTTTTCGCGCAGGCACAGCTCGACGAACTCGCGCGGGGAGATGTCGCCGAACTGCGCGTGCGCGTTCATCGTGAAGTTATCCTGCTCCGCCGTGCCCTTGATGCGCATCGCGGTTTTCAGGCGGCTCAAGGCCTGCAGCCACATGGCGAGGCCGCGCTTGAACACGTAGCCGGGCCGGCCGGCGTAGGGGAGCCGGGCCTGGTTGTAGGCGACCCAGTTCACGTGGAAGATGATGTGGCGCCCCTCCTCCTGCATGATCGGCTCGAAGAGCTCGACGAGGGAGGGCGGGAAGAACCCCGAGTCGCGCGCGAGCGCGAACAGGCCGAAGGCGAAAAAAGAGTCGAAGCACTCCCCGTAGCCGATGCGCATGAACGCCCAATTCGGGTCGACGGGGGCGGCCGGCGCGAACTTCGGCACCGGGATGCCGTACTTCTCGGTCAGCAGGCGCAGGATGTCGGCGTGGCGCTGCTCCTCAAAGCCCTGTAAAGTGATCGCGTTCGAGAGGACGGGGTCCTTCTCGGCGGCGCCCATCGTCAGCACGGCCAGAGCGGTCTCCGCCTCGGTGCGCACGGCCTCCTCCCAGATGGGCAGCGCGCGCAGGCGCTCGGCCGCGACGTCTCCGAGCGGAGGCCACTTGAGCTCGGCGGGCTTATAGGGGTCGTGGGTTTCGACGAAGAACGAGCACAGGAGGTCCTTGTGTTCGGGCGAGCCGATCTTCAGGGGGGCGAGCGAGGCGGTGGTGGCGTTCATATCGTTCTCCGTCGATGATTCTACCAAAATTCGGTATGATCCGGGAATGCGATACCTCGTCCTGCTGTCGTTCGGCGCGGCCTCTTGCGGACTTCTGTATACGGACATCAAGGTGCCGCGCGGCTACCGCACGGCGACCCCGGCCGAGGTCAAGGCGGCTCCGGACGACCCCACCGTGACCGGGAAAGCTTGCAACAGATCCGCCGTCTACCTGTTCGCCTGGGGCGATGGCTCCTACGCGGCCGCGGTCAAGGACGCGCTGGGGACTCGCGACGGGATCATGTACGACGTGCGCGCCGACATCAAGGTCAACGCCTACGTGTTGGGGCTGTACACCCAGGCGTGCACCATGGTCAGCGGGCGGGTCGCCAAGCCGTGAGATTGATCCTCGCGGCCGCGCTGCTCGCGTACGCGCCGCTCGCCCGGTCCTCCGGCGAAAACGACGAGGACACGGCCGTCCCCGGCCTCATCCCGGCGGGAAGCCTGATGCTCTTTTACGATTCGACGGGTCCCCTGTCGTTCGTGACGATGACGCCCAAGGACAAGCCCGCCGGCGCGCCCGAGCTCGGCACCGTCACGGGCGTTTCCTGCCAGCGCGGCCTGTCGATCCCGCTTTCGCTCGACGTGCGCGGTACGAGCATCACCGGCGCCTACGGCAACGGGAGCTTCGTCAAGGCGGTCGCGCAGATCCGCAAAGACAAGCCCGAGGCCGTCGGGATCTACGACGTGCGCACGGACATGCGCGTGTTCAGCCTCCTCGGCATCTACCGCAAGCTGTGCACCGAAGTCACCGCGCGCGCCTTCGGCGCGGCCAAGCCGTCGTGATCTAGCGCTTCTCGCTCTTGCCCAGCATGCGCTGCAGCCAGCCGACGAGGCCGCCGCGGTGGAGAGCGCAGTCGCTGCGCGGCTCGGTGCCGGCCAGGAACAGCTCGGAAGTTTTCTTCGGACAGCCGGAGCGCGCGACCATGCCCGACTCCGGGCACACGACGACCTCGAGGACGTTCTCGGGGCGGAGGAACGGCTCTCCGGGGCGGTCCGCGACGGCCTCCTTCATGAAGGCCGCCCACAACGGGAGCGCGTCCTTGGCGCCGGTGAGCTTGAGCGCCCGGTTGCGGTCGTCGCCGACCCACACGCCCGCGAGCAGCGACGACGTGTAGCCGACGAACCAGGCGTCGCGGCCGTCGTTCGTCGTCCCGGTCTTGCCCGCGGAGGGGAATTCGACGCCCAGGGCGCGCAGGCTTCTCGCGGTGCCTTCGCGCGTGACGCTCTCGAGCAGCGAGTTCGTGAGGAACGCCGTCGCGGGATCGAGGGCGATCGTCACCTCCGGCGGCGGCGCCTCGAGCACGGCGCCGTCGGAGTCCACGACGGCCGTGACGAGGCGCGGGGCGGGGCGCACGCCCGCGTGCGCGAAGGGCTGGTAGGCGGCGACGAGCTCGAGCAGTCCGACCTCGTTCGCGCCGAGGGCGAGGCCGAGGTCGTCGCGCATGGGGCTCGTGATCCCGCAGGCGCGGGCCGTCTCCTGGGTGCGCGCGAGGCCGACTCGTTCCGCCAGATCGAGCGTGGCCGCGTTGAGAGAGCGCGCGAGCGCCGTGCGCATCGTCGTCGTGCCGAGATAGACGCCCTCGTAGTTCGCCGGCGACCAGCCCGCGCCGGCGCCGGGCCAGGTCTTGGGCTTGTCGCGCAGGATCGTCGCGGGCGTCAGGCCCATCTTCAAGGCGGCCGCGTAGACGAAGGGCTTGAACGCGGAGCCCGGCTGACGCAGCGCCTGGGTCGCGCGGTTGAACTGGCTCTCGCTGAAGCTGCGGCCGCCGGTGAGCGCGAGGACCGAGCCGTCGCGCGGATCGACGACGGCCAGGGCCGCCTGGTTTTTCGATTCGGAGAGGGTCCGGCGCGCGAGATTCTGCAGCAGGGGATCCATCGCGGTGTGGATCGAGAGCCCGTGGCGGTACAGGGAGTCGCCGTAGCGCGGCAGGAGCTGGCGCACGACCTCGGCCGAGTAGTAGGCCGAGTCGCGGCGGTCCTCCGGGGAGACGCCGCGCGTCAACTGCAGCGGCTCGTCGACCGCCGCGTCGTGCTCCATCCGCGAAATCATGTTCTCCTCGCGCATGCGGCGCAGGACGTGGTCCCGGCGCGCCTTCGCGGCGGACGGGTCCTGGAAAGGGTTGTAGACGCCGGGCCCGCGGATGACGCCCGCGATCAGCGCGGACTCGGGCAAGGTCAGATCGGCCACCTCCTTGGAGAAGTAGTGGCGCGCGGCCGAGCGCACTCCCATCACGCTCGCGGGACCGTCCTGGCCGAGATAGATGTGGTTCAGATACAACGTGAGGATGCGCTGCTTGTCGAGGCGCAGCTCGAGGTACAGCGCCAGGCCCGCTTCGGCGAGCTTGCGCGACAGAGTCCGGCGCGGGGAGAGGAAGAGATTCTTCGACAGCTGCTGCGTGATCGTGCTCGCGCCCTGCAGCTCGCGGCGCGTCAGATTGGCGAGCACGGCTCGCGCCATCGCGCGCGGATCGAGGCCGTGGTGGGTCCAGAAGCGCTTGTCCTCGGTCGCGACCACCGCGTCCTTGAGCGTCTGCGGGATCTGCTCCCACGGCGCCGGCTCGCGGCGCTCGGATTTCTCACCCGCGAGTTCTACAACGAGCTCAGGCTCCAAACGGATCTCGGGCACCGTCCCGCCGAGGCCGTCGAATACTCCCCAGGTTTGTTCGCCGGAACGGCGCAGCACGTAGAAGCCCTCGTTTTGCTCCGAGCCGGGGATGCGGTGGCCGCGCAGGTAGACCGCGAGCTCCGGGGGCTCCCACCGGTATTCGCCTTTGACCGGCGGATTGCGAGTCCGGTGATAGCCGAGACGGTCCAGGCGCTCGACGAGACGTTCGGCCTCGCCCGCCGCTCCGTCCTTCAGCGGGAACGGCGCCGACCAGATGCGCGTCGAGAAGCTGACGCCCAGGCCGCCCAGGACCAAGGTCGAGAGCTTCCGTTCAGCCTGGATGATGAGCCACGCCGAGGACAGCGCCGTCGCCGCGAGCAGGACGGTCGCCGCCCAGAGCCAGGCCGGGCCGGCGGGGCGTCGTCGGGTCATGGGGCGACTTTACCGTTTTTCGGCGGGACTTGACACTCGGGCGGAGTAGGGGGCTATACTACCGGAATGTTCCTCCGCCGCGTGCTGTTCGGGCTGCCGGCCGCCGCGTTGCTGGCGCTCCCCGCCGCCGCGGAGCGCGACCTGTCCGTCGAGGCGGCGATCGCGAGGGTCAAGCGCGCGTTGACGTTCCACCGCGTCACCGACGCCAGCCCGTCCGAGATCGCCCTCGGGCGCCGGCTGTTCTTCGACCGCCGGCTGTCCGTCAACGGAAAAATGAGCTGCGCGGACTGTCACCGGGCGTCCCGGCATTTCGGCGACGGCCTGCCGCGCGCGCTCGGCCGCGACGGAAAGCCGGTGGCGCGCAATACGCCGAGCCTCCTCAACGCCGCCTATTACTCGGATCTGTTCTGGGACGGACGGGCGGCGACCATCGAGGAGGCGTCCCTGACCGCGCTTCAAAACCCGCGCGAGATGGCCCAGCCGCTCCCGCCGGTCATCAAGAGGCTGGCCGGAATTCCGGTGTACGCCTCGGCCTTCGCTGGCGTGTATCCCGGGACCGGCGTCAGTTCCACGACGCTCGGGCGCGCTCTCGGCGCTTACGTTCTCACCGTCGCCTCTCGCGAGGACAGCGCGTTCGACCGGTTTATTCTAGAGGACGTACCTCTTAGCACGAGCGCGCTGAGCGGGTTTCTGGTTTTCGTGCACAAGGCGAACTGCGCGAACTGCCATAACTCCCGCAATTTAGCCTACCCTCAGCGCTATCAGAACATCGGCCTCGCCCCGCAAGGCGCCGAGGACCTCGGTCGCTATGCCGTCGATCCGCAGCCCGGTATGCGCGGCGCCTTCCGGTCGACGGTCCTGCGCAACGTGGAGCTGACGGCGCCCTACATGCACGACGGCCGCTTCGCGACGCTCGCCGAGGTGATCGACTTTTACGATCGCGGCGGGGACGGCACGCGGTTTCAGAGTTCTGAGATCAAGCCCCTCCATCTGACCGTGCAGGAAAAGGCAGACCTGACGGCCTTTCTCTTGTCCATGACGTCGAGTCGTGGTCCCGAGGAGACGCCGTGAGGGCCCTCCTCCTCGCGTTCACGCTGGCTCCTCGCGCCTTAGCCGCGGATCTGCTGCCTCAGGCCGCCGCGCAGATCGAAAAGCTCGAGGCGCTGGTCCCGCTGTACGCCGAGCGCTCCGGGTGGGTCGGAGCGAAGGACGCGGCGGCCTACTGCGTCTCGAGCCCGGTGACGCTTACCATGCTCCCCAACATGGAGCGAGAAGTGCTTTTCGCCTGCTATGCCTTCCTCCATGCCGATCCGGACCGCTGCCGTGAGATGCCGGGCGCCTATTTGGCGAAAAACCTCGAGAGCTGCCCGGCGACGCTCGAACTGCTGACCCTTTTCATCGACGTGACCGCGCCGAGTTCGGCGACCATCCGGTCCTGCGCGAAGACGTTCGGCCTCGGCAATCCGAGGCTGAATCCGGAGGACCGCCCGAAGGCCTGCGCGGCGCTGGCCCGTCCGGGCAACAACTCCGAGCGCTGCACGGCCTTCAAGGCCGCCGTTCCGACGGCGTTCAGAGGCGAGAATTTCAAGGCCTGCGTGGACACTTTGGACCAGGTGACGGCCGGACTCGGCTGCGACACCCTGGACGCTCAGAACATCGAGGTCGCCTGCTGCCGCGCGTTCGCGGCGTCTCGCAAGATGCGCGCGGGCGACTCCTCGGACTGCAAATCGGACTACCTGTGCCGGGCGCTCGGCGGCGACGCCACGGCGTGCGACGCGGGCCGCGACGCTCTCGTCGCGGCGGCGTGCGTTCCCACCCGCGCCGTCCGTGGCCGCGCGCCGGCCTCGCCGGTCTTGATGCGAGAGATCGACGCCACCCTATCCTGGGCCGCGTACGCGCCGGCCCTCGATCCGGCGGGGCGCGCCGCATTGGGGCGGCTCCATGAGACGATGCTGGGGCGCCGCGAGCTCGCGCCGACGGCGGCGATCACCGATTTGGCGGCGTTGCGGACGAGCGCCGCCGAGGAAATCCTGGAACAGGCTGGCCCGTCCAAGGCGGCGGAGGAACTTCGCGTTCGTCTCGTCGCGGCTCGCGGGCGCTTAGTTCGCTAGGCCGGGCGCGAGACGCCCGGCCTAGATGCTGCTGCGGAAAGCCTCATAGCATCTAGAACCGCACGCCGAAACCGACGTGGTGCGCCTGGCCGAGCGAGTGCTTTTCGCTGAGCGCGTAATCGAGAGTGAACCGGCCTTCCCGGAAGCCGACGCCGAACGTCAGCCGGTTGTTGTCCGAGTTCAGGCGCCAGCCCATGCGCAGGGCGATGGACGTCGCGGGGCCGAAGTCCATGCCGAGTTCGCAACCGAGCCCGCCGATGACCGCCTCGTCGCGGACCTTGATCGCCTCGGCCGTCACCAGCACGTTGGTCGCGTGGACGTAGCTCGCCGCGTCGTTCTCCTTTTTCGGGGCGCTGCTCCACGACCACGACAGCCCGCCGCGCGTCGTCAGCGGCAGGGGATCGGTTTCCGTCTCGAACTTGACGCCCGGTCCGGCGTTCTGGATCGCCGCGCCGGCGACGAGGCCTTTGACCGGCGTCTTCCACTGAACGCCCGCGTCGCCGGCGGCGCCGGAGACGCGGGCCTCCTGCGCGAGCTCGAAGCGGAAGAATTTCGCGGTCGCGCCGAGGGACAGTCCGCCGGGCAGCGGAACGCCCCAGCCGATGTGTCCGACGAAGTCGCGCGCGGCGGTGCGCGTATCCGTCGTCCCGTTCGCGAAGTGCAGGTCCACCTTTCCGGCGTCGTAGTACGACAGACCGGCGGCCGCGGTGCCCAGCGGCAGCGGCTGCGCCCAGCCGAGAAACCCGAAGGTGTCGTCGAGCACGCCGCTCTCGAAAATCGTGTCGAACTGCGGGCGGCGCGCGGCGGACAATCCCGCCGGGTTGGTTCCCAGGGACGACAGTCCTCCGGGCACCGCGCTGTAAGCGTCGGCGAGGGCCGCCGAGCGGGCCGACAGCGCCCGGCGCAAAGTCGGCGAGCCCGCCGCCGCGGCGGCGGACGCGGCCGAGGATAAAAGGAACGCGGCGGCGAGGGAGAACCTCCTCATCGGATCAGCACGATCTTGCTCTTCGTGTCGAGCTTCGGTCCGGTCACGCGCACGAAGTACACTCCGCTCGGCACCGAGGACCCGGTCGCGCTCTTGCCGTCCCAAGTGAAGGTGAACGAGCCGGCGGTCTGCGGTCCGTCGGCCAAGGTCCTGATCGCGCGCCCGTTGGAGTCGTAGACCTGCGCGACGACGTTCCCGGCGTTGAAGATCGTGACGTCGATCGTCGTCGGAACGCCGTTGCGCGGCCGGAGAAGGTTGCCGGTCAGCACGACCGAGCCGGGCGCGAAGTCGATGAACAGCGCGTTCGTGGCGGTCTTGGCCGTGCCGTCGGCGTTCGTCACGGTCAGGTCCCAGAGGCCGATGGCCTGGCCCTGCGTCGCGAAGCTGGCGGTGAGGTGCTGGTCGTCGGTGCGGGCGACGCCCGTGCCCGCGATCACGACCGCGCCCTTGGAGATGGAGACGGTCGGAAGCGTCAGGGAGAAAATCTCGCCGGTGATGCTCAGCGGGATCGAGCCGGCGCTGGTATAGACCGTGGCCGGGCTGAGGGCGAGGGGATCGGGCTGGCCGGTGATCGCCGAGCGCGCGTCGCCGGTCGACTGGAACGCGTCGTAGACGGTGTAGTACAGCCGCCACCGGAACGAGTCGGTCGAGCGCACGGGCACCGGAAACGACAGCGCGCCGGCGACCGTCGGGGTCGTGATCCTCAGGCCCGTCTCCTGCGTGAAGGTCGTGCCCAGGGCGTCGCTGGAGAGCGCGCTGGCGATCACCGTGGCGCTCGAGCCGTTGGTCGTCGACTGGGTGTAGTACAGGCGCACCGTTCCGTCGCTGAGCTTGGCCGCGCCGACCTCGTAGGCGAGCGTGGACATCGTGATCGACGCGCCGCCCCACGTCGCGCCCTCGTCCGTCGAACGCGCGGTGAAGATGCGCCGGTCGGGGAGGTCGTCTCCCCCGTTGACGTCCCGGATGAAGTACATGCGCCAATCGCCGGAGTTGAGCTTCACGAGGCGCGGCACCCCGATAAAGGTCGTCGTGGAGCCGTCGAAGTGGACCGTCGACTCGTTCGCCCAGGCCAGCCCGTCGGCCGAGGTCGCGCTGTGGATGCGCCAGGCGCCCGTGGTCGAGACGATCGAGTAGAGCATCCGGAAGCCGCCGGCGTTGAGCGCCAGCAGGTCGCAGGCGGTGATCGAGCTCGCCGAGACCAGGGGCACCGTGGTCGTGCTCAGCCGCGTTCCGGCCTCCGCGGCCCAGACGACGCCGTCGCCCGACGTCGCCGACAGGATCGCGGGTCCGGAGCTCGTGTGCGGCACGCCGCTCGAGATCGCGGGAAGATAATACATGCGCAACGTCGGCGCGTACGCCGCGACGACGGTGTTCCCGTCGGCCGGGGCGCGGGTGAACGCCTGGACCGTCGCCGACGCGACCGAGATCACGTGCTGCGGGTCGAAAACGGGGACCGCGCGGGCCGCCGGCGCCAAGGTCCACAGCAGCGCGAGCGCGCCGAGCGCCTTGCGGACCATGGCGAGCTTGTCGGTGCGCTGAAGAGTCTTGATGCGAGCCTCCTCGATAAGCGCGGCGGAGCGGGTCAGGCCTTCCCGGCGGTAGACGAGCCGCACGGGGCGGCGGCTGCGCGTGTAGGCCGCCCCGCGTCCTCGGTTGTGGGCGGCGATCCGCGCGGAAACGTCCTTGGCGATGCCCGTGTACAGGCTTCTGTCGGCGCATCGCACCAGGTACACGGACCACTCCTTGGGAGTTTTCACGCGCCCCAATGGTAGCAGTACTGCCCCGCTCCGTCCAGACGGCGGGAGTAGGACTTTGGTCCTATGCTATAGTAGGCCTTAGGACCCGTGTGGACCTATGAGGAAAGACCTATCCTCGCGGTGTGAAGAACCTGGGAGGCGCCCTCGCCCTCCTGCTGGCCGCGGCCTCCCCGTCCTTCGCGGGTCTTCCCGACGCCGGCTGGTCGTCCCTGTCGATCGCGATCCCGGTTCCGGTCATCCCTTCGATCCCTCCGCCCCGCCTGCTCGTGCCGCCGCTCGTCGCGCCGCCGCCCGTTCCGGCTGTCCTGTTCAAGGGTCTCTCGATCAAGGGCGTTCAGTTCAGCCGCACCGACCGCATTCCGCTGTCCTTGGTCGCGGCGATCGACAAGACCGAGAAAACCTTGCTGCTCTCGCTGTACGACCTGCGGCTCTCGGAGGTCGCCGACGCCCTTCTTCG
>JACRDP010000018.1 GCA_016212855.1 Elusimicrobiota bacterium
CCCGGATGCGAGCGCGGCGTCCGCCGTGTTCGCCGCGATATTAACCGCCGCCGACGACGTCGTCGGCGCGCCGGAGCTCGTCGAGGCCCTGCTTCACGCCGCCGGCGAGCGCGGCGAACCCGGTGCGCCGGCCGCGCTGACGCGGGCGCTCGAAACCCGCGCCGCGGGCTGGGACCCCGCGCGCCGCGCCTTTCTCTCCGGCCGGGGCTCTCCGCTGTCGCTGCACGCCCGCTGGGCCGCCGTGTACTGGGACGCGTTCGCGCTGACCGGAGACCTCCGCTGGCGCGACGCCGCCGCGGGCGCCACCGATCATATCCTCCTCCGGCTGTGGGACCCGTCGGCCGGGGCCTTCCGCCGCGCCGGCGCTCCGGAGCCGGCGGTGTTCCCGGCCGACGGCAACGCGCTCGCCGCCTCCGCGCTGCTGCGCGCGCACGCCTTCGGGCACAAGGGCGCCGGCGAAGCCGCGCTCAAGTCGTTGAGCTTTCTGCAGACGCGCCTGTACGATCCGGTTCTGGGGCTGGTGCACGCGGCCGGAGGCGAGGGCGAGTCCGTTTGCGGCCTTCTCGGCGACGCGGCAACCGCGACTTTGGCCTTCACCGACGGCTACCTGGCGACGGGACTCAAGGCGCACCGCGAGTTCGCCGACGCGCTTCTGCGGTTCCTCTTTCAGGAGCTGTGGGAGCGGGAGCAGGGAGGTTTTCTCGACCGCGTGGCCCGGGCCGGAGACCCCGTCATCCTGCGCGAGCCGCATATCGACCCGGCGCTGAACGCGCTCGCCTTGGAAGCGTGCCGGCGCATGTACCATCTCAAGGGCAACCACAATTACCGGCGCTGGCTCGAATGGGGCCTGCGCGGCGCGTGGCCGGCGTCCGGCGGTATGCGCGCGGCCGGCTTGGCTCGCGTCGCCGACCTCCATGCGCGCGGCCGCATGGACTTCGAGTTGGTCGGCCGCGCCGGCGAATCCAAGTCCGACTCCCTCCTGTCGGCCGTCCACCGTCTCTACCTGCCGCGCAAGGTGATCTCCTTCGTCGATCCCGACGATCAGGACTACATCCTCGCGCACCGCCTCGAGGCCGAGACCTACCCGCGTTTGTTCGGCTGTGGCTCGGATCTGCGGCGCTTGGCGGACACGGCGGAGACGGAAGGCGTGCCCGGCCTGGCCGAGGCCGTCAGGGCCGAAAAGAAATGAGCGAAGCGAAGATTTTCGCCGAGGGCTTCTCCGAAGACAAGGACTGGCGCGCGGCGGCGGCCGCCGCCGCCCGGGCCGCGCGGGCCCGCCTGGGCCCGGGGCCGTGCGATCTCGCGCTCGTGTTCGCTTCGGAGACTTGGAAGGATTTCGATCCGGCGGAACTCTCTTCCATTCTCGCCAAGCAACTCGCGCCGCTGCGCGTGCTCGGCTGCAACGCGAGCGGCGTCATCGGCGGGCGCAAGGAAGTGGAAATGCTTCCCGGGATCTCGATCCTCGCCATGCGGCTGCCCGGCGTGCGCGTTCAGCCCTTCACGTTCACGCAGTCGGAGCTGGCCAAGCTCGACGGCGGGGCCGCGCTCGTCTCCGAGCTCGACCTGTATCCGAACGAGAAGCCGAAATTCCTCGTGCTCGGCGATCCCATGAGCGTCGATCCCGAGCGGGCGACCGCTCTGTTCAACGAGGCCTACCCGGGCGCGCCCGTGGTCGGCGGCATGGCCAGCGGCCTGCTCCTTCACAAACCTTCGTGGTTGCTTCTCGGTTCGCAAGTTCTCCGCCAGGGCCTCGCCGGCGTCGCGCTCATGGGCCCGGTCGAGATCCGGACCGTCGTGGCCCAGGGCTGCCGCCCCATCGGCGAGCCCTTGATCGTGACCAAGTCCGAGGGCAACGTGCTTCTCGAACTCGGCGGTCGCAATCCGCTCGAAGTCTTGAGAGAGACGCTCTCGCGCTGCTCGCCCGAGGACCAGCGGCTGGCGCGCAGCTCCCTGTTCGCCGGGCTCGTCATGAACGAGCTGTCCCGCGGCGACTTCCGCCGCGGCGATTTCGTCATCCGCAACCTGCTCGGCTACGACCAGCAGTCGGGCTCGCTCGTGCTCGGCACGAACCTTAAGCGCGGCCAGACCTTGCAGTTCCAGCTGCGCGACGCCCACACTTCGGACCAGGATTTCTCGATGCTCCTCGGCACGCTCCCGGAGAACGATTCCGAGCCGCGTGCCGCCCTCCTGTTCTCCTGCTGCGGCCGCGGGCGCGGCCTGTACGGCGAGTCGGATCATGACGCGACCTTGGTGCAGAGCCTGCGCGGGCCCCTGCCGCTGGCCGGCTTCTTCGCCAACGGCGAATTCGGTCCGGTCGGCGGCCGCAACTACGTCCACGGCTACACCTCCAGCCTCGCCTTGATCAAGTAGCGCGCCGGATGTGATATCCTCCGGGTCCATGCTCCATATCCTCTCGAGCGAGGACGACCCCATGGTTCGGACCATGCTCTCCGGCCTGCTGTCCGGCGAGGGGCACGAGGTCGAGTTCGCCGCGAACAGCGACGCCCTGTTCAAGCTCCTGCCCAAGCGCGTCTGGGACCTGGTGATCCTGGACGTGAACGTCCCGGGCATGAACGGCTACCAGATCGCGCAGGAGATCTGCGCGCGCTACGGCGAGAAGCGGCCGAAGATGCTCCTGTTCACCGGCCGCGACACGCAGGCGGAGAAGGCGCAGGTCGTCCTGTCCGAGGTCGACGCGGTGCTCGAAAAAGGAACGCCGCTGCCGATGCTCGTCGAGACGATCAACCGTCTGACCGGGCTGTCGGGCGCGCCGAGGCCCGCGTCCGCTCCGATAGAAACCAAGGCCGGGACCGGGCCGGCCGCCGCCTCCGCAGTCGTCATCGGGGGCGAAACCGCCGTTTCCCGCGACGAGATCGAGCGCCTCAAGATGCGCATCGGCACGACGCTCAACGAGAACGCGTCCGTCTCCCAGCGCATCGAGGCCGTCCAGAAGCGGGTCGCGGACCTCGAGAAGCTTCTGCGCGGATTGCAGAAAGAGACCTCGGAGATACGCACGCGCACGGAGCGCCTGGCCGTCATGACCGGGATCGTCGGCGCCGCGGTCGGGCTAGCGCTGATTCTGACGAAGCGCTAGCGGACGGAGTCGCGCAGGGCGGCGGTGAAGCGGGGAGCGAGAAGCTCCTGGGTTTCGGGCGCCGGCCAGACGACGCGGGCCTCGACGTCGGCCTCGAACATGAGCGGGATGGATTTGTCGTCCGGCTGAAAAGTCACGCGGTACCCGCGCTCGGCCGTGCGCTCGACCGTCCAGGCGGGCCGCCCTCCGGGAAGTTCGAGTTCGCTGCCGAGCCGTTCGCCCAGGGACTTGTCGTCGCCGGGCAGGATCCATTCGTGCACGAGAAGCAGAGCTTCCTGGGAGCGGTCCTCGTCGCCGACGACCGGGACGCCCTTCGCGGCGGGCTTCGCGCCGATGACGGGCTGCGCGGCGGGGCGGACCAAAGCCGTCAGGTCGTGCGGAACGACGGCCGCGCGGCGCGCGCCGGAGAATTCGAGGGCCAAGGCGCAGACCGCGATCGCCGCGTACGGCGCGTACGCCGTCCAATTGCGACCCGTCCGCGGGAGGGAGGCCGGCCTGAATCTCGCCGAGTCCAAATCGGCCTCCTTCTCGCGGACGGGTACGACTATTTTTTGCGGCGCGGGCGGGTTGAGCGACGCTTTGAGCAAAGTCACCTGGGACCGCAGGCGGGCGAGGGCTTCTTCACGTTCGACGAGACGCGCCGAGGCGGCCCGGGCGGCTTCGTGAAGCCCTTCGGCGCGCTCGCGGATGATCTCGTCCTGGAGGCGCGCGACGGTGTGCAGCATTCGTTCGGTGTCGATCATGGATGCCTGAACAGTATAGCCTCCGACGATGACAGACTTATTACGGAGGGGGAATTAAGACGTTGACAAGTTCCGGGCCTTCCTCAATACTATGGCCGCCTGAGGCGTTATGCCCGAACAACCCGAACCCGAGCCGCAGAAAGCGAAGCCACAAGCCGCGCCGAAAGCGTCCTCGTCCTCGGGCGCGGACGTCTCGCCCGCGTCCGCGTATGTCCCGCTTCCCGGCGCGCCGAAGCCCAAAAGCAGGGCCGTGCTCGCTCTCGCCGCTTTGATCGCGGCCGGAGCGCTCGGCGGAGCCGCCTTGTACTTCAAAGGCCCTTCCGGTCCTCCGCCCGGGGTCGTCGCCGCGGTTCAGGAGAAGAAGGTCCTGTTCGTCTCCGACGCCGACGTCAACGTCGCCGCGACCAAGCGCCTGCGCGAGTCCGGCGCCCCGGCCGTCGCGAACACGATGGGCGCAGGCGGTCCGGTCAAACAGGCGGCTCCGCCGCTGCCCGTCGCGCCGCCGGAGCTCGTGAATCCTCCGGCCTCCGCGCCGCAGTCCGCGCTGACGCCGCAGGGCCAGGCGGCCGTGCGAGCCGACGGCTACTCCATCTTCTCGATGCAGCTCATCGACGACGTGGCCCAGGACGGCGACGTCGTGCAGATCTCGGTCGACGGCGTGCCGGTGTCGTTTCTGTCTCTGACCCACGCCGGGGCGACGCTCGACATTCCGCTCAAGAAGGGGGAGTCGCACGTGATCACGGTGACGGGGGTCCGCGACGGCACCGGCGGCATCACCTTGGGGCTGCGGACCTCGGTCGGCGACGTCACCTCCCGAAATCTTGCCGTCGGCGAAAGCGAGAGCTGGACGATCGGATTCAAGTGAAAGCGAACACTCCCCATCCGCTGTTCATCATGATGGCCGTGGTGGCCCTCGGCGGCGCGTTGCTGACCGTCAAGCAGCGCGCGCCGGAGTTCCTGCCCTGGATCTTCGTGCTCGCCGCGATCGGGATGATCTACCGCGTCTGGGCCGTGCAGAGCGAGGACGCGGCCGCGCGCGGCGAGGGCCAGGTCGATCACGAGGCCCTGCGCCGCATGCGCCTGGGCGACTACGGCAGCTGGATCAAGGAGAACGTGCGCGGCCAGGATCCGACCGTCGACCTGATCGTGCACGCGATCCAACGCGGCCTCGAGCTGGCGCGCCCCGGCCGCAGCCTGGGCTCGTTCCTGCTCGTGGGGCCGACGGGCACGGGCAAGACCTTCCTCGCGCAGATGACCGCGATGGCGCTGTGGCCGGAGAAGGAGCCCGTCGTCCTGCGCATGAACCAGTTCAAGGACCCTCAGGATCTGCAGGGCCTGCTCGGCGTTCTCGGCGGCGCGGACACGGGCTCGCTGACCGGGGCTCTGTTGGAAGATCCGTGCCGGGTCGTGCTGCTCGACGAGATCGACAAGTGCCACCCCGACGTCCTCCACGGCCTATTCGAGGCGCTCGACGGCGGACGCGTGCGCGACCGCTCTTCCTCGAAGATGGTGGACTTCAGCGGCTGCGTGTTCTTCGCGACCTGCAACGCGGGGGCCGAGCGCCTGCGCGCGCTCAAGGCCGCGGCCCCGGCGGCGTTCGCCGCGAAGGCGCGCGACACTTTGATCAAGGACGCCGGCTACGAAAAGGCCTTTCTCGCGCGCTTCAGCGAGATCGTGCTGATGGACGCCCTCGCGCCGCTGCACGTCGCCGAGATCGCCTGCCTGCAGATCGCCAAGCAATGGCGCGAGCAGGGCATCGAAGTGGGCTATCTCTCGCCGGAGCTTCTCGCGAAGGCGGTCGCGCTCAACTCCGAATTCGGCGAGTACGGCGTGCGCCAGCTCGCGCGCTGCCTGCGCCGCCTGATGGACCCTTTGCTCGAGCAGGCCCGTCGTCAGGGCACGAAAGTCGTGTCTCTTGGTTTCGATCCGGCGAAGGGCGCCGCCGTGCTGATGCTTCCCTCGGAGCGCGCATGAAGCGCGCGCTCAAGGACGGCTGGTTTCAGATGTGCGCGGCCGTCGCCGGCCTCGCGGCCGTGGTCTCCTTGATCGGCGGCACGGTCTCGCGCCATATGGCGCCGGACCCGGCTCCGGCCTCCGCGCCCGCCGCCGTCGATCCGTTCAAGGCCGCGCAGGCGCAGGCGCCCGCGGCGCCGGCCGCGCGCGCTCCGGCCGAGACCTTGATCGTGCCACCCTCCGCGCCGGTTCCGGCGTCGGCTCCGGCGCCCGCCCCGGCGCCGCCGCCCGCGCCGGCTCCGAAGATGACCCTGACCGGGACCGGCGTCGGCAACGCGCAGGGCATCGCCGCGGGGGCCGGGGGCGGCATCGCCCGGTTCTTCGGAATCGGAGGGACGCCGGCGCAGGTCGCCGCGGTCCAGCCCTTGCCTCAGGCCCGCTACGTCACGCCGGCGAAGCCGGGACTGTTCGTCGTCGACGCGGCGGGCGGCGGGGACACGACGAGCCTGCGCGACGCCGCGTACAGCGCCGCGAACGGCGACAAGATCCGCGTCAAGCCGGGCGCCTACGACGGGCCCGTCGAGATCGAGGGCAAGAGCGTCGTCATCGCCGGCGAGGGGCGCGACCCCGGCGCGGTCACGATCTCGCATACGGGCCGCAGCGCCGCCGTCGTGGTGCGGGACGGCGCGCTCGACATGGAAAAGATCCGCGTCGTCTACGGCCAGGCGATGGAGAGCCCGCCCGCCGAGCCTCACGGGGCGCTGTACGCGACGGGCTCGAACGTGACCTTGCGCAACGTGGAGCTGGGCAGCGGCAGCCTCAACGCCCCGCCGCTCATCGTCGAGAAAGGCGCCAAGGCGTCGCGGGTGACCGTCGAGGACTCGTATTTCATGGGAGGGCGGGCGAACGTCGTGATCCGGGGCAAGGTCGCGGCGAAGTTCACGCGGACGCGCTTCAATCAGCCCGAACTCGCGATCGTGGCCTGGCTCGACGCCTCCGTCGAGATCGCCGATGGACGGTTCGATTCGGGCAAGAAGATCAACGTCTACGAAGGCGCCGACGCCGCCGTCTCGGGCGCGCAGAGGCCGGTCGTCGATCGCGTCCGCGGGGCCGAGGCGACCGGCATCGAGCAGCTGTTCGGCCCGAGCCGCGGCGCGGCCGCGCGCGGGCGCTCCGGCTTCTCGCGCGACATTTTCAGAGCGGGCCGAAAGCCAGGTCAGCTTCCATGAGGAGAACACCGTGAGCGATCTTTCCAAGATGACGGACTGGGAAAAACTCCAGGGCATGCTCAAGAAGTCGGATTCGGAGAGCAAGCGCTTTTCCGTCGACGAGCAGAAGCTCATCGACCACCTGAAGTCGCGCGTGAAGGGCCAGGACGAGATCATCCACGATGTCGCGCGCCTGGTCCGCCTGAGCTGGATGAAGGACAAACGCACGCGCCCGGTCTGCAACCTGCTTTTTCTCGGCCCGACGGGCACCGGCAAGACCGAGCTCGCCAAGGCGCTGTGCGAGTATCTGTTCGGGGAAGAATCGGCTTTGCTGCGCTTCGACTGCTCCGAGCTGGCGAGCGCCGAGATGGGCAAGACGCGCCTGACCGGATCTTCCACGGGTTACGTCGGCTCCGAGCAGGGCGGCCAGCTCACGCGCCCGATGTTCGCCAACCCCAAGCGCGTGGTGCTCTTCGACGAGATCGAGAAGGCGCATCCGATCATCTTCGACCTTCTCTTGCAAGTTATGGGAGAGGGCCGCCTGACCGAGCAGGGCTCCGGCAAGACCGCCGACTTCACCCAGGCCGTCATCGTCATGACGAGCAACGCGCTCGCCGAGTCGATGGGCAAGGCCGTGCAAGGCCTCACCGACTACGCCCGCGTCATGAACGCGATCAAGACCTTGCTCGCCGAGAGCGGCACCTTCCGCCCCGAGATCCTCGGGCGCGTGGACAAGGTCTACCTGTTCAAGCCGCTCGCCGGCATGCAGGTCGCCGAGATCGCTTTGCTCAAGCTCGGGAAGCTCGGCCAGGAATACGGGATCGAGACGAAGTTCGTGGCACCCGAGCTGATCATCCAGGCGCTCGAGGCGAACATCCGCGTGAGCAAGTTCGGCATTCGAGAGCTCGAGCGAATCCTCTTCGACCGCTACGCGAACTACTTCGTCGAAGCGCGCGACGCGGGGGCCAAGGTCGTCGCCTTCGAGGTCGCCGAGGACGGCACGATCGTCTGCAACCGGGAGCCGACGCGATGAGCGGCGAAACGAATCCCGTCTCTCGGGTGGCGCCGTCGAGCAAGGAGATCCTGATCGTCGACGACGACGAGGCGATGCTCAACCTCCTCAAGATCCTGGTCCAGCGGGACGGCTTCCGCATCGACCTGGCCATGACGGGTGACGACGCGCTCGAGAAGCTCAAGCGGACGAAGGACGCGCTGATCCTCGACTTGATGCTGCCGGGAACGACGAGCGGCTTCGACGTCCTCAAGCGCCTGCGCGAGTTCAAAGGGAAGATCCCGCCGGTGATCGTCGTGACCGCGCACGCCCAGTCCCACGAGGTCAAGCAGGTGACGGCGGATCCGAACGTCGTCCTGTTCATGACCAAGCCGATCAGCCAGAAAAAGCTCCTGGCCGCCCTGCATAAGGTTCTGAACACCGTCAACCCGTACCCGGAGACGGATAATTCTTAGACGAAGAATCGAGCGAATACGATGAGTTGCGCGGCGCCGGCCAGGGCGCATAGGCAGCGCAGCATGCGGCGCTTGCGCACGGCGGTCTTGGCGTTGGCCAGGATCTCGCCCACCACGTCCTCGTAGTACGCCGTCGCGGTGATGCCGCCGCCCAGGTACTTGTCGAGCTTGAAGATCAGCTCGCCGTGGGAGTACTTGATCAGGTCCTCCGCGACGATGAGGCAGTCGTCGGCCCGGATCTTATCGTGCGAGGGCTCCAGGAAGACGAGCCACTTCGGCATGCGCGTCAGCGGCGCGAAGGCGAGGACGCCGACCGGCAGGGCCGCGCCGAGCGCGGCGCAGGCGAACAGGCTGTCCGGGAACGCGAGCTTGACCAAAGCCAGCTCGAGCGCGGCGAAGGCGGTCAGCCCCGCGATCTTCCAGTCCGCCGATTCCACGCCCGCCCTCATGCTCTCGAGGATCAGCCAGAGCCGGCGCTCCGGCTCGGGGGTCAGGTGGGCGGAGACGCTCACCGGTAAGTCCTCGGCGCGATCGCGCGCGTGACCGCCGTATAAACGGCCACAGACAGCAATACGCCCGCGGCGAGAGAGACGTAATGAATCGCCGGTTCAGCCGGGCGTGCGATGAAGCGCTCCTCGAGCCGCGTCCACACCATCAAGGTCGCCACCGCCGCGGCCATCGCGGCGAGCATCGCCGCGAATTGGCGGCCCGTCATACGGGATTGGGGCTCGAGTTCCGTCATACCCCCGAATTGTATATCATCGAGAAATGAGCAATGCCCGATTCAACGTCCCCAAGCCCGTCAACGAACCCATCCTCGGCTACGCCCCGGGAAGCGCCGAGCGGCAGAAGTTTTTCGCCCGGTTGAACGCGATGAAGGCGAAGGTCGTCGACATCCCCATGGTGATCGGCGGCCAGGAAGTGCGCACCGGCAAGAAGCACGACGTCCGCTCGCCTTATGATCACGCCCAGCTGATCGGCCGCTTTCACGAGGGCGGGACCGCCGACATGAAGAAAGCGATCGCCGCCGCGCTCAAGGCGCGCAAGGAGTGGGCGGCGCTGCCGTTCGTCGCTCGCGCGGGCGTATTCCTCAAGGCCGCCGATCTGCTCGCCGCCGACTGGCGCTGGACGATCAACGCCGCGACCATGCTCAATCAATCCAAGAACCTCTACCAGGCCGAGATCGACGCCGCCTGCGAGCTCATCGACTTCCTGCGCTTCAACGCCCACTATGCCGAGTTCATCTACGCCCAGCAGGTCGACAGCGCGAAGGGCCTGTGGAACCGCCTCGAGTACCGCCCGCTCGAGGGCTTCGTGTACGCCGTGACCCCGTTCAACTTCACCGCGATCGCCGGCAACATCCCCGCCGCGCCCGCCTTGATGGGCAACGTCGTCGTGTGGAAGCCGTCGCATCACGCGATGTACAGCGCGCACTACGTCATGAAGCTCTTCGAAGAGGCCGGGCTGCCGCCGGGGGTCATCAACATGGTCACCGGCGACCCGCAGGCGGTCTCCGACATTGCCTTGTCCCATCCGGACTTGGCCGGCGTGCATTTTACCGGCTCAACCTCCGTTTTTAAGGGCATGTGGACGACGGTCGGCAAGAACATAAATCTGTACAAGAACTACCCGCGCCTCGTCGGCGAGACCGGCGGCAAGGACTTCGTGCTCGCGCACGAGTCCGCCGATCCCGACGCGGTCGCGACCGCGCTCGTGCGCGGCGCCTTCGAGTACCAGGGCCAGAAGTGCTCGGCCGCCTCGCGGGCGTACATCCCGGCCTCGCTGTGGCCGAAGGTCAAGAAGACGATGAAGGACATGCTCGCCTCGATCGAGACCGGCTCGCCGGAGGATCCGGGCAAGTTCGTCAACGCCGTGATCCACAAGGGCTCGTTCGACAAGATCAAGGCCTACATCGCCGCCGCGAAGAAGAACAAGGCCAACAAGGTCGTCATGGGCGGGACGTGCGACGATTCGATCGGCTGGTTCGTGACGCCGACCGTCATCGAGACGACCGATCCCAAGAGCGCCACGATGTGCGAGGAAATCTTCGGTCCGGTGCTCACCGTTTATGTCTACCAGGACAAAAAGTGGCGCGAGACGATGAAGCTCATCGATGAGAGCACGCCTTACGCCCTGACCGGCTCGGTGTTCGCCAAGGACCGGCGCGTTCTCGTCGAGGCGGAGGTCGCCCTCGTCAACGCCGCGGGGAACTTCTACCTGAACGATAAGCCGACCGGCGCGGTCGTCGGCCAACAGCCGTTCGGCGGCGCGCGCGCCTCCGGCACGAACGACAAGGCCGGGTCATACCTGAACCTGCTTCGCTGGGTTTCTCCTCGTACGATTAAAGAAACCTTCGATCCGCCGAAGGACTATCGTTACCCGTTCCTGCAGCGGGATCCCGCGTAGCCTATGAGAATAGTTCTCGGACTCGCCCTCTTGCTCGCGCCGTTATCCGCCGTAGCCGGGTTGTCCCGGACGCTCTTCAAAGCGGGCGCCGCCTCGTCCTGCCCGCGCGTGGACCCGTCCCACGTGGGCAACACGCAGGGCTACGCGGACGGCATGGGCTCGGGAACGTGCTACGTGTCGATCAGCTCGATGCTGTCGACCAACCTGGTCTACCGCAGCTACGCCTTCTTCAGCGACGGCCTGCTGATGGTGTTCACCTCCTACGGCGACGGCGAGGACAGCAACCCGAACCTCACCTCGGCGCGCGAGTTCCGCTTTTTCCCGCGCTCGGCGCTTGCGCTTCACATGGACAAAAATGCGGGCACGATCTCGGTGACGATGGGCGACGGCGGAGAGGTCCGTTTTGATCCCGCGACGTCCCAAATCCGCTCCTTGGACAAAGGATCGGTCACGGTCTCTCCGCGCATCGATCCCGCGGAGCGCGGCGGCGTCGAGATCACGAGCTACTCGGGCCTTATGCTCGACGGCGGCTTTCGCATGGGCGAGTCCCCGGCGGGGCGGCCGAACGCGGACGCGACCTTCCGCGACGCGCACGGCCATCTGTGCACGGTGAAGAACAGCGAACTGTTCGCCTACGCGAACGGCGACCACTCCTTCAAGTTCTCCGATGCCCAGCTCAAGGTCTGGTTGGCGACTCGTTGTCCCGCGATCACGCCCGGCTACTAACTCTCGTTTTTTGTTTCTCATTTCCCCGAGGAGGGTTTTGAGCATTTAGATGTTCAAAACCGTGGAGGGGGAAACGGAAATCGTTAAACGAGGGCAAGCCGCCTGAGCCGCTCCCCGGTTTTGATAGACTGAGCGCTCCATGGCCACGAGTCTGCTCGCGCTTCTCGACGACATCACGACCGTCCTCGACGACGTCGCCTTGCTTTCGAAGGTCGCGGCTAAGAAGACGACGGGCGTGCTCGGCGACGATCTCGCGCTGAACGCGAATCAGGTGGCCGGCGTCCACGCCGATCGCGAACTCCCCGTGGTCTGGGAAGTGGCCAAGGGCTCGTTCAAGAACAAGACGATCCTGGTTCCTGCCGCTCTCGCACTAAGCGCATTTATGCCCGGCGCCGTGACGCCGCTGCTCATGTGCGGCGGCCTGTATCTGTGCTATGAGGGCTTCGAGAAGCTCGCCCACCGGTTCCTTCACGGGAAGGCCGAGCTCAAGAAGGAACACGACGCCTTGGTCAAAGCTCTGTCCGACCCGAAGGTCGACCTCGTTGCCTTCGAGAAGGACAAAATCGCCGGCGCGATCCGCACCGACTTCGTTCTCTCGGCGGAAATCATCGTCATCACCTTGGGCGCGTCCGCTGGCGCCGAGTTTTGGGTGCGCGCGGGCGTGCTCGCGGCCGTCGCCGTGCTAATGACGGTGTTCGTCTACGGCTTCGTGGCGCTCGTGGTCAAACTCGACGACGTCGGCCTGCACTTGAGCACCCGCAAGAATTCGGCCGCGCTCGGCCGCTTCCTGCTGCGCGCCGCGCCGGTATTAATGAAGGCTTTATCCGTGCTCGGCACCGTCGCCATGTTCATGGTCGGCGGGGGAATCCTGACGCACGGGCTGCATTGGGAGCTTCACGGCCTCCTCCGCTCCCTGCTGGACGCGCTGGCCGGCGTCGTCGCCGGGGCGGCGGTGCTGGGTGTCGTCGCCGGGGCGAGCGCCGCTCGGCGAGCAGCACGGCGTTAAGCACGGCGCAAGCGGTGGTCACCGGCCCCACGCCGCCGGGAACGGGCGTGAGGCGCCCCGCGCGCGCGGCGACTCCCGGAGCGGCGTCGCCCCGGAGATGGCCGCGCACCACGCTGACGCCCGCGTCGAGCACGACCGCCCCGCGCTTGATCCAGGAGGCCTTGACCATGCCCGGAGCGCCCATGGCCAGCACGAGCACGTCGGCCTCGCGGCACAGGGCCGCCAGGTTCTTCGTACGCGAGTGAGCCAAGGTCACGGTCATGTCGAGGGTCGAGAGCAGGTGCGCGGCGGGGCGGCCCACGGTCGCGGAGCGGCCGAGGACCACGGCGCGTCGGCCGGAGCGGGGCGCTCCCGCGGCGAGCGCCAGGCGCGCGATCGCCATGGCCGTGCAGGGGACGACGAGGCCCGCGGTTTCCTTCCAGGACTTGGCGAGAAACAACTTGCCGTAGGCGTCGGCGGTGATGCCCTCGGCGTCCTTATCCTTGGGAATCGCCGCGGCCGCGTCGGCGGCGGTGATGCCGCGCGGATAAGGGGTCTCGATGATGATCGCGTCCACGCCCGGGTCGGTACAAAGGTCAGAGAGCAGTCCTAATGTTTTCACCCGCGAAGCGGGTGAAAGCCTGTGCACCACGGTCTCCACGCCGGAGGACGCGCAGGCGCGTAGCTTGATCTTAAGGTAGCTGTCGGCCGCGGCGTCGGGCGCGGCGACGATCGCCAGACGCGGGGCGCGGCCGCGGCGGCGGGTCACGGCGGCGGCGCGCTTGGCGGCCTCCGCCATCAGGCGAATCGCCAGGGGCCGTCCGCTGAGCTCGCTCATCGGGCCAGGCTCCGCTCCAGGCGCGCGATGACGGCGGCCAAGGTGGTCAAGGTGGGCGCGGGCACCTTGCGGCGTCTCGCGGCGTCCAACAGGGGTCCCAGGATCGCGCCGACCTCGGTGCGGCGGCCGGCGGCGAGGTCCTGGAGCATCGAGTTGCGCTGACGCGGGGCGTTGCGGCAGGACAGCATGAGCTTGTCGGCCATGTCGGGATAGTCCAGGCGGTGGCCGGAGGCCGCCGCGGCGGCCGTCGCCTCGCCGAGCGCGGCGAGCGCCAGTTCGCGCAGGGCCGGATCGGCCTCGAGCCGGCCGCTCTCGACCGCGCAGGCCGCTCCCAGCGGGTTGACCGCGGCGTTGAAGGCCGCCTTGGTCCACAGCATGCTTTCCTCCGAGTCCTTCACGTGGACCCGGAAGCCGGCGTCGGTCAGCAAGGTTTTCGCGGCTTCCAGCGCGCCCTCATTGCCTTTGCGCCGCGCGAGCAGGACGTCCTCGCCGCCGTTGAGCTTGAGCTCGCCCGGCACGGCCCGGTCCGCGGCGAAGTAGCACACGCCGATCACGGTGCGCCGCGGCCCGAAGGCGGCTCGGAACACCTTCTCGTGACCGATGCCGTTTTGGAGGGCGACCACCGGGGTTTGGGCGCCGATCCGGCGGCGCGCGGCGGCGGCGGCGCGCCGGGCGTCGCCGGACTTCACGCAGAAGAAGGCGGCGCGAACGGGGGCCTTGAGGGCGCGGGCGGAAGTCAGGCCGGAGACGAGCTCGCGGCGGCCCGCGGTGTCCGTCGCCGCGAAGCCGGAGCGGGCCAGGCGGCGCTCGGAGGCGGCGTCGCGGCCCAGGATCGCGACCGGAAGGCCCGCGCGGCGCAGCCCGGCCGCCAAGGCCAGGCCGACGGCTCCGGGGCCGACCACGAGAACGGGTTCGCTCATGGCCGGATTATGGCAAAAAAAGGACCGCCCGGCGCTTGCGCGCCGGGCGGTCAACTTCGGCGATTAACGAATCAGATTACGCGTTCACCATCTTCGCGCGGGAGATATCGCCCTTCTTGTCCAAGAAGTACAGGAAGCCGGCCTGCTTCTTGATGCCGGCCTTCGCGACCTTCTCGGTCTTGCCGCCCTTCTTGCCGCCGCGGGCCATCTTCGCGCGGGAGACGTCGCCCTGCTTGTCGATGTAGTAAAGGAAACCCTGAACCCGCTCAACGCCGACCTTCTGAACCTTCTCAGCCATTTTCGTGACCTCCGTGCAGATGCCGGGACCGATACCCCTGGATCCCTGGGGTGCGACGCCGAGAATCTAGCATAGTCTCCGACGGAGATGCAAGTTTTTCTCGACGAGGGCTCGACGGAGGAAAAAGCCCTACTTGGAATTTTTGTCGAAAAGGGCCATCTGCGATTCCTGGGGCATGATGAGCCGTTCCTTCAGCCAGGCGTCGACGAGGTCCTTGGAAAAGCGGTATTGCCGGCCGATGCGGGAGGCGGGGATGCGCTTCTGGCGGATGAGTCCGTAGATCTTGGAGCGGCCCATGCTGAGGTACAGGGCCAGGGTCTTGATGTCCATGACGTCGGGCACGGGACCGCTGATGCCCTTCCTGGCTGCCTTGCGCTTCTTTTTCATGGAATTGAGCGTTGTCTTCTATCGTTTAGAATCGGCTAACACTCAAAGTTTATGTCCTCTATCATCTTTTGTCAAGTATTCCGCGTGCCAGCCGCCGGGATCCTTCGGACCCGGCGCAAAAGTGCGGAGGAAACTCCTTGAACTTTTAGTCCTCTTCCTCTATCTTCGGCGGAATCCCGCACGACGCGTCGGGCGCGAAATGCTCGCGGAACGCCTCGGCCTCGCTGACGCTGCGGTTGATCGCCTTTTGGTAGGCCTTGAGGCATGTCGCGGGGCAGCAGCCCCGGACCGTCTTCTTGTCGCAGTTCGGGGCCTTGCTCACGCAGGTGCCGAAGGAGTCGCCGGCGTCGACGCACGTGTTGAGCGCCTCGAGGCAGTCCCGGTACTTCGGGAGATAGTAGCCGGACCCGGAGGACTTCTTTTTCTTCGGCGCGGGCGTTTCGTCCACCAGCTCGGCCGCCGGGGCCTCCTCGACGGCGCCCGGAGCTCCCCCGGCCTCGTTGGCTTCCGGCTCCGATTCGGGTTCGCCGGTTTTCGGCGCGCCCTTCGCTTCACCTTTCTTCTTCGAGGAGGTCTTCGGCGCGAGGGCCTTGGCCTTCGCGCAGGCGGCCTTCACGCCGAACTCGCAAGCGTGGCGGTAATCCTCGCGCGCGAAGCCGAGCTCGTTTTGGCTTTCGTAAGCGCGCGCGCGGTCGAGATAGGCCTGGCCGAAGCGGATGTCGAGGGCGATGGCCTTGTAGAAGTCGCCGATCGCCGCGGAGGTCTTGCCCGCCTTCACGTAGAGCAGGCCGCGGCGGTGGAAGACCTTGGCGTTTTTCTTATCGATGGCCAGGCAGGCGCCGAAGTCGTTGATCGCCTCGGCGTCGTCGCCGTCCTTCTCCCGGATCGAGCCGCGCGCGCACAGGACCTTGGCCTTGGCGGCGGCGCCGTCGCCGTCCTCCCACAGGGAGAGGGCGGTCGTGTAGGACGCGGCGGCGGCCTTGGGGTCCTTCTCTCGCTCCTCCCGTGAGCCCCTCGCGGCCCATGACTTACACGACTCGGCACGCGCCGGGGACGCGGCTGAAATTGATAGAACGAGGGCGAAGACGAAGCGCGGGCTCATGGCTTATTAGTAGGAAGGGTAACAGCGCCCGAACGGGTCGTCAAGGCGTTTGCTCGAAAAAAAGCTTGTCATCGACGGTGAAGTTTTGCTATATTGTGGGACACCATGCAGATTTACGAAACGGTCCTCATCCTGAAGCCGGTCCTCGCCGATCCCGAAGTCGCGGAATTCGTCGAGAAAACGAAGCTCACCATCTCCGGCGAGAGCGGCGAGCTGGTCACCCACGAGATCTGGGGGCGGCGCAAGCTGACCCATATCATCGGCAAGGCGCGCGAAGGCATTTACGTGTACCTGAAGTACAAGGGCACCCCCGCGCTCCTCAAGAAGATGGCGCACAATTTCGGCGTTTCCGACACGGTCCTGCGCGAGATGACGGTTCTCCTGCGCGACCGCAAGATGAAGGAAAAGAAGCCGAAGAAGATCAAGACGCCCGCCGCTTCCGCTCCCGCCGCGGCCCAGGCCTAGAAAATGTCCGAGTTGCGCATCCCCGAGCAGAACACCGTGCTTTTGACGGGGCGGCTCACGCGCGACCCGGAGCTCAAGTACACCGCCAGCGGCACCGCGATGTGCCGTTTCGGCCTGGCCGTCAACCGCCGCTACAAGGACCCCAAGTCCGGCGAGTGGAAGGACGACACCACCTTCGTCAACTGCGTGATCTGGCGCGAAGCCGGCGAGCGCGTGGGCAAGGTCGTCAAGAAGGGCAGCCCCGTGCACGTCGAGGGCCGCCTGCGCAGCTACGATTATCAGGACAAAGACGGCAATAAGCGCTCCGGCATCGAAATCGAAGCGCGCCGCGTTCAGATTCTTGAGAAAGCCTCTTCGGCCGGTTCGACCGGCGTCGGGGAGCCGGAGCCGTCGGCCGGCGTAGAGATTGAGGAGGTACCGTTCTGATGTCCGCCGAACCTAATGCCGCCGCGTCCCCCGAGGCCGCTCCCGCTTCTTCCGCCGCTCCGTCCGCCGCCGGCGCTCGCCGCCCCGCTTCCAGCGGCGCTCCGGGCGGCCGCCGCGCCCCGTACCCCGTGCGCCGCAAGGTCTGCCGCTTCTGCGCCGAGAAGGTCCGCGACATCGACTTCAAGCAGATCCAGATACTGCGCACGTTCACGACCGACACGGGCAAGATCCTGTCGGCCCGCATCACGGGCAACTGCGCGTCGCATCAGCGCCAGCTCACCCGCTGCATCAAGCGCGCCCGCAACCTCGCGCTCCTGCCGTACGTCGCTCGCTAAAGAACAGAAGTAGAGGCACCGTCATGAAAATCATTCTGAAGAGCACCGTCGACAATCTCGGCCGCCCCGGCGACGTCAAGGACGTCAAGACCGGCTACGCCCGCAACTACCTGCTCCCGCGCAAACTCGCGGAGATGGCCTCCGAGTCCGCCCTGAAGTACTGGGAGAAGGGCAAGGAGAAGCGCGCCGCGCTCGTGGCCGCCGACATCAAGACCGCCAAGGAGCTGGCGGAGAAGCTCACCGGCGTCAAGCTCGCGTTTTCCGTTCCCGCGTCCGAGGAGGGCAAGCTATTCGGCTCGATCGGCAAGGCCGATCTCCTCAAGAGCCTGAAGGCGTCCGGCTTCGAGGTTCCCAAGAACTCGATCACCCTCGAGACCGCGATCAAGACCACGGGCGAGCATGAGGTGTCTCTGCGCCTCCAGCCCGAAGTCATCGCGAAGGTCAAAGTCACCGTCACCGCGCGCGAGTAACCGAGGGGCGCATGGCGCAAAATCCGTCCACCCCTCCTCAGGCCCTCGAGGCCGAAATGGCCGTTCTCGGCTCGATGCTCATCGAGCGGGAAGCCGCCGAAAAGGCCCTCGACGCCCTTCACGAGACCGACTTCTATCTCGACTCGCATAAGAGAATCTTCCGCTCGATCCACGCCCTGTTCACCGCTAGCCAGGCGATCGACGTCGTCACCGTTTGCGAGGAGCTGCGCAAGAAGTCCGAGCTCGACGGGGTCGGCGGCGGCGCCTTCCTGGCGGAGCTGATCCACAAGGTCACGACCGCGGCCCACGTCGAGTACTACGCCCGCCTGGTCAAGGAAAAGGCGATCCTGCGCGACCTGATCGCGGCCGCCACCGGCGTCGTGACGGCGTGCTACGCGATGGAGAAGGAGCCCAAGCAGATTCTCGACGAGGCGCAGGGCTCGATTCTCAAGGTCTCCGAGCGCCAGACCCTCCAGGGCGTCATCGAGATGAAGGACCTCGTGCATGAGGTCGTCGATCAGATCGAGCGCGCGCACCACAGCAAGCAGGAGGTCACGGGCATCCCGACGGGCCTGCGCGCGTTCGACAAGATGACGACCGGCTTCCAGAAATCCGACCTCATCCTGATCGCCGCCCGCCCCTCGCAGGGAAAAACCGCGCTCGCGCTGAACATGGTGGCTCACGCGGTATTGGAAAAGAACCTGCCCGTGCTGTTCTTCTCCCTCGAGATGAACCGCCACGCGATCATGCAGCGCTTCATCGCCTCCGAGGCGAAGGTCAACCTCAAGGATATCCGCACCGGCTACTTCAAGCGCGACCGATGGCAGGACCTGACCGGGGCGGCCGCCCGCTTCGCCGAGGCCTCGCTGTTCATCAACGACAATCCCGGCATGACGGTGTTCAACGTGCGCGCGATCTCGCGCCAGCTGATGACCCGCCTGCGCCAGGACAAGAAGGAGCTCGGCATGGTCGTCATCGACTACCTCCAGCTTCTGCGCGGCGGCGGCGGGCGCAACGAGAACCGTCAGCAGGAAGTCTCCGAGATCTCGCGCGGCCTCAAACAGCTCGCCCGCGAGCTCAACGTTCCCGTGATCGCGCTGTCCCAGCTCTCGCGCGCGAGCGAGGACAAGACGCGGCTCGATAATAAACCCAAGCTTTCGGACCTGCGTGAGTCCGGCTCGCTCGAGCAGGACGCCGACGTCGTCGCGATGATCCACCGCGAGGGCTACTACAAGCCCAACGACCCCACGCTCGAGAACAAGGCCGAGATCATCATCGCCAAGCAGCGCCAGGGCCCGACCGGCTCGGTGCCCGTCACCTTCCTGCGCAGCATCACGCGCTTCGTCGACGAGACGAACGCGGAAGAGCCCGTCGCCTTCGAGGAGACGCAAACACAGTTTTCGTGATGACCGAGCATAGCGGAGGAAATGGTCGCATCCATCGCCGTTGGAAGCGACCATGAGACGATTCTTCCGGCCCACCTGGGCTGAAATCGACCTCGGCGCGCTCGTCGGAAACCTTCGGCACCTGCGCAAGCGCGTCGGCCCCCGCATGAAGCTGATGTTCGTGGTGAAGGCCAACGCCTACGGGCACGACGCCGTGTTGTGCGCGCTCGCCGCGCAGAAGGCCCGCGCGGCCGACTGGCTGGGCGTGTCCTCGGTCGAAGAGGGGCTGGCCCTGCGCACGTCCGGCGTGAACCTGCCCGTCCTCGTCCTGGGCTCGCTGTATCCCTTCGAGAGCGTGCTCGCCGCCGCCGCCCACGACCTGACTCCCATCGTGGCCTCGCTCGAATCGGCGCGCCGCGTGGCCGAGGCCGCCGCGCGCCTTCGCCGCGTCATCAACATCCACGTCAAAGTGGATACCGGCATGGGCCGCATCGGAGTGCGCCCCGACGCGGCGCCGGCGCTGGTGCGCGAGCTGTCGGCGCTGCGGGGAATACGGGTCCAAGGGTTGTATACTCACATGGCGAAGGCCGAGGACGACCGGGCGTTCACCGAGCGTCAGCTTTCGGCCTTCCGGAAGGTATTGAAAGCCTTGGACAAGGAAGGACTACGCCCGCCCCTCGTGCACGCGGCCAACTCCGCCGCGGCCCTGCGCCATCCCGGCGCGCGCTTCGATCTCGTGCGCCCCGGCCTCGCGGCTTACGGCTTATATGAAGGCTTTTCCCCGGTGCTGACGCTCAAGAGCAAGATCATCTATACGAAGACGGTGGGGAAGGGCACGCCGGTCAGCTACGGCGCTGCCTGGCGCGCCAAGCGCGCTTCCCGCATCGCGACTTTGCCCATCGGCTACGGCGACGGCTACCCGCGCGCTCTCTCCAACAAGGCCTCGGTTCTCGTCGGTGGCAAGCGCTGTCCCGTCGTGGGCCGCGTCACCATGGACCAGGTCATGATCGACGTGACCGACGTCCCGCGCGCCCGCGTCGGCGACGACGCGGTGCTGATCGGGAGCCAGGACGGCGCCTCGATCCCGGCCGCCGAGCTCGCCCGCGCGTGCGGTACGATCTCCTACGAGACGGTCACCGCCCTGTCCGGCCGCGTTCCGCGCGTGGGGGTCGGCGCATGATCACCACCGTGGTCGGGGGCTTCGGCCGCTTCATCCTCGACACCTCAGAGGAGACGGGCCAGTTCACCTTCCTCGTGCGCTCGACGTTCGGCTGGATGACGAGCTCGAAGATCGAGTGGCGACAGACCTTGATCCAGATGAGCCGCATCGGCGTGGGTTCCCTTCCGGTGACCGCGATGACGGCGTTCTTCACGGGCATGGTGCTGGCGCTGCAGACCGGCTCCTCGTCGAAGCACTTCTTCAACGAGCCCCTTTTCGTCGGCACCGTCGTGTCCTTTGCCCTCGTCATGGAGCTCGGGCCGGTGATGACCGCGATCGTCGTCGCCGGCCGCGCGGGCGCGGCGATCGCCGCCGAGCTCGGCACGATGAAGGTGACCGAGCAGATCGACGCGCTCTACACTCTGGGCACCGACCCCGTTCGCTACCTCGTCATCCCGCGCTTCATCGCCTTCATGATCGTCCTCCCGCTGCTCACCGTCGCCTCCGATTTCACCGGCATCTTGGGGGGCTATCTCGTGGCCAAGGCGAAATACGCGATTCCCGCGACGGTGTACTGGCACGACATCATCAACAATATGGAAGTGCGGCACTTCGTGCACGGCTTCCTGAAGACCTTCATCTTCGCCGGAGTCGTTTCCCTCGTCTCCTGCTTCAAGGGCGTGACCACGCGCGGCGGCGCCGAAGGCGTGGGCAAGGCCACTACCGCGGCGGTCGTCATCAGCATGGTCCTGGTGCTCGTCCTCGACTATTTCGCCACCGCGGTCCTCAACGCGTTCGGGATCACGTAGTGATCGACGCCGAGGGAGTCGTCAAGAGGTTCGGCCCGCGCACCATCCTGCGCGGCAT
Organism: Elusimicrobiota bacterium; assembly: GCA_016212855.1. Taxonomy (GTDB): domain Bacteria; phylum Elusimicrobiota; class Elusimicrobia; order UBA1565; family UBA9628; genus GWA2-66-18. The sequence continues at coordinate 21,235 of JACRDP010000018.1, forward strand.
CGACATGCGCGTCGAGACGGGGGAGACCCTCGTCATCATCGGCGGCTCCGGCTGCGGCAAGTCCACCTTCCTGAAGTGCGTCATCGGCCTCCATCACCCCGAAGAGGGGAAGATCGTCGTCGACGGCGTCGAGGTGGCCAAGCTCAAGACCGAGCGCGACATCGCCGAATACCGCCGCAAGTTCGGCTACCTCTTCCAGGAAGGCGCCCTGTTCGACTCCATGACCGTCTGGGAGAACATCACCTTCGGCCTGCGCTACCTGACCGACATTCCGGCCGGCAAATACCGCAAGATCGCCTCGGATTGCCTCGCGCTCGTCGGCCTCAAGGACGTCGAGGACTTCAAGCCCTCGGAATTGTCCGGAGGCATGAAGAAGCGCGTGGCGCTCGCCCGGGCGATCGCGGCCCAGCCTTCGTACATTTTGTATGATGAGCCCACGACGGGCCTGGATCCGATCATGACGGACGTCATCGCCGATCTGATCCTGGACCTTCAAAAGCAGCTCAAGGTGACGGCGATCGCCGTCACGCACGACATGAAGGCGGCGTACAAGGTCGCCAGCCGCATCGCGATGTTTCACGAAGGGAAGGTCTTGCAGGTCGCTCATCCGGAGATCATCAAGATCAGCGACAACCCGTACGTGCGCCAGTTCGTCGATGGAAGCAGCGAGGGCCCGATCAAGATGAAGCTGAAGGATTTCGAGGCGGAGCCCGCCGCGGAAAGGACCAGTTGATCTCGCTCGAAACGAAAGTCGGCGCCTTCGTCCTGGGAGGGTTGACCCTCCTGGCCACCGCCATTTTCCTGCTCGGCGACGTCTCCTTCGAGAAGCGCTACACGCTGTACGGCCAGTTCTCCGACGTCGCCAATCTCTCCAAGGACGCCCCGGTCAAGCTCTCCGGCGTCGAGGTCGGCCAGGTCCGCGCCATCGAGCTCGTCGAGGGCGGGGCGCGCGTGATCATGTCCATCCGCAAGGGCGTGGACATCTACAACGACGCCGTGTTCCAGGTCGGCTCCACCGGCATCATCGGCTCCAAATACCTCCAGGTCGACCAGGGCACGCGCGTCAAGGGCGTCATCCCCGCGAACTCCACGGTGCGCGGCGAGGACCCGGTCTCCATCGAGAAATCGCTGACCAAGGCGCTCGCCAAGCTCGAGAAGCTCCTCGACGGGTTCACCAAGGAAGGCCCGCGCGGCACCTTGGCCGACAACCTGACCGAGACCGTGGCCAACGTCCGCGAGATGACGGCCAACCTCAACGACCTCGTCGAGACGACGAAACCCAAGCTGACCCGGGCGCTCAACCGCAGCGACGACATCACCGACAAGCTCGACGCCCTGCTGGCCAAGTCCAACGTGATGATGGCCAGCCTCAACACCAGCTCCGGCACGATCGGCGCGCTGCTCAACGACACCAAGATCAAGGACGATCTGAAGGACACCGTCTCGAACCTCCACGACACCTTCAGCCGCCTCAATCAGTTCAAGGTGTACTGGAACTACGATTGGCGCTACGAGCACGCGGTGCGCACGTCGCGCGTGGACATCGGCTTGAAGATTTCCCCGCGAGAAGGACGGTACTATTACGTCGGCGGCTCGAACCTGGCCAATCTCAACGACGCGCCGCGCAACTCGAAGCCGGACTACGCCCAGCCCAACCGCATCGACGCCCAGCTCGGCTGGGAGAAAGGCTGGTACGACGTCGCCGTCGGCGTGATCCGTTCCGGCGGGGGCGGACGCTTGACCATCACGCCCTTCCACAAGGACCCGCTGCTGGGCCGCGTCTCCGTCATGGGACAGGCGCACGACTTCGGCCGAAATCGCACCATCGCGGGCCGCGTGTTCTCCAAGCCCGCCTACGACATCGGCGCCGCGGTCCGGGTCCACAAGTACGTCAGCGTCGGCGGCCGCGTCGAGGACGTCGCGGAAGTTCCGCGCTACCAGACCTGGTTCAAGGTCATGTTCGAGGACACGGACATCGCGTATCTGTTCGGCATCGCGTCCTTCGGCGCCGCCGGCTCCAAGGGCCGGTCGAAGAGCAAGTAGCCGGGCCGCAGTCCTCTCATCGTTCCGCCTTCGGGAATTTCGGTATGGCCCAAGGCCGGTTCTTTCGCAGCAGGGCCTTCAGCGCGTCGCGGAATATCCCCTCGAGCCTGCCGTCCGGATACTTATGCCTCATCGCGGCCTGAACCTCCTCGAGGAGTTGAGCGAACGACTCGTCGGCGGTAAAGGCGATGCGAACGTCATGCCGGGCGCGCGCCGACGGCTCGGTCTTCGAGGCGGGGGGAACCGAGGCGTACAGTTCTTGTCGCGACTCGTAGGCGCGTCCGGGTGGTTCCGAGACGGATTCTTCCGCGGGAAACGAGGGGAGCGAAGGCTGTGGAGACTTGGAATAAACTGGAAGTGCAGGTCCTGGAATTGACCCGACCGCAGGTGCCGATGCGGCTGTCGAAGGTGTCTCGGCCGCAGTTCTTGAGGCGATGAGGCGGATCACGTCGCGACGCGGAGCCTCTGTTCTGCGGGAAGCGACCAGACGTTCGACCTCGTATGCTCTCTTCCCGATCGCGGCGGTTACAAGCAGATGCGCGTCCTCATCCTCCAGATAGGGATGAATCACGACGATCGTTTCGAGAGACAGTTTCCCGGAACGAAGCAGCGCGCCCACCGGCGGAAAAATTCGGATGGCGCGAGCGGCTCTAATGTGGCGGTATGCGCTGGAATCGGACAGGCGAAGTTTGAAGACGCAGTACTCGTGCATCGACCGGCAGTCGCACTCGAAGTAAAGCCTGCGATCATCGATGATAGCGAGAGTTTCAATGAGGTCGGACGCGGACTCGCGCGTGCCGGCGGCGAGCCGCTCGGCGCGAGTCAGTAATTCGGAGTCGGACAATCGGGAGATATCCACAGTATTCACACGCCGACTATCGGCACCGATAGTTGGCCTCTATACCAGACGATTGACCCCACCGAAAAGTTCCAAGCGCGGTGTGCCGAATCGAGGAACTTTTCGGCCCCCCCAATCGTATAAAGGCTGAGCCGGTCTCATTCGAACGCTTGTACTAATCGGGGGAATCCGCTATACTTCGGCCATGGCCAGACTGAAAACCGTCTACCGCTGTCAGTCCTGCGGACACTCCGCGAGCAAGCCTATGGGGCAGTGCCCCGGCTGCTCCGAGTGGAACACCATGGCCGAAGAGGTTGTGGAGACCGCCCGCCCCGGAGCCTTGTCCGAGGCCGTCGCCGCCGTCCACGCCGCCGGTCCCGCCGGATTCGGCGGCCAGGGCGGCCCCGGTCAACTGACCTCATTCTCCTCGGCCGTCACCAAGCTGCAGGACGCCAATCAGGAAGCGGAGAAGCGCACGCCCGTCGGCATCTCCGAGCTCGACCGTCTGTTCGGCGGCGGCGTCGTTCCCGGCCAAGTCATTTTGCTCGCCGGGCCCCCCGGCATCGGCAAGTCAACCTTGATGCTGCAGGCCGCGGCGAAGCTGGCCGAAAAGGGCCCGTTCTTATACGCCTCCGGCGAGGAAAGCCTGCGCCAGGTGTCGAGCCGCGCCAAGCGCCTGGGCCTCTCCTCCGAGCAGCTCTATCTCGTCAGCGAGTCGTCGCTGTCGAAAATCCTCGGGGCCATGGAGCAGGTCAAGCCGTGGGCCATGGTCCTCGACTCGATTCAAACCGTGACGCATCCGCTGCTCGCCTCGAGCCCCGGCTCGGTCGGCCAGGTACGCGAGTGCGCCGCCGAGCTCGTGCGCGCGGCCAAGTCCCGCGACACCGTCGTCTTCCTGCTCGGCCACGTCACCAAGGACGGCTCGCTCGCCGGCCCGAAGGTGCTCGAGCATATCGTCGACACGGTGCTGTATTTCGACACGGAGAATCACGATCTCCTGCGCGTCCTGCGCGCGCAGAAGAACCGCTTCGGCCCGACCGACGAACTCGGACTGTTCGAGATGGGCGAAGGCGGACTTAAGGAAGTCAAAGACGCGACCGCGTTCTTCGCCGCCGAATTGGGCCGCGCCGCCGCGCCCGGACGCGCCGTGTCCGTCGCCCTCGAGGGCTCGCGCCCCGTCCTCGTCGAGACCCAGGCTTTGGTCGTGCCGACCAAGTACCCGCTGCCGCGGCGCATGTCCACCGGGCTCGATTTAAACCGTGTCCTCGTTCTTCTCGCCGCGATGGAGCGCCACATCGGCCTGCGCCTCGAGGACCGCGACTGTTTCGTCAGCCTCGCCGGCGGCCTGCGCCTCAAGGACCCCGCACTTGATCTCGCGGCCTGCCTCGCCGTCGCGGGTTCGTGGCGCGACAAGTCGGTTCCTTCCGACCTCGTTCTACTCGGCGAGGTTTCCTTGCTCGGCGAGGTCGGCCGCGTGCCCCAGCTCGAGCTGCGTCTGCGCGAGGCGGCGAAGGCCGGCTTCAAACGCGCGCTCGTCCCGGCGCGCGCGGCCAAGGATCTCTCTAAGACGCTCGGCATCGCCTTCACGGGCGTCGCCGACCTGCGTGAAGCCGCCTCGGCCGCCTTCGGCGCCGAGTAATTTCGTAGAATAGCCTCATCATTCGGCCGTTATAACCTCCGTCGGAGGAATTTCATGTACACCTGGCTGTTTCGTTCCGTCGTCCTCATCAGCTGTCCCGCCATCGTCTATTACGGCAAGATCGCGCAGAATCCCGCCGGCCTCGGCATCGGGCTCGGCGTCGGCCTGCTGATCATCGGCATCGAGTACCTGATCGCCGAGCTCAACCTCCTCATGATCGTCGCCGGCGTCCTCGGCGCCGCCGGAGGCATCATCGTCGCGCGCGTGCTCGACTACATGGTGTTCCAGATCGGCAACGAGGAGCTGTACAAGAACTGGGACAAGTTCGCGCTCCTGCGCTTCTTCGCGCTCGGCGTCCTTGGCCTCGTTTTCGCCGTGCGAAAATTTCCAGAACTCGACGACCTCGACAAGGACATCCTCAAGATGGGCAAGAAGCGCGGCTCCGAGCTCAAGATCCTCGACTGCAACGCGATCATCGACGGCCGCGTCGCCGAGGTCGTGGAGACCCACTTCCTGTCCGGAACCCTCGTCGTGCCCCGTTTCGTGCTGACCGAGCTGCACCGCCTCGCCGACGCCGAGGACCCGATGAAGCGCGCGCGCGGCCGCCGCGGACTCGACGTGCTCGCCCGTCTGCAGGAGGGCCACGTGATCCCGGTGCGCATCCTCGATAAGGACGTTCCCGAGATCGCCGAGGTCGAAGGCAAGGTCGTCAAGCTCGCCCGCGAGATGGGCGCCAAGATCGTCACCACCGACTTCAACGTCAACAAGGTCGCCACCCTCGAGGGCGTCACCGTTCTCAACGTGAACGATCTGTCCTCCGCGCTTAAGACCGTGGTCCTGCCCGGCGAGACCATGAGCGTCTTCGTCATGAAGGACGGCAAGGAGCGCGAGCAGGGCGTGGGCTACCTGGACGACGGGACGATGGTCGTCGTCGAGGACGGGCGCCGCAACATCGGCAAGCGCCTGGAGGCGACGGTGACCTCGATCCACCAGACCTCCAACGGCCGCATGATCTTCGCGAAGGCCCGCCCGGCGGAGCGCCCCGTCGTTCAATGAAGGCGGCCGCGATCATCGTCTCCGGCGGCTCGGGCTCCCGCATGGGACGCCCGAAGCAGTTCCTGCCGCTCGCCGGCTCGACGGTCGCGGAATGGTCGCTCAAGTGCTTCGATTCGATGGCGGAAATTCAATCGATCGTGCTCGTGCTCGGCGAGGACGCGTTGAAAGAGCATGGCAAACGCCTCGCCGTCGGAAAAGTGAAGGTCGTAGCCGCCGGTCCCACGCGCATGGGTTCCGTTAAGAACGGTTTCGCGGCCCTGCCGAAGGGAATCGAGGTCGTCGCGGTTCATGATGGGGCTCGGTCCATGATAACGCCCGAGATCGTGCGCGCGACCATCGCTCAGGCGGCGAAGTCCGGCGCGGCGATCGCGGCGGTTCCGGTCAAGGACACGCTCAAGGTCGTCGAAAAAGGGAATGTCTCGGAGACGCCCGAGCGCGCTCGCTTTTGGTCCGCGCAGACCCCGCAGACCTACAAGTACTCCGTTTTGAAGGAAGCGCTCGAGAAATTCAAGGACGAGGCGAGCGCCACGGACGAGAGCCAACTGGTCGAGCGCTGCGGCCACAAGGTTGCCGTGGTGGAGTCGAGCTACGAGAATTTTAAGATCACGACCCCGGAGGACATGACGATGGCCGAGGCGATCATCGCGGCCCGCTCGGGCGGCCGGCGCGAGAGCCGGACCGGTTTCGGGTACGACATCCACAAGCTGGTGGCTGGACGCGAACTGTGGCTGGCGGGCGTGAAGCTCAAGCACGACAAAGGCTTGCTTGGGCATTCCGACGGAGACGCGGTGCTGCACGCCTCCTGCGACGCCGTCTTGGGAGCTTTGGGACTCGGCGAAATCGGCATCGCGTTTCCACCCAGCGACCCGAAGTTCAAGGGGCTGGCCTCGAAGGATATCGTGGCCCACACCTTGGGCAAGGTGAAAGGCGCGGGCGGGGAAATCGTCCATCTCGACGCCACCTTGATCGCCGAGGAGCCCAAGCTCAAACCTCACTACGAGAAGCTCAAGTCCTCGCTCGCCGCGCTGTTCGGCCTGCCCGAGTCGCGCGTCAGCCTCAAGGCCAAGAGCAACGAGGGGCTCGACGCGATCGGGCGCGGCGAGGCCATCGCCTGCCACGCGGTGGCGACGGTGCTATCGGCTTTCCATACCGGCACCTAGTGCCCGGCCGCTTGCGGCCGGGCCGACCGTCATGAGTCCATATCTGCTGATCGCCGCCTCCAATATTTTGGGCGGCTCGACCTACGCGGTGACGACCGCGGCTCTGCGCGGCTTTCCGGAGAAAGACCTGATCCTCCTGCGCATGGCGTTGTGCGCCGCGCTGTTCGCTCCCATGGCCTGGAGCGGCCGCCGGCGTTTGGCGAAGGCGACACGGGGCGATTGGGCGCGTATGTTCGGCGTCGGAATTTTCGGCTACGCGCTGCCCCTCGCGCTCGGCACCTATGGCGTGAAGATGTCCTCGGCCACGAGCGCGGCCCTGCTCGTCGGCGTGGAGCCGGTGACCATCGTCCTGCTCTCCGCCGTGTTCCTGGGCGAGGGTCTGACCGGGCTCAAGATCGCCTCGTTGATCCTGGGCCTGAGCGGCGCGGCCTTGATCGCGTTTCAAGGACTCCCGACGTTGTCGGGAGTCTTCTCCGACCGCCTCAAGGGCGACCTGATCCTCGCCTTCCACGGAAGCTGCTGGGCGCTGTACAGCGTGCTCGGCAAGTCGGCGCTCAAGCGCGTGAAGCCCCTCGACTTCACGGCCATCACCTCGATCATCGGCTTTTTCGGCGTCGCGCTGTGGACCGCGCCGGGCGTCGAGCCGTCGGCCTGGTCCGCGGTCCCGTTCCGGCATTGGTTGGCGATGATCTACCTCGCCGCCGCGGGCGGCTTCCTCGCCGTCATCCTCTGGAACGTCGCGCTCGAGAAGGTCGAGGCGTCCAAGGTGGCGAATTTCATCTTTCTGCAGCCCGTCGTGGGCGTGCTGCTCGGCGTGTTCCTGCAGGGCGATCCGTTCAGCGGCTGGAGCATGGCCGGCGGCGCGCTCGTCCTCTCGGGCATGTGGGCGGCGAGTCGCGGCGGCCCCGCGATTTCCTAGAATAAGGCCGTGGCCCTGCGACTCTACAACAGCCTGACCCGCGCGAAGGACGAGCTCAAGCCGTCCGCGCCCCCGAAGGTCTCTCTCTACACGTGCGGACCGACCGTGTACAACTACCAGCACGTCGGCAATTACCGCACCTACATTTTCGAGGACCTGCTGGTCCGCACTCTCAACCTGCTGGGCTATAAGCCCAACCGGGTGATGAACATCACCGACGTCGGCCACCTGACGAGCCAAGGCGACGAGGGCGAGGACAAGATGGAGGTCGGCGCGGCCCGAGAGGGCAAGAGCGCCTGGGACATCGCCAAGTTCTACACCGAGGCTTTCCTGACGGACTGCCGCTCCCTCGGTCTGCTTGAAGCCGACATCCTGTGCAAGGCCACCGATCATATCGCCGAACAGATCGCCTTGGTCCAAAAGCTCGATGCCAAGGGCTTCGTGTACAAGACCGCCGACGGCCTGTACTTCGACACCGCCAAGCTGCCCGACTACGGCAAGCTGATGACGAAGGAGCACCTCGAGGGCCTCAAGTCCGGCGCGCGCGTCGAGGCCAACGAGGAGAAGCGCCACATCACCGATTTCGCTCTCTGGAAATTCTCCGGCGCGGCCAAGCGCCAGATGGAGTGGGACTCGCCGTGGGGCAAGGGCTTCCCCGGCTGGCACATCGAGTGCTCGGCCATGGCCATGCGCTTCCTGGGCGAGACGCTCGACATCCACTGCGGCGGCATCGATCACGTGCCGGTGCACCACACCAACGAGATAGCCCAGTCCGAGGGCGCGACGGGCAAGCCTTTCGCCAAGATATGGCTGCACGGCGAGTTCCTGCTGATGAACAACGCCAAGATGGCGAAGTCCGCGGGCGGCTTCATCAAACTCGCCGACTTGGGCGAAAAAGGCTTCTCGCCCTACGACTACAAGTACCTGTGCTATACAGCGCATTACCGCAAGCAGCTCGACTTCACGTGGGAGTCGCTCGAGTCCGCGAAGACCGCGCGCCGGCGCCTCAAGGAGTCCGTCGCCGCGCTGGCGGGCGAGGCGCCCAAGCCCGGCTGCGCGGAATACTCCGAGCGCTTCAAGGCCGCGCTCGCCGACGACCTCAACGCGCCGGCGGCTTTGGCGGCGGTGTGGGACGCGATGAAGAGCGATTTGCCCGGCGGGTCTAAGAAGACGTTCCTAGAAGAGGTCGAGGCCGTGCTCGCGCTCGGCCTGTTCTCGGCGGACGCCGAGGCCGCCGTCCCGGCGGAAGTCGTCGTTCTGATCGCCGAACGGTCGGCGGCTAAAGCGAAGAAGGAATTCGCGCAGGCCGACCGGATTCGTAAGCAGATCGAGGACATGGGCTGGCTCGTCAAAGACGGCAAAGACGGATCCAAGGCGGTTAAAAAGTGAAAAAGAAATTCGGACGCCGGCCCGACCGCGACAACCGCCCCGATCGCTCCGGAAAAGGGGGCAAAGGCGAGCGGCCGCAGCATCCCGCCAAGCCCGGCCACTACGACAAGAACAAGTTCTTCGACAAGAAGCGCCGCCTCGAGAAGGCTCGCCACGAGGGGCCGCGCCTGGAAGTCCCTGAAGGCGAAGAGCGCCCGCGCAACGCGGAGACGCGCTGGCTCGGCGGCTTCGAGGCCGTGGCGTCCGCGCTGACGAAGACGCCCTATGACTGCCGCGAGATGTGGATCGAGCACGAACTCACGCATCCGAACATCGGCGGCCTCATCAAGCAGGCGAAGGACCTCGGCGTGCAGATCCAGTACATGTCGCGTCCCGAGCTCGACCGCGCGGTGAAGGGCGGCAAGCACGGCGGTGTGGCGATCCGCGCGAGCTACGACCCGGCGGCGACGTTTTCCGAGTGGGTCCAGGGCCTCGACGCCGAGCGCAAGAAAGGCCTCGTCGTCGTCGTGCTCGACCAGATCCAGGATCCGCACAACCTGGGCGCCATCACGCGCTCGGCGCTGCAGCTGTTCGCGCGCTGCGTCGTGATCCCGGAGCGGCGCTCCGCGCCCGTGACCCCGGCCGTCATTCAGGCCTCGGCGGGCGCCGCGCTCAAGATTCCGGTTCATCGCGTCGTCAACATCGCGCAGACGCTCGACCTGTGCAAGAAGAACGGCTTCTGGGTGTACGGCGCCGACGCGGCGGGCAAGGACGCCTGGGACTCGACGATCAACACGCCGTGCGTGCTCGTGATCGGCTCGGAAGGCTATGGAATGCGGCCGTTGGTGCGCGCCTCCTGCGACGAGCTCGTGCGCGTGCCGCAGTCGGAGCACGGCGTCGGCAGCCTCAACGCGTCCTGCGCGGCGACGGCGCTGCTCTACGAGATCGCGCGCCAGAACCGGAAAGCCAAGCCCTGATGGGCCACGACCACGACCATCGTAAGCCCGACGACGGAGCCGAGCGCCCGCTGTACGGCGTCATCGCGCTGACCGGGACGATTTTCTTCGTCGAGCTCGCGGGCGGCTGGTGGACGGGCAGCCTGGCGCTGATCGCCGACGCCACGCACATGGCGGTGGACCTTCTCGGCCTCGGGCTGACTTTGGTCGCGGCCATGCTCGCGCGCCTGCCCGCCGACCCCAAGCGCACCTACGGCTACCGCCGCGTCGAGGTCCTGGCCGCGCTGGGCAACGCGATCGCCCTGATGGTCGCCACGGGCTTTCTGCTGCGCGAGGCCTGGGCCCGGTTCATGTTCCCGAGCACGATCGCGGCCGGACCGATGATCGCGATCGCTTTGATCGGCCTGGTCTGCAACCTCGTCTCCGCCGCGATGCTGTGGCGCGCCAGCCGCACCAATATCAATATGCGCGGGGCGCTGCTCCACGTCCTGTCCGACGGGGCCGGCTCGGTCGGCGCCGTACTCGCGGGCGTCATCGTGCTGAAGACGCGCTGGTATCAGGCCGACGCGCTCGTCACCGTCCTGATCTGCGCCGGCATCGTGTTCACCGCTTTCTGGCTCCTGCGCGACTCGGTCCACATCCTGCTCGAGGGCGCGCCCGCGCACATCGACGTCGAGGAGGTCCGCGGCGCGCTGGCGGCGCTCGACGGAGTCGCCGGGGTGCACGATCTGCACCTTTGGTGCCTGACGATGGGCGAGGACGCGATGAGCGGACACCTCGTGCTCGCCCCCGGCCGCGATCCCGCGGCGGCGCTCAAAGACGGCAAGGCCGTGCTCGCCGACCGCTTCGGGATCACGCACGTGACCTTGCAGATCGAAGCCCATGAGCCGTAAGACGGCGCTGATCCTGCTCAACGGCGACGTGCGCGACGCGAAGGCCGTGCGCGCCGCGTCCCGCCGGGCCGGTTATCTCCTATGCGCCGACGGCGGCGCCCGCCACGCCGTCGCCCTGCGCCTGACCCCGAACTGGATTATCGGCGACATGGATTCCTTGCCGAAGAAGCGGCCTCCGTCCTGGAAGAAGACCCGTTACTGGTGCGACTTCGATCCCGAGCGCTCCGATCTTGACAAGGCGCTCGAATTCGCGCGATCCCTCGACGTCGGAGCGGCGACGGTCGCAGGCGCGCTCGGCGGCGGCCTCGACCACGAGTTGATCAACCTCGCCGCGCTCGAGGAAAGCGCGCGCGGCCTCGAGTTGACCGTGATCGACGGCGGGAGCGCGCGCCTGTTCGGTCCCGGACGACGCCGCCTGCCGTTCAAGCGCGGCGATAGGTTCTCCTTGCTCGCCGCGCCCCGGGCGCGGTTGACCTTGACCGGAGCTCGCTTTGGACTGAAGAACGAGCTTCTGCGCCGCGGCAGCCGAGGCCTGGGAAACTGCGCGCGCGGGCCGGTTACCCTCTCGATCCGCGAGGGCCGGGTTTGGGTGATCTCGACGGGCCCTCTCTCCCGGCAGATGTCGCGGCCATAGCGAGACAGTTTTATCTCAAGATAAACCTGTCTCGGGCGGGAGCCTAAGCCGTAGGAGTCCTCAGGGTTGACAGCCTCCCGAGGGGGGGCTATAGTAAAGATTCTGGAGGTTACACCCTAAAATGGCGATCATCGACCGAGTCAAATACGACGGCCCCGCGAACATTCTCGTCTGGCGTTTCCCTCCCGACGATCTGAGCTGGGGCACCCAGGTCATCGTCAATCAGTCTCAGGAAGCGATCTTCTTCAAGGGCGGCCAGGCGATGGACATCCTCGGACCCGGCACCCACACCTTGCGCACCGCGAATATTCCGCTGCTGCGGACTCTGATCAAGGCGCCGTTCGGCGGCGAGACCCCGTTTGCGGCCGAGATCTACTACATCAACAAGGCGGTCAACCTCGACGTGAAATGGGGCACGAACAGCCCGATTCCCGTCCTCGATCCCAAGTTCAACGTCTTTCTGCCCGTGCGCGCCTTCGGCCAGTTCGGGATCCAGGTCGTCGACGCGAGGGCGTTCGTCACCCAGCTCTCGGCGACGAACCCGCAGTTCACCACCGACCAGCTGTCGAATTATTTCCGCGGCGTCCTGCTGACGAAGGCCAAGGACTACATCGCGGAGACGATCATCAAGGAGAAGATCAACCTCCTCGAGATCGCCGCCCACCTGGAGGAGATGTCGGGCGCGCTGCAGACGAAGCTCGCGGCCGATTTCGCGACCTACGGCGTCAAGCTCGTGAACTTCTACCTGAACTCGGTGGATGTTCCCGAGGACGACGACACCGTCGTCCGCCTCAAGAAGGCGCTCGCCGAGAAGGCCGAGATCGACATCCTGGGCGACAAGTACCAGCAGAAGCGCCAGCTCGACGTCATGGAGAAGGCCGCCGGCAACGAGGGCGGCGGGGCGGGCGCGGGCATGGGCGCGGGCCTGGGCCTGGGCGCCGGCATGGCGATGGGCCAGCAGATGGGCGCGGCCATGCAGGGCGGCGCGAAGGGCTCTCCGGCCGGGGCGAAGTTCTGCGCCGAGTGCGGCAAGGGGCTCGCCGCGGGCGCGAAGTTCTGCGCCGACTGCGGCGGTAAGGTGGGCTAGTTAGGACTAGCCCCTCTACTTTTAGACGATATCCACACTGTCCACGCAGGTTCGCCGAATAACTGTTGTCGACAACAGTTATGGAGACGATCGTTGTGGATAACGTCTCGTTGAGCCGCCGTCGGCTCAAGCGGACTAAGGCTTAACCTGAGGAAGCGTGAACGGCGTCCCTTTGTAGGGCACCACCGTCTCCGTCAGTCCGTTCTTGTCCGCGACGACGCGCAGGACGTGCGCGAACCGCTTCTTCGGGTAGCCCGGCGGCAACGGGTAAAGAGGCGAGCCACCCCCGCCCGAGATGACGTAGCGCACGCCGCGATGGTCCGCGGCCCAGAAGGCGTGGATGTGGCCCATGTACACGGCCTTCACTCCGCCGTTCGTGACGAGCTCTTCGAATTCCTTCGAGCCGTCCTTGAAGTAGTTGGTGAAGAAGTCGCTGATCGCGCCCTTCTCGTCGTCGGTCTCCTTCACGAGTTCGCCGACCTCGGCGAGAGGCTTGATCGACTTGATGTAGTCGGGAGGCACGTGGGTGAAGATCACCTTGGGGCCGGGCACGGCGAGCGCCGCCTTGAGCCAAGCCAACTGGGCGGCCGTGACCTTGCGGTCGGAGGAGTCGAGGCTCACGAAGCGCCAGCCGCCGTGGTCGAAGAAATAATCGCGGGCGCCGAAGACGGCGTCATAGAGATTTTTGTCGGCGTCGCCGTTGGGGCGCGAGCGGTCGTGGTTGCCCACGCAGCGCAGAAGCGGACGGACGGCTTCGGCCTCGATCACCTTCACGTGCGCGCGGTAATTCTTCGCGTCGCCCTCGCTGACGAAGTCGCCGAGCTGAAGGGCGAAGTCCACTCCCGCGGTCTGCAGGGCGCGCCACTGATCGACGAACGCGGCTTTCTCGGGGCTGAAGATGCGCTCCCACCAGAAGCGGCCGTGCTCGGCGTCGCCGATGACGCCGAAGGTGAACGGCGCTCCCGCGGTCCGCGGCGTCAGGCGCGCGAGCATCGCGTCGTTGCCGACGCGCGCGCGGGCGGCGGCGAGGTCGGCGGGCACTTCGGTCGGCTTGCGCTTGTCTTCTTCAACGGCGATGAAGTCGGGGGCTTTCGGCGCCGGCGGCAAGGTCAGGCCGACGGAAGAAGCGCGGTCAAAAAACGGATCGGGGGCGGAGGCGAGGGCGGAAATCGAGAGAAGGAGTAGGGCGAGGGCCGGTCTCATCGTTTGAAAAGCTTATCAAGTCTTTGGCCGCCGAGTGCCTTGCCGAGCGCGTCTTGGAGCTGCTTATTTAAGGCCCCCTTCTGGGCGTCGAGGGGCCCCAGCAGCTTCACGTTCAGGCCGTCGGTCGAGGACTGGGCGTCCTTGAACTTGTTCCCGTAAATCCCCGCGAGCTTGCCCTCGAGGATATTCTTCTGCGCCTCGAGCTTTCCGGAGACGGCCTTCTTCATCGCGGAGGCGACGGCTTCGCCGATGTCGGAGGAGAAGGAGAGTTTGAGGTCGTCCTCCTTGCCGGAGATTCCGATCTTCATCTTGAAGCCCGTGAGCGACTTGAGCGCTCCGGCCACGAGCGACGCGGCCTCGCCCGTCAGGCCGGCCTTCGGATCGATCGACACGCCGTACGCCTCGACGAGGATCTCGCCCTTCCACTCGTCGCCGGAGGAGGCGATCGTGCCGCGCGCCTTCGCGCGCCCCTGCGTGACCTGGCCGCCGACCTCGCCGTCGCCGAGCGCGGCGCCGGCCAAAGAGAAGCCCTCGCCCCCGAAGTCGAGCGTCACGCCGACGGGATCCTTCTGCTGGTCGAGGCGGGCGTTGAGCGACACGGACTGTCCGGCCGCGGTCTTGCCGCCGAGCGTCAAGGTCGCGGGCTTGCCGTACAGCTTGGGATTGGAGGTGACGCCGTTGAGCAGACCGGAGAGGGCGAGGGTGCCTCCCGCCGCGTCGAGCGAGCCCGCGATCTTCGCGTTCTCGAGGAGGAATTGAGGATACGAGTGCTCGCGGGGGAATTCGATGTCGATGCCGGCGCGGCGAGCGGGCGCCGGAGGCGTCGCGGCTTTCTTGGCGGCGGCCTTCTCGCGCGCGTACTTCATCCACTTGAGGGCGGTGTTCAGGCGCGCGGCGGTCTGCGCGCCGAGCAGGCGACGCGCCAGGTCCTGCGAGTCGAGGGTCGGCAGTCCGGCCGCGGCGAGCAGGCCGTTGAGGTCTTTCTTGCGCAGTTCGTCGGCTTCCTTCATCAGCGCCTGGGCTTCGGCGATGTCCTTCTGCGCCTGAGTCTTCTGCGCGTCCACACGGGCGATCAGCGCCTTCAGGCGCTGCTGGGCCTTGCCTGCCGCCTGCGCTTTTTTGAGGATGTCGCCGCCGCCGATGGACTTGAACTCGTCGGCGATCTCCTTGGCTTCCTTCTCGATCGCCTTGGCTTCGTCCGCCTTGCCTTTCCAGCGCTCCTCGATGTCCTTGAGCTTGGCCTTCGCCTCATCGAGCTTCTTGAGGCCCTGTAGCTTGGCCGAGTCCACCTCGCCGACGGCGTTCGACTTGACCTCGATGGCGGCCGACTTCGCCGGGGCGATCTGCTTCATGACGGCCGCGCTCAGAGCCGAAGGCGGGACGGCGCGCAGGGCGCCGCTCGTCTTTCTGTCGGTGCCCGCGCGTAAGCCCTCTAAAGCGGCCTCGCGCACGACGCCTTTGCCGCGCAGAGCGGCGGAGATGTCGAGGTTGAACGCCATGCGGCTCAGCTCGACGAGGTTCTTCATCGGTTGTTCGCGGTCGGCGACGGCGACGCGGTCGATCTCGAGCGTTCCCTTGAACCAGCGCGACCTCACGGAGCCGATCTCGACCTTCGCGCCCGCCGCGGCCTCTCCTCCGGCGATCAAAGCGCGCTTGAGGATCGGGTCGAAGAAGAAGATGATGAAGAGCGCGAGCAGCGCGAGCGCGCCGAGGACGGCGAGGACCGGCCCTTTCTTCACCCAGCTCATCGCGACCAATCCAGGTACGTCTGATACCAGCCCATGCCTTTGAGCGCCTGCACGAGGCGCAGGCGCTCGACCTTTTCGGCCAGGTTTTTCTTGTACCAGACGACGAAGCGCAGGAAGAAGAAGTAAAGCGGCGCGAACAGCAGGGCGCCGAGAACCAGATTGCCGAGGACGACGGTGTTGTTGAAGCGCGTCAGCGGCACGATCGGCAGGTCGTACAGCGCCGTCCACAGGCCGCGCAGGGAGGGGGCCTGAAGCAAGGCGAGGCCGATGCGGTGGGCCGGTCCGTCGGCGGCCCAACCCAGCGGCGTGAAGAACGTCGCCGCCAGCAGCGCCATTCCCTTATTCAGGCGCAGCGCGAAGAAGAGCAGGAGGAACGCCACGGCGAACAGGTTGCCCTTCGGGATCAGGCCGAGCGCGGCGCCCAGGGCGAAGCCGGCGGCGAGATGCCGGGGGTCGGAGCCGCCGTGGAAGGCGACGACGAGATCCTTGAGCAGCCGGAGCGGATTCACGCGCCTATACTAGCGCATTGGCCCCGGCGGAGTCAGCTTACGCGCTTTTGACCGGGACGTACATCTTCAGGCAGCCCTTCTTTCCGTAGGTCCGCAGGAAGGGCATGCTGCGCGTGGTGCAGGAGAAGTGGCAGACGCGAACCTCGTTGGGGTCCGCGCCGACGCCGCGCAGGCGCGTGTTCCGCACGCGCAGCTCCTGATAGGTTTGTTCGCTGACGGTGAGCTCGGCGTGACCGTTGGTCGGATCGGCGAACGCGCAGCCGCCGCCGTAGACCAGCATCGAGCCGTCCGGGATCGTCGCGGGGTCGTTGCTCGCGTTGGCCAGATCCACCTGGCGATAGCCCATTTCGTCGAGGATCTTGGGATTTTTCTTGACGTCCTGGTTGAACATTTTCGCCGCGCCCGGGCGCAGGCCGATCTGGCCGACGCTTTGCGGGTTGGGCGCGTCGATGACGCCCGCGTCGATGAGCGCCTGTTTGACGAACATGTAACACATCCTGCCCATGCGCTTGGCATAGTTCAAGGTGCCGGTGAAGGCCTCCTGCGCGACCTGCTTGCCCTTCTCCCAGTCGATGAGCCCGCTCAGCGAGGACCACGACATGGCCGAGGCCGAGGCGGAGGGCGCGGGCCCGGCGTCGACGGGCGACGGCGTCGGTTGAGTGATGAAGGATACGGGCTGGACGCGGGGCGGGAGCTTACTCCAGTCGGTTTGCGGCCGGGCGGAGGGATCGTACGCGACGGCGGCGGCCGCCGCGGGGGGGACGTAGACGACGGGAGTCGCGGCCTTCGCGTCGTTCAGGCTGATCAGCTCGCCGCTCTCATTCAAGCCCATCTTCAGATATTCGCTGGTGCGCCGGAGATTCTGGGCCAGCCGGGCCTTCTTGGCCGGGGAGATGCCGGGATTCTTGATCACGTCCTCGGCGATGGCCGTGCGAGCGGCGATCTCCTCCGGCGGCGCCTCGGCCGTCCGGGCGGGGCGGGGCGGACGCTTGAGATACAGCGCGACGGCTTGGGCCGAGTTCACGCTCAGGCGGCGCGCGACCGAGCGGATGAACGTGATGTAGGTTTCCTGCTGGTCCCCGGGCTCGAGCCCCTTTTGCACGTACTGCGCCTGATCGCGGAGTTTGATCAGGGCGGCGGGCTGGCCGGCGACGCTGATTTTAGCGACGTCGGAGCCCTTGGAAAAAGCGTTCGACAGCTCGGCTAAAGCCGCATCGTAGGTTTTGGGTTCGGCCGAGGCCGGAAGAGCCAGGACGACGGCGAGCACGGCGGCGAGGGGGAGCGCCATGTACAAAGGGTAGAAGCGAAGCCTTTACTTGTCAAGGGCCCCTCCGACGGAGAAATGGAGACACCGGTCTCCTCCCCTCAATTCCCGGACGTATCCCCGTGAGGCGGGTCGACCGCGACGATCTGCAGGCGGTAACGCAGGACCTTGTCCGCGAGCGGATGGTTGAAATCCACGCGCGCGACGCCGTCTTTGACCTCGAGCACGAGGCCCGACACGGTTTGCCCGTCCTGAAAGCCGAGGATCTTCTTGCCGGGCTTCACGAGTCCGGCCATGGCGCCCATCGTGGAGAGGGGCATGGGCTTGATCTTAGCGGGGTCGTGGACGCCGAAGCCGGCGCCCGCGGGCAGGTCGATGTCAGCGCGCTGGCCGCGCGTCATGCCGATGAGGGCCTGGTCGATCGCGGCGGGAAGATCGCCGTGGCCCTGGATGATCTCGATGGGGCCGTGCAGTTCAGTGCTCTCGAAGGGCTTGCCGTCGACGTCGAGCTTATAGTCGAGGCGCACGGTCGAGCCGGGATGGACCTTCCCGTCGGGGCCGCGGGAGCACGCGCAGGCGAGGACCAGGAGCAGTACGGCCGGGAGCTTCATCCGCACTTTAGTTGACGACGGCGGCGACGGTGATGGCGCCGGTGCCCTTGCTGCCCGCTCTCTGCGCCAGGACCAGCTCGACGGCCTTCTCGCGGATGTGGCGGAGCTTGTTCATGACGTGGCTTCCGGGGCAGGCCTTGCGCACGTAGTGCTCGTGGCCGCGGACGAAATCGGGCGAGGTGGTATCCATGTCGTAGCGCGCGCCGATGTAGGACATCAGCCCCACGAGGCTGGCGAGCATCTTGTCGGTCGGCTCCTGCTTGTCGAAGTTTCCGGCGAGGCAGATGCCGACGTTGCCGGCGTTGTTATTGAGAGTGTGGGAGCCGACGAGCTCGGTGCCGGTGCCTTCCACGACGTCGCCGGCGTCGTCGATGGCGTAGTGATAGCCCATGCGCCCGAAGCCGCGCTTCATGTGATCGCCCTCCCAGCCTTTCATCTGAGAGCGGAGATTGGCGTCGTTGTGCGACGGCGCGCCGGCCGAGTGGTGGACGGTGATCTTCATGGGCGTGTGCTCGGGCGCGTCGGAGCCGAAGCGGGCGTTCCACGAGTCGCGGCCCAGCACCTTGATGCCCAGGCCGGACAGCGCCGCCTTCACGTCGGCGATGATGCTGCCCCGCGAACTGCCGCTCGTGGGTACCGCCGTCGGCGGAGGCACGTCGACCAGGCTGAGATTATGAAGCGCGCTGGGCTCGGGGCCGGTCATCACCGGCTCCTCCTTCACTCCGCGGCGCGGCCCGAGCGAAGGCGGCGGGGTGTAGGCCCGCGCCGCCGAGCGGAATTCGGGGTCCTGACGAAGATCCGGGCTCAGCGGCTGGCCGGCGAGCTGCTGGCGCATGCGCTCCTGGTCGCGCAAATGGATGCTGCCGATCATGGTCGCCTGCTTGGCGGCGTCCGCGGCGCGGCGGTCGAGCGTTCTCTCGGCTTTGGTGAGCGCTCCGGAGAGCTCGTCGGCGCTGATCGACGCGTTCCCGTCGAACAGACGGCGCGACAGGGTCTGCTGATCGGCGATGCTCTTGGCGCTCATCGACTTCAGAGGCAGAAGGGGCGCGGAACGCGTCAGCACGGCGAACATGCGCTCGCGGTCGGCCTGATTCATCTCGCCCTCGACGCCGGGAGCGACGGCGACCTTCAGATCGCCGTGCGCGGCGTAGTACTTCCGGAAATCCTCGCGGCACGCCTTCTTGGCGGCCTTCGGATCCTTGCCGCGCGCCTTGATCTGAAGAACCTTGGGCTTCTTCGGGGCCTTTTCGCCGCCCACCGCGCCCGCGTCGGACGGAGCGTCGGCGGTTTCGGCCTCGGGAGGTCCGAACAGGCTTTCCGGCTGGTCCTTGGCGTCCTCCCCTTCGGGGGCGCGTAGAAGCAGTCCGCCCTTCGATCCGCAGGCGGCCGCAAGCAGGGCTTCGCTCGCGGGTTTGGGCTTGGGCTGAGGCTTAGGAGGAATCTCCTGCTGCGCGTGTAAGGCCGCCGCGACGGACAGGGTCATCAAAGCGAGGAGGGGGCTCACGTCGCCAGTATAGCCCCGCCCCTCCCGGGGCGCAAGACCGTTGGGCCTGTGTGTGTAATAGGACTAAAGACCTAGCCCACCCCCTTGACATCGAACGCCCGTTCGACTATGCTTATGGTCCATGGAAAAGAACGGATTGACCCCGCGTCAGCAGCAAATCCTCGAGCTCCTCGGCCGCTTCACCACCGACCACGGCTACCCGCCCACCGTGCGCGAGCTGTGCCGCCTGGCCGGCGTCTCCTCGCCCGACACGATCCAGTATCACCTCGACAAGCTGCGCGAGAAGGGTCTTCTTGAGGAAGCCAAGGGCCGCTCCCGCTCCGCGCAGATGACGACGATGGAGCGCGTGGCCATGATCCCGCTCCTGGGCCTCGTGCCCGCCGGGCCCACCGCGGGCGCCTACGCCGAGCCGATGGGCCACGTCCCCGTCGTCGCCGACCGCGGCGACCCGGCGTCGCTGTTCGCGCTCAAGATCAAGGGCGACTCGATGCAGAGTACCTTGCACGACGGCGACACCGTCGTCGTGCGCTGGCAGGAGACCGCCTCGACCAACGACGTCGTCGTCGTGCGCTACGAGGACGGCGAGGCGACGGTCAAACGCCTTAAGGTCAAGCCCGCCGGCCTCGTCCTGGTGCCGGACAATACCAAGTACGACCCGTTCCCGATCGGCGAAGGCCGCATCGCCGGCAAGGTCATCTCCTTGATCCGCAAGCTCTGAGTATGGAGAAGTGCGTCCGCTGCGGAGCGGAATTCGGGTGCGGCGGGGCTGAGGGGAAATCATCGTGTTGGTGCGCGGAGATTCCTCCGGTGATGCCGGTGACCGACGAGGGTTGCCTGTGTCCGAAGTGCCTGAAGGCCGAGGTCACACGCCGCGTCGGGGACTGCTTTGGCTGTTCGCACGCGAAGACGCTCAAGACCAAGACGGGAAGCGCGATCTTTATGTGCGGCCGCGCGGAGAACGAGCCCTCCTACCCGCGCTACCCGGCCCTGCCCATGTCCGGCTGCGCCGGCCGAGCAGCGTCCTAGCTCCCCAATGCCGGTCACCTGAGGGGCCGGCACAAGCTGCGCGCTGATGCCTTCTCGTGCATTTTCACCTTCATCGCGAGGGCAGAAATGTACAGCGCGGCATACTCGTCGTCCCATGACGGTAAAAATACACGAGGCGCCATAAGACCGGCCGACTTTACCTCGTCGTGGGCTTACGCGACCGGCATCTGTCCTAGCCCCGGTTCTTCGCCGCTTCGCAGAATTGGTCGAAGATCGTCGAGGCGCCCATGTACTTCTCCTCGATGCGCGTGCGGAGGGCGTCCTGCACGGCGGCGCCGGCCATAGGCATGACGTCGGCTGCGCCTTCCATGACCCAAGACATCAGGTCCTCGGGGCTGGTCCGCATCGAGAGGCTCATCCCGGAAAGCGCTTCCATCACGCCGACGGCGGCGTCGGGGACGCTCTGGCCGCCGAGCAGGACCGCGTTGAAGCCACCGCGGCAGGCCGCGACGACCGCGTCCTTTGGCTCCTTGGTCACGCGCGCGGCATGGGCGAGCTGCATGCCGATGACCGGCACGATCTTCGCCGCGCCGCCGAGCGGGTCGGCCTTGATGCACGCCATGACGGCGTCTTTCGCCTGTGTTTCGAAGTCGGTGGGGTCGGCCATGTCTGGATGATATCCCGCATGCTCGCGTTCGTCAAGTTCTTCAATTCCGGATCTTGCGGACTATCCTTGAGGATAGTTCCCCGATGCCGGGCGCAAACCGAAGACCAGAGATCCGGGGGCCTTGCCCGAGTCGCGAATCCCGCTCAACGCCACCTCGAGCGCGGCCAGGGACTCGGGCTCGAGCAGGCGGCGCGTCTTCGCCAGCTTTTCGGCGCCCCGACCGAGCAGATAGAACGCGCCGTCCGTCTTCGCGGGGTAGAGCTTGAGGCGGTGCAGGCCCGCCGCGATCTGGATCAGGCCTTGGAGCAGGATTTTCTCGTCGCCGGACGCCTTCATCCAGAACGCCTCGAGCTCCTCATGGGCGTCGAAGTAGCGGCCTTCGCCGCCGAGCTCGTCGGCCTTGCGCAACGCGTCTGTCAGGGCCATCAGCTCTTCGGCTTGAAGCTGCGCACGATCGCCTCGAAAACGGGGAGCGTTTTCTGATATGAGGCCGCGGGCGCGCTGTGCGAGATCTCGTAAAACCCGCCCTTGACCGGGACAAGTACGAAATCGTGGCGCACGGGAGGCCTCTTGGTCTTCGAGTGCGGGATCAGGGGCTCGCGTTCAATGTGGAGGCGGAGCACCGTCGCGCCCCCGATGTTCTCCTCGGCGATGTCAGGCTGTTTGCCGTTCACATCGGCCTGCCAGAACGACTCGGCGAACTTGCGCGCGTCCTTCACGTCCGGCGAGCTTTCGGGGTACTTGAGAATCGAGATCGACACGTCTGAAAGCGTGAACGCGGCGCCTTTGTAGCCCTGCAGGCGCTTCTCGGGGACGATGCCCCAGTCGCGGGGCGCGAGGCAGGAGAAGTGCGCCTCGGGCGAATCGAACTCGATCATCGGCACGCCCGCGATCGTGTCCTTGACGGGAAACGCGTCGGCGGCCGTCCCGGCCGCCTTTTTACAGGCGGACAGGGCGAGGACGGCGAGCAGCAGCGCGCGACCGATGTTCATTCCTTCTTTTCCTTCGCCTTCCGGATTTTTTCGAGCAGGACCTTGTCGTCCGCGGCCTTCGCGTAGCGCTCGGCCTGGTCGAGCCACGCGGAGCGGTCGGCGGACCGTTCCGTCGCAAGAGCCTGGACAAGATAGTAACTTCCGAGGAGCTGGTAAGCGCCGGCTTTCGCCGTGTCGAGTTCGCCGTCGAGCGCCTTCATGCGCGCGGCGTGCGCCGTCGAGAGCTCCGCGAGCTGCTTCTCGCCGCGGGTGAGCGCGAGGAGGTCGAGGGCCTTTTTTTGCTGGTCGGCCGCCGTCGTCGCGGCCCGGCCCCGGGCCTTTTGAGCGCGGGCGGTTTGGAACTCGTGAACCGTCTGTACAGGCAGCGCCCGCGCAGGCGAGGTCTCGGACAAATTACGGAACAGCTCCTGCTTCCAGGACTCGCGGCCATGGTTCATGAGCAGGTAGTCGCTGAACTCGCCGTCCATCTTAACCGAGGCCGGGTCGTTCTTCAGCTTGGAGTGGATGTAGAGGTTCTTGGTCTTGTAAGCCTCCTCCTCGTACTCGAGAGGCTGGGCGTCGGGCAGGTTCCCGCGCGCCATCTCCCGGAACACCGGATCGCGGAGGTCCTGCCAGGCGTGCGTGAGCTCGTGGACGAGGAGCGCATCGTTGTCCTTGACGACGGCCGTGACGGCGTCCGGGTGCGCGTCGAGATAGGAGAGAAGAGCGGCCTTCGTCGCCAGCGACTTGCGCAGCGCGGCGCGGTCCTTGGGCGGCGCCGCGCCGACGATCGAGTCGGTGACGCCCGCGCGGTCGAGGACGACGGCCCGGCGGCGGAAATCGTACTGCGCGACGACAGGGCCGTTCTGGTCCTCGATGACGATCGGCGGCAGGTCGTTGCCGAGGCGCGACAGCACGGTTTTTCCGAACGGGTCACGGCCGATCACGGCGGACGCCGAGGCGCGGAGCTTTTCGCCGGCCGCCTTCTCGTTCGCGCTGAAATACGGCAGGTCGACGCGAGGGCCGGGAGTCCCGGCGGAGACGGGCGCGGCGGCCGCGCGCCGGTCGGCCAGGCTCCGGCCGCCGTCGAAATAAGCGGCGACCGCATCGAGCTCGCTCGACGCCAAGGTCTTCGCCTTCGCGAGATCCGACTTCGGATCGAGCAGCGCCTTCACGAGAGCCGGAGGCAAGTCCTCGGACAGGGCTTGAATGCGGTCGCGGTCGGCCTTCTCCAGCGGCTTGCCCGAGGCCAGCATCTTATTCGCGGTTTCCAGGGCCGCGCGGCGAGCGTCCTGACGCAGATCGAGGACCGTCTTGTCGAGTACGGCCTTCGTGACCGGGGACTTGGTCTTGGGATCGAGCGCGCGGCCGTCGTCTTCGAGCCGCCAGCCTTTGACGGTGAGGGCCTGTTTGACCCGGTCGTCCACGCCGTCGCGGCGCCAATCGGCCTGGACGTCCCCGGCATAAACCGCGGGCGCAAGCGTCAGCCAGACCACGAGTGCGAGAGGGGCGCGCACCATCACGGCATAGGGTAAAGAGAACGTCCAAATCAGTCAAGGGCCCCTCTCCAACGACGTAAGGAGGGGACATTTCCTCGCCTTATGGCTCGGTCAGCCCGTCGGCGAAGCGCACGTTAAACCTTGATTTTCTCGACGAGAAATGCTATACTGATGTGTCGTAAACGCAACTAGTCGCTAATAGATAGCAATAGATGGACAAACCTTCGCGCGCCGAGGTTCCATGCATCTGAAATCGATCGACATCTTCGGCTACAAGTCCTTCGCGGACAAGACGCACGTCGACTTGGAGCCGGGCATTACGGGCGTGATCGGGCCCAACGGCTGCGGCAAGTCCAACGTGATGGAGTCGGTGCGCTGGTGCTTGGGCGAGATGTCGTGGAAGTCCCTGCGCGCGGACTCGATGACCGACGTCATCTTCTCCGGCACGACCAAGCGTTCCCCGCAGTCCCTGGCCGAGGTCACCTTGACCTTCGACAACGCCAGCTCTTTGCTGCCCGTGGAGTATTCCGAGGTCACGATTTCCCGCCGCCTGTTCCGCTCCGGCGAGTCCCAGTACTTCCTCAATAAGACCCAGTGCCGCCTGCGCGACATCCGCGAGATGTTCCTCGACACCGGCCTCGGCGGCGACGGCTACGCCATCATCGACCAGGGCGGCGTCGACAGCATGATCCGCTCCAAGCCGGAAGAGCGACGCGCGTTTTTCGAAGAAGCCGCCGGCGTCGCGAAGTACAACGCCAAGCGCGAGGAAGCCCTGCGCAAGCTCGACCGCGTGGACATGGACCTCGGTCGCCTGCAGGACTCCGTCGCGCTCATCGAGGAGCAGGTCAAGAAACTCGACAGCGACGCGCGCCGCGCCAAGCTGTACGCGAAATATAAAGAAGAGCTGACGGCGATGGAAGCCGCGCACATCATCGAGCAGACCGCGTCGATCGAGGCCGAGCTGGCGCTGATGCAGGAGCGCATCGGGCCCGTCGAGCAGGTGTTGGGCGAGCGCCGTTCGCAGATCGCCGCCGAAGGCGCGAACCTCGCGGCGTTGAACCTCGAGAAGGCCGGCGAGCAGAACCGCCTTATCGAGGCCAACGCGAAGGTCGCCGAGGTCAAGACGTCGGTCGGCCGGCTCGAGGAGCGTCTGCAGAGCTCGGCGCACGCCGTCGGCGCGATGGACGCGCGCTCGGAGTCGTGCCGCCTGGAAGCCGAGGCCGACCGGGCCCGCGCCGCGGCGATCGCCCCGGAGATCGCCGTCGTCGCCGCCTCCGTCGCGGCCGCCGAGGCGTCGCTCGCCGAGGCCAAGGCCCGCGCCGAGGCCGCCGGAGCCGAGCTCGCCGATATTGAAGCACGCGCCGAAACGGCGCGTGCCGCCAAGGACGCGCTCGGCCGCGAGGCTCAGGCCAAGCAGCAGGAGTCCTACGAGCTCGGCCGCGAGCTGTCGGGCGCGGAATCCGCGTTCTCGCGCGCCGAAATCGGCGCGCGTTCCGCTCTCAAGAGCCTGGAGCGCGATCAGCTGTCCGCCGCCGAAGCCCGCGGCCGCCTGGACGAGGCCCGCGCCGAGGCCGTGCTCGCCGAGACCGCCTACGAGGCGGCGCAGGCCGCCGCCGCCGCCGCGGAGACGCGCGCTGAGGAGCTGCGCGCCGCGCAGAGCCGCCTGTCGGACGACACGGTCACGCTCCACTCGGCGCTGGCGCAGTCGTCCGCCCGGGCCGAGTCGCTGGAAAGCCAGGGCGGCCAGAATCCGTACTGGGTCGGCGCCCAAATCGTGCTCGGAGCGAACATCCCGGGCGTGATCGGCATGGTGCGCGGCCTGTTCCGCGTGGACGATTCTTTCAAGCCCGAGCTCGAGGATCTGCTCGGCGAGCGCCTGTTCGCCGTCGTCGTCGAGGATTCGACCGCGGCCCGCTCCGGCGTCGAGCTGCTTCAGGCGTCCGGCAAGGGACGCGCCCGGTTCCTGGTTCTGTCCTCGTTGCCCGAGGCGTTCGAGAAGTCGTATCCCGCCGAGGCCAAGCCCCTGCTCGCGCGCCTGCAGTACGATCCGCGCCACGACAAGGCGCTGCGCCACCTTTTCGCCGAGGCCTACGAGCTCGGCGGCCAGCTGTTCGGCGATCATTGGGTGTACGGCGGAGCCGCGGCGAAGGACGGCCCGCAGCCCTCTTTAGCCGACCTCGGCGAACTGAAGGAGCAGGTCGTCACGCTCAATCTGCGCGGCACCGCGCTCGCCGAGGAACGCGCCCGCACCGACGCCGCCTTGACCGAGGCTCTTCAGGCCTCCCGCCTGATGGGCTCCGCGTTGTCCCAGGAGTCGGGACGCCGCCACGGCCTCGAGGCCCGCGTCGGTCAGCTCGAGCAGTCGTTGGCCAACCATGCGCGCAACGTGGAGCTGTCCACGGAAGAGGCCTCGCGCGCCCTGAGCGACGCGTCGTTGGCGAAGGAATCGATCCGCGAGCGCCGCTCGCGCCGCGCGCTGGCCGAGGAGCGCGTCGCCGAGGTCCGTCTCGCCGAGACGCAGGCCGCCGAGACGCTCGCCGCCGCCCGCGAGGAGCTGTCGGGCAAGCGCGCCGCGTTCCAGGGCCAGGACGAGCGCCGCCGCGGCGTCGAGCAGGAGCTGAGCGCCTACCAGTCCAGCCTCAAGCGTCTGGAAGACGAGCTTTCCGCCCTTAATACCGCGATCGCGCGCCTCGCCTCCGAGGCCGGCGAGCTGGCCGTGCGCAAGGCCGAGGCGCTCGAGTCGCAGGAGCGCATGCGCGCCGAGATCCTGGAGCGGCAGGCCGAGTTGGCCGCGCAGGAGAACGAGGCCAAGTCGGTCTTCGACAGCCTCCAGGACCTGCAGAACAAGATCGACGCCTTGGGCGCGCGCCTGAAGACGCTTCAGGCCGAGCACGACCAGGCCCAGGCCGACCTGCACCAGCACGAGGTGCACGCCTCGGCGCTGAAGTCCAAGCAGGACCTGCTCAAGACCCGGCTCTGGGACGAGTGGCAGCTCACGGCCGAGGAAGCCAAGAACAAGTTCAACGGCGTCGTCGCCGACGTCGAGAAGATCGAGATGCTGCGCAAGCGCATCGCGAACATGGGCAACATCAACATGGCGGCGCCCGAGGAGTACGAGCAGCTGGCCGAGAAGCAGCGCTTCCTGATCGGTCAAATCAACGATCTTCTCAAAGCTAAAGATGACCTGCTCGCCGCCATCGTCAAGATCAACAACGCGACGCGCGAAAACTTCCGCCAGACCTTCACCGAGGTGCGCGAGCACTTCCGCCGCCTGTACGGGGTGCTCTTCGAGGGCGGCGAGGCCGACTTGATCCTGACGGATCCTGAAAATATCCTGGAAACGGGCGTCGACATCCTGGCCCAGCCCCCGGGCAAGAAGCTGCAGAGCATCATGCTGCTCTCCGGCGGCGAGAAGACGTTGACGGCGATCGCGCTGCTCTTCGCCTTCTTCATGGTCAAGCCCTCCCCGTTCTGCATGCTCGACGAGGCCGACGCCGCTCTCGACGACGCCAACATCGAGCGCTTCGTCGCCCTGCTGCGCGAGTTCCAGAACAAGACCCAGTTCCTCATCGTGAGCCACAACAAGCGCACGATGGAGGCCGCCGACGTCATCTACGGAGTCACGATGGAGGAGAAGGGCGTCAGCCAGCTCATCTCCGTCGACTTCCGCAAGAAGGTCGGCGGCACGGAACGCGAGGCGACGAGCCACAAAGTCGCCATCCAGGGTCCCTTCGCCGCGTCCGAGCCCGCCCCCGAAAACTAGTTCGCCCCGAATTGGTATAACGGGGTCGCGTGATCTACGGGGTCATCTCCGACGTCCATTCGAACTTGGAGGCGCTCAGCGCCGTCCTCTCCCACCTCGAGGATTTCGAGGTCGACGGCTGGATATGCTGCGGGGACATCGTCGGCTACGGCCCGGACCCGAACGCCTGCCTCGACCGCATCCGCGCGCTCAAGAACCTCTCGGTCATCTGCGGCAACCACGACCTGGCCGTCATCGAGCGCCTGGAGCTCGACTGGTTCAACCAGTACGCGCGCGCGGCGGTGCTGTGGACGCGCGGGACCCTGTCCGCTGAGAACCGCGTCTTCCTCGAGGGCCTGACCGCTCGCCTGGAGACGCCGGACTTCACCTTGGCCCACGGCACGCCGCGCAACCCGGTGGAGGAATATCTTCTCAGCCCTCTCCAGTTCCGCGACAACGTGCCGCTGGTGAACAAGTGGCCGCTGTTCGTCGGGCACAGCCACATGCCGCTGCTGTTCCGGTTCGCCGATGGAGACCCGGAGAAGGTCGACTCGCGCTTCCTCGATGACACGGAAGAGACCTTGCCCAAGATTTCCGGCGGAGGCATGGCGCCCGCCGCGCTCAACCCGGGTTCGGTCGGACAGCCGCGGGATCAGGACAATCGCGCCGCGTGCGGCCTGTACGACTCGTCGAAGGGAACCTTCCGCGTATTCCGCGTTCCGTACGACATCGCCGGCGTGCAGGCGAAGATCCGCGCCGCGGGTCTTCCCGAGTACCTCGCCCTGCGCCTGGCCTTCGGCCAGTAACTCCGCGCCGGAGCGTGGGTCTTTTTTTAACCTGCTTCCGCCGCTTTCGCGCTTGCATTCGATAAACCCATGTTTTAGAATCCCGCACCGGTCGAAAGGCCGGCGCGAACAATTTAATGCCTGACACTCAGACCGCCTCTGGAGGCCGCATGAATCAAGCGAAAACTCTTCTCGTCCTGGCCCTCGCGCTCATCGCCGCGCCGTCGCGCTCGTTGGCCGGCTCCGAAGCGCTCGCCGCCGGCGCGGACGCGGCCTTTGCGGGAGCTGCTTTCCATACACCCTTGCCTAAGATGGTCCTCGCTGAGGGTTGGACGATTCACAAGCCCATCGCCCAGGCGTCTTTGCTCCCGTCGACGAACTGGTTCAGCCTCGCGGTGCTCGCGCAGGTCGGCGGCGAGCCAATCGGCGCGACCGCCGCGACCGAGGTCGCCGCGATCGATCTCGCGGCGCTCCTTAATAAGCAGTTGAAGAGCCAGCTCAAGTACAACCTGGGCGGCAAGGACGTCTGGGTCAGCGGCGCCTTCGACCGTCAGCAGAACGCCTACGTCTCCATCCTCGTGGACGGCTCCGACGCGGTTTTCTACAACGTGAAGGGCCTGCTCGACAAGGAAGAGACGGTCAGCGCGGGGGCGAACAAGTACACCCTGCGCCTTTCCCCGAACGTCATCAACCAGATGAAGAGCGAGATCGTGCTCGAGAACAAGGCCAACGAGGACGACGTGGTCCGCATCACGCTGAAGAAGATGCTCGACGCGGTCGGCGCGACCGGCGACACGGCGAAGGTCGGCGGCCAGACCTACAAAGTCTTCTACACCGACGACATCAAGAACGGCCGGGTCGACAAGACCGCCAAGACCATCTCCTTCATCCTGACCGAGCCGAACGGCGAGATCCATGTGGTCCTGATCCCGGCCGAGCTCGTCCCGTCGGACAAGATCGCCGTGTTCAAGATGTTTAAGGACGCGCGCGTCGGCATGACTCAGAAGGACGGCAAGCTGAAGGTTTACGAGAACCCCTGATCCCAGGCGCAAAAGGGGGGCGAATCCTAACGGATTCGCCCCCCTTTCTTTTTTGTCTGAGCGGGGCTCAAAGTGCCAGGCTTTTAGACCTTAACGCTGAATCCTTCATAGTGGGCCATTTGTCGTTGGGGGGGTGGGACCTCGGGCCCATGCCCGGTTCCGGGGCGACTGCTACCATCCTGGAACGAGGTTCCAATGAAGAAAAACGCTTATCCCAACGGCCGGAAGCACGGCATGCGCTCGAAGGCGACGGGCGAAAACCGGCTGAAGACCACCCTCACCTTCGAGCCTTCGGCTCAAGCCTACCACTGGACCACCGATCGCGGCCGCTCGCGGTTCGTCATCAGGCATTGAAGCTCGGCGCGGCCATCGCGGCCGTGCTCTTGATGTCGTCGGTTACGGCTCGGGCCGCCAATCCCAGCTTGTCCGACGACTTCACGAGCATGTCGCAGTGGCTCAGTCATGAGATGGCGCAGGGCCTGGCGTTCAACGCCGGGTCCAATTTCGATCCTCCCCGGGAAGTGAAGGGCTGGGCGCTCCAGCCCGACATCTCCCTCGGTGTCGGCCGCATCCCCTTCAACAAGTCCGCGTTCCCGAACTTGACCGTCCAGGCGCTTCAGGAGCAGGGCGGCTCAAACATCTTCCCGAACGGAACGATGTTTCCGAACCTCGCGTTGCACTTGCGCATGGGCCTGCCCGGACGCCGCGACGCCTATTTCCGCTTCGCCGACGCGACCACGCCCCCGGGCTATAAAATCTCCCCGACGATGACCGCGCAGGTCCAGACCAACTCCTACGGCTTCGGCGCGCGTCAGCATTTTTTCGGCGAGGACGAATGGCCGGTGCTCACGCTCGGCGGCCACTACAACCACGTGCGCGGGCGCACGCGCCTCAAGGGCCTCTTCAACGTCGACATCGACAACAACTTCAAGGCGGACAGCGAGCTCAACGGCGAGATCGACTGGAACCTCAACAGCTTCGGCCTGACCGCCGTCGCCCACAAGAGCTACGACGCCTGGACGCCGTTTTTCGGCTTCGGCTACAACTATGCGACCGGCTCGGTGCGCGCCAAACTCGAGCTCAAGTCCCGGACCTTCCTGATCTCCGACGTCACCGGTCAAGGCAGCGAGCACCCCGAGCAAAGCCAGGGCCGCTGGATCACGGGCGTGCAGTACGCGCGCCCGAGCTGGAGCGCGTTCTTCAACGCGGAGTTGAAGGCGCTCGGGCAGCTGCAGTACCGGAGCTGGATCGCGCAAATCGGTTTCGCGCTGCCGTACGAGATCGGGCGCGGGCCGCAGATCATTTACAAGAAACGGATTCCCGGCGCCGAGGCCGAGAAGAAGGAGTACTCGGCGCCGAAGAAGCTCGATGAAGACAAGCCCGCGCCGGAGCCGAAGATACGAAAGCGCTTGGAGCCGAAGAAGCCGGAGAGCGCGCAGCCGGACATGATTTTCCTGCAATAGATGAAACGATTCGTTTCCGTCGTGCTGACGTCCAGCCTGGTCCTCGCGTCCTGGGGCCCGGGCGCGGCGTCGTTGTCCGCACAAACCATCACGGGCCGCTCTTCTTCCGTTTCGCTCGTTCCCCAGTTGAGCGTGGTGCCCGCGGGACCAGGCGCCGTGTTGGGTTCACCATCCGTTTTGCCGTTGTTGACGCCGTTGATCTCTCCGTCGTTGACGCCGTCGATCAGCCCGCTCGCGGCGCTCACCCCCGTCGCTGCGGCGCCAGCCGCGGCGACGCCGGCCGCCGCGATAGCGGCGGCCGCGGCTGCCGTTCCCTCGGCGATCGCGGCGGTCAAGCCCTCGGCTCCGAACGAAGCGTTCGGGAGCGCGGCGGCGCAGGATTTCGCGGGCCGAATTACGGGCGAACGGCTTTTGAACGGCGACGGATTGGGCGGAGATGCCGTATCCATCGACGGCGCTGTCCCTGAATCTACGACGCACCTTTCCGCGGCCTCGGTCGAGCACGACGTCAAGACAAGTCGTGAGCCTGCTCTACATCCCGCGCCGCCGACTACACCTGAAGGACAGAAACGCGGCGCGTTTTTCCCGCTGGTGCTCGCGGGTTTATCCGGATTACTGTGGGGAGGATTCGAGTTCGCCCGCTGGGGCGCCCATGCCTTGCAGACCGCGCAGTCCTCCGGTTTCACCGGTTCGACGGTCCTGACCGTCGCCGCGGTCAGCGCGGCGGTGCTTACGGGCGCATTTGTTCTTAACGCTGTTGTTGATACCGTCGTCTTCCTCGCCGCCGTCGCTCGCGGCCGGAATGTCACCAACGCCGATCTCCAAAAATTCCTTCGTGCCGAAGTTTTGGAAGGACGTCTGGACGGCAACGCCGCCGCGCTTGTCAAAGCGTATCGTCCCGACAACCGCTACAAAGACTTTACCTTCGCCTTCGCCTCCCGCGGCCAGATCTGGGTTCGCCCCGAACTCGCCGCGACGCCGTGGCTGCTGCGGATGGTCTTGCTTCACGAGCTTCACCACATGCGCGCCTCGGCGCCGCGGGGACCCCCGCGCGGCAAGATCTTCGGACTGCTCTCGACCGTCGTCTCCGAGGTGCGCGCGCGCGCGGCCGAGTTCAGGGGAACCGGCGCCCTCAAGAAGATCAAGGTCACCGGCCTCCAGCGCGCGCTCACCTTGACCCAGACGTCCCTGCGGCTCTCCCGTCCCTACGACGTGCTCGTGGTCAACCCTGATTCGAAAGAGCTCGAGGATCCCAAGCTGTACGACGGGCTGTCCGACGGCGCGGCCCGCGTGACGCCGCTCAAGGACGTCGATCCCCGCAAGGCCCTGACCGGAAACGAGCGCCGCTACCGGGCGATCGTGCTGGGCCGCGCGACGCGCGCCTTGCCCGAGCCGAACAGCGCGGACCACAAGAAGCTGGAGAGCGTGCTCCAGCAGCTCGACAGCCTGCACGTGCTCGCGACCCGCCTCATCGTCCGCGCCGACGCGTTCAAGGGCACCACCAGCGTCGGCGCCTGGACCGATCTCGTCGATCGCGCGCAGCGCCTCAAGGAGAACGGCTCCAAGCGGGCGGTTCAGGCTTTCGAGGGCGAGGTGCGCAAGCTCTGGCGCTCGATCGCCTCCCAGCGCCTCAAGGGCGTGGGCGTCACCGAGCTCATGGACGGTTTGTACGGCAACCTGCGGGACCGCGGCTTCGCCTTCCTGTCCTTCGGTCCGGACGACCCCGGCGTCGTGTCCTGGGAGAAGCTGCTGCGCTACTGGGAGTCGGCCGATGGCGGCCAGTTCAAGATCACGCGGGTCGACCTCGAGGACGGCGGCCACCTGCTGATCCTGAGAAAAGTCGAGGCCCGCGTCGGTCTGTGGCTGCGGCCGATTCAGGGCGGACGCATCAAGGACTCGGTGCCGAACGCTTCGTTTACGGAGGAGGGCCGCGCGACGGCGCGCAAATCCCTCGAGGACGCGGGCTTCGGCAAGCAGCTCGAGCTGTTCGAGAAGATGGAGGTCAACGTGCGCCACGTGTTCGGCGCCGACGTGGGCCGCCAAGAGATCTACGTGACCGTGCCGCGGCGCAACAAGACGGCGATCATGAAGTACGTGAGCGCGAACGCCGAGATCCTGGACTCGCAGTCGAACTTCGAAACCCATTTGATGGACTCGGCCGAGCTCCAGGGCGTGAAGCCGGTTTGGAAGGCCGGGGTCACCGGCGCGGCGGGCTCGATCCTGTGGATCGACACCGGCGCGGACTCGACGCACGCCGACTTCGGCGGGCGTCTGGACGTCGTCGACATGGTCGACGAGGGGACCGAGGACTGGATCGGGCACGGCACGCACGTCGCCGGCATCTCGATCTCCGACAACCAGGGCTTTCTGGGTATGGCGCCGCAGGCGAAGGGCACGATGGCGAAGGTGTTCTCCCGCGACCAGCCCGGCGCGTCGGATGGCGAGATCATGGGCTCGGCCGCGATCGCGCTGAAGAAGGGAGTGGACGTGATCAGCCTGAGCCTGGGCTCGCGCGGCTCCTCGGCCGACAACCTGGCCGAGTTCTTCTCGCAGCTCACGAAGCAGAAGAACGCCGCGGGCGAGCATCCCATCGTCACCGCGAGCGCCGGCAACTCCGGCCCGTTCGACCGCACGTTGAGCCAACCCGCCGCCGGCGTCGAGGTCATCGCGGTCGCCGCCGCCGCCAAGAGCAAGGAAGACGGGATTGCGGAGATCGCCTTCTACAGCTCGGTCGGGCCCGACATCGACCGCCGCTACGCGGTCAAGCGCTTCCGCTTCAAGCCCGACATCACCGGCATCGGCGGCGACGTGACGACCTCGCCCGGCTCGAGCAACGTCTACAAGGACGGCGTCTATTCCGCGAAGTCGAAGGACGCCCAGCGGTCCGCTTCAGATCTCGAAGACGGCAAGCACACGGGCATGTCCGGCACCTCGATGTCGAACCCGTCTTTGGGCGGCATCGAGGTTCTTCTCAAGGTCGCGCTGCGTGGAGCCGGGGCGCTGACTCCGTTCATCTCGGAGAACCTGGCGTTCGCGGTCAAGGCCGTGCTCCAGCGCACCTCGAAGGACATGGGCGTGCCGGTGTGGTTCCAGGGCGGCGGCTTCGTCGACGCCTGGGAGGCGTTCAAGCTCATCCAGGCGTCGGGCACGCGCATGGTCGGCAACGGCCTGCGCGGGATGTGGGCGCGGCTGACCTCCAAGCCAGCCGCGCCGGAGGGCGAAGCGGCGTGGGCCTGGCTCGAGCGCCTGAAGGCGGTGCAGGACGCCGAGGACCGGGCGTTCAGCGCGGCCGAGCTCGCCAAGAGCGAGATGCAGGCTCACCAGGAGGGGGAATCCGTCGATGAATCCTCCGAGGAGCCGGCCGACAAATCGGCCGCCGGCAACGCCGTGCAGGCCGAGGTGCAGAAGCGCTTCAACGCCGCGCGCGACGCCGAGCTGCCGGCGCTGATCGCCGCGCTCAAAGACGACGTCTGGCTCGTGCGCATGCGCGCCGCCGCCGTCCTGATGAACTTGAAGTCCCCCGCGTCCGCCGCCGCGCTCGCCGAGGCCGGGCTCAATGACTCCGAGCCGCGCGTGCGCCAGATGGCCTTCCTGGCCCTCGCCGAAATTCCGACGCATGCCGTCGACGCGCTGCTGCAGAAGGCGGCGGCCAACGAGTCCTGGGACATCGGCGTCTACGCGGCCTACGCGCTCGTCCGGCGCGGCGACCGCGCCGCGATCGCCCGCATCGTGAAGGAGACCGCGAACGCCGACAAGCGGGCGCGCTTCACCTCGACCTGGCTGCTCGGCCAGATCGGAGCGTCCGCGACCGCCGCCGAGGCCGAGGCGCTCTCGGCGCGCGTGCGCGACCGCGCTGAGCGCGGCAATATCCGGCATTTGGCCTCCGCCGCGCTTTCCAACCTCGCCGACGCCGCGCCCGAGGCGATCAGCGACCGCGTCGTGACCGACCTGCTCGACGCGGCCGGACCGGAGAACCTCGCGCTGACGCGCACGATCCAGAAGATTTTCCCCGTCGCCGTGCGCAGCAAGGCCTTCATCGCGCGCCTGCGCGCCGACCCGCTCAAGCCGATCGTGACGGATTTCGTCGTCAAGAACCGCGAGGCGATCGGCAAGCCCGGCGCGCTGAGCGAGCTGGTGCAGCTGCTCGCCCGCGCCGCGGGCGTGCCGCTCGACGCGCCGACCCCGCCGATGGACGGCTCCGGCACGGGCATCGCGGGCGTCGACGAGGCGATGGGCCCGGTGGACCTGTTCGCGGTTCCGCCGCTGAACGAGGGCGCGCTCGACGACGCGACGGCGAAGCGCTTCGAGACGTCGGTCAAGGCGACTTTGACGGCGTCACGCGGGTTGTGGCTGTCGGTGCCGGAGCACAAGCTCTACGCGCTGACGATCGCGCTCGAGCACCGCGGCTGGACCGTGCGGCGCTCGCTGCCGTACTATCCGCTCTCCAACTCCCCGGCCGAACCCGGCGGGCTGACGGTCGAGCTCGGCGACGGCACGATGAGCGAGGACGTGCCTCCGGGCGCGGACCTGTCTCTGGTGCGCGTGCGCGCCTCGGCCGGCGTCTCCGAGGTGCGCGTGATGGCCGCGCTCGAGCACATCGCCGCCGCCGCGAAGGACAAGGGTCCCGTCCTGATCTCGCTGACGATGGGCGCGCCGACGTCGCGTCGCACGCCTCTGTCGATGCTCATCGACCGGCTGGTCGCGTCGGGCATCGGCGTCGTGGTCGGCGCCGGCAACGCGGGACCTAAGGCCGGCACCGTGGCCGCGCCCGGCGACGCGGCTTTGGCCGTCGTCGTCGCCGCCGCCAGCCGCGAGGGCCTGCAGTTCTACTCCTCGCGCGGAACGCCCGAGACGCCGCGCCTGTCCTGGACCGATCTCGTCGACGACCTGAAGCCGGGCGAGGCGCTCGCCAAAGCGGCCGTCGCCGCGGCGGACGCCGTGCTCGGAACGCCCGCGCCGGCGGCCCCGGCTCCTAAGATACTGGGCACGGCGGCCGCGGCGGAGCGCACCGCCGCGAAGCTGGCCGTGCTCTCCCGCGCGCTCGCCGAAGGCATGAAGGCGGCGGGCCGGCAGTTGCCCGACGGCTGGTTCCCGTACCTGGCGTCCTTGGTCAAGCGCTCGGCCACGCCGATGCCGGCCTATCAGCCCCACGAAGTCGGCGCGGGCTTGTTCGACGCCGCCGACGGCGCGCTCGAGCTTCTGCGCACCCGCCTCCTCGATCTCGAGGCGTTGACGCGCGACGCGAAGGCCCTCGCCGACGAGGCGCGCGCTCGCGTCGCTCCCGCGGCGGCGCCGATCGCTGCCCGGCCGAGCCTCCTGCGCCGAGCGATCCGCGCGGTTCTCGGCGCCTTCATCGCCGTCTCGCCGGCGCACGCTCCGGCGAAGGCCCTCACGGACGGAATCCGCCCCACGCCGTCGATCTCGGAGGACGGCGTCCCGGGTTTGCCGTGGTGGAAGGACGCGTCGGCGACTCGTTCCGCCGTGACCGTGCCGTTGTTCGCCCTGCGGCCTAAAAAAAAAGACGCTGACCCCGGAATAGGCAAGTACTCCGGCTTGGGCCGCTACTACCGCGAGGAACTCGCGCCCGAGGGGACCGACGCGGTGCTTCTCCTGCCTCACTTCGCCGCGCTCGGCGAAAGCCCGTACGCTCCGGTCAGCCTGTACGCGCTCAACGAAGATCAGATCGATTGGGCTCTGGTCGAAGAGTCCGCCGCCGATCCTCGTTTGAGCGCTCCGTCGCAAAGCGTCGATTACGCGTCGCTGCGCGCGCGAGAGAGCGCGATCGCCCGCGAGGCCTACGCGCGCTTTTTGAATTCCGACGGTCCACGCCGGGCCGAATTCTCCGCTTGGTCGGCGAAAAACGAAAACTGGCTCGGAGAATACGCCGAGTTTATGGCGCTGTCCGCGTTGATCGGCAAGCCTGCACTCGACTGGACTCCCCCCGATCAGGGCGCCGCTCGGGCAGATCCGAAATTCGCCGAGCTGGTCTCAATACGCCGCTGGTCGCAGTGGCTCGCGTACGGGCAGTTTCGTGACGCGGTGGACGAAGTGCATGCCGCGGGCGGCAAGCTCCTGTTCGACATCCCGATGTTCCGCGCCAAGAACGGCGTCGACGCGTGGAAGCGTCCGGAACTGTTCGCCGACCTGCGTACCCGAAATCCCGGCATCGTCAACGCCTGGGTCCACGAGGACTGGAAGGACCTGGCGCTGTGGCGCTGGTCCGAGCTCAAGAAGGACGGCTACGCGGCCGCGCTCGATCCCTACCGTTATTGGCTCGCTTTCGGCTTCGACGGCGCGCGCGCCGACGCTTTGCACTTCGCCTACAAGTTCGGCAACGGCCAGCTGGCCAGCGGCGACGAGCCCGGCGATCCGTACGTCGCGGCGCTGGGCGCGGTGCTGAGCGCGCGCTCCGCGTTTCCGCTCGCCGAAGCGTTCGAGGGCAAGGACGCCGACGCGCGGCGCCACGGCTTCGTCACGGTCGGCGGCGACTGGAAAAAGGTGAGCTCGCACGACGATCCCCGCACGCCCGATTTCATCGGGCGTCTTTTTACGGCGCGCCGCGAACCGTCCTCCGGCGCGGCGTCGAAATTCGTCGCGTACACGCTCGGCGATCAGTGGCGAGATCCCGTGCCCGTGAAGGACATGAAGAACGGCGTCTCGCGCTGGCGCTACCGCATTCCGCTGCCTTCCGACGCGGATTACGCCGGGCGCGTCCGCGCCGACGCGCGGCCCCAGCTGCGGGCGCTTAAGGCGATTGTGGACGGCGACGTGTGGGGCGCGGCCGAATCGGTCCGCGCCGCGTTTGGAAGCGCCGCCGACGCCTTCGTCAAGCGCGACGGCGATTCCGTGCAGATATGGGCCGCGAGCATGGACTGGTTCCTCGAGGAGTGGGGCCGCGACACTTTTATCTCTCTGCCGGGGCTCCTATTGTCCACCGGCCGTTTCAACGACGCGAAATCCGTTCTGCGCCGCTTCGCCGCGTTCGAGAAAGACGGCCTGATCCCGAACCGTATTCCCGACAACGGCGAGCCCGAGTACAACACCGCCGACGCGCCGATGTGGTACGTGCAGGCGCTCAAGAGCTACGCCGAAGCCTCGAACGATTGGGCGTTCGTCGACGAGATGGCACCGGTCGTGCGCCGAATCGTCGCCGGCTATGAACACGGCGCGAGCTACCGCCGCTACGGCCGCTGGAACACCATCAAGATGGACTCCGACGGCCTGGTCGTCACGCCTTCGCAGGCGACCTGGATGGACGCCGACCCCGAGGGCCGCGACCGGCCGGTGACCCCGCGCAACGGCAAGACGGTCGAGATCAACGCGCTGTGGTACGCCAACCTCCGTTTCCTGGCCGCGCTCGAGGCGCGCGCCGGACACCCGGAGACCGCGGCGGCGCGCAATGAACTTGCCGGCAAGGTGAAGGACAGCTTCAACTCGAAGTTCTGGTTCGTCAGCGAGGACAACCGCCGCGCCTGGGGCGGCGCCGGCGGGGCCTTGCGCGACGTGATCGAGGGCGACCCGCACGGCGAGGCGATCCGCCCCAACATGCTGTTCGCGATCAGCCGCGGCGGCGACCTGCTGAGCCCCGAGCGCCGGCGCGACGTCGTGCTCGCCGCGACGCGCGACCTGCTCACCCGCATGGGCCCGCGCACCTTGTCGCCGCGCGACAGCGGCTACCGCGCGACGTACGACACGTCCAAACCTCCGCTCGAGAAGGACCAGGCCTACCATCAGGGCACGGTGTGGCCGTGGCTGATGGGCGCTTACGCCGAGGCTTTGGCTCAGGTGCGGCGCGACATGGGCTGGGACGACGTCCGGATCGCGGCCGAGACGCGCGCGCTGGTCACGCCGTTGGTCACGGCCCTGGTGTCGCGCCCTGAGGGTTCGCTGTCCGAGGTGTACGACGGCGGGGCGAGCGACGCCGGCCTCGCGAATTTCTCGCTCGACGATCCCGAGGGCCTCGCGCCGCTGTTCAAGCGCGCCGGCCCCGCGCAGAATCCGGGCGGCACCCGCTCGCAGGCGTGGAGCGTCGCCGAGATTCTTAGGCTACTGGCCCGCGAATAAAGTCGCCGGATTCGGCTGGTTCGGATTCGTCGGCGGCTTGCTGGGGTCCCGGTTCAGGTCCGGAAACGGATACCGGAACGGATACGGGTTCGGGAAGCGCATCGGGTAGGGCAGGTTCCAGCTCTGATCGATGTCCTCGCGCGTCACCGACTTCAGCGCCGCGTTCGGCGAGCACAGGATCGCGGGATTGTCGGTGAGGCCTTTCGAGGCGTTGAAGCAGGTCACCGGCGCGTTGTCCTTCGCGCCCGAGCACAGCAAGGCCGGGAACTGGGTGAGACCCTTGGCCGTCTTGAAGCATGCCACCGGCGCGTTCGAGGAGGCGCCCGCGCACAGCAACGCCGGGTAGTCGGTCAGGCCCTTGGCCGCCGCGAAGCAGGCGACCGGCGCGTCCGACTCGGCGCCCGCGCACAGCATGGCGGGGTAGTTCGTCACGTTCTTGGCCGAGGCGAAGCAGGCGATCGCCGCGTTCGACTTGGCGCCCGAGCAGAGAAGCGACGGATAGTCGGTCACGTTCTTGGCGGCGGCGAAGCAGGCCGTCGGCGCGTTCGACGTCGCGCGCGCGCACAGCAAAGCCGGGAAATTCGTCAGGGACTTGGCGGCCTTCCAGCAGTCCACGGGCGCGTTCGAGGAGGCGCCGGAGCACAGCAAGGCGGGATAGTCCGTGGTCGTCCCGGATTTGGCCGCGGCGAAGCAGGCGGCCGGGGCGGTGGTCTCGGCGCCGCCGCAAAGCAGGGGCGGATAATTCGTCACCGGCTTGGCCGCCGGGTAGCAGTCCACGGGAGAGGCCTGTGCGGCCGAGGACAGCATCGCAAGTACCAGGAACGCTTTCATGAGACCTCCGCACGTCAACGCCGATGAGCCGAGTATACAGATTTCAGCGCGACGTGCACGCTGGCAATCGTCGCTTTCATCCTGCTATTTTTTTGACGGTCCGCGCCTTCGTTTCTCAAAAAATTACCCAGTCAGAATATAGGCTATTCACTGTCGGCGCCGACAGTGAATAACGCATAATTTTTAAACACTATTTTTTTAAAAACGAAGGCGGACGGGAATGATAGAATGGCCCATGTTTTTGCGGCTCATTTTCATCCTCGCTGGATGCGTCACTGTCTCTTCGGCGGTTGAGCCCGCGGCGTTGTTCGACTCTCACGGCTGCCGCTCCTGCCACAAGATCGGCGAGCGCGGGGGGAACTCCGGGCCCGATCTGACCATGGTCGGGCATCGCCGCCCGCGCGCGTGGATCGAGAAGTGGCTCGCGAGTCCGCGCGCTTACAAGCATGACACGAAGATGCCCGAGCAGGGCCTTCCCGTCGCCGACCGCGCCGCGCTGGCGAATTTTCTTTCGGAACTGAAGGGCCAGGCCTGGGGCGACGATCCGCCGTGGATCGATCACGGCGATCACGCGCCCGACGGGCGCAGGATCTACGTGCGCGCGGGCTGCATCGCGTGCCATGGCCCGGCCGGGCGGGGAGGCCATCCGAATCCTGGCGGGCGCGGCGGCTGGATTCCGGCCCTGCCCCCGCTTCTTGCCACCTATAAGAAGGACGAGCTGATCTCTAAGCTCAAGCGCGGCGCGAAGGCCGATGCCGAGCCCGGCCGCGTCGCCGAGGTGGATATGCCCGGCTGGGACAAGATTCTCAGCGCCGCCGATCTCGAAGCGCTCGTCGACTATCTCCTGACGTTGGCGTCGGCCGGGCCCAAGGACGGAAACCCCCAGGACGACTTTTAAAATTATGAGCGACCTTCAAGAGTGGCTGAGCCTGATCTTACGCTGGATGCACGCGATCACCGGGATCATGTGGATCGGCCAGACCTACCTGTTCAACTGGATGGAGAAGGCCTTCGAGCCGCCGCGCGACGCGAAGGCCAAGCCGAACATCTCCGGCGAGCTGTGGATGGTGCACGGCGGCGGCTTCTACCTCGTCGAGAAGCAGAAGTGGCCGGAGATCATGCCGCGCGTCCTGCACTGGTTCAAGTGGGAGGCGATGCTGACCTGGGTGTCGGGCTTTCTGCTCCTGTCGTTGATGTACTGGGGCGGAGCGTCGCTTCTCGACTACGGTTCCGAGCTGCCGCGCTGGAAGGGAATCCTGATCTCGTCCGGCGCGCTCGTCGGCGCGGTCGGCGCCTATCGCTTGATCTCCCGGTCGCCGCTCGGACGTTCCGAAAGCGCGGTCGGGGTCGCGTGGTACGTGTTTCTCGTCGCGTCGGGCGCCGCTTTGCTCAACGTCCTGAGCGACCGCGCGGCCTACCTCCACGTCGGCGCGATGATGGGCACGGTCATGATGACCAACGTCTGGATGACGATCATTCCCAACCAGAAAAAGATCATGGCCATCTCCGAGGCGAACGGCGCGCCGCGCCCCGAGCTCGCGCTCGAGGCCAAGCGCTGCTCGAAGCACAATACTCTGATGTCGATGCCCCTGCTGTTCCTGATGCTGAGCAACCATTATCCGTCGATCACCTTCGGCGGACCGCACCCGCTCCTTCTGCTCGCGGTCCTGCTGCCGCTGGGCGCCTACGCCGCTCATCTGATCCGCGAGCACACGTGAACTTAAAGATCGCGACGCTTCGCTGTCCGAGCTGCGGCGCTTCGGTCCTCCCCGAGGCGAAGGCCTGCGCCCACTGCTCGGTGTCCTTACATCCGGTCCGCTGTCCGTGGTGCTTCGGCTGGACGTTCACCGAGTCCAAGGACTGCGCGCATTGCGGCTCTTTGGCCGAGCCAGCGGCGGTCCCGGCGTCGTGCCCGACCTGCCGTGCGCCGATGACGGCCCGTGCCCTCGCCGGCGCGGTCTTGTCGGGCTGTCCCGGCTGCGGGGGCGTCTGGGCCGACGCCGATTCGTTCCGACGGCTCTGCGCCGAGCGCGAGACGCAGGCCTCCTACCTCGGCGAAGGGTCGGCTTTGCCCGCGCCGAAGATGGAGAATCCCCGGCTGTCGCCGATCGTCTATCGCCCCTGCGCCATCTGCTCCCAGCTGATGAACCGCTTCAATTTCGCCGACTGCTCGGGCGTGATCCTGGACGTGTGCAAGCCGCACGGCGTCTGGTTCGATCCGGACGAGTTGCGCCGCATCGTCGCGTTCATTCAAGGCGGCGGCATGGACGTGGCGCGGGCCAAGGAGCGCGCGAAGCTCGAGGTGGAGCGCAAGCGGCTCGAGCGGGCGACCGCGGACGCCAAGGCCGCTCAGTCGTCGGGGGAATTCGACGGATTTTCGGTCCAGTTCCGCACGGCGACGAGCGTCTACTCCGCCCGCGACCTGCTGCGCTTCATCGTCGACAAGTAAGCGGCGCGGCCGCCCCCCTTGCGCAACGCGGCTCCAGCCTCTATCCTTGTGAGGCCGCTTCCCAGGAGACCATCCCGATGAAATTCGTCCGCCTCGCCCTCGCCGCCTCGCTTGTCTT
Organism: Elusimicrobiota bacterium; assembly: GCA_016212855.1. Taxonomy (GTDB): domain Bacteria; phylum Elusimicrobiota; class Elusimicrobia; order UBA1565; family UBA9628; genus GWA2-66-18. The sequence goes on from JACRDP010000018.1 coordinate 63,283, forward strand.
CTCCGCCGGGACGTCCCGCGCCCAGACGACGCTGTCCGAGCCCAAGCTCAAGTCCTCGAAGGCGCTGAAATCTCCGTCCGCTCCGTCGAAGGCCGGAGAGCCCTCCTCGGCCGGCTCGGCGGCCTCCTCCGGCTCGTCCCCCTCTGGCGATACCGCCCCGGCGCCGATCGGCGCGATCATGATGTCGGGCAACGGCGGCTCCGGCTCGATCCTGCCCGCCATCCCCGGCGCGCCGACCGAAGAGCGCATCCAGCTCGACAAGATCACCACGCAGAACACGATCAAGCAGCAGGAGTACATCTCGCGCGTGCGCGCGCTCACCGAAGAGAAGGACGAGGCGCTGCTCAGGAACGCGCTGACGGCCGAGAAGACCCGCGCGGAGCTCTCGCCGATCGAGTTCGAGCAGAGGAAGCTTCAGCTCAAGGGGCAGATGGAGGATGAGAAGATGGCGCAGGCCGCCGCCGCGCTGCGCTACCAGCGCGACAAGGCCCGGCTCGAGAACGACGTCGCGCGCGAGAAGCTCAACGCCGAGTCGCTCAAGCTCGACGCGGAGAGGCTTAAGCTCGACGCGGACAAGCTCCGCTTCGACGCCGACAAGCTCAAGAAAGACGTCGCCGTCGCCGAGCTCGACTTCCAGGCGCGCAAGCTGCGCCAGGAGTCCGACCTCGCCGACAACCGGACCGTCGCCATCAAGTCGGACCTCGAGCTGCGCGAGAAGAAGGAGATCTGGAAGAAGCAGGCCAACCGCGAGCCCGAGTACGACAAGGAGCCGTTCAAGAACGGCGTGCTCACCGTCAGCGACCGGCGCATCGCGCTCGACGGGCCGATCGTGTACGGAACCGCGGACTTCGTCACCGAGCGCATCCACTACTTCAACAACAAGTCCGAGGAGTATCCGATCTTCCTCGTGATTGACCGCAGCCCGGGCGGCTCGGTGATGGAGGGCTACCGTATTTTAAAGGCGATGCAGGCGAGCAAGGCGCCCGTCCACGTCGTCGTGAAGTCCTACGCGGCGAGCATGGCCGCGACGATCGCCACGCTCGCTCCGCGCTCCTACGCGTATCCGAACGCGGTGATCCTGCACCATCAGATCTGGAGCGTGCTGTTCGGCAACCCGACCCAGCAGAAGCAGCAGCTCGACATCCTCAAGGAGTGGGACCGCCGCCTGCGCGAACCGATCGCCAAGAAGATGGGCACGAGCATGGAGAAGTTCACGGCCGAGATGTACAAGCAGAACGTGGACGGCGACTGGGAGGAGTTCGCGGACGCGGCGGTGCGGCTTAAGTGGATCGACCACACCGTCAGCGAGATCCGCGAGACCGGCATCCTGAAGGAGCCCGAGACCAAATCCGAGGACAAGCCCAAGATGGCCTTCGGCTTGGCCGAGGAGAACGACGCGAAGGGCGACCGTTACGTGCGCCTGCCGAAGCTGCAGCACGCCGACGCGTACTTCTTATACAACAGAGACGGGTACTACCGTTAGGTGGGTGTGAAGTAATATGGACGTCAAAGACGTCCTGCTCGGGACCGAGAACAGCCTCCCGACGCTCGATCAGAATCTCTCGAGCGGGACCGTCTCCGTTCCGTCTCTTCCCACGATCACCGCCGACGCCGCGACCTACTGGAAGTTCGGCGCGAGCACGGTCATCGGCACGGCCGGGATGCTCCTGCTGGGCTACGGCAAGAAGAACAACGACGTGCGCAAGATGGTCATCGGCGCCGCGCTGACCTTCGCCAGCATACTGTTCTTCTAGGGCTTCTTCGCCGCGTGTGAGGCGATCTTCCGCTCGACGAAGGCGATCTCCTTGTCGAGGTCCTGCATGGCGCGCAGCGAGCCGTTGGGTCCGTGCAATTCCCGGAAGGCTTCGACGAGTTTAATCTGCTCGCTGCTGGCCAGCGACCGGGGAGCCCTTTCCTCAGTTAATGCCGCCAGCATGATCTCGGCCTCGCTCATCGCGCCCGGAGAGCGCTCCTTCAAGATGTCCATGTAGGTGCGATAGATGCGTCCCCAAGTCTCGATCGAGATCTGCTTCGCGTTTTTCTTGTCGCGCAGATCGAACAAGCGTTGATACAACATCGCCTGAACCGCGTCCGAAGATTTGGACGTCGTGGTCTTTAGCGCGTCGCCGGCGTCGGCGAAGGCCAAGGGAAGGGACAGGGCGAGAGCGGCTCCCGGCGCGGCGCTAACGGCGGCGGCGAGCAGAACGGCGGGGACGGCGAGATGGCGGATTTGCATGAGGTTCTCCTGCGTCGGCGATGGAGCGTTCTATCGGCTTATGCGGACATAGTTCGGCGTGCTCTTCAGTCTCCATCCCGAATCTTCATCGGCGATGTAATAGAACGCGACTCCGGACTGCTCCACGATCTTCACGGCGTTGCGCGAGACCTTGCCGCCGAATTCATCCGTGCGATCCCAGACGTCCCCGTTGTTGGCGGTGACTTTCACGGTCTTGACGGTCCAGGTCGTGTTGAAGGCGCCCGGCACGGCCGCGTTGGGGCCGTCGATCGTGTACGTGTACGTTCCGACGGTTCTTCCGATCCGATCGCCCGCGCAGGACGTGTCCGAGCCGCGGTATGAAATGATGACCGCTTCGGCCGTATGGTCGGCGAGTATGCGCATCGTCGAGGTGATATTCTGGCGGCCGCCGTCCCCGGGCCGGCACTCGGGGAGCTTGCGCCATTCTCCGACGATCTGCGCGGTCTGCCTCTGAACGTGGGCCTGAGCGATCAACGGTTCAGCCTTGGAGCCGTCCAACTCGGCCTGAACGACTCCCGCTGAAACCGACAAGACGGCGATGAGCATCAATCTTTTCATGGCATGTCTCCCTTACGGCAATATTATTCGTTGCGTCAGGATCCGGTAGCGATGTCGTGGATCACTTTCGCCCCGCCCGATACCAAGGCGATCGCCAGCGCCGGAATGAGGAGAATGGCGCCCAGGATCATTCCCAGGGCTCCCACGATCCAGTAGGTGGCTGGGCTCTTCGTTCGATTTTGATCGGCGATGTTCAGCAGCGCGATGGACGGGCTTTCCGCGCAGTCGAAGCTAATGTGGCCGACTGAACTCGCGCATATGCTCGCTATTTTTTCGCCGTACGACATGTCGGCATAGGACTTGGGCCGATCGGGGGCGGGGACGAGCGTGTAGCCCTTCTCCTCAAGCTTGGTCATGTCCAACTCGGCCAATAAGGTCGGCGCCGTGGCCGAGACGGTCGTGTGGGCCTTCGGGTCGTCGATCTCGTACACCTCGACTCCGATCGGCGCCGGCGGCGCGGGCGGCAGGGCGACGGGGCCGGCCTGCATGATATTCGCCATCGCCTCGTCGGCGGTTTCGGCGAAAGAGCTCGATGCGGCGAGAAGTCCGGTCGTAAGGACGAGTACGGGGAGTCCGCTTATTTTCATGCTGGTTCTCCTAATTTAAAATGTCTGCACGCTGTAGCGCAGATAGGTGCAGAATACGCTCGCGTTGCGGCCCACATCGCCCGGGAAGTCCACGGGGAAGCGAAGCAGGCAGTTGGAGTAGACGGACTTTTTCGCCTCATCTTCATTGCGCGAGGGCGTACCGTAATAGCAGCGCGCCCCATTGGCGTAGTAGACCGATGACGATAACTAGGTTCTTCATGACTTAGCTCCTTGAACTGAACTATTCGAACCGCCTTTCGCCCCGCCCCACCACTGGTCGGCGGGGCTGCGGGCTTCCTCGAGCGCGGCGGCGGCGCGAACGGCGTTCGCCGCGAAGACTCCGACGACAAGGCCGACGGCGGCGAGAGCCGCGACGTAGATGCCGAGCGACATCAAGATGCCGACGCTTTGCACCGCGGCGAAGGAGAAGAAGGCGGCGACGGGCACGAGCAGGCCCAGCGACCCGCCGAGCCAGCCGCCCGCGACCGCCGTGTCCGCCGTCAGCGCGCGTCCGACTCCAAAGCCGACGGTCATTCCGGCCATCGGCAGAGTGAAGATTTGAAGCAGGGGAATCCACTGGCTGACGGCCAACGTCGCGCCGGCGGCGAGGCCCGCCGCGGCCCGCTTCCACAGCGGCCACGGCGCCGGAGCGGCCGGCTCAACGATGGGCTTGGCCGAAAAGTACGCCCCCAGATCGACGAGGATATCGCCGCCGTCGCGCTTCGCCGCGAAGTACAACGTCTCGCCCTGCGGTCCCGCGTGACGGTAGATTCGGCCGGAGATGCTGTGTCGCTCGGCGATCGGGTTGCGCGACTCGATCCGGCCGATCAGTGCGCCCATGAGCGCGCCGGCGGCGCCGAAGAAGCCCGCAAAAAGACCTAAATCGCCGGGCGCCAAGCCGCGGCCGCCGAAGACTTCGTTGACGATGGAGCCGAAAATATAGAACGCCATTCCAAACACCGAGCCGATGGTTGCGCCCGAGACCAAGCCCACGACCGTGTTCGCGCCGCGCGCCGGGGACGGGGGCTTATCCGTGTGGGCGAAGCGATAGGTCGCCTCAAGGGGAGCGGGGCTGACCGGGAGTTGAAGCACCAGTTCTCGCGTGGAGGCGTAGTCCCGCCCCGCGACGCGCCAGCCTTCGACGAGCGGGCGGCGCATCGGGCCGCTGCCGTCAAACATCCGCCCCGAGCCGTAGTCCGCGCTCGCGTAGGACGCGGCCGGAAGCAGGCGGACCGGGATCACCTTGCCGGCGGCCGTGCCTTGGGGAGTTTTTCGGAGCTCATACTCGACCTCCTCGCCCTCCTTTAAGATCTTCAAATCAGGGCTGCGCTGGTCGATGTCCTCGGCCGTCGTGTATACGGCTTCGCCGCCGCCGTTCGGCGTGATGAAGCCGTAGCCCCTGACCTCGTTCCAGCGCGCGACCGTGCCGCGCAGGCGGGCCGGCTCGGGGGTCTGGACCGCCGCTGGCGCGAGAACTGGAGCCGCGAATCCGGGCGCCAGGCTCGGGGCGGAGAGAGACAGCGCCGGGGCGGTGAATAAAAGCGCGCCGAGTCCCGACGGAGCGGCGACGGGCAAAGCCGTCTGCCCGGCCGCGACGCGCGTCAGCGCCCGCTGGGCGGACGCGGGAGCGGCGAGGGCGGCGGCGAAGAGCGGCGCGAGAAAGAGTTTCTTGTTCATGCCCTCAGTATATCCGCGGACGGGGCGGAGTACATGAGGACAATGACGCAGGGACGCGCGTCTAACAGTCCCAAACCGTCCAGGTTGCTATTCGGGCGTTGCTTACGGCTCGAGGTAGGTGAGCACGCGCTTGCGCCAGGTGGGCAGCCAGCGCGCCTCGTTGCGGGCCGGGTCGCTGTTGGCCACGCGCCGCGTGAGCGCGGCGTCGGCGGATTTTGAGAACGCCTCGACGGAGAGCTGTCCCGGGGCGACGTCCGTCATGCCCTCGAGAACCTGGAGCAGGCCCCAGCCCTGACCGTTGTAGCGCTCGGTGAGACTGGTTCCCTCGCCCTTGAAGTTCACGTAGTCCATCAGCGCGTACACGCCGTTGGCGACCGAGGCGACGCGGTCGAATCGCGCGGTGAGAGCGGCGCGCTCGGAGGCGGGCGCGGAGGCGAGGATCTTCGGCAGGGCGGCCTCGACCCGGTCGGCCGCGTAGCGCGCCTGGATGCCGACCGTCTCGGACAGCAGCTTGCGCAGTTCCTCGGTGCGGGGGCTGTGGAACTCGGCGTCGAACTGGGCCTTGTCGCGCCAGGGGCACGGCGGCTTGCCTTGAAGCCAGCCGGGCATCGCGACGCCTTTGGCGGCGAACACGTCGAGGAGGCCGGGGAAGCTCTCCGTGAACGGGCCCGGTTCGCCTTTCTTGTACCAGATGAAATGGCCGATGCCGAGCGAGGCGAAGTTCTCGCCCGCGTTCCAGTGAACGAGGCGCTCCACCGACTGACCGGCCTCGTTCTGCCAGATCTTGCGGCCGACGCGCAGGGCCTCCTCGTCGCTGAGGCGGATGCCGGCGTGTACGCACGACGAGGTCGACAGCAGGACGGCGCAGAGCAGGGCTCGGTTCATGCCGCTATTTTAGCACCTTCACGCGGCGCGTCGGGAGTCGATGCCCTCGTGGAAGCGCCACGCGGCGACGAAGGCGGCGGCGGTCAGACAGTGCCAGAGCGCGTGCCCCTGGAGCAGGCTGTCCGGACGGCAGAACGCATCCGTGTGGTCGAGGTGCCAGACGGCGTAGGCCGCGGCGAGCAGGCCCTGCATCAGCCAGAAAGATTTGTATTCCGGGGCGTCGCGCTTGGAGACCATGAGCTTTATCTCCAGGGCGGCCAGGGCCAAGGTCTCGACGAGTATGATGGTCTGAATGCCCCAGCCCATGGCGCGGAAGGCGAAGAGGGAAACTAGGCTCGCGGCGCCGAAGCCGGCCCAAGCGCGCGCCGCGCCTTTCTCGTCGAGGCTTCCGTTGCGCAGCAAAGCCCGGGAGACCGCCCAGCCCAGCAGGACGAACATCCCGGCGTAGTCGAGGACCTGCCCGGCGAACGTGTAGGACATGTGGAACACGAATGACGTGGCGCCTACGACGATCGACACCGGGCCCAGTCCTCCGGCCGTCAGCGCTCCGCGCCGCGAGGCTCGGCGCATGATCCACAAGCCGACCGCGATATAGGCTAGGTTCGACCAAGTGTTTGCCGGGGCGGTGATCCAGCCGGAGAGGTTGGCCTCGCAGTGTTTCATGTCGGGCAAGGCCCAACCGCTCCAGGGAGAGCCGGCGGGGAGGGGGGGCACTAAGCGTGGATCCATGGGGACACATTAACAAAGTGAAGCGGGAACGGGCTTAACCTATGTTTAGACGAGGGCTTGAACTCTCCCCAGGGGAGAGTTCGCATCTACTATTGATAATCACTCGTCCCGGGACGAGTAAAAATCTACTTAGGTAGATCGAAGCTGTTTCCAGGAAACAGTGATTATCAATAGTAGGCCGCTGGTCCCTTCTGAAGTAGGCCTCTTACCGCCCCGATTTTACCCCGCCCGGCCCACAGGGTTTTCGTCCGGTCTTGATAGGATGGGATTATGAAGATCAATCTCGCCGTCGCCGCCCTGCTTCTCGCTGTCTCCGCCTCCGCCCAGGTCAAATGGGAGAAGATCGAGGGACAGCACAGCGGGATTCGCGAGCGCCGCGCGGTGGCCGTGACCGAAAAGGCCGCCTGGGAGAAGATGTGGCGCGAGCACAACTCCGCCGCCCCGGTTCCCGCCGTCGATTTCGCCGCTGAAAGCGTCGTCGCCGTGTTCCTCGGCCAGACCCGCAGCGCCGGAACCAAGGTGGACGTGGTCGTCCAGGAAGACGCGCTCGACAAGTCGCGCCTCAACGTTTTCTACAAAGAAGTTCGCTCCGGCAAGAACTTCGCCGCGTTGATCATGTGTGAGCCCTACGCCATCGTCAAGGTGCGCAAGGCGTCGAAGATCGCCATCGAGACGAACGGAGCCGTTTCCATCCCCGAGAAGGCCGCCGCGCCAGTCAATCCGCGCGACACGACCACGGTTCGCATGCTTCTCGAGACCCTGTCCGGGCCGTCTTTCGACGGCTCGCGCTGACCCTAGGCCTCCGGGCCCCCTCGGGGCCTAGCCCTACGGCCCATCGACAATAACGGGTTCCGGACCTATACTTCCCCTGTGAAGCGACCCCTCGCCTCCCTCCTCGCCTTCCTCATTATAGCCCTGTCCCCGGGCGCGCCCGCCTACCAGGCGTTCGCGCAAACCGTGGGGCAAAGCGGCTCCGCGGCGACGGGCTCGGCGGGCGACGCCGCCACGTCGGTCAACGCGACGAACGGCGCCGCCGGCGTCGCTCCGGTGATGATGCCGGCCGCGTCGCTTGGGCTCAACCCCTCTCTCTCGCCCGTCGCGGGCGCCCCGGTTCTCAACGCGGCCGTCAATCCGTCGCTCGCTCCGGCGGTCGCCAATCCGGGCTCCCTCGCTTTAGGTCCGGTCGCCGCTCCCGCGGCCCTGAACGCCTCGCAGCCGGCGGCCGCGCACAGCGGCCGGCCCGTCAAGGCGGCCGTCGCGTCCGTTCTCACGCCCGCCTCCGCTTTGCCCGCCGCGCCCCTGGCCGTGCCGGCCGCGTCCGGTCGCGACGTCAAGAAGGCTCTCGACGAGGCGGGCAAGAAGCTCGCCGATCCCGATGCCGATCCCGCCAAGGTGATCGAGGAGATGTTCACGGGCGGAGTCCAGCGCCATGAGCTCGACGCGCTCCTGGCCGTTCCGAGCAAGACGTCCGGCCTGTCGAAGCGCGCCAATGCCGCGCTGAACGCCTATAAAGCCGCGCGTCCGACTTTGGCCGCGCCGTCCGTCGCCTCGATCGAGGGCTCGCCCTCGGCCGCCGCAGCGCCCGTCAAGAAGAGCATCTGGGAGCGTATCAAGTCGACGTTCGACATGTCCGAGTTCACCAAGAGCGAGAAGTCCTACATTCTCGGCCAGGCCGTGTTCCTGCTCGCGATCTCGGTGTATCTCGCCTCTTTGCCCCTGCTCGTCAAGGCGATGACCGGCGATGCGGCCATGACGGGCGTGGCCCGCATGGTCCACTACTGGGTGTTCGGCGGGGCGTCCTTGTTCGCCGGCGCCGTCGTGGGCAAGACGCCCATGAAGCGCATCTTGGTCGGCGCGGCCGGCGGCCGGGCCCTGTTGTTCGGCACGATCGGCGCGCTGGCGCTGTTCGGCGGCCTACCCTGGGCGGCCTTCCTCGTTCTCGTCGGCGTGAACTCTTTGCTCGTCGCCCACAACCACCTCGTCGACATCGACACGGGCGGGGCGGCTAAGATCTTCAAGGGCGCTGACCAGAAGTCCACCGACCATAAGATCGAGAAGGCCGGCTACATCTACGACTTCATCTACTACGGGATGATGCTCGTCATCCCCGCCTTGATCGGCCTGCCCATGGATTGGCTCGACTCGCGCTTCGGCGCCGGCATCGGCGCGGGCGCGGGCTTTGCGATGTTCGCGGCTTTGATGGGCGTCGTGTCCTACATCTACGCGAAGAAGGTCGTCACGGTCGGCGACCTGGCGACCGAGAAGCTCCAGGGCGTGCGCGACGCGCTCGGCCGCGTCTGGTCGGGGACGAAGACTTTCGGCCGCATCTTGTTCGACATCCCGCGCCGCAACTGGCAGACCGCCAAGATCATCTTCCAGAACAAGGCCATCTTGGCGCGCTCGTCCATGGCGACGATGGAGAACTTCGTCGAGGACGCCTTGTTCGCCGTCGTCCTGCCCACCTTCGCCATCGATATCCTCAAGGCGGGCGCCTTCGGCAACGGCCTGCTGCTGTCCGCGATCACCGCCGGCGGGCTCGTCGCCTCCATGTTCCTGATGAAGCGCGTGCAGGCGCTGCAGAAGAAACACGGCACCTACAAGGTCCTCGCCGGCCTGACGATCGTCGCGGCGCTGGCCTTCGTGCCCTCGATCGGCCTGTGGATGTTCCCCATGATCGTCCCGGCGATGTTCGCCGTTTTCTTCATGAAGCTCATGCTGCAGCCGCTGCGCTCGCGCATGCGCGCGCTTCTGCAGACCGAGATCAAGAACGACCCGAAGGCCGCGGGCCATGCCGACGACATCTACAGCCTGATGACCTTCATCGAGGTCATCGCGGCCGGCGCGGGCGGGCTCGCTTTCGCCTGGCTGTTCCACCACTCCGTCGCCGGCTCGGCGCTCGCGCTGGCGCTCGGCGCGTTCGCGCCGATGAAGATCATCACCATCGTCCTCGTGGGCATGGGCCTGGTTTACTTCGGCGGCCTGCGCTGGGTGAAGGCCCAGCTCAGCAAGCCCACGCGCACGGTTCACAAGTCACCCGAGGGCAACGAAGCCAAGATGCTCGAGCGTCTGGCGACGAGCCTGAAGGAGAACGGTCTTCCCGAATTCAAGACCGCGACGGACGCCCGCCAGGCCGACGACAACGAGCCGGTCGTCGTGATCCTCGCGCCCTCGTCGCGTCATAAGATCGCCTTGGCCCGCGAGGGCGGCAAACAGGGCCCCGGCCTAGTGAACCTCGTTCTCGATTCCTCCTGGCTGATCCAGGAGACGTATCCCGACGGCACGACGATGCTGCTCGTGACCAAGGGCGTCGTCTTCGATGAGAAGGGCCAGGCGACGGTGACGACCTACGAGACGCCGCGGCGCGTACATTACTTCGCGAACTACTTCACGCTCGGCGCCAACGATCGCGATGACGGCGTCGTCTTCGAGACCAATCTGGACGTTCCGCAGTCGAACTCGCTCAAACTCGAGACCGTCGTCAACGACAAGCTCGGCACGCGGATCATGATGGCCGCGCGCGGGGTCGCCGTGCCCGCCACGCTCGCGCTGATGATGCCGCTGCACTCTTTGGCCGGCCGGGAGCCTCTCAGCAAGGGCAAGGTGCAGATCGCCGACATGCCGCCCCTCGAGCGGCGCGCGGCCGAGGTCGGCCGGCTCGTCGACCAATACTTGGCCGACTTCCAGGGCGAGGAGCTCGTCGTCAAGCCGTCGGGCCCGCAGTTCCACTCCGGCCGCGGCGTCAAATTCTTCAAGAAGTCCGAGCGTGACGCGATCGTCGCGCACGCCTTGGCTCTGGCCGTGGACGGCCAGATGACCGAGGACGGAGCGGTCCTGCTCGATGAACGGGTAAACTCCGCGCCTTTATATCGCGACGGCCGCAAGATGGAGACGACGGGCCGGATCCTGGTCGCGCGCACGCCGTGGGGCGGCACGAAGACCACCGGAACGTTCGCCCGCGTCGGGCCGTGGGGCAAGCCGACCACCGCCGAGGCCGCCGACCCGCGCGACAACGCCACGGTCGAGCCGATGGAGAAGCTGTTCGCCGAATGGAAGAAGGCTGGGCTGCTCGACGACCACGGCGAGCGCGAACTCGAGGCTTTGATCGCCAAGACCGGCGAGGACGCGCTCGCCGCGATCGCCGAGCGCGAGAAACTCATCGAGCGCAAGGACGGCGAATCCTACCAGGGACAGAGCGACATGATCGGCCTCGACGTCATGATCGAGAGCCGCGACGGCAAGCTCGTCCCCGTCATCATCGAGGTCAACGATCACGACTCGGGCGGCCAGTACAACCTCGACCAGATGCATCCCGACAAGATCGGCGAGCATTCCCGCGAGTGGGTGGCGACCATGCTCCAGCGCGCGCGACGCGACGCGCTCAAGGACAAGCGCGTCGTCATCGTCGGCGCGGGTTATAAAGGGAAGCGTTTTATTTTTGAAAAGGCCAAAAAGCTCGGCGTCGAAATCGTCCTCGTCGACAAGCGCACGCCCTTCGTCGACGAGCTCCTCCGCGACGGCCTGATCGCGGAGCTCATCGAGACCGACAACAGCAAGCCGAAGGAGGCTCAGGTCTCCGCGAAAAAGAAGCTTCTGAAGTCCATCCGCAAGAACGGCAAGTTGGACGGCATGGCCACCTTCTGGGAGGACGACGTGCCGCTGACGGCGGACCTGGCCAAGGAGCTCGGCCTGCCGTACCATACGCAAGACGCCGCGAAGTCCGTGCGCAGCAAGGCCGAGACGCGCGCCGTGATGGCCAAGGCCGGCCTGCCGACGCCGCGCAACCGCAAGGTGCCTTCGCTCGCGACCGTCGCCGACAAAGCCAAGGCGGAGAAGGAGTTTATCGACGCGATCGAATTCGTCGGCTATCCGGCGGTGATGAAGCCCGCCTTCGGCGCGGCCGCTATGGGCGTCAAGCGCGTCAACAACCGCAAGGAGGCCGCGGAGGCCTACCGCGAGCTCAGCGCCGTCATCGATCCCAAGAACGACGAGATCTTCAAGCAGGGCACCGACATCGTCGTGGAGCAGTATCTCGACGGCCGCGAATACGACGTCGACGTCGTCATGCGCGGCGGCAAGCCTCTGTTCGTCTCCGTCACCGACAACTGGCCGACGCGCGAGCCTTACTTCCTGGCCACCGGCTCGACCTTGCCCAGCCGTCTGCTCAGCGCCAAGGAGCAGAAGGAAGCCGGCGAGCTCGCGATCCAGACCGCTCAGGCTCTCGGCCTGACCGACGGCGTCGTGCACATCGAGGGCAAGTACACCAAGGAAGGGCCTCGCATCATCGAGGCCAACGGCCGCATGGGCGGCGAGTACGTCCACGATTGGGTGGAAGCCGTCTGGGGCGTGAGCCTCGTCGAGGAAAATCTGATGGCCGCGACGGGGGTCGGCGGCAAGCCCTTCATGGCGCCGAAACCGCTGACGCATCTCGAGGGCGAGTTCCTCATCCCGGCCGGCTCCGGCGTGATCTCCGATTTCGATCTCCCCGAATCCGCGCGCTTGCAGCAGGGATTCCACGAGCTGCGCGTCAAGAAGCAGGTCGGCGACCGCATCGCCGTGCCGCCGGTGGGCTACGAGCGCGCCGGCATGCTCGTCGCGCGCGGCGCGACGTCCGCCGAGGCGCAGAAGAACCTCGACGCGTTGCGCGCGAACCTCATCCTCAACATCCAGCCCGACGAAAGGAAGTAACCCGCGGCTAATTGACCTTGTAGAGGGTCAGTGTCTTCCGCTTGCCGCGGATCTGGATGTTATCGAACTTCTCGAAAGAGGACTTGGATCGGATGTCCGGACTGAGCCGATCATAGGCGTCGCCGCTGATGAGGATGGTGGAGCCGAGGGCCTTGTTCTCGCCCTCGATGCGCGAGGCGATGTTGACGGTGTCCCCGATCAGCGTGTACTCCATGCGCTTCTCGGTCCCGACGTTGCCGGCGACAAGCGGCCCCGTGTGGATACCGACGCCGAAGTTGACGGGCGCGGGCATCAGGCCCTTGGTGTTGAACTCGGCCAGCTTATCGCGCATTCCCAGCGCGGCCAGCAAAGCGTCGTCGACATGGTTTCGGGAGCCGAACTGGGGAGCGAAGACGCCCATCACGGCATCGCCGATGAATTTATTGATAAAGCCGCCGCGCTCCATGATCGGCTCGGTGATGTGGGCGAAATAGGAGTTGAGGAAGCTCACGACGGCTTTGGCGGACATCGTCTCGCTGAGCGTGGTGAAACTTCGGATGTCCGAGAACAGGATGGTGGCCTCGATGTCCTCTCCGCCCAACTCGATGTCGCCGCTGTCGATGAGGCGCCGGGCGACCTCGACCGAGAGGAATTTCCCAAAGGTGTCCTTGATGCGCTCCCGCTGAGCCAGGCCTTCAACCATATCGTTGAAGTGCCCCTTGATGCGTCCCAGTTCGTCGTCTGAGAGGACGGAAGTGCGGACGGTGAAGTCGCCTTCGGCGACCAGTTCCATCTTGCGGACGAGTTCCGCGAGGGGCGAGGTGATGCTTTGATAGAGGACCTCGAGGTAGCCGATGACGTAGCAGAGCGAGATGATGACGATCGATACCGGGACCGGCCAGATGGCCGCCAACGATTTGTGATGCTGGACGAGCGTGGCCGAGACGAGGATCATGGGGACGACCACGAGACTTCCCACCATCAGCCAAAGCTTCAGCCGGATGCTGAGCGTGGCGCCCGTCTTGCGCTTGTAGAGCTCCGGGCCCACGTAGAGGGCGGGCATCACATCGGAGAACAGGTAAGGCTCGAGATAAAGGATGCAGAGGTAGGCCAGATAGTAGCCTTCGGTGGCGGACACCAAGGCCGTGCGCGCGATGACGCCCGCGTCGAGCGACGTCAGGGCCAGCAACGGGGCGGGGAGGGCTCTGGCCGCGGACAGGAGGATGATGAAGCGATAGATGCCGGAGGCGCGCTTGCGGGCCGATGATTTCAGGTCCTTGCGGCCGCCGGAAGTGTAAAGATGTATCGGCCGGACCCACCACAGCAGCGCGCCCAGCGCTAAGAACGACCAGGCGGCGTAGAAATTCTGGACCCACGCCGGAGCGGGCGTTCGCGCCGGTAAAAGGGTTGCGAGATGGCTGCTGAAGCCCAGCATGCAAATGAAGGCCAGGACGAATGCGATCTCGACCTGGGTGTAAATTTGGGCGTGAAGCTTGGGCTTGCCTTTCGCGCGGGGCAGGCCTTCCAGCCAGCCGCCGAGCAGGACGCCGATGACCGCCACGGGGGTTTGGAGCAGGCCCATAAAGAGGAGAGCGACCAAGACCAAATCGTTGGAAGGCGCGGCGATGTGGATGAGGTAGAGGCTCGGCAATAACAACGCGGGATGGAGGAAGGCGAGGCGGCCGTAGCAGGCGCCGAGAGCCGTTCCGAAAATCAATCCGATCAACGGGCAGGCGATGGCGGACGCGATGACGAGGTCCGAGTCGTAGCGCCGAAGCAGGAGGGCGGAGACGAGGAGGCTCAAGGCCGTCGCGACGACGATAACGATGACGGCGCGGGTCCGGGAGGAGCGCGTCATGCTGAGCATTCCGGCAGTCTATCAAAAGCGTGTAGGCCCTCGCGGCCGTAATGCCTAGGCCTTTTCCCGTCGAGAAAACGGGCCCTTCGGACCTAGGGGTACTCTCCAGGCGGTGGTAGACTCGGGCCATGAACCGCCGAGCCATCGCCGCCGTCCTCGCTTCTCTCCTGACCGCGTCGTCGTCGTCCGCCCAGACGATCGGCTCCGTCGTCGCGCCGCGCCTGTCCGGCAGCGTCCCGACCATCGTCATCCCCGGCGCGGCGCTCAACGGCGTCGCCGGCGCGATGCCCGTTCTCTCGCCCCTCGCGCTGACGTCCGCTTTGCCGATGCCCGTTATCGCTCCCGCGCTCGTCGCAGTCCCCGTCGCTGCGGCGCCCTTAGCGCTGAACTCGGCTCGCGCGCTGACCGTCGCGCTCGCCGCGGCCTCCGCCGACGGCAAGGATCAGACGCCCGCGCTCGCCGCCGCGTTCGACGGCCTGAAAGCGGCCTCGACGTCCGACGACGTCGCCGTCCCCTCGTTCATCGACGAGGCTCGCCGCCGCTTCGTCGACCTCCGCCGTTCCGAGGACGAAGCCGCGCGCGCCGCGCGTCCCGAAGGCGCGATCCCGAGCGACGACGACCTGCAGGGCCGCATGGACCGCCTGCCCTCGACGAACCCCGAGCGCATGAAGTTCATGGTGGACCTGTTCAAGCTCGGCGGCGCCACCGACGCCGACATCAAATTGCAGGACGCGGGCCGCGGCCGCAACAACGTGATCGTGACCATCAAGGGCAAGACCGACCGCGTCATCGTCATCGGCGGCCACTACGACAAGGTCAGCGAGGGCCTGGGCAAGATCGACAACGGCACCGGCTCGACCATGGTCGCCAATCTCTATCAGGCGATGCACGGCACGCAGCCCGACGCCACGCTCGTTTTCATCGCGTTCGCGCGCGAGGAGGAGGGCCTGTACGGTTCGCAGGCGTACGTGAAGTCGCTCGACAAGGCCGCGCGCTCGAAGATCGACGCGATGATCAATATGGACACGCTCGCGGTGGACGGCACCTTCTCCTGGAAAAATAATTCCACGCGCGCGCTGCTCGACCGTTTCGCGCAGGTCTCGCGCGAGAGCGGGCACGCGATGAAGGAGGACTACCTCAACGGCGGCGACGCCGACTCCTCCACCTTCCGCGACGCCGGCATTCCCGCGGTCACGATCTACGGCGCGTCGCAGGACGTGATCTTCGACATCATCCACTCCGAGCGCGACAACATGTCCGCGTTCAACCTCGCGCACTACAAGAACGCGTACCTGCTCGTGCTCGAGGCGATCAAATCGCTCGACCGGACTCCTCTCGGCCCCGTCGGACGGGGGAGCATTTAAATGAGATTGCCTCGGTTGCGGACCCAGGAAACATTGGGACCATTGCCCGCGCGATTTCGGGACCTTCGACCCGGCGGAATTTCAAATCAGCGTGTTATTATGGCGGCACGGATGCTCACTCGAACGATGAAAGGGGAAATCGTGATCAAGAAAGCACTGTCCATCTTTTGCTGTTGCGTACTTATGAGCGGCGGTTCTACGCCGGCTTTCGCGCAGGTGGTGCGCGGAGAATTTAGCGGCGCGGGCCTTCATACTGGCCCGATCGGCGGAGTTATCTCCGCCGCCCCGACCGGAATAAACCCCGCCCTCACCGGCGGGGTTTCCTCTATACAAGGAACGCTGGCCCCGACCTTGGTGGCTCCGGCCGCCCTGATCCCCTCCTTAATGACCCCCGCGGTCGCCGTGCCCGCCTTCATCCCCGCTGGCGCGAAGGCCACCCCGGCCGTCGCCATGGCGGCCGCCCAGGCCCTGACCGGCGCGATCGCGGCCGCGAAGGCCGATAAGCGCGACGAAGCGCCCGCGCTCGCAACCGCGTTCGACGGTCTCAAGTCCGCGCCTTCCGCCGAAGACTCCGACGCCCCCGAGGTTCCCGCGGCCCAGGCTCCCCTCGCCGACGGCGCGAAGCTCGGCCGCCTATACCCGCGCGTCGTGGTCATCCTCGACACGCTCGACAAGCCCGCGACGAAGGAAGACAAGATCGTCAAGCACATCGAGACTCTCGTTACCAACGGCGTGAAAGTCGTCTTCGTCACCGCCCGCCCCGAGAAGGGCGAGAACTCGGCCGAATCCATGCTCGTCGGCCAGCTCAAGGTCCGCACCGGCAACCCCGTGCTCGTCGTCAGCTACAACGGCGCGCGCGTGACCTCGCACAGCTCGCGGGCCGAGAATCCGAAGCCGCTGATCCCCGACCAGCTCCCGTTCGCCGAGAAGACCGTCGCCCGTTTCCGCGAGATCACGGCGGACGTCAACGCCAAGCTCGGCGTGAAAGGCAAGAGCTCCGAGTTCGGCCAGCCCAGCCTGGAAGCCCCGTTCATCTACGGCGGCACCCTCCCGCAGGGCGTCGACGCCGCGAAGTGGTCCGCCGCCTTCAACCGCTCGCTGAAAGCCGCCGGCTTCGCTTATAAGATCGAGCTCTCGAAGAACGCCGAAGGCGAGACGACCTGGCTCACGCAGTCCACCGCGCTCAAGCTCAACGCGAACCGCGTGTTCAACGCGGTGTACGCCGCGGCGCCCGAGCTCAACCCCGAGCTCGGCGGCGCCGGCATCCTCAAGCCGCAGCAGGTTCTCATCCTCGCCGACCCGGCGAAGGCGCCGAGCTTCCTCCAGGCGCTCCCCGGCAAGGGCTACTTCATTCACGGCGTCAGCGACACGTCCGGCCTCGAGCGCGCGATGGAAGCGGTGCTCGGCGGCAAGGCGCTCGATCAGGTCGCCGTCAACAAGTACGAGCTTCGCGACTACATCGAGTGGCTCTCGCGCCGCCAGCGCTACGGCTCCTCCTCGGCCCCGCAGGGCAAGGGCGGCCGCGCCGGCGTGATCGCGCCGCGCCGCTCCGGCGACGCGTCCGGCTTCTCGAAGGTGCCTTTCTACCGCGGCATCATCGTCAAGGAAGTCATGTCGCGCCTGTACCATCTCATGAAGAACGGCGCGTACGAGGAGTCCACGCTCGACGCCGGCATCGACCTGCTCGAGAAGCTCTGGAAGTACCCCGAGGCCAACGGCATCCACCTGCCCGAGGAGCTCAAGCTCGGCCGTCAGACCGGCGCGTTCAAGGCCCAGCAGAAGGGAGGCCTCGAAGGCTCCAAGCGCTGGCTCAAGAACTACTACCACCGCCACTTCCCCGACTTCCCGCGCGGCGTGAACCAGAAGGTCGCCGGCCGCCTGCTGCGCCTCGCTCGCGACGGAGACTCGGTGACGCTTCAGTACGAGTCGCCCTACACCGGCCGCAGCTACAAGGTCTTCGTCCGACCCGACCGCACCGAATTGTGGGAGGACGAAAAGGGCTACATCCTCGTCGCTCACGTGTACCGCACCGGCAAGGAGCCTTACCAGAAGGGCTTCGATGAGAACATCGAGGTCAACCTGATCGGCCGCGCGCTGCTCGAGGGCGACGCCCAGAAGCGCGCCGACGGCCGCTGGTACGTCAACGGCGAGGCCGACCCGCGCATCCAGGTCGTCTTCCACTATATGACCCGCGACTTGCAGGCCATCATGACGCCCGAGCAGGTGGACTCTCACACGCCCGAGGTCACGGCTCTGATCGAGAAGCGCGAGAACGACAAGGAATATCAGAAGTGGGTGGAAGCGAAGAAAATTGAAGAGGAAAAAGCCCGCATCAACCTGAAGCGCAATGTGACCCGCACGAATAATCTGAAGGAAAAGGAGAAGAAGGCCAAGAACCAGGGGGGGAAGTAAAATGAAAACCGTTCCCCTGTTCTTGTCGTTGTCCCTTCTGATCAACTCCGTCTCCCCGGCGATGGCGCAGTCCGTTCGCGCCATATCGCCGGTCGGCCCGGTAGGTATCGTCGGCTCGGTTGGAGCGGCGCTTTCCGCTCCGGTTCCCGCGACATTTAATATTCCGTCGCTCTCGGTGCCTTCTCTTAATGCGCCGTCAATCGGAGCACCCAACGCCGTTGTCGTTCCCTCGGCCCTCATCCCCGCCCTCGCCATTCCGGCCGTCCCCGCCGCCGCGATCGCCGTCGCTCCGCTGGCCGCCTCGAAGTCCATCGTCCCGTCCGCGCTGCACGCGCTGCAGTCCGCCATTCTCTCCGCCCCGTCCACCGACGACTCTTCTCGCGCCTCCGACAACCGCGACGGCGGCCGCGCTTTCGACGGCTCGGCCGAGCACGAGGTCGTCCTCGCCCCCGCTTTCGAGCCGCCGACCGCTTCCCAGCCCGCGCCCACCGTCGCCGATCAGGACGAAGTCCAGGGCGACAACCTGCCCCAGCGCCCGCAGCTCTCCTTCCAGCCCGCCCAGAAGAGCGCGCTGACCTCGATCGAGGCCGGTCAGGGTCTGTACGGCACGATGAAGATGGTCAAGGACAACCCCTACAGCCGCGACTGGTGGAACGCCTACAAGAAGGGCGTTGAGATCGACGTCGTCGTGCGCGGCGAGAACGTCTACAACCGCCCGACCCAGATCACGTTCGCCGTCACCAAGCCCATCGGCAAGCTCACCCGCGAGGATTTCGAGGGCACGATCCCCAAGCACATGATGCAGGCCGGCGTCGTCGCCTTGCGCAAGGACCTGCAGGTCAAGCTCGAGGAGAACCGCCGCCGCTGGAGCCCCGAGCAGCCGCCCGTGAGCCTCGAGACCAAGGTCCGCGTCGTCAAGTTCGAGTCCTACCTCGACCTCTTCAAGAAAACCAACGGCAAGGACGCGATTCCCCAGCCCGAGGCTCCCGTCGTCCGCGCTCCTCTTAAAGTGAAGCCCGAGGGCGCGCTCAAACCCCTCTCGCTGTTCCTGCCGCGCGCCGTGATGCTCGACCTCGACCTCTTCGACGGCCCGGTCTCCAAGGAGACCTTGTCCGACATGGCTAAGCTCCAGCGCACCGGCGTGTACTTCGTCTTCTTCTCGCGCAAGCCCTACGAGGCCGCCAGCGCGATGAAGGACAAGCTCGTCAAGCAGCTCTCCGCGTATCAGATGAGCATCCTGATGCCGATCCGCTTCATGATGGTGACCGACGACGGCGCCGTCATCTCCGAGCTCCCGCGCGGCGGCAGCCCCGAGGCCGTCGACGTGCTGGCGTTCAGCCTCGCTGACATCGACATGCTGCGCGACGCGGCGAAGAAGGCGGCCGAGCAGGCCGGAGTCTCGCCGCGCGGCATCGAGGAGATCCGCCAGTCTCCGCTCGTCGAGCGCGAGAACCGGTTCGGCGACCAGGGCGTCCAGCCCCTCGGCCCCGACCCGCGCGTGCGCTTCGAGGTCCGCCTGCCCAAGGCGATGTCCGACCAGTCCGTCGCGGTCTGGCTCAAGGCCTACGACACCGTGCTCGCCGCCCAGGGCATGAAGGTCGTGACCAAGCTGACGGTCCTGCCCGACGGCAAGCGCAGCTTCACCGTCGCGCGCACCACCCTCGAGAACTCGATGGACCGTTTGAATGCGGCCCTCGGTGAAAAGTTCGGCCTTTACTTAAATCCCGGCGACGCCCTCGTGATCTCCGCCGACCCGAAGATCATGGCCGCGAACTCCAAGTCGATCGACGTCGCGAAGCTCACCGGCCTTAAGGGCGAGGAGCTCGTCGAGAACGCGCTCGGCCTGATGCTCGGCGAGCACCGCGACAACCAGGCGTCCGACCTGTCCGGCTCGGCCTCGCGCATCGCGTCCTTCTCTTACAACAAGGGCCGCTACCTCTCCGAGATTCTCATCAAGATGGACAACGAGGAGCAGAACATCAACTTCTTCTCCGGCCACGTGGTCCACGCCGCGATGGACTGGCTGATCTGGAAGCTGCAGAACGGCCAGAAGGTGACCCGCGAGGAATTCGCCGCGCACCTGAGCGACCATTGGAACTCCGGCCTGCGCGAGTTCAAGGCCGTCGGCATGCCGCCCGCGCATCTCGCCGACAGCTGGCTCAAGGCGTCGCTGACGCGCGCCGACAGCATGTACACGCTCGTCAACAAGATCAACGACCGCCAGGAGACCTTGGTCGGCACCGAGATCCCGAACTTCTTCGTGCTCAAGGACTTCCAGCGCAAGACCGCCGAGCTCAAGCGCCGCTACATCCTGCACACGATCTTCGACTTCATCGCGCTGCGCCCGGACCCCAAGCGCCCCGGCCACGCGACCTTGGTCATCTACGACTTCAAGACCGGCCCCGCGAAGACCGGCCCGAAGCTCGACAAGGACATCCAGGTCCTCATGTACGCGCTGTTCGCCACCGAGAAGTGGGTGGGCGAGAAGTTCCCGGCCCCTTATCTCGCCGGGGACAAGGCGTACACGATCGACGACGTCTCCGTCGAGTTCATTTACAGCGGCAAGATCCAGCCCACGACGATCAACCGCTGGAGCCTCGACAAGGTGCGCACGCGCATCATCGGCGCCCTCAACCGCATCCACGCCGCCGAGCAGAAGCTGTTCGGCAACGTGCCCGCCAAGAAGAAGCTGACGCCCGCGCAGGTCAAGGCCAAGGCCGCCAAAGCCAAGAAAGCCAAGGCCGCGAAGGCGAAGGCCGCCAAGGCCGCGACGCCGAAAAAAGACGCTCCCGAATCCCGCTAAAGACGGTTTTGCCGCGAACTGGCCACGGCCTCGACTATCCTCAAGGATAGTCGAGGCCGGTCTGCTTTCGGCGATTTCGAGGCCTAAGCGGGGTCCCAAGAGGGCCTAGGCCTGTTGATTTAGAAGGAGGGGACCTAGGACCCTTCTTCGAAATCCGGGGACCGGGTATCCTATAGGCAATGAAATTTACCCGTCGCCCTCTCGCGCTCATCCTCTCCGTCCTGACCGCTCTCGCGTCGACGCCCCATCAAGCGGCCGCGCAGGTCATCGTCGGAGGGGGCGCCGCGGCCGGTCAGTCCGGCGTCGCCGGCGGGGTGCCCCGTATCGAGCTCGGGGCCATGCCGGTCCTCACCCCGGCTCCCGCTTTCGCTCCGGGTTTGACCGGAGTCATGCCGTCGATCGCTCCTTCGATTGCCGTCCCCGGCGCCGTCGCCCTTCCCGCCGCCGCGATTCCTGCTCTGCCCGTCTCAGCTCTCGCCGCGCTCCCGACCATCCCCGGCGCCGCCTTGGCCGTTCCCGCCGCCCAGGCCGCTAAGACGCCCGTCGCGCAGCTCGCGCTCGCCGGCGAGCGCATCGCCGCGGCCGCCGCCAAGGGCGACGACCAGTCCGGCATTCTCGAAACGCTTTTCACCGGCGCCAAGAGCGTCGCCGCCTCGCTCGGCGACGCCGTCCCCGGCTCCGAGAGCGTTCCGTCGGCCCTCACCCCGGTCAACTCCGCCGCCTCGGTCTCCGAAGGCCGCGCGACGCCCCCGACCCCGATCACTCTCGAGTCGCTCGCCATCGATTCCTCGAAGCCCCTTCCCGCGCGCCAGGCCGCCGTCGCGCAGATCACCGACAAGGCCTCGCTTGGTCGCGTCGCCGACTCGAACCCGCAGGGCGGCGCCGCCGACTATGAGATT
Source organism: Elusimicrobiota bacterium (assembly GCA_016212855.1). Lineage (GTDB taxonomy): Bacteria > Elusimicrobiota > Elusimicrobia > UBA1565 > UBA9628 > GWA2-66-18. The sequence goes on from JACRDP010000018.1 coordinate 84,976, forward strand.
CACCGCGCCGCGTTGATCGCCCTCGCCGAGCAGGGCGAGGTCAAGAGCCTGCGCGCCGTCTCGCCGGCTCATAAAGACGAGATTCTCGCCGACCTCGTCCAGAACAAGCCCGCCGCTCTCGTCTCCGACTACGACGACACCCTCGAGAAGTTCCGCGAGCCGATCTCGGCGCCCGTCGCCGCCGGCCTGACGGCGTCGATCGCGCAGGGCGTGAAGACCGCGATCCTGACCGACCGTCCCGATACCAAGAAGAGCGACAAGGACGTCACGATCCTCGACTCGATCGCCTCCATGACGCCGGAGCAGAAGGCGAAGCTCGTCGTCGGCTCCAACAGCGGCGCGCGCCTGACCACCTTCGACGCGAAGGGCGAGCCGGTCGTCGCCTACGACGCGAACCTCAAATTCTCCGACGCCCAGGCCGCCGCGATCACCGCCGCCTCCGCCAAAACCGCCGACAAGTTCGGCCGCTACAACTACAACGGCGCCGAAGAGAACCTCGCCGCGTTCAAGTGGGTCCGCTTCCTGCCGCTCGGGATGTCCGCCGAGACCGTCGCCGAGGCCGAGAAGTTCATGCAGGCCGAGCTCGACGCCGCCGGCACGGGACTGAAGGTCTCCGGCCGCCAGGCCGCCGATCCGAAGAACCCCTCTTACCTCTCGCTCTCGATGCTCGACAAGACCGTCGGCATCAAGGCGCTCCAGGAGACGCAGGGCTTCGTCGGCAAGATGCTCGTCCTGGGCGACTCGTTCTTCGGCACGCGCACGGTCGACTCCGACATGAGCAAGGCCGCTCCGTCGGGCTCGCTGTCTCTCGCGGTCGGCGGACTCGCCGATCCCCGCATCCCGAACATCTTCGTCTGGCCCACCAAGGGCGCCGAAGCGACGGCGGAGATCCTCGGCGCGGTGGGCAAGCCCGCCGCTCCCGTCGAAGAGATGAACAAGAAGGCCATCGGCGGCCTGTTCGCCCAGCGCACGATCTCGATCATCGCCTTCATCCTCACCTCGATCGCCTATCCGCTCATCACCATACCCGCCGTCGGCGTCGCGGGCTACGGCGCGCTGATGGCCCTCGGGCCGCTGGCCGCGATCGCGACGGGCCCGCTCAACGGCCTCATCGCCGACCGCATGTCGGCGCGCAACGGCCTGATCCTGATGGCCGTGATGCGCGTGGTCCTGGCCCTGGCCTTGCCCGCGTTCGCGCTGTTCGGCGTCCTGAACTTCTGGACCTTGCTGTTGGCCGCGATCGCCAACGGCTGGGCGCTGTCCTCGCTGATGATCACCGAGGGGACTTACATCCGCCGCCTCGCGGGCGCCAAGAACGTCCCGATGGTCAACGGCCTCGCCGCGATCAACTACCTCTCCTTGCAGGTCATCCTGGGCCTCATCATCGGCGTGGGCAAGTACGTCGACCACTTTAACTTGATGATCCCGTTCTACATCTCGGCCGCGGTGCACGTCGCGATCGTGATCCCGATCATCTGGAAGACGATCCCGAACATCAAGCCCGCCGCCGCGTCGGTCGCGAAGGCCGCCGTGAGCTTCGTCGAGTCGACGCGCGCCAAGGGCGCCGCCGCCAAGGCCTTCATCCAGAAGTACTGGAAGGAAGCCGCGCTGTTCGGCGCCGCCGTCGGCGCCTACTTCGTGTGGAGCTCCGCTCTGCCGATGTCCGCCGCGCTCATGTACTGGATCACGCGCAGCGAAGGCTTCAAGGCGATCTGGAGCCAGAAGCCCCTGCGCTGGTCGATGCTGCTGTCCGCCCTCGCGGCCGGCCTCGTCTACCCGATGCAGTACCTGGCGCTTCCGCTGATGGCGCTGACCTTGGGCGGCGTCGCGGGCAAGGGCCTCATCCTCGGCCAGCTGCTCGGCGCGTACTTCTTCGGCCAGCTCGTCGCCAACGCGGGCCAGCTCTCGGCGCCGACGAACGCGACCAAGATGCCCGACCTCCGCGTCCCGTTCACCAAGCTCACCGTGCCCTTCGAGCGCGTCGTGCAGGCCGGCGTCCTGACCTTGGCCGCCGTCTGGGCGGGTGTGAGCCTGTTCCCCGGCAGCCTGCTCGCCGCGGCCGCGGCCGTCGGCGTCGGCCTCGCCCTGCTGTACGGCTCCTCCAAGCTCTCCGCGCGCGGCTGGGTCAAGTTCCTCGGCGTCGGCCTCGCGGCCGTGCTCCTGCCCTTCGCCTTCTGGGGCTCGATGCCCGCGCTGTTCGCGAGCGTGCTCCTCGTCGGCATGTTCGCCGGCCCGAGCGCGGTCGTGCTCTCGAGCTACTTCCAGACCAACGCGAAGAATTCGAACCTCGGCGCCGCGATCGGCGTCAACGGCTCGACCTTCAACGCGGCGATCTCCTTCGGCTACGGCCTGATGAGCCTGATCGTGAGCCTGTTCACGCCCGCGTTCCCGGGCGCGCTCGCGCCGATCGGCCTGATCTTCCTCGCGGCGGGAGTCCTGTTCTTCCTCGCGCCGAAGCTTTTGCCCGGACTTCCCGAGTCCAGCGTCAATAAGACCGCCAAGAAGTAACTTATAATCTCCGCCATGCCCGCGCCTAAAGTCGCGTCCGTCGACTTCGCGCCTCCTGCGGACGCCTCCTCGGGCGAGAGCGAACTGACCGTCGCCTTCGAGGACGGCGGCGGGTCCACTTTCACCGTAGCGACCTACGACCGTGCCGAAGCGTGGATGGCGAAGGCCAAGTCCAAGGCCTGGTGGTCCGATCCGGTCCTGTTCGTCGCGAGCCTAGACCGCGACACCGTCCGCGCCGCCGTCGAGGCCATGGCCGCCGAGATGGGCGGCTACTGGCTGCGCTACTATCACCGGAGGAAGCCGTGAGCCCGGTCAAGAGCGCCGTCGGCCACATCGAGCTCGCTCACGTCACGGGCGAGTCGGGCGTCATTGAGGTCTATCTCAAGGACGGCCGGCAGTTCACCTTGCTCGCCGCCACGCCCGCCTGGTTCAAGGCCGAGCTCAAGCGCCTCGGCCTCAAGTTCTATTACGGCCCCGCCGTGCTGTTCCTCAAAAAGCTCGACGCCGCCGCCGCGCGCAAGGCCGCCAAGGACATGCTGGCCGAGGACGAGCAGCTCCTGGTGCGCTACGACACCCCGCGCCGCACTTTGCCCGACATCCTCGCCGCCTTCCGCGCCGCGCATCATTAGGGCTCGTTTTATACCTGCCGATTCGGCGGTTGCAGGAGACAGTTTTATCTCAAGATAAAATCGTCTCACTCATCCATGACCTAGGACCCAACGGGGCCAGGGTCGCATGGCTGGGAGTATGTGGGTCCTTCGGCTCCTCTCTCTCCCCGACGGTAGTTGATAGTATCCGGCCATGAAACGATTTCTCGCGGCCAGCGTCTCGCTTTCGCTCATCATTGTCTCGGCGCCTCTCCCCGCGTGGTCTCAGGTCGCCGCTTCGATCAGCGGCGCCTCGGCCTCGGGCGCCTCGGGCTCCGCCGCCGCCGCCGCGATCAACTCCGGCGTTCCTTCGCTGACGCTTCCGGCGCTGAGCCTCGGCGCTCCTGTTCTCGGCGGTTCTCTCTCCGTGATCCCGGCTCCCGCGCCCATTCTCGTTCCAGCGCCGAGCTTGAACTCTCCTGCGGCCCTCGCCGCTCCCGTTGCGCTCGCCGCTTCCGTCGCCCACGCCGTTCCTGCCGTCGCGTTCGCTGTTCCGGCCGCAGTGAATCCCGCGGCCGCCGGCCCCGTTAAAGCCGACGCCGCGAGCCTCGCCGCCGCCCGCGCCGAAGTGGGTCTGGCCGCCGGCGCGATCGCGAAGGGACCGGTGGCCGCGTCCCGCGACGCCGCGGCGAGCATGATGGACCGTCTGCTCGGCTACGAAGAAGCGTCTCCGCGCGACCCGATCGTCGAAGGCCTGCCCGCGGCCGGCACCTTGTCTTCCGAACTGGCTCCGGCCGGCGTGAACGCGTCCGAGAGCTTCCGCTCCTCGGTTCCCTCGCCCAAGCGCAACTCTCCCAACGACAACGGCCCGCGCTACTCCAAGGCCGCCGGCGCGCTCAAGGCGGTCCTGACCTTCGTCGCCGGCGCCGGCGTCGCGGTCGGCCTGCAGATCGCCGCGGTGGCGCTGCTGCCCGCCGTGTTCGGCGTGGTTCCCGTCGCGGCCGTCTGGGCCGTAAGCTCGGGCGTCCTGCTGTTCCCGCTCGCGCTGTACGCGCGCTGGCGCCTCGCCAAGCGCGACTCTCCGCGCCTCAACAAGGTCAAGACCATCCTCGACTTCTCGCTCGGCGCCTTCGCCGGCGCCGTTTTCGTCGCGGTGCCGAGCCTCGGCGTCGTGCTCACCAGCGCGGGGCTGCTCACCGCGGCCGTGCCCCTGGCCGCCGTCGCCGGCGGGCGCTGGCTCGGCAACGCCGCGTTCCTCGACTCGGCTCTGACCTGGGCCGTGCTCGGCATCACGCCGGCGCTCATCGGCGTCGCCTCGGCCGCCGGCCTCATCGGCCTCTCGCCCATCATCGGCCTCATGGCCCTGCCCGCGATGACGACGATCGCGTTCTTCCTCGGGCGCCTCATCCACTCCGCCGAGACGGGCGCGCCGTTCGGCGTGCCGGGCTCGATGCAGAAGATCCGCTTCCCGTCCTTCCAGTGGGTCATGATCGGCGTCGTGTTCGCATTGCTCACCGGCTACTCCGCGGTGTGGACCAACGTCGCCTTCCTCGCCTGGAACTTCCTCGGGTCGCGCGAGATCAAGTGGAACAAGGGCGGTTCGATCCTCAAGAAGATCTCCGGCATTCTCCTGAGCTTCGACACCCTTTATCTCGGCTTGCTTGCCTTCACGGCCGCCACCGCCTTCACGAGCCCGCTGACCTTCCTTGTCATCGCCTTCTCGGGCGAGCGAGCGTCGGTCTGGACCGAGCGCCTGCTGGCCAAGATTCTGCCCAAGGCCGGCGCCGCGCCGTCGACGAAGGCGGCACCCGTCGCCGATCCGAACCTGCTCGACGACGCGCCTCCGAAGTGGCCCGCGTTTCACTATCGGGTCAAAACCGCGCTGATGTTGGCCGCGATGGCGGGCGCGGGCGTCCTGCTCTCGATGACCGTGTTCGGGATCTCGAGCCTGCTCACCAACCTCGCGATCGCCTCCGCGCTCGCCTTCATCCCGTTCTTCTTCGCCAAGAAGATCATCAAGCTGCTGATGAAGGCGAAGCCGACGACCAAGGAACAGGATCCGGAGTTCTTCGCGATCATGGAAGGACTGCGCGACAAGATCAACGCCGGCCGCCGCGCCGCGGGCAAGAAAGAAATCCCGATGCCCGAGATGGTCATCGATCCCATGGACGCGCCCAACGCCTACGCCACCGGCCGCAGCCCGTTCGCGGCGATGGTCGGCGTGACCAAGGGCATCAAGTCGATGACCCTCGAGCCCGAAATCGTGCGCGACGGCGTCGTGCGTCTCATCGCCTCGACCGACGCCGGCTCCAAGGAGTTCAAGGTGTTCCGGCGCGCGATCGCGGGCTCGATCACCGGCGTGCCCGCCGACGCGGCGCCGTCCGTGGTCGCGGCCGCGGTGCTCAAGGCCGACCGCTCGGAGCTCAAGGCTCTGGGCGTGCGCATGCTGCGCGGCGTGCTCAGCCACGAGTTCTCCCACGTGATGGACCGCCACATGCTGACGGGCTCGATCGGAGGCGCGATCGCCTCCGGCGTCGCGTTCGCCTCCTACGGCGTCATGTGGGCCGTCGGCCACGCGCAGATCGCGGTCAAGAAAGCCCTCGGCTGGCGTCCGAAGGCCGCGTCCACGGACGAGCCCGCCGCGCGCCAGGAGGGCGACGGGGTTCGTCCCGAGGCGCTCGACCCGATCTCGACGGGCATCGTCATCAAGTCTTTGCCCGCCTTGCTCCGCCTGTTCGCGGCGCTGTGGGCCCCGGTCGTGCTCCAGATCCTGCAGATGGCGTCCTCGCGCAACAACGAGGGCATGGCCGACGAGGACGGCGCGCTGCTGAGCGAGGATCCCGAGTCGCTCGCTTTGGCCCTCGGCCTGCTGACGACGTGGCGGCCGGCGGCGGGCTTCCGCCTGCCGGGCGCCGCGGTGCCGCGCGCGGCCTCGATGCAGCACATCATGATCGTCAATCCGCTCGAGCAGCTCGAGAACGCCGGAGCGCTTCCGAAGACGTCGGCGTCCGGCGGGCCGACCCGCGCCGACGACCTGATCTTCGAGCTGTTCATCACGCACCCGAACACCGGCGTGCGCATCCGCAAGCTCTACGATATGTCCGAGGCGAACCGAGGGAAGAAGCCGTCGCGGCCGCCGGAAGGCGGCGGAGGGGGAGGCGGGGGAGGACCCCCACGGCTTTCCTTCGTCCCTCACGCCGGTCCCGCCTCCGATGTTCTCGGGGGCGGCCTTTTTCGGGGCGCATGGAACAAGTTCAAGGGCCTGTTCCGCGTGCTCCCCGATGAAGGCCGCAACCGCCAGTTCTGGATCTTCGCGCTCGGCCAGGGCTTGATCATGCTCGGCGTCAACTTCCATTACACGGCATTGCCGAGTCTGGTCGCGCCGACGAAGGCGCAGGCGGCGAACCTCGGCTACAACCGCGCCATCAACTGGGGCGCGCAGGCGGCGGCGAGCCTCGTCACGGGTCCGGTGATCGATCGCTCCTCGACGCAGAAGGTCATCATCTGGTCGGGGGTCGCGCGCGCCGCGCTGATGGTTCTCGTCCCGATTCTTTTTTTCAACGGACTCTTCGGCTTCGCCGCCTTCGCCGCCGTCATCGCGCTGGCGGGCTTCCTCCAGATGGCCGGCACGACCGCCGGCACGGTCGCTTTCAATCGCATCCTCGCCGACGACGTAGCCCATTACAACCGCGCCAACGCCATGCTGACCATCGTCATGAACGCGGTCGGGGTCGTCGGCCCTCTGCTGGCCGGAGCCTTCATCGTCGCCGTCACCGCGAGCCTCGGGCCGCTGGCGGGCAACGCGCTGGCCTACGCGATCTACGGCGGACTGCTGCTCGCCTGCTCGCTCATCTATTGGGCCTTCCTCCGGGTGCCGCGCGACGAGATGGTGGCCGCCCGACGGGCGCTGGCCGCCCAGCTCAAGCGCGACGGGATCCAGGGCGCGACGTACCGCGGCGTGACCGCCGGACAGATCGACGGGCGTCCGTCCATCCTCGTCGAGGTGGACGGCGATCCCGCGCAAGCCGTCGTGCCGGCCGAGTTCGAAGGCTTCCCCGTCCGGGCCGTCGCGCGCCGACGCGTCTTCGCCGAGGCCGCCGAGGGCTTCAAGACGATCTTCTCCGACCGCTTCCTGCGACTGTATTTACTTTCAACGACCCTCTCGGTGATGTCGAGCGACGCCCTGATCTTCGCCGCCCTGCCGCGCTTTCTCGCGGACGTGCTCCACGTCGGGGCCGGCTCGTTCGGCTTGTTCCTGGCCGCGGCCGCGCTCGGCACCGGGATCGGCTCGGGTCTGATGGCCTTCGCGCGCGACCCGGAGCAGCACGCGCTGGCGCCGTCGGCGCGCGTGTTCCGCGGGGAACTCGCCGCGCGCGAGCCCGCGCTCGATGAGAACGCCCTCGACGCCGCCTCCGCGGCCTTCAAGAGCGCGGTTCCGGCGGTCCTGGCCCGCTACCGGAGCGGGCAGGCTCCCGGCGTATTCGCCGACGAGCTCGTCGCCGAGGCCGCGAAGGGCGTCGGCGCGGCGCTCGGCCGCACCGAAGCCCAGGCGCTGGCCTTGCTCGAGTCCACGAGCGCGGCGAGCGACATCCGCGCCTGGGCGGGACTGCGCGGCGCCAAGCTTCTGGCTTCCGCGTTGAAAGACTCGACGACCGGCATGGATCGTCTTCAGCGCCAGGGCAAGTGGACGTCGTGGCTGCACGGGCTGTCCTGGCTCGCCTACGCGGCGCTGTTCTTCACCGGTCATGTGCAACTGGCCGCGGGCCTTATGCTCCTTTCCGCGACCCTCGGCGCGCCCGCCATCGCCGTGTGGACGAGCCTCACGACGCGCGTCGTCGCGGGCTCCTACAACGAAAGCCAGGGCAAGATCTATTCGGCGCTGTTCTTCTACCAGTTGATCTTCGCCATCGCCGGCGTGCTGTTCTACGGCTGGCTCATGGCGATGCTGCCCACGATGACGGTCTTGTGGATCGCGGGCGGCGTTATGGTCTTGTGCGCCCTGATCGACTTCCTGTCCCCGGCCCTGATCTTCCCGATCAAAAAGCGCTGAAAAATCCGGTTTTCTCGACGGAGCGCTAACAGGGTACCTTCGCGCTAGGCCCTAAGGACGGCGCTAGGCCCAACAATCGAGTCCAATGGCCTTTCGGACGTTGGGACCAATGCCAGGCCCTCGTTGGGACCTATGACCCGCCCTCGAAACCGGATTGGCCGTTATAATCGAATCAGACGGAACAAGGAGCCTCACCACGATGAAGCGTTTTAAAGCCCTGATCGCCCTCGCGCTCTCCCTCGCCCTCGTCCTTTTGTCTCCGGGCACGGGCGCGTACAACGCCGCCGCGCAGACGATGACCGGCGCCGTGAGCGGTTCCGCGGCGAGCGGCGCCTCGGGCGCGGTCGGCTCGAACCTCGGCGTGAACTCCGGCGTCAACGCGATCCCCGTTCTCTCCGCTTCGGCCCTCACCCTCTCTCCGGTCCTCGTCGCTCCTTCGATCGCTCCGGCTGCGCTTCAAGGCGTTGCCGTTATTCCCGCGGCTTCCGTCGCTCCCGCCGCCGTGTCCGCGACGCCGAGCGCCGCGATCGCGACTCCCGCCGCGGCTAAGGCCGCGGCCGTTCCCGGCGTCAAGGCCGTTGCCGCCGCCGTCGCCACACTGCGCTCGAATCTGTCCGCCCCGTCCGCCTCCGAGAAGCCCGCCGAGACGCAGGCCGCCGAGGCGCGCAAGCAGTTCGACGGCGAGGCCCTGAAGACCGATCTGTCCGCGCCCTCCGTCTCCGGCGACGAGGTCCAGTCTCGCGGCTCCGCGCTGCGCTCCTCCTCTAAGAAGGACAAGGGCACTCCCGAAGAGCCCGTGGACGACCTCGGCAACCCGGTCAAGAACGACGGCCCTATCGACGATCTCGGCAACCCCAGCCGCCGCGGCGGCGAGGGCGGGCCCGACGACCGCACCGACCCCGATCACAACGATCGCGGCGGCAACTCCGGCCTGTTCGGCATGGCCGCGATGGGCTTCGCCGCCGGCGGCGTCGCCGCCGGAGCCATGCTGACCTTGGGCTCTTTGGCCGTGTTCCCGATGATCATCCTGTCCCTCGTGCTCCACGAGATCGGCCACGCGCGCACGGCGGACAAACTCGGCGACCCGACGGCCCGCATGTCCACGTACCGGACGATCGATTGGAGCCGCCTCCGCGAGACCCGTCTGATCATGCCGAACGGCTCGGGTGCTCTGCTGCCGCGTCTGTACATCCCTCAGCAGACCAAGTCGGCCGACCGCGCCAGCCTCAATCCGCTGACGTGGGGCTCCCACATCGACCCGGTGATGACGATCCTCGTCCCGCTGCTCACCTTCCTGACGATGGGCTTCATCATCGGCGGCGCGCGGCCCGTGCCGTTCGAGCCGAGCTACTTCAAGAACCCGGTCCGCGACTCGGCGATCGTCGCCCTGGCGGGCCCCGCCGTGAACTTCGGCTTGGCCGCCGCGGGCGCGCTCGCCGTCACCGGCGCGATCGCCGCGGGCCTCGGCGCCGGCGTCGTGGCGGGCCTCGTGATGTTCTCCTTTCTTAACGCGTTGCTCGGCATCTGGAACCTGATCCCGATCCCCGGCTTCGACGGCAGCCACATCCTGTCGGCCATGCTGCCGGAGCGCGCGCGCGCCGGCTTCCAGAGTTATATCGACCGCTCGGGCGCCGGCGGCATGCTGCTGCCCATGATCATCCTCTTTTACTTCGGCGGCGCGTACATCGCGGCGGCGGCGATGTTCATCACCAAACTCATGATCGGCGGCGTGATGGCCGTCACCGGCGTCAAGCTCGCGAGCGCCTTCCTGCCCGCCGTCGCGGCCATGGGCCTCGCGGTCGGCTCGCTCGCGCCCGGCGATAAGGCTCCCGCGGCGCAAGCCCCGGCCACGGGCCCGGCGAACCCCGGCAACGGCGGCGCGGCCTCGAGCGGCGGCGCCGGCCCCGTCGACCTGATCGTGATGTTCGGCGAGAAGCAGACCAAGCTGCACGACGCGCACATCTCGAACGTGGACGTGAACCTGCCCAACGGCGTCGAGCAGTACACCCGCCTGCAGCAGGCGATGCTGGCCCAGCTCGAGACCGCCGGCCTCGACTCCGCCGCACTCGAGCCCTACAAGGCCACCCCGCTCGCGACCTACGCGCGCATCAACGCGGCCACGATCCGCGTGGACGGCGGCGCCGCCGCCGAGTTCGCCAAGCTCATGACCGAGCGCGGCTTCACCGTCCACAAGAACGCCGAGCGCAAGATCATCCGCCCCGTGCCGACGATGCCCGAGACGATGGACCCTTCGGCGCGCGGCGCCGTCACCATGGACGAGAACCTCAAGATCGTCAAGGCCGACCTGGTCCAGGCCGAAGCGGTGAAGATGTGGGGCAAGCCCGAGCTCGGCTTCTGGTCCGGCCTGTGGGCCAAGGTCTTCAAGTCGGCGCCCGTCCAACCCAAATTCGGCGTCATCGATTCCGGCGCGGACACGTCGCACCCTCTTCTCAAGCGCGTGAAGGAGGTCAAGAACATGACCTCCGGCGCGAACGTGGACGACATCGGCCACGGCTCGTGGGTGACCTCCACGGTTCTGCACATGGCCCCGTGGTCGCGCAACACGACCCACTACAAGACCTTCCTGAACGGCTCCGCGACGACCGACGACATCCTCAAGTCCCTGACCCAGGCCGGCAACGACGGCAACCTCGTCATCTCCAACTCCTGGGGCGACGACGAGGGCGACCCGAACGGCCCCGACGCCCAGCTCGTCAAGAAGCTGGCCTCCGAAGGCCACATCATGGTCTTCGCCGCCGGCAACGCCGGCTCGGGCGCGAACACCATCGGCGCTCCCGCGATCGTCACCTATAAAGACGCGAAGACCGGCGCGATCCGCGTCATCGCCGTCGCGGCCTCCGACAAGACCAAGAAGGCCGCCTACTTCTCCTCGCGCGGCCCCGGCTCGCCCACCACCAAGAAGGACCCGAACTACAAGGACCAGCGGCCGGACGCGATGGCCGTCGGCCACAACATCGAGGGCGCGTGGCCCGCGGGCCTCGGCGACGCCGACCGCACCGACGGCGAGAAGGGCACGGTCAAGGCCATCTCCGGCACCTCGATGTCCACGCCCGGCTTCGCCGGCGCGATCGCGCTCCTCGTCATGATGTTCGGCGTCACCGAGAAGGGCGACAAGCTCGACGCGATCGTCAACGCGGTGATGGCCACCCTCGAGAAGACCGGCCAAGGCCCCAACGTCGAAGGCCAGGGCTTCCTCAACCTCGACGCCGCTTACAAGAAGCTCCAGGCCCAGTTCACGGCCGTCCCGGCCGACGTCGCGTCGTATCGCGCGAAGAAGTCGCGCCTATACACCGTGGATCGCTTCATCTCGATGTCGGCTTCATGGCGGTACGGCGTGATGATCAACGCCGATGAGTTCTCCCGTGCCGTCGCGGAGAAGTCTCGCCTCATCGACGAGATCGACGCGATGGACTCCGCCGATAAAACTTTGGCTTACCGGGCCGCCGGCCCGGTCAAGCGTCTCATCCTAAATGCGACCGGCGCCGCCCCCAAACCTTAACGGAGAACGTACATGACCGCTTCACCGATGTTCATCATCGAAGACGACGACCACTTCCGCGAGACCTTCATCGACGTCATGTCGTTGAAGGGCGTGGAAGTCACGGGCGCTCGTACCGGCGACGAGGCCATCAAGGCCCTGCGCCAGAGCAAGCCGTCCATCATCATCATGGACGTCCAGCTTCCCGACGTCCACGGCTTCGACCTGTGCCGCAAGGTCAAGCGCCTGGATTCGCAGAAGGACACTCCCGTCATTTTCGTCTCCGCCTCCACGCGCTACGCCGATCCGCGCGACCGCGTCGAAGGCCTGCTCGCCGGCGCGGAGCAGTTCCTGCCCAAGCCGATCACCGTCGAGAAGCTGTGGGGCGAGATCGAGATCGTGCTGAACGGGCACAGCGGCAAGCCGCACTAAAGCTTAGTTCCAAAGAAGAAGGCCCTCGGCGGATTTTCCCGCCGAGGGCCTTCTTTTTACTTGGCTTGACGCGAAGCGCGGCCGCTTAGGCGATCGTGACCTTCTTGTCGAGATAGACGTCCTGGATCGCGTTCAGGATTCCCACGCCTTCCTTCATCGGGCGCTGGAAGGCTTTGCGGCCCGAGATCAGGCCCATGCCGCCGGCGCGCTTATTGATCACTGCCGTCTTCACGGCCTCGGCCAGGTCGGAGGCTCCGGAGGAGGCCCCGCCCGAGTTGATCAGGCCCGCGCGTCCCATGTAGCAGTTGGCGACCTGCCAGCGGGTGAGGTCGATGGGGTTGTCGGTCGTGAGCTTCTCGTACACGAGTTTGCTCGTCTTGCCGAAGCCCTTGATCGCGTTGTAGCCGCCGTTGTTCTCGGGCAGCTTCTGCTTGATGATGTCGGCCTGGATGGTGACGCCGAGGTGGTTGGCCTGGCCGGTGAGGTCGGCGGACACATGGTAGTCCTTCTCCGCGGTCTTGAACGCGTTGTTGCGCACGTAGCACCACAAGATCGTGGCCATGCCGAGCTGGTGAGCCTGGTCGAACGCCTGGCTGACCTCCCAGATCTGGCGGCGCGACTCGGCCGAGCCGAAGTACACCGTCGCGCCGACGGCGGCGCAGCCCATGTCGCGGGCCTGCTTCATGCTGCCGTACATCGTCTGGTCGAACGTGTTCGGGTAGCTCAGCAGCTCGCTGTGGTTGAACTTCAGGATGAACGGGATCTTGTGCGCGTACTTGCGCGCCACCGAGCCCAGGACGCCGAGCGTGGAGGCCACGCCGTTGGCGCCGCCTTCGATCGCGAGCTTGATGATGTTCTCCGAGTCGAAGTAGATCGGGTTCGGCGCGAAGGAGGCGGCGGCCGAGTGCTCGATGCCCTGGTCGACGGGCAGGATCGACACGTAGCCGGTGCCGGCGAGGCGGCCGTGGTTGTACAGGGACTGCAGGTTCCTCAGCACCGGGATCGGACGGTCGGAGCCGCCGAACAGGCGGTCGACGGAGTCGGGGCCGGGGATATGGATGGACTCCTTCGGGATGGTGGTGCACTTGTGCTCGAGGAGTTTGGCGTCGGCTCCGAGCAGGGATTCGATGCTGCTGTTGGCGGTGGTGGTGGGCATGTGATTCTCCTTAGGGGATTATTATACGAAAGAGCTCTGCAGTCTATCACGTTTTAAAATTTGGGATGGAAATGGTGGCAATATCCTGGTTTTCGCTATACAATCCGAAGATGGCTGATTCCAATGCCGAATTAAGCTGGTCAGTCTAATATTCGTTCGGCAGCTAGGATGGCGCATCAAATATTTAAACATCATCGGAGACAAAATGAGCGAGGCCAACATTCAGCCGAGGGAGATTGCATCCGCGCAGGTCAAAGTAGGCAATGAACTGTGCAGATTGGTGCTTACTGAGAAGTTCGTAAGCATGCACAGCAAAAAGTTTTTATTTCGTGAAGCGGCCGTTCTTATTCCGCTTAGCTCTATCGATTCGATCTCCCATGGCTGGCAACGCAGTGCGGGCCTCTTAATTGTTGGGGTGGTTCTAGCCCTAGCAGGTGTGGTAATGCTGGGGCAGCAAGCTTCCGGCGGAGGAGCTGTATTATTTTTCGGAATCGCCTTCCTCGCGGCTTTCTGGTTCTATCGCCCCCATCTACTATTGGTCCGCTCCACAAGAGAGGCGCTCGGTGGAAATCCAACATCTGCGCCGGAATCCCAGAAGTTCATTGACGTCTTAACAGAGGTTCTCAGCCGGGGTAAATAAAACGCAGACGGAGGGATTATGGCGTTTCAGCGCTGGGGCTATACGATTGAAGGAGCATGGACTGATCCAAATAGCTTGGACTCACGTTCCGGCATTTACATAATTTGGTGCAAATCTGGGGAGGCATGGACGGTGCTGGACGTCGGTGAATCGCATGACGTCAAGGATCGGGTCCTTAAGCATGACAGAGCGGACTGTTGGAAACGGAATTGTTCCGGCACAATCTGCTATTCGGCCATCTACACGCCAAATGCGCAGCAGTCCGGACGAATGGAAATCGAACAGGCAATTCGTAAACAGGAGCGTCCGCCCTGTGGTGATAGGTAGACTGCCGAACCAAGCGCTTGTGCCGACGCGCGCCTTCTTTATGGAGTTCCTGTAGCGCGCGCGGCACAGCGTGGCGTTAGGGCGCCCTAGCGTTCAATTGCGCGAAGCATGTATCGTTCATGAGGAAATGAAATGATTCGAACTATTGAAGAACTTCTGGAATGCGCAAAACGCGGCGAACTTGTTGAGCATCGCGCAGACAATGTCGAATTAAAAGAAAACTGGCAGCAGGCGCATGGGCATGATCTATCCGCATTCGGGAATAGAGTTGGGCCAATGGCCAAGGAATGCCCGCAATGGCTTATTGTCGGGGTTAAGGATGATGGGACACTTTGCGGTTACGATGAGCCCACGATCAGACAGAAAGAACTTGCGATCTCGCAGCATGTTAACCAGTATTTGAGTCCTACGCAGGCATGCATCGGAATCTCGCCAAGACAGGCGGGAAGTGCCTGGATAATTGTGATCGGTGTGAAAAATCCCGGGGCATTGGTTCTATGGAATCGATCCGCATATAAGGCGGCAGGAACGACCTCCGAGAAGATGGCACCTGAAGAGATGATGGAACTCACTGTAAAACTACCGGGGTTGGCCGACCGTTCAGCACAAGACTCGTCATCTGAATACAATGCCGGCCTTGTGAAGAAGTTTTCAGAGCGGCTACTTTCTGAGCGGCCAGACATCACATTCGCCGGTACCGCGAATATCACAGATGAAATTCTGAATAAGACTCGAATCAATGGAAAAGTAACGGCAAAGATTTTATTCGGGGAGACGCGCTATCGTCTTGTTTATCACGATGCTAATGGCACGCCTACTGAAAATCATCAGATAGCCGGCCTGTATCAGGTTCTCGTTCCGGAGTTTGTGGAAAGAATTCAAGATTGGACGAAACACAAATTAGGAATTGATCAGCCTCCCTACCCGCCAAGGGCGCTGAAGGAGGCATTCGCTAATGCGGTTGCCCATGCAGCGTATTATGAAGCAGATGGGGACATTGTTATTCAGGCGTATCCAGATAAAGTTTCCATAAGCAACCTTGCGCTACAAGAATCGCGCTATTTTGCGAATCGCTGGTTTTCTTCCGAGCGAAATACTACCAACCGCCTGCTAATGGAAGTTCTAAGACTGTCGAGAGTGGTCGACGAACTGGGCCTTGGGAAGAACATCATTTTTCAAGAAGCCATCAAGAACGGACAACGCCCGCCAAATGTCGAAGTTGAGCCTGCAGGCGCCTATGTTCGTTGGCGCCTAACAATCCACGGTGGACATGCCGACCCCATCCATGTTCGATGCCTTGAACGGCTACGTGAGAAATATAGGGATGAGCGTAAAGCGTTAATGGCGCATGCATTGGTTTTGTGGAGCGGACAGCCGGTTTCAAAAATTAGAACGTATGTGTCAGGTGAGTCGCTTCCGATCTTCGCTGAGATACTCAATGACGGCTATGGCCCCATATTTCATCTTGAGAAAGAGGATCGAATATTTCTTCGCAGATGGGCGCGTGTTCTTGTGAACGAAGGCAAGGATTCTAAGGCTTTGACGCCGCAAGAGGAGGACGACATCCGAAATCTTGCGTATCGGCTAAGAGTCAAGAATCACGGCGGGTATTTTTCTCCGAAGGTTTTACGCGGCATCGCGGATATGGGCCGACCTTACCCCCGTTTGAGGGCCGTTGTTAAGTTGAGTTCTTAACGAACCTGCGTTCCGTGAGCAGTTCCGTCTTTCATCTTATCATTGTGTAGCTGTTCGTACTCCGTTGGCGTCATGTCGTCCAGTGAGCTGTGCGG
>JACRDP010000019.1 GCA_016212855.1 Elusimicrobiota bacterium
AACAGATTTTCAAACATGATCGGAGTCTCCTTGGCGCGATTCGAGCCAAAGAGTGCTCCGAATTATGTTGCGTCAGGAAGGGCTAGCTTCGTCTAAGAAGCCGTCGAACACAACATAACTGCGGCCGCAACATAACCGCGCTTATGTGCTGCAGCACATAAGCGCGGATGAACGAGCGAGGCGGATAAGGTGCCGACCGAGACCGTCTCCACGCGCAGGAGCTGACGGCGGGCGTTGAGGCACAGAACCAGGAAGTGCTCCTTGCGCGCCGAGCGCACCTCGGCGGGCACGAGGCCCGCGGCCGCGCGCGCGCCGTCCACAACGGGGCGCGGATCGAACGCCCGTCGCCGGCGCGCGTACTCCTCGAGCGCGGCCTCGCGTCCTTTCCCGGAGCTATCCTTGAGGATAGTCTCGGCGCGGCGCGCGTTGACTCCGAGGATCACGGAGACGAGCTCCGCGTCGGTGAGCGCCTCAGGCCCCCGGCGCGCCAGCTTCTCTCTCGGGCGCTCCTGGTCCAAGACGCTCACCGGCCCGCCGCGCGCGCCGCGTCGTCTTCGGCGAGATCGCCGCTGACGCGTCCGTCCTTAACCGTGTAGCTTTCCAGGCCGTTCGTATAAGTCCGCGTTCCGTCTTTCTCGCCGGCGAGGACGACGCCGGACGGCGTCCAAGGCTTTTTCGGCGCCACGCCCGCGAACAGCGCCGCATCGACGGCCGCGGGCAATTCGAGCTTGGTCAGCCGCTCCCGCCGGGCGAGCGTGCCATCGTCCCGGTAGGTCTCGCGTTTCATGAGAAGCCCTTCGTCGCGCGACACCCACAGCGCGCGCCGCAGGACGACGCTCGTCTTGAGACGCAGTTCGAGCTTCCAGGTTTTGCGCTTGGCCACGACGCCTCCGGTCGAGACCGTCAGCTCATACAAGGATCGCAGGCGAGCCAGTCTCTTCCCGGCGGGTTCGTCTTCGACGTAAAGCTCGATCGGACCCGGCTTTTTCTTGCGGCCGGCGGTCTCGCGCCGGATTTTTCCTCCGGGCGCGGCCTTGATATTCACCGTCATCGCCTTCGGTTTTTTCCCAGGCGCGAAGACCTGAACGCGCTCGACCGCGACGTAACTCGTCTCCGGCCCGGTCAGCATCTTGAGAATGAGCTCGTCCGCTCCCGGCAGGGGGGCGCGCGGCTTGGCGTGGAGGGGCGCGGCGAGCAGAAGGACGAGCGCGAGCTTAATCATGATCGCCTCCGTCGTCGTCGGCCCACAGATCCGCGAGTTCAGCCTGCGTGGTCGCGGCAACGGCCACGGTCTCGACCGGCTTGGTCCTTTCTGGAACGGCCCTCACGATCACGACGGCGACCGCCGCCGCCGCGAACGCCGCGCCGGCGCCGTACGCCCACGCGTCGCCCGACAGCGCTTCCCGTAACGCATCCCACAGCGACGGTTCCGTTTTTTTAGCGCGCGCCATGCGCTTGAGATCCGCCTTCAAGCTCTCGGGCGCGGGCACGATTAAGGACTTCATCGCCGCCTTCGCCAGCCGTTCGTCGTTTTCATTCATAATGTGGCCTCCAGGGCCGTCAGCCGCTCGCGCAAAGCGATTCTCGCCCGGACGATGCGCGAACGCACCGTGTTCAGCGGGCAGCCGAGCACCTCGGCCGTTTCCTCGTAGCCCATCCCTTCCAAATCGATCATCAGCAGAACCGCCCGGGCGTCCGGCGTCAACGCCCGCATCGCCCGCCGGACCAGCTTCGAGTTCTCCTCTCGCTCCAAACGCTCCAGAACCGACACTTCCCGATTATCGGCCACCGCGTCGGCGACCGTCAGGCCGCTTTCGGTGATCGGCTCTTCTATGGATTGCCCATATTTTTTCTCGTATTTTTTAGCCCCATCCAGGTAAATACGCTTTAAAATCGTCAAAAACCAGGCCTCGAAAGGCAACGTGGTGTCGTGGGTCTGGATTCGATCCATAGCTTTCGCGAACGCCTCCTGCACGAGCTCCCGGGCATCTTGTTCGTTGCCGCACAGCCCCATGGCGAAGCAATAGGCTTTATTCGCGTGGGCGTCGATCAGGGCGTCCCAGTCCACTGTCATGCAACTATCATACGATTGAGGGTGTCAAAAAGTTCCATGGCCAAGCGTAAGTTTAGCCGTAATAGGGTTGTAACAGGGAGAGGTTACCCTATGGATATGGACGCGACACAGCCGCAGTGGGAAGACATGGTGATCCGGGAGGCCCCGAAGGCCGCTCCGGCTCCCGTTCCCTTCATTCCCAATTCCCGCCGCCCCGAGCCCAAGGTCCAGGCCGCCTATCTGGCCCATGAGCTGCGCGCGCCGGTGACGTCCATCCGCCTGGGCCTTGAGATCCTCTCCGAGCAGATCGAGACCCGCCTCCAGGGCGACGAGAAGCAGATGCTTTCCTTGGCGATCCGAAACACCATGAGGCTCGAGGGCCTCGTCAACGACATCATGGATTACAGCAAGATCGCGGCCGGCAAGCTCGCGATCGTCAAGGAACCCTGTGACGCGCGGCTGCTCGTCGACGACGCGGCCGACTCGCTTCGCGCCATGGCCACGGCCAAGGGCGTGAAGATCGCCAAGGAGTTCGCGCCGCTGCTGCCCCGTGTCGCGGCCGAGAACCGCCGCGTCGTGCAGGTGCTGATGAACCTGATCTCGAATGCGATCAAGTTCACGCCCGCTCGCGGCCTGGTGACCGTCTCGGTCTCCGAGGGCAAGTACGAGCACGCCGGGACTTTGCTCTTCAAGGTCAAGGACACCGGCTGCGGCATCGCGCACGAGGACCTCGAGAAGGTCTTCGGCATGTTCGAGCAGGCCGGCGGCGCGGAGCGCCAGGCCAACGGCACGGGGCTGGGCCTGACCTTGGCGCGCGCCATGGTCGAGCTGCACGGCGGCCGCATCTGGGCCGAGTCCTGGAAGGGCTCGGGCTCCACGTTCTGCTTCACCATCCCCGTCGCGACCGTGGACATGGTCCGGCCCGTCGAGGTGTACGCCGAGCCCCTGCAGTTCCACGGCCTCCTGGCGGACTTCGCCCGTCGCTTCAACGCCTTCCTGGCGATGTTCGTTTAGCGCCGCCCCTGGAAGTGCAGGCGGACGGCCGCGACCGCGGCGACGGCCATCACCAAGCAGCCGAAAATCTGGACGGCCGCGCCCAGGCCCTCATCGTGGATGAGCAGCCCCAGCGTTTCGAGCAAGTAGGTCCAGTCGTGGACGCCTCCGGCCACAAGCTCCAACTGTTGGGCGCGCGCGTCGGCGACATAGTGGCCGATGCCGAGGAAGTTCTGGCCGAGCCAGAATAAAGCGACGCAAGCCGACAGCCGCTCTTCGCGTTTGAGGAAGTGGAACATGGCCGCTCCCGGAAGAAGCAACTGCATCAGAGTCCCGCCCGCCACCAGGATAAAGCGCGCTCCCAGGAGCCCGAAGATGATGTGTCCGCCCTCGTGGAAGGCGAGGTTCACGAAGTCGGGCAGCCAGAACGCGCGCATCAGCCATTGCCTGGCGGGGACCATGACCGCGAACAGTAGGACGGCGGCGGCGATATAGGGCGGCGTCAAAAAGGGAGGCGCGGCGGCCGCCGGCTGAACGGCGAGCTTGGGGCTCGGGGAGGCCGCCTTCTTGACGAGAACTTCATAACAGACCTGGCAGAACGGGGCGCCGGCGGCGTTGCCGTTCCCGCAGGAGGGGCAGTTCATGTCCGGAGAGGATGGCGCGGCCGCCCCGTCTTGTCAAGTCGGCGGGCTTGTATTTGGCGGGAATCAGGGCTATATCAGGCGGGCATGAGACAAGTGATCGTCATCGCGCTCGTACTGCCCTCGTTGGCGACCGTTCCCGTTTACGCCGCCGACAACAGCGCGAACGATTTCGCCAAAGCCCTCGCCCAATATCAGCACGGCGACTTCGCGGGAGCCGTCAATCTGCTCAAGTCCGTCGAGCCGCTCGTCAAGGCGCGGAAGGACGACGAGGCGTCCGGGGTCGTGGCGGCTTATTTGGGCGCGTCTCTGCGCCGGCTGGGCCGTCCCGAAGAAGCGCTGCGCGCGTTCGCCGAGGCCCTCATCGGACTGCGGGCCGCGGGCGACAAGCAATATGAGGCGTTCGTCCAGCGCGAACTCGCCCAGACTCATCAGCAGCTCGGCCGGAACGCCGAACAGCTCGCCTGCCTGCGTGAAGCCCTGCGTCTGGATGAGGAGGGCGAGGAGGACGAGAGCGCTCGCGCGGATCTTCGCGCCATCGCCGAGGCGCAGATGACGCTTCGCGACGCGGCCGGGGCGCTCGCCACTTTCGATCGCCTGGTCGCCGGTTATGCCGCCGCCGCCGACCTCTACCGCGAAGGCGACGCGCGCGCGGCGCGGGCGCGGGCGCTGGAGCTCATGGGCCGGACCGCGGAGTCGGCGCGGGAGGCGAGCCGCGGACAAGAGCAGATGACCCTCGCCGAGGATCACGCGAAAGAACGGCGCGCGAACGCCGAATCAGACGGCTTCTTCAACGAAGCCCAGCAGCGAGGCGCGCGCGGCGACAAGGAAGGACAGGCCGAGGCGTGGCGCGGCATGCTCGCCTCGGCGCGGCGGACGGGCTTCAAGAACGGAGCCGTGATCGCGCTCACGGGCCTGGCGAGCTACGACGCCGACGCGCGGCGCTACTCGCAGGCTCGCGCGGAATATACCGAAGCGATCGCCTTGGCCCGCGAGGACGGCGAAACGAAGAACGAGATCAACGCGCACGTCGGGTTCGGAATCACCGCGGCGAACGACGGCGATTTCAAGACGGGACTGACGCAGGTCCATCTGGCGCGCGGTTTGGCGGCGGCCCATCACGACGTCGAGTCCGAAATCCAAGCGTTGACGGCGACGCGAATCCTTTACGGGCTCCTCGGCGATTATCCGAGGATGATCTCGTGCAACGAACAAATGCTGGCGGTCGCGCGCCGCAGCGGCCGCCGCAAAGCCGTCTTCGCGGCTGAAAAGTTCAACGGCGCATTCTACGAGGAGATCGGCGACATGCCCGACGCGCTCGAGCATTATAGAGCGGAATCCGAGGCGGCGGCTTACCTGGGCGACCGGAAGAAGATCGCCGAAGCGCTCAACGAGACGGCCGCCGGGCTGGCCGGCACGGGCGATTATGACGGCGCCCGCGACGGGTACTTGAAGTCTCTCGCGATCAACGATTGGTTCGGCGGGCGGGTCAATCTCTCCTGGGTCTACCTTTACTCCGGCCAGCCCGAAAAGGCGGCGGAGCTTCTCAAGCCGGTGAATCCAAATCATATCCTGATGGGCAAGTACCATCTCCTCAAAGGAGATTTCGCCTCGGCCCGAGAGCTTTATCAAAAAGTTCGCGTTCAAGAAGAGAATGCCAAGCAAATGTCCGGGATGATCGCGGCCGAGACCGGGCTGGGGCTCGCCGAGGAAGGGCTGAGCAACGACCCCGGGGCGGCGGAGCACTTCACCCGGGCCGAGAACCTCGTCGACCGGCAGCGCGATTCGCTGTCGCCCGCGCACCGTCTTTTTTACATGGCGGGCGAGGATTGGGGACAAGCGCACTTGGAGCCGTTCGAAGGGATGGTGCGGATCGCCGCGCGTCTGCCGGGGGGCCCGCGCGAATCGTTCCGGCATGCCGAGTTCACGAGAGGACGCCTGTTCGCCGAAGCGGCGGCGCGCCGCTACGGAAAACCGGAAACGGATCTTCCTCCCGACCGCGCCGAGCGGGAAAAGGCGGCGGCGCTGGAGACCTCCCGTCTGGCGGCGGCGGTGGAAGAGGCTTTCCGCGGCAACCGCATGGCGGAGTTCCGCATGCGTCAAGACGAGCTCGTGAAAATAAAGGCGCGGCGCGACGATGTCGTCGCCGCTCTGCGCAAGGACTTCCCCGAGTACGCTTCGGTGCGCTATCCTCTGCCCCTGTACCCGGAGGAGACCGCGCTCGTCCCCGGCGAAGTCCTCATCGAGTATGAAGTGACCGGGCCCTACACGAAGGTCTTCGTCGTCATCGCCGGCCGCGTCGCCCACAGCTACGACGTGAAGCTCGCGCGAAGCGAGCTGGGCGACCTCGTCAAACGCTATCGCGGCTACTTTTCGGGCGTTACCGGGGCCGCGCAGCTCGCCCTGTACGATCCCGCGCTCGGCCGGCGGCTGTACCGCCTGCTCCTGGAGCCGGCGTTGAACGCCAAGGGTCCGGACGGACGCCCGCTGATCCCGGCGGAGGCGAAGCTGACCATCGTGCCCGACGAGGTCCTCGGCATCCTTCCCTTCGAAAGCCTCGTCGTCTCCGCGCCCTCGAGGCAGCTGATGCCCGCCGGCCGCCATGGCCCGGTGCCCGTGGAAGTGCGCTACGTCGGCGACGAGCGCGACGTCGCATACGAGTATTCCGCCACGGCGCTGACCGTCGCGCGGCGCTTCACGCGGCGAGCGGCGCCGCCGGACGCGATGTTCATCCTGGCCGACCCCGTCTTCGGACCGTCCGACAGCCGCTTGCGCGCCGCCGCGGGGGGAGGGGAAACGGCCGCCCTGACGCCGGAACGCTTGAATACGCTGCGCGCCGTCGTGAAGACGATGGGCGCCGGCGGGGCGCGCCGCGGCGCAGGGTCGGCGAAGGTCGTCGGCCGGGACGACTCGCCCCTCCCGCGCCTCGATTTGACCGGCGCGCTCGCCATGGATCTGGAAAAGAAAGCGTTCGCGGGAGAAACGGTGGCGAGCCTCACGGGCGCGACGGCGAACAAAGAGGAGCTGGCGCGCCGCGATCTTTCGCGCTATCGCTATATCGTATTCGCGACGCACGGCTTGCTCGACGGGGCGGCCCCGGGCCTGCGCGAGCCGGCGCTCGCGCTCAACCAATTGGGGCCCGGCGCGGGGACCGGTTTTCTGACGATGAGCGAGGTCATGGACCTGAAGCTGTCGGCCGACGTGGTCGCTCTGACCGCGTGCCAGACAGGCGTCGGCAGGAACATCAGCGGCGAGGGCGTCATGGGGCTGGGGCGCGCGTTCCAGTACGCCGGTGCGCGCAGCGTGCTCGTCTCGTTGTGGAGCGTCGCGGAAGATTCGACGGCGATGCTCGCCGGGCGGTTCTTCGCGCACTTGAAGGAAGGAAAATCGAAGCGCGCGGCCCTGCGCCTGGCGCGGGCCGATGTGCGGCGCGCCGGATATGAACACCCCTTTTATTGGGCGCCGTTCATCTTGATCGGAGGCGAATAGCGGGAACCTCTACTGCTGGCAGAGGTGGACGTCCATATAGGTGTCGGAGTTGATCGATGCGTCGGCCTGCATCGTCCGCGCCAGCCAGTCCTCGGGATCGCACTGCAGGGCCGAGTCGATCGCCGACGTCCTGCCCGCGGCGTCGCCTCTGCGGATCTGGACGTCGGCCAGGTGCAGCCAGCCCGCCACGTAGCAGGGGTTGATGGCGAGCGCGCGGCGCAGCGACACCTCGGCCTGGCCCTGGGCGCCGCGGTGGGAATAGATGATGGCGAGGTTGCCGTAGGGCCACTCGAAGTCCGGGTACTGTTGGGTCAAAGTCATGAAAATGGCGGCGCCGCCGTCGAGGTCGCATTTGGCCATGCTGTTGAAGCCCTGGATGTTCCGGTCCACGGCGTCCTCCGCGACCCGGTGGACCGGCAGTTTGGTGCGCAGGAACCGGCCGGCGCGCACGCCCACCCCGCCGGGGTCGATCGCCACCGCCGCGGTCAGCGCTCGGCGAGACTCCTCGACGAAGCCCTGGGCCTTGAGCCGGGCGCCCTCCTCGAAGAGACGCTGCGCCCGCGCCGACGGCCGGAAGTATATCCCGCCGCCGACGGCGCACGCCGCGACGGCGGCCCATGCCAGACGCGACAGGACCGAGGCCTTGCCGGCCGCCGTAGCCGCGTCGACGGGCGCCAAGCCCTCGACCGGAGCGGCCCGGCCCGGCTCGAGGGCGCGCGGCTTCCACTTGGCGAAGACGATTCCGCAAGATGGACAGTCGGCGGCGTAAGGCTCGGGAGGCGTCTTGCCGCAGTTCGGACAGATCATGGCCGCCATTCTACTACAACGAGCGCGGCGCCGAACGCCGGCCGGCGCGGCAAACGTCCGACACCTTTGCTAAAATACACGTCATGAAACGACTTGCCGCCGCGTTCATCGGACTACTCCTGCTCTCCCCGGCCGCGTCCCGCGCGGAGGAAGGCGATTCGAAGCCGCTGTTCAAGGTCGGTCAGCGCAACACCCTCGGCACGGGCGGCTATGTCGGGCACGGCGGCTATATTCAATACGGAGACGAATGGCGCCTAAAAGGCGGCTACTCGGACTACCGTTTCGACGGGAGCACCGGCACGACGCGAAGCTTCTCCGCGCGCGGCGCCTTCCAGGGGGAGAACCTCTCGCTCGGCCTCAACGCCTCGGTGACGCCGCGCAACGACGCCTACGCCAACCGCTCCTTCGGAGTCGACGGCGCCTGGACCTTCATCCTCGACGAAGGCCGGGAGGAGGAGTCCGGGCTTCAAGACTTCGAGCTCGGCGCGTGGTGGGCGCAAACGCGCCACTCGCAGATTGTGCCCGGAACCGCGGTGCTTCTCCCCGAGCGCATCGTCATCATCAACCAGCACGACTTCGGCGTCAACGCCGCGCTCACGGCCTGGGACTTCAACCTGGCTCTGGACGCCTCGCGCACGATCTACGACCAGGACTTCGACGACCTACCCGCCGCCGTCCGTTTCCGCCCACGCTTGACCGAAACGGCCGCCCTCGTCAACGGTTTCCCCGAGCGCAGCGGCTCGGCGCGGCTCGAATACTCCGGGTGGCGCCCGTGCGCGCCGTACGTCTCCGCCGTGGCGACCCGCTACAAGATCCAGCCCCAGCCCAATTCGCTCACCGCGGGCGCCGGCGTCGCGCTCAGATGGGGGAACGTCGTCCTCGACCTCGGCTACGAGCTCACGCGCCAGAAAGGCTCGCCGGACTCGAAGTACTTCAATTTCGGCGGCAGCGTCAGATTCTAAACCCGGCGATTTGCTAGACTCGCCGTGCCGCACCCGACGCATCAGAAGGAAGCCGGTGTAAATCCGGCACGGTACCGCCACTGTAAACGGTGAGCCCGCCGGAGTCACTGTCCCGAGCACGGGATGGGAAGACGAGGCAGTTAGGGCGACGACCCGTAAGTCAGGAGACCTGCGTCGGGCAACCTCGAGTAAGGAGGACCCGCCCATGGTCCCGTCACGTCCCGTCGTCCTCGCCGCCGTCCTGTTGTCCCTGCCCCTCGCCGCGCGCTCCGCGGCCCTCGTCGAAGACACGCTGTTCAAGGAAGTCCGGTCCGCCTCCCGCCTGCCCGACGCTCCCGTCGACGAACGCCGCTATCCCGGCACGGTCCGCGTCCTCGACGCCGCCGACCTGCGCCGCCTGGGCGGCGACACCGTGGCCGCCGCGATCGGCCGCCTGCCCGGCGTCGTCCTCTATAACCAGACCGGAAATCCGCTCCAGCCGACGCTCGACCTGCGCGGGTGGAACGCCGCGCCCGGACCCGCGACGATCGTGCTCGTCGACGGAGTGCGCGTCAACGAAGCGGACCTCGGCCAGGTGAACTGGCAGCTGATACCGCTTGAAACCGTGGAGCGCGTCGAGGTCCTGCCCGGACCGAACACGATCTACGGCAAGGACGCGCTTGCGGGCGTGATCGCGATCTTCACCAAGCGCGGCTCCAAAAAAACCGAGACGACGGCCTCCGCCGGGGCCGGTTCCTACGGACGCGCCGACGCGGACGCGTCCGTGCGCGGCGAGCTCGGCGGCTTCGACTACGCCGCCGCCGGAGCGCACGCGCGCGAGGACGGCTACCGCCGCGGGGCCTCCTCGCGCATGACGTCGGTCAACGGCAGCGTCGGACGGCGCTCCGACGAGGGGGACGCTCGGCTCACTTACGAGTTCGCCGACGACCGCCTCGACCAGGGCGGCTCCCTGCGACAAGGCGAATTCGAGTCCGACCCGCGCCAGCGCGTCAGCATCGTCAAGACCGACTCGCTGCTCAACGCGGTCGCCTTCAACGGGCGGCGTAAGCTCGCCGGCTGGCTGTCGGGCGCCGTCCTGGGCCAGTTCCGCGAGCGCCTGGAGAACACGCCGCTCAACAAGGGCCGGACCTCGATCTCGGCGAGCTCGGCGAAGCTGCGGTCCGCCGGCGGAGCGGGTCAGTTCACGGCCGATGGAACCGCCGCCGGGCGGCGCCTGACGCTCAACGGCGGCGTGGAGGGGGCGCGAGCCGAAGCCGAGTCGGCCTCGGCGGGTTTCTTCGGCGCGGCGGCGTTTAAAACCGCCACGGGCACGCGCGATACGCGCCTGGGCTCGTGGCTGACGGGCTCGGCGGACCTCTGGCCCTCGGGCCCGACTCTCACCGCCGGCGCGCGCTGGGACCGGACCACGCTCGACTTCAAGAACCGGACCAAGCCCACCGACGACGGCATGCGTTCCTACGCGCGAACCTCTCCGCGCGTCGGCGTGAACTGGGAGGCGGGGCGGGGCGCGTCGCTGCGCGCGTCTTACTCGGAGGCCTTCCGCGCGCCGACCGCCGGCGAGCTCTCGGCGCTGGGGCCGTTCTCCTCGAACCCGGACCTGCGGCCGGTCAAGACGCGCAACACCGAGATCGGCGCGGCCTGGAGGCACCCCGCCTGGGGCGAGGCCGACGTCGCGGCGTACCGCTCCCTGGCCCAGGACGAGATTTACGCGGTCTTCGATCCGGTCGGCGGCTTCGGCTCCAACCGCAACATCGACCGCACGCGCCGCCAGGGCTTCGAGGTCGCGCTGCGGCCGCGCATCGGGAAGGCGGACGCATACTTGAACTACTCCTACACGGAAGCGACCTTTGAGAACCGCTTCGTGCTCGACGACGCGTTGTTCACGGGAACGCAGACGGTCAATCCCGGGGCGGAGATTCCCGGCGTGCCGAAGCACCGGCTCTCGGCCGGCGCCTCGGTGCCGCTGCCGGGCGGGTTGCGCGCGGGCGCCGGCGGGCAGTGCGTGGGCTCCAGCCGCTTCTTCGGAGACGAGGGCAACCTCAATAGAAAGCTCCCGGGCTACTGCACGATGGACCTCGACGCGTCGCTCGAGCGCGGCGCGTGGACGGTGAGCCTCGGGGCGCGCAACGTCCTCGACGAGGGCTACGCGACGCGCGGCATCCTCGCCGGCTCGGGCGGGCGGCTCGAGCGCTTCGTGGTTCCGGCCGTGGGCCGCACGTTCTCCGCGCGGCTGCGCTGGAGGTTCGCCGCGCCTTAGGCGCCGAGCCAGGCGAGCACGCGCGCGGCCGACTCGCGCGGGGCGCTGCCCAGCACGTTGTGATCGGCGGCCGGGAAAATCGTCCGGCCCTTATAGCCCGGGCACTCGCGCGCCAGCCACCCCGTGACCATCGGCCAAGGCACGAGCGGATCGAGCCTGCCGCCGAGGTAGTGCACCGGCGAGCGGAAAGCCCGCGCCGCGCCGCGCGGGTCGGCGCGGGCGATCAGGACCAGGCGCCACGCCGTCGCGCGCCACTCGGCGGGGCCGCGGTTCTCGGCGAAGGCCATCAGCTCGCGCGCCTCCTCGGGTCCGCGCCGCGCGAGCGCGTTGCAGACCGCGGTGTAGCCGCGATAGGCCGGGCCGATCAGCCAGGAGGGGGAGGACAGCACGGCGCGAAAGAACAGCGCGCCCCAAGGCCAGGGGTGCTTGACGAAGCCGCCCGCGAGCACGACGCCGTCGGCGCGGAAGCCGCGCTCGATGAGCGCCCAGCCGACCTGGGAGCCGAAGGACTGCGCGAGCAGCCAGCCGGAAGTCACGCCGGCCTTGGTCAGTTCCGCGTGCACCGCCTCGGCGAGCGCCTCGAGCGTCACCTCATCCTTGGCGTAGGCGAATTCCACGAAACGCACCCGTGGACCGAGCGCTCGGCGGAAGGCGCCGATGAGGCCCCAGTCGCCGTGCAGGCCGGGCAGGTAGATGACCGTCGGCCCCGATCCCTCGTGGATACGTATGGAAATACCCGCCATGCGGGTATTATACCGCCTGCGGGCCAAGGGATTTCGACTTCCCGCCGGGGCTTGACGAACCGGGATTTGACTGTTAGCCTTCTTCCTAATAGGTACCCCGGGGTCTTAATTCGTTAACACCGGATCGTTATACTTTGAGTCGAAGAAAGATGACTAAAACGCTGTTATTCCTGCTGGCTCTTTCGCTTATGCCCGGCCCCTCGGCCAGGGCGGCCACCGGCCGCAGCACCTCGGCGCAGGACATCGAGGCCAAGGTGGCGCTGGAAAGCGCCATCGAAAAGCGCCTGCAGGCCGCGCTCAAACAGATTCTGGCGACGGAGGACCTCATCGCCATCGTCAACGTGGAGATGCGCTCCGGCGCCGAACGGCGCAACGAGGTCGAGGTCCTGCCCGGCGTGCTGGAAAAGGAGACGCCCGGCGTCGTCGCCGCCCTGGAGATTCCGTCGTCTTTGGTCCGCCGCGTCGCGGTGACGGTGATCGTCGACGAAGGCACCTCCGCGGCCAACGTCCAGCTGGCCCAGCAGACCGCGGAGCGCATGATCGGCTTCAACGCCGAGCGCGGCGACACGGTCACCCTGGGGAAGACGAGCTTCCAGAGGAAAGGCCAGACGTCTTTGCGCGAGAAGTTCCTCGACCCCAAATGGATTTTCTCCTTCTTCTGGCTGCTCGTCGCCGTCGCGGCGCTGTTCATGATCTCCAAGCGCTTTCTCGATCCGCTGTTCCTGTTCCTCAGCGAGGCGGCCAAGACCGTCAAGTCCGCCGCGACGCCGCAGCGCCAGGGTCAGGGCGGAATGGAGGCCGACTTCCAGTCCAAGAACGAGGCGCTTCTGCCCCTGCCGGGCGCCGCTCCCGCCGCGGAGATCCTCGGCGCGAGCGGACGCAAGCTGCCTTTCGCGTTCATTCAAGAGCGCGACGTTCCCGCCCTCAATCTTCTCATCCGCGACCAGCCGGCGCACCTGGCCGCGACCATCGTCCAGTACCTGCCCCCGCCGCTGGCGTCCTTGGCCCTGGCGGGCATGCCGCCCAAGACCCGCCAGCAAGTGCTGGCGGAACTGAGCAAGCCGAACCTGCTCAACGAGGGGGAAGTGAAGCGCTGGGAGGAGTTCATCCGCTCGCGCATCGACTTCATGATGGGCGGCGAGGACAAGCTCGCCGACATCCTCGACTCGGCCTCGGTCGGCCTGCAGGCGGAGCTGCTGCATCTGCTACGCACGCAGGACCCCGCGTTGGGCGAGCGCTTACAAAGACGAATCGTCGTACTCGATGACATCGCCCAGCTCGACGAGGCCGGCCTGATGACCTTGAGCCGCCACGTTCCCGTGCGCAGCCTGGCGGCCGCGATCAAGTCCTCGGCCAGTCTCAAGCAGCAGATCCTGCCCAAGCTCAAGACCGGCCTCGGCGAGTGGCTGGCCCAGGAAATCGAATTCTCGGGCGAGCTCTCCGCGGAGGCCGCGCAGATCGAGATCGGCCGCGTGCTCAAGGCCCTCTCCGCTCTCGCCAAAGAGAACAAGGTCGTCCTGAACAAGAGCCGGGCGCAGGCCTCACCGCCGCTCCCGCAGGCCGGGTCGTCGTTGCCTCCGGCCTCGCAGCCGTTTCCCCAGGCCGCTCCGCCCGGCACTCCGCTGCCGCGCCAGCCCTAACATGCGCAACGAGGCCTGAATGGACTTCATGACGATCATCGGCGCCGCGGTCGGCATCGGCGTCGTGCTCTTCATCCTCAGCGTCGGGCACATGATCCATTTTCTGCTCAACCCCGAGGCCATCATCCTGATTTTCGGCGGCACCTTGGGCTCGGTCTTGATCAGCTATCCCTGGTCGGCGATCCGACATATCCCCGGCGCTTTGAGCATGATGATCTTCCCGCCCAAACGGCCGCAGCCGCAGCTGCTCATCACCACCTTCGTAGCGCTCGCCGAAAAAGCCAAGCGCGCCGGAACGCAGTCGCTCGCGGGCGAGATCGCCAACGCTCCGCATCCGTTCCTGGCCGACGGCCTGCAGATGATGCTCGACGGCCTCGACGAGGACACGATGAAGGACCGCTTCGAGCGCGACATCGTCTCCACGCGCTACCGCCACCAGCAGGTCAGCGGGATCTTCCGCGCCGCCGGGACCTTCGCGCCGATCTTCGGCCTGCTCGGGACCTTGATCGGCGTCGTGCAGGTGCTGCGCAACATCACCAACCCGGGCGCCATGGGCGCGTCGATGGCGGTGGCCATGACCGCCTCGTTCTACGGCATCTTCTCGGCCAACTTCCTGTTCCTGCCCATCGCCACCAAGCTGAACTTCTACTCCGACGAGGAAATGCTCAACCGGGAGCTCATCTCGAAAGGCATGCTGGCCCTCGTCCGCGGCGACACTCCCTGGCTCGTCTCGCGCAAGCTCGAAGGCTACATGTCCTTCTACCTGCGGCGCGGAGGGGCCAAAAAATATAACAAGAGCGCGGCCGCATGATTCCTTTCATGCACCGCGTCGCGCCGTCCCAGTCCGAGGACAATCCGCTGTGGCTCGTCGTCCTCGCCGACATGATGACGAACCTGATGCTGTTCTTCCTCGTCATGTTCGCCATGACCCAGCAGGACTCCAAGGCGCAGGCGGCCCTGGCGCGCGCCTTCGACGCGAAGGACGTGGTCGAGGAGGCGCCGAAGGTCGAGCCCAAGACCCAGGAATTTCTCGAGCAGAAGGCGGCCGAGGAGCTCAAGAGGCTGTTCGCCGACGTCGAGGTCACGCGGGAGATGATCCGT
The DNA here is from genome assembly GCA_016212855.1 of Elusimicrobiota bacterium. Taxonomy (GTDB): domain Bacteria; phylum Elusimicrobiota; class Elusimicrobia; order UBA1565; family UBA9628; genus GWA2-66-18. The sequence goes on from JACRDP010000019.1 coordinate 14,687, forward strand.
GTGCGCCTGCACGACCAGCCGCTGTTCGGCAGCGGCCAGGCCCGCCTGTCGGCGACCGCGGCCGCGCCGATCGCGGGGCTCGCGCGCGTGCTGAAGGAGATGCCCAACGAGGTCATCGTCGAGGGCCACACCGACAACGTCCGGCTTTCGAACTCGCCGTACAAGAGCAACTGGGAGCTGTCCGTCGCTCGCTCCTATTCGGTCATCGAGAGGCTCGCCGGGGAGGGCGTGGAGGCGCAGCGGCTCGTGGCGGCCGGCTACGGCGAGCATCATCCCGCCGCCGGGAATGATTCCTCCGAGGGGCGCGCGCGCAATCGCCGCGTCGAGATCATCATCCGCCGGGGAGCGATCGCGCGGTGAACGAGGACCTGACACAACTGTGGATGGTCCCGTACGCCGACCTCATGTCGACGCTCGTGATCCTGTTCATGTTCCTCTTCGCCTCGGCCTATTCGCAGAAGGCCCCCGAGCACCAGCGCATGCTGGCCCAGATCGAGAAGGACGTCTCCGAGGGAAAGCAGGCGAACGACGCGCAGGTCCGCCTCGGCGAGACCGAGATGGCCGTCAAGATCCAGGACGAGATGAAGCGTCTCGAGCTGCAGGACTTCGGCGTGAAGATCACCGACCGCTACGTGCGCCTGACCTTGCCGGCTCCCGTGCTCTTCGCCGAGGGCTCCGAGAAGCTCAACCCGCGCGCGGAGCAGGTCCTCGGCTCGCTCGCGACGCTCTTCGCCAAGATCCCCAACCCCGTGCTCGTCGAAGGGCACACCGACAACGTCCGCATCGTGTCCGGCCGCTTCCGCAGCAACTGGGAGTTATCAGCAGCCCGCTCTTTTTCTGTTATCGAATACCTGATCGGCTCCGGCATGCCGCCGGACCGCTTCCACGCGCGCGGCTACGGAGAGCATCGCCCGGCGGCGGGAAATGAAACGGCCGTGGGCCGCGGCAAGAACCGGCGGATCGAGATCAGTTTGATTCGAGAGCTGAGGAAGGACGGATGAACCGGGCTTTCCTGCTCTCAGCCCTGCTGTTGAGCGCGACGCCTTCGCGAGCCGCGGACGCCCCTGGGGCGACGTCCCCGGCGATTCAGCAGTACTACCAAGCCGCCCTCGAGTTCTACACGGCCGGGGATTACCGTCGCGCCATCATGAAGTGGAACGAGATCCTCAAAGAGGATCCGAACCAGCGCACCGCCGACACCATGATCCTCGAGGCGCGCCGCCAGATCGTCATTCTCACGCGCAAGAAGCGGCGCGAGACCTTCGAAATGATCCGCACCGGGTTCTATCAAAAGGCACTGCTGGCGCTCGAGGTCCTGCTCGACCAGGATCCCGGCGATCCGCAGATCACCTCGCTGCGCTCGCGCCTGGATAAGGTCATCAAGATCACCCCGGCGATCCCCGTGTCGGACAAGGCCTCGCGCATGGCCCTGCGCGGGCTGGAAGGCTATCTCGCCATGACGGAGGACGCCCAACTCGCCTACAACGGCCTGCGCTACGCCGTCGAGCTCAAGCCCAAGGACGCCGACTTCAGGGCGCTGCTCGAGATGCTCCTCGTCGAGCACCCGTCGCTCACGAACGACGCGGTCACGCCCGGGATGACCTTCCTCGAGTACAAGCACTTCGTCGCCCTGCACCACATCTACGACGCGAAGTACCACCTCGCCGTCGGCGTATTAAATGAGATCCTCGCTTTGGAACCAGCCGATCTCACCGCCCTCAAACGCCTCGGCTCCGCCTACTACTCCCTCGGCCACATGGACAAAGCCGAGGACGCCTGGACCAAGGCCCTCAAGCTCGCCCCCGACGACCGCGGCCTCAAGTCCTTCCTCGCGAAAGTCAAAAACAAGAAGTAGGGGTCAGGCCTCCCGTTGTTGCCGTACCCTGCTTGATCTATTTGAATAGATAATGACTCTCCCCGGGACGAGTGATTATCAATAGCAGTTTGGCGGTAACGGCGAGGAAGAGAGGGGCGGCTTCAGAACGAGTACGAGCACCGGAACGAAGCCGTGATTTCTTTGGTGGTGTTGGCGGCGATGATTTTGTCTTTGACGCGGTTGCCGCCGACGCCGAAGGTGAGGTTGTTCTGCGGGGTCCGCGCCCAGGTGAACTCGGAGTTCACCGAGAGCGACGTCGAGTCGGCGGGGAACGCCGGCGAGGTGTTCTTCGTCGCCGTGTAGGTTCCCCAGTACTGGCTCGTCCACTTCGCGTTGAGCGGCACCGAGAGGCCGGGGCCGAAGGTGCTCGAGGTGCGCTTGGAGCCGTCCTTCTTATCCTTGGTCGTGGTGTTGGTCAGACCGAGAGACAGGCCCCAGCGGCGCGGCAGCCTCCAGCTCGAGGAGAAGCCGATGATTTGGGTGTCGAGGTTATGCGCCAGCCCGTTCTTATCCCGGAACTGGCTGCTTTGAACGTTGAGCGAGATGCTGTGCGACTTGATGCCCTGGCCGATCCCCAGGCCCATGGTCGTCGTCTGGTTGTCCAGGGCCGTCGAGGGCTTGCCCTTGGCCGTGTTGAGCGACACGTTCAAATTGATCGAGGTCTTGGATTTGAACTGCAGACCGTGACCCATGTTGACCACACGCTGGGTCGTGGTGACCTTCGCGGGATTGTTCTTGAGGTTGTCGTTGTACTGATTGGCGGCCAGCGAGAGGGTGTACCAGGCGGCGGGGTACACGCTCAGGGACACGTCCATGGTGCGGCGGTCCCCGACGACGGCCGGGGCGCCGAAGGCGACGAAATTCGTCCCGGCCTCCTGCACGTAGCTTTTGAGCTTGAAGGTCTTGCGCTCCCAGCCGATCTCGACGCGCTTGGCCGTGTCCGCGACCTTGGCCACATTAGTTCCGTTTGAAAAGGTGTTCTTCTGGTACGCGACGAGAAATTTAAGCTTCGGGCGGGGCTCCCAGCTCAGATCCAGGCCCTGCCCGGAGTTCTTCTGCGCGACGAGGCTGGGGCCGCGGAAGTTGGCTGATTTCGGATCCGAGCTCAGCGAGCCGGTCTCGTCGTTGCTCAGGAACATGTTCACGCTGGTTTTGACGGTGGCGGCGAGCTCGACGCCGGCCTTGCCCGCGTACAGGGTGCGCGCGTAGCGCCCGTTGGTCAGCGCGGTGCCGGGTTGAGAGGTGATGGTCTGGCCGCCCAGCAGCGCCCAGTCGAAGCGGCCGCGCTTCTGCTCGAGCATGCCGCCGCGCATCCCCTGTCCGGCGACCGATAACGGATTGAGCTGCGGGGCGATGTCGCCGGCGTAGATCGTGCCCCAGGGCGCGTAGAAGTTGGCCACGACGATGTACGGATCGACGACCTTTCCCGGCTCATGAAGCAGGTAGAGGTTGAACAGATACGAAGACTCCTTGATCTTGCCCACGCTGTTGACGGTGGTAGCGCCGGAGGGCTTCTTCCACTTGTTGGAACTCGAGCCCTTGAAGGCGACGGTCACGTTGCCTTCCATATGGTAGTCGACGGTCTGGGGCGGAGGAGGAATGGGCCGCTAGATGATCTGGAAGCCCTTATATTCTGACTCGATCAAGGTCTGCGCGTCTTTGACGAGAAAGACGCGGTAGAGCCGGCGCCCGAACATCGTCTCGGGAACGTGGAAAGGCAGCGAGATCGACGCCACGCTGCCCGCGGGCACGGCGTCTTTAGGGGAAATCTGCTCGGTGCGCGCGATGAGGTGGTAATCCAGGTCGTAAATCTCGCCGACCCAGTAGTACGTGCCCGGATCCCATTGCGCGCTGCCCGTGTTCACCGCCAGCGCCTGCAGCGCCAAGGTCTCGCCGGCCTGCACCGGGTCGGGCGCCGGGACGGTGAATTGCAGGCTCGCCGAGTCCATGGCGCGCGCGGGCGGGGAGCCGAGAAGCAAAACGAAGGCCCCGATCAAGACGGAACAGAGGAGTCGCATTCAGCTATTTCTTCTCGAGGTTGATCTTGACCTTCTTCTTCTGGCCGTCCTTGTCCATCTCCAGCTCCAAAGTCCGGTTCTTCTCCGCGGCCTGCTTGAGCAGCCCCTGGCTCTTTTCCAGGTCCGCAGGCTTGAGCCCGTTCTGCCAGGTCCCGAAGTCCGAGGCGTCCATCGCCTTGGGCGCCGACGGCGCTTGACCCGCGCCGCCGACCTGGGACATCTGGCCGGCCGTCATCGACTGCGTGCCCTGCTCGTTGGCGACGTCGACGAAGCCTTCATACACCTTCACCGTCATGCGGCCGTTCATGTCGACGTCGGCCTCGGTGCCGCGCACGGCGCACACGGCGACGGGCGTGCGGATGCGCATGCCGGACTTGCCGTGGAGCAGGCGAGTCCATCCCTGGCCCAGCGACGTCTTCACGCTCGTCGGCTTCGTCCCGCCGCCCGATTCCATCTCGAACTCCGAGTTCTCGTTGATGCGCAGCTCCGCGCCGCCGACGAAGGCGATCCCGACCTTTTCTCCCGGGCCGGTCTTGACGGTGTCGCCCTCGTAGACGAAGCGGTTGAGCGCCAGCTTTTTGAGAGCCGAGGTCCCGGCCGCCTTGATCTGGGGCTTGCCGGTCAGGGAGATGACGACTCCCGCGACCGGCGCGGCGTACGCCGCGAGCGGCGCCAACGTCAGCGCCAGCGCGCAGAGCATGAGCTTGAGCTTAATCATCGGTATTCTCCTTGACCAATTCGAAGTTGACTTGCAGGGAATTGCGGGGCACGACTCGAAGAACGTAGGGCACGGTGGAGCGTTTCGCCGCGCGTTTGGGTCCGTCGATCTCCAGATGCCGCTTGTGCACGACGAGGCGGTAGCGCACGAGCAGGCCGTTGAGCGTCTGCTGCACGCCGTCGACGGCGATGGTGTCCGCGCGCTCTTCCTTGCCGCCGATGATGCCGACGATCATCTCCTTCTTGAAATCGATCGCGGGCAATTTCTGGTCGCTGAGAGCCGACCACAGCTTCTTCCAGACCGCGGCCGAGCTGATGGTGAAGGAGCGGTTCGCCTTCCCCGCGACCTCCGTCATGCCCTTCCATTCCTGAAGGCTCTCCGCGTCCTCGGCCGGCGCGTCGGGGGGGAGCGGCGCCTCTTTCTTGGACGCCGGCGGAATGTAGGGACCCGCCGTCGACGACGGAGGCGCCGACACGACCGGCGGGCCGCTGACGACGGCGGTGGCCGAGCCGTTGCGCAGCTGCTCGAGCAGGGACAGGAGCTCCGCGCGGGTCAAGCTGCCTTCCATCCCGATGACGGAGTAGTCGTCGAGGTCGATGCCGCGCTCGCGCAGCAGCTCGCGGATCGCCGCCCAGATCTGCTCCGCGGTGAGCTCGCCGGAGCCGAAGCCGGTGCCCGCGCCTGCGCCGGACGACGCCCGGGTGACGGTCAACGTCTTGCAGTTGTTGGGCACGTTGTCGTCGAACAGCTGCACGCAGGCGATGGCCAGGCTCGAATTTTGATCCGCCGGCATCGCGGCGGGCAGGTTGAAATCCTTGGACTCCCCGGCAGTGAAAGCGGGCATGATGAGCGGCGCGCCCGGTGCGGCCAGGCCGCCCAAGGTGAAGCTCAGCTGCACGCCGGTCTCCGCGGTTCCGCCCTGGTCGGCGACCGTGATCCTGAACGGAATGGAACCGTCGGCCGCCGCCGGGCCGGTGGCGGTAATCGCGGTGACCGCCAGGTCGCGTGTCAGCGCCGCGGCCCGCATCGAGAAGCTGGAGGCGACCTCGCTGCGCGCGATGACGTTGCCGTTCAAGTCCAATCCTTCCACGCCCCAATAGTACAATTGTCCCGCCGCCAGGCGCTGTCGCGGGTCGGTCGGGTTCTGCGGATAGGTCAGCGAGGGCGCTCCCGCAGTCGTTTGGATAAACGGAGCGTTGTACAGGGAGGGGTTGTCGGCGACGGTGACCCGGTAAGAGGTGGCGCCGCTCGAGAACCACTGGAAGTTCAACGGATTGTCCGAGAGGTCCACGGAGCCGTTGGGCGGATAGATGAGCAGGATGTTGGGCGAGGAAACGGTGAAGGTGACGGTTTGCGTCAAGGTGACGCCGTCGAGCGTCGCCATAGCCTTCAGGGTGTAGACGCCGGGCCCGCGGAAGAAGCCCGACACGGGCAAGCCGTTGACCTGCGCGGCGGAATTGCCCACGGTCCCGGGAACGGCGTTGCCCGCGTGGCGGAAGGTCGTGGCGCCGTCGGGGGCCACGATGTCGAACTGGAAGGCGATGCGGTTGAGGCTCGCGATGCCGTTGTTGACCTGCACGGAAACGCCGAGCTTCTCGTTGTTGCTGAACGTGCTGCGCTGGCCTCCCGTCGAATCGACCAAGGACACGCCCTGCCCGGTGAGAAGGCCTGCCCAGGCCGGGGCGCCCAGGACGGTCAGAACAGCGGCGAGGAGGATATTCTTCATCGGACCACCGCGATCTTCTTGGTCACCTTGGCGTTCTGGCTGTCGCTGCCGCCGCGGACCTTCACCATGAAGAGATAGACGCCGGACGCCACGTTTTCGCCGCGCATGTTGGTCAGGTCCCACGCCGCGTGGTAGGTGCCCGCCGACGGCGACGTGATCTGCGAGCCCGGGATCTCGCGGACCAGATTGCCCGCAAGGTCGAAGATCATCACCTGCGACTCGAGCGGGAACAGCGAGCTCTCGAAGCGGATCGTGGTGGAATTGCGCGCCGGGTTGGGGAAGGCGAACACCTTCGCGTCCGGCAGAGGATCGAAGACGAACCCGACGACGTGGATCTCGCCCTCCTGAAGCTCGACGGTAATGAACTCGGTGTAGCCTCCGGCGGTGAACGCCCGGACCTGGTAGGTGCCCGGAAGCAGGCCCGCGATCGTCCAGCGGCCGTTCTCGCTGACTCCGACCTGGCCGACCTGATGTCCGCCCTGGAACAGCTCGATATGGCTGGCGGTAAAGTAGTTCGAGCCGAGAGCGCCGACGCCGGCCACGCCGTAGCCGGTGCCGCCGTAGCCTCCCGCTCCCGCCGTCCCCAAAGTTCCCAAGGTGCCCGTCAAGGTGGCCAGAGCGTAATTGATTTCCAGCGTGAAGTCTACGCCGTAGGAGCCCATCGCAATGGCGTCCTGCCAGACCGAGCTGGTGATCCCGTTGGCCGTCCAGCTGGCCTGGATCTTGTAGTTGCCGCCGACCAGGCCGGTGACGGTGTAGGTGCCGCTGCCGTCGGCGACGGTGAAGACGGTGGAGACCAGCGCTCCGGCGGCGTTCCAGCAGTCGATCTGCACGGCCGTGATGCCTTGCGTCGAGGCGTTGACGACGTGCCCGATGATCGAGTTCGAGGGAGAGGGCGCGGAGATCGTGCTGGCCTGGTTGGAAAAGCTCGACCAGTTGCCGTCGCCGTCTTCCAAGAACAGCCGGACGTAGTAGGTGACGCCCGGAGTCAGCGCGGTCATGGTATAGCTCTGCGCGGCCCCGGGCACGACCATCCCGGTCGAGAAGGCGATCTGCGCGGTGGTGGTGCTGAACGCGTCGGCGCTGTCGGTCGAGTACCAGATGCGGTACTCGCCGAGCAGGATGGTGCCGGTGTTGCCGTCGTCGCCCGTCGCGTTCCACGTCAGATCGATCGAGCCCGGCGCGGTCCCGGCGACGGCGGTGACGGTGCTGCCCGCCGGCGACGTGGTGTCGGTGAAGGTGAACGTCGCGCCCTGCAGCAGGAAGTCGCCGGCGTTGGGCGGCGTGGCGTTGTCGGAAGCGCGCACGGCGATGAAGTAGCTCGCCCCGTCGTCCAGGTTGGCCTGCAGCACCGATGACGGCGCCAGCCCCCACGGGCTCGCGGTGCCCACCACGCTCGAAACTTGGACGCCGCTCCAAGTCTCCGTGAACCAGTTCCACCACAGGCCGTCCGCGTTGCGGCGCAGGCGTACTTCGATGGCGGACAGGCCCGAGTTGTACGCCGGGTCGGCGGCGGTGCCGCTGATGGCGGGCAGCGAAGAAATCGTCGAGGACGGCACCGGCAAGGTCACGGCGACGGTCGGCGTCGACTGATCGAAGGTGAACGTGGCCGTCGCATAGGTCGAGGAATAGAGGTTCGCCGTGTTCGAGGAGCGCGCCACCACTTGATAAGAGGTGCCGTTGACGAAGGTGATTCCGGGCGCGTAGGTCCAGCTCGTGCCTCCTGTCGCCGCGAAGAACACCGGCGTGCCTGAAATGAACGCCGACCCGTCCCAGTAAGGTCCGGCAGGCGGCGTCTGCTGGACGCTGACCTCGGTTCCCTTAAGCGGGTAGTAGCTGGCCGCCGTCCCCGAGATGGCCGAGAGAGCCGAGACGAAAGCGCCGGCGGGGGCCGTGAGGCCTACGGTGGGGCCGACGGTGTCTTTGAGGATGTAGAAGGCATCGACGATCGTCGTCGTGGTCCCGGCCTGATCCCAGGCGCGCACCGAGATGTAGTTCGTGGGGCCCGAGCCAAGTGCTGCGAAGTTCACCGCCCAATCGGTGGCGAGGCCCGTCGAGTTCGTCACCACGGCGATGTCGGTCCACGGGATCACCGACTGGTCGCCGGAGAGCTTGAGCGCGCTTGCGCTGTACTGGAAGTTGGAGAGCTTGCTCGCCATGTCGACCGCGTCGACGTCATATAAAGTACCGGCCGCGGAGCGGACGGTGTTGTCGCCGGCCTGGAAGTTGTTGAGCGTCGGCGCCGTGGTGTCTTTCTGCACGAAGAACACGTCCTGGTTCGTCGTCGAGTTGCCCAGGCCGTTGAACACCTTGACCGTAATGTAGTTCGTCACGCCCTCGTACAGCGCCGTGAAAACGGCAGGGGGCAGGGCCCAGTCGGTCGTATAGCTGTCCGCGGCGATGCCGGTGATGACATCGGTGAAGGCGACCAGGTCGGTGCCGGTGCCGTTGGGCGACGTCGAGGCCTTGACCTGGAACTTCGTGAGCTGGGCGCCGCTGCTGTCGGCGAAATCGACGTTATAGAAGCCGCTGTTGGTCTTGCGGAAGAACGCGTCGCCGCCTTGGTTGTCGAGAATCGCCGGGAACAGGACGCTGAACAAGGTCTTGGTCGAGCCCAGTGCCGTGTAGGCGCTGGGGATATTCTCGTGGTTGATCGCCGCCACGAACAGGTAGTACGTCGTGTCTGGATTGAGCGTGCCCGCCACGAACGTGGCCGTCAGGGGCGAGCCCGCGGGCATGGTCGAAGCGATGTACGCGTTGCCGGGGTTGGCGTTCGGGTAGAAATTGTCCGTCGAGAGGACCACGGTGTAGCTCGTCACGTTCAGCGGGTTGCCGCCCGACAGCCAGGTGACGGTCATCGAGGTCTGGCCGATCACCGGGAAGGTCGTCACGGCCGTGGCGGGCGCCACGGCCAAGGTCGCGGTCGAAGTCGTGCCGCTGAAGGCCGACGGCATGTTGTTGTTGTTGATCGCGCGCACCTGGAAGAAGTACGTGGTGTTGGGGCTCAGTCCGGACGAGCTCACGAAGACGTTCAAGGTCGCCGACGACGTGACCGATCCCGTGAAATTAGGCGCGGTGGACATCTGCAGCTCATAGAGCGTCCCGTTCGGGTTGGCGGGCACGCCGGTCGTCCACGTCGAGAGAATGGTGTTGGCCGTAATCGTCGGGAAGGCGAGGATCGTAGGCATCGAGGCCAAGGTCGAGGTGGCCGGGAAGGCGGCGTAGGCGCTCGAAGCGCCGCCGCCGTTGACGCGCGCGAAGAAGAAGAAGGTCGTGTTCGCGGCGAGCGGCGCGCTGTCCGGCGTGCCCGAGGTCGTCGCGCCGCCGAACACCGTGGTCGAAGCCCACACCGTCACCGGGGGGTTAAGCGTCTCCGTCGAGGCCAATACGGTGTAGCCGGTCGCGCCGGCGACCAGGCCCCAGGTCGCGGTGACCGAGCTGTTGAAGACTCCGCTGTAGCCCGCGAACACCGGGGGCGTGAAGGAGATGGGCAAGGTCCGCGTCGAGCCCAACGACGTGAAGGCCGAGGACAAGCCGTTGTGGTTGATCGCGGAAACGCCGAAGTAATAGACCGTGAAGGCGGCCAAGCCGTTGACGCTGTAGCTCGGACCCGCCGCCGGAGCCGTGGTGAAGGTCAGATTGGCCGGATTCGAATTCGGGAACGGATCGGTGGAGAAGACGACGGTGTAGCTCGTCACGGACAGCGGGTTGTTGTTGCGGCCCCAGCTCACCGTGAAGCTCGAGGCCTCCACGGCGCTGAAGGTCGACGCGACGGTGACCGGCGCGCTCGCCAAGGTGGACGTGGAGCCGAGGGTCGAATAGTCGGTCGGCTCGCCCTGACCGCTGAAAGAGCGCACGCGCATCTGGAAGGTCGTGTTCGGCGTGAGGCCGGCGAAGGTGTTCGACAGGCTGTAGGTGCCCACGCTGTTGACCAAGGTGGCGAAATTGTCCGTGCTGGCCTGCACCTGGTAGCCCGTCGGAGAGGGGTTATAGCCCGCAGTGGCCGAGCCCGACGACCACTGGACGATGATGCTCGTGTTGGTGAGGAAGGCGAAGTTGTTGTTCGAGTACACGACCTCGAGTCTCGGCCGCAACGTCGCGTCGAGATAGTCCGAGGAAGCGAAGGAGCCGCTCGTGTCCGGGCTGTTGTCCGTCGAATGCAGTTTCAGGCCGTTATTCGTCGTGGTCTGCCAGGCCCGATACAGGCCCGTGATGTCGGTCGTATTCACGCCCGGCAGGACAAAACCGTAGGCCGACTCGAACGCGTCCGCGGGCTGGGTGACGCTGTTGATCCCGCTCTCGGTCCAGGCGGAGGTGACGCGGCGAAGTTCCAGCAGGGGATCATTACCGGTCGTCGCGGTCCGCACGAGCTTGAGGTCCGCGCTCAAAGCCTGCGCGGCGGAAGGAGCGCCCGTCAGATCGAACTCAATATAGCCGTGGTGGAACTCGCCGAAGCCGCCGAACTTCAGCGCCGGGTCGTTCGGCAGGCCCGCCGTGTCGGTGAACTCGCCGTAGGACGTGTCCTTGCCCGCCGCCGGCCCGGGCTGCACCAGGAACAAATTGGGTCGCGCCGCGATCGTATTCGTCGTGCCCAAGGGCAGGGCGCTCGAGAACGTCGTGGCGTGGCCGACGGCCGCGACGCTGGCCTGGTAGGTCGTGTTCGGCACGAGACTGGTGAACTGGTAAGCCAGCCCCGTCGTCGAGGGGGAGACTAGGGTGGTTATGAAGCCGTCGCTCGACAAGGCGACCCTATACGCGGTGATCGAGGGGTTGTAGCCGCCCACGGCCGTCCCGGAGGACCAGTTCACCGTGATTGATAGGGCGTTGACCGAGTTGAAAGCGGCTCCGGCGGCCGAGCCCGGCGTCGAAGGCAAGGTGATGGTGGACGTCACGGCCGCGGCGCTGCGCACGCCGTTCTGGTTGACGGCCGAGACGGACAGATAGAAAGTCGTGTTCGGAGCCAAGGTCGTGGTGGTAAAGAAGAAATTGTAGGTGAGCGTGGAAATGACGTTTCCGGTGAAGTTGGACGCGGTGGATACGCGCGCGTCATACGCCGTACCGGCCGGGTTGTTGTTCAACCAGTTGTAGGTCAGCGATCCGGTGGACACGCCCGTCACGGCCGCGCCGGCCAACGTGGGAATGTCGGTCAAGGTCGCGGTCGAGGCCGGGGTCGTGAGCGCGTATTTAGTCAGCCCGCCCCAGACGGCGCCGGCGCGGAGATAGTAAGTGGTGTTGATCGACAGGCCCTGCGGTGCCAGCGGTCCCGCCGATCCCGGGACTGCGGCGGAGGAGACAGCGCCGGCGAAGTCAGGCGCCGGTGCGGCCTGCACGATGTAGCCGTCGGCCCCGACGGCCGTGAAGGTCACGGTGATGCTCGAGGCGCCCACCGCGGCGATCAGCGGCGAACCGGGCGACGCCGGAGTCCGGGACGCTTCGTTCGTCAGGCCGTAGCTGCCCTGGTTGGCGACGCCGCCGTTGACCGTCGTCTCGGCGCCGACGCCCTCCGCCGGATCGGCCGCGTCGATCGTCGGTGAGGTGTTGGTGTCGCCGGCGAAGCCGGGGAAGCGTCCAGCCTGCGAGAGCGGATGAAAGTCCTCGGCGCCGGGGGTCGTACTCGCCCACAGAGGATGAGCGCCGATCGAGTTCGCGTCGCGACCGGTCGCGCTCACCCAGGCTGCGAGCGAGGAGGCGTAGAAGCCGCTCAGCCGGAAGCCGAGCAGACCGTTTGAGCTGAAGAAGTTATTGTAGTCGGACGCGAAGCCCACCGCGCTGCCGACGTCCACGTCGATCGTCGCGGTGGTGATGCCCACGCCCACGCCTGCGGGCACGGAACTCATGAAGATATTGCTCTCGACCGTCCAGTAGTTGGAGTCCGTATCGAGGCTCATCAACCGCGTCTGATCGTAAGTTCCGACGTCGTGGATGTCGTTAAATTTGAAGATCACGTTGCTCGTATTGCTCGCGACCACGCCCCCGTAATTCCCGCCGGTGATGACGCCAGGCTGATTGAGCCGGTTGTGATCGATGACGAGCCAAGAGGACTTCTGCAGGTAGACGGCGAAGGTGAAGAAGACCCCGGTGCCGCCCGATTGCCGGTAGTAAACGGCGTTGTTCTGGATGGTAGCGCCCGATGTCAGCCCAAAAAGCCAGATTCCTGCGGTGCTGCGCGCCGAACTCTGTTGCGGGAGAACCGTATTGGACGTGATCCACACGGCGGCTCCGGGCGTTTGACTGGAGACGAAGATGCCGTACCGGGAACCGGGCAGAATCGTATTAGTCGAGACGATCAGGCCACCGGTGTTGTTCACGTCGAATTGAATGCCCTGGGCTTGCAAGCCGGCAGAGATCGTATTGAGCGACAGCACTGCACCGAAGGAACCGTCGCCGACGGTCACACCGCTGCCGCCGTTGTTCGTTGAGACGATGACGTTTCCGCTGAGCGTCGTGCCGGTCGAGCCGCTGACATACGCCGCGGTTGAGCCTTGTATGTAGGACGCCGAGATTGTGTTCGACGCGGAATTGACGACGTGGAGCGCGTAGCGGTCAGGCGTCGCGGTCGGCGCTGCCGATACCATCGTGCTCAGCGTGATCGTGTTGAAGCTGGAACCCGTATGCAGAACGGCCGCGTGGCCGGCCGGGTTTTGGATGAAGGACCCCGTCACGAGGTTCCAGGCCGCGCCGTTGAATTCGAGGGCCGAACGGGCGGCAAGGGCCGAGTTGCTGACAATCGTGCTTTGCGAAATGGTGTTGTACGTCGCTCCGAAGTCGAGGAACACGGCGCTGCCCGCGCCGCTCTCGACGTACGACGAACTGATCGTGTTGCTGGAGCCGTTGCTGACATTGACGGCAACCACTCCGGCGCCGGAGACGATCATCGTGCTGTACATGATCGTGTTATATTTCGCGGCGGCGTAGAAACCGATCGCGCTGTTGACCAACGGATTGATCAAACACCGCGAGACGGTATTCATCGAAGAGCCGTCGATCGTCAGCGCGTTGCTGCCTCCCGCGCTCGTGACGGTGCTCAAAGTGATCAGGTTGCTGTTCGAGTTGCCGACCAAGTATGCGCCGATGCCTGAGGGATTGTAGATCCAGTTGCGGCTCAAAGTGTTGCTCGAACCGTCGTTGCCGAAGTACAACGCCGCGTTGACTCCGTTGGCGGAGATAGTGCTCAACGTGATCGTATTGAACCGCGCGGAGTTCAAGATCTGCAGCCCAGAGCCGGCAACACCCAAGGCGTGCACGCCGGTCAAAGTGTTCGTGGAGCCGCCGTCGATGACGATCGCCATCGAGGCGCCGCCGCCGCCGTTGGCCGAGAAGCTGCTGTAGCTCACCGCCGTCAGCGTGCTGCCGTAGAGGCTGAGGCCCAACGTGGCGCCGCCGGCGACGGCGACGGTCGAGTACGAGATCGCATTGTCCCGCCCGGACACGATCGCGATGCCGGCGTTGGACAGGAGGAAACCCGCGGTGTTGATGACGTTCACGCTTGTGATCGAGACGTTCGGCGAAGAGGAGTAGACGCCGTATTGCAGGCCGGCGACGCCGGGATTGACGTCGATGTTGACGAGGCTCACGCTCGCGTTCTGGATGATGAAACCGCCGGTCGGGCTCGCGCCCGGGACGATCGGGACGAGCGACGGGCGCGTGGTCAGCGCCGGATCGGCCATGATCGTGAGGGTGTTGCCCGCGGTGTTGAAGCCCTGGACCCTCACCGTCTCGCTGTAGTTCCCCGAGTCGCGGATGACGACGCAGGTCGGACCCGTCAAGGTCGTCGGGAGGGTTCCCAAAGCGGCCACGATGCCCGTCGACGCGTTGATGCCTGACTGGCGCACGTTGGCGACCGTGGCGCAGCCGGGGGGATTGGGCGAGGTGGTGTCCACGAGGACGGCATAGGTCGCCGTGGAGACGTTGCCCGCCATGTCTGAGGTCACGAACTGAACGAGGTTCGTGCGCGACGAGATGGACGTGATAAACGGAATGCTGCTCGCCTGCAAAGTCTGGGCGCCGGTCGTCCCGTTGGCGCCGGACAAGGTCACGTTGGCGGTGGACACATAGTTCCACGTCTCGCCGGAGTTCGTCGAGTAAAGGACGTTGTAGGCCGCCGAGCGGTTGTGTGCGGCCAAGGTGTCGGATTCGTAGTCCGCGAGGATCTCCGCCGAGGAGCGAGCCACGTTATATAGGCGGACCTCGTCCATATGGCCTTGGTAGGTGCGGTCCGTCGTACCCGCGAAATACGAGTCTTGGCCGATGCGCAATTTCTCGGTATTGGTCGAGGCCGGGCCCCAGGGCCCGCCGCCCGTCACGGTGGACACCCCGTTGACGTAGATGGTCTCCGAGACGACTCCGCCGATGATAGTCCGCGTCACGGCGAGGTGCTGCCAGCGCTGAAGCTGGATGACCGGCCCGACGGTGCACACGTTCCGGAACACACCGTGGTGCGATTCCAAGCACAACCGGCCGCCACTGACGATCTTCAACAAATACGGGTGCGGCGTGGCGGCGCCCGTGCGCTTCGAAATCAACGCGACGTTCGGGTCGACACCGGCCCAGCCGCCGATCGAGGACAATGTGGGATAGATCCACATTTCGATCGTCAGGTCCTGAAGATCGAGGGCGGTATTGTGCGGCACTTCCGCGTAAGTTTGGTCGGGGAAGAAAAGGCCGCCTTTCGTGCCTGACGAGCGGCTGGGCGTCACGGGACCGCTCGCGTAGGAGCCGTGAAGAGAGCTCGTGCCGGCGTCGACGATCACCGTCCCCGAGGACTCGTCGAAATGCCACTGGGCCACCAGCCCCGTAGGAAGGCCGGTCGAGACCACCAGGCCCGCATTCGGATCCTGCACCGTGATGCGAGCCGTGACGATGTTGGAAGAAAGAAAGACTCCCGTGGAAACGAACGGGCCTACGATCGCGGTCGAGACCTGCACAGACGAGTACGTCGGCGAGCCGAGGTCGACGGTGAACGTATAGACGGGGGAAATCCCGGTCGCGCCGACGTTGCTCACCTGCCAGAAATACGCCGTATTGTGGACGAGGGTGACGGTCGAGACGAAGTAGGAATTCGCCGTGACCGTGTCGACGACGAGGGCGGTCAGCCCGACGTTCGTCGCCAGCTTGAAGCGGAACGAGGGAGGGACCGTACCGGTCCAGCTGAACGTCGGCGTGCTCGCGCTGACGAAGGAGCCGTCCGCGGGCCCGGCCAGCGCGATCGGAATGGTGAAGGTCAGCGAGGCCTCGGGCGTGCCGCCGGTCGAGCCGAGGTTGGCCTGGGCGCCGTTCGGCGCGGGTTCGGCCGTGAAGGACGCGCCGGGATCGGCGCGGTCAAGGGTGGGGGACGTAATCGAGTCCGGGACGAACCCGCCGCTCGTGAAGCGCCCCTCCTGGGATTTCGGATGGAAGTCCTCGAGACCGACCGCGGTGTTCACCCAGAGGGGATTCGCCGCGATCGAGTTGAGGTCGGGCGTCGTCGGGCAGCCGCCGCCGGTCCAGCCCGTGCCCAACTGGCAGATAGCGCCGCCGTAATTGCCGTTGTTGGAGGTGTTCGAGCTGAAGTAGTCGTTGAAATCGGAGACGAAGCTCAGACTTCCCGCGTCAAAGCTGACCATAAACTGGGAGCCAACCGTGACCATCGAGCTAGAATAAATATTGTTCATGTGGCGAAGGGATGGCGTGGTGAACGCGCGCAACAGGAAGGCGCTGCCCAAAGTCGTTCCTGAGGAGTGCACGTCGTTGAAAATAAATTGCGACGCATTCCCGCCGCTTATGAAGTTCGCCCCGACGAAGGCGCCGCCCGTGACCATGCCGGGGTTGTTGATCCGGTTGTGATCGATCAGCAGACGCACAGAGGAGTTGAAGTAGAGACCATAGGCCGTGAAGCCCCCGGCTGAGGCGGGGGTGCGATAGTAGATACTGTTGTTCTGGATCGTCGCGCCCGCGGTCAGGCCGTCGAGGTATATTCCGTACGTATCGTGCGCCCCGCTCGGCACGGGCAGGATCGTGTTCGACGTGATCCACAGCGCGTAGGTCGCGCTCGGGTTCTTCACGTAGATGCCGGCCTGCGCGCCGGGACGGATGGTGTTCGTCGAGAGGATGAGCGTGCCGGTGTTGGCCGCCTCCAAGTAGATGCCCGCGGCCGAGCTGCCGCCGGTGATCACGTTCGAGGACATGAACAAGTTGACGCTCGCCGACACCGTCACGCCGTTGGCGCCCGCGAGGGTCGACATGACGCCGTTCGAGTTGAACACCGTGTCATTCGAGTTGTCGATGAGGACCGGCGTCGTCGAGCCCTGGATGTAGGAGCCGGACACCGAGTTGCTCAATGAAGTCTGGAGGAGCAGCGCGAACGCATTGGGGCCGCCGGGGCCCGCGATCACCGTGCTTTGCGAGATGGTGTTGTAGTTCGCGCCGGCCTGCAGCCACAGCGCGCCGCCCCCGGGATTGAGGATGCTCGAACCCGTGATGGTGTTGAGCGCCGAGCCGAACAGATACACGGCCGGCGAGGCGCCGGTATTGGTCACCATCGTGCTCTGAGAGATGACGTTCCCTTCGGAAGTGGAGTTCAGCAACACGCTGCGGCTCCCGCTGTTCTCGATGTAGCAGGCCGTCACGGTGTTGCTGTCGGCCGCGATGAGATTCAGGGAGGCGCTGCCCCCCGTCGCGATCATCGTGCTCGCCGAAATCGTGTTGAGGTGCGCCGTGTCGATCGCCGCCGCGTCGCCGGATGTGTTGCGAATAACCGAGCCCGTGATCGTGTTGGCGTCGCTCGAGGCGATGAAGAGTCCCCGTCCGGCGCCGGTGGCGCTCGCCATCGTGCTTTGGGAGATCGTGTTGGACCCGCCGTTCTGCAGGAAGGCGCCGTGGTTGTTGAGATCCGACATGATGCTGTTGGAGACCGTGTTGTTCGTGCTGCCGAAGATATACAGCCCCGCGCCGCCTTCGGCGAAGGTGCCACTGGAGAGCATGACGCTCTGCGTGATGACGTTGTGGTGGGAGCCGCCCGCCATCATCGCACCGACGCCGGAAGGCGCCCGCATGAGGCTGGACGTCACCGTGTTGCTGGCGCTGGCGTTGATGAACAGCGCGTCCTGCGTCGTGCCGCCGGACACCATCGTGCTCAGCGAGATCATGTTCCCGTCGGCGTTCGTCTGCAGGCTGACCGCATGGGAGAAAGCGCTGGAAAAGTAGGAGCTCGTCACGGTGTTGCTGTCGCCATCGACGATGGAAAGCGCCACGCCGGCGCCGCCCGCGGTCAAGGTCACGGTGCTCAACGAGATCGTGTTCAGGTTGGCGCCGGACAGAAGTGAGATCGTTATGGAGTTGGCGGTGGTGACCAGCGAATTCGTCACGAGGTTGCCGCTGCTGTCCGCGACCTGCAGCGCGGGCCAACCGCCGCCGTTGGCGGTCGTGAGCGTGCTCATCGAGATCGTGTTGTTGTCCGACCCCGTCACGATTTCCACGACCTTGCCGCCCGGATTGTCGAAGGCGCTGTTGGTGAAGGTGTTGCTGTCGCTGAGGACCAGCCTCATGGCGGCCGGGTTGATGCCTGCCCCGTTGGAGAAGAAGGTGCTCGACGAGAAGTCGTTATGGTCCGCGCCGTTGCCCAGCAGGGCGCCGATCCCCGTGACGTTTCGCATGGTGCAGTTCGACACCCGGTTCCAGTCGCTGCCGTCGATGTTGAGGGCGCCGGCGAACGAGTTGCCGCCGACCATGGTGCTCCGGCTGATCGAATTGAAATTCGAATTGACCTGGAGGAGCACGGCCTGGTTCATGAGGTTCTGAAAGTAGGAATCCGTCATGGTATTGCTGTCGCTCGACGTGATGTACAAAGCGACTTCCCCGGCGCCGCCGCTGATGACCGTGCTCAGAGAGACCGCGTTCCAGTCCGCGCCGGTGTCGAAGTGCATACCCCGCCCCGAGGTATTCTGTATATAGGAAGCCGTTACCGTGTTGCTGTCGGAATTGACGACGCGGACGGCGACGAAGAAGCTGTCCACGGTCACGCTGCTGAGCGCGAGCGTGTTGTATTTGGATCCGTTGTCGATATAAAGCCCGTCGCCCTTCGGGTTCGAAATCAAGCAGCCCGTGATGGTATTGGTCGCGCTGGCGGCGAGGTAGATGCCGCCGCCCGTCGAATCCGTCGTGATCGTGCTCTGGGCGATCATGTTGTAGTCGGAGCCGGCCGGAAAGTTGACGCCGCGGCCGTTGATGTTCTGCAGGTAGGAGCCGGTCACGGTGTTGCTGTCGGTGGAATTGAAGTCGAGCGCCGAGACGTTGCCGTTGACGATCACCGTGCTGAACGAGATCGTGTTATGGCCTGCGGGACTGGCGAACACCACTCCGGCCGCGTTGCCGATCACGATCGTGCTGAAGCTGAGCGTGCTCCAGGTGCTGAGTTGGACGCCCGCCGTGTAGATACCGGCGGAGACGTCGGTGGTGATGCGGACGTTCGAAATATTCACGTAGCCCGACGAAGCGATGATGCCGTACGGCGTCTGATTGGTGACGTGGATGTTGAGGCCCTGGATGTTGACGCTCGCGTTCGCGATGATGAAGGTCGCCGTCGAATTCGTGGGCGGGGCGATGAGCGGGCGCACGCCGGTCAACGGATCGCTCATGATCGTGATCGAGGAGCCGTTGTTGATGAAGTTGCGGAACGTCACCTGCTCTAGATAGGTCTCGCTCACGGCGTCCTTGAACACGATGCAGGTCGGGCCCGTCAGGGTCTTCGGCAGCGAGTCGACCGCGGCCTGAATGCCCGTGAAGTCAGCGCCGCCCGACTGCTTGACCGTGGCCCCGTCCACGCACCAGTCGGGAAGGTCCCAGTCGACGAACCCGCCCGGGTCGGTTTCGAAGGCCGTGCCGCGACGGATGCCGCGGGCGGAGCGCATCGTGATGCGCGCGCCGGCGCCGAGCGAGGCGGCGTTGACGTTGACGGCGATCGACGCGTCCTCGAAGTTGACCAAGGTGAAGGTCGTCACCACGGGGGTGGTGGCGGAGAAGCGGATGGCGGTCCCGCCCGCGCCGAGGCCGCGGAACGTCATCGAAGAGCCCGCCGGGGTGATATTCCCCTGGTTTGCGATCAACAAGCCTATGCCGGAACCGGTAAAGGTGATCGTCGACAAGTCGAACACGCCGCTGTTGCCGTATTCGAGCACGAGGCCGCGTCCGGTGGAGGGGCTTCTGAGCGACGTGGACGCGATGGTCAGGTGATAGCCGTTGGTCACATGGACGGCGTCGCCCGCGGCGCTGGTGGCGACGATCTGGTTCATATTGATGACGGTGCCGGTCGACTGGCCGATGAACACCGCGGTCGAACCGGAGATATAGCTGAAGGAGACGGAGTTGGCCGAGGAGAGTAAGACGCGATAGCCCTGCCCTAAGCTGGCGGCGGAAGCGACCATCGTGCTTCGGGAGATCGAGTTGTAGTTCGAGTTCGTGACGATGCGCACCGCGTTGCCGCCGGCCGTCGCGTCCGTATTGCGGATGAAGGTGTCGGTCACGGTATTGCTGGAGGCGTTGACGCTGAGGAAGAGCCCGACGTAGGTGCTGTTGCCGCTGGTGATAGTGCTCTGGGAGATCGAATTGAGGCTGGAGCCGAAGCTGAGCAAGGCTCCGTGGCCGGCGAGGTTGTACATGTAGGAACTCGTCACCGTATTGGTTCCGCTGGACTCGATCCACAACGCGCCGACGGCGGCGGCGTTGGAGTTCATCGTGCTGTTGCTGATGGCGTTATAGTTCGAGCCCGTGATCAGGTGAACGGCGGGGCCGTTGCCGTTATCCATGGTGCACGACGAAATCGTGAACGAGGAGGTACCCGCGTCGAATTCGACCGAGGCGAAGGAGGAATTGCTGTTGGTCGCGACGCTGCGGACCAAAGAGTTGCCGCCGCCGCCCGGGATGGCGCGAACGCCCGCGCCGGAGATGTTGTTGAGGACGCTGTCTGACACCGTGTTCAAAGTCCCGCCGATGACGACGGCGCCGTTGCCGACGAATACGCTGTTGGTCGTCAGTGTGCTGAAGAGGACCTTGTTCGCGACGCCCTCCATGTAGGCCGCATGCGCGCCCGGGTTCGTGAGGATGCTTCCCGTGATTGTGTTGGATGAGCTCCCCGGATAAAAGGCCATCAAGGCGCAGCCGCCGCTGTCATTGCTGAGGCGGCTGGAGCTGATCGTATTCCTGTTGGAGCCCGAAAAGAACCCCACGGCGCCGCTGTCGCTGCCGCCGAGATTACCTTCCACGACGCTGCGGTCGACGGTATTCCAGGAGGAGTTATCCACGACGAATCCGCCGTTGCAGCCGGCGCTGGGAGACGTCATCGTGCTTTGGCTGAACGAATTGAAATTGGATCCGGCTTGGAGATACACGCCGAAGCCGCCCGTATTCCTGGCGAACAGTTGATTGACGATATTGGACGAAGCGTTCACGAGGTACAGCGCTTTGGATGTGACGGCGTTGGCGATCACGGTCGAGAATGAGATCGAGGTTCCGATCGTGCCGTAGCCCAGGAGTACGCCGGTCGAGTTCTGCACCGTGACGCTCGAGTTGGACAGGACATTGAAGCTCGAGAGCGATATACCGGCCGAGAATATCTTGCCGTTGGAATCCACGCCGATGCGGTCGAAGGAGACGAACGCCGAGGAGGACAGGACGCCGTAGGTGACCGTGTTCGTGGCGACGACCATGAAGTCCTGCACGGTCACGCTGTCGTTGAAGATCTTGAACGCGGCGGTGGAGCCCGCGGGGGGATTGACCACGGGCGGAGTGGCGAGGTTCGGATCGGAGCCGATGAGGAGCCGGAAGCCGTTGGTGGTGAAGCCCTGCACCGTGACCTGCTCGCTGTACACCGAGTTGTCCATGATGAACACGCAGGTGTTCCCGCCCAGGCTCTTGGGCAGAGCGTTGAGTCCGGCCTGGATCGTCGTGTAGTAGGCGCCGCCCGCGGATTTATTGACGGCCACGCCCGCGACGCAGCCGCCGGGCAGGTCGGGCGGCGGGGCCGCGGACGTATTGCTCGAGAACACGATGCTGTTCGGGGTGACGGCGTTGTCGGTCCAGACGTAGTCCAGCGCGCCGCCGTTGTTGCGGAACGGAGACCAACGGAAGTTGGGATAAGTCTGGTCGTTCGCGGCCAACGTCAAGTTGCTGTAGTTGCCCCAGCCGCCGCCGTCGTTGGTCGACACCTTGACGTTCATGACGCCGCTGATCGTGTCGCTGCCGTGCCAGACCACGTGCACCATCCCGTTGGCGGTCACGGCGATGGACGGGGAGTACTGGGGGGCGATGGAAATCGTCTGGATATTGGCCGCCGCGGACCAGTTTCCAGCCGTGTCGCGCTTGGCGTATTTGATTTGGTAGTCGCTTTCGCCCGCGTCGCGGCCATGCCAGGCCACGTGCAGTTGGTTCGAGGCGTCGACGGCGATCACGGGCTCACGCTGGTCGTAGGCCGACGCATAGCCGGAGATGTCCTGGGTCACGCCGGTCCAAGAGGACACCGAGACGGATTTAGACGAGTAGTGGATTTGTTTGTTGTTGCCGTAGGCGACCACATGCAGCATGCCGGTGGTGTCGATCGTGAGCGAGGGATAGTGATAACTGTTGGGCGAGGTGCCGGGGCCCATGACGGTGCTGAAAGCCACCCAAAACGCGGCGCTCTGAGCCGAGCGCGAGGAGTAGCGGATCGCGTAGTCGGTGCCGTTGTTCTGGCCGGACCAGATCAGGTGAAGGACGTCATTGCCGTCGATAATAATTTGAGGATCGCCCTCGAACCCTTCGTAGGCGTTCGCGGGGATCTGCCTCCACCGACCCCACTTCGTGCCGCCCGCGGGGGACGACGAGTACTGAACTTTTGCCTCCGCGCCGCCGGCGTCGCTACAGCCCACTAGGCCCTGGCAGTTTCCGCTCCAAACAAGATGCAAGCCGTCAGCAGCGTCCACGGCCAAAGAGGGCTGGACTTGATCCTGTGCGTCGCGATCGTGGACGATGGGGCTCGTGGACACCTGCACCCAGGTGCTGCCCTGGTCGTTGGAACGGGACAAGTAGATGTGCTGCTTGGTGGTGATCGTGTCGGTTCCCACGCGGACAGAGTAGAGGTCGCCGTTCGAAGTCTTCACGAGCTTGCGCCCGGCCGCATCGCGCGTCCCATTCAATACGCCGGTCGAGACGACCACGGTTGCCGCGACGGCGTCGGCCGCGCAGACCGCCGCGAGGAGCAACGCCGCCAACGCCGGAGCGAAGAGTCGCCTCATTTGACCGCCTCCGCCGGGCCGAACTTCATGCTGAACGAGAGGCGGTGCGCGGTGCCGAGCTCGCCGTAGGGCACGAGCGCGTAGTCGAGGTTGCCGAGCTTGGTGCGCACGCCCGCGCCGAGGAACATGCCGTAGAATTCGGAAAGGCCCGAGGCCGTGCTGCCAAGGGCCTTGCCCGTGGCCGCCGTGCGCTGGTCGCCCGCGAAGGTGCGGTAGCCGGCGCGCAGGGCGAGCGGACCGAAGCCGAGATATTCGCCGCCGAAGCGGATGACGGCGCTCGAGTCGCGCGGGAAGTCCAACTGCAGACTGAGCGTGTGCGGGAACTCCTTCGTCATGCCGTAGGCGACGCCCAAGCGCACGGTGGTCGGCAGCGGCGCGGTCTGATCGATGTACTTGATGCCCTTGCCGAGGTTCGCCACGCCGAAGCCGACCGAGACCGGCTTTTTCTCAAATCGGTACAGGGCGCCGAGGTCGAGTGCCAAGGTCGAGGCGGCGCTCGGGCCGATGGTCTCGCGGATGAACTTCACCGTGGCGCCCAAGCCCACGGGGCCGATCTTGCGGCCGTAGCTGCCGCCGAGCGACAGCGAGGACGCGCCGAACTTTCCTTCGGGCTCCGCGGTCTCGGTGGTGCGCTGTTCGATGCCGCCGAGGCTGAGATGGGTGAGGCTCAGGCCGAACGGCCGTCGCACGAAGCCCGCCTGGGTCATCTGCACGCCCTGGACCAGAACGGCGTGCGTGAGCATGAGCTCGTAAGGCGCGGGCTTCTGCACGGGGTCGACGAAGGCGGGGTGGGCCAGACCCGCCGGGTTGTAGTGCAGAGCGGCGACGTCGTTGGCCACGGCGACGTACGCCTCACCGAGCCCCAAAGGACGCGCGCCGTAGCCCAATTGCAGGAACGGGGCGCCCGACGTGCCGGGGCCGCCGGCGAAGGAGGGAGAGGAGAGGGAAAGGCCCGCGAGGACCAGCACTAGGGGAAGGCGAGGGGAGCGCGGGAACACTATTAAGGATCAGTGTGCCGCAACCGTTTGACGTTTTTGTTACGCCCGTTTGACGGCCTATAAGTGACTGAAAGGTGTAACGCAGGTCACCATTGCGGATTAGGGGTGCAGGTGCTAAACTGGTGCTCCGTTTCGAACGATGAAATCCATCCTATTCATAGGACTCGTCCTCGCGGCCTGCGCCGACGTTCCTCAAAAAAGCGCGCCCATCGACGTTGCCCCAAAAACGGAACACGCCGTCGCCGCCGCCGAGCCCGAGCCCACGACCCTCCCTGAACTACTCCGCGCGATCGAGACCGCTTACAGGAAAGGCAACTATGAAAGAGGCCTGGCCTTGGTCCAGAAGGCCTTCGAGCTCAAACAGAACGACGTGTCCTCGCTCGACCGCATAGGCTCGGTGTATTACGTTCTCGGACGCTACGGGGAAGCGCTGACGATCTGGCAGCGGGCCCTGCCGCTGGAGAAGGATTTGAAGAAGCGGGCTGAGCTTGAGAACTCGATCGCCGTGACGCGCCGGACCCTCGGCCTCTCCGAGCCGGCGGCTATTGCCGCTATACAAAAGCCTCGGCCGAAGAAGCCCGTGAAGAAGCCCGCCCGCATCCCGCCGAAGGAGGAGATCGCGCGGCTGTACAAGGCGGGCGTGAAGTACTACACCGCGGGCGAGTACCTGCAGGCCACGACCGCATTTCTGCGCATTTTAGAGCTCGACCCCGACAACGCCGACGCCAAGAAGGCGCTCGAGCGCCTGCGGTCGGCGCCGTGAAGATCTCCGTCAAGCTGGCGCTCGTGCTCAGCGTGACCGTCGCGCTGTCCGTCGCGGCGGCGAGCCTCGCCTTTGTGGGCCTGCAGCGCGAGGCGCTGCGCCGCTCCGAGGCGGAGAAGGAACGGATTCTGCTCGACAGCGTGAAGAAGGTGGCCGAGGAATCGGTGCTGGCCAAGGATCCTCTGATGCTCGTATCATACCTGACGTATCTCAGGCGTGATAGACCGGAAGTGACGGGGTGCCGCGTTCTGCTCGACGGGGAATGGCAGACCGTCGGCGGCCGCTCGTCGTCCGAGGCCGGAACGCCGCGCAAAATCGAGACCACCCAACCGGTCGAAGTTTCGATCTCCGAGCGGCTTCTCGCCGAGCGCGAGAGGCGGGAGTTCGACGCGATGCTGCGCGACGTGGTCCGCATCGCGGCCGTCGCCGTCCTCGCCGGGATAGTTCTCTCCATTCCATTGAGCTGGACGATGACGCGCCGCATCGTCGTCGTCGAGCGCGCTCTCGAGGACATCGGAGCGGGCGGCTTCGCGAAGGTCGAGGAGGTCGGCGGCTCCGACGAGCTCGCGCGGCTCGCGCAGGGCGTCAATGAGATGTCGCGCAAGCTCGGAGAGCTCGACGAGATGAAGAAGCTGCTCGTGGCCTCGGTCAGCCACGAGCTGCGCTCGCCTCTGGGCGCCATCGAAAGCCAGGTCCGCGGCATGCTGTCGGGGGAAAAGAACGTCGCGGACAGCCGCAAAAGCCTCGAGTCCATCCGCAAGCACGCCGAGCGCCTCGAGCATTTCGTGAACTCGATGCTCGAGATGTCGAAGATCGAGCGCGGCAAATTAGAGTTTTCGCCGCGAAGCGGCGAAATCGGCCCCGTCGTGGAGGACGCCGTCCTGTTCTTCGCGCCGAAGGCCAAGGACGCCGGCCTGGCGCTGGAGGCGAAGGTCGCCCCCGGGCTGCCCGCGTTTGCGTTCGACCCGGACCTCATCGCCCAGGTGCTCGCCAACCTCCTGTCCAACTCGCTCAAATTCACGCCGAAGGGGGGGCACGTCGTCATCAGCGCCCGGCGCACGGCCGCCGGCGTCGCCGTGACGGTCGAGGACGACGGCGTCGGCATCCCCGCGGAGGCGCTCAAGCGCATCTTCACCCCGTTCGAGCGCGTGCCCAACGAGCTTCGCGCCAACGGCACGGGCCTGGGGCTCGCCATCTCGAAGGCGGTCGTCGAACGCCACGGCGGGCGCATCGGCGTCGAGTCGGAGCCCGGGAAGGGCAGCCGCTTTACTTTCGAGCTGCCGGTTTGACGCCGCCGTCGACGAGACGGTAGCCGACGCCGACCAAGGTCTCGAGCAGATCGCCGTACGCGCCGAGCTTGCTGCGCAGCGCCGAAACGTGGCGGTCGACGGCCCGCGAGCCCCGCGAAGCGTCGCCGCTCCAGAGCGCGTCGATGAGTCCGTGCCGCGTAAGAACGCGATTGGGATTACGCACGAACTGGAGCAGTATGTCGAACTCGAGCCGGGTCAGCTTGATCTCCCTCCCGGCGAGACGGCAGGCCCGGCTCACGGGACAGACCGAGATGCCGCCATGGTTCAAGGTCGTGTCGGCCGGGGCTTCCGGCGCGCCGCGCAGCAGCGACTGCAGGCGCGCCGCGAACATCGCGGCGTCCAGCGGCTTGAAGAAATACTCGTCGGCTCCGGCCGCGAAAGCGGCCGCGGCCTCGTCTTTGGTGTGCGGCCGGTCGGACAGCCCGACGAGGATCATGCGCTTCGTCTGCGGGTTCGCCCGCAGCGCGCGCAGAATCTCGCGGCCTTCCATGCCGGGAAGGTGCATGTTCATCAGCAGGACGTCGGGCGTCTGCTTCAGCAGCGCGTCGAGAAATTTCCCGAGGCTCGCGTGCACGCCGACGCGGTAGCCCGCGGCGGTCAGGAACTTGACCAGCTCGCGCGCCCCGACCGGATCGGTCTCGACGAGCGCGATCCGGCGGCTCACGGCCGCTGTCTCTTCAGCGCGGCTTCGACGCGGGCGAGGAGGTCGGACACCACGAAGGGCTTGAGCACGTAGTCGGTCCCGCCTTCCTTGACGCCGCGCGCCAGGCTCGAGACCGCGGAGCGCACGGTGCAGAACAGGATCGGCGTGCCGGCCGCGCCGCCGCCGGCGCGGACCTTGCGGCAGAAGTCGAAGCCGACCATGTCCGGCAGCATCACGTCGAGGAGGATCAGGTCGGGCGCGTGGGCGGAGAGGAGCTCGAGGCCCTTCTTGCCGGTGCGGGCGGCGAACACCGAGTAGCCGGCTTCGCCGAGCACGTTCTCGAGAAGGAGGCGGTACTCCTCCTCGTCCTCTACGACGAGTATTTTTTTCCCGGCGGTCATGACCCCTTTATA
This sequence comes from Elusimicrobiota bacterium, assembly GCA_016212855.1. GTDB lineage: Bacteria > Elusimicrobiota > Elusimicrobia > UBA1565 > UBA9628 > GWA2-66-18. The sequence goes on from JACRDP010000019.1 coordinate 41,393, forward strand.
TCAAATCGCTTTGAGGCCCGCCTCGCGGGCCAGGGTCAGAACGGCGGCGGCGCGTACGCCCAGGTCGCGCGACGGCGCGCCAAGGCCCGCGAACCAGGTCAGGGGATTCCACCAGCGGCGGCGATAGCGAGCCAGGTTCGACTCGGAGTGGTAGAGGTACTCGAAATACGCCGTGCGCCCGCCGATCGAGATCCGGACCAGGGGATTGTCCGCGGAGGAATGCGCGATGAACTCCACGACCGCGCCCTTCGGCATCGGACCGACGCTCGCGCGCGCGGCGATGATCGCGGCCTTCATCGCGTCCGAGAGGGCGCCGACGCCGACGATTCCCGCCTCCGCTCCTTCCGGCTCGCCGCGCAATTCGCGCATGAAGGGCTCTTCGCTGGGCTCGCGGCCGAGGAGGTCCTTGAGCGAATCCATCTCGGGGCGCTCGGAGCCGGTTTCCAGGATCGCCTCGCGATAGCGCGCGCCGACGCGCGGGCTGATCACGCCGTCGGCCTTGAACAGCGAGTACATGTCGAGCGCGTACACCTTCGACCATAGGTAGCCGTAGTAGCCGGCGCCGTAGCCGCCCATCAAGTGGTCGAAGCTCGACAGGAAGTGGGTGCCCTCCTGGGTCGGCACGCCCGTCAGACTCTCGTACAACTTGTCGAACGTCGCCGACAGGTCGGCGGGCACGTCGGCGTGCAGAATCAGGTCGCCCATCGCGAGCGCCACCTGCGCGGCCCACGACACGCCCTCTTGGAAGGTTCGCGCCTTGACCATCTTGGCGATGAGGTCCTCGGGCAAGGGCCGGCCGTCCTTCCAGTGGCCGGAGAGCTCGTCGAGCACGGGCTTTTCGAAGACGAACTCCTCGAGCATCTGGGACGGGGCCTCGACGAAGTCGAGCGCGGTCGAGGACCCCGACATCGAGGCGTAGCGCGCCTTCGTCAACGTCTGGTGCATCAGGTGGCCGAACTCGTGGAAGAAGGTCTCGACGTCGCCGTGCGTGAGCAAGGACGGCTGGCCGGGAGCGGGCTCGGGGAAATCGGCGACCATCGCCGCCACGGGCTTTTCATAGGTCCCGTCGGGGAGCACGCGGCCGGAGACGAGCGGATAGGCGGCGGGATGGCCGTGCTTGCCCTCGCGGGGCTTCAGGTCCAGATAGAAATGACCGAGCGCCGCGCCCGTCTTGGCGTCGGTGATTTCGAAGAGGCGCACGCCGGGCGCCCAGCGCGGGCCGTCCACAATCTCACGGAAGGTCACGCCCAACGTTTTCTGATAGACGCGCAATGTCCCGTCCACGACGCGCTCCACGGGGAAGTACTGCCGGACCTCTTCGGTATCGACGCCGTACTTCTCGCCTTTTAAAATACGGCCGAAGTAGGCGCGCTCCCAGGCGAACACCTGCGTCGCGTCTTTCTCGAAGCGGCGCTTGACTTCGAGCAGCTCCGCGATGTCCTTGCGCGCTCGCTCGACGACGGCGTCCTTGACGCGGTTGAGGAAGGCCAGGGCTTTCTCGGGCGTGCCGACCATGCGGTCCTTGAGCGCGAACTGCGGATAAGTTTCGTAGCCGAGCAGCTTCGCGATGTCGCGGCGCAGCTCGAGGCCCTCCTTCAGGACCGCCAGGTTGCGCTCGCCGCCGCGGTTGGTGAACTTGGCCAGCATGACCTTGCGCTGGCCCGCGTCGTCGGCGTAGCGCATGAAGGTCGGCAAAGTGGATTCGTCGACCGGAAGGAGGTAGCGGCCCTGCCCGTCGCGCGCGAGCGCGGCGAGATAAGCCTCGGGCAGACCCTTCGTCGAGGCGGGCTCGAGCGCGACGATCTCCTTCGTCTCGTCGATGTTCCGCGCGAATTCGTTCTGCAGCACGACCAGCTTTTCCTGCATCGCCTTGAGCTTGGCGCGGTCCTCCGGCTTGAGCGCGAAGCCGTTGTCGCGGTAGCCGCGCAACGTGATCTCGAGAAGTTTCGCGTCGGCGGGGGAAAGCGCCTCTTTCTTCGCCGCGGCCGCCTCCAGCGCCTGATAAATGTCCTCGCGGTGCGACAGCGACACGGCGTAGGCGCCGACCTCGTTCTCGAGCGCGCGCGCGGCTTCCCGCACGGCCTTGTCGGGCGAGACCGAGCTCATGAAAATGAGCGGGTAGATCGCGCGCTGCCAGGCCGCGGTCGCCTCCTCGAAGGGCACAATCACCGTGCCGAAGCTCGCCTGGGCCTGCGGCGCCGCCAGTATCTTCGCCAGCTCGCCGTCAAGGCGCGCCGTCGCGGCCGCGTAATCGGCGCGCAGGGTCTCCGGGGTCGCCCCGAAGGTAATCGCCGGAAGAGCGGGCGCGCCGCCGCCCGGCGCCGAGGGGCCGCGAACGACCTGGGCCGAGACGGCGAGCGGCAGCAGCAGCGTTATCAGGAAAGGGGCGGGGTTCATGAGCCCATCCTATAAAGAGGACGGACGCGCGGGATGAGCCGGAGGGCCTAAAAGCTCGAGGTCAAAGGACCCCCAATTTAGATATGATCCCCGGCATGAGCTTGCCGATTTCCGGACCGCGCAAAGCCTCCTACGCGCTCTTCGTCCTCGCCTTGATCGGCGTCGCCCGCTTCGGCCTCGGCGCCTGCGTCCTGGCGGCACTCGTCTCCTACATGATGATGGACCTGACCGAGCGGCGCATGCGCGACCGCGGCGCTCGGCCGCGGCTGGCGCGCCTGGCGGCGCTGGCGGTGTTCGCGATCCTCGCGACCGCGCTGACCTGGATCTTCGTCGCGTTCGTGCGCGTCGGCGTCGCGCGGCTGCCGGTGCTGCTCGACACCGTCCTGCCGCGCCTCACCTTCCTCAACGACCTCTTCGGCCCCGACATCACGGTCGACAACGCCCGGGAGCTGCGGGACCTCGTGGTCGCCTCGGCGAAGGACAACTTCTCGTCGGTCACCAAGACGAGCGGGCTGCTCACGCGCGGTTTCTTCCAGGTGGTCGTCGGCATGTTCGTCGCCGCGATGCGCTTCCTCTCGCCGGCCGGCGAGGAAGGCGACTCGAATCTCTTCGAGGCCCTGCGCGGCGAGTGCTCCGCGCGCACGACCCTGTTCGTGCGCAGCTTCGAGAAGGTCGTCGGCGCCCAGGTCGCGATCTCCACCATCAACGCGCTCCTGACGGCGATCTTCCTGCACGCGATGGGCTTTCCGTTCAAGACCTTCCTGATCCTCACCGCGTTCGTCTGCGGCATGGTGCCCATCGTCGGCAACGTGATCAGCAACGCCGCGATCGTGACGGCGGGGCTGACGGTCTCGGTCCAGCTGGCGACGATCGGGCTGATCTACCTCGTCGTCATCCACAAGCTCGAGTACCTGCTCAACAGCCGCATCATCGGCGGCTCCATCGACACGCCGATGTGGATGACCTTGCTTGGTTTGGTGGTGGGAGAAGCGATGATGGGCGTGCCCGGCGTGCTGCTCGCACCCGCCCTGATCCACTACGCGCGCGAAGAGCTGCGCGCGATTCCTGCGCGATAACGGATTTCCGCGGCTTCGCGCGTGCCGGGCGTCGCGCGCCCGGCCGCTTAAGGCCTGAGCCGCATCAGCTCGGCCAGACGCGCCGCGTGCGGAGCGTCCTTGCGGGACTTCAGCCACCGGAACACGCGCACCTGAGCGGCCGCGCGCCAATCGCCGATGCCGGCGGCGTTCGCGGCCTCCGCGGCCTCGAGGAGCTCGGCGGCGGCGTGCTCCGCCGCGCCGTTCTCGAGGCCCGCGAGCAGGCGCTCGACGCCGCGCGCGAACGGCTCCTCGGCCCGCGCGGAGGGTGCCACGACGCCCGCGGCCTTGGCCCGCGCGACGACGGACTTGATCTCGTCCAGCGCGCCGAAGGAGTCCTCCGCGAAGCGGCGCGCGGCGTCGGCCAGCGCGTGCGCCAGCGAGGACGTCGTCTCCTCGTCGAGCCCCGGCGGCAGGGGAAGATCGAGGCCGCGGAACTGCTCCGCGAGCGCCAGCGCGTCCTCGAACTGATCGCGGCCCGCGCTTTCCCAGCGCGCCAGCCGGCGCTTGAGCACCTTCGTGAGCACCTTCTCGCGTTCGTCCGGGCGCAGGTCGCGCAGCAGGAACAGGCGTCCCGGCGGAAGCGCGCCGGCGTCGCCGCTGCCGGCGGCGCTGTGGAGCAGGCTTTCGAAGCGGTCTTCAGGCAGGTCGCCGGCGCAGACGAACGCCTGCACCTTCTGCCCCGGAAGCACGGCCGCGAAGAAGGTCCGCGTCCAGCGCGCGCCCGTGCAGCCGTCGTAAAATTCGGCGCGTCCGGCGGCCACGGTGACGCCGCCCTCGACGCGGCGCGTGAAGCGCTGCGAGTCGGCGCGATGGTGGTGGACGGCGGCCGGCGGCTGGTCCTCGAACAGCGAGGACACGGCGTAATGCGCGGCGACGTGGTCGGGCGTCACGATCTGAGGCTTGACCAGGCGCGGCCAAACGCCGGTCTCGTCCTTGAGCGCCGCGACGAAAGCGGGCTCGTGATCCTCGCCGAGAGCGCGCGCGAGCTCGAGGGCGCGGGCGGCGTACAGCAGAACCTGCACCGGCTCGATGCGCGACAGCGAGTCGAAAAACCAGCCGCAGCTCGTGAACATCATCAGCGAGTGCCGCTGAAGCTCGAGCAAGGTCAGCGCCCGCGTCCGCGAGTCGCCGTCCTCGGCGCCGGGCGCGTGGCGCGACAGGAAGGCGGCGACGTTCGCCTCGGAGCGGTCGAGCACCACGGAGATGTACGCGTCGCGGGCGGCCCAGGGCTCGGCGAGCAGCCCCGCCGCTTCCTTTTCATACAGCGCGGCGAGCTTGTCGCGCAGGCTTTCGAGAGCCGCGCGCAGCGGCGCCCGCCACTCCACGCTCCCGTCCCCGACCGCGCCGCAGCCGCAGGCCGAGCGCCAGCGTTCGACGCCGTGCGCGCAGCTCCAGGAGGTGCCCCCGGGACGCAGGCGGACCTCGTGCTTCGGGGGGTGCCGGGCCAGATACCAGCCGAGGTTGACCGGTTCGACGCCCTTTTCGGGCAGGGCATAGCGCAGGTAGTGCGCCAGCCCCATCTCCGCGAAAGACTCATGGTGGCCGTAGGACTCGCCGTCCGTCGCGAGCAGGGCGAGATCGTCGGCGCGCGCGGCCGTGCGCCCGGCGAAGGCGCGGCTGTCGCTCATCGCCCGCTCGAAGGCGACCGCCCGCGACAAAGGGCCGTCGTAGAAGAATACGGCCAAACGCCGGGCCCCGGCCGTCCACAGATAAGGCGTCCCGGGCTTGAGGGCGTCGGCCGCGTTCTTCCAGACGCCGCCGGCCGCCGCGCGCACCGCGTCGGCCTGGTGCGGCTCCAGGATCACGAATTTGACGCCCGCGTCCGCGACGTCGGCGAGCGTCTCGGCGTCGGCCGCGCACTCCGGCAGCCAGAGGCCCTCGGCCTCGCGGCCGAACCTCTTTTTGAAATCGGCCAAGCCCCAGCGCAGCTCGGTCGCGCGATCGCGGGGGGAGGCCAGCGGCAGGATCGCATGATGAAAAGCCTGCGCCAGCGCGTTGCCGTGCCCGCCCAGGCGCCGCGCGCCGGCGCGGTCCGCCTCGATGAGGCGGGCATAGGCGTGCGGGTGGGCCTTTTCGAGCCAGGCGAGCAAGGTCGGACCGAAGTTGAACGACAGCCACTCGTAGTTGTCGACGATGTCGGCGATGCGCCCCTCGCCGTCGACGACCCGCGCTTCGCCGTTGGGGACGTAGCACTCGCGCGCGATGCGCGCGTTCCAGTCGTGGTCGCGGCCCGCGGAGGGCTGACGCTCGACGACGCCGGTCCACGGGTTCTCTCGGGGTGGCTGGTAAAAATGCCCGTGGATGCAGGCGAAGCGCTTCACGTCCTTATTTTACTTATATAATCCGCGGGTGAACCCGGTCAGTCTCGAGAAAACGTTTCGCCTGGCTTCGCCGCCCGCCGAGCTGTGGCCCCTCGTGTCCAATACCGACCGGCTCAATCGCGCTCTCGGCCTGCCGCCGACAACGTCCGCCGGCGCCGATCCGAAGGACTACTCCCAGCAGATCACCGCGTGCTTCCTCGGGCTGCCGCTGCGCTGGAAGGAGGCGCCGTTCGATTATGTGGACTCGCGCGCCTACGAGGTGATCCGCGATTTCCACACCGGGCCGTTCACGCGCTTCCAGGGCGGCCTGCGCATGCGCGCCGCCGAAGGGGGGACGGAGGCGACATTGTACGGCTCATTCACGCCGCGCTGGGCGTTCACCCGCCCGCTCGTGCGCGCCTTCGCCGCCAAGGCGATGAGCGAGATGAAGGTCCTCTACGGGCGCATAGACGATTCGATTCAGAAGCTCGGTTCGTTTCCGGCGCCGCCGCGCACGGTGACGCCCGTCGACGAGGAGCAGTACGCCGCGCGCGTGGAGGCCCTGCGCGGCCAGCGCGCGAGCAAGCCCGCCGCCGACCGTCTCATCGCCCACATCAAGGACTCCTCGGACGACGAATTGCGCGGCATGCGCCCGTTCGAGCTCGCCGACCGCTGGGGCCTGGCCCGGACGGCCGCGCTCGGCGCCTGCCTGCACGCGACCAAGGTCGGGCTGCTCGACCTGAAATGGGAGGTGCTGTGCCCCAACTGCGCGGCGCCCAAGGAATCGCTGGGCAAGCTCTCCGAGCTCAAAAGCGTCGGGCACTGCGGCTCGTGCGAGATCGACTACGGCGTGGACCTCGGCAGCTCGGTCGAGCTGCGCTTCTCGGTGCACCCGAGCGTGCGCGAGGCCAAGGGCGCGGTGTTCTGCGCCGGCAGCCCGGTCCACTCGCGCCACGCGGTCGCGCAGCTGCGCCTCGACGGCGGGGCGGTGCGCACGGTCGAGCTCGACCTCGCCTCGCATTCCTACACGGTCCGCTTCCTGCAGATGAAGCGCACGGTGCGCCTGCGCCCCTCGGTGGACGGGCCCGCGACCGTCTCCATCGACCTCGCGCACGCCGCCGACGGCGACGAGCTTCCCTTCAAGCCCGGCGTCGTGAAGGTCGTCTTCCAGCCCGCGCTCGAGCCCGCGCTCGTGCGCATCGAGAAGGAAAGCTGGAAGGACGCCGCCGCTTCGGCCTCGCTCGTCACGATGATGCAGGAATTCCGGGATCTCTTTTCGTCCGAAGTACTCGCGCCCGGCGTCGAGATCGGAATCAAGAACCTGGCTCTCCTTTTCACCGATCTCAAGGGCTCGACCGCGATGTACGAGAAAGTCGGCGACGCCACGGCCTACGGCGTCGTGCGCGACCATTTCGAGTGGCTCACGGTCCTCATCGCCGCGCGGGGCGGCGCGGTGGTCAAGACCATCGGCGACGCCGTGATGGCGGTGTTCCCGTCGGGAGCGGGGGCCCTCGAGGCGGCCCTCGATATGCAGGAGCGCATCGCCGAGCTGGACGCGAAGCTCGCTCCGCGCCCTCCCGTGCAGCTCAAGATCGGCGTGCACCAAGGCCCCTCGATCGCGATCAACGCGGGGGGAAACCTCGACTATTTCGGGACCATGGTCAACGTGTCCGCGCGCGTACAAAACGAAAGCGCCGGCGGCGATATCGTCGTCACCAAGGCCATCAGCGAAGACCCGGCCTGCAAGGCGATCATCAAGCGCCGCCAGGCCTCCGGCGAACATTTCACGATCCCGCTCAAGGGTCTGTCGGGGCAGTTCGACCTATGGCGCTTGACGCCCCGCCCCTCCATTAATAAGTAGAATTGCGCCAATGAAGGCGCTCCTGGCTCTGCTCGTCCTGTCCCTTCCCGCCGCCGCCGCGGAACCCGACCTGCGCGACCTCGTCGACAAGGCCAACAAGGCCCTGCGCGGCGACTCGAGCCACGGCCGTCTGATCATGACCATCGAGACTCCCGAGTGGAAGCGCTCGCTCGAGATCGAGGGCTGGAACAAAGAACGGACCTTCGCCTTCATCAAAATCCTCTCGCCCGCCAAGGAAAGGGGCAACACGACCTTGCGGCGCAAGACCGAGATGTGGGTCTACCTGCCCAAGGTCGAGCGCGTGATCAAGATTCCGCCCACGATGATGCACTCGACCTGGCAGGGCTCGGACTTCACCTACGAGGACATCGTCAAGGCCGACTCCATCGTCAAGGACTACACGCACAAGCTCCTCGGCACCACCAAGGAACCGGGCCGCACGGTGTACCACATCGAGGCCACCCCCAAGCCCGACGCCCCCGTCGTCTGGGGCAAGGTGCTGACCGACGTCGCCCTCTACGACGAGGACCAGAGCGTCATCCCGCTCAACGAGCTCGACTACTCCGAGCGCGGCGAGTTGATTCGCACGATCACCCTCTCCGACATCAAGATCATGAGCGGCCGCCGCGTGCCCTCCCGGCTCGAGTGCGTACCGGCGAAGAAAAAAGGCCAGCGCACCGTCCTCCACTATCAGGAGCTCACGTTCGACCTCCCGCTCGATGAGTCGTTCTTCAGCTACCAGCGCCTGCAGAAGGGGGGGCGCTGATGCTGCGCCTCGCCTGGCGCAACGTCTGGCGCAACCGCCGCCGCAGCCTGATCAACGTGGCGGCGATGGGCTTCGGCCTCGCCGCGATCATGTTCGGCCAAAGCATGATGCGCTCCCTGCAGTACCAGCTCATCGAGAAGGCGACGGGCTCCTTCACCGGCCACGTGCGCGTCGAGCGGCGCGACATAGACGAGCCCAAGTTCCCGGATAAGTTTATGACCGACCCCGAGCCCGCCGCGAAGCTGCTCGCCGCCGACCCGCGCGTCCTCGCCTGGGGGCGGCGCATTCATCTGACGGGCCTCATCTCTTCTCCGAACAAGTCCCTGGGCGCCCTGATCTGCGCGGTCGAGCCCGAGAAGGAAAAGATCATCACCGACATGGCCACCTACATCAAGCAGGGCCATTACCTCGAGCCCGGGACCAAGGGCATCGTCATGGGCCACAAGATCGCCGGTCGCCTCGACGTCCGCCTCGGCGAGAAGGTCGTGCTCATGGCGCAGGCCGCCGACGGCTCGATGGGCGCGGAGGCCTTCCGCCTCGTCGGCATTCACGAGACGGGCTCAGAATCCTTTGATGGCCAGATGGTCTGGGTGCCGCTGGCGGCCATGCAGGAACTGCTGGTGCGCCCGGGCCAGGCCAACGAGCTCGCGGCCAAGCTCTACGACATCGAGCAAGCCGACGCCGTCGCCGCCGATATCGACGCGAAGATCGGCCCCGGCAACGTCGGGGCGATGTCGTGGAAGCTCATCGACAAGGAGATCATCGGCATTCAAGCTTTCCAGGACGGCATGCTGACGATCATCCTCGGCATCGTGTTCGCCATCGTAGCCCTGGGAATCCTCAATACACAGCTCATGAGCCTCTTCGAGCGCGTGCGCGAGTTCGGCGTGCTCATGGCGATGGGCGCGCGCCCGCGCTGGATCGTGCGGCTGCTCATCATGGAGTCGGCCTTGCTCGGGCTCGTCGGCACGGCCCTCGGCCTCTCCGTCGGCTCCGCCTTGATCGCGCACTTCGGCCGCGCCGGCCTGTTCCTGCCCGTGGGCGACGCCTTCAAGTACTTCCTGCCCTTCCCGTCCGTCATCTTCCTGCGCCCGTCCTGGTGGATGCACTCCTTCGCGTGCGGCACGGTCTTCCTCGTGACCTTGCTCGCCACCTTGCCTCCGGCCCTTCGGGCCGGGCGCTTAAAACCGTCGGAGGCGCTGCGCCATGTCTAAGCACTTGCATGCGCCGCTCGTTCAAACGCACGGCGTGGAAAAAGTCTATGCCGCGGCCTCGAAGATCGCCGCACTCAAGGGCGTCGATCTCATCGTCGAGCGCGGCGAGTTCACCGCGCTCGCGGGCCCGTCCGGCTCCGGTAAATCGACCCTCCTCAACATTATCGGCACGCTCGACCGTCCCACGAAGGGCACCGTCAGCTACGACGGCAAGGTCATCTCCACGCTCGACGTCGACGAGCTCTCCGACTTCCGTCTCCACGCCCTCGGCTTCGTGTTCCAGTCCTACAACCTGATTCCCGTGCTCACCGCCGCCGAGAACGCCGAGTACCCGCTCGTCCTGCAGGGTGTGGAGCCCGCGAAGCGCCGCAAGCTCTCGCACGAGGCGCTCAAGCTCGTCGGCCTCGAGCATTACGCCGAGCGCCGCCCCGACATGCTCTCCGGCGGCCAGCAGCAGCGCGTCGCCGTCGCGCGCGCGATCATCCACCGCCCCTCGCTCATCCTCGCCGACGAGCCCACCGCCAACCTCGACTCGAAGACCGGCGCGCAGCTGCTCGACCTGATGGAAGACCTCAACAAGGACCACGGCATCACCTTCCTGTTCTCGAGCCACGACCAGGCGGTGCTCGAGCGCGCGCGCCGCGTCGTGCGCCTGCAGGACGGCGAGCTCAAGGCCGATGAAGTTCGCGCTCGCTAGTTTTCTTTTCCTCCTGGCTATCCCGTCGTCCGCGGGAATGAAGGCCGGCGGATACTTGAAGGACTTCTGGCAGTACTCGACCTCCGCTCTCGACGGCCGCGCTTACAATCTCAACACCGCGCGCGCCCGCCTCGCGCTTGACGCGGACAAAAGCGTCTTCAAGGCTCACGCCGACCTCGACGCGCAGATCGCCGCGGGCTCCTTCTTCCGCACCACGGAGTTCCGCGTGTTCGGCTACGCCCCGCCCAAGCCCTGGCTCGACATGGAGCACACCGTCTCCACCGGCACGACCAACGGCTTCGGCATCGGCGCCTACCGGGCCTACGTCGGCCTCGAGGACGAGCGCGCCGTCCTGCGCGCCGGCCGCCAGCGCATCGCCTGGGGCTCGGGCAAGCTCTGGAACCCGACCGACGTCCTCAACCCGTACGATCCCACCAACGTGGAGCGCGACGAGCGCCGCGGCGTGGACGCGCTGTACGCGCGCGCCGGCGTCGGCGACCTCGGCCAGGCCGAACTCGCCTGGGCGCCCAACGACACGTGGATCGACCACGCCTTGCTCGCGCGCGGACGCATGAACCGGGAAGGCTGGGATTTCTCCCTCATGGGCGGCAAGATCCCCGGCTCGACCGCCTCGTTCGTCGTCGGCGGCGATCTCGCCGGCGCCTTGTTCGACGGCACCGCGCACGCCGAAGCCGCGCGCTTCGACCCGGTCAACGACACGCCGTACTGGAAGGCGGGCCTCGGCTACGACTACAATTTCGCCTCCGACACTAAGTGGTCGTGGCTGAAGGACTCGGCCTTCGTCTTCGAGGTCTATCACGCCGGCAACGGCCGCGTCGATCCTCTCCGCTACGACTACGCCGCCCTGCGCGCGGGCCGCGAGCCGGGCGTGGCGAAGGACTACTTCGGCGCGACGTTCTCGAAGGATCTGCATACCTTGCTCAAGCTCGAGTGCGCGACGATCGTCAACGCCGACGACGGCTCGACGCTCGCCTACCCGAGCCTGGCCTGGAACGCGCTGAATGACTTTTGGCTCACCGCGGCATGGCGCCGCTTCGGCGGCGACAAGCTCGGTGAATACGGGCGCCAGCCGAACCAGACCGTGTTGACCGCGCAGTACTGGTTCTGACCCCGATTAATTCAGTGCGAGTGGCGGTGATGCAAGTCCGGCCAGTGCGCATGCGTGTGCTCGAACGGCTCGTGCTCATGCGGGTGTGAGTGCTCGGTCGCCGGCGCGAGTCCAGCGTGTACGTGATGATGATGCCCGTCGTCATGACGGTGGCGGTGCTCGTGAGACATCGCCTCGTGACGGTGCGAATGTTCATGGCGCTCGAACGCGAGCAGCGCCAGCGACGCGGCGAGTACAGCCGCCGCGCCGGCATGAGTCGCCGTGAGCGGCTCGCCGAGCGCCAGCGCGGAAAGCGCCAAACCGAAGAACGGCGCGCTCGCGAACACGATCTGGCTGCGCGTCGCGCCCAGGCTGCGCGCCGACGCGATGTAGAGTACGAGGCTCGCCCCGTAGGACAGCGCTCCGACGCCGAGCGCGGCCGCCGCGAAACGCGCCGGTGCGGTCCACGGCGCCAGCGCGAGGCCGACGGCCAGGTTGACCGCGCCCGCGATAAGGCCCTTCCAGAACGCGAAGCGTTCGGGCGGAAGGCCGTCGACGAGCGCGGTCAGTTGGTTATCGAGCCCCCAGCAGAGGCACGCGGCCGCGACGAGTCCTCCCGCGCGCATGCCCGCGGCCCGCTCGCCCCACGCCAGGATGATCGCCGCCGCCGCACCGCCGAGCGCGGCAAGCCAGCCGGCGCGATCGAGAGCGTCATGGAAGAAGAGGGCTCCGAGCGCCGCCGTCGCGATCATCTCGAGCGGGAGCCAGAGCGATACGGAGGCGGCAGAGGCGGCGCGCAGGCCGAACATCAGCAGCACGGGCGCCGCGACGCCCCCGAAGCCGATCGCGCCGGCGACCCGGGCGAGAGCGGAGCCATTCAACTTGCGCGCGGGCTTGCCTCGAAGCGCCCAGGGGGCGACGCCAAGCGCGGCGCCGAGATAAAGCAAGCCCGCGAGTTGAAACGGGGGCAGTTCGACGAGGAGCGCCTTTCCGGCCGGCGCGGCGGCGCCGAATGCCGCGGCCGCGCCGAGGGCGAGCAGAAAGGGCGTTCTCATCCCTTCGATTGTAGCAGGAATTCCCAAAAGGACCGCCGCTCTTCGTCCGGCTCAGCGGTATTTCTCATCGCTCCTACAGGCTTCGCTACAGCACGGCCTCGCCGCGCTCGCCGGTCCTTATCTGAAGCGCGTCGAGGCACGCGATCACGAATATCTTCCCGTCGCCGGGACTGCCGGTATGCGCGTTTTTCGCGATGGCTTGAACCACTTTATTCGCGTCAACGTCCTGGACGACGATTTCAAGCTTGGTCCGCTCCGCTGATTCGAGCAGGCCTTCGTCCGAGACGCCATCGGACCGCTGGTAGCCGCGGACATGGGACACCGTGCAGCCGGGCAAGCCCTTCATCGCGCGGAGTGCTCTCAAGACCTTCTCCAACACCGGGGTTTGAATGATGGCTTTGATCTCCTTCATCGGATCCTCCTGAACTATATTTCGACCGCTCGCTCTCCCATCTTATCCTCCATGAGCAGGTAAAGCGCGGGCAGGACGGCCAAGGTCAGCAAGGTCGAGGAGAAAATGCCGCCGATGACGACGGCGGCCAGCGGCTTTTGCACCTCGGAGCCGACCCCGCTCGACATCATCATGGGAAGAAAGCCGAAGATGTCCACGAGCGCCGTCATCAAGACCGGACGCAGGCGCAGCAGCGCGCCTTCTTTGACGAGCGCCTCGCCCCGCTTTCCCTCGCGGCGCAGATCGTTGAAGTAGCTCATGAGGACCACGCCGTTGAGCACGGCGATGCCGGACAGCGCGATGAAGCCGACGCCCGCCGAGATGCTGAAGGGTAGGCCGTTGGCCATGAGGCCGATGACGCCGCCGACGAGCGCCATCGGCACGCCGAGGGAGATCAGCGCCGTCTGATAGGCGTTGTTGAACGCCGCGTAGATCATCATCAGCGCGAGCAGGATCGCCAGCGGCGCCAGCACCAAGAGACGCGAGCGCGCCTGCTGGAGGTTCTTGAAAGTGCCGCCCCACTCGACGTAGTAGCCGAGCGGCAGCTTGACCTGCCGTTCGACCTCGCGCTGCGCTTCGAGCACGAAGCTTTCCGTGTCGCGTCCGCGCGGGTTGATCATGACGGCGGCGCGGCGCTTGCCGTTCTCGCGCATGATCGTGCCGTAGGTCCGCTCGAAGGCGATGTCCGCCGCCTTCGAGAGCGGCCAGGTCGCGTTGGCCCCGATGCCGACCGGAAGATTCCGGATCAACTCGAGGTCCGAACGTTGCTCTTCCTTAAGACGCACCAGGATCGGAAAGCGTCGCGCGCCCTCGTAAAAATACCCGGCCTGCTGGCCTCCCAAGGCGATGCCGACGGCCTCGAGGACCTCGATCGTCGAGACGCCGAGCTGGCGGAGGATGCCCTCCTTGGGCCGTATCCGGAGCAGGGGAGAGGTCCCCTGCAGCTCGGTCTCGACCTCCCCGGCGCCGCGGACCTTCTCGACGACGGCGGCGACCTCCTTGGTGATCCGCGACAGCTCGTCCATGTCGTCGCCGAAGACCTTGACCGAGACGTCCGCCTTCGAACCTTCGAGAAGGTCGTTGAAGCGCATCTGGATCGGCTGGCTCGGAAGGACGGACTGGCCGGGCAGCTCAGCGGACAGCTTCTCGAACATGGCCTGAGCGAGTTCGGACTTCGTTCGCCTCCGCCCGTTGATCTTGGGCCAGTCCTTGAGCGGCTTGAACATGACGTAGTTGTCGGCCTGATGGACGCCCATGGGGTCGTTGGCGATCTCGGAGGTGCCGAGCTTCGAGAAGGTGTAGGCGACCTCGGGGAACTGCGACACGATGGCCTCGGTCTTCGACTGGATGACGAGCGACTGATCGAGGCTGACGTTCACCGGGCGCGTGCCCTGGATCAGAAACGATCCCTCATCGAGTTGGGGCAGGAACTCGCCGCCGAGCCGGAGAAAAAGCCCCACGCCCAGCGCCGCCGCGGCGACTCCGAGTGCCACGGTGAGCTTGCGCTTTCGCATGACGAAGGCCAGCAGGGGCTCATAGGCGCGTTCGGCCTGACGCATGAGCCAGGGCTTCACATCCTCCGTCGAGCCGTCGAGGAGGATGCTCGCCAGCGCCGGCACGAAGGTGAAGGAAAGCACGAGGGCCGCCAGCACGGCGAGGATGAAGGTGATCGCCATGGGCCGGAACATCTTGCCTTCGACGCCGACCAAGGCGAAGACCGGGAGAAACACCGTCACGATGATGATCTGTCCGAACCCGGCGGCGCTGCGGATGTGCAAGGTCGCTTCGATGATCGCGTCCTTGAGCTCCTTGCCGCTGAGCGCGCGTCCGAGCTCGCAGCGGCGGTCGGCGACGACGCGCACGCAGTGGTCGAGGACGATCACGGTGGCGTCGACGACGATGCCGAAGTCGAGCGCGCCGAGGCTCATCAGGTTGCCCGAGATGCCGAAGTATTTCATGCCGATGAACGCCATCAGCAGGGAGAGCGGAATCGTCAGCGCCGTGACGAGCGCCGCGCGGACGTTGCCGAGCAGAAGCGCCAGGATGACGACGACGAGACAGGCACCCGTCAGCAGGTTGTGCTCGACGGTCCCGAGCGTGGCGCTGACGAGCTCGGAGCGGTCGTAGAGGATCTCGAGGCGGTAGCCGGGAGGGAGATCCTTTTGGATCTCCCGCAGCCGCGCGGCCGCGCGCACGGCGACCGTGCGGCTGTTCTCGCCCATGAGCATCATGACCGTGCCGATCACGGCCTCCTTGCCGCGGATCAGGGCCGCGCCGGAGCGCAGTTCGGTGGCCAGCGTGACGTCGGCGACGTCTCCGATCGTCAGCGTCTTCAAGGTCTCGAGCGTGCGAATAGGCACCTCGCGGATGTCCTGGGTGGTTCTGAAAAGACCGACGGCCTGAATGAGGAACTGTTCCCCGGTCTGCTGGACGTAGCCGCCGCCGACGTTCTGGTTGGCGCGCTCGAGCGCGTCGATCAGGTCCTTGAAATGCAGGCCGTAGGAGGCGAGCTTACGGATGTCGGGCTGGACATGGAACTGCCGCTCGAAGCCGCCGAGCGCGTTGACGTCGGCCACGCCCTTGACCGTGAGTAGGCGGGGCTTGACGAACCACTCCTGCAGGGAGCGCAGCTCCATGAGTTGGGCCTCGCGGGCCGCGCCTTCCGCGGTCTGTTCGGCCTCGAGGCCGTAGTGGATGATCTCGCCGAGGCCGGAGCTGATCGGCCCGGGCTGGGGCTGCACGCCCGGCGGCAGGTTGCCCGCCGCCTGTTGCAGGCGCTCGGAGACGAGCTGTCGCGCCCGGTAGATGTCGACGTCTTCCTCGAAGATGACGGTGACCTGCGAGAGATTGAAGCGAGTCAGCGAGCGGACCTGGGTGACTCCCGGCAAGCCACGCATGGCCGTTTCGATGGGAAAAGTCACGTTGCGCTCGGTCTCTTCGGGCGCGAACCCCGCGACGGAGGTGTTGATCTGAACCTGGACGTTGGTGACGTCCGGTATGGCGTCGATGGGCAGGTTCTGGAAGGTGATCCAGCCGGCTAGGGCCACGAGCCCGGTCAATAAGAGGACGGCGCCTCGCTGATAGACGGAAAATCGCGTGATCCAGTTCATTACTCGGCGCCTCCCTCGGCGTCCATCTGCGCGACGCGCAGCAAGGCGGCGCCGCGCGTGACGATACGATCGCCGGCCTTGAGCTCGGCCGTACGCACGCTCGCCTTCGTCCCCGGCCGGCCGAGAAGCGTTACCTTAATAAGCTTGAACCAGCCTTCCCGGAGCCTGTAGACACCGATGCGATCCTGAGAATAGACGAGCGCGCTCGCGGGCAGCTGATAGCTCGCCCGCTGCGCGCCGGCGGCCTCCGTTTTGACCTCGAGAGTCTTCAACGCCGCGTCGGTGAGCCTCATGCCCTTTTCAGGCGAGGTCTCGACGGCCGGCTGCGGCGCGGGTTCCTCCGCGATCGAGAGCGAGGGAAACGACAGGGCGAGCAGCGCGGCGATGGCGATGATCCGGTTCATAAAGCTCCTTCCGTCAAGCGTCCGCGCAAGGCCTGCAGGCGCGCGTAGGCCGCGAGCGCGGCGAGCTCGCGTTCGTCCCGGCCTTCGGCGAGATCGAGCCGTTGGCGGTGCGCTTCCAACAGCAGCGGAGCGGTGACGAGCCCGCGCGCGAACAGGCGCTCGATCTCCTCGTGCTGCGCGCTGACGCTCGTCTCGCTCGGCATCGCTTTCAGGGCCGAGACGCTGGCCCGATAGGCGACGACGGCGCGTTCGCGCTCGTCGCGTTCTTCGCGCTCCATGGCCGCGAGACCCAGCTCGGCGCGTCTGGTCTCGAAGTCGGCCTGGCGCCTCCCCGCGGCGTTGCGCTGGTAAAAAGGCAGGCTCAATGCGAAGTTGACGCCGTACGCGGTGTAATATCCCGATCCGGTCTGCCGCTGGATCGTCGGGCCGAGCCTGAAGTCGGGCCACGCCGCCGCGCCCGCCTCGCGCCGCCGGGACAGGGCGTCCGATATCTCCGCCTTCGACCGCGACAGGTGGCTACCGGTGAGCGGCTCGGCGCTCCATTCCTCGGGTAGCTCCGGCCAAACTCGATCGCGATTGGGGAGGACGTCATCCGGAGCCGGAACGCGTCCGATCGCGCGCTCGACGGAACGGGCGGCGGCGTCGGCTTCGATCTGAAGCTCCGCGCGTTTGAGCGTGAGGCCGGCCTGCGCCAGTTCGAGGACGCGACGAGACACGCTCAGCTCGGGGGGGAGCGCCGGACGCGAGGCGTAGTCCTTGACCACGCGGGCGTAGGTGAAGAGAGCCTCGTCGATGAGAGCGAGATGGTCCCGTATCTGCCCCAGCCGGTTCAGCGCGAGCCAGGTTTCCGAGAAGACGCTCTCGCGCGCCGCCAGAAGTTCGGCCTGCCCGCGCTCGAGCTCCGCCTCTCCGCGCGCGGCGCGGGCCGAGCGCTTTCCTCCCAGTTCGAACACGTGCGCGAAGTTGAATTCGGCGTAATCGAAGCGCCGATCCGCCGGTCCGCCGGTCACGAGCTGCGAGTTCAGCTCCGGGTTGGCGCGCTGTTTGGCGGCGGCGACGCCCTCTTGGTCGGCCTGCACGCCCGTCTGCGCCGTCCGGATGTCAGGATGAAGTTGTAGCGCGCACTCAAGGATCCCTTTCGGCGCAAGTGCCCGAGGGCAGGGGGTCACCTCAGCCCGAGAACCGAGTGGAGACAGCAGAAGGCAGAACAGCGCGAGCGATGATCGTTTCATGTCGTTGATCCCGAAGAGGAAATTGCGTCTAGCCGTGGAAGGACGGCGGAACGGCGTCATGGGAACGGCTTAAGCCGCGGGGGGCGCGGCGGCGAGGGAGGGAAGGTAGTACCGGGGCAGCGGTCGAGGCGGCGGATCGAGCGCGCGGCCGGGTTCGCTCAGACTGTTTGATCGGGTGCCGTCAGACGGGACCGCGACGGATAGTAAAGTGCAGGAAACGCTTACGGGGGAAATCTGCGCGCCGGCTGAGACCAAGGCCGGATCCGTGAACGAAGGTTCTATTGAGTGCGAATGCTCGGGGCCGACCGGATAATGATGTTCCGAATCCGCAGTCCTATCGATGTGACTGAATCCGGACAGACTGTGAAAGATATCGTGCGCGAGCATCCTCCCGTCCGGGCCTGCGGCGAGAACAAGAACGGCAGACGTAGTGCAGGCGAAGCGTAACACGCATCTGATGCTTGCGATCATCGCGGGCAGTATAGCGGACAGGCGCCTGTCCTGTCCAGAGCAGTCGGATTCGGCTCGAGCGGTGGCCGGACGGCTCTGCGCTCGAAGTTTCAGCGTCGCTTCAGCGCCGCGATGAAGCGCAGCCAGTCCCGACCGCTTTTTTCAAACAGATCGTCGAGCACCTTCGGATCGCCGCGGTACACGCGATGCGCGGCCACGACGGCGTTGTTGAGCTTGCCGCGCAATCCCGACTCCGAAAACAGCTTCTCGCGCTCGTCGCATTTCGCCGCGTAGCAGGCCTCGAGCTTCTTGGCCAACGCATCGAACAAAGCCGCGCGATTCTCGGACGCGTCGTTGTTCTCCTTCCATTCCAAGAATTCCGGCGAATTCGCGCCGAACCGATTCGCGAGAAACGACTCAGCGCCGCGCTCACCGATCCACTGCGCCGTCGACTCCTCGTCGCCGAGCGTACCGTGCGCGAACTCGTGAATCAGCAGTTCGGCGAGATCTCCTGCCCCGTAGTCGAGAACGGCCGAGGGCAGAGGATCGGCGAACGGCAAAGGCGTGTTGTAGGCGGCGGCGGGAACGACGGCCGCGTCGAAGCCTTTCCTGGTCCACGCGGCCGCCTCTCTTTCAGCCAGGTCGCGCCGGAAGTGGCCCTTATAGGGGAAGCCCAGAAACGTGATCGGCTTGATGCTCGTCGACGAGCAGGCGTACACGAGCCAGGTCACGGCGCCTTCGACGGGGGTCCAGGACGCGAAGTCACGCGATTTCGCGAGCGCCAGCTTTTCGACGGCGAAGCGCCGGGCGCCCAAAGCGACTTTGAGCTTCTCGCGCCGGCCGGGAGACGTCGCGGGATCGGCGATGGTCGCGGCGATCGAGCGCTTATTCCAAAGCAACGACATGTGTCCCGCGGCCGAGCGGTACGCGTAGAGGGGAGAACAGCCGGCGGCGAGAAGAACGAGGAAAGAAACGATCCCTACGGATCGACCCATTTGCCGTGCTTCTTGATCAGTTCGACGAGGGCATCGTCGGACTTCGCGAAGGAGATGCCTTTTTGCACGCACTCTTTGCCCACGTAAAGGTTGATCGAGTCCGGCGCGCCGCCGACATAGCCGAAGTCGGCGTCGGCCATCTCGCCGGGGCCGTTGACGATGCAGCCCATGATCGCGATCTTAACGCCCTTGAGATGACCCGTGCGAGCCTTGATGCGCTCCGTGGTCGTCTGAAGGTCGAACAAGGTGCGGCCGCAGGACGGGCACGACACGAACTCGGTCTTGGTGATGCGTACGCCGGCGCCTTGGAGAACGTTGTAGACGAGCGAGACGCTGCGGTCGAGTTGGAGGTCGGCGTCGATCGAGACCGCGTCGCCGATGCCGTCGCACAGCAGGCCGCCGAGCATGGTCGCCGAGCGCAGCACCTGCTCCTCGGCCGTCTTCTCGCGTGGAGCGCGCAGGAGGATCGGCGAGTTCTTGGCGTAGGTCGCGAGGATGCGGTACTCGTGGATCAAGGTGGAGATATCCGCGCCGCGCAAGGACATCATGGTCGGCACGTTTTTGTAGAGGGAGGCGGCCTCCAACTTGCGCGCCAGCTCGGCGTTGTCGGTCTCGATGAGGTTGACCATCCCGGTCGCGGCGAGAGCGCCAAGGTAGGCGGCGTATTCTTTTTCGTTCGCGTTCGCCCAGCACGTCATGTCGGCGATCTTGACGGCTTCGAGCGCCAAGGACAGGGGCCCTTCGACGCGCGCCAGGTAAGCCAGACGCGAGGTCTCGGTGGAGAGGCCGGCGCGGATGAGGCGTAGGCGCTCCAGGGACTTGGCGTCCGTGACGGGGAACTCGAGAATCTCGAGGTCGGCGCCGGAGGCCTTGCCGAGAAGAACCTCGTGCAGATCGAGGATGGAGTCGGCCGTCGCGGCTTCCGGCACGCGAAAGACGGTGCGCACGAGGTCGAGGCCGCCGGTCACGAACGGGCCGACCGGGAAATAGTCCGCCTTGCGGCGCTTGTAGCTGTAGAAGTCGGCGCAGTGGTACTTCGGCTGCTTGGACTCCCTGCGCGGCTCTTCGTCGGGCTTCTTGTGATACGGGGCCGCGAGCACCCGGCACACGGGAACCTCGAACTCCGGGTCTTCGGTCAGCGAGACGCGGATCGTGTCGCCGATCCCGTCTTCAAGGAGCGAGCCGATGCCGATCGCGCTCTTGATGCGGCCGTCCTCGCCGTCACCGGCCTCGGTGACGCCGAGATGCAGCGGATAGTCCATCTCGATTCCGTCCATGCGCGAGACGAGCAGGCGGTAGGCCTCGATCATGACCTTCGGGTTCGAGGACTTCATCGAGAAGATCAGGTCCTCGTAGCCGTTCTTCTTGGCGATGCGCGCGAATTCGAGGGCGGATTCGACCATGCCCAGAGCGGAGTCGCCGTAGCGGTTCATGATCCGGTCGGAGAGCGAGCCGTGGTTCGTGCCGATCCGGCAGGCCCGTTTCAGGCGTTTGAGCTTCAGCACGAGCGGTGTAAAACGTTCCTCGATGCGCTCGATCTCGGCCGCGTATTGGGCGTCGGTGTACTCTTTGACCGCGAAGCGCTTGCTGTCGACGAAATTGCCCGGGTTGATCCGGACCTTCTCGCAGAAGTCGGCGGCGGCGTCGGCCGCATTCGGCGAAAAATGTATGTCGGCGACGATGGGCTGGTTAAAACCGGCCTTGACCAGCTTCTCTTTGATCTTGCCGATCGCCTGCGCGTCGGCCACGGTCGGCGCGGTGATGCGCACGATCTCGCAGCCCGCCTCGATCATCTTGACCGACTGGCGGAAGGTGGCCTCGACGTCGAGGGTGTCCGTGGTCGTCATGGACTGGACGCGGATCGGATTGTTTCCGCCCACGCCCACGTTGCCGACCATGACCTCGCGCGTGCGGCGGCGGCGGTAGGCGTACAGGTCGGGAACGAATTTGGCGACGGGAACGAGGGTCTCGGGCACGATCGAAAATTATATCATTTCCCCATGGGACTCCCGAAGACCCTCGGCATCCGCCACATCGCGATCTTCGTCGAGAATATCGCGGTTTCCGAGGCTTTTTACTGCGGGAAACTCGGCTATCAGGTGGAATGGCGGCCCGACGCCGACAACCTGTATTTGACCATGAACGGGCAGGACAACCTGGCCCTTCATAAAGGGAAGCCCGCGGGCGAAACTCGTCTCGACCACTTCGGGATCATCCTGAGAAAGGCCGAGGACGTGGACGCCTGGCACGAGTACCTGAAGGATTGCGCCGTCAAAGCCCCCAAGACGCACCGCGACGGCGCCCGGTCGTTCTACGTGAAGGACCCGGACGGCAACGGCCTGCAGTTCATCCATCACCCGCCCATAGCGAACCAGAAGTAGACCTGTTATACTGGCGGCCTCATGGAACTTGCCAGCCGCCTCTACCGCCTCTGGGCCGCGCTCATCGACCGCCTGCTGGCCGGGGCCTTGATCGGCGCCGGGATCTTCATCCCCAGCCTGCGCTCCGAGATGCGCTTCGCGGCGATCATGGCCTGCCTTTTCCTGCTGCTCGCTCTCGTCGGCGTCCAGTTCTGGATGCTGTCCACCGAGGGCCAGACGATCGGCAAAAAGGCGATGGGCCTGCGCATCGTCAAGGTCTCCGACCTGAGCAACGGAGGCTTCAGCACGAACGTCCTCATGCGCGCAGGCCTGCCCTGGGTGATCGCCGCAGTGCCCATCGTGGGCACGTTGTTCTGGATTCTCGATCCGCTGTTCATCTTCCGCGAAAACCGGCTGTGCCTGCACGATCAGCTCGCCGGAACCTGCGTCATCAAAGGCTAAAGGAGCTCTCATGGAACTCGCTTCGCGCAAACAAAGACTGGGCGCCGCGCTCTCCGACGGCGTCATCGTCGCGATCCCCTACGTGATCGGCACGGTCGACGGCATACCGGAGCCGGTGCAGGTCGTCGGCGTCGTCGCCTCCGTGGTCCTGCTCATGTTTCAGCTGTACCTGCTCAGCACGACCGGGCAGACCTTGGGCAAGAAAATCATCGGTATCAAGATCGTGCTCAAGGACACGCTCGAGAACGGCGGCTTCGTCGTCAACGTCCTCAAGCGCGGCCTGCTCAACGGCCTTCTCTGCCTCGTCCCCGGCTACTTCCTCGTCGACAGCTGCTTCATCTTCCGCGAGGACAAGCGCTGCCTCCACGACATGATCGCCGGGACCTGCGTCGTGGTACAATGACGGGGTGCAAGGCCGCCCCGCCGTCGACAAACTAGAGGAAATCCGCCGCTCGCTGGCCGTTCTCGAGTCGGTCGTCTCCTCGCCCGAGCTGATCCGCGACCTGAGCGAGGACGAGCGCGTCCGCTTGATGAAGGCCGCGGGCAAGCTCTCCCGGCCGACCCGCCTCCAACGCTCCCGCATCTCGCGCCTCGAGCGCATCGCGGTCAAGGCCGCCGCGGTCGAGGCCGACCGCGCCGCGCGCGCCGCCTCCGGCATCCGCGCCGCCAGGCTGGCCCCCGTCTTCACCGCGCCGCAGATCGCTTTGCCGGCTCCCGAAGCTCCGGAACGCCACCTCTCTCGCCCCCAGGGCTGCTACTGCTGCAAGCAGGACTTCACCAAGCTCCATCATTTCTACGACAACATGTGCCCGGACTGCGCCGAGTTCAACTACGCCAAGCGCTTCCAATCGGCGGACCTCAACGGCCGCACCGCGTACATCACCGGCGCGCGCCTGAAGATCGGCTATCACGCCGCGCTCAAGATGCTCAAGGCCGGCGCGCGCGTGATCGTGTCCACGCGCTTCCCGCACGACGCCGCCAAGCGCTTCGCCGCCGAGCCCGACTTCAAGGAGTGGGGGAATCGCGTCAAGGTTTACGGCCTCGACCTGCGCCACTCGCCGTCGGTTGAGATCTTCTGCCGCTACCTGAACCAGACCGAGGACCGCCTCGACGCCTTGCTCAACAACGCCGCGCAGACCGTGCGCCGGCCCACCGCGTTCTACGAGCATCTCCTGCCGTACGAGGCTCTCCCTTGGTCCGGCCTCTCCGGTGTCGAGAAATCGATTTTGGGGGGCCACTACGAGGTGACCTCCGCCCTCGGCCACGCGGCGACCGAAGAGAAGTCCCTGATCTCGCTCGACAACGGCTCCGTCGGCATCGGCCTGAAGAACTCCGCGGCCTTGTCGCAGATCCGAATGGTCTAC
The DNA here is from genome assembly GCA_016212855.1 of Elusimicrobiota bacterium. GTDB lineage: Bacteria > Elusimicrobiota > Elusimicrobia > UBA1565 > UBA9628 > GWA2-66-18. Next base: position 64,716 of record JACRDP010000019.1, read on the forward strand.
GACGACAAGATCACCGGCAAGGACATTTTCCCCGAGGGCAAGTACGACTGCGACCTTCAGCAGGTGGACCTGCGCACGATGAACACCTGGCGCATGACGCTTGCGGAGGTGCCGACGCCCGAGCTGCTCGAGGTCATGCTCATCAACGCCGTGGCCCCGTTCATCCTCGCGTCCAAGCTCAAGCCGCTCATGCTCAAGGGCGGTGCCACGGGCGACAAGCACGTCGTCAACGTGACCGCGATGGAAGGCATCTTCTCGCGCGGCACGAAGACCGACAAGCACCCGCACACGAACATGGCGAAGGCCGCGCTGAACATGCTGACCCTGACGTCCGCGCGCGACTACGTCAACGACGGCATCTTCATGAACGCGGTCGACACCGGCTGGGTCACCGACGAAGATCCCGTCGTGCATTCCCTGCGCAAGCAGGCCGTCCACGACTTTCAGCCGCCGCTCGACGTCATCGACGGCGCCGCGCGCATCCTCGACCCGTGGTACGTCGGCCTCAACACCGGCAAGCAGGTCCACGGCAAGTTCCTGAAGGACTACAAAGAAGCCAACTGGTAAGTTGGTGCCTGGCCGTTCGTAGTTGCAAACTTCGGCCTTGGTGTCAGGCCTCCCGTTGTTGCAGTATTTCCCCATGAAGATCAAACACACGGCTTTCACGATGTATCCGGTCAAGAACATGGCCCGGGCCCGGAAGTTCTACGAGAAGACGCTCGGCCTCAAGCCCGGCAAGAATTTCGGCGGCGTCTGGGTCGAATACTATCCCGGCGGCACGTCCTGCTTCGCGATCACGACTATGGTTCCGATGAAGCCCGCGTCGAATATCGCTTTCGAGGTCGCGGATCTCGGAAAAGCGGAAGCGGAACTGCGGAAGGCCGGCGCCAAGTGCGTGTTCAAGACGTACGAGACGCCCGTCTGCCGCATGGCGGCGTACAAGGACACCGAAGGGAACTCCTTCACGCTCCACGTCAAGAAGTAGCCGCCCGCCGACTTTGCAACTACGAACGGTCAGGCACCAACTTAGCTGAATTTTTTGCCGGCGGCGCGGTCGATCAGGATCGAGACCATCATGTCGCCGAGCACGTTGACGACCGAGCGCGCCCGCGCGAGGATCCAGTCGACGGTGAGCAGCAGCGGCAGCAGCTCGGAGGGCAGCCCGGCGGTGGCGAGGACCAAGGCGAGCGAGATGAAGCCGGCCTCGGGTACTCCGGCGATGCCCATCGCGGCGATCAGGCAGGAGAACGCGATCGACAGCTGCTTGGCCAGGCTCAGGTGCAGGCCATGGGCCTGCGCCACGAACAGCACGGCCATCGCCTCATAGAGGATGATGCCGTCGTTGTTGAGGTTGGTGCCGACACAGGCGCCGAGCGTCGAGGCCGACTTCGACACGCCGAGCTTGTCGAGGGCCTTGAGCGTGAGCGGCAAGGTGGCCAGGCTCGAGTTCGCGCCGATCGAATAGACGGACGGCTCGTACGCCTCTTTCCAGAAGCGGCGCAGCGGCATGCGCACGTAGGAGACGAGCCAGCCCTGATAAACGATGAGCGGGTGCAGGATCAGACCGAGCACGCCGACGCCGACGTACGCCGCGAGGCCCTTGAGCGGGGAGAAGCCGTACTTGCCCACCGAGGTCGCGACCACGCCGAACACGGCGAAGGGCGCCAACTGGAGGATCCAGGAGAGGATCACTTCCATCGCTCCGCGCATGACGCCGACGGCGCGCTCCAGACCCTCGACCGGTTCGCCCGCGTTCTTGAGCTTGCGCAGGGCGAGGCCGAAGGTCAGCGACAGCACGACGAGAGGGAAGATGGCGTTGTCGATGACGGGCTGGACGAGGCTCGGCGGCACGATGTTCGCCAGGACCGAGCTCAAGCCGAGGGACTGCTTCGGCGCCTCGAAGGTTCCGGCGGAGGCCGTGGCGGCGAGATGCAGGCCGGGCTGGAAAATATTGGACAGGAGCAGTCCGATCGAGAGAGCGATGAGCGCGTTGACGGTGGCGAAGAAGCACATGCGGGCCCCGTCCTTGGCCTCGACGTGCGTGCTCAAGGTCGACCCGATGATGGTGAGGATCAGCAGGGGAGCGGCGGCGAGCTTGATCGCGGAGATGACGACCTTGCCGATCTCGCCCAGAACCGCGGCGTCGGCGCCGAGCCACAGGCCGACCGGCAGGCCGGCGGCGAGGCCGAGCATGATCCGCCCGGTGAGGCCGATTTTTCGCATGACGCCATCATATATAATTGAGATTCGTCCCCTTAGCTCAATGGATAGAGCCCCTGCCTTCTAAGCAGGTAATCCAGGTTCGATTCCTGGAGGGGACACTTTTTTTGTATCCTCGGGCCATGATCAAACCCCTCTTTCTGGTCCTGTTCGCGCTCGCCGCTTCGCCGCTTCGCGCGGGGGTCGACGACGCCGCCGCCAAAGAGGCGTCCTTGCGCGCCGCGGCCGAAAACGTCCTGACGATGTCCGACGAGGACTTCCGCGACATGGCCAAGAAGGCCGCGCCCGAGGCGCGCTGGGCCAAGCTCGAGCGCCCCGCGTTCCTGCAGACGTCGTTCAAGAGCCTGGCCGCGTCGCGCCGCCGCCGCGCCGCCGAAGCGGGGCTCGTCTCCGTCGGCCGCGAGATCGACGCCGACGCCAAGGCCGCCGGGATGGATCCCGAACTGCTCCAGCAGACCGGTTGGTGGAGCGACGCCAGCAACTACGTCAACAGTCAGCTGAACCAGCGCGAGCAGGTTCGCGGCGTGACCGCCGTCGCCGCCGTGCGCGGCGGGCGCAAGCTGTCCACGGACGCCGATAAGGAAGTCACGAAGTTGCTCGCCGCCGCCGACGCGGGCAACCACCTCGAGGCCTCACAGGCGTACGACAAGATCGCGTCGATCGTCGGCCCGGCCGCCGCCGCGCCCGTCGCCGAAGCGCCCGCGACCGCGCCTATGGGTAAACCCGTTTTATCGGCGAAAGAAATATATCAGCGCGCCTCTCCGTCCGTCGTGCTCATCCTGGCGGCCGAAGGCTCCGGTTCCGGCGAGCTCGGGACCGGCAGCGTCATCGAAGGCGGGCGCGTGCTCACCAACGCCCATGTGGTGGTCAACGACAAGACCGGCCGCCCGTACGCCAACGTGCGCGTCTACCTCAAGCCCGAGAAGGTCAGCGGCGACACCAAGCGCGACCTGCGCGACCCGGTCGTCGCCAAGGTGGCGCGCTTCGACCGCGCCCTCGACCTTGCGGTGCTCGAGCCCGAAACGAAGCTCAAGGCCGGAACGTTGGCGCTCGGCGACGACGCCGGCGTCGAGCCCGGCGACTCCGTCGTCGCCATCGGCCACCCCGAGCAGGGCGGGCTGTGGACGCTCACGCAGGGCGTGGTCAGCACCGTGGTCGCCGATCTCGGCGGCGTCGCCGGCAAGGACGCCTTCCAGACCGACGCGAGCATCAACCGCGGCAACTCCGGCGGCCCGCTGATCGACCGCTCGGGGGCGATCATCGGCGTGAACACCTCGATGGCGCGCAAGGCCGCCGACGGCCTCACGATCACGAGCGTGAACTTCTCCGTGAAGTCGTCCGTGGCGCTGCGCTGGCTCGGCGGACAGTCCGCGCCGGCCGCCGTCGCCGCCGCGCCGGGCGTACCGCCCGGGTCTTCGACGCCCGCCGCCGAAGCGCCCGTCGTCGTCGCCGAGCCGCCCAAGCCCGCGGCGCCGGTCGCGCTGCCGCCTCCGCCCAAGACCAAGCCCGTCGTGGTGACGCCCGCCGCTCCTTACCGGATCGACGACGTGATCGAGGAGGAGATGAAGGAGATGGAGGATCTCGAGGGCGAGATGCGGCGCGAGATCGAGTCCCGGCGCGCTAAATAAAGAGGAAGACGCTGGCGAGAGCCAGCAGCGCGCCCGTGAACATGCGCGAGACGTTCGCTTCCTTGCGGCCCGAGACGAGGTAGTACATTCCGATCGCCATGAGCACCGTCGAGAGGGCCATGCGGCCCGCGACGGCCGGCGTGACGGTCAGCCAGGGCTTGACCGCTGCGTCGCTCACTTCCTGAGTCCTTCCTCGCTCGCGCGGCCCCACTCCTCCCAGCTCGCGAAATCATGCCGGTCGAACGACTTTTGGGACAGCTGGCCGAGCACGGTGTAGGCCAGGTCGCTACCGCTGGGCTCGGAGAGCTTGAGGATGTCGATGAGGCGGGGGACGGCCGCCATGATCTTCTTGCGCTGGGCGGCGTCGTCGACGAGCGGCACGAGCAGGCCGAGCGTCTTTCCGCGCACCGAGACGCTCGGATCGTCGAGCAGGGGCACGATATGGTCCGCGTCGACGCGCAGGTCCTTGCGGTGGTTGATGATGTCGGCCAAAATCTGCAGGCCGGCGCCGCGCACGGAGGAGACGGGATCCTTGAGCGCCGCGAGGCAGGACTCGACGACTTTCTCGCCGCGCGTGCCGTAGCTCAGCACGAACAGCGCTCCCGCGCGCTTGTCGCCGTCGGCGTCGTAGGAGAGCACGGCGCGCAGCTCCTTTTCCTTCGTCTGGGCGCCGCCGATGAACTTGTCCTGCAGCTTTCCGAGCTCCGGGGTCGCGGCGCCCCACAGGCAGTAGAAACCGGGGCAGTCGGGACGGTCGACGGGCATCTCGCCGCGCTTGGTCAGCGCGGAGCCGAGGTCGTAGTAGGTCTTCCAGGCCGCGACGAGGCCGTCCGGGTCGAAGACCGTCCTCTTGGGCGGCGGATAGAAGGCGAGCCGGCCGCGGTCGGCCACATCGACGATGTCGAAGGTGACGTACATCGCGTGGTCGACCGAGGTGAAGTATTCGGAGACGGTCAGGGCGGCGAAGGCGACGCCTGTGAGTTTGGCGGCCTCGGCTTCGATCTCTTTGCGGGTGGCCTCGGCCTTCTCGGTCGACGCGGGGCGGTGTTGGTTACGCAGGAAGACGATCTGATTGAGGCGCTCGCCGTACAAAGTGCGCGCCTGGGCGGAGGACAGCACGCGGGAACGGTAAACGTCCAGGCCGCGCAAGGTGGCGGTGGACTGGGCGCGCGCGGGCGCGGCCGCCAGCATGAGAGACATCAATAGGGTCGTCATCGCGGCCATTATAACCATTTTGCTATCGTCTCGCCGTGCTCCGAACCGCCGTCGCCTCCGCGCGAGTCGTCCTGATCGAATCGGCGCTCAAGCGGCCCTTCATCACCGCCGCGGGCCGCCGCGACCGCACCGTGAATGCCGCGATCACGGTCAAATTGGCCGGCGGAGCCGGCGGCTACGGCGAAGCGTCCACGTCGATCGCCCAGAAGCACCTGACCCCGGCCGCGCTGCGCGGAGCCCTGGAGCGCCTGGCTCGGCGCGCGAAGGGCCGCGACGTCCGCGACTGGCGCGCGCTCGTGGACGAGGCCTGGATACGGGAGGGGGACTTAAGCCCCGCCGTCGCCGCGTTCGAGGCCGCTTTGCTCTCCGCCTTGGTCCTGGAGTCCGGCACGACGCTCGCGTCGTGGTTCGGCGGCGCGGCCCGGCGCCTCGAGACGGATATCACCTTATCGGCGACGAATGACACGGAAGCCACGCGGGAAGCGGCCGCCGAAGCCGCGGGGCAAGGCTTCCGCGTGCTCACGATCAAGGTCGGAGGAAGGCCGGCCGACGACCTGGCGCGCGTGAAGGCCGCGCGCGCGGCCGCGCCGAAGGCGCGGCTCATCCTCGACGGCAACCAGGGCTTCACCCCGCGCGCGGCTCTACGGTTCGTCGAGACGGTGTCGAAATCCGGCGCCAAGGTGGAGCTCTTCGAGCAGCCGACGCCCAAGGCCGACCTCGCGGGTCTCGCGTTCACGGCCAAGCGCTGCCCGGTGCCGGTCGCCGCCGACGAGAGCGTGGCGACGCCCGAAGACGCCGCGCGAGCCGCCGACGCCGGCGTGACCGCGATCAACATCAAGCTCGCCAAATCGGGGATCTCGCGCGGCCTGGAGATCGCGGCCGTCGCCCGCGCCGCCGGCCTGCCGCTGATGATCGGCTGCATGGCCGAGACGCCGCGCGGACTCGCCGCGAGCGTCCACCTGGCGCTGGGCACGGGTTTTTTCAAATGGTGCGATCTCGACAGCGACCTGCTCCTCGTGGAGAACCCCGCCTCGCGGCGGGGCGCGGGCTGGACGCGCCGCGGCCGCTTTGCCGAAATCTAGAATCCCGTGGCGAATGCCCCGAAGATCATCTGTAATTCTCAGACGGCGCGATGCGGAAGTTATCCCCAACGTTTCCAACGTTGGAAGTCCCGTGGATATCTCAGCCGCGGAAGCCGAGACGATTTTATCTTGAGATAAAACTGTCCCGTCAGATAGGGGAGATCGCGAAAGGCTAGGCCCGGACGGGGTGCGTCGGAAGTATCACGAGCCCGTGGGGGATCGCGACGACCTTGCCGTCGAGCGTGTGCACGCGGTCGCGGATCATGGTGGGACCGATCTCGACGGTCAGGAAGTGGTGGAAGCTGTCGTCGTTGCCCGAGGGAAACAACGCCGAGCCGCCGCCCCCGGTCAGCACGTAGCGGACCCCGCCGTGATCCTGCACGCCGAAGGCGTGCACATGGCCCATGTAGACGCGCGAGACCTTCGCCGCGGAGACGATCTCGGCGAACTCCTTCGCGCCGCCGATGAAGCCGCCGAGCTCGTGAATCTTGCCGATCCCGCCCCACAGGCTCAGCTGGACGGGGGGCATGTGGGTGAACACGATCTTGCGGCCGGGAACGTCGAGCACCAGCTTCAGCCAGCGCAGCTGGGCCTTGGTCAGGCGCTTGGCGCTCGAGTCGAGGACGACGAAGCGCACGCTCGCGTGCTCGAAGAAGTAGTTCGCCCGTCCGAACAGGCCGCGGTAGAAAGTCGAATGTGATTTCCCGTTGGGGCGCGAACGGTCGTGGTTGCCGCAGACGGTGAGATAGGGCCGCCCGCTCCAGACGCGGCGCAGGCCTCTTAAGAACGCCTCGTAGTTCGCGGCATTTCCCTTGCCGACCATGTCGCCGAGCTGAACGGTGAAGGTCAGGGGGAGCGACTGCACGGCGTGCATCTGATCGTGGAACACGCCCTCTCGATTAAAAAGCTTGCGGTAAATCCAGAAGCGGGACGGCTCCGCGTCTCCGATCACGCCGAACGAGACCTTATCGGTCGTCGAACTGGGCAGGCGCGAGAGCCGCCGCAACTGGCGCTCGGTGCGGAAGCGTGAGGCCATGAGCACGAGCTTCTCCGGGAGCTTTTCCTCGGCCATACCGGAAGGATAACGGTTTTGATAGGATGGCGCCATGACCGAGTTTAAACGAAGAAATGGTCGCGCGATGCGGAGCAGGTAAAGCGACCATGCTTCGAGAGCTTCGCGGCCTAGCGAAGGAAACGGCCGTTTACGGCCTGTCCACCGTGCTCGGGCGAATGCTGAGTTTCCTGCTCACGCCGCTGTACTCGCACCTCCTGGAGCCGACCGACAACGGCGCGATGCAGGCGGTGTACGCGTACATCGCGTTTTTGACCGTCGCCTACGGGCTCGGCCTCGACACGGCCTATCTGCGGCTCGGTCGCCGGGACGGGAAGGCCGATGAAACGGCCTTCGGCTCGGCGTTTCTGACCGTGGTCGGCACGGCCGTACTTGCTTCCGTCGCGATCAGCCTCGCCGCCGCTCCTCTCGCGCGCCTGATCGGTCTGCCCGAGGAGATGGCCGTCCTCGTCCGCTACGCCGCGTGGATTCTGGCCGCGGACGCGGCGATGCTCATGCCCTACGCCGAACTGCGCGGCTCCCATCGCGCCGGCGCCTACGCCGGCATCAAGCTCGTCGGCATCGCGATGAACCTCGTCTTGGCTTACGTGTTCGTGCGCCACATGGGCCTCGGCCTGCGCGGCGTTTTTTTGGCCAACCTGGTCGCCTCGGTCTCCAGCCTGGCGATGCTGGCACCGGTGATCCTGTCCCGGCTCGGGACGCCGGACCGCGCGCGCTTGCGCGAGATGCTCGGCTTCGGCGTACCGCTCATCGTCGCGGGCGTGGGCTCGATGGTGGTTCAGGTCGCCGACCGCCCCATTTTGGCGAAGGCGGTCGGGCTCGCCGAGGCGGGCGTGTACGGCACGTGCTACAAGCTCGGCATCGGCATGATGCTGCTCGTCGGAATGTTCGACCAGGCCTGGAAGCCCTTTATTCTCGAGCGCGCCGACCGCCCCGACGCCGGCGCGATCGTCGCGCGCGTGCTCACCTACTTCGCGACGCTCGCCTCCGGCGCGTTCCTCGCCATCGTCTTCTTCATCGGCCCGCTCGTCACGGCGCCTCTGTTCGCCGGCAAGTCGCTGATTCACCCGTCGTTCTGGAGCGGGCTGGACGTCGTCCCGGCGGTGACGCTCGGCTATCTGTTCAACGGCCTGTACTTCGTCATGCTGGCGCCGCTCATGCTCGACAAGCGCACCGGCGCGGTGTCCGCCGCGACCTGGGCGGGCGCGCTCGTCAACCTCGCGCTCAACTGGTTCTTGATTCCGCGCTGGGGCATGATGGGGGCCGCGTGGGCGACCTTGGGCGCGTATATGTCGATGGCGACCGCGGTGTGGTGGCTCGGGCGCGCGTCGCGCCCCGTGCCCTACGAGTGGCGGCGCCTGGCGATCCTCGCGGCGTGGACGGCGGCGCTGTGGTGGCCGTCGCGGACGGTCGGCCTGCCCGCGCGCGCGATCCTGCTCGCGGCGTATCCGGCGGGGCTGCTCCTGTCCGGGTTCCTCGGCGCGGATGAGCTCGCCGAGCTGCGCGGGCTGCTCAGCGCGCGACGGCCTTGAGGTTTAAGTAGCCGGCTTCAGGCCGCGGCGCGAACGGATCGTTGAGCGGCACGACCGGCCGCGGCGCCTCGAGCGAGCGCGCGTGATGGACCAGCAGGCGCGCACCGGAGAAGGAGAAGGCGAACTCGACGCCGGCGCCCTTCCACGCGTCGAGAGCCCGCGCCAGACGCGCCACGCGCGCGAGCTTATCCGGCGTGAGCGCGGCCGCGCCCGCGCCCGTGCGGGGGGCGAGTTCGCGGCCGGTGCGGCGGTCGAGCGTATAAGCCTCGAGGGCGGCGTCCCCGGACAGGATTCCATCTAACGATCCGGACGCCGCCTCGACGAACACCCGCTCGCGCCGGCCTGAGCCGGGATCGCGGGAGAACGCCGTGCCCGACGCGTCCGCCGCCGCGATCTTCTCGATGCGCACGCGTCCGACGTAGGCGAGCGCGCGTCCCGCGCGCAGGCGCTCGCCGAGCGGCCCGGGCCCCCAGGAGGCAGCCCACGCCTCCTTGATGCGCGCGGGCGCTTCGGCGGGTCCCTCGACGCGCAGCGCCGCGTCCTCGCCCACGATCAAAGAGGGTCCGTTTACGCCGGCCACCGGGCCCAACCGGCCCGACTGCACGCGCTCTCGAATGCGCTCGGACTTGCGGCGCAAACCGAGAGAGGCGTCGTCGACGGTGCTCGAGAGCCAGTCCTTGAGGCCGTTGCTCTCCACGAAGGACGCCCAGGACCCGGCCGGCAATTCGACGCCTTCGGGGCGGTCCGCGCCCGCGGCGGCGGCGACGTCGGCGAGTTCGGCGCGTTTTCCGGCGCGCGACTTCGCGCGTTTGGAGGCGGCGTCGGCGCAGTCGCGCGCCGCGGCCGCGGACCCGCCGTCGGATAAGGACATCAGCCGCGCCGCGCCGGCCAGGCCGGAGGCCGCCGCGCGGGCTTCTTCAGCGAGGCGCTCAAGCGAGATTGAATCGGTCGCCTCCTTCGCGTCGGCGAGGCAGTCTTCGGCGCGCGCGCGCGCCTCGCGCGCCGCGCGCGTGAACACGGACGCTTCGGTCCGGCGCATGTTCTCGCGCGCCGACGCGGGCAAGGCGCGCTCCGCCGCGCGGCGCACGCGCGCGAGGTCGTCCGCGGACATCAGACCTTCCGCCGCGCGCGGCACCAGCTCCTCGAGCAAAGCCGCGCCGCGTTTCTCGTCGCCGCTTTGCGCGAGCCATTGCTCCAGGGCTTGCGCGTCGCGCAGGCCGTCGAACGCCCGCGCCGCCTCCGCCGCCGCCGTGCGCGACTCGGCCTCGGACGGCGGCACCAAGGTCACCTGGCCTTTGGACGCGTCGACGATCACCGCGTCGCCCTCGCGCAGGGCGCGCTCCTCGCTGCCGATCACGGGGCGATAGGAGAAGCCGGCGCTCGTCTGCGGGTTGCCGTAGGAAGGCTCATCGAGGTAAAGAGCGGGGGCCGCGCCGTCCCAGCGTCCCCGGCCGAGCGCGACCGCCGGCACGCCGTGGCGCCGCGCGGCGGCGCCGGCGCGGCTCGACAGGCCGCCGCGCCTGATCACCACCGCCTCGGAGAGACGGATCGCCTGCTCGTCGCCCGCGCCAGCCGCGTCGAGAATAAGAATGCGCCCGCCGGCTTCGGCGGTCTTACGATCGAACGTCACCTTCGCGCACACCGGGCGGCCGGAGCCGAGGCTCAAGGTCAGGCCGTGAAACGAGCCCGGCACGGGCTCGGCGCGCGCGCAGACGCAGAGGAGGAGAAGAACGGCCGACGGCCGAAGACTCATTTGACGCGCAGGGTTTCGACGCGCGCGTACTTCGGCAGGCCGGTCGCGGGATCGCGCAGGGCGAACACGCGCTCGCGGCGCGACGGAATGTCGGCCTCGACGGCCTCGAGCTCCCCGACCCAGGCGACCGGCCGCGCATGCGCGAGCACGGAGCTGCCGTCGAAAGCGGCGGCCTTCTTGGCCGCGTCGCCCGGCGAGCGGCGCACGTCGGAGAGCAGGCGCACGAGACCTTCGGGCTCGTCGTTCGCCGCGGCGCGGTTGGCGCCGGCGATCAAAGCGGCGCCGTCGGCGGCCAAGGCGGCCATCTCATGCGCGTCGATCGACGCGGTCTCCGCGTCGAGCTTAGCTTTGAGTCCGGCGCCCGAGAGGGTCACGGCGAAACCAAGAGCGTCGAGCTTCCGCGCCAAGGCCCCGTCGGCTCGCTGCGTTTCCAAAGTGATCGAGCCGCCGTTCTCCGTCGAGCGCAGATCGGCCGCGAGCTTCACCGCGCCGTAGGAGCCGGAGCCGCCGGCCCACAGCGAGTTCTCGAACGCGACGACGTGCAAATCTTTCGACGCGGCGAGCAAAGACGGCGCCGCGAGAGCGCCCGCGCCGTCGCCGAGGTTGACGAGGGAGCCCGCGCCGCGGACCTTCGCGAAGGCCTCGCCGCCGCGCGCGCGCGCGTCGGCCGCGTACAGGCCGGCCCAGTGGCGCAGGCCGCCGTCGCCCGAGACGAGAGTCTCGAGCGCCGGGGGCAGGCGGTCGGAGGGGGACAAGGCCGCGCGCTTGACGCCGGCCTCGAACTGCGCGGCCAAGGATTCGATGCGGGCCAAGGCGCCGGACTCGCGCGTGAGCGCCTCGTGCGCCGCGGCGGCGCGCAGCGCGGACATAAAGGCTCCGCGCACGCGGGAAACGGTCGGCCGCGGCAAACCGGCGACGAACGCGGCGCGCTCGCCCATAGTCACGGCGTCGCGCCACGAGCCGGCGGCGGCTCGCAGGCGCGGCAGAGTCGCGGCGTCGGCGGTCGTCGGCAGGCCGCGGCCCGGCAGCATCGAGAGCAGTCCGTTCCAAACCCTCAGCAACGCGTACTTGAGCCACAGCCAGCCCGTGCCGAGTATCGCGGTAGGCACCGAGTCGCCCATCGCCACGCGGGCGCCGACCGCGGAGCGGGCGCCGGGGCGCGCGGTGAAGGCGCGGTAGGCGTCGGCGAGCGGGGAGGCGGTCAAGGACTCGAGCTTGAGCGAAAACTTCGCGGCGAGGCCGGGAATCTTCGCGACCGTCGTGCCGGGCAAGGCGGCGACGTAGGAGCCGCCGCGCTTGACGACCCAGACGCGGGGCGCCGAGCCTTTCGAGCTCGCCGACCCGGCGAGCGTCTTCTCGACGTCGGCCTTGAGCTTATCGCCGTTCGTGATCAGCGGGCGGCCGGGAGAGCCGAGCAGCTCTTCCCATTTATCGACGGCTTTAACCAGGCGCTTGGTTTCAGAGGTCTGACCGGCGGTCGCGGCGGTGTAGGCGGCTTGCACGAGATCGGTCAACGACGCGTCGGCCTTGCGCCCGGCGAAGGCGAGCACGGCCTTGCCCACGGCGGCGGCGGCGGCGGCCGGAAGCGCTTCCTCCGCGGTCATAATCGCCTGCTTGTACAGACCCGGAGCGTCGGCGGGCGCGGAGTTGTTGGCCACGCCCACGAAGCCGGCGATCTTCTCGCGCGCGCCCGAAAATTTTCCGGCGACTCCGGCCGGCGCGGACGCCACGTCTCCGGGGCGCATCGAGGAATCGTACGCGCGGTCGAGCGCGCGGCGCACCGACAGCCCGTCGCCCGCTCCGGTCGCCTCGGCTTCGCGGCCCTTCGCGATGTTCGCGACGGTCGTGTCCAGATCTTTGCGGACCGCAACGGGGGCGCTCTTGCCTTCGCCCGCCGGCTTGATCGCGGGATTGACGCCGGGCGTCGTGGGCTTCGCCCCGGGAACGGCGAGCGGCTTGGCCGCGGTCGGCGAGACGACGGTGGGAGAGACTCCCTTGGAATTGACGGGCGCGGGGTTCGTCGGAACGACGGGCATCACGCCGATGACGGGATTGGCGCCGTTGTTCGGCGCGATTCCCGTCGGCGTCGGAGTGGGGACCACCCCGGGGCCGCCGAGCGTCGGCGAAAGGCCGAGGCCGGGAGCGAGGGTCGCGCCGCCGATATTCGTCGCGGGAGTCTGCACCCCGCCCGAGTTCGCGCCCGCGGCGCCGGTGTTCGTTCCGCCCGTCTGAACCTCCGGCGTGACCGTCTGAGCGGTCGCGGAGATGGACAGCAGAACGGCGCAAGACGCGAGCAAAGCGCGGCGCAGGATCGTTTGTCTCATACCTATAGTATAGCGATTATGGGCCGGTTCCGTCTCGCGCGCCTGGGTCTAAAGGCCCAACCTTATACTATCATACACCGCGATCCTCCCCATCGCCAGGCCCTGCCTCTATGCGAGCCAACCGAACTTTTCCCGCCGTTCTCGCCGCGCTGGCCGCCTGCGGGCCCGCGGACCCGTCGGCATTGCCCGCGGGCAGCGACCCGGCGCGCATCGAGGTCCGCCGCCCGCGCGAGGATTTGATCCTGGCTCGCGATCCGGCCGGCGCCTGGCGGCTCGGGCGCACGAACGACCTCGCCGACGCGCAAGCCGTCGAGCTCCTGCTCGGCGGCCTGCGCGCTCTCACGTTCGGGCCGGCGCTCGGCTCGGATTCCGCGGTCCTGGCCTCCGGGCTCGGCCCCGCCGATTCCCTGCGCGTGCGCGCGCTCGACTCGTCGGGCGCGGTCTTGTTCGACGGGGTCTTCGGCCGCCGGGCCTTCGGCCGCTCCGCGTACTTCCGGGCGAAGGAGGGGGACGCGGTGCGCCTGGCGTCAGGACTGGACCCCGAGCCATTGCTGCGTCCGGTCGCGCGCTGGCGCGAGCCGCGCCTGATGCCCGGCGGCTGTTCGGCCGGGCTCGAGATCGCCGGCCGCGGCGGCTGGCGGCGCGTCTCCGATGACGCGTCCCGCGCGCTCTGCGCCCTTCGCGCCGAGCGCTGGAGCGCGGCCGACGCCGAAGCGCCGGGCGGCTTCGACAAGCCCCTGCTCAAGGTCCGCGCTCCCGACGGGCGCGGCTTCACGGTCGGCGAACGGCGCGGCGACGCGCGCCTGGCGCGCGTGGACGGCCGCGCGGGCGTGCTCGAAATTTCCGCGCGGGCCATCGAAGAGACGGCCGCGGATTTGATAGGCTCCAAACCATGACTATAATCGACCTCGAACTCTGGACCGTCCTGCTGCGCCGCCCGGATCACTCCTTGCGCAAGCGTCTGCTCGAAATCTGGACCGCGGCGGGCATCGCCGCCTTGATCGCCCTCGCCTGGGCCGAACCGTTCTCCGCGCGATATCTGCCCGCGGCGGCCAAGCCCTTCGTGATGTTCCTGCGCGGCGTCCTGCTCGTCGAGTCGTTCGGCTACATGTACCACCGCTTCTTCCAGCACGTCGGCTGGCTCACGCGTAAATCCGCGTCGATCCGCCGCAACCAGATGTATCACTGGCTGCACCACATGGTGATCTATCCGATCGGCCGCCACTACAAGCGCGACACCGGCTACGTCTCCTCCGAGACCGGCCTGGCGACCTCGTGGACCGTGCCCGGCGTCGTCGTCGCGGGGCTCGTCGTGTGGACCCACGGCCTCGGCCTCGCCACGCTCGGCTTCATCGCCGGCGTCGCGATCTACGCGAAGTATGTCGTCGACACGACGCACTCGCGTTTCCACCTCGTCAATCACCCCTGGAAGGACAGCGAGTACTTCCACTATCTCGAGGACATGCATCTCCTGCACCACTGGGACCAGGCGATGAACTTCACCATCGTCCATCCCGCGATGGACGTGCTCTTCGGCACCTACCTCGACCCCAAGACGCACCGCGAGCAGATCGCGGCCGTGGACTCGGGCGACACGCTCACGGTGTCCGACGCGACGAACTGGCGCTACCTGCTTAAAGAGGCGTCGCCGGCCGAGCACGCCGCCTTCATCACCCAGGCGCGCAAGCACCCGCGCTCGATCCGCAAGGTGGAGCTGCTCATCGCCTGCATGGAGCGGCGCCTGGCCATCGCGCCCGCCGAGGCGGAAGCGCTCGACCTGCACGTGCGCGCCAAGGACCTGCTCGCCTTGGTCAAGCCCGAGACGGCCTTAGCGTGACCCGAGCGCTGGTCACCGGGGCCACCTCCGGCCTCGGCCGTGAGGCCGCCGTCCAGCTCGCCCGCCGCGGCTGGCGCGTGGCCGTCAGCGGCCGCCGCGAGCCCGAGTTGCGCGAGACCGCGCGGCTCGTCAAAGAGGCGGGGGGCGAGCCCCTCGTCCTGCTCGGCTCGGTCACCGATCCGGTCTCGGTCAAGGCGCATTACGCCTTGATCGAGAAGGCCTGGGGCGGGATCGATTACGCCTTGCTCAACGCCGGCGTCGGCGACATGATGGACGCGGCCGACGAGTTCTCGACCGAATCGATCAAGTGGACGTTCGACGCGAACGTCTTCGGCGTCTGTCACTGGATCGAGGCCGTCCTGCCCGGAATGAAGACTCGCAAGTCCGGCGTCATCGCCGGCGTCGCCTCGCTCGCGGGCTTCCGCGGCCTGCCCAAATCCGGCCCGTACTCCGCCAGCAAGGCCGCGTTAATCACCTTGCTCGAGTCCGTGCGCATCGACTTGCGCGGCACCGGCGTCGACGTCGTCACCGTCTGCCCCGGCTTCGTGCGATCTGAAATGACGGCGCGCAACGAGGTCGAGTCGATGCCGTTTCTGATGGAGACCCCCGACGGCGTCGCCGCGATGCTCGCCGGCGTCGACGCGCGCCGCCGCATCGTCCACTTCCCTTGGCAGCTCTCCTACGCGAGCAAATACTTTCTGCCCATGATCCCCGATTTTCTCTACGAGCCTCTCGCCCAAAAGTTCGCGCATAAGCGCAAGAAGAAGCCGTCCGCTCGATGAAGATATTCGTCACCGGCGCGACGGGCTATATCGGCCGCGCCGTGGCCGAGGCCTTCCGCCGCCGCGGCCACCGCGTCGCCGGCCTCACACGCTCCGCGGCCAAGGCTCCTGGGCTCGAGGCCCGTGAAATCGAGGCCGTCGTCGGCAACATGCGCGATTACCGGACCTGGCGGAGCGCGGCCAAGGACGCCGACGTGCTGGTCCACTGCGCCGTCGAGTACGGCGCCGAATATCAAGCCTTGGATCTCGCGACCGTGGAGGCGTTCTTGGCGCTGCGCGCCAAGACACTCTATACGTCCGGGGTCTGGCAGTACGGACCCTGCGGGAGCAAGCCGGTGAGCGAGGCGTACGAGGGCAAGCCGCTGCTGCCCTGGCGCAGCGAGCACGAAGACCTCGTCTTGAAGGCCAAAGGAATCGTCCTGCGGCCCGGCTGCGTGTACGGCGGCGCCGGCGGGCTCACCGGGCTGTGGTTTCAAGGCACGCTCGAGAAAAAAGCCGCGCCCGTCGTCGGCGACGGGACCAACCGCTGGGCGATGATCCATCTCGACGACCTCGCCGAGCTGTACGTCCGCGCGGCTGAAAGCGCGCCGAAGGGGGAGCTGTTCAACGCGACCGACGGCACGCGCGTGAAGACGGCGGAGATGGCCGCGGCCGCGTCGCGCGCCGCGGGCGCGGGCGGCAAGATCAAGACCTTGACCTTGGCCGAGGCGGAGAACCTGTACGGCGGCCTGGCCCACGGCCTCGCGCTCGATCAACTCGTCGATTCCTCCAAAGCCGTCAAGCTTCTGACTTGGAAGCCGCGCTTTTCCGGCTTCGTCGACCACGCCGACCGCGCCTTCTCCGCCTGGAAGGCGCACACGCAGGCCCCGGCGGCGTAATTGCTATACTGACGCCACAAAACAATGACCACTCCCCACGAATCCACCGCCGAAGACCTCTCCGAGACCGCCCCGATGGGCGTCGAGGACGCCGTTCACGTCGCCGTCGCCCCGACCCCCACCGCCGACCCGATCGACACGACGCCGTACGCCGACGCGTCCGCTTACTCTCAGCCCCGCTCGCCCATCGAGAACGTCCTCCTCATCGACGGCGACAACGACCCGCACGTGCCGCCGGACGCGCGCGTGACGAGGCACACGCTGGTGCGAGTCTTCTTGAGGCCCGGCGCTTTGTTGCCGCGCAACCTGGAGAAGCCGCTTGCCTGGCTGCCCAACTTCTGCACGGTCACCTCGCCGAAAGGCGGCGCCAACGCCGCGGACTTCGTCATGAGTCTTCACGCCGGCATGTTGCACGCCGTCCTGCCGCAGAGCGTGCCGTTTCTGATGGTCACCAACGACGCGACCTTGACCGCGATGACCGCCGAGCTCCAGCGCCTGGGCCGCATGGCCACCGTCTGGACTTCGCACCGCGACATCGAGACCGAGCTCAAGGAATCCGAAGGCACGGGCACCTACGAAAGCGCGGGCACGACCAAGGCCAAGAACAACCGGCGCCGCGGCGGACGCTCGCGCGGCGGACGCGGCCGCGCCGCCGCTCCGGCCGCGCCTCGCTCCGGCCGCTCCCGCGGCGGACGCGGACGCTCCTCGACCGCCCGCGCGACGCCCCCGGAGGCCGCTCTAACGCCCGTTTTACCGCCTCCTCCGACCGACGAGCCCCGTAAGACGGGCGGCAAGACTTTGTCCGAAGCGGCCTGGACCTACGCCTCCCGCCTTCAGCGCATCAAGGACGTCCCGTCGCGCGTGAAGACCTTGCTCAACGACATCAAGAACCGCGCCGGCAGCCACGGCTTTTCGCCCGAAGAGGTTCTCGAAGAGCTCAAGCGCCACCACGGCGTGAAGGTCGACGTCCAGGGCCGCGTGCAGGTGGAGAAGGTCAAGCCCGCCGCCGAAGCTCCCGCGGACGAGGCGGCGTGAAGCTCGCCGCGGCGTGTCTTCTCCTGACGTTGGGAGCGGCCGCCGCGACCCCGACGCCGAAAAACTTCGGGACGGTCGTCAAATCCTCCTCGAAGATCTCGCCCGGAGCCGACGGCCCGGTGTTTCGCGAGGGCCGCGTCACGATCGCCCTTGAAAAATCGGGGGACGAGCAGGAGTTCAAGGCCACTCCTAAAACCAAGATCACGCTCGACGGCAAGCCCGCCAAGTTCAAGGCCGCTTTGCCCGGGACCGCGGTCCTGCGCGTGACTCTCGACCCCAAGACGCGGTCGCTCGCGTCGCTCGATTTGAAGTCCGCGCCGCGCGCTGAGCAGCCCGCCTCCCCCGGCGCCGCCGGCTCCGCGTCCGGCGAGGTCGCCAACACCGACGTCTTCAAGGGCGTGCTGTCGATGCGCCTCGGGCGGCAGTCGATCCGCGACTACGCGATCAAGGACACGACCAGGCTCGTGCGCGTCTCCGGAAGCCAGACGACGCCCATCGGCTTCGATGAACTCCGGGTCGGCGACGCCATCGAGGTGAACTCCAAGGACGGCGACGTCGCCGACGAGATCCTCGTGCGCGCCGCGCCCTGACGCCGTGGCCGTCGCGCGCCACCTGCGCGCTCTCGAAGAGGCCGTCGATGGCCCGATGACGCTCGGCGAGCTGACCGCCCGCCTGCATCACGCCGGCTTCGGCCTCGTCGTGATCGTCGTGTGCCTGCCCTTCCTCCAGCCCGTGCCGCTGGGCGGCCTATCGACCGTGCTCGGCCCTTACGTGGCGCTGCAGGGCTTCCGGCTGTGCCGGGGGGACAAGGAACTTCACCTTCCGGGCTGGATCGCGCGGCGCCGTCTCGAAGAGAAGACCTTGCAGCTCCTCCTCGGCCTCGCGCGGCGCTTTTTCGCGCTCGCGGAGAAATTCTCCCGTCCGCGCTGGCGCGCTTTGCTCGCCCATGAGCGCGCGGCCGGCGCCGGCATCGCGCTGTCCGGCGCTTTGCTCTCCTTGCCCTTCCCGGTCCCGCTGTCGAACATGATCTGCGCCGTGCCTGCGGTCCTGCTCGCGCTGTCGGCCCTCGAAGACGACGGCTTGCTCGCGGTCCTAGGCTGGTTCGGTCTTCTGCTCTCCGTCGCCTTCCACGTCGGCCTCGCCTTGCTCGGCGCCGAAGGCATACGGGCTCTTCTGGCATGAACGCTCTCGCTCTCGCTTTTCTCCTCGTCGCTTCAGCGAGCGCCCAGCTCGACGAGAACGCGCGCCTGCTCCGTGACGGGAACTGGAACGAGCGCATCCACGCCGCGACCGCGTTGGGTGCTCGCGGCGCGCCTGCCGTGCCCCTGCTCTGCTACGCGGCGCGCGACGCGGACTGGCAGGTGCGCATGACCGCGGCCCACGAGCTCGGCCGCGTCGGCCGCCCGGCCCTCGACGCGCTCGAAACCGTCCTCAAGGAAGAGCCTTGCCGGCACGTGCGCCTGACCGCGCTTCACTGGCTCGGCATCATCGGCCCCGAGGCCTCCGACGCTTTACGCCGCTCGCTCAGCGACGAAAGCGCGATGGTGCGCTTGACGGGCAAGTACTGGCTCGATAAACAGAATGACGACACGAGCGCGCCGGCGCGGCCGACGGGCAAGTACTGGCTCGACAAAAAGAACGATCCGGAAATCGCGGCCGACGGCGCCGCCGCCGCGGAGGAGGATCTCAATGCCTGCGTCGCCTCGCCCGTTCCCGGCCGCGCGCCCTGGGCTGCAAAATCGGAGCTGCCGGCCTTCGCCGAAGAGCCTCAACTCAACGAAGTCGTCGTCACGCGCGATCCGGTCTTAACCCGCTCGACGGAGTCCTTGCCCGGCGCGGCGCTCCTTCCGGCCCGGCCCGCACCCCCGGCCGGCGACGCCGGCTACGCCAAGATCGAGCGCGCGCGCATGAAAGAGCTCGATGAGATGCTCACTCCGTCCACGGCCTCCGCCGAGGCCTTTCCCGCGCCGCCGTCCGGCTTCGGCGAGCGCACCAAACCCGGGACTTCCGGCGCCGACATCGTCGCGGACGCAGGGGCGGGCAAGATGGCCGTCGATCCTCTGCCCGTTCTTCTCGAATACTTGAAGTCCCCGGACGCGGCGATGCGCGCGCGAGCCGCCGACGAGCTCGGCCGTCGCGGCGCGCCGGAGGCCGTCGGCCCGCTGACAGCACGCCTCAAGGACCGCGTCCCACGTGTACGCGCGAGCGCCGCGATCGCGCTCGGAAACATCGGCGCCGCGTCGGATCCCGCAGTGCCGGCCTTGGTCACGGCACTGAAGAAGGGCCCCGAAGAAGTCGCGTGGAGCGTCGCCCTCGCGCTCGGCCGGATCGGCTCTCCGCGCGCTCGACGGGCCTTCGCGAAGCACTCCCGGGAGTCGGCGGGCGAACTGGTTCGATCTCCTCGCAAGCCGAAACCTTAGGCACCTTATCCACAACCCGGTCTTTCAGTGTTGTCGACAACACTAAACAGACGGGCTGTGGATAACTCGGATGTTTGATGCTGTCCGCCGGCCGCGAGCGGCCGGCGCAAACGCGGTTTCGGAAGGCCTTATAGCGTTTAGCGTTTAGATTTTTTCGACGGAGTGCCGGATGTCCTTGCCGATGACCATGAAGATCACGTCCTCGGCGATGTTCGTCGCGTGGTCGGCGATACGCTCCAGATTACGCGCGATCAAAATGATGTCCATCCCGCGCTGGATCGAGGACGCGTCGCGCTGCATGAGGTGGACGAGTTCGTTGAACGTCTGGCTCTTGAGCCGGTCCTCCTCGTCGTCGCGTTTGATCACCTCGCGCGCGAGCTCGGTGTCGCCGCGCGCGAACGCGTCGAGCGAGTCCTTGAGCATGCCCGCAGCGACCTCGACCATGCGCGGGATGTCGCCGAGCTTGATCTTGGGCTCCTTGCACAGATAGACGCCGGTTTCGGCGATGTTCACCGCCTGGTCGCCGATGCGCTCGAGGTCGGAGTTGATCTTGATGGCCGCCGCGAGCAGGCGCAGGTCGCCGGCCGCGGGCTGATGCAGCGCGATGAGGCGCAGGGCGATCTCGTCGATCTCGATGTGCATCGAGTTGACCTCGCGCTCCCAGCCCTGGACGGCGTCCACGTGGCTCTCGTCGCGTTCGACGACGACCTTCACCGCGTAGTGGACCATCTCCTCGCACAGACTGCCCATGCGCAGCAGGCGCCCGCGAAGATCATCCAGATCCGCGTCGAATTGTCTTTTCATCCGAATCTCCCGGTGATGTAGTCCTCGGTGCGCTTGTCGACGGGCTGGGTGAACATCTTGCGCGTCAGGCCGTACTCCACCATCTCGCCCATGAGCATGAAGACAGTATACTCCGACACGCGCGCGGCCTGCTGCATGTTGTGCGTGACGATGACCACGGTGAGCTGCTCCTTGATCTGGATGAGCAGCTCCTCGATGCGGCCCGTCGCGATCGGATCGAGCGCCGAGCAGGGCTCGTCGAGAAGAAGTATCGCGGGTTCCACCGCGAGCGCGCGCGCGATGCATAGACGCTGCTGCTGGCCGCCGGAAAGGCCGACGCCCGGCGCGTCGAGCTTGTCCTTGACCTCGTCCCACAAAGCGGCGCGGCGCAGGCTTTTCTCCACCGCTTCGGCGAGGATCGCGCGATCGTGAACGCCGTTGAGGGTCAGGCCCGCGGCGACGTTCTGCGCGATCGACATCGTCGGAAAAGGATTCGGGCGCTGGAACACCATGCCGACCGCTCGGCGCAGCACGACTGGATCGAGTTCGAGCGCGTTGCGGCCGCCGATCAGAATCTCTCCGTCGGCGGTCGCGCCGGGGATGGCCTCGTGCATGCGATTGAGGCAGCGGATCAAGGTCGACTTGCCGCAGCCGGAAGGGCCGATGATCGCGGTGACGGTTTTCTCGCGGATCTCGAGATTCACGCCTTTCAGGACGGGCGCGCCGCCGGCGTAGCCGGCCTTTAGATTGCGCACCGACATCGCGATTTTGGCTTCGGCAGCGTCCTTGGAGGCCGTCGTTTCGGCCGGCAGGGGCATCGGTCTCATATCCATAGTGGTGGTCATCTCAGTGCGAGGTTCCGCTCGACGGTCTCAGCCAGACGCGCGCGGTCACGTTGACCAGGAGCACGAAGGCCATCAGGATCAGCGCGGCCGCCCAGGCCTGGTTGTGCCAGTCCTCGTAGGGGGAGATCGCGTAGGTGTAGATCGTGTGCGGCAGGGTGGCGATGGGATTCAGCCAGCCGTTGTCCGCGAACCGGTTGCCGAATGCGGTGAAGATCAGCGGCGCGGTCTCGCCGGCGACGCGGGCGAGCGCGAGGAGCGCCCCGGTCAGGATGCCGCGACCGGCCGTGGGCAGGATCACCATCAAGGTCACCTTCCAGCGCGGCACGCCGAGGGCGAGCGCGGCTTCCCTGATCGTGCCGGGCACGAGGCGCAGGAACTCCTCGGTGTTGCGCAAGACGATCGGGATCATAATGAAGGCCAACGCGACCGCTCCCGACAGCGCGGAGAACTTCTTCATCGGGTGGACGATCAGGGCGTAGGCGAACAGGCCGACGACGATCGAGGGCACGCCGTTCATCACATCGGCGGCGTAGCGCACGGCGAAGGCGAACTTACCGCGTCCGTACTCGGCGAGATAGACGCCGGCCAGCACCCCGACCGGTACGCCCATGACGCCGGCGAGGCCGACGACCTTGGCCGAGCCGACGATCGAGTTGGCGATTCCGCCGCCTTTCTCGCCGACGGGCTTGGGCAGATGCAACAGGAAGTCCCAGCTCAGGGACGACGCGCCCTTCCAGGCGATATACCCGAGGATGGCGAGCAAGGTCCCGGACGCGACGGCGGCGCACACCGCCGTCAGCGCGAACATCAGCGCGTTGAGGCGCTTACGGCGGGCGTACAGGGCCTCGTTCATGCGCGCTTCCCCAGGCGGTAGATCATCAGCCGGGCCGCGCCGTTGACGACGACGGTCACGCCCATCAGCGCGAGGCCGATGGCCACGAGCGCGGAGAGATGCGCGTCGCTCGCGGCCTCGGCGAGCTCGTTGGCGATGACGGCGGCCATGCTGTAGCCCGGCTGCAGGACGTTGAAGTCTATCCTGGGCGTGTTGCCGATGACCATCGTGACCGCCATCGTCTCTCCCAGCGCGCGCCCAAGCGACAGGAACACGGCGCCGATGATGCCCGAGCGCGCGAAGGGCAGGCTGACGCCGCGCACGACCTCCCAGCGCGTCGCGCCGAGGGCGTACATCGCCTCTTTGAGCGGGCGCGGAACCGTGAGCAGAACTTCGCGCGTGATCGTCGTGATGTAGGGCAGGATCATGAGCGCGAGAATGAGGCCGGCGGTGAGCATGCCGACGCCGTACGGCGCCCCCGCCCAGCGCATGGCCGGGACCAAAATGAAGATGCCCATCAGGCCGAGGATCACGCTCGGCACCGCGGCCAGCAGTTCGATGGCGAACATCAGGCCCTCGGCCACGTTCTTCGGAGCGAGCTCGGTCAGGAACACGGCGGCGCCGACTCCGAGCGGGACGGCGATGAGCAAGGCCAGGATAGAAGAGACGGCCGTTCCGTAGAGAAAGGGGAGGGCTCCGAACACGTCGTTGACCGGATCCCAGGTCGAGGTCCAGAGGAATGACGCTCCGAACGCCTTCCAGGTCCCGAGCGACTCGCGCGTCAGCTGCCAGGCGAGAGCCGCGGCGGCGAAGAGGATGATTCCGGCGAACGCGGTGATGATCAGACGGAAAAGACGATCCCCGGCTCTCTCGCGAGAGCCGGGGACCTTGCGAACGCGGTCCGCGACCGCGGCGTTCATGCTATTTGATGACCTCGATGGCCTGGGAAACCATCTGATTCACCGACAAAGGAAGCGGGGCGTAGCCGAGCGCCGCGGTCATGGCCTGTCCGTCCTTGAGCATCCACTTCAGGAAGTCCTTGAGGACGGGGCCCTTGTCGCCCGTGTTCTTCTCGTAGATCAGCAGCCAGGTGAAGGTCGAGATCGGATACGCGGCCTCGCCTGGCGCGTCCGTGATCGAGACCTTGAAGTCCTTGGGCATCTTGGCGCTCGCCGCCGCCGCCGTCACGCCGTCCACGGACGCCTTGATGAACTTGCCGGCCTTGTTCTGGACCGAGGCGTAGGCGATGTCGTTCTGCTTGGCGTAGATCAGCTCGATGTAGCCGAGGGAGTTCGGCGTTCCCTTGACCAGGCCCGCGACGCCCTCGTTGCCCTTGCCGCCGAGACCGACGGGCCAGTTCACGGCGGTCGCCAGGCCGACCTTCTTCTTCCACTCCGCGCTGACCTTGGAGAGATAGTCCACGAAGCAGTAGGTCGTGCCGGACCCGTCCGAGCGGTGCACCACCGTAATGGCCGCGTCCGGAAGCTTCGCGTCCGCATTGAGCTGGGCGATCGCCGGGTCGGTCCAGCGCGTGATCTTGCCGAGGTAGATGTCGGCCAGCACCGGGCCGGACAGCTTCAGGTCCGCGACATCCTTGAGGTTGTAGGCGGGGACGACGGCGCCGAGCACGGTCGGAATGTGCAGAATCTTCCCGTCCACTTTGAACTGCTGCTGGGTGGTCATCGGCCCGTCGGAGGCGCCGAAGTCCACCGTCCGCTCGGTGACCTGGCGAATGCCGCCGCCGGAGCCGATCGACTGGTAATTGATCTGGAGGTCGGGCTTCACCTTGTGGTACTCGTCGAACCACTTCGAATAGATCGGATACGGGAACGTCGCGCCCGCTCCATTGAGGGTCTTCATCTGCGCCGCGGCGGGGGCCGCGATGAGGAGCGCGATCAGGCTGAGAGTGCGGTTCATATTAGTCTCCGTGGTCATGATAGGGTCTCAATGTAACGAACGCGTGACGTTCGCTTAAAACTTGATCGACATGTCCACCTGCAGGCGGTTGATCGCCTTGTCGAGGTTCGTCGTCGCGGTCGGCGAGGTCACGCCGGCCACGGTCGGGAAGCCGCGGTCGAGGGTATCGGTGACGAAGCCCTTCACCTTCAATAACATCCAATCGCGCGGGGCGTAGCCGATCCAGGCGATGTGCCCGACGCGGTTCGTGCCGCCGTCGCCGAAGTCCGAGTCCGCGACGTCGGCCACGGTGGAGTCGATCTGGGAATACTTCTTGAAGTACGCCGCCTCCCACTGCCCCTTCGCCTTCGCCGCGCCGACGATCAGACCGTACTGGTAGCCGTCCCGGCCGACCGGACCCTGGACGAGGTCGTTGTGCGCCGTGCCCCAGTTGCGGATCAACGTCGCCTGCAGGTTGACCGGGAGCTTCCCGATCCACGAGGTGAACTGCCCGGTGACCTCGCCGACGCGGAACTGCGAGACGAGCCGTCCCGTCGCGTTTGACCGACGATTGCCGTCCTGGACCGTCGTCTGGCCGAAGTCGGAACGATTCTCGTCGCTCCACTTATGGTACGCGCCAGCCAAGCGTAGCCGGCTGTCGAGCGGCAAGGTCTTCTCGACGCCGAGCTGCTGCGAGAACACCCACTGGTTCTTGCCCGAGTTGCTGTCCTCATCCGTCACTGCCTGCAGGCCGTTGACGAACACCGAGGCGCCGGCGTCCGGGAACACCCACTCGAAGTTCTCGCCGAAGCCTTCCGGGTTGAAGTCGTCGTCCCAGACGATGTCGGACGAGTAGGTGCGCCACAGCGGGTTGATGATGCGGCCGGCATGGGCGATCGTCGTCGCGTTGTCGTGGAGGTTCGGCTTCCATCGCAGGCCGACGAGGTCGATCCAGATCGCCTTCTGCGAGCTGAGGTTGTCGGCGCTCTGGTTGGTCGAGACCTGCTCTCCGGTACCCGAGCCGAGACGGATCGTCGCCAAGAGGTCGTTGGGCAGTTCGATCTCGGAGCCGAAACGCAGGCGGTAGCGCAGACGGCCGCGGTTGACCTGCGAGGTGCCGCGCTTGGCGCTGACGTCGTCGCGCAGGCGGAGGTCGCCGGCGAACTTGATCGATTGAATCTGCTCCGACAGCTTGAGCTTGTCGAGCTGCGCGGACGCGGGAGCGGCGAGGACGGCGGTCAGGATGGCGATCGCGAACGTCTTGTTCATGAGGTCTCCTCGGCGTGATATAAGTTTCATGCCCAAGAATTGTAGCGGGTAGACGCCGAACGGTCCGTACTGGGGGGGTCAACGGCGCGTGACGAACGCGTGACGCTACGCGGCGTGCAGGGAGAAGAAGAACGTCGAGCCGCCCGGCTGGCGCGAAGCGACCCAAACCCGCCCGCCGTGCGCCTCGACAAGGTGCTTGACGATCGCCAGGCCGAGGCCGGTGCCGCCGGCCTCGCGCGCGCGGGACTTGTCCACCCGATAGAAGCGCTCGAACACGCGCGGGAGGTCGGCATCCGGAATCCCCACACCTTCATCGCGCACGGACACCACGATCTCGCCGTCTACGACCGTGGCCGAGAGCTCCACGAGACCGCCCGGCTCGCTGTACTTGACCGCGTTGCTCACGAGGTTGGCGAGCACCTGGCGGATTTGGTCGGCGTCGAAGAGCGCGGCGGGGAGATCCTCGGGCGGGCGCGGGTTGACTCGCACGCGGCGGTCGGAGGCGATGGGAGCGGCGTCGCGCGCCGCGGCTTCCAAGAGCGGTCGCAGCGGCCCGGAGACCAGCTTCGGCAGACGGTGCCCGGACTCGATCGAGGACAGGTCGAGAAGGTCGTCGACGAGCTTGGAGAGATGCGTGGCCTGCGTCTCGATCGTCCCGACGAAGTCCATCCGGTTCTGCTTGTCGTCGATCGCGCCCTCGCGCAAGGTCTCGGCGTATCCCTTTATAGACGCCAGCGGCGTGCGCAGCTCGTGGCTGACGTTCGCGACGAAGTCGCGGCGCATCTGCTCCAAGCGGCGCAGGCGCGTGATGTCGTGCAGGACGACGAGCGCGCCGGCGGCGCGGCCTTGCTGCGTCAGCGGCGCCGCGTGCGCTTCGAATATGAGCTCCTCCGGCGCGAAGAGCCGGACCTCGCGGGTCTCGACCCGGCGGCCGCGCAGCGCTTCGCCGACCAGGTCCGCGAGGCCGCGATGGCGCAGGCTCTCGATGTAGCCGCGGCCGCGCGCGGCGACCGGATCGAGGCCGAGCAGGCGCGAGAGCGCGGGATTGATGAGAAGCACCTCGCCGCCCGGACCGACCGCGACGACCCCTTCTTCCATCTGGTTGAGCACGGACGCGAGGCGGCCCTTGTCCCGTGACAGCTCGCCGACGACGGCCTCGACCCGCTCCGCGAGCGAATTCATCGTCTCGCCGAGCAAGGCTCGTTCGTCGTTGCCGAATACGCCGCGCACGCGAGCCGCGTAGTCTCCGGCCGCGAGCCGGCGAGCGACCGCCGCCATCTCCTCGAGCGGACGGCCGGCGGAGCGAGCGAGCGCCCACGCGGCGGCCAGAGCGAGGACAAACGCCGCGAGCGCGGCCCACAGGACGAACGAACGCGCCCGCGCGGCCCGGGCCGCGACCTGCGTAAGCGGCAAAGACAGGCGCAGGACGCCGCGACTCTTGGGCAGCGGGACCGCGGCATAAAGGAAGTCGACGCCGATGGTCGCCGAATGCCGGACCGCGCTCTCCTCGCGGCCGGCGATAGCGGCCGCGACCTCGGGGCGCGTGGCGTGGTTCTCGGCTTTCGCGAGCCCGGCCGCGTCGAGCTCCGAGTCGGCCGTCAGACGCCCGTCGGGCGCGATCATGGACGCGCGGCACGCACACGCGGCGGACAGCGCGCGCGCCTCGAGCGGGGCGGACAGCGCGGCGAGGCGAGCCTGCGCCGACAAGGAGCGGACGAGGTCATCCGTCAACTCGCGCTCGAGATCCGAGGAGAACGCGAGACCGAGCCCGCCGATCGCGACCGCGAGCAGGGCGCCGACGGCCAGAGCGAGGCGGGGGGCGAACCGCCCGGACGCCGCGCTCATTCCGCCTTGATCCGGTAGCCGACGTTCTTGACCGTCGCCACGATCTTGCCCTCGGACCCCAGCTTCTCGCGCAGGCGCGCGACGTGCTGGTCGATCGTGCGCGTGTCGATGTCCATCGACTTGTCGTAGCCCCAGACTTTCTCGAGCAGTTGATCTCGCGTCAGCGCGCGGCCGCCGGACTGGAGGAGAAGCTTCAGGAATTCGAACTCCTTCGTCGTCAGGACGAGCTCCTTGCCGCGCACGCGCACCTCGTAGCGCTCGGGATCGAGCTCGATGCCGCCGGCCTTGAGCAGGCCGCCCGGAGCCGAGGACTCGGCCGGCGCCGCGCGCCGCAGCAGGGCCTTCACGCGCGCGATCAACTCGCGCACGCCGAAAGGCTTCGTCACGTAGTCGTCGGCGCCGAGCTCGAGACCGAGCACGCGGTCCATCTCTTCCTTGCGGGCCGTGAGCATGCCCACCGGCACGCGCGACTCGCGGCGGATGATCTTCAGGAGCTCGAAGCCGTCGAGCTTGGGCAGCATCGCATCGAGCACGACGAGGTCGGGGCGCTCCTTGCGCAGCGCGGCGAGGCCGGCCTCGCCGTCGGGGGCCGAGGCGACGCGCCAGCCCTCCTTCTCGAGGTTGTACTTGATCAGCTTGACGAGGTTCTTGTCGTCCTCGACGACCAGCACCTTTTCCTGGGCCACGACGACATCATCCCATTCGGCGCCCGGGGCCGTCAACCCGGAGAGATTTGCGGGCGGAGGCGCGGATGGGCTATCATCTCGGGGCCGTCACGCGTTCGTCACCGCGCAGTCGCGCAGATTTGACCCGAGAGAGGACCCCGCCATGGCCTGGAGCCTGATTCCCAAGGAAGAGAAGTTCTTCGAGCTGTTCGAGGCCCAGGCCGTCCACAGCGTCGCCGCGGCGAAGCTCTTCCGCGAGATGGCCCAGAAGTGGAGCCGCGACACCGCCAACTTCGACCGCCTGCGCGAGATCGAGCACGAAGCCGACATCACCACCCACGACATCTACGAGAAGCTCAACCGCACCTTCGTCACGCCCTTCGACCGCGAGGACATCCGCGACCTCGCCTCCGAGCTCGACACCATCACCGACCTCATCGAGTCCGTCGGCCAGCGGATGTACCTCTACCAGATCGACAGGAGCACGGACGACCTCGTCAGCCTGACCGACATCCTCTGGCAGGCGACCGAGCAGGTGCGCAAGGCGATCAAGGAACTGCAGAACCCCGAGAAGAGCCGCCACGTCATGGATTACTGCATCGAGGTCAACCGCCTCGAAAACGCCGGCGACCACGCGCTCGGCGTCGCCATCGGCAAGCTGTTCCAAGGAAAGCCCGATCCTTTGGAAGTCATGAAGTGGAAGGAGATCTACGAGACGGTCGAGCAGGCCATCGACAAGTGCGAGGACGTCGCGCACACGCTCGAAACCATCCTGGTCAAGCAGGCGTAAAGTGCCCCACGTCTCCGCCTCGGTCCTCTTCGTCATCGGCCTCGCGTACCTGTTCGACTTCCTCAACGGGATGCACGACTCGGCCAATTCGATCGCCACGGTCGTCTCGACGCGCGTGCTCTCGCCGCGCTACGCCGTAGTCTGGGCCGCGTTCTTCAACTTCGTCGCCTTCGCCGTCTTCGGCGTGCACGTGGCCAATACGATCGGCAAGGGGCTCGTCGACCCGGCGGTCGTCGATACCGCGGTGGTCGCCGGGGCGATGATCGGAGCGAGCATCTGGTCCTGGCTCACGATCCGCTTGGGCATCCCCGTCTCTTCTTCGCACTCGCTGATCGGCGGCATGATCGGCGCCGGCATCTCGAAGGCCGGCACCTCCTGCCTCCAGTATGAGAAGCTCAAGACCACCGTCGCCTTCATCTTCCTGTCGCCGATGATCGGCATGTTCTTCGGCTTCGGCCTGATGGTCGCGATCTTCTGGCTGTTCCGGCGCAAGTCGCCAAGCCAGGTGGACCGGACCTTCCGGGTCGGCCAGCTCCTGTCGGCGGGCCTCTACAGCCTCTCGCACGGAGGCAACGACGCGCAGAAGACCATGGGCATCATCGCGGTTCTATTGTTCTCCAACGGCCTGCTCGGCGACAAGTTCTACGTCCCGTTCTGGGTCGTCATCTCATGCCATTTCGTGATCGCGATGGGAACCTTGATGGGCGGCTGGAAGATCGTCCACACGATGGGCAATAAGGTCACCAAGCTCAAGCCCGTCGGCGGCTTCTGCGCCGAGACGGGCGCGGGCCTCTCCATCATGATCTGCTCCTTCCTCGGCGTGCCGGTCTCGACGACGCACACCATCACCGGCGCGATCGTCGGCGTGGGCACGACCCAGCGCCTCTCGGCCGTGCGCTGGGGCGTGGCGGGGCGCATCGTCTGGGCGTGGTTTCTCACGATCCCGTTCGCCGCGGTCTGCGCCGGCCTGACCTACCAGGTCTTAAAGCACTTCCTCTAAGCGAGGTGGCTCAGCGCCTTCGCCGGGATGGACCACGCCAGAACGGCGCTGCCGGCGGCGGCCTTTTTCGTCTCGAGCATCGCGGCCTGCGCTTTCTTGAGCCCGACGATCGTACGCGCGGCGTTTCCGGTCAGGAGCCAGGAGACGACCCGCGAGAGATGAGGCTCGTGTCCGACGAGCACCACGCGCTTGTCGCCGAGCCCCGACAGCCAGGAGGCGAGGCTTCCGGGCGAGCGGTGGGGGAGCAGCAGGTTCGAATCCACCAAGGGCGCGCCGAGCGCCTTCGCCGCTAACTTCGCGGTCTCGCGGGCGCGGGTCCAAGGGCTCGTCGCGACGAGGTCCGCGCTCCCGACGAACACGGCCAGGCCTTTGGCCGCCTCGCGTCCGCGCTTGCGCCCGTCCGGCGTCAGGGGCCGTTCCGAGTCCGGCTTGCCGGTCTTGGCCCACTCCTCGCGCCGTCCGGCCGGGGCGTGGCGCAAGAAAATGATCTCCATGGGCGATATGATATCCTTAAAATCGATGAAACGGCGCTTCGAGGATTTCGCGCGGATGCTGATGAAACGTCTCGAGATCGACGACCTCCGTTTCGTCGAGATCGAGAGCAAGAAGCGCGTCCAGCCCGAGCAGATGTCCGACCTCAAGGAGTGGCTGCTCGACCACAAGGACGTCAAGCACCAGAAGAGCAACCTGTTCTACGACCAGTTCCTCGATACGCCCGCCTTCGAGGTGCTCAAAGCCGGCGCGAGCCTGCGCCTGCGCTATAAGAAGAACGGCACCGCCGTCTATCTCCAGTACAAGGGCCCGGGCTTCACGCGCGACGGCCTGCTGTACCGTTCCGAGTTCTCTTCCGCGCGCCTCGACCGGCTCGTCCAGGACGAAAGCCACCACGACATCGTGCGCTTCAGCGAGGAGACCTTGCCCGGCATCCTCAAGCGCCACGTCGGCCCGGAGATGCGCGCCGCCATGCTCCGCCACCTCGGCTCCGCGGTCAAGCGCATCACCTGCGGACCGATCCTGGCCCTGTACCAGAAGGACAAGTACGAGGTGGATCTGGGCTCCGCTTTCCTGGAACCGTCGCTCGACCGCGTGTCCGCGTTCCACATCGCCAAGAAGGGCCTGCATTCGCTTTCGACGTTCTGCGAGTTCGAGAACGAGATCAAGGCCGGCGACGGCTCGCTGCGCGCGAAGCTCGAGCACATGGACGACATGCTCGATTTTAACGAAGAACTCAACGACCAATTCGAGCTCCGGCGCGAGCCGCTCGACAAGTACCATCGCTGCGCGTCGTTCTTCGTGAAGTAAGGCTCAGCGGAACAGCTTGCGCGCGTTGGCCATCTCCATCGGCTTCATCTCCTTATCGTCCGGCGCGCGCTTGCTCAGCCAGTTCGTCTTGGACGTGAACAGCGCCGCGTACTGCGCCTCATTCGGGTTCACCTCGAGCTGGACGATGCCCAACGTCTTGTCGACGGCGAGCACGCGCACGTTCTGCAGGATCGTGGCGGTCACTTCCTCCTTGGATTCATCGCCTTTCTTGCCGAGCAAGGCCTCGAAGGTCGTCATCAGGTCGACGCGGTCTCCGGCCTCGAGCCAGCGCAGCTGATGGTCGGGGAAGGGCAGGCTGAGCGCCCGGTAACCGGAGGCCAGCGCGACGGGCTTGTCGGCGAGCGCGAGCGAGGGTGCGGCGAGCAGGACGGCGAGCAGCAGGTATTTCATGGGGCCTCCAGGGGTCGCCCCAGTGTCGCCGGATCGCGTTGCGGGCGCGTTTCGGGGAGTTAAATTTTCGGTAAAGCCGGGACCAGAGCGGGCGCCTTGGTCCGGTTCTCGAGGGCGGTGTCGCGGTAGTCCGAGCGCGCCAAGGCCTCGAAGAAGGTCTGCGAGCGGACGAGCGACGCGCCGGGACCCGGCGTCACGCGCGCGTAAGAGCCGTCGGCCTTGAGCTGCCAGGCTTTCTGATTGTCGGAGAGCCCCTTGCCGAGAATCGTGTCGCGGATGTATTTCTTGAGCTGGGCGTCCTTGACCGGAAAGGCGACTTCGTAGCGCGAGTAGAAGTTGCGCGGCATCCAGTCCGCGCTCGACAGGTACATCTTGCGCGCGCCGCCGGCCCGGAAATAGTAGATGCGGCTGTGCTCGAGGAAGCGGTCCACGACGCTGACCACGCGGATGTTCTCCGACATGCCCGCGATGCCGGGGCGCAGGCAGCAGATGCCGCGTACGAGCAGGTCGATCTTGACGCCCGCGTTCGACGCCTCGTACAGCGCCTCGACGATTTCCGGATCCTGAAGCGAGTTCATCTTGGCCACGATGTGGCCCTTGCCGGTCTCCTTGAAGAACTTCGTCTCCTCGCGGATGAGCCGGAGCATCTCGTCGTGCAGGTTCACCGGGGCGACGAGCAGCTCCTTGAGTCCCTCCGGGCGCTTGCCCTTGGCCAGCGCCTCGAAATACGCGAGCGCTTCGCGGCCGAGAGACTCATCGCTGGTGAGCAGGCCGAGGTCGGTGTACTGGCGCGCGGTCACGGGATGATAGTTGCCCGTGCCGAGATGGGTGTAGGCGCGCTCGACGCCGTCCTCCTCGCGCACGATCGAGGTGACCTTCGAGTGAACCTTGTAGCGTCCGAGGTGGGGGACGACCTTCACTCCGGCCTTGCGCAGTTCGTCGGCCCAGCGCAGGTTGTTCAATTCGTCGAAGCGCGCCTTGATCTCGATGTAGGCGGTGACCTTCTTGCCGGCCTTCGCGGCGGCGATCAGCGCGGCCATGATGGGCGAGTCGAGGCTGGTGCGGTACAAGGTGTGGTAGATTCGCCTGACGCCCGCGTCGAGCGCGGCCGCCTCGAGGAACTTCACGACGATGTCGAAGGAGTCGTACGGGTGATGGAGCAAAATGTCCTTGCGCCGCACGATCTCGAACGTCGAGGCGGGCTTGCGGAACGGAGCCGGCACCTGCGGCTCGATCGGAGGATAGCGCAGGCCGGGCTTCGGGGGTTCCAAGCGGGCCAGCGTTCGTAAGTCCAGCGGCAGGTCGAAGCGGTACAGGGCCGAGGAGTCGAGCCCGAGCGCTGTCGCCAGGAACAGCGCGCCCTCGGAATAGGCGGGGGAGTCCACCTCGAGGCGGACGACCTTGGCGCGCACGCGGCGCTGAACGGCCTCGAGGATCTGGTCCTCCATGCTCTCTTCGGCGTCCGGGCGCCAGCGCAGGTCGGCGTCGCGAATGATTTTAAACGGGAAGGTCTCGATCACTTCTTTATCCGGGAAGAGATCCTCGGCGCGATCGGCGATCCAGCGCTCGATCAGCGCGTGACGCTTGACGCCGTCCTTCGTCGGCAGCGAAACCATGCGGCCCTCGCGGTCGACGATGGTGATCACGGCGTACTCCCGGGGAAAGCGCACGAACACGTGCAGGCGCTCGCTGGCGAGCGCGGTCGGCGGCTCGGGATAGCGGCGCACCATGACCTTGAGCACGGGCAGGCGCTCTTGAATTTCCGCGTCGGGCGCCTTCTCGTCCAGGAATTCCGAAAGAATCTCAACGCCTTCGGCCCGCATGGCGTTGAGGATGTCGCGCAGGATTTCGGCTTGACGGGACTTCTGCCGCAGGGCGTGCTCGCGGATCTGCGCGAGGACCTGGCGGGCCGTCATGCCGTCCAAAAAGCGATGGCTGGCCGAGCGCCGGGCGATCTTGCCGATTTCGGCGACGCGGGTCATGAAGAACTCGTCGAGGTTCGAGCTGACGATGGTGGCGAAGCGCAGGCGCTCGAAGGCGGGTACGGTCGCGTCCGCCGCCTCGGAGAGCACGCGGTCGTTGAAGGCGAGCCAGGACAGATCGCGGTTGAAGAAGCGCTCGGCGGCCTTGAGGCCAACCGCCTGGGGGGCGGAGACGGCCGGGGCCGCGTCGACGCGCAACGGAACGATTTTAGACCGGGCCATGACGGTATGATAGCTCTTTGGACTTGGACCCGTCTCCCGGGCGCGTCACGGACGCGTGACGAACTTTTCGGCCGCAAATTCGTACAATAGTTCGATGCCCGATAAAGTCCTCAAAGACGTCTTCGGCTATCCTTCCTTTCGGCCCGGCCAAAGGGAGATCATCGACGCCGTCCTGGCCGGACGGGACTGCGTCGGCGTGATGCCGACGGGCGCGGGCAAGTCTCTGACCTATCAGATTCCCGCGCGTCTTCAGAAAGGCGTGACCTTGGTCGTGAGCCCGCTGATCTCGTTGATGAAGGACCAGGTGGACGCGGCCGTCTCGGTCGGACTGAAGGCCACCTTTCTCAATTCGAGCCTCTCGCCCGAGGAAAGACGCGAACGCATCGCCGGGCTCGAGCGCGGGGACTACGAGCTCGTGTACGCGGCGCCGGAGGGCCTCGAGGCGGGGGCCGGGGCCGCCTTATCAGGGAAGAAGCTCGCGTTGATCGCGGTGGATGAGGCGCATTGCATCAGCCAGTGGGGGCACGACTTCAGACCGGCATACAGAAATCTGAAGGGACTCAAGGAAAGATTTGGAGTACCGATCTTGGCGCTGACGGCGACGGCAACGTTGCCCGTCGTGAACGATATCGTCGAGCAGCTCGCGATGGAGAACCCTCTGCGGGTGCGCGGGTCTTTCTTCCGGCCCAATCTTCATATCTCGGCGTATCTGAAGACCGGAGAGAAGGCGGCTCCACGGCCGGGAACGGTCAACGACACTAAGAACTCGATTCTGCGGCTGGTCAAAAGCCGCGCCGGTCAAAGCGGCATCGTGTACTGCCTCTCGCGGCGCTCGGTCGAATCGATGGCTGAGTTTCTATCGGGACGCGGCGTCAAAGCCTTGGGCTATCACGCCGGCATGGACAGCGCCCAGCGAGAGCACGTGCAGAACGCGTTCAAGAGCGACGACGCCGACGTGATCGTCGCGACGGTCGCCTTCGGCATGGGCATCGACAAGCCCGACGTGCGCTTCGTGATCCACCGCGACATGCCGCGCTCGGTCGAGTCCTATATTCAGGAAGTCGGCCGCGCGGGCCGCGACGGCGCGCCCAGCGACTGCGTGATGTTCTACTCGTGGGCCGACGTGATGAGCTACGAGCGGCTTGTGTCCGATCTCGACGCGCAGCAGGCCGAATGGCACCGCGCGCGCGCGCGGGAGATGTTCCGGTCCTTTGATAAACGGACGTGCCGGCATCAGACCATGGCCAAACATCTTGGAGAAGAGATGCATGCCTGCGGCGCCTCGTGCGACGCCTGCGCGGGCCTCGACCCGGTCGGGTCCTCTCCCGCGGTCGCGACGCCGCGGAAGATGTCGTTCGGCTCGCGCGCGCCGTCGGAAACGGAATTCACGTCCGCCGGCAATTCCCTGTTCTCCAAGCTCAAGGCCCTGCGCAAGAAGCTCGCCGACGCGCGGCACGTGCCGGCCTACATGGTGTTCAACGACGCGACCTTGATGGCGATGACCGCGCAGATGCCGAAGAACGAAGCCGAGATGCGACTCGTGTCGGGCGTCGGGCCGAAGAAGTGGGTGGAGTACGGCGAGATATTCCTGGCCGCCCTGCGAGAAGGTTAGGTTACTATTGATAATCACTCGTCCCGGGACGGGTAAAAATCTATTTAGATAGATTTTTAGTGTTTCCGGGAGCAGTTCTCAGCCGAATTTCGGCGCGCGCCGCTCGCGAATCGCCGCGATGCCTTCGGCGATATCTTTAGCTTTAAACGTCCGCGCCTGACCCTTCGCCTCATGGGTGAGGAAGGGGGAGAGGTTCTCACCGATGCGCGTCTCGGTCTTCAACAATCGAAGGCTCTCGGCCGAGCCCGAGGCGACGCGTCCCGCAAGTTCCGCGCAGACTGCGTCGAGCTCGGCCGCCGTCGCGGCGTGAGCGCAGGCGCCGCCCCATGAATGCAAATCCCGGCCGGCGAACAGCCGGCCGGTAAAAAGAAGCTCGCGAGCGCGGGCGTCGCCGACGGCAGCCCGCGCCAACGGCCAAGCGGCCATGCCGGGATTGATCCCGAGCCGCACGAAGTTGAAGCCGAGCTTCGCGTCCTCGACGACGACGCGCAAGTCGCACGCCAATGCCAGGCACAGGCCCGCGCCCACGGCGGTGCCGTGAACCTTCGCGATCGTGACCTGGGGCAAGAACCGGATCGACAGGAAGTCGCCGTAAAAGCGCTTCATGATCGGGGCCAAGGACGCCTTGGGCCGCGCCATGTTCTTCTCGATGAAGGCCAGGTCGCCGCCGGCCGAGAAGGCGGCGCCCGCGGCCTCGAGCACGACGACGCGGGATTTTTCCTTCGCGGCTCGCTTCACCGCGGCGGCGAAGTCCTTCGCCATGGCCTCGGACATCGCGTTGAGCGCCTGCGGGCGCTCGAGGCGCAGGGTCGTGATGGAGCGTTCGGTGCGCAGGCTGACCAAGCTCATGCCGCGATTATACTAACTGCTAGAATGACCCGGTGAGCCTCAAGGATCTGGGTAAACGCCTCGAACGCGAGGGCAAAGCGCTTCTGCGCGGCACCTTGCTGCGCGTGCTGCCCAGGCCGCGCCCTCCGGAGGGGCCGCTCGATCCGGCGACGGTGCGGCGAGTCCTCGCCGTGCGCCACGACGCGCGGCTGGGGAACCTGCTCCTGCTGACTCCGTCGTTGCGCCTGCTCAAGATCGCGTTTCCGCACGCGCGCGTGGACGTTCTCCTCGCCGACCGCTACGGAGACGCGCTGGCGCACAATCCGAACGTCGATGAAATCCTCACCGCCGCCGCGCTCCCCGGGCTGAGGCTGCGCCGCTACGACGTCGCCCTCGACTTCTCGCCCCAGCACGCGTTTTCGCTGTCGAGCGCCGTTTGGACGGCGTTGTCCGGCGCGAAGCGTCGCGTCGGCTTCGACCGCGGCGACGCCGCCAAGTTCCTCAACGATCTCGTCCCTGTTCCCGCCGCCCAGTCCCACGAGACGGCCAATCTCGCCGCCTTGGTACGGCACGTCGCGCCATGGGCCGCGTGGAAGGACGACGCCTCCCTGCGCACCGAGTGGCATTTCGCGCGGGGGGAGAAAGAAGAGGGCGGCCAGGTTTGGAGAAGCTGGGACCTCGATCGGGAGAGCGTCGCGCTGTTTCTCGGCGCGCGCGCGGAGAAGCGCCTCGATCCGTCCTGGTTCTTCGCGCTCGGCGAGCGCCTCGTCCGCGCCGGACGCAAGGTCGTGTTGACGGGAGGCCCCGCGGAGCGCAAGCTGCTCGAGGGCCGAAAGATCCCCGCGGGCGTGTCCGTCGCGCCGGAGCTGGGCTTGCGGCCGTTCGCGGCGGCGATCTCTCACGCGCGCGCGGTGCTCACCGCCGACACCGGCCCGATGCATCTCGCGGTCGCGCTCGGCGTTCCCACGGTCCAACTGTTCAGCCACACCGAGCCCTGGCGCTTCGGCTACGAGCGCGACGGGCACCTGATCCTGGAAACGCCCGGCCGGCATCCCACGGTGGACGAGGCGGAGGGCGCGCTGAACGTCCTGCTCGCTAGAAAGGGCTGAGGCGCCGGATGTGCTCGACGAGCGCCGTGTGCGCCTCGTCGACCGTCGTTTCGCGGCAGGACTCCCACTCGGGGCACACCGTCCCGCCGTGGCGTGCGCCGCGCGGGCGCCAGACGGCCTGGGTATAGCCCGCGTAGAAACCGAAGGTCGGCACGCCGAGGGCGGCGGCGAGATGCGTCGTGCCGGTGATGTTGCAGATGAAGAGGTTCATGCGCTTGAGCATCGCCCCGCTCACGCCCAGGCGGGCGGAGGGGAGGATCGCAACGGGGCGCTTGAGCGTCTTCACGATCGCCGCGACCTTGTCGCGCTCGCCGGGGCCGCCCATGAAGAAGAGTTTGACGCGCGCGTCGTCGAGCAGGCGGTCGGCGAGGGCGGCGAACTTCTCCTCCGGCCAGCGGAAGGAGTAGCGGTCGAAGTTGCCGGGATGGATCACGACGCGGAACGCGCCGCCCCCGGACTTCGGCATCGCGGCGAGAAGCCGGTCTCCCTCATCCAAGTCGTCTATTGGGAGACGAAGTTCCGGGTCTTGATCAAACGGCGCGTCGAGCGCCGCGGCCAGGCGGCCGTAGCGGTCCCACATGTGCTCCTTCTCGCCCGGCGCCGCGATCGTTTCGGTGAAGGCGCCGGCGCCGCGCTCTTTCAGAAACGCGAGCTTGCGGGGAGCGCGAACCGCGCGCGTGATCAGAGTCGACGTCTTGGAGAACGACGAGTTCAGGTCGACCAGCAGGTCGCAGGGCTCGGAGAGGAGCTTCCAGGCCAAGCTCAGATGAGAATCCAGGCGAGCCGGCTTGTCCAAGATCGCCCATTCGTCGATGAAGGGAATCAGCGGCAGGACCTGGACCGAGCGCCAGCCGACGATCAGGCGGATGCGCGCCTTGGGCCAGCGGCGGCGGACCGCGCGCAGAAAGGAGGTCGCGACGATCACGTCTCCGACTCGTCCGATGTAAAGGGCGGTGATCCGCTCCACGACGAGATTATAGCTTTCCGCGCCCCCTTGTGCCCGGGCCGGAACGGGACTATACTGAAGGAACGGCGCCCCTCCCGTCGAAGAAACTATGGTCAAACAGGGGCGCCTGCGTTCTCTGGACGTGTTCCGCGGCCTGACGGTCGCCGCGATGGTGCTCGTCAATTCACCGGGAAGCGAGGCCGTCTATGCACCGTTGCGCCACGCCCTCTGGAGCGGGCTGACCCCGACCGACCTGATCTTCCCGGCCTTTCTCGTCATCATGGGCGCGGCGGCCGCCTTCGCCCGCGCCGACCAGGCCCGCGCCCTGCGACGCGCCGCGCTGCTCTTCGGCCTCGGCCTGCTCATCAATCTCGTGATTTACCCGGCGGCCGACGGCCTGCGCTATCCCGGCGTGCTTCAGCGCATCGCGCTGTGCTACATCGGCGTCGAGACTTTGATCTGGCTGAAGCTCGAGGCCGTCGCGCTTCCGGCCGCCGGGGTCCTGCTCGCCGGTTACGCGCTTCTCCTCGGCCTCGCCCCGCTGACGCCGCAGGCCAACGTCGCCTACCGCCTCGACCGCTTTTTCTTCGACGGGCATCTGCTCGAGGATTGGGGGGATCCGGAAGGGCTGCTCTCGACGTTGGGCGCGCTGGCGACGGCCCTGATCGGCTTCGAGGCCGGGCGGAGGCTGCGCCGCGAGGGCGCGCGCGCGGCGGCCTCGCTCGGCGCCGGCGGACTGGCGCTGGCCGCGGCGGGAGCGGCGTGGAGCCTCACGCTGCCCCTCAACAAGCACGTCTGGACGCCGTCCTACGCGCTGTTCGCCGGCGGGGCATCCGTGGCGGGGCTCGCCCTTTGCCTGCGGCTGGTCGAGGGCAAGGCGGCGAAGTGGGCGGCGCCGTTCGAAGCCTTGGGACGGCACGCCCTGGTGGCGTACGTTCTGGCGGGCTTCGCCTACGACCTGACCGAGTATCTCGGGATCAAGGAGCCTCTGACCGCGCGACTGTTCGGCTCCTGGCTGGCTCCCGAGACCGCGTCGTTGGCCTACGCGCTGGCGTTCACGGCCGCGGCGCTCGCGCTCGCGAGCGCTACTCGTAGCGCAGAGCCTCGATCGGCGAAAGCAACGAGGCCTTTCGCGCCGGCCAGAAGCCGAAGACGATCCCCGTCCCGGCCGAGAACACGAAGGCGAGCAGCACCGACTGCGGCGTGACGATCGCCGCCCAGCCAGCGAAATAGGACATCCCGAAGGCGATCGCCATACCGAGCGCTATACCGATGAGGCCGCCGCAGGTGGACATCGCCACGGCCTCGATAAGGAACTGGATGAGGACGGCGCGGCGCGTCGCGCCGATCGCCTTGCGCAGGCCGATCTCGCGCGTGCGCTCGCTGACCGAGACGAGCATGATGTTCATGATGCCGATGCCGCCGACGACGAGCGAGATCGCCGCCACGATGCCGAGCAGCAGGGAAAAGACCTTCGACGTGCCGGTCAGAGCCGCCTGTATCTCGGCCATGTTCCGCAGCGTGAAGTCGTCTTCCTTGAAGTCCGGAAGACGGTGCCGCTTGCGCATCAGAACCCGCGCCGCCTCGATCACGGCGTCGGTCTGTTCCGGACCCATCGTCTCGATCGCGATCGAGCCCAGAAAGGTGCGTCCCAGCACCTTCTTCATCGCCGTCTTGAGAGGAATGATGATCTTGTCGTCCTGATCCTGAAAGCCGCTCGAGCCCTTGCGGGTGAGCACCCCGATCACCTTGAACTTGATGTGATCGACGTTGATCGTGCGCCCGACCGGATCGGTCTCGCCGAACAGCGCGGTCGCGACGGTCGGTCCGAGCAAGGCCACACGCGCCATCTCGTCGTTCTCCTGAGCCGTGAAGAACCGTCCGTAGTAGGCTTGCGCGTTGCGCATGTCGGCGTAATCCGGCTCCGCGCCGGTCAAATTGGTGTTCGTATTCTTGTCGCCGTAGACGGCTTGGACGCTGCCCTGGACCTCGCCCGCAACGCGGGAGATGCCGGGATGCGCGCGCCTGAGGGCGGCCACGTCGTCCATCGCCAGTCGGGAGAACGAGCCCATGGCCGCGCGCGCGCCGCCGCCGCCGCCCATGCGGGGCGAAAAGGGCATCAGCATGATCAGATTCGAGCCGAGGCTCGACAGCTGCGTCTCGACGGATTTCTGCGCGCCCTTGCCGATGGCCAGCATCGCGATCACCGCGGTCACGCCGATGAGGATGCCGAGCATCGAGAGCGCGCTGCGCAGCTTGTTGGCGCGGATGGCGCCCAGCGCCGAGCGCACGTGCTCGATGAGCTCCTCGCGCGTCAGCTCACGCGGAAGGGGCACGGACTCGAGCGTCGCGGCGGCGGCGGCGCGGACGGGCGCATGACCCGCGCCGCCGCGCCGATGAGGATTCGCCTCATCGGACACGATGCGACCGTCCTTAATCTTGATGATGCGCTTGGCGTAGGCGGCGATGTCGGCCTCGTGGGTCACCATCACGACCGTGATGCCCGACGCGTTCATGTCCACGAGCCGGCCCAGGATCTCCTCGGCCTGGTCGGAGGCGAGGTTGCCGGTGGGCTCGTCGGCGAAGATCAGGCGCGGCTTGTTGACGAGCGCGCGGGCGATCGCGACGCGCTGCTGCTGTCCGCCGGACAGCTGGTTCGGGGCATGGTCCATTCGGTCCGTTAGCCCGACTTCGGCCAACACCTCGGCGGACCGCTTGGCTCGACCGGGCTCGCCGGTATAAAGCATGGGGAGGCCGACGTTGTCCAGGGCGCTGGTGCGGGCCAAGAGGTTGAACATCTGAAACACGAAGCCGATCGCCTTCGAGCGCAGGGCCGCGCCCTCGTCATCGGAGAGCGCGCTGACGTCGAGGCCGAGGAACTTATATTCGCCCGACGTGGGCCGGTCGAGCAGGCCCAGGATCTGGGTCAAAGTGGATTTTCCCGAGCCCGACGGTCCCATGATCGCGACGAACTCGCCCGCGTCGATGCGCAGGTCGATGCCTTTGAGGACGTCGAGCGTGCCGCCGCCCACGAGGTAGGTCTTCGTGACGCCGCGCAGCTCGATGAGGGGGGTCATGGCGCTTTGGCCGCGCCCCCGGCCGCGGACGCGGCGGGTTTTTTAGGCTTCGGCGCCGTGCCCGCGTTGGAGCCGCGGCCGCCCATGCCCCGGCCCATGAAGGAGAGCGGGCTCGACTCCGGAGCTTTCTGCGCGACGTACTTGCCCTGAGGCAGGAAGACCTTGTCGCCGGCCGCGAGGCCCGAGACGATCTCGATCTGCTCGTCGGTCTCGATCCCGGTCTTCACTTCGCGCGTCTCCGGCTTGCCGCCCTCCGAGCCGGGGATCGTGACGGTGCGCTTGCCGCCGGGAGCGTCCTTGATCGCGGCCGCGGGCACGAGCAGGGCGTCCTCCTTGCGCTTGACCAGAAAACTGACGTTGGCCGTCATCTGCGAGCGGAAGAACGGCGGCACCTTCTCGGGACGGACCTTCACGCCGTAGGTGATCACGCTGGAAACGTTCTTGCCTTCGTAGAGGATGTCGAACACCTTGCCCTCGACGGGCTGATCCGGGTACGAGTCGAGGCGGATGCGGACCTTCTGGCCGAGGCTGACCTTGCCGATGTCGCTTTCGTCGACCGAGGCGTTGACGATCAAGGTGTCGGCGACCGCGAACAGCACCGTGCCGGCGTCCACGGCCTGACCGATGACGACGTTCTTGAGGATGACCTCGCCCGGCAAGGACGCGAACACGGCCGTCGGCTTGTACGCGTCCTCCCATTTCTTGAGCTGCTCCGGGCCCTGCGCGCGCGCGGCGTCGAGGATCGCGTTGCGGTCGGTCGAGCTGATCCAGGCGACGAGCTGGCTCTGCTTGACCTTGTCGCCTTCGTCGACGAGAAGCTTCTCGACGCGCCCGCCCACCGGCGGCTTGATCTCGACGCGGTTAAGCGGAGCGACCGAGCCGGTGGAGTCGATGGACTGCTCGATCGGCCCAGAGACGACCTCGACCGGCTTGCCCATTCCCTCGCGTCCGCGGCGGCGGCTCCCCGACTGTGTCTTCC
Source organism: Elusimicrobiota bacterium (assembly GCA_016212855.1). GTDB lineage: Bacteria > Elusimicrobiota > Elusimicrobia > UBA1565 > UBA9628 > GWA2-66-18. The sequence continues at coordinate 106,887 of JACRDP010000019.1, forward strand.
AGACGGCCCCGGCGACGGCGGCCGCGACGAGAACGGCGATGATTGCGCGCTTCACATTTATTCTCCGAGCGCCCGTCCCAGGGCGCGGTGCCAGGCGGTTTCGGCGTCCATGGCCGAGCGTCTCGCCGAGAGGGCCTGCCTCTCCGTGGACACGCGTTCGGACACGATGCCTTCCCAAATCTCGAAGCTCATGAGGCCGGAGCCGTAGCGGACGTCGGCCTCGTCGTTGCGCTGGCGAGCCGCCTCAAGCAGCGCGTCCTGAACGCGGACCTGATCCGCGGCGTCGGCGTAGTTGGACCAGGCAGACTCGAGATCGGATAACGCGGTCTGACGCGCTGACGAGAGGTCGGACTGGGATTTTTCATAGCTCAGCCGCGAGGACCGGGCGTTCAAATACGCCGCCGCCGGCCCGCCGCCGAACAAAGAGTAGCTCAACGACGCGCCCGCGCTCCAGGAGTTGCTGCGGTTGGGGAACTCGGTCGCCCCGGAGCGGCTGCGGCTGTAGCTCGCGGACAACGTCGGCCAGAACACGGACTTCGCCGATTCGAGCGAGGCCTTCGAGGAACGCGTCGAGGCCTCCGCCAGAGCGACGTCGGTGCGCAGCGGCAGAAGCTCCCGGAAATCTCCGGGCTGTGGAGGCGGGGGGGCGGAGGCGAACGCGCCTGTCGCGACGAAGTCCTCGAAGCCCTCGCGGCCGAGTTGACGGGACATGTCGCGGCGGGCGGTGCGCAGATCGCGTTCCGCGGAGGTCACGGCGAACTCCGCCTGCAGGGCTTGGGCCTTCGCCCGGAGCATATTGCCCTTCGATTCGCGGCCCGACTCGTAGCGCAGGGAGACGAGCTCGGCGTCGTGGCGGCGGATGACGATGATGCGGCGCGCGGTGTCGAGCGAGGTCTGAGCGAAGAGCAAAGCCGAGAAGGCCTGGCGCAAAGAGGAGCGCAGGCTCGCCGAAGCGGAGCGCAGCGAGGCCTCGGCCGAATTAAGCGCCGCCGACGCGGAGCGGATCGACGCGGCCGTACCGGCGCTGAACAGGGTGATGCCCGCCGACGCGCTCGCGGTGTAGGAAGGCTGGCGCGAGGTATTCGACTCTGACACGCCGTTGGACAAGGTCAAGCTCGGCAGAAAGCCGTTGAAGGAGGAATAATAGGAGGAGCGGCTCGCGTCCACGCTCAAGCGCGCGGAATTCAACGCGGGATTCGCGGCCGAGGCCCGGGCGACGGAGTCCTCCCAAGTGAGCATCGACTCCGCCGCGGCCGCGCGCGTGAGCGCCAATGAAAGAAGGACGAGGCTACTTCGCTTCATTCTCGCGCTTCTCCCAGCGCGCGCGAAGCTCTACGAGCTTCTTCTTTTGACTTTCGTCGAGGATCGGGGAAACGTCCTTGTCGATGCCGTCGCGCAGGGCCTTCATGCGCTCCCGCTCCTCGCGGCGCACGGCGTCGAACGCCGGCCTCTTCGCCTCGAGCACCTTGCCGATCGCGACGCTCTGGTCGGGGCGCAGATCCAGCTTTCGATTCAGCATCTTCAGAACGCGCTCGGGCCTCGGGCCCTCGCGGCGCAGGCGGCGCTGAACCGTGCGCTCGCAACGGGCGCCGAGCCAGACCCCGAGCAGCAGTCCGCCGAGAACGGCGGGCAGGACGATTCGCCAGTGCTTCTTCATGGAGCCACCCCGAGAATAACGTCCGAGTCGACCGCCATCGCGACGTCCAGAGGCCCGTCGTCATCATAAGAGGGGACCGTGATTGCGAACAGCAAAGCCGCCACCGCGACGGCGAGCGCCGGAGCCAGCACGCGGCCGGCGAACTTTTCCCAGAAGGGCACGGAGTCCGCCTCCACGCGGGCCATGACGCGGGCGACGAAGGCCTCGGTCGAGCGCGGGTCCGCGGCGGCCGCCGGGGGGAACAGCGTCGCCGCGAGACGGCGGATCAGGGGATCTTGGTCTAGTTCGTCGTTCATGGGGAGAACCTCCCCTACTTAGACGTTCTCGGACCCGGAAAAGTGTCGCGCCATGTCCAGCAGGTCGGCCCGGGCTCGCTTCAATCGCGCCTTGACCGAGTCCAGGGAGCAGGACATCGCCGCGGCGATCTCGTCGTAACTCAGGCCTTCCAGTTCGCGCAAGGTCAAAGCGAGGCGCTGCTCGGGTATCAGACGATCGAGCAATCGCTCGATCGTGTCTCGGTCCTCGAGCGCCTTCGCGGGACCTTCCTCGGAGAGCGCCGCGCCCAGGGCCTTGGCGTCGGCTTCCAGCAACGCATCGAGCGAATCGCTCCGGCGCCGGCCGGCGGCACGCAGGAGGTCGAGGCAGTGGTTGACCGCGATGCGGTGAACCCACGTGCCGAAGTCCGAGCCTCCGGCGAATTTCCCTAGAGATCGGTAGGCCTTGAGAAACACTTCCTGCGCCGCGTCGTCGGCCTCCGCGTCCGAGCGCAAGGTCGCCGCGCACAGCGCGCGCACGCGCGGCGCGTGGCTCCGGACGAGGTCCGCGAACGCGGCGTCGTCTATCTCCGCCATGTCCTCTAGTGTCCGGCGCTGACCCGCGCGTCCGCGTCGCGCTCGGCCTGGCGCACCGCGCGGACGACCGCGGCCGAGTTCTCCGCGGTCTTGCCGCTCTCGACGCGCACGAGCAGGCTGTACGCCGCGGGCACGACGAACAAGGTCAGGAAGGTCGAGACCGAAACGCCGCCGATCAGGGACAGCGCCATCGGCACCGTCGTCTCCGAACCCGCGCCGCGCGAGAGCGCGGTCGGGATCGCGGCCGCGATCGTCGCGACCGACGTCATCAGGATCGGACGCAGGCGGATGGGACAGGCGTCGAGGAGCGCCGCGCGGGGCTCGAAGCCCTCCTCGCGGCGCTGGTTGGTGAAGTCCACGAGCATGATCGAATTCTTCTTGACCAGGCCCATGAGCAGGAGCAGGCCGATCATCGAGTTGATGTTCAGGCTCCGGTCGAAGGCGAGCAGCGTGAGGAACGCGCCGGACATGCTGAACGGGAGCGCCAGCAGGACCGTGAACGGGTGCACGAAGCTGTTGAACTGCGAGCCCAGCACCATGTACGCGACCAGGATGCCGAGGACCAAGGCGAACAGCAGGCTTTGGAACGACTCCTTGAACGTCTGCGAAGAGCCCGACAGGACGACGTGGTAGCCGTCGGGAAGGACTTCCTTGGCGAGCTTTTCGATGTCGGCGAGTACCGTCGCCTGAGACTTGCCCGGGGCGACGTTGGCGAAGATTCCGACGGAGCGCTCGCGGTCCTTGCGCGTGATCGCGAGCAAGGTCGGCTGCTCCTCGATGTCCACGACCTCGGAGAGGCGGATCATCTCGCCGCGCACGTTGCGCACGTACAGGGACCGGATCGCCTCGGCGTCGAGGCGGTCGCGCGTTTCGGCGCGCACGCGCACGTCGTAGCGGCGGCCGTTGTCGGTGAACAGGCCCGAGCGCACGCCGCCGATCATCGCGTTGATGGTCGCCCCGATGCTTTGGATGGAGACGCCGCGCGCATAGGCCTTCGCCCGGTTCGGGTGGACCCGGATTTCCGGCAGACCAGTTTTATAATCGGTATCGACGTCGACGACCGAGCCGGTCTTCTCCAGCTTCTCCTTGAGCTCGAGCGAGGACTTCACGAGCGTGTCCCAGTTCGGGCCGCGCACGGTGAATTCGATGGGGAAGCCGCGCGAGGACGAGAAGCCGCCCTGCGAGAGGTCCATGATGAAGGCGCGCATCGACGGAATCTTATTGAGGTCCGATCTAGCCGCGGCCATCATCTGGCCCTGGGTGATCTTCGAGCCGTCGGGGTTGCGCGGGCGCTCGCCCAACGGCTTCATCGTCAGGAACATCATGCCGGAGTTGACCTCGCCGCCGCCGAAGCCGCCGACCGCCGAGTAGTAGCGGTTGAGCGCGGGCTGCTTGAGCAGCCAGGCCTCGACCTCCTTGAATTTGCCGTCGGTGAACTCCATCGAGGAGCCGACCGGCGTCTCCAGGCGCATCATGAACATGGACTGGTCCTGCGCGGGCGTGAATTCCTTGCGCAGGAACTTCACCGAGATCATGGAGAGCGCGAAGAACAGCGCGGCGGAGCCGATCACGGTCCAGCGCCGGTCGAGAGTCCAAGCCAGCCGGGTCCGGTACCGCTCGGTGAGATTCGCGAACACGCGGTCGACGGCCTGGATCAGGCGGTTGCCGTGCGACGCCGTCTCCAGGAACTGGGAGCAGCGCATCGGAGCGAGCGTCAGCGCCTCGAGCAAAGAGAAGCTCACGGCCGCGGAGATCGTCACTCCGAACTGGAAGAAGAACTTGCCGATGATGCCCTTCATGAACACGACCGGCAGGAAGATCGCCAGGATGGCCAAAGTCGCGGCGGCCGCGGCGAAGGCGATCTCGCGGGCGCCGAAGACGGCGGCGGTGAGCTTGTCCTGGCCGAGCTCGCGGTGGCGCACGATGTTCTCGAGCACCATGATCGCGTCGTCGACGACGATGCCGATCGACAAGGTCAGGCCGAGCAAGGTGAACGCGTTCAAGGTGAAGCCCAGGAAGTAGGTCACGATGAAGGTGCCGAGCACCGAGGTCGGGATCGCGAGGAGAACGTTGACGGTCGACGACCAGGAGCCGAGGAACAGCCAGCACACCAAGGAGGTCAGAATCGCCGCGAGCAGCAGATGCTTGGTGAGCTCGTGGACCGACTGCTTGATGAACTGAGTCGAGTCGAAGTTGACGCCGAGCTTCATTCCTTTCGGAAGCCCCTTTTCCAATTCCTTAAGCTTCACCTTGACGCGGTCGGCGATCTGCACGGCGTTGGCCCCTCTTTGCTTGCGAATCCCGATCCCGACCGCGCGAGATCCGTTGACTCGGGAAATGCGGCGCTGATCGGCGAGCCCGTCCTCGATCCTCGCGACGCGCCGAAGCGGTATGGGGATGTGGATGGGCTGGCCGCCGCGCTGCGTGATCAGAAGGTCGCCGAATTTGGCGGGATCGGATATCTCGCCCAGAGTCCGGACGTTGAACTCCTTGGTCGGGGTCTCGATCTGTCCGGCGGGGATCTCGGCGTGCTCGCGGCGAATCGCGGCGAGCACGTCCTCGACCGTGATCTGCTCGGCCTTCATCTTGTCGGCGTCGAGCCACACGCGCAGGTTGCGCGCGATCAGGCCGCCGAGAAAGATGTCGCCGACGCCGGGCACCGTCTGGAACTTGTTCTTGAGAACGTCCTGCGCGTAGACCATGAGGTCCTTGACCGGCACGTCGCCGGACAGCGCGAGCCACAGGATGGGCTGGTCCTCGGGGTTGACCTTCATGACGATGGGGGGATCCATGTCGCGCGGCAGGCGTTGCTGGGCCTGGGCGATCTTGGTCTGGATCTCCTGAAGAGCGACGTCGACCGGCCGGTCCAGCTCGAGCTCGACGGTGATCGACGCCTGGCCGAGCTTGGAGGACGAGGAAATCTGCTTGACGCCCTGGACGCTCGTGACCGCGTCCTCGAGGATGTCGACGACCTCCGCCTCCATGATCTCCGGCGCCGCGCCGTCCCAGGCCACGGTGATGTTCACCACGGGGAAGTCCACGTCGGGCATCTGCGACACGCCCATGCGGCTGTAGCCGACCCAGCCGAAGATCATGAGCGCGAACATCAGCATCCAGGCGAAGACGGGATTCTTGATCGAAAGGTCAGAGATGGTCACAGCGGGCCTCCGGGAACGCCCGCGGCGACTTCGAGCCGCACGCGGGACCAATAAGCGTCGAGGCGCGCCGCGTTCTGCTGCAGGCGCGTCTGCTGAAGCACGTTGAGGCTGCCGAGGACCTCGAGGTTGGTGACCTGGCCGAGCTTGTAGTCCTGGGTCTGGGCCTTCGCGTTCTCCTCGGCGAGCGAGGCGGCGACGTCGAGCGCGGCCGTCACGGACCCCGCGGACACGAGCTGCTGGTGGGCCGAACGCGCGTCGAGCTCGGCGATACGCACCGCTTCGGAAAACGCGGCCTCGGCGGCCTTGCGCCGGGCCTCCTGCTGGCGCGTCTGCGCGCCGATCTCGCCTCCTCCATAGAGTGGGAGGGAGCCGGTGATCGTCGCGTCCCAACGCACGTCGGTGGTGAAGCTCGGGGGACGATGGAAGTAGTAGTTGGCGTCGAGCGCGATGACCGGCCAGCGCTGGCGCGAGGCGACCTTGACCGAGCGCACGGCCGCTTCGGCTTCGGAGCGGCGGGCCGCCACGTCGGCGCGCGCGCGCGCCTTGGCCAGGACGGACTCCAGGGCCGGGGGCGCGGCGGGCGCCGGCGGCGGCTCGGGGGACAGCGGCTCCTCCAGCCCGGTCAAGAACCCCAGTCTGAACTGGGCGACTCGCTCGACGGCGCGAGCGCTCTCGAGCGAGGCGACCTGCTGGGCCACCTGGGACTCCGCGGCCAGCAGCTCGCTCGCGCGGGCGCGGCCGACCTTGCGGAACTCCTGGAGGTCCTTAACCCGGTCGCGCGTGATGTCCACCAGCGCCGCGCGGATGCGGATCTCGTCCTGCGCCGCGCGCAGGTCCAGGTACGCGCGCACCGCGTCCTGATACAGAAGCTCCTTGGCGCGCTGAAGCCGGAACTCGGCCGCGACGCCGAGGTCCTTGGACGCGCGGAACGCCAGGAACTCGCGCAGGCCGGAAAACAGAGGTTGGTGAAGATTCACCCAGCCCTGCTCGCGCTGCTTCTGGAGAAAGAGCCCGGATTGTCCTTTCGGCACGTCTTGAAACGTCTCCGTGCCCATGACGGAGAGGTGGGGAACGATATGCGAGTAGATTTCATCCGCCTTCGCCAGCGTCTCGTCGTACGTCGCGCCCGAGATCGCGATCTGTTCGCTGCGCGCCAGCGCGAGTTTGTACGCCTCGGCCAAGGCGATCGGACGGCCCGGCGCCGGCGCGGTCGACGCGGTCTGCGCCCGGACGGAGAGGGGGAAGACGAGGACGCTCAATAAGAGAAGCTTCACAGGGACACCCCGCTCCCCTCGAGGAAGAAGCCGACCACCTTCTCGGCCTCCTTCTCCAAAGGCTTGTCGTGGCCTTCCATGATCTTGCGCATCGTCGCGACGCGGCACAGGCCGAAGAAGGCGCCGGCCGCGAAGCCCGCGTCGGGCATGGAACGGCCGCCGTCCTTCGAAGCGAGGACGAGCAACGCCTTCAGGCGCCCGTGGTTGGCCCGGAATTTATCCATCAGCTTGCCGCAGGACTTGTCGCCGCAGCCGGGGAACCGTCCGGTGCTGAACTGGGCCATGAAGTCGCGGCTGTGATCGAAATGAGTCAGCACGACCTTCGCCGTCGCGACGAGCAGGTCCTTGCCCGTCAAGCCGGTCTTGGCCAGCGCCTCGAGCTCGAGGCCGATGCCGTCGACGAGGTCGGCGAATGCGGCGGTGAAGAGTTCGTCCTTGCTCTTGAAGTAAAGGAACAACGTGCCTTTGGCCACGCCCGCCTCGGAGGCGATGTCGTCGAGCACGATATCTTGAAAGCCCCTCTTGACCAATAGGCGGCGCACGGCCGCGAGGATGAGGCGCTTCTTGGAATCGGGATCGCGGACGACGGTTTTCACGGTGGCCATGGTTTTGACTTCCTTACATTAATGACTGACTGGTTAGTCATTAATAATATACCACGGCAAGGGCGGATTGTCCAGCGCGGTCGCTTCTCGGCGCCGCGACTGGGAGACGATTTTATCTTAAGGTAAAATCGTCCGACTCAATGGCCGGCGCGGAGAAGAACGAGCGCCGCCGCCGCGGGCAGCGCCTGAATCAGAAAGATTCGAGGGCTCGCGGTCGCGGCGCCGAAGACGCCCGCGACGACGACGCAGCCCAGGAAGAAGGTCTTGAGGGGAAGTCCGGCTTCCGGGGCCGCGAACAGGCCCCACACCAGTCCCGCCGCCAGGAAGCCGTTGTACAGGCCTTGGTTCATCGCGAGTCGCGCCGACGAAGCGGCGGCTTCGGCCGTCTGACCGAACACCTTGAGTCCGAGCGGCGTCGTCCAGAGAAACATCTCGAGAACCAGGAAAGCCGCGTGTTCGAGGGCGACGAAGGCGATCAGCGGCGTGGACGGCCTCATTGCGAAACTTTGTTCGCTTCGCTCGCGCTCTTGTTCGCCGCGTCGGCCTTCGTCTTGGCGTCCGAAGCCTTCTTGACCTGGTCCTGCAGGCCGCTCACGTACTTTTCTGCGGCGTTTTGCTCGGCGACCGGTACCGGCGCCGGTGCCGCGACAGGCGCGGCGGCCTCGACGGCGGGCGCCTTCGGTTTGCAGGCGGCGAGGAGAACGACGGCGAGCAGCGCGAGAATCTTCATGACGTTTTCTCCGTGAGCTTGGCTTCGAGGTCGCGCACGCGCGTCATCAGTTCCGGCAGCTTCGCGAGCGCGGCGTTCATCTTGTGCATCTCGCGCGCGGGGCGCGCGGGCACGCCGAAGTAAGCCTGCTTGGGCTCGGTATCCTGCGCGACGGCGGAGAAGCCCATCACGATCGAGCCGGGCGCGATGAAGAGATGATCCTTGATGATGACCATGCCCGAGATCATCGCGCCGTCGCCGACGGTCACCGACCCGCCGAGCGCGCTGTTGCCGACGATGTAGATCCACTTGCCGACGCGGCAGTTGTGGCCGATGTGAACCTGGTCGTCGGTCTTGGTGAACTGGCCGATCGTCGTGCTCTCGATCGTGGCGCGGTCGACGGTGTTCGAGGCGCCCAGCTCCACGTCATCGGAGATGACGACGTTGCCGATGTGGGGGATCTTGTGGCGCTCGCCCGGGCGGTCGTAGAAGCCAAAGCCGTCGGCCCCGATCACGGTGCCGCCGTGGATGAGGCAGCGCTTGCCGATCACGCAGTCGTAGCCGATCACGACGTTGGCGCGGATCACGGCGTCGTCGCCGATGACGGCGCGCTCCTCGATCACGGCGCCGGGGTGGATCACGCTGCGCGCGCCGATCTTCGCGCCTTCCCGGACGACGGCACCGGGCAGCACGCTCGCGGTCGGATCGATGGAGGCCGTCTTGTCCACATGCGCGCCGGCGTGGACGCCCGCGGCGTGCTTGGGCTTCGCGTCGAACAGCGAGAGGAGCTTGATGAGGGCGAGCCGCGCGTCGCCCGCGGCGATCAGCGCGCGGGGGAACTCGCCGGCGAGCTCGGCGGTGGTCAGGATCGCGCCGTTGCGGGCCGCGAGCGGGTGGCGCTTGAGCACCGCCTTCGACTCGATGAAGTACACCCGGTGATCTTCGAGAGCCTGCTCGGGAGAGAGGCGCTCGATGTCCCGCGGCCCGGCGATCTCGTAAGAGCCCTCGCCTTTGACCTCGGCGCCCAGCAGACGGCCCAATTCAGAAAGTGTGATAGCTCCTCCGTTTTGACCCGGCCGGCAATTCTACTATACTCATCGACATGGAACCCGTCCCCGGCGCTGTCGCGGCGAAGCCCAAGCGCGGCTGCCTGTTTTACGCCGCGGTCACGGCCGGCGTCCTCCTCATCCTCGCGCTGGGCACGGCGGTCCTCTCGATCGCTCTCGCCCGGAACGCGCTCATCGGCTGGACGCAGACCGCTCCCGCGGCCTTCGCGCAGGCGACAGGCTCGACGGAGCGGACCGCGGAGCTGGAGAAATCGTTCAAGGACTTCCAGGACAGCGTCAAAAAAACCGGGCCGGCCGCGCCGCTCAGCTTGACCGGAGAAGACATCAACGCGTTGATCGCCTTGAAGTCCACGCCGGCGGAGCCCCTCAAGAATTGGCTCCACGTCGCCATCGACAGCGACGTCTTCAAGGGGCAGGTCAGCCTCCCGTTGGGCGAGTTCGGCGTGCCGTTCATGAAGGGGCGCCATCTCAACGCCGACGCGGCGTTCAAGGCGTCCTTGGCCGACGGCGTGCTCATCATCACGGCCGAATCCATCGCGCTGAAGGGCGAGCCGATCTCCGAGTCGATCATGTCCCCGCTGAGAAAGGAAAATTTCGCCCGGGACGTTTACCGCCGCCCGGACACGGCCGAAGCCATCAAGAGATTTGAAAGCATCGAAATCAAGGATGGGCGGCTCACCGTCAAGCTGCGCGAAAACCGCACCGAGGAGAAGTAGCCTGCTATGACGGGACTCCTTCTCGCCCGTCTCGCCTGCGCCGCCGCCGCCTTTGTCTTCGCGTCGGGGCCGGGCGACCTCGCTTCTCTGAAGGAAGGCCAGGCGGTCGGAGCGTACAGGGCTAAAGCCCTGTATCTTGATAGCGCCGGCGCTCCCAAGGGCGCGCGCTTCCTCCATCCGCGCGGAGCCGTCGTCGACGTGCTCTTCTTCGACTCCGTTCCCCAGGTCTCGGTCTCCTTCGCGGCCCCTCCCGACGACGAGCGCGGCGCGCCGCACACGCTCGAACATCTCCTGTTCGGAAAAGGCGAGACGGGCCGCCGCCTGAAAACGCTCATGCCGATGCGCATGGGCACGGACACCGCCGGCACCGGCAGCGACGAGACCTACTATCAATTCTCCAGCGCGGCGGGCCCGGACGAGTTCTACGAGCTGCTCGGGCTCTTCATCGACGCCTTGGTCCGCCCCGACTTCACCGACGAAGAGATCCGCCGCGAGGTGGCGCACGACGTGGTCCTCGAGGAGAACGGCGCCCTCAAGCTCGAGGAGGCGGGCACGGTGTACACCGAGATGGTCTCGCGCATGGAGCAGTCCGGCAGCGTCGTCTGGGATCAGCTCGGCCGGATGCTGTACGGGCCGACCCATCCTCTCGCCCGCAATCAGGGGGGAGAGCCGGAGCAGATCTGGAAGCTCGCGCCCTCCGACATCCGCGCCTTCCACGCGGCGCATTACCATCTCGACGGCCGCATGGAGCTGCTCGCGGCCCTGCCGATGACCTGGTCCGCTTCCGATTTTCTCGCGCGCCTCGACGAGCTCATCCGCCGGGCGGAGCCGGGCGCCCCGGCCGGCGAGGCCGCGCCTCTGCCGCCCTTCCGGCCGCTCGCCGCGCGCGCGATCCGCATCGATTCTTATCCGTCCCAGGACGCCTCGACGCCGCAAACCGCCACCTTCGGCTGGCCTCCCGTGCGGCTGTTCAGTAACGAAGAGAAGGTCCGGCTCGACATGGCCCTTGAACTGCTGTCCGGCGACCTCCCGTTCCTCTCCGGAGACTACCTCGACAAGGTGATCCATAAGACCAGCCCGGGCGCGCCGAGCGTGGGCATGTCCATCGGCGCGCAGTCCCTCCCGGCGTCCATCGTCTGGGCGCAGATCTCCGGCCTGCAGGCGAGCTCGGTCTCGACGGCGACCTTGGCCGGCTTGCGCGATGCCGTCATGGAGCGCATACGCTGGCTGCACGATCTTAAACCAGGAGCCCCCAATCTCATCGACCTCGCCGATAAGGCGAAAACCCGCATCCGCGCCCGGCGCCGGGCCTCGGCGCAGTCGATGCAGGGCCCGCCCCGCCTGGGCGAGCGCTCCACCGACGACGGCTGGCACCGCGCGCTCGACCATCTCGCGACCGAGCCCGGCTTCGCCAAGCACATCGACGAAACGGCCGACCTGGACCGCCTCCTGGCGGACATCGACGCCGGCGCGAATCCCTGGGCCGCGGTCTTCGAGCGCGCCGGCCTGCTTGAGCTCCCTTACATCTCGGCCGCGCTCCCCGACCACGCGCTCCAGGAAAGCCAGAAGCTCCGCAAGGCGGAGCGCCTGAAAACCAAGACCAAGAGGCTGGCGGCGGCCTATCGGACGCCGGAGCCGGAGGCCCTGGAGCGCTTCCGGGTCGAGACGGCGTCGGTGACCGTCGCTCTCGAGAGCCGCGAGCGCGGCCAAGCCCGGCCCTCTTTCCTTCGCGAGCCGCCGCTCGAGCTCGACCGCATCGACTGGAACGAAAGCCGGCTGACCTCGGGGCCCCCGCTCGTCGCCACGCGCTTCGACACGCCTTTCACCGACGTCTCGATCGCCTTCGACCTCAACGGGATCGACGCCCGCGACCGGGAACTGCTTCCCATCCTCGCCACTGCCGTGCGCGGCGTGGGCGTCGTGACCGCGACCGGCGAGCAGCTCGACGGGAGCAAGGCCTACGACCGCGTCGCCGAGGAAATACAGGGCGCCGAGGTGGACGTCTCCGTGGACGCCAACAGCGACCGCGCCGAGCTCGTGTTCACCGCTCACGCCTCCTCGTCCGCCGAGATCGCGGAAGCCGTCGGCTGGCTCGGCAACTACATCCTCCGGCACGATCTGTCCCTCCAGTCCCGCGAAGGGCTTAAGGCCGGCGCGATCGCCAGCATTCAAAACAAGCGCGGTATTTTCCAGGAGGACGAGGAGAACTGGATCTCGTACGCGGCGGCGGCCTACCTGCGCCAGGACCGGCCGATGTACATGCACTCCTCGAGCCCGTTCACGACCTTGCGCGACGTCAGCCGCCTGCGCTGGCGTCTCGAGGAGCCGAGCCGGGCGATGTTCGACGTCATTCGGTCGACCGCCGCGATCGCGATCCGCGCCGCCGACGCCCCCGACCGCGCCGAAGCGGCCCTTCAACTGCAGAAAATCGGCGGGGAAATCGGCGAGACCTTGCGCTGGGAGTTCGCCCATCTGCCCGACGACTCGTGGCGGCGGGATCTCAAGCGCATCGTCGTCGAATATCTCGACGACCTCGGCCATTCGCAGGACATCATCAACCGCCTGCAGGCGATGACCTCCCGCGTGCTCGTCCGCGCCGGCGCGCGCGTGCGCGTCAACGGCTCGCCCGCCAACGTCGAGCTCGCCGCCAAGGCGGCCGACGCTTTGCTGGCGCCCCTGCCCCTGGGCAAAGCCGCCCGCCCGCCGGAGCGCGACAGCCTGGTTCTCAGGCGGCTGCGCGACCGCCTCCCTGGGCTCGATCTCCCGACCCACGTCGCTTTGGTCAACGACAGCGGCAAGACCGGCTCCATCTCGGTCGCGTCGCCCGCGCCGAACTACCGCTCACTCGGCCGCGAGGATCTTCTCGACGTCCTGGCCCTCGGCGTGCTCTCCGGGGGCAGCGGACACTCGCTGTATATGCGAACCTGGAACGCGGGGCTCGCCTACGGCAACGGCATGTCGCACTGGCCCTCGGTCGGCCTGGCGAACTACTACGCCGATAAATGCCCCGATCCGTCGCAGACCCTGCGCTTCGTGGCCGGCGTCGCGTCGTCCTTCAAGCTCGACGACCCCTTTTATCTCGAGTCCAGCCTGGCCGACGCCTTCAACGGTTACCGGGCCGCGCAAGACTTCTCCAGCCGAGGCGCCGCCCTGGCCGACGATCTGCGCGACGGCAACCGCCCGGAGGTCGTGCGCGCGTTCAAGAGCGCGCTCCTGCGCCTGGCCCGCGAGCCCGGCACGCTCGACGCGGTCCGCGCGCGCTTTCAACCGGCTCTCGGTCGCGTCCTCATCGGCCTGCCGGGCGGCAAGGTCGCCCGGCCGGGCGCCTCGGCTTTCTTCGTCGGCCCGGAGGAGCTCATTAAGCGCCACGAGGATTTCCTGAAGGAACGCGGCGAGGCTTCGCGTGTCATACGACTGTATCCACGAGATTTTTGGCCCTAGGAGGGTAAATGAGATTATGGCTCGCCGCCGTCCTCCTCGCGACCGCCGCGCCGGTCTTCGCCAATCCGATGCTCGACCTGTGCCTGCCGCTGGCACCGGAGAAATGCGCGCTGACCAAAGACTCGAAGGAGAGCGCTTACCTCAAATGTTTCGAGAACGTCATGCTCAAAGTGGACGTTCCCGCGGAAAAGGCCTGCGCCTCCGAACTGCTGCACGCCCGCCTGCACAAGGCCTGCGGCAAGACCGACATTCCCACGCTGTGCGCCGGCGTAAAGCCGGGGGAAAACCGCACGATGAACTGCCTCGCGGAGAATCGCAAGAAGCTGGGCAAGCGCTGCCGGAAAACGCTCGACGAATACAACCTGCTCGAGGGCGGCGAGCGCAAGAAGGGCCGTCATTCGGCCGTGAGCGCGGTGCGCTGCTGATGAGACTTTTCACGGCGGCGGGCTCACCTTCAAGAGCGGCTTCCAGCAGCTCTTGGCGCAAGACAGCCGCGAGCTCTTCTCGCGCTTCAACTGCCGCAGAGCCTGCCGCATCGGCGTCCTGAGCTTCGCGACGGGATCCAGGGCGGCGATACCGGCGGCGATGACGTCGCGATCATGGGCCTCCCCAAGGGCCGACTGCAGCCTGCGCAAGATTGACGGAGCGGGCAGGCCGCGGGGAATCGTTTCCATCGTCTCCAGCAGGTAGCGCAGGGTTTTGACGGCGATGCGCGCCGCATGAAGCGCCGATTGACCGCAAGTTCGATCCAAACGCCGCAGCCGGCCCGCCAAGCGACGCCACTCCTTTTCCGCCGCCTCGCGCACCGCGATCTTCTTCAGGGAGGTCGATTCGACGGCGAGGCGCATCTTCTCCAGCGCGCCGTCGACCTTGCGCCACCAGCGCCTTCCAAGCGCCGGCGCGGCCTCCGGCGAAAGCGCCTTCGCCAGGGCCGTCGCGCCGATTCGAGAGCGCTGCGCGTAATCGTTCAGCCAAAGCGCTTCGACATGCCCGTCGCGACACGGCCCCGTCGCGCGCAGCGCCCGACGCAGGCGCTTGCGCGGCTTTACCGGGACGCCGCACGTCTTCTCGAGGACCTTGGCGTAGACGACCAGCCGCCTCGTGTTGATCCGGAAGCGGTGCAAAGCGTCCGCGTCGCACGCGTCACGGCGCACCCTGCGGGCGGCCGCCGCCGCGCCGTCGAGCCATTCGAGTACGACGACGTTAGGTCCCGCCATAAAGTGGAAACCCTCAGCCGCCGCCGGCCGGAGCGTCGGGCTTACGCCGGCTGCTTTTCAAGCCGCACGAAGAACTCGTGCGGCTCCGAATTGACCGCCCTGCCTTCGGCGGTGACGAGCCGCGCGGTGATCTCATGCTCGCCGTTCTCGTAGCCCGACCAGTCGCACCACCAATAGCCCGCGGACTGGCGGCAGGGCGTCCAGTCACCCTGGTCGACGGCGACCTCGACAGCCTGGACGTCCTCGGGAGCGCTGATGCGGAACGTGTAGTAAGCGCCGGTGATCTTCTCGCCTTGGCGCGGAAAATCCACCGACAGCTGGGTGCGGACGGACTTCTTCTGAACTTTTTCCTTGGTGGCGGCGGGCATGTTCGTCTCCTGAGTCCGGCATGTGGGGGCTTCGAAAGAGCGCCCCGCAACAATCCGTCCTGGAGGAGTTGTCGGCAAGTTCGTTGCCAGGCCGGGAGGGAAGACTTGAACTCGGCCGCTACGTTGCGACGCGTTAAAAGACGGCAATCACTTTCCGCACCCCTATGACGTGGCGCCGCATTCGACGTGATTGATCGCGGAGAAGAGCTATGACGAAAGAGAAGTCGCCGGTTAAGCGAACGCGCAGATTGGTGCCCCACCTGCATAAGCCGAGACGGCACGGGACCAAAGCCTGGACCACCTGGGTGTCCGAATCGAGGAGAGCTTCCGTCGACTCGTTTCGACATGGTCTCCGCGGGAAAGGCCGTTGACGCTAAGCGCGCATGCGGCCGGCGGGGGGGGTCGTTTCGTTGCGTGGAGGCAGGTATGAAGCGATTTCCGCCGCGCCGCATCCTCGTCGCCGCCGATTTGTCCGCTCCGTCGTTGAACGCGCTCGACGCAGCCAAGGCCTTGGCGCTGCGTTGGGGTGCGGCACTTGAGATCGTGCATGTCCAGCACCCGCCCGTCATCACCGCCTGGGTCGGTCTTGACGCCCTGCCCGTGAGCGTGCCTCCCGCGTCGCAGGTGCCGCGACGCAAGATTGAAGAGAAACTGCTCAAGGCCGCGGGGGGCTTCCCGACCGAGCGCCTGAAGCTGCGGACGGTGCACGGCTGGCCGCCGGTGGCGCTTCTGGATTTGGCCAAACCCGAGCGCGCGGACTTGATGGTGATGGGCACGCATGGGTATGCCGGGCTCGACCGCCTGCTCACGGGGTCTGTCGCCGAAGCGGTACTGCGACGCGCTCGCATTCCCGTGTTCGTGGTTCCCGAGCGAAAGAGCGGCCCGCTCGTCGCGCGCGTACTCGCGCCGTGGAACGGCCGCCCCTATGCGACGCGCGCTTTGCGCTGGGCTCGGGAATTGGCGCGCAGCCTGCGCGTGGCTTTGGTCGTCCTCCATGTCGACGAGACGGGAAGCGGGCTCAGGAAGGAGAGGCCCGAGTTGCGACGGAGGCTGGAGAAGATCCTCGGCACCGGCCCGGATTGGCGCCTGTTGGTGCGCTCGGGCGACGCGCGCGCGCGCATCATCGCGGAAGCGAACTCGGGACGCTATGAATTCGTCGTAATGTCGGCGCATCGGCGCGTCTTCGCCTCCGACTTCGTGCTCGGCTCCACGGTGGAGCGCCTGCTTCGGCACTCATGCGTCCCGGTCTTGGCTGTTCCCTCCGGCGGCAGACGCACGCGTCTGACTCGCCGCTTCGTCGCGCGCGCCGGTGCCCGCCTCTACTGACGTTCTCGGTGATGGCATTTAATGACTATTACGCCATTCTAGGGATCAACAAAGCGGCTTCGGCCGAAGAGATCAAGCGCGCCTATCGCCTCCTGGCGCGCCGGCATCATCCCGACCTCCACCCCGAACAGGGCAAGGTCGCGGCGGGAGAAAAGTTCAAGGAAATCAACGAGGCGTATCAGGTCCTTTCCGATGCGGAGAAGCGCAAAAAATACGACCAACTCGGCCCGGGTTGGGAGTCGGCGCAGGAGGCGCGCCCGGGACGCGAGCCGCGGGAAACCGCCGGATTCAGCGATTTCTTCGAAGAATTGTTCGGAGACGCGGGCCGTCACGGATTCAGCGTCCAGGATGTCGATGCCGCCGATCCCGACGAAGGCCGGGACGTGGAGGCGGAGCTCCCGCTGTCTCTCGAGGACGCTTTCCATGGCGGGGAAAAGAAGATGTCGTTATCGGCGCCCGTTCTTTGCGCCGCCTGCGGCGGACTGGGCCGCAAAGGACGAGGGTTTTGCTCGCAGTGCGGCGGCGTGGGAGAATCGCGAGGGCAGAAGCATGTCACGGTGAATCTTCCCAAGCATGTTCGCGACGGCGTGAAACTGCGGCTGCGCGGGCAAGGCTCCCCGGGACGCGGCGGAAAGGCGCCGGGCGATCTTTACCTGAGGGTGAAGCTGTTGCCGCATCCGGCGTACAAGGTCTCCGGCAGCGACCTGGAGACGACGGTCACGGTGATGCCATGGGTCGTGGCGCTGGGCGGAGAAGCGACCGTGGCTTCCTTGGACGGACCGGTTCGAATTCGGATCCCGGCGGGCACGCATACGGGCCGCCCATTGCGTCTCGCCGGCAAGGGCTTGGGCAAGGACGACGGCTCCCGGGGAGACCTCTACGCCGTGGTGCGGGTCGACATCCCCGAGAAGATGACCGAGAAGATGGAAAGTTTGTACCGGGAGATGAAGGAGGCGGGCGCTTGAAGCCGACAGAGCAGATCAGGAGCAGGCGGCTGCGGAGAATCTGCCTACACCTCGAGGTCGACGAGTTCGCGGGGTTGATCATCGTCGATCTTCTCGAGCGGATGGAGGAGCTGCAGCGCGACCTGGAGCGTTTACGTCACTTGGCGGGGAGCCGTGAGACCGGCGAGCGCTGACGACGCCGCGACGGAAAAGCGCCCGGGGGCGTTAAGGCTTGTCTTCGACGCCGGGTTCACGCCGGCTTTCGTGATTGGCGCCGTGACGATACGCCGAAATCGCCTCGTAAACCGCTTTCCTGGTTCTGTTGATGTTGCCCAAAGGCCGATGCGCGGGCAGACTGTGCCACGGAGTAAACGAGAAATTCTCGCATTGACGCATCTGCGCTTCGCTCGAGAAATCCTGCGCGGGAATGTTGACGCTCGCGACCGGCGTGAAGGGGGACTTCGCCTGGTCCCAGGGAATACGCGAATCCTCCACCGACATCTCCCGCGGCTCGCCGCGCTTTTGGATCATGAATTGAAAGCACACGGGCTTCCCCTCGCGGGCGTCCAGAGACCGCTTCATATTCAGGCGCAGGTAGTCCGGTGAATCCGGAAAATAGTTCCGTCCGTCCGTCTTCTGTTCGCACGGCCGCGCCGAGTACTTGACGACGGCGCCGTCGCCGAGCCGGTAGGGCGTCGCGCTGAAGTACGGGGACAAAAGAGGATTCACCATCTTCTTTCCATTGGACCTGATCCGGCCGACCGCGTTGAACTCGGTCCAGCGCCAGGGCAGACGTCCGAAGAAGAACCAAACCGGGCTCGAACCCTTCGCGAGCAGCCGGAAGAACTCGGCGTAGTCCCTTCCGTCTTTGACGAAGAACGCGTCGTGATTGATCAGCAGGAAGTCCTGCGTCCCGGCGTTCTTCTCGCCGTCCAGGAGCTTTTCTCCGTCCACTCCCATGAGCTTGACCGCCATGCCGCGGGCGTCGCCCGTCTTGTCGGCCTGGATGCGCTGACTGCCGTTTGAGAAGCGGATCCAAGCGGCATACTCCTTCCCCGGAACGGCGAACACTCCGGAACGATACTCCGCGGGAATATCCTCGTTGACCTTGAACGTCGCTCTTAAGCAGCCATGATGCTTGGCATGCACATCCCGCGTCATCACGTCCTTCCGAGCGGACCCGTCTTTCCGGAGCACGGCCACGCTCAACTCCGCGATCTCCTTGTTCAACGCGTCTTCGTCCGGTGAATAAATTTCGCCGGACTGCTGCTCCTGCGCGACCGGCGCCGGCGCCGCGGAGCACCCGAGGGCGAATAAGAGAACGAGGATTAAGCCTGAATTCTTCATGGGGGGGCGGTCCGGAGAGTATAGCCCGCATTCCGTTGGAGAAGATAGGAACGATTCATGATCACTTCCAACCGGCGCGGGGCGCGGCCAGCCCCTCGATGATGAGCTGCGCCTGGATCGCGCGGAGCGGGGAGCGCGGATCCTGAGGATCGTCGAGGCTTTTTCCGGGGCAAAGCGTGGATTTATATTGATGATGTCCCTGGATGTTTTCCGGCGAGATGCCGTGGACGGCGGTGAGCCAGCGGAGCAAAGTCTTCAGGCTGGCGACTTGCTCGAGCGGCGGCCGCTGGCGCGAAAAGTCGCCGAGAAGCACGACGCCGATGCTGCCGCGGTTGTTTCCTTCCGTGTGAGCGCCAAGCCGGTCGACCGGGCGGCCTTGGAAGATCCGCCCTTTCCAGTCGATCATGTAGTGATAACCGACGTCGCTCCATCCGCGGACGCGCTTGTGCAGATCCTGCGCCTGGTGGACATGAGCGACGGCGGCTTTCCAGCTCGCTTTATTCGTTGCGATCGCCTTGACGGCGCCGGTCACTATATTCGCCGTGTGATGGACGACGATGCGATTCTTGGCCTCGTCGAGCGGGATTCTCTTCGCGCTTTCCGCGCGCCACTCCGTGCGGGTGTGGATGAACGGCTTCAGCGCGCTCTTGGGGGGGATGGCGGCCGACGGCGGCGGGCACGCGACCGCGAGAAGCCCCAACAACGCCGCGACTCGTCGCGCACGACTTTTCATGGCGGAAAGTGGGGTGACCGAGGGGACTTGAACCCCCGACCTCAGCGTTCACAGCGCTGCGCTCTAACCAGCTGAGCTACGGCCACCAGAATCGACATTATACCACCTATCTCCTATTAAACACCCCGTCCTATATAGGCCCTTGGGCCCAGAAGGGCCCAGGCCCTCCTCCCCATGCCGGCCCCGGCGGCCAACGCTATACTTTAGGCATGAAGAGAAACCTGTCGGAGACGAGCCGGACCGTCCTCGCGATCGCGTTGACCGCTCTTCTGTTCACCCCTCCGGCCAACGCCGCGAAACACAAGAAATCCAAGGCGAACCCGGAGGCCAAAGCCCTCATGTCGGCGGGCCTCTCCAACCTGGAAAACGGCGAGAGCTCCGCCGCGATCTCCAATTTCAACAAGGCCGTGCGCAAGGAGGGGTCCGTTTCGACCTACTTCCTGCTCGGCTGGGCGCACTACCAGCGCGGCTTCAAGCTGGGCTCGACCGAAGCCGCCGACCGCGACGACGCGCAGTCCGCGATCGACGCCTACGCCATGGCCCTGGGCCTCGACCCCGAACTGAAGGACCTGCCGGACGCCTCGCGCCTGTACTTCTCGATGGCGCTGTGCTACGAGGCCGTCCAGTCCTACGACAAGGCGCTCGAGGCCTATAAAATGGCCTTCCGCGCCGCGCCGGCCAAGCCTCTGATCGCCATGAACGCCGCCCGCCTGCGCCTGAAGATGGGGGAGACCTCCAAAGCGGTCGACAACGTGAACCTCGCCATGACCAAGGCCATGAAGAACGGCCAGGGCAAGGAACTGCGCGAGGCCGTGCGCCGCGATCCCGCTTTCGCTCCGCTGATCGCCAACGGCACGACCCGCAAGGCTCTCGGCATCGGCGCCGCCGAAGACGGCGAGATGGTCGCCGGCCTCGACGTCCGCAATGAAGAGATGCGCGACTCCGTCCGCGACACCGCCCCGAAGCCCGCCGCCCCGGCGCAGGACGCCGCGGTGCTCGAGAAGATCGCCTCGGGCAATATCGAATTCAAGTTCCGCCGCTACCTGTCGGCCGTCTCCCTCTACCACGAGGCCATCGCGATCGACCAGGAGCGCATGACCCTCGGCGCGCCTCAGGTCGCGCAGGTCTATGAGAAGATCGGCATGGCCTACAACAAGCTCGGCCAGTCCGACGTCGCCATCCGCTCTTTGCAGAAATCCCTGCAGCAGAACCCGATGAATCCCGCGGCCCACTATCAAATCGCCCTGGCCTACGCGATGTCGGGCAAGACCGCCGTCGCGCTCAACGCCCTGAGCGAGTCCTTCAAGGCCTGCGCCGCGCCCAACGACATGCGCCGCTTCGTGATGCTGGCCAAGACCGACGTCGAGCTCGAGGCCGTCCGCGACCTGCCCGCTTTCCGCACCCTCGTCTCGCAGTACTCCGACCGCGTCGCCTTGCGCTGAAGTTGATTTGAGCTTACACTGGGGGGACCATGTCCCTGTTAAGCCTTGTCCTTCTGTTGGTGCGGACCGCCTCGGCCGGCGAACTCGAGGACGGCGCCGGTAAAGCCGCCAAGCTCGCCGCGGCCGCCAAGCCCTCCTACGTCGTGGACAAGGCTCTCGGCGCCTGGTACCGGAAGGTCGTCGGTCCGGAGGGCGACGACTACGAAGGCCTCGTGACCTGGGGAATACTGCCCCGCCCCGAATTCGATCCCGCGCGCGAGCACGCGACCTCGCCGGGGGAAGAAACCCATAAATCCGGCCCTCTCGATCGCCCCGACATCTACCTCGGCTTGCACGCCGCGGGCGCCGAGGTCGACGCCGGCCTGATCTGGGACCACGTCTACGACCGCGCCGGGAAGGACACCGGCAAATTCGCCTACCGAGTCTACTGGCGCACGAGCAAGGGCGGCTGGAACAATCCCGGGACGACCGCCGCGAACAACATCTACCTCAATCCCGGCGACGGCTTCGTCATGACGATGCTCGTCCTGCCGGACGGACAGGCGCAGTTGAGCGTGAGCGGGACGGGAAAGGGCGCCGCCTCCGAGGCGTACACGTTCGACGTCCCCGGACTGCGCGACGCCGCCGGCAAGCTCAAGCCACTTTCCTTTAAGAGGATTCATTCGATCGACCAGTTCCGGCTGGTCGACGGCAAACGCACGGGCAACGAAAACCATCCCGCCTTGCCCACGAAGACGCGCCTGACCGGCGGCCGTTGGAGCGGGGCGAGCCTCATCGCCGCCGGCGGCAAGCGACGGAGCCCGCTCGCGGGAAGCCTGGCCACGGTCCACCGCGGCGCCGACGCCGCCTCTCACTACGCCGCGATTTTTCCCGGGGCCTCGGTGGGGGAGCGCGGCGAAGAGGAAATGGCGGTACTGCCTCCGCGCCCCTAAATTGCTATTATGACTCGTGCCTTACTCGAAGCGTGACGCGCCCAATTGCGACTGGTGCCCCTATAAAAAGAACTGCTTCTACGAGCTCCTCGGCACGAAGGAGTCGAAGAAAGCGTGGCGCGAGATCCGTCTCGCGAACCCCTTCAAGCGCGGCGAGGTCGTCTTCCACGAAGGCGCGATGCCCCAGGGCCTTTACGTCGTCTGCACCGGTAAGGTCAAGGTCTACAAATCGAGCCGCACCGGCCAGCAGCTGACGACGCGCGTGGAGTCGCCCGGCGACCTTTTGGGCCACGTCACCTTGCTCGCCGACGAAGGCCATTATACGGGCACGGGCGAGGCCCTCGAGCCCAGCATCGTCTCCATGATCGACAAGACGACGTTCGCGAACTTCGTCGCGAAGTATCCGAACGCCTCGTTCGCGCTCATGCGCGAGCTGGCCCGCGACGTGCGCCGCGGCGAGAACAAGGCGCGCGACATCGCCTTCAAGCCCGCGCGCGGCCGCCTGGCCGACACCTTGATCCGCATGATGGTCCCCAAGAAGCCGCACCCCATCGTCGCCGGCATCAAGCGCCGCGACCTCGCGGAGATGGCCGGCCTCACCATCGAGACGACCGTGCGCCTGCTCAAGGACTTCGAGGAGCGCGACGTGCTGCGCAAGAAGGACAAGGATCTCCTGATCCTGTCCGAAGAGCGCCTGCGCGCGCTCGCCGGTTCCGCCGCTTAGCCGGGACCTTCGTCCTGGGCCCAGGGCCCGCCGCCGATAGGACCTTTGACCTAGATCAATTGATCGCAATCAGGTCGCCTGATTGACGACTCTCATCGGAGCTTTTACTCATGAAGCGTATACTGTCTTCATGATCAACCTGATTCTGATGACCCTGTCGCTCGCCAACCCGATTCCCGCCCAGCAGTCGGCCCAGTTCAAGCCCTGCGTGTGGCCCAACGTCTGCAACGAAGTCTCCGCCCCGGCTCCCGAAGCCGTCGCCCAGTTCAAGCCCTGCGTGTGGCCCAACGTCTGCCGCACCGAGACCGCCCCGGTCATCGTCCCGGTCATCGAAGTCGCGCAGTTCACCACCTGCGTGTACCCGCGCAAGTGCGGCAAGTCCGCCTAAGTTTTACAAAGCCGACCTCGAACCGGCCGCCGTGAGAAACCCCCGACCCCTCGGGGGTTTCTTCCTTTTATGTGTGCGCGTTATCCACAACCCGGGCTTTCAGTGTTGTCGACAACACTAAAAGGGCAGGCGGGGGATAACACGGATATCGGTTATGAATGGGACAGGAGTCCCATTGAGCGGGATCAAGTGACGCGGATCAATTTTCGGATTTGACTCGCGTCCTTCGGCCGCGTCCGCGCAAGCGGTATCCTGTCATCAAGAAGTTACGGAGGATAAATTTATGATGACTCTGATTCTCGCGACGTTCCTGACGGCGACGCCGGCCCCGACGCAGACCGCCCAGTTCCGGCCCTGCGTGTGGCCCAACACCTGCAGCTCGGTCGCGGCCCCCGTGGTCGCGCAGGTTCAGACGTGCGTGTGGCCCAACAAGTGCGCGACCACGGCGATCCTGCCTGTCGAAGCGGCCGTTCCGGTCACGACCTGCGTCTGGCCCAACGTCTGCGGCTGAGCTCGTCTAGGTATTGAAGAGACGATCCCCGGCGTCGCCGAGGCCGGGGATGATGTAGCCGTGGGAGTTGAGGATCTGATCGACCGCGGCGGTGTAGACGGGAACGTCGGGATGGTCCTTGTGAATGCGCGCCACGCCCTGCTTCGACGCTAAAAGCGTCAGCAGGGCGATGTTCTTGGCGCCGTCCGTCTTGAGGATGTGGATCGACTCCGAAGCCGAGCCGCCGGTGGCGAGCATGGGATCGCACAGGACGGTGAAGTGGTCCTTCATGTTCTTCGGCAGGCGCACGTAGTAGCGCACCGGGTTCAAGGTCTTCTCGTCGCGGTACAGCCCGATGTGGCCGATCGAGGCCTTGGGCGCGAGCTCGAGCAGGCCCGGCGTCATGCCCAGGCCGGCGCGCAGGACGGCGACGAAGGCCAGCGGCTGATCAAGTATTGATGCCGCTGCGGTACGCAGCGGCGTTTGCACCGTGCTTTTGCGCGTGCGCACGCCCTTGAGCACCTCGCAGCCGATGAGCATGGCCACCTCGGACATGAGCCGGCGGAAGTCCTGGGGATTCGTGGTTTTGTCGCGCAGCCGCGCGAGCTTGTCCTGAACGAGAGGATGATCCGAGACGAAGAGTTTGGGCATATGATCTCCGGAATTCAGCGAATTTGTCGGCCTGACACCGTTATTTGATGACCTCGAGCACGACGGATTTGGGGCGGGCGGCGCGGGGGGATATGCGGAGGGCGTCGCGGTATTCGCGCTCGCCGAGGCCGAGCTTGACCAGATCGGCGGCGTGCAGGATCGCGACGGGCTCGCCTTTTTCGACCCGGTCGCCGACTTTTTTAAGCAGTTCGAGGCCGGCGCCGTAATCGAGCTCCTGGTCCTTGAACGCGCGGCCGGCGCCGAGGAGCACCGCCGCGTGGCCGACCTTGCGCGCGTCGAGCGCGGAGACGACGCCTTTCTGCGCGGCCTTCACGACGCGTGAGAGTTTCGCTTTTGGAAGAAGCGAGAGGTCGTCGATCACGGAGACCTTCCCGCCCTGCGCCTTCACGCACTCGCGGAACAGGCGCAGGCCGGAGCCGTCCTTGATCTTTTCGCGCATGTGCGCGGCGCCCGCGGCGGGAGTTTTCGCGAGGCCGGCGAGCTTGAGCATCCAGCCGCCGAGCGTCAGCACGCACTCGAGATAGTCGGAGGCGGTCTCGTCGCCGCGCAGTATCTCGACCGCCTGACGTACTTCCAAGGCGTTGCCGACGTAGCGTCCGAGCGGCTGCTCCATTTTCGTAAGAACCGCGACGGTCGGCATGCCGAGGCCCTTCGAGGTCTTGACCAGAGCCTTCGCCAGGCCGCGGGCCGAGGCCGTGTCGCGGAAAATCGCGCCCGAGCCGACCTTCACGTCGAGGACGAGCGCGTCAAGCTCCTCGGCCGCCTTTTTGGAGAGGATGCTGCCGACGATGAGCGGGCGGGCGGGCACGGTCGCGGTGGCGTCGCGCAGGGCGTACAAGGTGCGGTCGGCGGGAGCAAGCGTGCCGGTCTGGCCGAACAGGCAGAAGCCCAGGTCGGCGACCTGGGCGCGGATTTGGGGGAGGTCGAGGCGCACCTTGAAGCCCTCGATGGCCTCGAGCTTGTCGAGCGTGCCGCCGGTGTGGCCGAGGCCGCGGCCGGACATCATCGGCACGGCGAGGCCGCACGCGGCGGCGAGCGGAGCCAAGGCCAGGGACACTCCGTCGCCCACGCCGCCGGTGGAGTGCTTGTCGGCCTTGGGACGCTTGATCGCGCCCAGCCCGAGCGTCTCTCCGGAGTCGGCCATCGCGCGGGTCAGCGCCACGGTTTCCTGTTCGTCCATGCCGCGGCACAGCACGGCCATGAGCCAGGCGGAAAGCTGATAGTCGGGCACGAGGCCCTTCGCGGCCGCGCGGGAGACGAACGCGAGCTCGCCCGGCGTGTGCCGGCCCCCGTCGCGCTTCTTCGCGATGAGGTCGAGAAACAGCATCGGGCTAGACGGCCTTGATGAGGTCGGACAGCACGCCGCGCAGATCGTCGGAGACGCGCGCGCCCAAGGCCAGCACGTCGCCGTGGTTCTGGATCGAGCCGGGCAGGCCGGCCGCCATGTTCGAGGTCCACACGACCGCGCCCGTCGTCAGGCCCATCTGGCGGGCGGGGATCACCTCGGGCACGACCGACATGCCCACGACGTCGCCGCCCATGGTGCGGAAGGCGCGGATCTCGGCCGGAGTCTCGTAAGAAGGTCCGCCGACGGCGACGTACACGCCCTCGTGCACCGGCACCTTGCGCTTCTTGCAGGCCGCGAGGATGGTCTTGCTCAAGCGCTTGTCGTAGGCGCTGGTCATGTCCGGGAACATCGTCCCGAACTCCTCCTCATGAAACGCCCTCAACGGATTGCGCCCCATGAAGTTGATGTGGTCGGTCACGACGGTGAAATGGCCGGGCTTGACCTTCTCGCGCATCGAGCCGACGGCGGCGGTCACGATCAAGGTCTTGAGGCCCAGGTACTCGAGCGCGCGCACGGGGAGCGCGATCGACTCCATCGCGTGCCCTTCATAATAATGGAAGCGTCCCTGCATGACGGCGACCGAGCGGCCGGCGGAGCGGCCGAGGATGAGCTTGCCCTCGTGGCCGGGGACCGTGGTGCGGGGGAAGCCGGGGATGTCGCGATAAGGGATGATCTGCGTCTTCTCGAGAGGGGGGACCGCCTTGGCGAGGCCCGAGCCGAGGACGAAGCCGACGTCGGGCGTGAAGCCGGGTGCGCGCTTCTTGATGAACGCCGCCGCCTTGCGGATCGCGCCGATATAAAGATTGATCTTCATGCCTCGATTTTACTTTTTTTAGCCTCGAAAATTATAAAATGTGCCATGCCCACCGCGACCACCCTCCCGACGGATCTGAAGTCCCTGACGAAGCAGATGCGCCTCGACATCATCCGCATGATCGAGGCGGCCGGCAACGGCCACCCCGGCGGCTCGCTGTCGATCATCGATATTCTCACCGTGCTGTACTGGAAGTTCCTCAAGCACGATCCGAAGAAGCCGGACTGGGACGGACGCGACCGCTTCATCCTGTCGAAGGGCCACGCCTGCCCCGCGCTGTACGCGGTGATGGCGTATCGCGGCTACTTTCCGAAGGCGGACCTCATGAATCTGCGCAAGCTCGGCAGCCCGCTCCAGGGACACCCGGACCGCCTGCGCATGCCCGGCATCGAGTTCTCGACGGGCTCGCTCGGCCAGGGCCTCTCCGTCGGCGTCGGCATGGCCTGCGCCGCCAAGCTCGACAAGAAGGACTTCAAGACCGTGGTCGCGCTCGGCGACGGCGAAATGCAGGAGGGCCAGTGCTGGGAGGCCTTCATGTCCGCGCCGAAGTTCAAGCTGGATAATTTAATCGCGATCGTCGACCACAACAACGGCCAGATCGACGGTCCGGTCAACGAGGTCATGCCGATCGAGTCGCTGACCGCCAAGCTCGAGTCCTTCAATTGGGACGTGCAGTCCATCGACGGCCACGATCTCGATGCCGTCGAAAAGGCGCTGGCGAAGGCCTGGACCGCGACGAACGGCCGCCCGCAGGTCATCGTCGCGAAGACGGTCAAGGGCAAGGGCGTCAGCTTCATGGAGCACAACATCGCCTGGCACGGAAACGCCCCCAAGAAGGAAGACGCCGACAAGGCCTGCAAGGAGATCTCCGATGCCCGCTAAAGCGACGCGCGAATCTTTCGGCGAGACGATCCTCGAGCTCGCGGAAAAGGTCCCCAATCTCGTCGTCCTGGACGCCGACCTGTCGAAGTCCACGATGACCCAGCCTTTCATGAAGAAGTACCCGGCGCGCCACTTCGAGATGGGCATCGCGGAGCAGAACATGATCGGCGTCGCCGCGGGCCTGGCGCTCTCGGGCAAGATCCCTGTGCTGACCTCATTCGCGTGCTTCCTCATCGGCCGCGTCGAGTCGATCCGCGTTTCCGCCGCGTACAACCAGACGAACATGAAGCTCGTCGGCACGCACGCCGGCATCGGCATCGGCGAGGACGGCACGTCGCAGATGGGCCTCGAGGACGTCGCCGCCATGCGCGCGCTCCCGCACATGACGATTCTTCAGCCCGCCGACCACGAGGAGACGAAGCAGGCCGTGACCTGGATGCTCGAGCATAAGGGGCCGGTGTACATCCGCCTCACGCGCCAGAAAATGCCCGACGTTCACGCTCCCGGGTACAAGTGGCAGCCGAACAAGATCGACGTCGTGCATGAGCCGGCGAAGAAAGCCGCCAAGCTCCAGGCGACCATCATCGCGTCGGGCGGCCCCGTGCCGCACGCCATCGAGGCCGCGAAGCTGCTCGAGGCGAAGGGCTTCTCCGTGCGCGTCGCGAACGCGTCCACGCTCCTGCCCTTCGACGGCGAGACCGTCGCCAAGCTCGCCGCCGACTCTCAGCGCATCGTGACCGTCGAGGACCACAACGTCCACGGCGGTCTCGGCTCGGCCGTGTGCGAGGCGATCGCGGAGCGCGGCATCTCCTGCCCGGTTCTGCGCGTGGGCCTGCGCTCCTTCGGCGAGTCGGCCACCCCCGAGCAGCTCTACGAGAAGTACGGCCTGACCGCGCCGAGCCTCGCCGAGGCCTGTCTCAAGAACCTCGGTTGAGATGAAGCGGCGCAAGCTGCTCAAGCTCGGCCTTTTCGCCGTGCTCGCCGCGGCCGCAGCGGCCGGGCTGCGTGTTCTCGACATGTACCGCCTCGCGCGGCTGCCGCTACCCGCGCGCTCCGCTCCGGAAAGCGCCGCGGCTAAGCGCATCGCCGCCGACGTACGGATTCTTGCGGGCGACATCGGGCCGCGCAACTACGCCCATCCCGCCGCGCTCGCCCGCGCCGAGGCGCACATGAAGTCGTCCTTGAAGCGGGCCGGGTACGCGGTCGCGGAGCAGCCCTACATGGTGCGGCCTCCAGGCATGGCGGCCGACGTTCCAATGCGCAATTTCACCGCGACGCTCCACGGCGCCAAGCCGGGCGCGCCGGTTCTCGTGATCGGGGCGCACTACGACACGGCCCTCGAGACGCCCGGAGCCGACGACAACGCCTCCGGCTCGGCGGTCCTGCTCGAGCTCGCGCGTCGTTTTGCCCATAAGCGTCCCGAAGCCGTCGAAGTGCGCTTCGTCGCCTACGGGACGGAGGAGCCGCCGTTCTTCGGCACGAAGCAAATGGGCAGCGCCTTCCACGCGCGCGCGTTGAAGGCCGAGGGACTGCCGGTGGTGGGCATGATCAGCCTCGAGATGCTCGGCTACTACAACGACGCGCCCGGCTCCCAAAAATATCCGCCCGTCCTGTCGCTGTTTTATCCCGACAAGGCGAATTACGTCGGCGCGGTCTCCGATCTGAGCTCGCGCGCCTTCCTGCGCGCCTTCGCCAAAGTCTTCACGCCGGCCGGAGTGCCCGTGGTCGCGGCGAGCCTCCCCGGCTGGATCACCGAGATCGGCCTCTCCGACCACAAGAGCTACTGGGACGAAGGCTTTCCGGGCCTGATCCTCACCGACACGTCATTCCTGCGTTACACCCACTACCACATGACCACGGACACGCCGGAAAAGCTCGACTACGAGCGCATGGCCGCCGTGGCCGACGGGCTCGAGGCCGCGATCGAGTCGCTGCGGAAGGGGAGCTGAGCATGAACCCCCGCCGCCGCGCCGTGATCGACGCGCTCCTGCCGCCCGGCGGCCCCGCGGGCCTGCCCGGCGCTTTCGAGACCGGCTTCGAGGAGTTCGAGGCGGAGTTCCGGCGCGACGCGCCGCTCTCGATGAG
This sequence comes from Elusimicrobiota bacterium, assembly GCA_016212855.1. Classification (GTDB taxonomy): domain Bacteria; phylum Elusimicrobiota; class Elusimicrobia; order UBA1565; family UBA9628; genus GWA2-66-18. The sequence continues at coordinate 136,077 of JACRDP010000019.1, forward strand.
CCTGGGCTGGCTCGCCGCGCTGTGGGTCGCGTCGTGGGTCTCGCCTCTGCTGATCCGGCGCCTGCCTCCGCTCGACCGGCTGACCGAGGAGGACCGGCCGCGCGCGCTCGAGGCGATGGGCAAGAGCCGCGTCTACCTCCTGCGCCAGAGCACCTTGCTGCTCAAGATGGTGACGAGCCTCGGCTACGGGGCGGCTCCGACGGTACGCCGCGCGGTGGGATACGATGCGGGTTGACGGCGCCGCCGTCGGCGGGTTCGACGAGGCCTTCGACTACGTCGTCGTCGGCTCGGGCGCGGCCGGCGCGACCGCGGCGCGCGCGCTGGCCTCGACCGGACGATCGGTCTGCGTGCTCGAAGAGGGCCCGGCCGTCGACCCCAACGCCTTCGGCGACCGCTCCTGGGACGCGTTCAAGACGATGTTCCGCGACGCGAACGCCCAGGTCGCGCGCGGGCGAGCCTTCATCCCGGGGATCCAGGGCCGCGTGCTCGGCGGCTCGACGGTCATCAACTCGGCGATCGTCTGGCGCGCGCCCGACGACGTGCTCGCCGAGTGGGCCGCGCTTGGTCTCGGCGACGCCCTGCCCGCGCGCGAACTGCACCGCCACTGGGACGCGATCGAGAAAGACCTCGACGCCGCGCCCACGCCGCCCGAGGTCTGGGGGGGCTTCAACCGGCGCATGCACGAGGGCGCGCTCAAGCTCGGCGTGCGCGCCGAGCCGACGCGGCGCTTCGTGAAGGATTGCCGGGCCACCGCGCGCTGCCTCACCGGCTGCCCCTCGGGCGCCAAGCGCAGCATGCTCACGACCTACCTCCCGCAGGCCGAGGCCAAGGGTGCTTTGATCGTCACCGGCGCCGAAGCGCGGCGTATAGTCGTCAAGGAGGGCCGGGCGGTCGCCGTGACCGGGCGCCTCGCCGGCCCCGGGCGCCCGGCCTTCCGCGCCGCCGCGCGCCGCGCGGTCGTCGTCGCGGCCTCGGCGATCCAGACCCCGCAGCTGCTCGCGCGCAGCGGAGTGCGCTCGCCCCACCTCGGAGCGCACTTCATGGGCCATCCCGGTACGCCGCTGACCGGCTACTTCGACGCGCCCGAGCGCCTTTGGCGCGGCGCGACGCAGGGCTACGATGCCGTCCACCACCGCCGCGACGGCCGCTTCAAGATCGAGACGATCGCGCTCCCGCCCGAGATCGTGTTCGCGCGCTTGCCCGGCGCTGGACGGCGCTGGAAGGAGATGATGGCGCTCTCGGGCCAAACCGCGATCTTCGCCGTGCAGACGCGCGCCTGGGCGGAGGGTACGGTGCGCGAGCGCCCCTGGGGGACCGACATCGCCTACGACCTCACGCGACGCGACATGATGCAGATCCGCCGCGGCCTGCGCTTCACGGCCGAGCTGTTCTTCGCGGCCGGCGCCAAGGAGGTCTGGCCCGGGATCTACGGCCTGCCCGAGAGGCTGCTGCCCGGCCAGGAGGCCCTGTTCGAGCACGGCCCCGACGATCCCGGCTGCTACTCGTGGATCCTCTCGCACCTATTCGGCACCGCGCGCATGGCGACCCGCGCCTCGGCCGGCGTCGTCGCGCCGGACTTCTCCGTTCACGGCGTCTCCGATCTCGTCGTCGCCGACTCGTCGCTGTTTCCGACGAACCTCGGCGTCAATCCCCAGCACACCATCATGGCCGTCGCGCGGCACTGCGCCGAGCGGCTCGCCGACCGGAGGCCGCGATGAACCACCTGCCTTTATACGACTCGCTCAAGCACAAGAGCTACGCTGAGCTCGAGACGATCATGGCCGGCGGGCGCGCGCCCGACGCGGGCTCGCTCGTCGGCTGGGAGTACCGCGGCTGGAGCCCCGCGCCCTGGATATCCTTGCTCGGCATCCGCAAGTTCATGAAGGGCTTCTTCCGGCGCGAAGACGGCCTCGTCGAGGGCTACAACGTGCCCGTGCGCCAAAACGGCTTCGATGAGGATTGGATACCGAAGGGCAAGGCCTTCGGCTTCTACCACGTGATCCCGCCGGTCCCGCCGGACATCATCCACCCGAACTCGCTGCTGATCCAATACGGGATCAGCGCACGCAATCCGTTCTGGAAGCCCGAGCGCACGATCCGCGACTACATCGCGGTCATCGACCCGGCGGTGCCCGACGTGATGCTCGGCAAGGCCGTCGTCGCGCTCGGCTCCGCGCGCATCCAAGTCAGCTACTTCGTGCTCGAGAAGATGGGTCCGGCCCGGAATTGGCCCAATTGATCGCGGCCGTCCTCCTGGCCGCGTCCGCGGCCGCAGCCGAGCCCGCACGCGTGCGCGTGCTCACGATGAACGCCGCGGCGATCCCCGTCGTGCACGGCTACGTCGCGCCGCGCCTCGACGCGCTCGCCGCGGGCATCAAGGAAGGGGGCTTCGACGTCGCCGGCCTCCAGGAGGTCTGGTTCGACTCCGACTCGAGGCGGCTCGAGCGCGGCGCCGGGCTGCCCCACGTCGCGCGGTCGCGGCGCGGCTTCCCGCTCTCGGCTGGGCTGACCATCCTCTCGCGCTGGCCTATCGTCGAGAGCGAGGAACGTGCGTTCTCCGTCCTGCGTCCGTCGTGGTTCCGCATCTCCAATGGTGAACCCGCTGCGAACAAGGGCGTACTGCGCGCGCGCGTGGCGACGCCGTGGGGAGAGCTCGACGTCTACGACTCGCACCTGCTCTCGAACTATGGGCGCCCCGACTACGAGGCCCTGCGCCTGACCGAGCTCTTTGAGCTCGCCGAGTTCGTGCGCGAGCGCTCGGCGGGCCGCGCCTTCGTGGTGCTCGCCGATCTCAACGCCGGCCGCGGCAAGGCGGACTTCGACCTGTTCATGGACCTGCTCGGAGCGCGCGACGCCTGCCGCGAGCGGGAAAAGGAGCTCTGCGGCGACGTGAAACGGAAGGGGGCCCGGATCGACTTCATCCTGATGCCGTCCGGGGGACCGTCGCCCGCCGCGCGCGCCGTCTTCGACGGCGTCGTTCCGGGCTTACAAGCGATCCCCTATTCGGACCACAGCGGCTACGCCGCGGACCTGCTCCCGGCTCACTTCCGGCTGCTCGGCCCCGCGCCCGACGCGCGCCGGCGCGCCGCCGCGCTCGAGGCGCTCGACGCGCGCCTCACGCGCATGATCGAGCGCCTGAACGCGAAGACGTCCTCGCTGTCGTGGGTGCCCGTCTACGGGAGTCTCGCCCACGCGCGATACGACCGGCAGATCGTGCGCCTGTCGGCGATCCGCGAGCGCGCCGCGACGGCGGCTATTCGGCGCTGACGACGCGGGTGTCGGCCAGCAAGTCGTGCCAGCCGCGGCGCTGCGGCTCGAAAAAAGCCCACAGGTAGCCGATGCCGGCGGCGTAGCCGGAGATCAAGGAGATCGCGGCGCGCATCGCGCGCTGCTTCTCGTCCAGGGGGGAGCCGTCGATCGAGACGACCTTCAGCTTCAACAGCTTCTTGCCCGGCGTCGCGCCCCAACGCTTCAAAAAGATCAGGCTGTAGATGAACCAGCAGAGAGCGAACAGCCAATCCCGGCGGCCGTGCTCGCTGTCCTCGCTCCCGTCATCGTCGACGGTTACCTGCAGGCCTTTCTTGTCGTCGAAGACGACCTTGTTCCCTTCGCCGTCGGCGACGTTCATGTTCGGCATGGGCGCGCCGGTCTTCTTGATGAACGAGGCGGGAAGGTCGACGTTCACCTGGCCCTTGGAGTACTTCTTGCGGATATGGGCGCGGGGCTTGTCGCCGGAAATCGAGGAGACGAGGGCGCCGACGATGAGGCCGTCGACGCACAGCGCCGCGAAGCGCTTCCAAGTGGAGGGAACCGGCGCGGTGCCCGCGACGGGAGCGGCCTTGGGACGGGGCATAAAAGCGGACAGACCCGTCACGGCTTTCACGGCCTCGGAGGACGAAGCCCCGAGCGGCTCCTCGCGGCGGACTTTATAGACGCGAATCTTCTCGGGGATGCCCTTGAGCTGCATGAGGCCGATCTCGCTCGAGGGGACCTCGTTCTTGTTCATGGCAAGATACACCGCCTCGGTGAACCAGACCTGCCCGGCTTCGGCGAGGCCCTCGATGCGCGCGGTGATGTTGACGGCCTCGCCGAACACGTCGTTGTCGGCGAGATTCACCTCGCCGGCGTTGATCGCGATGCGGATTTCGAGCCGGTCGTCCGCGGCGCGCCCCTCATTGCGCTTGCGCAGGGCTTCTTGGACCGCTACGCCAGCGAGCACCGCGTTCGTCGGGCTGTCGAAGCTCATCAGAAACGCGTCGCCGATCGTCTTGACGAGGTTGCCGCCGTGCTCCTGGAGAATGGGCAGGACGACGGCGCGGTGCTCGTCGAGCATCGCCTGGATGTCCGCGCGCGACTTCGCGGAAGTCTTGTCCGTGAATCCCTTGATGTCGGTGAGAAGGATCGTCAGGTGGCGGGTCGTCGGGGCGGCCATGGAGCTATGATATCACAGGCTCGAGCGGTGTGGCTTGCCCAAAGCGGCCAGGACGGCCTCCGCCGCGCGCACGCCGCGGTCGTTGGCTTCCTCGAAGATCGAGTAGCCGGACAGGTCCGAGTGGGCGAAATGGATGGGGCCCAGCGGAAGCGCCGCCTCGCGGCGCTCGCTGCCCCAGATGAAACCGGGCTTGGGAAGCACCATCCCGTGGCCCCACACCCACGCGTCGAGCCGCGTCACCCGGCGGCGCAGACCCGGCAGGGCCCGCTCGAGGTCGGCGAGACACTGTTCGCGCCAATCGGCAAGACTCGTCTCGTAGGCGGCGCGCCGCCGCCCTTCGGGATCGCCCGTGAGCGGCCGGTAATACGTCCACACGGATTCGCGGCGGTTCTGGGCGAAGCTCTGGTGCGTCGCGTCCACGTAGCCGAGCCCCTCGCCGCCGTAGATCACGTTGTCCCAGGCCGGCGCCGCGCCGAGCCCGGCCGGCGGGTCGCTCACCGTCAGATTGGCGACGGCCCACGGACTATAAGAAAAAGCCGACGAAGTCGGCTTTTTCTCGCGGAGCGGCTCGACGATGCGGCGCGCTGCGAAGCGCGGCGCGCAGACGACGGCGCGTTTGGCGAGAAGCCGTTTGGTCGTTCCCGTTCCGGCGTCGTAGTAATCGACGCGGACTCCGTCCGCGTCGTGTCGGACGTCGAAGGCGAGCGCGCCGGTCCGTAATCGGCGGCCCAAAGTCTCGGCCAATCGCCCGACGAGGAAGCCGTTACCCTCGGGCCAGACCAGCATCTCGTCGTCGGCGCCCTCGCCTCGCGCCGCGAAGTAGTGGATGCCGGCCCAGGCGGAGACCTCCGCGAGGGTTCCGCCGAAGTCGTCGCGGCAGGCGTACTCGACGTACCAGCGCAAGCCCGGCGAGCGGTAGCCGTTTTTATCCAGCCACGCCGACATGGAGAGCGCGTCGAGCGCGAGCAGCTCGGGATCGCGCGAGCTGTGCTCCATCGGGATGACGAAGGCCGGCCGCCCGTCGCGGCCGACGCGGCGCCGGAACGAAGACATCGCCGCATGAAAGCGATCGCGCTCGGCCAGGTCCGCCGCCGAGGCGCCGAGGCGGGGATACAGCCCGTCCTGCCAGCGGCCGTGGAGGAAGAGGCGCTCCTCGGGAGCGTGGCACAGCACGGACTCGTCATACACCGGCCGGCCCTTGGCCTCGCCGGTGATGACCTTGAGCTCGCGCAGAAGCTCGCGTACCGCGCGGGCGTGCGGACCGGGAACGGGGAGGTAGTGGGCGCCCCAGGGGTAGCGGCTGACCGCGTTCTCGTCCCAGGCCGCGTTGCCGCCGGCCCGCGCCTCCAGATCGAGCACGACGAAATCGCCGAAGCCCGAGCGAAGCAGCTTCCAGCCCGCCGACAGCCCGGCCGCGCCGCCGCCGACGATCACGACCGGAACGCGCTCGGTCGAGGAGGGCAGATCGAATTTTCCTTCGCGCAGCTTATGACCGAGCGCGTGATTGGGGCCGAGCAATTCGCCCGGAATCCCGCGCTCGGTCCGGCACGCCGCGAAGGCGGCCGCGGCGACAGCTCCGCCGATGAACTCCCGGCGCGTCAGCCCCCGTGGTTGATGCGAGCCCATTCGCGTTCGTAGTGCTGGACCAGGACCTGGGTGTCGAGACGGTTCGCCTCGCAGGGGACGCGCGCCATGTCGGCGGGGAAGTCGAACATCCCGCGCGCGATCTCGGGCGTGAGGTAGCGCAGGCCGGGGGGGAACTTCGAGGGGACGCGGTAAGGCGCGGTCGCGCCGATCACGTAGCCCCACTCGCCGAAGGAGGGGACGTAGGCGTGGTAAGGGCGCGCGTCGAACCCGGCGGCCTCCATCGTCGCGACGACGGTCCAGAACGTCGTGCGTGCGAACAGGGGCGAGGTGGACTGCACGGCGATGAGGCCTCCGGGAGCGAGACGCCGCCGCAGCAGCCGGTAGAAGGCCGTCGTGTAAAGCTTGCCGACCGCGTAGTTCGACGGGTCGGGGAAATCCACGATCACGACGTCGAAGGGGGTTTCATTTTTTTCGAGCCAGCGATAGGCGTCGGCGTTGATCACCGTGATGCGCGGGTCGCGCAGCGAGCCGCCGTTGAGCTTGGACAGCTCCGCGTGCGTCGTGAACAGGCGGGTCATCATCGGGTCCAGGTCCACGAGCGTCAGCGTCTCCACACGCTTGTCGCGCAGCACCTCGCGCGCCGCCAGGCCGTCGCCGCCGCCGAGTATCAAGGCGCGGCGCGGAGCGACATGAGCCGACAGGGCCGGGTGTACCAGCGCTTCATGGTAGCGGTACTCGTCCATCGTCGAGAATTGCAGGTTGCCGTTGAGGAACAGGCGCCAGTCGTCCTTCCACCGCGTGAGCACGATGCGCTGATAGGCCGAGGACTTGGAGAAGATCACCTCGTCGGCGTACATGTCGCCCTCGGCCTTCGACGCGATCCGGCCGGAGAACGCCAGGCCCAGGACCAAGGCGACCGCCGCGGCCGCGCACGAGGCGCGCAGGCCGGCGCGCTCATGGATCGAATCGCGGAACAGGTGCAAGGTCGCGGCCGCCACGCCGATGTTGAGAAGGCCGAACAAAAGGGCCGTGTTCAGCAGGCCGAGCCGGGGCACGAGCAGGAGCGGAAACAGGACCGAAGCGAACAGGGCGCCGATATAGTCCATGGTCAGCACTTGAGAGACGAGGTCCTTGAAGTCGAGGCGGTCCTTGAGAATGCGCATCATCAGCGGGATCTCCAAGCCGACGAGAGCGCCGACGATGAAGACGATGAGGTAGAGAAGCACGCGGAAGCTCGCCGCGTGCGCGAAGGCCAGGAAGAGGACGGTCGAGGAGAAGCCGCCCACGACTCCCACGAGAATCTCGACCTGGACGAAGCGGGCCGTCAGCCCCTTGCCCACGAAGCGCGACAGCCACGAGCCCACGCCCATCGCGAACAGGTAGGCCCCGATGACCGTCGAGAACTGCAGCACCGTGTCTCCGAGCAGGTAGCTCGCCAGCGCGCCCGCGACGAGCTCGTAAATGAGCCCGCAGGTCGCGACCAGGAAGACCGACGCGTACAGCGCGATCGTCACCGGCTTCTCAGCCGAGCATCGAGGCGGCGATGATGATGCCCATCGCGATCGAGAGCCCGGACATGACGGTCGCGAGCGCCCGGTTCTGCTTGACGATGACCTCATTCCACAGGTCGTAGGGCGTGAGCTTGTCGAAGATCACGAACCAGCCGAAGAAGACCGTCGCGCCGAGACCCGAGTAAATAAGCGCCGCGAGCAGGTGCTGGACGTCGAGTATGTTCTTCATTATTTGCCTCCGTAGTATCGGTGATAGCTTGAATAGTGCGAGCGGTAGGAGCCGGGATTGTCGCGGACGGATTTGGGCACGCCGGTCACGCGCTCGACGGGCGTGGTCCACCAGCCGGTCCAGAGCGCCCAGACGCAGGCGCCGGCGACGGTGAGCGCGTACCAGCGGTACCAGCGGCTCATTCGTCGTCTCCGTAATCGTCGTCGTCCGACACTCGCGGGTGGTCGCTTTCCATCCAGCGCGTGTTCTCGAAGGAGCCGCTGCGCATCACCGCCCACACCACGGGAATCAGCAGCAAGAGCAGCGAGATGAAGGGCAGGCGCAACAGCGGAATGTCGCGGCGCATGACGACGCGCACGTTGAGCTGCGGCGCGTCGGTCTCCGGCTCCAGGCGCAGATAATAGCGGCCCTTGGGAACGCTCGGCAGATACAAGCGCTCATGTCCGCTGCCCTCGCTCCAGGACTCGCCGTCCTCGTAGCCGTGGTAGTAGGATATTTCGCGTCCAAAGTCGTAGGCCAGGTCCGTGTCCGCGTCGATGAGCGCCATGCTCACGTAGGCCCAGTGGCCGTCCAGGTTCGTCTCAAGGTAGATCTCGAGGTTCGACGTGCGGCCGGGGATCTCGAACGTGTCGGAGACCCGCGAGCGCTCGGCGTCGGAGGCGGCGACCGAGAAGCCGCCCTCGTACACGGTCTTGCGCGAAGCGGTCACCGAGAACATGAAGTAGGCGCCGACGCAGGCCGCCGCCGCCAGAGCGAACTGGCCCCACAGCGACCCGAGCTGTCCGGACCAGGGGTTGGGCTGGGCCGGAGCGACGCCGACCTTCGCGGGGGGCGCGCCCGGCATCGCGAAGGCGGTCCAGATCTCCTCGGGCTCGACGTACTCGCCGCCGCTCCAGACTTTTTCGCCTTCGCTGACTTCCTGGGACAGCAGATACGGGGGGCTGATGAAATCTCTCATGCGCACGACGTCGCCGACCTTCGCCGTCCACGGGAACTCGCCGAGCACCGAGGTCGTCACGGGCACGCTGGTCTGAAAATGCTGATAAACGCGGCCGTCCAGCGCGACGGTCGGTGAGCGGTCGGCGTCAGGATTCTTCGCGTTCGCCATCTCGGGCGGGACCGTCTTCGGGGCCGGCTCGTCGTCCGTTTTTTTCTTTCGGGCCGGGGCCGGGGCCGGCGGCGAACCGGGCGGAGAGTAGGGCTGGAAGGACGGCCCCGTTTCGATCTCCGACTCTCCGCGTCGGCCGGCGAGGTTCTCGACGCCGCTGAGCCGGCGCAGAATCTGAATCTCGCCCGCGTCGAACCAAACCGCGCCGCAGGACGCGCAGCGATCCACCTCGATCGCGCCCGAGTAGCCCTGGCCGGTTTCCATCGCGCCGCGGCAGCGCGGGCACGCCAGCCCTTTCGTCGCCGCGCCGGTCAAGTCGAGCGGTACGGCCAGAACTTCCTTGTCGTACATCACGCCGTAGCAGGCCGGGCAGGTGTAGACGATGATGCCGTCGGAGACGTCGTGTCCCTCGAGCGGAGCCTTGCACTTGGGGCAGTCGAGGCGCTCAGACACCGGAGCCGCTCTCCTTGGGCTTGGTCTCGACCGTCTTGAGGATGGTCCAATGACCGTTCGACTCGACGAGCCAACGGAATCCCTTATATGGATTCCACAGGAGATACTCGTCCCATGAGTAGATCACGCCCGAGTAGCGCACCGCGCGGCGCTGCAGCCCGAGCACCTGGAGCTTTTCGCCGCGGAAGGTTCCCATCGTCCCGATCGGAAGCTTCGGCGGCGCGCCGAGCTTCTGCCGGTACCTGGCGAGGATCTTGTGCTTCGGATCGCGCGCGTCCAGCACCGCGCCGCAGTGCTGGCAGGCGAGGCTCTCGCTGACGCCCTCGGCTCGAAGCTCCAGCGTGCCGCTGCACGCGGTGCAGGCGAAGCGCGCGCTCACGCCCAGCCCTCGATGACCTTGAGCCCGGAGAACTGCAGCGCGTCGAAGCCTTGGTATTCGCCCGCGAAGACGATCGGCTTATCCTCGGAGTAGTCGATGGTCGCGCACCAGCCGCCCTCGGAAATCAGGTCGGCCGCGTCGGCCGACTCGCCCAGGGGGGGGCGGAAAGGCAGTTCGCCCTCGGCGGCCAGGTAGGACGCCGAGATCACCTCGCGGACCTCATAGCTGCGCTGGGCGAGGACGACGGTCATCCCGAGCGTTATATCGGCGCGCGCCGGCCCCTTCTCCTCGAGCTTGAAGGTCACCGCGTAGCTGCCCTGCGCCTCGCCGAGCCAGCCTTGACGACCGTCGGCGAAGAGCAAAGACCACTCGTTCCAGTAGCCGTGCGGCGTCTTCAGCTGGACGCGTCCGACGACGTCGAACAGGGACGCCCGGTACACGCCGCGCGCGCCCACCTGAATCGGAGTTCCGTCGACCTGCAGCTGGGCGGACTCGCCGAGCTTCTCCAAATCGAGATCCTTGCGCTGGACGAGGCTGCGGCAGAAGGGGCACACGGCCAGGAGCATGATCGACGTCCGAAAGGGAACCATCGCGCCGCAGGACGGGCACTTTCGCTCGATCATGAAGTGACGGAGATTATCCCGTTTGGACTCACCGGGGTCAAGCCGAGAATGCGCTCGCGCAGCTTCGGGTTGCTGTCGTCGAAGCGCCACAGCCAGGCGTCGAGGAGGTAGTGCGTCGCCTGCGGCAAAGCGAGAAGCGGGATCAGGACGGCCGCGAGCGCTCCCGCGGGCGCCCAGTCGAGCGCGGCGCCGAAGTACAGCCGGGCGTGCTCCTTCCAGACGAGCACGTCCCACACGCCTTCCTCGACGTAACCGAGCAGAAGCAGGAGACCGACGAACAGCCCCAGCGCGGCCGGGCGGTGCCAAGTCTCGCGCCAGCTACCGTCCTTCCACGCGCGGCTTCCGTAGAGCCAGACGAGGGCATAATAAGGAAGTCCGTGCGAGACGATGTTGGTGATCGTGAAGGCGAAGTCGGAGTTCGTCGCGACGATGCCCACGTACCACGCGGCCGCCGTCGAGCCGATCACGGCGAGCTTGCCCGGATGCACCTCGAGGCCCAGACGCCGGCGCGCGAGCTGGCGCCCCGCGAACGCGCCGAGCACGGCCGCGTACAGCCAGCCGGCCCACGGACCGGCCGCCTTGTTCAATACGACGAAATCTCCCTGCACGAACCACCAGAAGCGCCGCGCCGGATCGGCGTGCCAGTACACGAGCGGGTACAGCATGGTCGCGTAGATCGCGGCGGCTTCCAGCCGCTGCTCCCATTTCTCCTTGGGCCCCTCGAGATGCGCGTACGCGCGCATGAACCCATACTGCTGGCGCACGAAATGAAACACGGCCAGGTAGGCGAGCGCGCGCCAAAACGCGAGGGGGGACGCGCGGTAGAGCAGCGCGCCGGCGACCCAGCACGCGAGCGGAAGGTACACGTACAGCGCGCGCCGGCGGGGGAACTCCTCCGGGTCGAGGTAGGTCCGGTACAAGGTGGCGTACACGTGGCCGACGTCGATGAAGACGACGAAGAGCAGCCAGCCCCACGGCGGCGTGTCCGGGGCGCGCAGCGCGGGGATGAGCAGCACGGCGAGCGCCGCGAGCAACGGCGGCCCGGCGAACCAGCCGAGGTCGAAGGCGGGGGAATGCAGCCAGCGGCGCGTCGTCACGCCGCCATTATATGAGTATTGCGCGCCGGGCGCGCGAGGGCTATCCTTCGGTCATGTCCTGGCGCGAGCAGGTCGAGCCCGACTGGTTCCACGAGGCGCCGTTCTACCTCGCGGCGATCATCGCCCACGGCGCTTTGCTCTCCATCAACCCGGTCATCCAGTGGGGGTCTCTCGCCCCTCCGGAAAAGGCGGTTCCGGTCGAATTCGTCGCCGAGATCCCGCTGCCTCCCACGGTCTCGCCCCCGCTGCCGCACCTGGCTCCAGGCGGCGACGGCTCCAACACTCCGCCCAAGCACGGGCCCGGCGAGTTCGAGTCGCAGAAGGTCAAGCAGGGCGCCGTCGATCCGCCGCCCAAGCCCAAGCCCGTCGCCAAACCCGCCGCGGCGAAATCCAAAGTCAACAAGCCGGGAACGACCGTGCACAAGGCGAAAGCCGCGCCCAAGCCCAAACCGCTGGCGAAGCCCGACGCGCAGGCCGCCAAGTTTGCGCGCGAGGCGCAGGCCGAGTCGAAGCGCCTGCGCGCCGAGCGCGACCGCGCCGTGCGCGCCGAGGCCGCGGAGCATGCCGCCGCGGCGCGCGCCGAAGCGGCCGAGCTCGCCGCCGAAAAGCGGAGGATCGCCGCCGAAAAAGCGGCCGACGCCAAGGCCGAACGCGACCGTTTCGCGGCCGCCCAGCGCGCGGAGCGCGAGCGCCGCGCCGCGATCGCGCGCGCGGAGGCCGAGCGCCGCGCCGAAGCCGCGCGCGAGGCGGCAGAACGCCGGGCCGCGGCCCTGGCCGAGCAGAAGCGCCTCGCCGCCGAGGCGAAGGCCGCGAAGGCGGCCAAGCGCGCCGAACTGTCCTCGGCGCTCGCGACGATGTCCGATCCCGACGTGGCGTTGTCCGCGGATGTCGCGCCGGCTCCTTCGGGACGCGGCTCCGCGCGCAAAGGCCGTCCCGCCGCCGGCGGACCGGTCGCGGGAAAAGGCGGGGACGGAGGAGCGTTCGGCGACTCCGACGCCGGCGACGGCGGGGGACTCGGCGGTGGCCAAGCCGAGTTGGCCGGCGCGCGCAAAGCCGGCGCCGCCGCGGCGCTGGCCGAATCCACCGACCCCGGCGACGCGGCCGGAAGCGGCGGCGCCGACCTCATCGACTCCAAGGCCAAGGGCGGCGGCGTCGGCCCGGAGGGGGGCGGGGTCTCGTGGTCGGTCGACGGCCCCGTCGGCGACCGGCGCATCCTCTCGCGCGTCTCGCCCCAAAGCCCCGACTGGGTCGCGACGCGCAACCTCGATCTCACCGTCACCGTCCGCTTCCAGGTGCTCCCCAACGGCAGCATCAAGAGCGGCGCCGTCATCCAGAAGACATCCGGCTTTCCCGACATCGACTCGCGCGCCCTCAAGGCATTGGCCCGCTGGCGCTTCCAGCCCGTCCCCGCCAAATCCGGCGCCGCCGAAGTCTGGGGCCGCGTCACCTTCCGCTTCACGTCGTAATGGTGTCAGGCTTTGCGTTTTTGCATTTCTTCTCCTGCAGGAGAAATGCAAAAACGCAAAGCCTGACACCACCCAACCACCCAAAGGACCCATTGAGCGCGGTCAAGCGCGCGGCTTGACGGTCATCCTCGAAGCGACCGAACGCCTCAAGCTACCATGTACTCATGAACTTTAAGCCGCTCGCGCCGCTGCTGATCTCGCTCGGACTGTCCGCAACCGCCGGCGCCGCCGTCCTCCCGGTGTATCTGCCGACCACGAACGTCAACGTCGTCCCCTTGGTCATGCCCGGCATCACCCTCGAGATCATCCCGCTGACCATGCCCGGCGCGCCCTCGCACGCCGACATCGAGCTTCCGGCTCCCCTCAGCGCGCCTCTTCCCCTTCGCCTGCCCACTCCCAACGCCATCCCCGTTAATGTCGCCGTCGCTGTCGCCATCCGGCCCCTTCCTGTCGTCGAGGCCGTCGCCGCCGTCCCCGCCGACGAGCATACGTCGGCCCGCGCGCTCAACGACCTGCGCGACGCCATCGCCGGCCGCCCGTCGATCCGCGTCGCTCACGCGGAAGCGGTGTTCGACGGCCGCCGCGAGTCCGTCAGCCCGACCCTTCCCGCCGGCCGTTTGTAACGCAACAGCCGGGCAATTGACTTTTAGGAAGGCCGCTCCTACACTTCAGGCGTGAGGCGCTCCACGAGCGTCGTCCTTTCTTTTTGCCTGGCCGCCGTCGCGGCGCGCGGCGCGCCGTCTCCGAAATATAAGTACGCGGAGGAGGCGCCTTCGCGCGACGGCTGGAACTCCATGAACATGGAGGCGCAGGCGGTGATGGGCGAGCTCCAGCTCCAGGCCGGGGACGCGCGCGGCGCGCAGAAGACCTTCCAGCGCACGCTCGACCTCGGCACCAAGGTGCGCGGCCCCAAGGCCGAGGTCGCGGCGCAAAGCCACTACCGCAGCGCCGAGCTGGCGCTCGCCAAAGGGGAATACTCCGACGCGAGGCGAAACCTCGAGATCCTGATCCAGCGCTACCCCGAGACCGAGTGGGCCGGCAAGGCGAAAAATCTCCTCGCGGCCCTGCCCGACAACAACGTCGCGCCGGCCGCCGAGGCCGACGAGCCCTACGTCCCCGCGATGCCGTCGTCCTCGGCCGAGGAGGCGCTCGGCCGCCTGCGCGCCGCGATCGATGAGGGCCGCGTCGAGGCCGCGCTCGCCGAAGCCTACGATTTCCGCCGCCGTTATCCGTCCCGCGCGGAGTCGGCCGAAGTCGACCTCGCGGCCGGCGCCCTGCACCTGCGCCGCGGCGAGGCCGCGCGCGCGGTGCGCTTTCTTAAGCCGCTGGCGGCGGGCTCCGATCAGTCGGTGAAGTACAAGGCCCTGCACCTCATCGGGGCCGCGCTCGCCACGCTCGGGCTCGACGAGGCTGCGCTGAAGCTCATCCCCGAGGCCGACCCGGCGTCCACTCCCGATCGTTGGCTTGCCTTATCCCAGGTCTGGCGCGCCGCGGCGGAAGAACGGCTCGGTCGCGCCGCCGAAGCCGCCGAGCATTACCGCGCGGTCTCGGCCTCCGGGCAGGACTCACCCGTAAAGGCCTACGCGCTGGCCGCGATCGCCGCCGATTGGGACCGCAAGGGAAAGCCGGACCGCGCGCGCGACGCGCTCCAACGCGCGGGCGAGGCCGCGAACAAATGGGGGCTCGTCGAGCTGCGCGAATCCGCCGCGCTGTCGGAGGCTCACCTGCTTCAGCGCGCCAAGAAGCTCGGCGAGGCGGAAAAATCCTACGCCGATTTCGCGACGCGCTTTCCGCAAAGCCCGCTGCGCGCCCAGGCGCTGTATCAGCGCGCCCTGTGCCTCAAGAAAATGGGGCGGCCCGAGGACTCCGCCGCGGTCCTCGAGGACCTGGCGGCGCGCCACCCCGGCTCGGCCTACGCCGCCGACGCTCACCTCCAACTCGGACAGCTGTACACCGAGCTCGGTCGCTCCGAGCGCGCGCTCGAGCACTACCGCTTGATGGGGCGCGCCTCGGAAGCCCAGGACGGCGACCGCGAGGCGCTGTTGCTGATGGCGCAGGTCCACTACAACAAGAAGCGCTGGGCCGACGCCATTCCGCTGTATAAGAAATATCTGGAGAGCGCGCCCGGAGACGCGAAGACGAAGGAAGTCGAAGGCCTCCTGCTCGTCGCGACCTGGCAGAACGATAAGGAGGATCCGGCGCTCCCGGCGCTCGTCGCGAAGTATCCGAATCATCAGCTGGCGGCGCGCATCCGCTGGGATCTCGCCGCCAAGGCGTACAAGAACGGCGATTGGGACGCGGCCGAGCAATTGTTCCGGCGCCACATCGAGGATAACCCGCACGCCTCGAACGTCGGCGACGCCCGCTATTACCGCGCCGAGTCCTTGCGCCAGCTCGCCCGGACCGACGAGGCCGCGGGCGCCTACCGCAAATTTCTCGCCGCCCATCCGAAGCATCCGCGCGCGAAGGACGCGGCGATGACCTTGGGCGCCATGCTCTATGAGTCCGGAGACGCCGCCGGCGCGGCCGCCGCTTACGGGAAGCTCGACGGCGCCGACGCGGCCTACAACCGCGCGCTCGCTTTGGCCAAGTCCGGCCGCGAGCGCGACACCGAGAAGGCCTGGGCCGCGTTCGCGATGAAATACCCGAAGCATGAGAAAGCATCCTGGGCCTGGGCGCAGATCGCGCGCCTGCGCGAGGACCGCGAGGATCTCGCCGGCGCCGCGGACGCCTACGCGCGCGCGACGGGAACGGGCGAGCGCATGAAGGCGCTTTACTCGCTCGGACGCCTGCAGGAACGGCGCAAGAAGACGAAGGAGGCGAAGAACGCCTACGAGCGGCTGAGGGCGCTGTCGCCGAAGAGCGATCCGGCTCGCCTGTCGGGCTTATTGCGTCTGGCTCTGATGCTCGAACTCGAGGACAAGCCGCAATCGGCGGCTCCGCTCTACGGCGACGTTCTCAAGAACTCCGAACGCGGCGGCCAAACCTTCGAAACCGCCCGCAAGCGCCTCGAGGCGCTCTCCAGCGACAAGTCCTTGATTCGAAAATAGGTGTCAGGCCTACCGATTTTCGATTCTCCCGAACGAATCGAAAATCGGTAGGCCTGACACCACCTAATAGTCGACGCCTTTCTTGAGGTGAAAGGTGATTGCGCCGTCGATGTCGTCGCCGACGACGGTGAGCGCGCCGAGGCGCTCGGCCTTCGACTTCGCGACATACATCGTCGAGCGAGCGCGCTCATAGGCTTCGGTGGATTCACGAAGGGCGTTGTAATCCCGGAAGATCACTCCGAAGAGCGTGCCGATGCCGCCGATCGTGGTCGCGGTCTTGAACGTGCGCCGAGCGTCCCAATACTCCTCGGCGGCGACGGCCTTCTCGGTCAACGGCTTGAATTTCGACGCGTCGCACGGGCACGTCGCCGCCGGCCGCGCGACCGTCGTCCCGTCAGGTGCGGCGGGGACCTGGGCTCGGAGGGGGAGGGCCGACGAAGCGAGCAACACGGCGAGCGCGAGTTTCTTCATACCCATAGCATAGCCGGGGACGACGCTCCCGGCGGGGGTCCTTCGGGCTCCGAAAGCGGGGTCCGAACGGCCTATTCCTTAACAGGTCCGACCTTGCGGGGTTTCGCTCCCTCCGCTATACTCGTGGCCATGAACGGAATGACCTTCGTGGACATGCTGAAAATCAGCATCGCCATGCCGATTTTGCTGGTCATGTCCTTGGTCATCTTCGCCCAAGCCTTGGAGCGCTTGTACTCGTTTTGGATCGCGCAGAAGATGCCCTCCGCGATGTGGGAGCGCGTGCGCGACCGGCTCGAGGCGGGCGACAAGGCCGGCGCTCTCGCGATCGCCCGGCGCGATACCTCGTTGATGGGAGAAGCGATCACACGCCTGCTGGGCCTCGAGACGGCCAACACGGAGAGGCTCGTCGAGGCTTTCCAGGTCTATCGCCAGCGACTGAGCCTCGGCCTCAACCGTCGCGTCGGCCTGTTCGGAACCGCGAGCTTCATCTCGCCGCTCATCGGCCTCATGGGCACCGTGCTCGGCATCATGCGCGCCTTCCATGACCTGTCCGCCGCCGGCGCGGGCGGCCCGGCCGTCGTCGCGGCCGGTATCTCGGAGGCCCTCGTCGCCACGGCCTTCGGAATCGGGCTCGCCGTCGTCGCGGCGCTCCTCTACAACTACTTCACGTTGACCGCGCGGCACCGTCTCAACACCGCCGACCTGTGGGTCCTCGAGATCGCGCAGCTGCTGGAGAACGCCCATGGCGGGCAGCCCGTTTCATAGGGACGAAGAGGCGGCGCCGATCGCCGACGTCAACGTCGTGCCCCTGGCCGACGTCTCCTTGGTGCTGCTGATCATCCTGCTGGTGCTCTCGCCGATGGCCGCCCAGTCCATGCTCAAGGTGCAGACCGCCGCGGCCAAGGCCGAGGCCGTCATGCCCGCGCAAACCGAAGTGATCACGATGCACGATCCCGAGAAAGTTCTGGTCCTCGCCGTCACGGACCAGGGCTTCGTGATGGACGGACGCCTGTTCCCGGACCCGGCTTCGCTCACCGCATTCCTCAAACAGATGCTCCAGCCCCGCAACGACCGCAAGATATTCGTTTCACCCGAGCTCGAGACGGCTCACGGCAAGGTCGTCGCGGCGCTCGAGGCGGTGCAGGCCGCCGGCGGCACGGTGGCGCTCGTGCAGATCGCCGACCCGGGGGCGCGCTGATGGCGAAGTACGCCTTGCTGCGCATGCGGGCGAACACGCCCGAGCCAGAGCCCGTGACCGAGGTGAACATCATCCCGGTCATCGACATCAGCCTGGTCCTGCTCGTCATCCTCTTCGTGACGGCGCCGCTGCTGGCCTATCCGACCTTGCCCGTGGACCTGCCGCCGGCCTCGGCCTTACCCAACCAGGAGCTGACCATCGCGCTGACGTGCGCGCTCGACGGCTCGCTCTCCGTGCGCGCCGCCGCGACCACCTGGGACAGCGTCGCCTCCGACCTGCGCCGCGAGGTGGAGAAGAAGAAGGGGGCGATCGTGCTCGTGCGCGCGGACAAAGCCGTGCCCTACAAGACGATCCAGCGCCTGATCTCGGCGGCGAAGTCCTCGGGCGCGGCGCAGATCGCGCTGGCCACCGAGCCGCCCCGAAAATGATCGCGGCCCTTCTCCTGGCGGCGGCGCCGGTCCTCGCGGCGGAGCGCCCGGCGAAATCCGAGCTCTCGCAGGACATCACGGTAAAATCCCGTGCCGCCGGGGCCGCCGGCGTGCAGGTCGCGCCGCCCTCCGCCTCCAAGCCCGTGATCGACGAGGTGCTCCGGTCGCTGTCCCTCGGCCGCGGCGCCCGGGGCCCCGCCGCCGAGCGCATCCGCACGGGCGGCGACTCGTCGCGTTACGCGCGCCCCTTTCCCGAGCCTCCGTTTCTCGTCATGTCCCCGGCCAACATCGTCGCCCTGTACGACGAATGGACCTTCGAGGTGTTCGACGACTCCGGGGAGATCGCCTGGAAGTCCGAGGGCGTGGGCATGCTCAACGACAAGATCGACTGGGACGGGGGCGGGCCCGACGGGCGTCTGGCCGTGGTCGCGGGACGCTCCTATCATTACCGCTTCACCGGGCGCCGCGCGGGGCGCGCCTTCGTGATCGAAAGCGATCCGGTGCCGCTCAAGTCCTTCACGCACCGCGAATACGCGGGCGAGACGCGCCTCGAGGCGGACCTGACCTTGTTCTTCGACGACAAGGAGGCCGTGCTCGTGAGGAGCTCTGCCCAGTGGATCGACGCGCTCGGCTCGCGCCTGCGCTCCGGCGAACCGCGCGCCGACGGAAACTATAAGATCGAGCTGGCCGTGAAAGACATGCGCGGCAAGCTCGCGGCGGACCGGGCGAAGGCCCTGCGCAAGGCGCTCGCCAAGTCTCTCGTCGTCGCCCCGGAGCGCGTCGTCGTCTCGCTGATGCCGGCTCTACGCGGCGAGGCCGTCTCGGCCTTCCTTCCCCCGTCGAAAGGCGCGGCCCTCCGAATCGAGTAGAATATACGCGCGATGGCCGCGAAAAGCTCCAAACACCAGATTACTCTAATTCCCGGCGACGGAATCGGCCCCGAGGTCGTCGCCGCCGTCCAGGCCGTGCTCGCCGCCGCCGAGGTGCCCATCGAGTGGGAGGAACGCCACGCGGGCGCCTCGGTGTTCAAGAAGGGCGTCGCCTCCGGCGTCCTGCCCGAGACCATCGAGTCCATCCGCCGCACCAAGTGCGCGCTGAAGGGCCCGCTCGAGACACCGGTCGGTTTCGGCGAGAAAAGCGCGAACGTGACTTTGCGCAAATACTTCGAAACGTACGGGAATATCCGGCCGGTGCGCGAATTGCCGGGCATCCGCACGCCCTACTCCGGCCGCGGGATCGATTTCGTGGTCGTACGCGAGAACGTCGAGGACCTTTACGCGGGGATCGAGTACCTGCAGACGCCCGGCGTCGCGCAGGCCCTGAAGATCGTGACCCGCAAGGGCTCCGAGAAGATCTGCCGCCTGGCTTTCGAAATCGCCCGCGCCGAGGGACGCAAGAAGGTGACCTGCGCGACCAAGGCCAACATCCTGAAGTTCACCGAGGGCCTGTTCAAGCGCGTGTTCGAGGAGGTCTCCAAGGACTACCCCGAGATCGCCCACGACCATCAGATCGTCGACAACTGCGCGCACCAGATGGTGATGCGCCCCGAGCAGTTCGACGTGCTGGTCATGACGAACATGAACGGCGACATCCTCTCCGACCTCGCCTCCGCCTTGATCGGCGGCCTGGGATTCGCCCCGTCGGCCAACCTGGGCGACGGCGCCTCCATTTTCGAGGCCGTGCACGGCTCAGCCCCGCAGATCGCCGGCAAGGACATGGCCAATCCGACCGCCCTCCTGCACAGCTCCGTGCTGATGCTGCGCCATCTCGGCGAGATGAAGAAGGCCGACGCGATCGAAAACTCGCTGCTGGTCACGCTCGAGGACGGAAATATATTGACGGCCGACATGGCCGGCGGCGGTCGGGAGCCGTCCGGCACCAAGGCCTTCACGAAGGAATTGATCAAGAATCTGGGCGCCGCGCCGAAGTCCTACCCCCGGCGCGAGTATAAGAAGGTCCGCATGCCCGAGATCTCCCATGACGCGGTCTCGGTCAAAGCCAAGGAGACGCGTCCGATGGGCGTGGACATCTTCGTGGCGACGGCGATCGACCCCGGCGTGCTCGGCCCCGCGGTCGAGAAACTGATCGGCGACCTGCCCCTGCGCCTGGCGCAGATCTCCAACCGCGGAACCAAGGTCTACCCGAACGATCTCGGCATCGAATCCGACCCCGTCGACTGCGCGCGCCTGCGATTCAAGGTGAACAACCACGGCGACACGTTGACCGACAAGGACATCGCCGAGCTCCTGCTGCGCGTCGGCACGCAGGCGCCCTGGGTGCACGTCGAAAAGCTGTTCAAGTACGACGGCCAGGCCGCTTTCACGAAGGATCAGGGAGAGGACTAAACGTTATAAGGATTTCCTCAGCACGTTTGCGCCGGGCGTCTCGCGCCCGGCGGCCAAGATTCTGAGCTAGATTTCCGAAGCGTCCGAAGGACGCCGCTCGACGAGCCGCACGACCCCGGCCGAGACGAAGTACAGCCCGAGCAGGACCACGCCGAAGAGCACCGTCGTGGCGATCACGTCGCCCGGCGTGAGGAACGCGGACGCCGCGAGGATCGCGATCGTGGCTTCCCGCCAGTACTTCATCATGCCGCGCGAGCTCACCAGTCCGAAGCGCGCCAAAAAATAGAACAGTACCGGCGCCTCGAATGAAACGCCCGTGCCGAGCACGGTGCAGAGGAAGAGATTCAGGTACTCGTTCGGCCGCAGGTTCGGCCGCAGCCCCGCCGCGATCGCCTCGTCCATCAGGATCTTCGTCAGGATGGGGAAAGCGAGGCGGTAGGCGAACAGCGCGCCGGCGACGAAGCACGCGCTCGTGACCAGGACGAAGGTCGTCGCCATCTTCCTCTCGCGCTCATGCAGCTCGGGCCGAACGAAGGCCCAGACCTGATAAAAAAGAAAGGGCGAGATCGCGAACACCGAGGCCCAGAACGACAGCCTCAGCAGGGAGAAGAACGGCTCGGCGAGGTCGGTGTAGGCGAAGGGGGACACGAGGAGCGGGCCGCCGATGTCGAGCAGCGGACGCTTGGCGAGCTCCCACAGCCGCAGGCGGAAGAAGTAGCCGGCTGTCGTCGCGGCGAACAGGGCCACGGCGCAATTGATCAGGCGGTCGCGCAGCTCGCCGAGGTGCTCCCAGAACGGAAGCCGCACCTCCTCGTCCGGCAGCTGTTCGGGAATGAGCTCGACGCTCACCGGCCGCTCCCGTCGAACGCCGCGGGGATGTGCTCGGCGCGGCCCGCGTCCACGGCGACCACGTCGAAGCGGCAGGGTCCGTTCCAGCCGCGCGCCTGAAGCCAGGCCCGCGCGGCGAGGATGAGCTTGCGACGCTTGGCGCCACCCACCGAGGCCGCGGCCCCGCCGAACGCAGAGGAGGCGCGGGCGCGGACTTCGACGAAGACGATCTCGTCCTTGTCCTTCGCCACAAGATCGAGCTCGCCCATCTTGGTGCGGAAATTGCGCTCGACGATGGCGAAGCCCTTCGCGCGCAGCAGTTCCGCGGCCGAGTCCTCCGCCGCCCGGCCCGTTTCGGCGCGATTCATCGGACCGCTCCCGCGACCTTGGCCACGGGCTCGTAGGTCAGGCGGTGCGCCGCGCAGGGGCCGAGCTTGGCCAGCGCGCTCAGATGAATCTTGGTGCCGTAGCCTTTGTGGACGGCGAAGCCGTAGCCCGGGTGACGGCGCTCGAGGCGCTCCATCCAGCGGTCGCGCACGACCTTGGCGATCACGCTCGCGGCGGCGATGCACAACGACTTCGCGTCGCCGTCCACGATCGTCTTCTGGTTCAATTCGAAGTTCCGGATTGCGCGGGGGCCGTCGACGAGCACGAGGACCCTCCCGCCCGATTTGGCCGCCGCGCGGCGCGCGGCGCGGCCCATCGCGCTCAGGGTCGCGGCCAGGATGTTGTCGCGGTCGATCGCTCGCGGATGCGCCCAAGCGACCGAAACGGAAACGGCCTGAGAAGCGATGACCCCGAAGAGCCGGGAACGGCTCTTCGGGGTCATCATCTTCGAGTCCTTCAATAAACGCAACTGTGCCGAAGGGTTCTCGGGCAAAGTCACGGCCGCGACCACCACGGGCCCCGCGAGGGGGCCCCGGCCGGCCTCATCGACGCCGATCACGCGGTCCGTACGTCCGGACTCGCGCGCTTCGGCGTCGAAGGACCAGCCTGCCAAATTACTTGGCGACGGCGGAGGTCGCGTCCTTGGCCTTGGGCGCCTTCAGCGCTTCGGGCTTCGGTATGCTGGCCTTGGGAGCTTCGGCGGCCTTCTCGGCCTTCGCCTCGGCCTTCGTGACGGCGGCCTGGGCCGCGTTCTCGCGGTCGTCGATGCGGGCCGACCGGCCGGTGAGGTCCCGGAGATAGTACAGGCGCGCGCGGCGAACCTTGCCCTCGCGCACGAGCTCGATCTTCTCGATGTGGGGGGAGGTGATCAAGAACGTCCGCTCCACGCCGACGCCGAAGGAGATCTTCCGGACGGTGAAGTTCTCGCTCGCGCCGCGTCCGCGGCGCACGATGACCGCGCCCTCGAACACCTGGACGCGCTCGCTCTCGCCTTCCTTGACCTTCATGTGCACCTTGACCGTGTCGCCGGGACGGAAATCCGGGACCTTCGCCGACTTCTTTTCTTCCATGGCAGCCATCATACGCTTCTCTCCTGACGTCTCTTGTTACGCCCGCTTGAGTAAATCGGGACGCTTGAGCTTGGTCGCTTTGCGCGCGGCGTTGAGCCGCCACTCGGCGATTTTCGCGTGGTCGCCCGAGAAAAGAATCTCGGGTGCCGCGCGGCCGCGCCAAACGCGCGGCCGTGTGTACTGGGGGAAATCGAGCAGGCCGGAGGCGAACGATTCCGATCCGGCCGCGTCTTCCTTCTTGAGCACGCCGGAAACGCGGCGCGCCACGGCATCCGCGACGAGCATAGCCGGAAGCTCGCCGCCCGTCAAGACGAAGTCACCGATCGAGAGCTCCTCATCGAAGAGTTCGTGCAGCCGTTCATCGACGCCCTCGTAATGGCCGCACACGAACACGAGGTGCTTTTCCTTCGCCAGGCTCGCGGCCTTCTTGTCGTCGAACGTCTTGCCCTGGGGCGACAGGAATATCACCTTGGTGCCCTTCTTGCGGACGCTGTCGATGGCCTTACCCAACGGCTCGGCCAGCATCAGCATTCCGGGACCTCCGCCGAACGGGCGGTCGTCGACCTTCTTGTGCTTGTCCTCCGCGAAGTCGCGCGGATTGACGCAGCCCCAGCTGACGAGGCCCTTTTCCTGGGCGCGCGCCATCATGCTCGCGTCCATGACGGACGGGAACATGCCGGGAAACAGCGTCACGAAGTCGATTCTCACTTTAGTCGATCTCAACCTCGGCCCGGACTCCGGCCTTCTGCGCGGCCACTCCCGCGAGTGAGCGGATCGCCTTGATGACCTTGCCCTGCTTGCCGATGACCTTGCCCTTGTCGCTTTCGTCGACGATGAGATTCAAGACGGTGATGTCGCCGTCCTGCTCCTCCTCGATCGACACCGCGTCGGGCTTGTCGGCCAGGCGCTTGACGATGAAGAGCGTCAGATCTTTCATGAGCATCTTACTTCGCGGCCGCCTTGAACGCGGCTTTGACGAGCGAGCGCACGGTCTCGGACGGCTGAGCTCCGACGCCGATCCAATACTCGTAGCGAGTCTTGTCCACTTCGACCTTCTTGCCCTGCGTCTCGATGCGGGGGTTGTAAGAGCCGAGCACTTCGATCGGCTTGCCCGTCGCGCCGCGAGTCTTATCGATGGCGACGACGCGGTAGTAGGGCTGGTGCGGCTTGCCCTTGCGCTGCAGTCTGATAACGACCATTTGTTTCTCCGTTTACGGCTGTTGTGGTTTAAAAGCGGCCCGGGCTTTCAGCTCGAGCTCCCGAAAAGCGGCGGCCGGATCCTCGGCCGCGAACACCGCGGAGCCGGCGACGAGGCTGTCGGCCCCGGCGGCGGCGCACTGAGCGATGTTGGAGGAATTGACTCCTCCGTCTACCTGTATCCAGCACTGATGGCGTTTCGCGTCGATCTCACGGCGCAACGCCGCGACCTTGGGCATCATGTCGGCCATGAACTTCTGGCCGCCGAAGCCGGGCTCGACGGTCATCACGAGAGCGAGGTCGCACTCGCCCAGCGCCGCCAGGAGGCCGTCCACCGGCGTCTTGGGCTTGATCGCCAGCCCCGCCTTCGCTCCGAATGCCTTGATCTTCTTGAGCGCGTCGACGGCGGCGTCGACGGCCTCGAGGTGGACGGTGACGATATCCGCGTGCGCCGCGACGAACCAAGGCGCGACCACGAGAGGATTGGAGACCATCAGGTGCGCGTCGACGTAAAATCCCTTCGCTTTGGCCAGCCTCACGAAATCAGGGCCGAAGCTCAGGTTGGGGACGAAGTGCCCGTCCATCACGTCCACCGACAGCCAGCGGCAGCCAGCGGACTTCACGACGTCGAGTTGCTCGCCCAAACGAGCGAGGTCTCCGGCCAGAAGAGACGGCACCACGGCAACGGTGCGTGTCGCCACGATCACAAATCCCTCTCCTCGACCAAAATGCCGTTCATGTAAATCTTCACGCGCGCCCCGCCGGTCTCCTGCAGGGGCACCTCGATCTTCGTGCCGGGCTTGCGCACCCCGTTGAACAGCTCGCGCTCGCCGTACTTGTCGGTGACGACGATGCGGACCTGGCTCTCGGAGCCGCTCTGCGGAAGCTCGTACTTGAAGGTCTTCGCCGCGACGGTCGGGGCCGCGCCTTTGCGTCCGCTGACGAGCAGCTGCACGCGCGTGTCGGGCGACAGCACCGAGTCGGCGGCGGGCGTCTGGGTCAGCACCGTGCCGTGGGGAAACAGCGAGGTCGCGTCGGTCTTCACGTCGAGCTTGATGCCCGAGCCGGCGGACCAGGCGTCGGCCTCGTCGACGTTTTTACGGAGGAAATCGGGCATGAGGGACACGCCGCCGGGCGGCGCCCCGCCGGAGACCACGAGGTTGACGAGGGCGTCGCGCTCGACGCTGGCCTCGGCCTTCGGATCCTGCGAAAGCACCATGCCCTTCTCCTGCTTGAGCGAGTAGGACTCGCTGACCTCGCCGAGCGAGAGCTGAGACTGGCGCAGCATCATCTCGGCGTTGCGCAGCGGCAAGCCGACGACGGCGGGCGCCAGCACGGTCTGGCCGCCCTGGCTGACGATGACGCGCACGGTCTTGCCTTCGCGCACGACGGTGCCGGCGAGGGGATCCTGACGCAAAACAGAAGAGATCGGCACGGACGCGTCGAACTCGACGCCGGTCTTGCGCAGGCCCAGCGACAGCGGCGCGAGCTGATCGAGCGCGGCCGCGATCGAGCGGCCCTTGAGGTCGGGGACGGTCTGCGTGCGGCGCGAATGGATCAAGCCCTCCATCGCCCAGTTCAGGGAGAAGTAGGCGAAGATGAGCAAAGCCGCCGCGACGGCGGCGATTTCGATCGTGCGGGCTTCGGTGGACTGTGTGCTCAATTTATTTTTCGGCTAACGGCAAAAAGCCGCCCGCGGCCAGGCGTAGGCCGTTGGCGAATTCAGCAGCGTTGAGCGGCTTTTTTCCCTCGGGTTGTACTTCGAGGAACCACAGACGACTGCAGGAGGAGCATTGTACCAAAATACCCCTGCCCCGTTCAACGGCCAGGACGGTCCCGGGAGCCCCTTTTCCGGCCGGATCGGCGACGCCGGGGAGGGCCGTTTTGAGCACCAAAAGAGGGCCGGAAGTCAGCTCCAGACGGGCCCGCGGCCAGGACCGGAAGCCGCGCACCAAATTGTGGATTTCGGCCGCGTCGCGGCCGAGATCGATCCGGGCGTCGTCACGCTTGATGAGGGGGGCCATGGACGGATATCCCGTTTGGGCGCTACGGACGACTTTGCCGCCCGCCAAATCCGCCAGGGTCGGACCGAGAAGCTCCACGCCGAGCTCGGTCAGGCGCTTGAGCAGCCCCGGGCCGTCCTCATCGGGGCCGACGGCGGTCTCGACCATCGCCTGGACCGGGCCTGTATCCATTCCCTCATCGAGCCAAAACAGCGAGACGCCCGTTTTGGTCTCGCCTTTCACGAGCGACCACTGCACGGGAGCGGCGCCTCGGTACTTGGGGAGCAAGGAGAAATGGGCGTTAAGCAGGCCGAGACGCGTCGAGGACAAAACGTCGGTCTTCATGATGCGGCCGTAGGCCACGACGACGCCGAAATCCGCGCCTAAGGATTTGAGTTCGGCCGCGATCTCGGAAGGCTTCGCGGGCTGAAGCACCTTCAGGCCGAGCTCGAGCGCGGCGGCTTTGACCGGCGTCGGAGAGACTTCGAGCCCTCGCCCCGATGGCCGGTCGGGCTGCGACACGACGGCGACGACATCCGTCTTAGACGCCAGTAGGCGCAGAAAAGGCACCGCCGTCTCGGGCGTTCCGAAGAAAACCGTTTTCATCATCGCGCGTTCGCCATGTTATCCACAGGGCGAGGCTCCAGTGTTGTCGACAACACTGAAACGCATCCCTGTGGATAACCGGGATAGATCAAACGAGTTTTCATCGATCTCAATCCCACCCGAGCTTCGCTTTCTTGATCGCGTCGAGCACCGGCAGGCGCTCCTCGAAGGGAATCCGGTCGATGAACAGTTTACCGTCGAGATGGTCAATTTCGTGCTGCAGGGCGCGGGCGAGCAGGCCTTCGCCGTAAATCTCGCGCAAGACGCCGTTCTCGTCGAGCGCGCGCACGCGCGCGCGGGCGTGGCGCTTGAGCTTCGAGTACACGCCGGGCAAGGACAGGCAACCCTCCTCGTCGTTGAGCTCGCCCTCGAGCGAGACGATCTCCGGATTGATCAGCACGTGGCGCTCCGATTTTCCCTCGGGCTTCACGTCGATGATCGCCAGGCGCAGGGTCAGGCCGATCTGCGGCGCGGCGAGGCCGACGCCGCGCGCGGACTGCATCGACGCCCACATGTCTTTGAGCAGGTCGGGAAGCTCGCCCTTAAACGCCGCGTAATCGAGCGGGGGACAGGCGGTCTTCAAAACTTTCTCGCCGTGCTTCGTGATTCGTCTGACGGGCATGGGCGCTCTCTAAAGGTCGACCGCGTGTTCGACGCCGGGCCCGAGGATGCGGAAGCGCACCGCCTTCTTGTCGGTCTGCAGGGAGCCCCAGGTCATCGCCAGACGCTCGAGTTGGGCGTCGGTGGAGATCTTCGCGGACACGCCGAAGATGACCTCGGAGGCGCCGACGGCCTGCGCGGCCTGCGCGATCGCGTAGAAGGGCTCGTTGGAGACCACGAGCATCGGCGTGACGGTCTTGCCGTGCTTCTCCGCGGCTTCGATGACCTTGGTGAACAGCTTTTCCTCGTCGGCGTCCATCGTCACGGTTTCCTCGATCAGCGCCAGGCCTTTGCGGATGCGGGAGGTGAAGACCACGAGGTCGGTGGTCTCGGAGTCGTGCGTGTCGAGCGCCTTGTTGAGGTGATAGAGGTTTCCGGGATCGCGCACGGCGACCAGCACGCGGTTGGCGCGCTCGATCTCGTCGCGCACGATGGCGAGATCGGCGGCGCTGCGCAGGTTGAACTTCTCGCGGTGCTCGCCCTTCGCGTGCGCGCGAAGGTTGAGCTTCTCGCTGACGATGAACAACGCGAAGAAGAAGGCGGTGAACGAGATGCCGGACACGGTCGCGACCTTTTTCGTCAGGAGGTTGACCAAGCCGACGGCAAACAGGAGGAGGAACAGCGCGGCGAGGCCGAGCGGCCACTCGCGGCCGCCGAGCGAGAGATTGCCGGGCACCTTCCACTCGCGCTTACTGCGGTCCTTGAAGCGCAGGACGAGCACGGCGGCGGCTTTGAAGACGAAGCTCCAGATCACGCCGAAGGCGTACGCCTCGCCGAGCAGGTACACGTCGCCGCCGCACAGCACGATGGTCAGCGCCTGCATCGCGGCGATGAGGTTGACCATGCGGTGGGTCGTCCCGTAGCGCGGGTGCAGGTGGCGCAGGGACTCGGGCATGATCCCGTCCTCGGCGAGACGGTTCATCACGCCGTTGGCGCCGAGGATCGAGGTGTTGACCGCGCCGGACAGGATCACGACGCCGACGAGGACGACGCAGGCCTGCAGGATCAGCAGGGCCCAGTGCGGCCCGGCCAAGGACATCGCCAGGCCGGACAGGAGGTTGTCGGCGTAGTTCTTGCGGATCTCGTCGGGAATCAGGCCGACGGCGAGAAACGAGACGGTCCCCGTCAGGGCGAGCGCCGAGAAGAAGATCGCGACCGCGGCGCGCTTGAGATTCTTGAGCTTGGGCGCCTCCATCTCGCGATAGACCTGGGCCAAGGTCTCCAGGCCGCTCATGCCGAGGAAGGCGTGGCCGAAGGCGATCAGCAGGCCGAACTTGCCCAGGGAAAGTCCCGCCGGAAACCAGCCCAGCGCCTCGGGCGTCAGGTTCAACGCGGGCGCCGGCCAGCGGAAGCCGCGCAGCCAGATCGTATAGCCCGCCCAGGCGAAGGTCACCGCGGCCATGACGGCGACGAGCGACATGATCTTGACGGCTTTGTCGGAGGATTCCTCGATTCCGCGGATGTTCTCGCGCCAGAAATACGCGACCGCGGCCAGCGCGAACGCGACGGAGAACAACTTGGGCTCGACGATCCAATGGATGTGCAGGCGGGGGAAGGCGGTATTGATGAGGCCGGCGAGATACTGGCCGGCGGAGACCGCGCTGATCGCGCCGGTGAGCACGTAGTCGAACATCAGCGCCGAAACGGAGATCTTGGCCAAGGTGCCGCCCATCGACTCGCGCACGACTTTATAGACGCCGCCGCGCACGAACATCGCCGAGCCCTCGACGTAGAGCATCAGCACCGGCGCCGCGCAGATAAGAACCGCGAGGATGAACCACGGGGCCGCCGGGCCGATCGCGGTCTCGACGATGCCGCCGATGTACCAGGCCGTCGAGGCCATGTCGCAGAGCACTATCGCGGCCGCGCGTCCGAAGGAGATGAACGACAGCATGGCCGTCGTCAGGACGACGACTTCGGTGACGCGCCGCCCGGGGCGGGGCTCAGGCTTCAAGCTTTTTGATCAGCTCGAGGGCCGCGGCGGGACCGGAAGACGCGGTGAGTTGATCGATGAGCGCGGGCTGGAACAGGGACGACACGCCGCGCAGCAGCTGGAGGTGAAGGGGGAAGGCGTCCTGCTTGTTGGGGGAGAAGAAGAGGAACATCACCCGGATCGAGAGATCCGTCTGCTTCGGATCGGGGATCGGCTTTTTGAGGATGGCCATGCCCGCCAGTATGCCCGTGATCCCGTCCATGCGCGCGTGCGGCAGGCTCAAACCGGTGTCGAGCGTCGTCGAGATGCCCTGCTCGCGCTCCTGGACCTTGGCGAGGAAGGCCGCCCAGTCCGCGATCCCGGCCTTGCCGCACACCGCCGCGGCCAGCGCCTGCAGGACCGCGGCCTTATCCTGGCCCTCGACCGGGAACACGATCGTTTCGGAGCTGAGGATGGACGAGACCTTCAAACCCTTGGCCGCCCGGTTCGGGGGCGTGGTTTTAGGGCTTTCTGCGGACGGCTCGGGGGGCTTTTTCTGAAACCAGGACATGGGAGGGATACTGGGCTTATTATCGCACGGGACCGGGGGAGGTGTCAAACAAAGTATTATCCCCCCTATGGGGTTGTCCTTTTCGGCGTGGGCGGCGCTGGCGATCCTGCGAAATACCGCCGTCATCGGTTATCTGCTCCGAACGCCGGGCGCCTGGGACCTTTCGAGCCTGCGGGGGTTCCTCTCGGAGACGGCGGTCCCCGTTCTGGCCGCGGCTTCGCTCCTGTTCCTGCTTTGGTGCGCCGGCCGCCGCGTCGCGCGCCGCTTGGCCCTCCCGGCCGACGGCTCCCTGGCGGGGCTCCCTGGCGCCTTGGGCCTCGGCCTCGTCGGTACCGCGATCTTCGCGAGCGGGCTGGCCGGGCGCCTCACGTTGGGAATCGGCCTCGCTTTGACGGCGGCCGCGCTGGCCGGGCTTCCCGAAGCCTGGTCGCTCGCGAAGATGGCGCCGTTCCGGCGCCATCCTGATAGACCGCCGCTATGGCTGTCGGCGCTCCTGGTCCCGCTGTCCTTCTGCCTTTTCCACGTGCTCGTCAACGCGGCGGCGCCGCCGGTGGGCTGGGACGCGCTGGCCTACCATCTCGCGATTGCGCGACTCTACTTGGACGGCGATGCGATCCGCGAAATTCCCTGGCTTATGCACAGCCACTGGCCGCACCTGATGGAAATGCTCTACGCCGTTCCGCTCGCCCTGGGTCGCGAGAACGTCGCCGCGCTCCTTCACGCCCTGATCTGCGCGGGCCTCGTCGCGACCGTGTTCCTGACGGGCCGGGAGGAGGGCGGTCCGGCCGCGGGCTGGTCAGCGGCCGCTTTGCTCGCCGCCCAGCCGGTGTTTCTGGAGGTCGCGTCGGAGCCTCACAGCGATGGAGCGTTGTCGTTTTTCCATCTCCTGGCCTGCCTCGCCCTGTGGCGCTGGTCGAAGACCGGCGAGCGGAAATTGCTGGCGGCGGCGGGGTTGTGCAGCGGCCTCGCGGCCGCCTGCAAGCTCACCGGCCTGGCCCTCGGCGCCTCGCTCGTCGCGTGGCTCCTGCTCGATTCGAGGCGGCGCAAGGGCGCCGCGTCATTCCTTCTTTGGGCCGCGCTGCCGGCGGCGCCCTGGTACCTCAAGACATGGGCGTTCGCCGGAAATCCCGTCTGGCCTTTTTTCAACGCCTGCTTCGGCGGGTCCTGGGAGCCCGCGCTCGTCGCCGACGGGCTCGTTCGCACCAGCCTCTGGCGCTTTCCGCGCGACCTCGGTCTGCTGACGCGCTACGGACCCCAATTTCTTCTGCTTCCGGCGGCGGGCTTGGCCGCGGCGGCGGCCGTCCGGCTTCCGCCGCGGCTGAAATTTATTTTTCTCGTCACGGCGCCGCTGGCCGCGATCTCCGTCCGCTATCACGAGGCCTGGCGCTATCTGATCCCCCTGACGCCGTCCATCGCTTTGGCCTGCGGCTGGTGGTGCGCCCAGGCCTGCCGCCGTCCCGGCCCGCGCCGCGCAGCGGCCTGCGCCGTGCTCGCCTTCGGGTTATGGCCGTCCTTCGGACTGACCCAAAGCAACGAGCTGTTCGCCGTGCTCGCCCTGCGCTCGCAAGCCCGCCCCGGCGTCACGGCGCGGGACGTCTACCGGGAGCGGCAGGTGCCCATCGCCGGCTTCTACCCGAAGGCCGCCGCCCTCGTTCCGCCCGGCGGGAAAATCCTGCTCTTTCGCGAGATCCGCGGCTATCACTTGCGCGCCGATTATCAATTCGGAGATCCGGTCAATCAGACGCAGATCATCTACGACCGCCTCGGCTCGCCCGAGGCGCTGCGGGCGGAATTGGCGCGGCACGGACTGACCTTCGTGCTGATCAACGAGGCCAACGGCCTTTACGCGGCCAACAAGGACTACTACAGCGCCCGGACTTTGGCTTTGATGGATGCGACGTTGAAGCGGTACGGCCGCTTAGCCCTGCGCGAGGGGCCGTTCGTCCTCTACGAGCTCAGGCCGCCCGCGCCGTGACGAGGAGGCTCTGACCGGGCCACGGGAGAAAGCGGTCGATCCGACGGAACAGCCAGACGAACGAGTCGAACAGCTTCAGCTGGACCCGTCCGATCCCCTTGCGCTTGAGCACGAGTCCGTTCAAGACCCACAGCGGCAGGCTGCCGCGGTTGAAATCCCGGATCTCCTCGACGGCGAAACCAGCCTCCGTCAACAAAGCGGTCAGGCCCGGCCGGTCGTAGCGCCGCCGGTGTCCGGCGAGCTCGTCGACGGTCCCGTACGCCCAGGGAAGGTGCGGAACGAGGAGTACGAGCCGGCCTCCCGCCGGGAGAAGCGCGCGCATGTTCTTCAAGGCCGAGAGCTCGTCCTCGATGCGTTCCAGCACGTTGAGAGCGAGCACGGTGTCGACGCGTGACGGGAGAGTACGGGCGGCAGCCGGGCCGGTGATGTCGAATTGCAGGCATTTGACCACGGGCCGGCCCGAGAAGCGGCGCTCCAAATGCAGACGGCAGATCGGATCGTCGTCGGTGACGAAGTAGGTGTCGCGCCGGCACAGCTTGGCGGTCAGGTTCCCGATCCCGCCGCCGAGCTCCAGCACGCTGTCTCCGAGGCTGCCCCGGACGGCGTCCGCCACCCAATCGTTGAGAAGCGTGGACTTGTCGTACTGTCGCAGCATCTTCCGGCCCAACGAGTCGTCGCCGTATAGGTCGTCGTAAAGCCAGAACAGCAGGATCACGCCGAACGACCGGACGGCGTCGCGCACGCCGATCTTCTTGCCCTCGTCGTAGTCGCGGCCGTGATAGGAGATCGGGACCTCGTAGATGCGGCAGCGCTTCTTGGCCAGCTTGGAGATCAGTTCCGGCTCGACGCAGAACCCTTTGCAGCGCAGCGGCACGTTCTTGACGAACGGGGTGCGGATGGCCTTGTAGCAGGTCCACATGTCGGTCAGGTCGAGCCCCGTGAACATGTTCGAGAGCACGGTCAGCGCGCGGTTGCCCTGCGTGTGCCAGAAATTGAGGACGCGCCGGCGGTCCCCGGAAAAACGCGAGCCGAACACGGCGTCGGCCTCTCCCGACAGGATCGGCTCGAGGAGAGCGGGATAATCAGCCGGGTCGTACTCGAGATCGCCGTCTTGAATCAGAACGACGTCTCCGCCGGCCGCGGCGATGGCCGTCTTGATGGCCGCGCCCTTCCCGCTGTTTTTCTCGTGGCGGATGACGGTGATCAAGCCGGCGTGGGCCGCCGCGGCCTCGCCGATGATCCGCGCGGAGCCGTCGGTCGAGCCGTCGTCGACGACGATGATCTCGCGCTCCACTCCGGCGGGGAGCGGCGCCGCGACGACCCGCCGGAGGCATTCGCCGATGAGATAGCGCTCGTTGTACACCGGGATAAGGATGCTGACCTTCATGTTCCGTAAGGATATATAATCGGGGCGTGCGGACGCTCAGTCTCGCCGTGCCGGCTTCGATCGTCCTGTCCGCCGCGCTTCTGGGCGTCGTGGCCGCGCGCACGGGGATCACGTACGACGAGCCCTCCCACATCGGGCTCGGGCAGATTTACCTGAGCGCTCCCGCGCGCCTGACCCAAACCTGCCCGCCGCTGCCAGCCTACCTGAGGAATCTCGCGCTGTGGCCCCTGCATCCCGGACCGGCCCGGCCGCCCGCCGGACGCGAAAAAGAAACGTTCAGCACGCATGACTTCGGGCTGATGCTTCTTTTCGACAACGTCCCGTCGGCGACGGCCCTGGTGCGCGCCGCGCGACTGCCCTCCTTGCTCATCGCCGTGCTCCTCGGCCTCGTCGTCTGGCGGTGGGGCAAATCCCTCGGAGGCCCTGCCGCCGCGGCGGCGGCGCTTCTGCTCTACGTCTTCGAGCCTAACGGCCTCGCGCACGCGTCCTTGGCGACGACCGACATCTTCGTCGCCGCGTTCTTCTGCGCCGCCTGCTGGGCCTGGTCCTCGCACCTGCGAACCGGCAAGACCGAAGCCGCGTGGCTGGCCGGCGCGGCGGCCGGCGCCGCGATCGCGAGCAAAGCGACCGGCTTCGTCCTGCTTCCGGCGTTCGCCGCGTCCTTATTCTGGTGCCGCCGCCGGCCGCGAGGCCTTCTCCACGCCTTCGCCGCCGCCGCCGCGGTCCTCGCCGCGCTGTACGCGCCGACTGGCCTCGCCGGCTTCGCCGGCATGCTCGCCTTCCGCGCCGCCGAAACCGGCCGGCCCGGCGCCTCCTTCCTCTTCGGCGCGGCCTATCCGAACGGCCACCCGCTGTACTTCCCGGCGGCTTTCCTGGTCAAGACGACCATACCGCTCCTGATCCTCGGCGCCGCGGGCGCATTCCGGCTGCGCCGCGAACGCCCCGAGGATTTCCGCGTCGCCGCCGCGGCCGCGGCCGGCCTTCTCGCCGCCTTGATGCTCGGCCACCGCCAGCTCGGCGTGCGCTACCTCCTTCCGGTCTATCCGCTGCTCTGTGTCGCCGCCGGCTGGGCCGCGGCCGAAAACTGGAAGCGGCGACGAGTCTGGGTCGCGACTTTGCTGATTTGGCATGTCGCCTCCTCGCTTCACGCCTTCCCGTTCCCGCTCACGTATTTCAACGAGCTCGCGGGGGGGCCCGCGAACGGCCGGAACGTGCTCGGGGATTCGAATCTCGACTGGGGACAATCGCTGCCGGAGCTCCGGAGTTTCATGGACAGGAATCCGGGTGGGCTCATCCTTTCGTATTTCGGAAAGGACTGTCCGAGCCGTTTTGGATTGACGCACCAGGAAGCGTTCAGCACGCCGGGGGTATGTCCGAACGCATCGATGATTTTGCCGACAAGCACTGAACGCGAATGGCTGGCGGTTTCCGCCACGAAGTGGCAAGGTTTTTATGAAACGGGGACTCCGATGTGGGCGTGGTTAAGATCAAGAACGCCGCACGAAGTTCTGGGATATTCGATGTTCGTGTACGACATCACGAACGACGCGGACGCGCATGAGCAATTGGCATTTATGTACGAAAAAGCCGGCATGAAGGACTTCGCCGCGCGCGAGCGTGCCCGCGCGAGCATCCTGAAAAAGTAAAATGGAGCCGTGCCCAAGCCGTTAAAAGGCCGTACGCTCATCATTACGCGACCAAAAAAGTCGTCCGGCGGCGCAGCCGCCGAGATGAAGCGAAATGGCGCCCATATCATCTTCGCTCCTTTGATCCGCATCGTCCCGCCAAGAACGTGGCGGCCGTTGGAACGAGCTCTCAATTCGTTAATCCGTTACGATGCCGTTGTCTTTACCAGCGTGAACGCCGTTGACGCTTTCTTTAAGCGTCTCAAAAAAAAGCCGTTCTCTCCCCGAGTCCTCGCCGCCGTCGGCCATGCTACGTGCCATGCCGTTTCCGTTCACGGCTATCGCTGTTCAGTGGTACCCGAGGACGCGCGCTCCGCCGGCCTGACAAAAGCTCTGCGCGTCCCGCGCGGCGCGCGCGTTCTCATTCCGCGCGCCGAGCGCGGCTTAAACCTGCTCCCGAACGCGCTGCGCAAAAAGGGCGTGCTCGTCACGGTCGTTCCGGTCTATCGCACGCTCCCCGATCAAGAAGGCCGTCGCGCCTTGCGGCGCGCGTTAATTGACGGCGCCGACGCGGTCCTATTCGCCTCCGGCTCCGCCGCCCGGCTCGGCGCCTCCGACGTGAAGCTCTCCGGCGCCGTCGCCGTCGCCATCGGCCCGACCACCGCGGCCGTTCTACGCTCGCGCGGCGTCCGTCCCGCGGCCGTGTCTAAACGCCCCGATCCGAAATCCTTCGCGCGCGCCGTCGTGCTCGCCCTGAGAGGCCGCCCGTGACGCGCGCCGCGCTGCTGAAAACGGCCCTGCTTCGCGCCGGCGCCGTTCTCAAACGGCATTTCGGCAAGGTCACCTACAAACAAAAGCGCCGGGCCGACCTGCTGACGATCGCGGACCTGCAAAGCCAGAAGACGATCCTGGATTTGATCCGGAAGAATTTCCCGCAGGACGATTACAAAGCGGAAGAGAACGAAACGAGGCTGTCCGGCTCGAAGCATCTGTGGGTGATCGATCCCCTGGATGGAACGACGAACTACGCGCACGGGTATCCGGCGGCGTGCGTCTCCATCGGAGTACTGAACGGCAACAGCGGAGCGCCCCTGCTCGGTGGGATATACGATCCTTTCAGGAACGAGCTTTACCTCGCCCGAAAAAACAAAGGAGCGACTTTAAACGGAAAAAGATTGAGAGTATCTACGACGCCCCTTCTGACGGCCTCATTATTAATTACCGGATTCGCTTATGATCGGGCCGAAAAGGCGGATTTTTACCTTTCCCGATTCAAAGCCTTTTTAACCAAATGCCACGACATCCGGCGCTCGGGGTCCGCCGCTTTGGATCTCGCTTGGATCGCCGCGGGTCGCGGCGACGGATTTTGGGAGTACGAGCTCAATCCTTGGGATGTCGCGGCGGGACTTCTTCTCGTTCAAGAAGCCGGGGGAAAAGTAACGGATTTGAACGGCAAACGTTGGAGCGACTGGCGCGTCATGGGTCGCCGAACTCTCGCCACAAACGGTAGAATCCACCGTCAAATGATTTCTATCCTGAGGCGAGTCAGATGAACACCGAAATTTTGATTTTGTCCGGAGCGCGCACTCCCTTCGCCGCGTGGAGCTACGGCGCGACCGGGCTCGGCACCCCGGGCGGCGCGCTCAAGGAGTTCGATCCCCAGGATCTCGGCGCCGCGGCGCTCAAGGGCGCGCTCGCGAAGGCGTCGCTCTCGCCCAAGGATCTCGGCTTCGTCGCGTTCGGGAACATGTACCCGGTCGGGCCCCACGGCTGCTACGGCGCGCGCTACGTCAGCCACCGGGCCGGCTGTCCTCCGGAGACGACCGGCACGGCCGTCTCGCTCGCCTGCGGCACCGGCCTGTTGGCCGTCACGACGGCGGCCGAGGCGGTTGCGCGCGGGGACGCCGCGATCTCCGCCGCGGTCGGCGCCGACACGCCCAGCCGCCTGCGCCGCGACATCTTCGTGCCCTCGTTCACCGACATCTCCTGCGGCAAGCACATCGCCAAGACCGCCGAGGAGCGCTCCGCCGACGCCAAGCTGACGCGCGAGGCCATGGACATCTGGGCGCTGCGCTCTCACCGGCGCGCGTTCGCCGCGGCGAAGCTGCGCGCCGAGGAGATCGTGCCCGTCGGCGCCGCCGTGGATG
The DNA here is from genome assembly GCA_016212855.1 of Elusimicrobiota bacterium. Lineage (GTDB taxonomy): Bacteria > Elusimicrobiota > Elusimicrobia > UBA1565 > UBA9628 > GWA2-66-18. The sequence goes on from JACRDP010000019.1 coordinate 172,822, forward strand.
ACGACGCGATCTTCGCGGACGCGTCCCCGGAACGTTTCGCGACGGCCAAGCTCCTGTTCAGCGACGGCACGACGGTCATGACCCACAGCAACGTCCACGGCATCGTCGACGGCGGCGCGGCCCTGATCCTGACCTCGCCCAAGGCCGCGAAGGGCCGCGCGCTCGGCCGCCTGGTCTCGTCGGCTTTGGTCGGCGTGCCGCCGGAACGCATGGCCTACGCCGCGGTGCCCGCCGTCCGCCAGGCGCTCGAGCGCGCCCGCTGGCGCGTCGCCGACGTCGATCTTTGGGAGATCAACGAGACCTTCGCCGCCCAAGTCCTGCTCGATCGTGCCGAACTAGGAATCGATCCCGAGCGCATCAACCCCAACGGCGGCGCGATCGCGCTCGGCCATCCCTTCGGCGCGACGGGCGTGCGCCTCGTCCACACCTTGCTTCTCGAATTGCGCCGCCGCTCCAAGCGCCGCGGCGTCGCCGCGATCAGCGTCGGCGGCGGCCTCGGCGTCGCCGTCTGCGTCGAGGCCTTATAAGAGAGGGGTCAGGCTTCACTATTCGAACGATTCTTCGGCCGAAG